>JBMORG010000029.1:0-415184 GCA_049322355.1 Thermodesulfobacteriota bacterium | reverse complement strand
TTCATGGACTCGGCCCGGTCCCAAATGGTTTCAATACCTTCCGCTTTGGCCCTCTTCAACATCTCCTGGGTCGCGGGGTCTATGGTACATTTGGTCACATCTAACTCAGCCATTAAATTTTCCTCCAATTTGTTAACTCTCTGGAAAAGGACTAATTTTATCTAAGTGAACCGGTATAAACACGATAACATCTATACATGTTCATGGCAAGATAAAATAATACAAAATTAACCAAAAAATTGAGGTTAAGGCTGGGGCAGACGCACCACCCGGAAGCCGATATAGCCATCGGCGTATGTGGGGGGCGCGGATTGGCGGGCGGCGTTGCGCAGATCACGGGAGCCGGCGATCCAGGAGCCGCCTTTGAGGAGGCGTAAGACCCCAGGTTTGAATGGGCCCCCGGAGCGCAAAGGCACATAGCGATCCTGACACCACTCGGAAACATTGCCGGCCATGTCGAACAGACCGTAGCCATTGGGGGGAAAGGAGCCCACCGGCGCGGTGAAGCGAAACCCCGCGGCCCCGGGCAGCGCAGTGCGGAAGTTGGCCCGAAAAACGCCGCCGGCATCCGGGGCCTGAGCCCCCCAAGGATAAGGCTGGCTCACCAGGCCACCTCGAGCCGCCGCCTCCCATTGGTCTTCGCTGGGAAGTTCATGGGTCACGCCGGTGACTTGGGTCAGCCACTGGCAGAAGGCCACGGCGTCAAACCAGGTGACCCCCGCCACCGGCTGGTTGGGGGCATTGAGGTTTTTATCCTCCCAATATAGAGGCTCTGGATGGTTTGCAGCTTTGAGAAACCGGCCATACTGGTCATTGGTGATTTCGGTGGCGCTGATATAGAACGGCTTGAGGTTGACTTTGTGGGATGAGGCTTCATCGGCATACCGCCCGGTCTCGTTGGGCGGCGACCCCAGGAAATACCAGCCCCCGGGTATGAGCCGGAAACGGATTCCCTGGAATGCCAAGGTATCCTGGGCCTGAGCAGGATAGATGGATAACAGCAGCCAATAAAGCAAAAGGAACAGGTACTTAGGTTTCAAGCTGTTAATTTTGCAGCGACTTTTTCGAGACCGTTTTTCAAAACACTCCATATGGATTATATATAGCAAGTTTTGATACGATTGATAAGTTTCTGGTCATAGCAGAAAGCAAAACCCTTAAGTCTCAGTTGTCAGCGCACGCTCTACCTCTACCTGTGTCCCATGGCTCGGCTGGGATTCGATGCAGCACTGGCTCCTCACCACAATGGCCCGCTCGGCCATCATTGTCAGCCCCCAATGCTTTTCCTGTTGAGGGTCTTCTGGTTTTGCACTGGAGAATCAAATGCGTTGTCAGCGACCGCAGGGACGGAACTTTCAGCCTATCGCCTTCGTAGCAGTTTACCGTCTCTCAATGCCTCCCCGCTAAACAGACTCGGTCGCGTCCGGACTGTTTGGCTTGATAAAGGGCCACATCCGCAGCCTGCAAAACTGCCTTATAAGTGTCGCCGTGCTCCGGAAAGATGGCCACTCCCAAAGACAGGGTAACTGGGTCCAGACCCCGATCTCCGTGGTACACTTTCAGGCGCCGGATCGCGTCCAGCAGCTGTTCAGCGCGTTGCTGGGTTATGGCCATAGACACATCTTGCATAATAATGGTAAATTCCTCCCCCCCATAACGGCAGGCGATATCACTGCCCCGGATATGCTTACCAAGCACTTTGCCAACTTCCTTTAATAAGGTGTCTCCTGCCTCATGCCCAAAGGTATCATTAAAGCGTTTAAAATGATCGATGTCGGCCATGATCACGCCTACCTGTTTGCCCTGGCGTTCCGCACGGCGTAGCTCCCGTTCCATGGATTCCTCCAGATACCGCCGGTTGAACAAACCGGTAAGGGGGTCCCGGACCGAGAGATTTTGTAAGGTTTCCTGCAACTTTAACTTAGCCAGGGCCAATCCCAAGTGGTCGGAGACCCTGAAGGCCAGGTTTTGTTTGGCCTCCACCTGCTTGAGGTCTTCAGATCCCAGAAGAACATGGAAGATACCGATGGTTTCGCTTTGAGCCACCAGGGGCACGCAGAGGTAAGACCTTTGGTCTCTTGCCACATGGCGGCAGTGAAAACCGGAATGAATTTCTGTTGCTCCATGAACTCTTCCCCGACGTAGCGCCCAACATTCATCAGGGGTAAAAACCAACTCCGCCGGCGGGATATCCCCCCATAAGGAAGCGGCCTCCACGAGAGTACGCGAGTTATTGATGAGAAAAACGGCCCCGGAGTCAACGGGAAACAACTTCTTGAGCGATTGCCTGATAACGAGATAGGCTTCCTCGGTAGTATTGCAACTTTGCAAAAGCTCCCCCATCTGACCCAGTAGGGTAATTTCCGTATTGCGTTGTTCCAGTTCCTTGGCCCAGCCTTGCAGGCGCGCATTGGCCTCCTGCAACTGGGCATTCCGTTCTGCCACTGCAGCCTCTAACACCTTACGCTCGGTGATGTCAAAGAAGAGGCCGCTAACGTATTCCACTTTGCCTTTTGCATCACAGACGATGTGGCTGCGCTCTTGGACCCAAAGCACCTCGCCCGTTTTCGGCCTGATCCGGTATTCCCTGACATAGGATTTGTTGGTCTTTAAGGCATGAATGAAGACCTCTCTGGTTTGCTCACGATCTTCTTCAAAAATCAGGTCCGTCCATTTAAGCCGCCGGGATGCAAACTCGTCCTTGGGGTAACCGGTCATGGCTTCCAGCTTACCATCCAAAGTTTCCACCGACCCGTCCAGATAACCCTTAAATAGGATCGCGGGGATGTTGTCGATGACGATGCGCAGCTCCTTTTCAGTCTCACGGAGCTTCTCTTCAAGGTGTTTGGTTTCGGTGACATCGAAAAACAAGCCGCTGACGTACTTCACTTTTCCGTCAGCGTTGCACACAATATGGCTACGCTCATGCACCCAGATGATGTTCTCGGCTTTGCCCCTAATTCGATACTCCCGGACATATGTCTTATTGGTCTTCAAGGCCTGAATAAAGATACTTTTGGCAGAGTCTCGATCTTCTGCCAGCATCAGGTCGGTCCATTTCAACCGGCGGGACATAAAATCTTCCGGGGAGAACCCGGTCATGGCCTCTACTTTTCGATCATCGAGATCAATGGCGCCGTCCAGATAACCCTTAAAAAGGACCGCCGGAACATTATCCATCAATATGCGGAGTTCTGCCCCAGTCTGATCATCATCGGAAGATGCCATCAGGCTTTTTACCTCCTTTAAACGGTTGTGAAAAGGGTAGTAAGATTTTGTTTTGGCATCTTCCGACGCCATCTCGGCCCATTTGCAGGAAAATTCAGGGGTTAGATTTGATCTTACGGCTAACAGGGCATAAGCTAATTTATAGTAAAATGACGCGAATGGTCAATTAAAATAATTTGTTGTGGGAGGTTATAACGTATAGCTTGCCATTATTAAAGCTTCGCAATTTATAGTTGATATATAGTGCTAACCGAAAATTTCATATCTCTATAAACTTCTGGCGTGCGGTGAAATAGATGCCACCCCGGATTCTCGCCGGTGAAGCCAACCCTTTGACCTCAGCCGCCATTTCCCGGTAGGCCGTAAGTTGAGGCCGATATTTCTCCACTTCATCGGCCATGAACTCCTCCCAATCCTCTTTGGCGGCTGGGCGGGAGGTCTTGAAATCTAGAAGCCACCAATCTTTTCCATCAAAGGCCAGACGGTCGATTACCCCCCGGCGGATCAACCCCGGTTGCGGCTGGTCCTCCAGGAGCCATTCACTGGCGGCCCAAGGCAGGTCAGGCTTTAAGAGCGCAGCCAAAAACGGGTCTGCCTGGCAGGCCTGAAGTTCGGCAAAAATCTCTTGGGCCAGGCTGGCGGCCATAGGAGGGGTCATCCCCTCCTGACGCAGGGCCGCGGCCAGTGACATCGTATCCGGCAGAGGCTCGCCACGTGCCATGGACTCCAAAGCCCGGTGCGTCACTTCCCCCCGGATACGGGCGCTATTGCCATCTTCCGGTGATTCGGCAGGAAGAGGGGTGCCCTTTGTCTGGGCCGGCAACCGGGAGGGAAAACCCACTCGGTAAGGGGCGGCTTCCTGCTGAAATTCCCAGGCCAGGGGCAGTTCCCGGGGCGTCTCGACCTCGCCGGTTAAAGGTGCCACCGTGGTCACCAGTTCCACCAGCAACTCAGGTTGAGGCCAACTCACGGGCGTCCCTACCGGCGGCAGGTCCAGCCGGTAATGCTCCTTGAGCCACGCCAGGGGGCCGTCGCCGGAGACCTGCCAGTCTCCTGTTTTATCGACTCTGACCGCCGCGGACATCACCAAGCGCTGCCGGGCCCGGGTCACTGCCACATAAAAGACCCGGCGTGCTTCGTCCACGATCCGCTGATTTTTCAGATTGCGCAAGAGCAAATAGAGGGAGCTTTGCTTCTCCCGGATATAGGGCCGGGCCAGGGCCAAGCCGTGCAGACGGCGTCCGGGAATTTCCTCCAAGAGGAAGGGAGGGGTATTGTCTTCGCTCTTCAAGGGCTGCCAGTCCAGGAAGGGGAGAAATACCTGGTCGAACTCCAGCCCCTTGGCGCCGTGCACCGTCAGGATTTCCACCCGGGAGGCCTGAGCCCGGGGGTCCGGCGGTTGAAAAGCCTCCTGTAAATTAAAGTCGGCTTTAAGGAAAGTGGTCTCAGGGAGGCCTTCTTCCGCCGCAGCCAGGAGGTCCAGGTAGGTCCGACCATTGGCCACGCCCAGCGGGCCTTCCCAGGCGGCGATTCCGGTCCAGCCGCTGATGACATTGAGCCACTCCGTCAGGATATCGGCCAGGGGACGCCGCCCCACTTGGCGTTGGGCTTCCGCCAGGGAGGTGGCAAGCTGGCGTAATTCCACCGGACAATTATCCTCAGTGGCCAGATGGCGCACCCTCTCAGACCACAGTTCTCCTGGTGCATGGGCTACATCAACCAAGGCCGCCAGATTCAGGGGCCCCCAAGGACCACGGAGCGCTGCGGCCCAGGCCGTGTCATCCTGGGGGCGGACCAAAGCCCGGGCCAGGTTGTGGAGGTGCGCCACCACCCGGCTGTCGGCCAGCTTCAGCCCCTCTTTGACCCGGACGGCCAAGCCGGTTTCCCCCAAGGCTTTTAGATACAAGGGCAAATGGGTCCGAGTAAAGAGTAGGATGCCGATGTTCTCATCTTTTTTTAAGGAGGGCAGACAATCCGCCACTCGCCGGGCCAGCCACCGGGCTTCCAGTTGCCGGGCTGCCAGGTCGGTTTCTCCAGAAAACAACGCCAGATAAGGTGCTGGACCATCCATCGCCCCGGGGCGGGGTTCGGCCCGGTGGAACCCGGCGCCCGCGGTGCCGCCGGCCATGACAGTGTCCTCGAAGACCTGGTTGGTCCAGGCGATCAAGGTCCGGCTGGCCCGGAAATTGGTGGTGAGCCAGAGGGGCGTCAAAGGCAAGGGTGCTGCGGTGCCACAGGGCAGACCGGTGCGGGACTCCATGAACAGGCGGGGCTTGGCTTGGCGCCAGCCGTAAATAGACTGCTTGGGGTCCCCCACCACCATCAGGGTGCGCCCGGTGCCTGTCTGCCAACCGGATATCAGGCGGCACAGCAAGTTCATCTGGTTTTCACTGGTGTCCTGAAATTCATCCACCAGGATGTGTTTAAGGCGCCAATCCAGGCGCAGCATGATCTCGGTGGGGTCGTCTTCGCTGAGCAGATTCAGGGTTGCCTGTTCCAAAGCCACGAAATCCAGGGCTGCGCGCTTGGCGCAGAGCTGCTCGTAGACTTTCAGGGCTTCCCCCACCAGGATGACCAGGTCTTGAAGGGCTGCGGCTTCTTCGGCAGAGGCCCCAAAGGGGGTCATCTCTCGGAACTGCTTCAAGCTCCGGATCACCGCCGGCGGTAGGGCTTGAATCAGGGCGGCCCATTTTTTTTGATCAAAACCTTCTGGAAAACCGTCTTTGCGGGAGAAGCGTCTGCGCGGCTCCCCTTGACTGGCGGTTAAAAGAACCTGGGATATGGCCTGCCAGCCGACCAAGTCTGCGGGCTTAGTTCCGGGGATCACAGAAGGGAGTATATCGCCATGGGGAGCCCCCTGCAATTCCTGCCAAAATTCCGGCCAGGCCCGACCTAAGGCGCTATCCGCCAGCCCGACCCGCAGTCCTTCCAGGGATGGCGGCAGTACCATCTGAAACCTGTCCTCCAGAAGACGCTGGTACGCATCTGCATCCCGGCTCACCCGGGCCAGGACCAGGAAATCCCCCAGGCTGTCCCGGCGGGACAAAAGCCCGTGCAACTCTTTGGCCAGCCGGGGCCAGTCGTTGTTGAGGCGCACCAGGCGGCGCACCAGGGCCAGACGCACCGGGTCCTGCGCGGGACGGGCGTTCAGGCGGACGCGCAGCTCATCCAGGGCCTCGGCCTTGAGCCAGCGGTCCTCGTCTTCTTCCATCAGCGTGAAAGAAAGCGGCACGCCGGCTTCCTGGGGGGCCAGCTTCAGGAGTTGGGCGCAGAAACCGTGGAAGGTCATGATGGGCAGGCGCTCCGGCGTCAGCTTGAGCGTCGCCTCATCGGCGTGACGCCGGAAGACTTCTTCCGCCAGTTCATGAAGCTTCAAGTCCAGGGGGGAGGCCTCGGGGCCGGGGTCGCGCCGTTCCCAGAGGAGGCCCATGACCCGGGAGCGTAATTCGCCGGCGGCCTTGCGGGTGAAGGTCAGGGCCAGCATCTCCTCCGGCGTATCCACCCGGGCCAGGAGGGTGAGAAACCGGGCCAGGAGCACCGAGGTCTTGCCGCTGCCCGCGGGGGCCTCCAGGTGAAAACCTTCCGAAGGGCTTAAGGCCTGATCCCGGATGAGCTGATCTGAAGGAAGGAAATATTCTTTATCCATGCGCAGTTAAGTAGGGCGACCCGCCGAATCGCCCCTACAGATCTTCTTCCTCGTCCGTTGATGCAGTTTCTGGAATAAAACCGCATATCAGATCAAATCGACAATATCGACATGCTCCCTGATCTTTGCCCTCCGGGGCCGGGTTGGGATCGGGGCGAAAATCCCCCGCGGCCAGGCGCCGGCCCAGGGCCGCCACCCGTTCGGCAAAGGCCGCGGCCGCAGCCTGCCAGGTTTCCGGAGTGGCTTTGAAGTCCTCGTGCTTCAGATGTTGGGGCCGCGGTGATTTGAGGCCGATGAACCCTGCCCGCAACTGAGCCGGCTCCGTTTGAACCGGCACCCGCCCTTTCTGCACAGCGTAGAGATAACAGGCCAACTGCGGTTCTTCCAGGTCTTTCAGGACTTCTTGCTTTTTCGGGATTTCTCCGGTTTTGTAATCCCAAAGCAGAAGGTCGGCACTCTCAGGGTGATAGTCCAGCCGGTCTATCCGTCCGGCCAGGGAAAAGGGCCAATCCTGGCTGCAAAGGTCCTGGAATGCCACCTCCGTGCCCTGCCAGCGCCAGCCCGCTTCGAAACGCTCCCTTTCCAGCCGCAGCCATTCCCACAAAAGACCGGCCTTCCCCAACCAGCGCTCCGCCTCCGCCTGCCAGTTAAGATCGAAACTCAAAGGGGTCAGGACTTGGCGGGCAGCTTCCTCAAGCAGTTTTCGGGCCCGGGCGTGGTCCCAGACCATTTCCTGCTCCAAAACATTATTGAATTCCGAGGCAAACCGGGCCAGCACCTTATGTAGCAGTTGGCCCCGTTCCCGGGGGTCCAGTCCCGCCTCTATTTCCGGCAGTTCTTTAATCTTCAGCAGATGCTCCAATAGGAAACGGCAAGGACAGTCCAGGGCGGTGCTTATCTGGCTCAGGGAGATTTGCCCGGGTAGCGTTAATGACAGGGGAGGCTCGGCAAGTGCCGGCAAGATCGGCAAGTCAGGAGCCTTGAAGGCCGCCAGGACCGCCGGGGACCGCAGCCAGGCGGGGTGGGGGGTGGAAAGGACCGCCATCTCGGCCTGGGACCACTCTCCCTGATATAACGGAGTGCTCACCCGCTCTTCCTGCTCCACCATTTTGGGCCGGGTGAAGGTGAGGTGGGGCGCAGTCCCCAACAGATTGGCAAAAAGTTCCGCGGCAAATTGGTGCTGGCTTTGGTAGGTTCCCCCTAAAACCTGTCGTTTTTCGGCGGCGGAGAGCAACGGCAATGGCCGGGGCGGGGCGGGCAGGGACCCGGAGTTCATCCCCAGGCAAAAGACCCGGTCAAAGTCCAGGCCTCGCATTTCCAACAGACCCAAAACTTGAATCCCGGCGTTCTGTTGGCCTGGTCCGGCCAGGATAATGCGGCGCGCCCCGACCTTGATCCATTCCAGGAACTCATCGCCCCCGATTACTTCTGGACCCAAGGCGGTCTCCACTTCGGCCAAAAGCCTCGTGAACCTGGCCCAGGCCTCGGGCCCGGCCTCGTCCAGCCCTTTAGGGAAGCCCAGTTCCCGCCAGGCGGCCCGAAGTTGACGGCACCATTCCCCAGTCGGCGCCGCAGACATTTTCAGGGAATTCCAGACCCGGTCCAACCGGGCCAGCACCGCTGTTTCTTCCTCCTCCAGGAGGGACCGGACCACCGTTTTCCGCAAACGCTCCCAGCCCTGGTCGCAACCATGCGCCCGAAAGACCTGGTCCCAATGGGCCGGCGGTTGGCCATGCACGTGCAGCTTCCCGTAATATGGAGACAGGAGCAGGGAGACCAGGTCTTGGCGGCGCTCCCGGTGAATGAGAAATTGCAGGGGCAGGAGGCCAGCCTGAAAGAGGGGGACTTCCGCCAGGCTGAGGCCCTGGGAAAAGTTGTAGGCCCAACCTTCCGGGGACTCGGGCGGCCCCAGCACTTCTGCCAGAACCCGCCGCAATTGAGGCGCATAGGTTTCCATGTCCATGGCGCTGACTGCCAGGCCATGGAGAGGTGCGCCTTCCCCTCTGGCCAGTTCCACCAGTTTGGCCGCCACCCAGTCCATTTCATGGTGATCGTCGGGCAGACTCACGGCTTCCTGGACATTGTGCAAATCGCCGCGCACCTTTAGATGCACCAATTGGGTCCGACGACTGACCTCATTTAGCCAAACTTCTTCGACAGGCGCCGGGGTGTCCAGGCAGGCCACCAGGATTCTTTCGGGCAGATCGACCCTGCCTTCTCGAAGCGCGGCCAAAAGATAGGCGGGGAATTCGCCGGGACTCAACCAGCCCTCCTGGCGCAGCAGGGCGGCATAGAGGCCGGTGACCCGGCGGCGCCAGGCCACCAGAGGCGAATCATCGCCAGAAGGCATGGTGGGGCGGGTGTCCCCGGTGGGGCAGGCGTCCCCGCCTGCCATCCTTTGCCCCAACGAGTGACGACACAGGAGAATGTGGGTTTCATCCAGGGCTTCGGCCCAGGCCAGCTCCGGGGTGGGACCGCTGGGGGGGGGAGCGGCTTTTAAAGCCTGCCGCCACAGACCCAGGCGCACCAGGGGCGGTGCCAGGGCTTCTTTAGGCCATAGCTGCTGGAAGATCTCTGACCACCAGGTCTGCAGGGTGCGCAGGGCCAAGGGTTCCCAGGCGGGTTGACCGGCCTGTAATGCGGCGCCGCGCTGCCGGTCCCAGATTTGGTGCGCCAGACGCTGGTGCGGCACCACCGTCAGGGTACCGGGGCCGCCCTGGGCCAGAACGTATTCTTGCAGGTCAGCGCCGGAAGAGAAAATCTTATGTGCGGGGCCGATGGACATGACGTTGTGCAAAGAGATGCAATTGAAGGCCAGCGGACACTGAGGCCATCTCACCAGATTTATAACGTCTGCTGTTCCTGGGTGTGGGAGCTATTCAAAATTCGCCGTAATTCCTCCCCTTCGAGGACCTCTTTCTCCAGGAGGATTTGGGCGGCTTTCTCCAGAACGGGGCGTTCCTTTTCCAGGACTTCCCGGGCCCGGCGATGCGCCTTGTCCACCAGTGCCGCCACCTCCTGGTCGATATCCTGGGCCGTGGCTTCGCTGTAATCTTTGGAAGTCGATGGCATCATGGTTTCCAGGAACAGGGGGCGCCGCTCCCGCTCAAAAGTGATGGGTCCCAGGCGTTCGCTCATGCCGTACTCCCGGATCATGGAGCGGGCGATGTCCGTGGCCCGGTACAAATCATTCTGGGCTCCGGTGGAAATCTCGTTAAAGATCAACTCTTCCGCCACCCGGCCGCCCATCATCACGGCCATACGGTCTTCCAGTTCGGTTTTGGTCATCAGGTAGCGGTCCTCGGTGGGAAGTTGCATGGTATAACCAAGGGCGCCAATGCCCCGGGGGATAATGGAGACCCGGTGCACTTTGTCGGTGGTGGGCAAGGCTTCGGCCACCAGGGCATGGCCGGTCTCGTGATAGGCCACGATCTCTTTTTCCTTGGGGTTCATGACCCGGTTGCGCTTTTCCAGACCTGCTACTACCCGGTCGATGGCTTCTTCGAAGTCGTCCATTTCCACGGCGCTCTTGTTCTTCCGGGCCGCCAGCAGAGCCGCTTCGTTGACGATGTTGGCCAAATCGGACCCCACCATGCCGGGGGTGCGGGCCGCCAAGGTGTTGAGGTTGACCTCTGGGGAAACCTTGATGGTTCGGGTGTGTATCTTTAAGATATCCTCCCGGCCCTTTAGGGATGGCCGATCCACCAGGATGTGGCGGTCGAAGCGCCCGGGGCGGATCAGGGCCGGGTCCAAGATTTCGGGCCGGTTGGTGGCAGCCATAATGATCACCCCTTTGCGGGTATCGAAGCCGTCCATTTCCGACAGCAACTGATTCAGGGTATTTTCCCGTTCTTCAGGGCCCCCCATGACACTGATGCCCCGAGCCTTGCCGATGGCATCCAGTTCGTCGATGAAGATAATGCAGGGCGCCTTTTCATCGGCTGTGGCAAAGAGATCCCGTACTCTTGCGGCGCCCACTCCCACAAACATTTCCACAAAATCCGAGCCTGACAGGCTCATGAAGGGGACGCCGGCCTCTCCGGCCACCGCCCGGGCCAGCAGGGTTTTTCCGGTTCCTGGTGGCCCCACCAGCAGAACGCCTTTGGGCAGGCTGCCCCCCAAAACCTGAAACTTGGCGGGATTCTTCAAGAATTCTATAATTTCCTTCAGTTCATCTTCCGCTTCTTCCACCCCGGCCACGTCCTGGAAAGTGACCTTGGTTTCATCCTGGACGTAAACCTTGGCCTTGCTCTTCCCCACAGTCATGAGGCCACCGGCGCCGCTGCCGATTTTCCTAAAAAAGTACATCCAGATAGCGATCAATAGAAAGAAGGGCAAAACCCAGGAAAGCAGGGAACTGAGCCAGGTATTTTCCAGAATGGCCCGGTATTTGATGTTATTTTTTTCCAAGAGCTTAACCAGGTCAGGGTCAGCCATCCTGACAGTGGAAAAGGCCGGTTCTTTTTTCTCGAACTTTTTTTCCAGAGTCTGGGGCAGGTCGGGTTTATTTCTCTCCTTGGCCAGATCTTCGACCCCCTTAGGGAGCAGTTTGCCCGTGATGACCTCATTGCTGATGGCCAGATCATCAACGCCCTTATTGTCCAAAAGGGTGCGAAATTCACTATAGCTAATCTCCACCGTCTGTTTGGCCACACTGTAATATTGGATTATCAACAGGAGCAAGAGCATTGGCAACACAAACCAGATGATGTTGCGGCTGGTGGAGGGAGTCGGGTTTTCGGTCATAATAACCTCATAACTCTCTTATCGGTGCTTCCGATGACATAATATAATGATTCAGGGATGATAAGCAACTAGGCCCCTCCTTGGGGCTTGCGCTTCGGCTCGGCGCTCCTTATATGGTATAGGGTATAAAAGATTTTTTTACAAAGCTGAAATAACAACCGGATGCAGGGGCGGGTTTCAAACCCGCCCCTGCAAAGATTGCGCAGACTTTATATAAACTAAATCAATTACTTGCCCATCAAGGAGTCACTTAATGGAAGAATTAAAGAAGCTGAATATCGATAACCTTCCCCTCCCCAAGCTGGTGGAAGAACTTCGTTTAATGGCGAAAAACTGTCAGTGCGAGGGAACCCGGGAGACCGTGTTCACCTCCCGGGGGCGGGATAACATCGTGCCTTGCCTGGCGTGCGAACCGATCTATAAGGTGTTGGAACCCCTGGAAGCGGCGCTAAAGCTCCTCCGGGAAGGATGATGACCCCGCTTTTACCGAGAGGAGTTGTTCAGCTTTTAACGGTCAAATAAGGTGGGGTGGCGTCTTCGGGGCAGCTTGGCGAAATATTCCGCGGCCCGGTTGGTGGCCATGCGGCCCCGAGCGGTGCGCTGCAAGAAACCGCACTGGATCAGGTACGGTTCATAGACGTCTTCCAGGGTGTCCTCTTCTTCGCACAGGGCCGCGGCCAGGGTGCCCAGGCCCACCGGCCCGCCGTCGTACTTTTCCAGGATAGTGAGAAGAATCTGGCGGTCCATGCGGTCCAATCCCAATTGGTCCACGTCCAAAAGAGTCAGAGCGGCGTCAGCTATCTCCCGGTTGATGCGGCCGTCCCCTCGAACCTGGGCGTAATCCCTGACCCGTTTCAAGAGGCGGTTGGCAATGCGGGGGGTGCCCCGGGAGCGCCGGGAAATTTCCCAGGCCCCGTCAGCTTCAATTTCTATCCCCAGCACCTGGGCGGCCCGGCGGGTGATCTGGGCCAGTTCTTCCACCCGGTAAAAATCTACCCGGAGCATCAGGCCGAAACGGTCCCGCAGGGCCGGGGTGAGCAGGCCGGCCCGGGTGGTGGCCCCCACCAGGGTGAAATGGTGCAGTGGCATTTTCAGAGAGCGGGCCCCGGGCCCCTGGCCGATAATGAGGTCCAGGCGGAAGTCCTCCATGGCCGGATAAAGGATTTCCTCCACCACGGTGGGCAGACGGTGGATTTCGTCAATGAACAGGACATCTTTGGGGGCTAGATTGGTGAGCAGGGCCGCCAGGTCGCCGGCCCGCTCCACCACCGGACCCGACGTGGTTTTGATGGCGCCGCCCATTTCATGGGCGATGATGTATGCCAGGGTGGTCTTCCCCAGCCCCGGGGGGCCATGCACTAAAATGTGGTCCACCGCCTCGCCCCGGGCCAGGGCCGCGGCCAGAGCGATCTCCAGGTTGCGCCGCAGTTCCTCCTGGCCCACGAAGTCGGCCAGAGACTGGGGGCGCAGGCCCGCTTCCAAACCCAGATCATCCGCCTGGAGCCGGGGATTGACGATGCGTTCTTCCTGGCTCATATGGGGCTAATGTATCTTAGCCTAAGCAACTTTGCAAGCCGGGACGGTCTTGCTCTTTTCCGGAAAACCTTGGCCTGGAAGTGCAGGTTTGATAGACTTAGCCTAGATCATTTCCCAAACAATTGCCTAAATAATAGAGAAAGGCGTTCCGTTATGGCGGAAATCATTGAAAATAAAAAAGTGGCAAAAGGTGCCTATATCCAGGTTCACATGGCAAATGAAAGGACCTTCCTTGCCTGGATCAGGACAAGTATCGGCATCATGGCATTTGGGTTTGTGGTAGAAAAGTTTGCCTTATTTATGAAAAAATTATCCTATTTATTGGGGAAACCGGGTGTTACTGAAACTGTTCCGGCTTCCATGGGATATTCCACAATTTTTGGCATAGGTCTCGTGGCAATGGGCGCTTTAATGGGCCTCTTGTCATTTATTAGATATAAGAAAGTCGAAAGAGAAATAGATGACGAGACCTATAAACCTTCACTATTACTTGACATACTCGTGGCCATGGGAATCCTTGCCATTGGGATCTTCCTGGTATTTTACATGCTTCATAGTATAGAGAGTTAATAAGATATCTAATTATGCAAACAGCCATTGCAGCAGAGGGCATCGGCAAGAGCTTCCGCACCGGGTTTTGGAGTCCGGCAAAACAGGTGCTCCGAGAGATCGACCTTCAGGTGGCCTCCGGGGCCATCTTCGGTGTATTAGGGCCCAACGGCGCGGGGAAGACCACCCTCATTTCCATCCTGGCCACTCTACTGCTGCCGGATACTGGCCAGGCGCAAGTTTTGGGCCTGGATGTGGTGCGGGATGCCGCCCGTCTCAAGGAGCGCATTAACCTGGCGGCCAGCGGCACCCATTTCCTCTGGTGCATGACAGTGGAGGACAATCTTAGATTCTATGGCCGCCTCTACGGCCTGGGAGGCGGGCTCTTGGTGGACAAGGTGGAAAGCCTCCTGGACTTATTTGGGTTGGGGGAATACCGGGCCGTTACCTTCGAGCGCCTCTCCACCGGCCTTAAACAGCGTCTTTCCCTGGCCAAGGCCCTCATCAATGCCCCCGAATTGCTTTTCTTGGATGAACCCACGTCGGGCCTGGACCAGGAGATGGCGCAACATATTCGGGAGGAGATTCTCCGCCTCAACCGGGAGACCGGGGTCACGATGCTCCTTACCACCCACAACTTGCGGGAGGCGGAGATGCTCTGCACTGAGGTGGCTTTTTTGAAGCAGGGCAGCCTGGTGACGGAAGGCCGTATCCCGGAGCTGCAACAGCGTTTGGGATTGGGAGACCACTTGAGCCTGCGGTTCCATGACTCTCCTCCTTCCCTGGACTTTGGGCGGCTTCCCGGAGTGCTTACCCACCGGGTGGAGGATTCCAGGGTGGATCTGGTCCTAGACCGGGCCGACGAACGGCTTCCCGCCATCCTGGAAGCTGTGTATCGGACTGAAAAGAAGCTGACCCAGGTAAAGGTCAAGCCCGTGGACCTGGAAGAAATTTATCGTGAGATTACGCACTAACCTTTATAAAATCTGGGCCTTCAGCGTCCGCAGTTCCTTGGTTAATCGCCGCAACGTCTTTGCCATGCTGGAGATGCTCTTTTGGCCCCTCATCGGCATCTTTTCCGTGGGTCTGCTGACCCGGTTTCTTCACCTTCAGGCTGATACGGTCTCTTTCATCCTCATCGGCGCAGTGACCATGAACACCGTACAGATTGCCCAACTGGACCTGTCTTACGCCCTGCTTTATTCCGTCTGGTCCAAAAGCTTGAAGCATGAATTCATCGCGCCGGTGCGCCTGACCCACATCCTCATGGGCTCTGGCCTGGTGGGGCTGGTCCGGGGTTTCCTGATCTTTGTGCTCATGGGATTATTGAGCGTTTATTTTTTTGACATGGATCTCACCCGGCCGGGTCTGGACGGTTTGATTTGGTTCCTCCTGGGCATGTTCCTCAACGCCGCCATCATCGGGGCCCTGGTTTTGGCGCTGGTGCTGCGCTTCGGCCAGCGGGCCGAAGTGGCGGCCTGGGCTTTCTCCTACCTCATGCTGCTCTTATGCGGCCTTTATTATCCCATCAGCGTGCTGCCCGAGAGCGTCCAGGTCCTGGCGCAATTTATTCCCCTGACTTACTTTCTCGATTATTTCCGGCATTTCTACGGTTTTCCCCTGGTGTCCCGCCACCCCCTGCTTTACGGCTTCGGCCAAAGTGTGATATACCTGATTCTCAGCTACGGCCTGGTTTCCCTGACCTTGCGCTCCGCCTATAAACGGGGCACCCTGCTGAGATTATCGGATTGAAAGTCTAACCAAATCAGGGCTATTAAAATTCCTCTTTGCAGAAGTGGAATTTTGGATAGGTTATACCAATTGCCAAAAATTCCTTTCAACCTCTGGTTTTTTTAAATCCCCCTAAATCTCCCTTTGTCGAAGGGGGACTTTCGAAAGCTTTTCTGCCAAGTTCCCTCCTTAGCAAAAAGGGGGTAGGGGGGATTTAGGATCTTTGGGATACGGGCCAAAACTGAAAAAACTTTTGGCATAGGCCATAAAATCAGTACACATGATGCATTTGTGGCAAGCGCCTTAACCGAAAATCGAAAACCGAAAACAGAAAACGGTATTTCTCATGATCGGCGTCTTTGATTCAGGCTTTGGCGGGCTGGTGGTCTTGCGGGAATTCTTGCAGGTCCTGCCGGACTACGACTACCTCTATCTGGGGGACAACGCCCGCATCCCCTACGGCACCCGGTCCGACCGGGTGGTGATCCGCTTCACCGAGCAGGCGGTGGATTATCTCTTCCGCCAGGGATGCCAACTCATCGTTTTGGCCTGCCACACTGCCTCGGCCCGGGCCTTGCGCCGCATCCAGCAGATCTTTCTGCCGGAACGCTACCCCGACCGCCGGGTCCTGGGGGTGCTGATCCCCACGGTGGAAGAGGCCGTGGCCCGGACCCAAACGAAGCACATCGGGGTCATTGCCACCGAGGGCACGGTGACTTCCCAATCCTTTGAACTGGAGCTGAAAAAACTGGACCCGGAGGTTGCGGTGGTGCAGCAGGCCTGCCCGCTCCTGGTGCCCATCATCGAGTCCGGAGAGCAGGACTGGGAAGGCACCGCCTTGATCTTGCGCCGCTACCTGGCCCCCTTCGAAAACCGGGTGGACACGCTAATTTTGGGCTGCACCCATTACTCCATCCTCAAAGAGCAAATCCGGGCTATCCTGGGAGACGGCCACGACCTGATTTGCTCTGGCCAGGTCACCGCGGCTAAGCTGGTGAATTACCTGCAGCGCCATCCAGATATCGAAAGCCGTCTGAGCCGGGGCGGGAGCCGGCGTTACCTCACCACCGATCTTACCCCCCGCTTTGCCCAGTTGGCCGGCCTGTTCATGGGCCAGCCCGTTAGTTCTGAGGTGGTGGAGCTGTAAAAAGCAGGGGTCAGGGGTCAGTAAAATAACCCTCCATTCTTCCTGAATTCGCCATTTTTCCAATTCTGCTGCTCGTTCCCAAGCTCCAGCTTGGGAACGCCAATTTTAGCCCAAGCTCTGCTTGGGGACCTATTGTTTTTGCATACAACATATTAAAATTACACGAATACTTTTGCCAAGCAGGAGCTTGGCAGAAAAGGTGGGTTCCCAAGCAAGAGCTCGGGAACCAGGATTCAGCAGTTTATGATATGTTTATTGTATATTAGGTTAACACCCTCAATAAAAAGACCATCCTTCCTGAAATCACCATTTTTTTTTCAACATTGTAGCTTAAGCTACTGCACTTATTGCCCCCAATGATTACCATGAACCTACAATGGGTGCGTCCCACGCACCATCTTTAAACTCATGAAGGAGGAAATACATGTATCCGCAAATTTTAGGGATTTCCGGCAGCCCCATTAAGAATAGCAACACCGACCGCCTGGTCCAGGCCGTTTTGGCGGCCAGCGGTTTGAAGACTGAATTCGTCAAGCTCAGCCTCATTAACGTCCGTCCTTGTATCGCTTGCCTGGGGTGTAAAGAGGACAATATTTGCAAGGTAAAGGATGATTTTCCAGAATTGGCGGAAAAAGTCCGCCGCGCCGGGGCCTTGGTGGTGGGCGGCTACTGTCCCTATGGTTCCGTGGACGGCTTCACCAAGGGCTTCCTGGAGCGCCTCTTTTCTATGCGCCATCAGCATGGCCTCAACCGGGGCAAGCTGGCCGTGGTGGTCACCACGGGCATTGGCCGGGGTGCGCCGGGGGTGGCGGAAGCCAATGAACAGATCGCCCATGCCCTGAGGATGGAAGGCATGGAGGTCCTGGGGCAGTTGCAGGCGGTGGGCAACCCCGAGTGCCTGGTGTGCGGCTTCGGGGAAACCTGTCCCATGAGTGCCCTGCCCTGGGTCTTCGGGGAGGATACCAAAGTGACTCCGGAGAAATTCTGCCGGGTGGAAGATCAGGAAGTCTGGGGTCAGGCCCAGGACTTGGGCCAGGAAATCGCCCGCCGTCTCAAAACCCAACTGGCTATGTAAGAGGTAGTCAATTCCCGGATGAACTGATTATCCGTTGTAGCTGTTCAAGTTGACCCACTTGGGGTCGGCCAGGACTACCGAGGTTTCCACCTGGCGGGGAGAAATAGTCCAGTAGGTTAGGAGCAGGCGATCCTTGGTTTCGGGGGTGACCAGCCTGAAGCCGTGCTTTTCATAAAAGCGGATGGCCCACCACGCCGCGGCCCAGGTGCCCACCAGGACCGGGCCCGGAATGTTATCCATAAGATAGGTTAACAGCTGCGCGCCCACGCCCCGGCGTTGGGCCTGGGGGTGCACGTAAGCATGGCGGATGAGGGTCACCTCCCCCAAATCCTGGCGCCCCATTACCCCCAAGAGGCCTTCCTCACCTTCGTAGCCGGAAAAGTCGACTCCAGCGGCGATCTCGGCCCGCAACTCTTCTTCGGGCATATAAGGCTCCTGCCAGCAATCCGCCGGGATCACCCCTTTATATGCCAGGGCTGCCTGGTTGATTATGGCCAGGGCAGCTTCGATGTCGTCGTTTTGAAGCGGTCGGATCATGGCCTTACGACGTTAAAGGCTGCTGTGGGGGTGGAGGATAGTGGTCTGTTTTAATGCGGTGGCCGCATTTGGGGCAGAAGGTGAACTCCGGGGTAACTTTTTGCTGGCAGTATGGGCAGGCGGTTTCCGGGGCCGGAGAGGCGGTGGGCTCTGGAGGATACTGAAACGGATTCTGATACTGGCGGGTCACTTCGGCGCTGGCTTGGCGCATCTTGGCCACGAACCTGCCCAGAATGGCGGCATACTCCGGCAACTTCTGCGGTCCAAAGAGGAGAAAGGCCAGCACCATGAGGATGATGAGTTCCTCGAATGAGATTCCAAACACGGCCTTCCCTCGATCAGCTTTTCACGATGCGCTGGCCGCAATGGGGACAGAAATTCACGTCCCCGGTGTAATTCTTCTGGCATTGGGGGCAGGTGAAATTCTGGGAAGCGGTGGTGTTGCTGGGAATCTCCTGGCGTGAGGCCGCCTCGGGGTCTTCGTGAGCCTTTTTGAAGCTCCGGATGGCCTTGCCGATGCTGTCTCCCAGCTCCGGAAGACGCCGGGGCCCGAAGAGCAACAGGGCGATGGCCAGGATGATGATCAACGTGGTGATATTGTAACCAAACATGTGGCGCCTCTGATTGCTAAGGATTAAATATTATTATAAGAAAGAAATGAGAGAATCGCAAGGGGCAGTGGCCAGTGGTCAGTGGTCAGTGTTCAGGTTAGGGGGTTTAATATGGGGGAAGGTGCCATTGATGGTTGCAAAGATACAATCTTATCGTGAACTAAAGGTATGGACTAAAGCAATGGAATTAGTTACAAAAATTTACTAAAGCTACTCAAGAATTCCCAAAAGAGGAATTATTTGGGCTCACGAGTCAGTTGCGCCGGTCGGCGGTATCGATTCCAAGTAATATTGCGGAAGGCCAGGGGAAATTGGGCAGGAAGGAATTCATATACTTTCTGGGGGGTGCCCGGGGCTCATTGGCGGAATTGGAAACCCAGATTATTATTGCCAGGAATCTTAGCTATATGAATGAATCAGCGATGGATGATCTTTTGGAGTGCGCCTCGGAAGTTGGGAAGATATTGAAGGGCCTTTTATCATCTCTTAAGACCCTTAAATCCTAACAAATTGACAATCAAAGTCTTTCTACTGGCCACTGGCCACTGACCCCTAACATGGACAAAACCCCATCCATGTTCACACTCCCCCAGCCTCTGGCCGCCCGAATGCGGCCCCGGACTCTGGCGGAATTTGTGGGCCAGGCCCACCTGGTAGGCACCGGGCGGCTGTTATGGCGGTCCCTTAAGGCCGGCCGGCTCTTTTCTTCCATGATTTTTTGGGGTCCGCCCGGGAGCGGCAAAACCACCCTGGCCCGGGTTATGGCCGCAACCCTTGACTGCCACTTCGTCAGCCTGAGCGCGGTGATGTCCGGGGTTGCGGATCTTCGACGTGTGGTGGAAGAGGCTCGACGCCATCAAAACCAGGGGCGGCGCACCGTGGTCCTCATTGACGAGATTCACCGCTTCAACAAGGCTCAGCAGGACGCCCTCCTGCCCCACGTGGAGGAGGGGCTGATCACCCTGATCGGGGCCACCACGGAAAACCCCTATTTCGAAATCATCGGGCCGTTGCTCTCCCGGGCCAAAATCTTTATCTTCGAGCCCCTGGCTAAAGAAGAAGTTCTGACCATCCTAATGTTAGCCCTTAAGGATAAAGAACGGGGATTAGGAACCCACAAAACCGAGGTTAAAGCCGAGGCTCTGGATTACTTGGCGGAGATGGCCGGGGGGGACGCCCGGCGGGCCCTGAACGCCCTGGAACTGGCGGTGTTGAGCACTGACCCCGACGCGGGCGGCGTCATCCGGGTTGACCTGGCGGCGGCCCGGGAGTGCATGCCCCGCCGGGACCTGATATATGACCGGCAGGGTGACGCCCATTATGACACTATCAGTGCCTTTATAAAAAGTGTCAGAGGATCGGATGTGGATGCAGCCCTCTACTGGCTGGCCCGGATGCTGGTTGCGGGGGAGGACCCCCGGTTCATCATGCGGCGGCTACTGATCCTGGCTTCCGAAGATATCGGCTTGGCCGACCCCCAGGCCCTGGTGCATACCGCCGCGGCGGCCCGGGCTTTGGAATGGGTGGGCCTGCCGGAAGGGCAGTATCACCTGGCCCAGGCCACCATTTACCTCTGTTTGGCCCCCAAGAGCAACTCCACCCAGGCCTACTTTCAGGCTAAGTCCGTCCTGGAGGACCAAGGCGCCACCCGCGTGCCGACGCCCTTACAAGATGCCCACCGGGACCGCAAGGGCTTGGGGCACGGTCAGGGATACCTCTATCCCCATGATTTCCCCGGCCACTGGGTGGAGCAGGAGTATCTTCCGGCAGACCTCGCGGGGGTAAGTTTCTATGAGCCGGGAACGGAAGGTCAGGAGCCGGACCTGGTGGGCCGCTGGCGGAGCAGGCGGCAAAAAGCTCCGGATAACACCGGGGATACAGGCGAAAGCGGAGAGGATTAGCCCGCAGAACCGGCCTCCACCGGAGACTACCCTTAACCGGAAGCGCCGGAGGCGGGGCTCTCCCCGTCAGAGGAGAGCCCACCAATGTTTAGTTTCCGGGGGTCCGCTTCCGGTTGCGGAAGATCACGAGGCGCAGGAGACCCGAGCCCAAAAGGAGAACCGAGGCCGGAAGAGGGATGGGGATGCCCGTCGGCGGAATCCCATTGAAGTAAATGGTGGCGCCAGATTCGAAGATCAAATTCTTTCCCACCGCCGCTTGGATAAACGCCCCAAACTGATCTCCACCACTTACAACGATAGCCCCGCCTGTCGAGATGTACGTGCCTTCCAGAGAGCTGTTGGTCGATTTGATGTAGCCCTGGACGACGAACAACAAGTTTGCAGGCCCCACCCCGTCGCTGTCAATGTTGGAGGCGCCACTGGCCAAAAGGTCACCGCTCACCCGGACAATGAAACAATCGGTGGCGCTACCGCTGAAGGTAAGGGTTCCGCCGTCGGTTTCGGTCACGCTGGTTAGATCGATCACGTTGACTTGGGTGGTGCTGGTGATAGTCGCGTTGCCGCTGATGGCGCCCAGGGTCTGGGTGGCGGCCAGCGCGGCCACGTCAGCCAGTGCCGTGTTGAGGTCCGCGACGACCTGGTTCGACTGGGCCACGTTCAGAAGAACTTGCCCGCCTGCCGCCGTGCTACCTCCGGTGGCAGTCATAGTGGCGTTCGGGGCCAAAAAGATTGTCCCGCCATGACCATTAAAGGCTTGGAGCTGGCTGCCGCCTGTGAAGCTAAGATCGTAGTAAGCGCTGGTATCTCCCACATAAACGTCGCCATTGACGATAGTGGCGCCGTTAATGTTGAATACGCCGGTACCGGGGAGATTTGCTCCTGCATAAGCCGCCGCGGTACCCAGGTTAATGCAAGCCGCTGAGGCCGGCCCCACTAATAGCAGAACCAAGCTGGCCATAATTCCCAACGCCAATACAAGATGAACTCCGCGACGCCAGGCAACCCCGGCTCTGCGCCTGAATTGGGATAGAGAATTCATGATAGTTCACCCCCAGAAATTTTATGATGTTAAATGGTTGTATAATGGTCCATGAACTTTCCGGGGTTAGCTTGAGTCGTCACTTTGGGGCAGGGAACCCCGTTTGCATCCAGACGCTAACCTCATTTTTTGCCCGGTCATCCTCCTTTTATGTGGGTTGGATTTCGCTGGGTAGGGGGATCCAGCCATCCGGGCCGAAGAATTTTCAACACCATGACAGCCGCCCGAATTGCAAATTAGAACCTTTAAATTTATTTATCTGACAACGATATTTAAGGAAATATATCTAAATTTAAAAATATATATAAATAATTAATAAAGTCAATACAAATATAATTAAATATATATTTAATAGTTATTTTAATAAAATAGATTATAGATAATTTCATTAAAGTATACAAAGAATCAAAGATTTTTAATAAATTGCAATCATTTTCTCTTCAGTCTGATTTACATACCTATTTTTTCAATAAGTCTTCAAAAAAAATAATAAAAAATGTTAACTTAACAAGTCTATGGTAGTTCATAACTCTGTTTCCTCAAATTTATTGAATATAATGAAAAAATATCCAAGGTTTGCGCAGCAAGAATGTGGGTTTAATCAAAATGCAATAAATTACCAAAAAAATTTACGGCATATCGCAGTTGGCAATAGACTTTTGTCCCAAGAATGTTTATATTTAAATTTGGCCTTATTGGGGGAGCACCGCTTGATCACAAGGAGGTGCAATATCCATGTCGCGCATTTTGTTTGCAGACGGCGAACCCCACATCCAGCAGTTATGCCTGGAAGAATTGCAGGATGAGGGCTATGAAGTGAAGGTGACGGGCCGAGCTGAAGAAGTGGTGCGCCTGGCGGAAACCTTCCAGCCCGATATGGTAATCTTGGAAATCTTGCTGCCGGATATGTCGGGCTTGGAAGCCGGGCGCATGATCAAGGGAACTAACCGCAAGACCCGGGTGATCCTCTATTCCTATTCCCCCCCGCCCCGTGATCTTTCCAGTTGGGGCGCCGATGATTTTGTGGTAAAATCACCTAATCTGGACCGTCTCAAGGCTGCGGTGCGTCGTTACTTGCCGGCCTGAGCGCCGGCTCTGCCGGAGGTGAGCATGGCGATCATGGAGATCAGCGTGGTCCCTTTGGGACTGGGTAATCCCAGCGTAGGCGATTTCATCGCCCAAGTGGTTAAATATCTCCAAACCGAGGGCATCCCCCATGAACTCACAGACATGGGCACCGTGATTCATGGCCACGCCGCCCGGCTGCTGAAAGTGGCCCAGGTCCTGCACGAACTTCCCTTCGAACGGGGGGTCATGCGGGTGGTAACCCACATCACCATTGACGATCGCCGGGACAAAGACGTTCATTTGGGCGATAAAGTAAAATCGGTAAAAGCGAGACTTACATAAAAGGATATGGCAAATCAAAAAAAGGATTATTACCAGGTCCTGGGAGTTTCCCGGGGCGCCAGCGTTGATGAGATCAAAAAGAAGTACCGTCAGATAGCCCTCAAATACCATCCCGATCGCAATCCCGGTAACAAAGATGCCGAGGAGCGGTTCAAGGAGGCCGCCGAGGCGTATGAGGTTCTCCATGACCCGGAAAAACGGCGCCTCTATGATACTTACGGCCATGAGGGACTGTCCTCCACCGGGTTCACGGGCTTCCGGGATTTTTCCGATATTTTCAGCTCCTTCAGCGATATCTTCGGGGATGTTTTTGGTTTCGGCGGTTTCGGTGGCGGCTTCGGCGGGGGTGGGCCACGGCCCCAACAGGGCAATGATCTGCGCTATGATCTAACCTTGGAGTTCCTGGACGCAGCCCTGGGCACCGAGGTGACAGTGGAAGTGCCCCGGGTGATCACCTGCCGCACTTGCAGCGGCAGCGGCGCCAAACCCGGGACCCAGCGGACCCCCTGCCCCCAATGCGGCGGCCGGGGTGTGGTGTCCCGGAGCCACGGCATCTTTCAGATCACTACCACCTGTCCCCGATGCCAGGGTATGAAGGAGTTTGTGGCGGAAGTCTGCCCGGCCTGCAATGGCGAAGGCCGAATCCGGGAAAAGAAGAAACTCAAAGTCAAAATCCCCCCAGGCATGGACAGCGGCACCCACCTGGTCATGCCCGGCGAAGGCAATGGCGGCCTCCACGGCGGCCCTCCCGGGGATCTGTTCATTGTCATGCACGTCAAGCCCCACGAGTTTTTTGAGCGTGAAGGCAACGACCTGCACCTCAAGGTGCCGCTATCCTTCGTTCAGGCGGCCCTGGGGACCCGGTTAACCATCCCCACCTTGCAGGGCTCTCATGAACTGGTCATTCCGCCGGGTACTCAACCCGGGGAGGTGATCCGGCTCAAGGGCGAAGGGGTACCCTACCCCAAGGGAAATCGCAAAGGGGACCTGCTGGTGGAAGTCAGGGTGATTATTCCCCGGAAATTGAGTACCCGGCAGCAGCACCTCCTGGAGGAACTGGCCAAGGAAGAACCCCAGTCCCAGGCCCATAGCGGGGATGGTGAGGCCAATGAAGAAGGGTTGTTGAAAAAGCTGTGGCACACCTTCACCGACTTCGGCCACGACCATAAGCGCGAACGCAAAGACTGAGGTTTAGTTCCCGAAAAATTTGATGGCACAGGCGTCCTGCCTGTGCAGCAGGACCGTAGGGCGGGAAAGCTGAGCGCATCCCGCCCTTCTCTTTTTCAACCCAGCTTATTAGCTGAAATACTTGCGCCCAAGCCCCGCCAAACCCAGCAGGCCCGAGCCCAGGAGCATGAGGCTGGAGGACACCGGAGTGGGCACCGGAACAATGCGGTCGGTGTCGGCGGTGAAGAGCTCGTAATATACACTGTCAGAGAAAAGTCGCCCAAAGCCGTTACCCAGTTGTATATCCAGGGTACTATAAAGGTCGCCCTGAGGGGCCTGGCCGTCCAGAGCTACCAAATTCATATAGGTACCCAAATCTGGGAAAGAGATTGAAGTGGAGCTTGTGGAAAAGTCCTTGCCCTGGCCGGACCCGATAGTCTTCTCCATGCCATCAATGGTCCGGTCGAAGACGACATTGCCAGGCAGAGCGTCGATAATGATGTTGGTTAAGGTCACGTCGTAAAAAGAGTAGAGCAGCCAGGAATTGTTGAAAGTGTCGCCAGCCTGTAACAGGTAGAAAAGATATTGGTCACCGCTGAAGACCGCCCCGGGAAAAGCATAGGAGAAGGGGGGAGTTTCTTGAAAAACTGGGGTGACCCAGGTTCCGATCTGGTTCGTGAAGGGAACACCCCCTTCGTTAAGGCCCGAGACGGTTATTACCATGCCGTTCATATCCGGGCCGGCGGCCACTTCGCTGACGCTCTGGATGTATTGGGTGTCGCCCGGGGAGGCAGTAACGACGGTCAAGGCCTGGGCCGGAATGGAGAAAAACAATAGGCCGCTGATGATTAAACAAATTGCTTGGAATTTTTTCATTGCCAAAACCCTCCCTAAACCATGTTTTCGGCCTTCTGCCGGATTCTAAGCCAACCAGACCACTCTCAGACACTGCCCACCGGGCTGTAAAATTAGACCCGCCTTAAGCCGAGTCCAGCATTGAATTTTTTTAATCCCATAAGCATATCTTTAGGATTTGGCTTTTGTTAATAATTTTTGTAAATTATAATTATAATTTAGAATTTGTCAAATAATTTTAAATTATTTTAAGTTAAAATAAATTGGCATCTTGCGGCTTCAATCTTGTATTAATTTAAACTTTAATAAATTCAATATATTATAGTTGCAATCCTTGCCGGCTCCTGGGTCTTTAGCCAGGAAAACTCCAGGCTTTGGCAGTTGAAGAAGCCGAATCAATTAGAGAAAAATATCTTAGCAGCTGGTTTTTATCATAATTGCGCCCTCAAAAGAGGCCCTGCAAAGGCCGATCAGGGAACATTATTTTTATCGAGCGCGATTGCCAGTTCAGGACTTAAGCATTAAATTTCGTTATATAGACTCGATGTGATGTACAGGCTGTGCCGAGGGGGCCAAAATTCACCCGCGCCGCGGTCAACTATTTATTGACAAAAGACGCCACTTGAGTAATTATTCACAATCAGCCCCGGTCTGTGCCGGGAAAGGCGTAGCTATGGCCATTGATCTGAACATCGTGATCGGCGGCGCCGCGGGCCAGGGAGTCCATACCATTACCGGGCTCCTGGCCAAGCTCATGGTGCGTCAAGGCTGCCAGGTCCTCTTTGTCCAGGACTATCAGTCCCGCATCCGGGGCGGCCACCTCTTCAACCGCATCCGCGTCTCCGATCAACCTCTGGTGTCCTCCCGGGAAGGCATCGACCTCATGGTGGCCTTGAACCAGGAAACCGTACCCCTCCATCGGGAGGAGCTTTCTCCGGAAGGCCTGATCGTTTACGACGCCTCGGTGGTCACTGACTTGCCTAAAGGGGTGGGGTCCCTCGGTCTGAAGCCCGGCGATCTCCTGCCCGACCAAAAGGCGGCGGAAGTGGCCATCAACGCTGGCGCCTCCGGAGCCGTCCTGGGCCTCCTCAAGCTGCCTTTGGACCCCTTTCTGAGCCTGTTGCAGGAAACCTTCAAGGATAAAGGCGATGAGGTGGTGGCCTGGAACCGCCAGGCCGCCTCCCATGGTCACAAGCAAGCCGTGGCCATGGGCAACCACCATTCCCTGATGGGAATAAAGGCCCCCCAGCAGCCCCGGCTCCTGATCAGCGGCCATGAAGCCATCGCGTTGGGAGCCTTAGCCGCGGGTCTGCAATTCGTCAGCGGCTACCCCATGACTCCCTGGAGCAGCGTCTTAAACGCGGTGGGCAGCCGGGCCGACCGCTGGGGGGTGGTAGTGGAACAGGCGGAAGACGAAATCGCCGCCATCAATATGGCCCTCGGGGCTTCTTATGCCGGGGTCCGGGCCATGACCGGTTCCTCCGGCGGCGGCTTTGCCCTCATGGTGGAAGCTGTCGGTCTGGCGTCGTGCTCCGAAACCCCCCTGGTCATCGTGGAAGCCCAGCGGCCGGGTCCCAGCACCGGACTACCCACCCGCACCGAGCAGGGCGACTTAGGGTTCGTCCTGTATGCCAGCCAGGGGGACTCGCCCCGGGCAGTCCTGGCCCCGGGCATGCCGGCCCAGGGCTTCGCGCTGATGGCCAAGGCCTTCAACCTGGCCGACCGCTATCAACTGCCGGTGTTCGTTATCACGGATCAATATTTCGCTGATACTAATGTGACCTGTGAAGCCCATGATTTTCCCCACGAGGTCGAGATTGACCGGGCTTTGACTAGGGGGGAAGCCAACGGCTCCTATGAGCGCTATGCCTATACCGACAACGGGGTTTCGCCCCGGCGTCTGCCGGGTTTCGGGCCGGTGGTGGTGGCCGATTCCGATGAACACACCCCCGATGGCCACCTCACCGAGGACCTTAAGGTGCGCATCCAGATGCACGACAAGCGGCTGCGCAAGCTTAAGGGACTGGTGCAAGAACTAAACGGCATCACCACCGCCGGACCCGATGACGCGCCCCTGGCTTTGGCCTGTTGGGGTTCAAGCCTGGGGCCGGTGAGTGAAGCTGTAGCCCGGCTAAACGCCGAAAAGACCCCGGCCCGGATGATCCATTTCAGCGAACTCTGGCCCTTCCCGGCGGAGGCGGTGACCAAGGCGCTGGGACGCCCGAAAAAGCTGGTGATGGTGGAGATGAACGCCACCGGCCAATGCAACCGCCTGCTGCGCCAGGAGACCGGCATTGCCGCGGATAGGCTGGTTCTTAAATATGACGGCACTCCCTTCACCCCGGAGTATATACTCCGGGCGCTGGCCGGTGAGGCCTAGGAGGCGACATGCTGCCGTTCTCTTTATACCAAGGAATCGAGTCGGCCTGGTGCCCGGGGTGCGGAAATTTCGGTATGCTCAAGGCCTTCAAGCAGGCCCTGGCGGAGCTGGAAATCCGGCCGGAGGAGATCGTGGTGGTCTCCGGCATCGGCCAATCGGGGAAATTCCCCCACTACCTCAAATGCAACACCTTTAACGGCATTCACGGCCGCACCCTGCCGGTGGCCACCGGGGTGCGCCTGGCCAATCATGAATTGAAGGTGGTGGCGGAGGCGGGAGACGGCGACTGTTACGGCGAGGGCGGCAATCACTTTCTGGCTGCGCTGCGGCGCAACTCCGACCTCACCCTGGTGGTGCATAACAACCAGGTCTACGCTTTAACCAAGGGCCAGGCCTCGCCTACCAGCGACCAGGGGTTTAAAACACTGCTGCAACCCCATGGGGTCCTTTATCCGCCCTTGCACGCCCTGGCCATCGCGGTGGCCCAGGACTGTTCCTGGGTGGGCCGGGGCTTTGCCGGGAAGATTGAGCATCTCACCGGTTTGTACAAGCAGGCCTTGACTCACAAAGGCTTTGCTTTGCTAGAAGTGTTGCAGCCGTGTGTGACTTTCAATAAGATCAATACCTACCAGTGGTACCAACAGCGGGTTTATGACGTCGAGCAAGAACCGGACTACGATCCCGAGAATGAACTTTGGGCCTATCAGAAGGCCAAGGAGTGGGGGGAGCGCATACCCATCGGGGTGATTTATCGCCGGCCCCGGCCCACCCTGGAGGAAATGTATTCGGTGCTTGAGGCCGGCCCTTTGGTGCGACAACAACCGGAGCCCTCCGTCAAGGAGCTTCTGGCAGATTTCTATTAAAGAGGGAATGACAATGACAGCGGAAAAAGAAATCCGGTCCTGGGATATCCTCAGAGAACCCAATCGCATCTTACTGGAGGAAGACTACGGCTCCAAGATGGAGTTGCTGATCTACATGCTCACCTGGACCGTAGAGATCGGCCTCTTCTTTGCTTTCGCCATCGCTTACCTCCGGGGGTAAATGGGTTCTGGGTTTAGGTTCTGGGGTTGCGTCTTCCAAAATGAATACTTAACCTAATCTTTCCCCAACAAATTTGAGCCTGGTAAGCATGTTATTTTGTGAATATGGTTTATAAATTTTTTCCAATATGTTATTGAAATAAACTTGCCATGGGCATAAAATATAGACGAGGAGAACCCTCGGCATCAAATTTTCTGCCGATTCCGCTAAGTGTTGGGAATCAGCAGTGAATAGGCGCGGAGCAGGAACCCACCATTCCTGGGGGTTACCACAGGCACTGGCGTAAGGAAGTTCGCAGAGCCTAGGGACCTTATGCGACAGAGGCTCAGGGAGGTGTGGTGAGACCATGATTAATGAACTGTTGGCTCCGGGCGGCAGCCTGGAAATGGTGGAGGGGGTATTTAAAAGCGGCGCCAACGCGGTGTATGTGGGAGCCAAAGGCTTTAGCCGCCGTAAATGCGCCTGGGAACTGGAAGACAGCCAAATCGGGGAAGCGGTTCGCATTGCCGCAGATTACCAGGGGAAAGTTCGGGTAGCCCTGAACGCGGAAATTCCGCAGGAAAAGCTATCCCTGGTAATACAAAAAGTGGAAAAGTACGCCCACTTCGGCGTCGAAGGGGTGATTGTGAAAACCCCGGCGGTAATGCAGGAAGTGCACCGGCGGTTCCCGGAACTGGTCATTCACGCCAGTGTGGGCTGCAACATCCAGACCCAAGAAGAGATGGCTCGGTTTAAAGCGTATGGTGCTACCCAATTGGTGGCTTCCACTGAAATCGACACCGTGGCGAAGTTGACCCGGTTCAAACGGGAAGCCGACGAACTGGGACTTAAAACCGAGATTTTGGTCCACGGCAACCGCTGCATCGGCGGGGTTGGAAATTGCATGTTCCACGAACTCATCGCCGACTCTTACATCCGCAAGGTCTATCGCGATGAAGATGGCAACGAGGTGGTGGAATACGAGGGGTGGCCTGACCGAAGCGGTAGTTGTTTCCGTCTGTGCCTGCTCACCGATGAGCAGCGCCGCAAAGTTTTGCTGAAACGGGGGCAGCCGCTGGAAAGGATCGAAGCCATTAACGAGCGGGTCCGCCAGCACCCCAACGTCGCCTTTGCCATCCTGGGTGATGAGTTGAAGGCCTATCTGGACCTGGGGATTGCCACCATAAAGGTCCAGGGCCGGGAGTATGCGGTGTCGATGATTTCCCGGATGATCGGTTGTTACCGTCAGCTCATTGACGCCCACGCCCGGGGCGAAGATATCAACGGCCCCTTCTATCAACGGATTCAGGACACGCTGGCGGCTTTGGTGGCCGAGCGGGATCAGGCCCGGATGGAAAAGACCAAGGAACTCCACCGCCACATTGTGGGATTGTAGCAGGTATTATTTTTGTTGATTTAACTGAATATTTTACTTTAATGTCAAGACAAGCCTGCCTTATAATAAGGCAGGCTTTTTTATGAACCCGAAGTTTCCCCCTTCGGGTCAGGATTGGCCGGTCGACTAAGATATAGGTATGAGGCGATAACGGTTAGTGAAGAGCTTTGACGATTCTCCCGGGCCCGGGGTTCTGTCCTTTGGGTTCGGGATGCTGCTATGCGTCCTGATTCTTATCGGCAGCTTTTATAACCTGGCCAACTTCCCCACCATCTGGTGGGATGAAGCCATCTTTTCCGAGACCGCTGCCAATTTGGCGCAACACAACCGCTATGCCTTTACGGTGGAAAGTCCAAATCAGCTCAACGATCTGGACTTTCGCATCAGTGTGGGTCCCGCGGTGATCTTGCCCGTGGCCCTGGCCTATAAGTTATTCGGCGTCAATCTCGTCTCTGGCCGCCTGGTGGCTGGGGCTTATCTGGTCTTTGCCTTTCTGGCACTGTTTCTGATAGCCCGTCGCCTCTGGGGTACATCCACGGCATTGCTGACCGTGGCCCTGGCCTTTCTGGGAACTGATGTCTTTTATTGGGGCCGCTCGGTCTTGGGAGATATCCCGGCCCTGGGACTCTTCCTGTGCGCTTTGTACTTTCTGATTCTTGGCCTCGAATCCCCCTTGCTTTGGCCCTTGGTGCTGGGAGGGGTATTCTTGGGGCTGGCCTTCGATGCCAAGGAGTTCTATGGCCTGGCCTTTCTGCCCCCGCTGCTAATCCTGGCCCGGCAGACCTGGGGCGATAAGCGGCGTCTGGCGCTCCGGGTTCTGGCCTTGGGCGCCGGATCGGCCTTGCCGTTATTAGCTTACCTGCTCCTCAAAGCGGTAATCCTGGGAAGCTTAACGGGAGCGGTGCTCCATTTCCTGGAGCAGAAAAGACTCCTCTGCCACGAATTCTTTACGCCCTTCACCATTGGCCGCATCTACCCGGAGAGCGTTATTTTCTTGCTGCGCCATCCCCTTTTCTGGCTGGGAATGGCGGGATCGGTCTGGCTTTATAGGAATGGTAAACTCGCTTTCGGCGCCAAGCTGTGGATTTGGAACTTTCTCCTTTGGAGTGCGGTTTACCTAACCGCGGTCTACTGGCACCGGTTTGCCCTGCCGGCGCTCTTTCTGGCCAGCCCGTTGGCGGCCGATTTTCTTTTGCAAGGGTCGGCCAGGCTGACTTCTTGGGGCTTCGCCAGGGCTCCCCGCTGGTTGGCGCCCGGAATCATCGCGGCATTTTTGGTCCTGTTCTATCCTTTGGCCGGCCTGAACTATCTCAAGGATGTACTGACCTGCCGGAGTGAAGCCCCCTCGCGCCTGGTGGAGTATCTCCGCACTCATATCCCCAGCCGCTGCCTCATCGAAACCCCGGAATACGAATTGGTTTTCCTGGATGACGAGCACCGCATTCACCTCATGCCGTCATATTTCTTTGTGGAATCCACCCCGGACCGGGTGGTGCTCCTTAATCCCAGGAAAGAACCCTACAACTTCGATCGGGTGGGGGCCGACGTCCTGATACTGGGCAGCTTCGGCAAAAGCGTTTTCAAGCAGGTATATCCCCCCGCCCGCATTAACCGCGATTGGCGTCGCATCGCTCAGGTTGATTACTACGACATCTATATCCCCAAAAAATGCGAAAAAGAGATGTTAAAATTAATCAATCTAACCTCAGCCTCCTACCAAAAGATTAAAAAGAATAATCTGATCAGACCAGTTATTAAGCGTGATGTCCAGATCACCTCGGTTGATTCGTACTATCACTGATTTTCGCCGTCACTATCGGCAGTTGGGTTCCGGGGACCTGGTGCTCGGGATGCTCCCCTTGCGCCCTGGGGAAGAGATTAAAATTCTGGACCTGTCCGAGCGGGGGGTGAACTTCTTCCCCCCGATCTTGTCCCAATTCCTGAGCCGCTCCAAAGCGGCGCAAGCAGAAGTCCTGGTGGACTACATGGTTCCCGGGAGTTTTGTGGCCTATGCCTTGGCGGATCTGGCCGGGCGTCTCCCCGAATATGAGCCTCGAAAGGCAGTGGTGGCCAAGCGGGACCGGGGTCATCTGGGCCTGGGGGTCAGCCTCTGGCCAAACCTCGAAACCCTTTACAGCCTGGCTAGCCTCCAGGGACTCACTTATCCCCTGGTGGTACAGTCATTCCTGGCCGGCGCCCGGGATGTCCGGGTGGTGGTGCTGGGCGATTATGCAGAGGCCTATGAGCGCATCAATCCCCACAGCTTTCGCAAGAACCTTTTTCAGGGCGGGTCATCCCGGACAATTGCCCTCCCCCGGGAACTGCTGGATTTTTGCCGGGAGGTGATGGCCCGGGGGAAATTTCCTTATGCTATCCTGGACCTGCTCCTTGATCCTGACGGCGGTCGGCCTTATCTTTCTGAAATCAGTTTCAAGGGAGGACTAACGGGGGCCCGACTCTCCCAGGCAGATTTCCGCCGACGCGTCGCCGCCCTGGAAGAAGATTTCTGCCGATCATGGGAAAACTCATTTCAGACCCTACCTTAAGGGATCGCATTCATGTCTTTGCTGATAGGACTGTTGCAGGCCAACATTTGGCTTCCCTTCTGGACGACTATCGGGGTACTGACCTCCGCCTTTTCGCTATTCCGGCAGGAGGGGTGCCGGTGGCCGCGGAGATCGCCCGCTCTCTGGCAGTTCCCCTGGATCTGATCATTGTCCGGAAAATCCAGCTTCCCTGGACCACGGAAGCCGGCTTTGGGGCTCTGGATCCCTCCGGCCAGGTCATCTTCAACGAAGAGATGCTGCGCCGCCTGCCTCTTTCTCCCCAGGAAATCGACGCCCAGGTAAAGAAAACCCAAGAGGGTCTGCAACAGCGGGAACAGCGGCTCAGAGGGGGCAAGCCTTATGCCGATCTTGCCGGGCGCCCGGCCCTGGTGGTGGACGACGGTCTGGCGTCGGGCTATACCATGCGGGCCGCCGTGGGGTTCCTCAAGGCCCAGGGGGCAGGCTCGCTCATTGTGGCAGTGCCCACCGCCTCGGAACGCACCGCCTGGGACCTTCTGCCCCTGGTGGATGAACTCTACTGCCCCAACGTCCGGGGCGGCTATTCCTTCGCGGTGGCCGATGCCTATGAAAACTGGTATGATCTGACTGAGGACGAGGTGTTGGCCATTCTGGCTTCCCTGAAGGCTGGCGAATAATTGGGCCAAGCTCTGCTTGGCCACCTTAACATGAACAGATCTCTTCCATCAAACCAGCTGCCAACCCCCATTCCCCGGGACCAATTGGCCTTCGACATCGACGGCGTCGTGGCCGACATTATGACCACTTTCCTGACCCTGGCCCGGGAACGCTACAACCAAGGGCACCATCTGCGCGTTGAGCACATCACCACCTTCATGCTTTCAGAATGCCTGGACCTGCCGACCTGGATCATCGACGAACTCATCCGGGAGCTCATCGACCGTCCCCACGAGCTGCCGGTTGCGCCCTTCCCCCAAGCCGTGCCGGTCTTAACCCGCCTGGCTCAGGAGACGCCACTGTTGTTCGTCACGGCCCGGGACCGGAGAAGCCCCATCGAGCACTGGCTATACCGCAATCTGGCCGAGGTGCCGCCTGCCGCTATCCGGGTTCTGGCCACGGGCGACCCCGACACCAAGATTCACTACCTGAAGGACCATAATATTCGGTATTTCGTGGAAGACCGTCTGGAAACCTGCCTGCAACTGGCCGACCATGGCATCACCCCCATCGTCTTCGCCCAGCCCTGGAACCGCCACCCCCACCCCTTCCCGGAAGTGCCCGACTGGCTTGCCCTTGAAGGTCTCCTCTTCGAGAAGGACTAGGCGCTGAAAAAGGGGACAGGAGGGCTTTTTCGTAAGTGGCCCTTGCCTCTTCCTCAGTGAGACTACAAATAAGCCCGGCGGCGAAACATCACTTCGGCCAGAAGCCAACTGGCGAGCAAAAATAAGAGGCTGGCCAAGAAGGGGACAACAGGGGCGGCAAATTCTGATCGCCCCGAAATCCCCAGGTGAAGGAGTTCCACCACGTAAGTCAGGGGGGATATCAGGGCCAGAGGTTTAAGCCAGGCAGGCAGTTGAGAAAGGGGCATGAAGACCCCGCTGATAAATAAAATCGGGAACCGGAAGAAGTTCATCAGGGTCATGGCTTCAAAAACTTCTCGTACCATAACTGCGGCAGTCAGGCCCAACAGGGAAAAGCACCCTGCTCCCAATATGAGGCCAGCCAGGAAAATCAGGGGATCAACCATGGGCATGCCTAAAGCGAGCTTCAGCCCCAAGCTTAACGCCAGGGCTGTGGCTAGGCCATAGGCCGAAGCGCTTAATGCCTTTCCCAGGATGAGGGTGCGCATGGAGAGAGGGGCCAGGAGCAGCCTTTGAAAGGTGCCGGCTCGCTTCTCGAAAGTGACCACAATGGCGGCCATGGACGTATTGCCGAAAAGCAAGGTCATGGCGATGATGCCCGGCGCGATGGCCAGGTAGGTGGAAGGGTCTTTAACATAAACAGAAAGTAGTAAAACGGCTGGGAACAAGAGCCCCCAGGTAACGAGAGGCGGCTTCCCGTAATAACTTTCCGTGTCTTTGAAGCTGATGGCCAGGGCGCGTCGCAACCGGCTCATGGGAGCGCCTCCGATTCCGGGGAGCGCTCCTCAAGAAGACTGAGAAACGCGTCTTCCAGGCTGGCGACCCTAGTGTTGACCTCCCTGAGCCGCAGGCCCTCATTTCCGGCAAAGGCCAGGAGTTGCTCCAAGGCGGCATGGGTCTCGGTTACCTCAAGGGCCCAGGACCCGTCCTGAGGTGAGATTTGGAGAACGGCCGGGCAGGCCCGGCTTAGGCTTGTCGGCTCGATTTCTTGGGAGAAAGCCACGGTCAGGAGATTGAGGCGCTGAACCCGCTGCCGTATTTCCCCGAGGGTGCCCTGGGCCGCCACCCGGCCCTGGATGAGGATAAGCACCCTCTGGCTCAGCGCCTCGGCTTCATAGAGATTGTGGGTGGTAAGAAATACTGTTGCACCCCGGCGATTGATCGTCCGGATGAGCTCCCGTAAGGCCCTGGCGCTGGGCACATCCAGACCCGAGGTGGGTTCATCCAGAAAAACCAATTTAGGGTCATGCACCAGGGCGGCAGCAATGGTCAAACGCCGTTTCAGGCCACGGGAAAGAGATCCGAAGGGAGTACTCGCTCGCTCTGTCAGACTGAAGAATGACAAGAGTTCAGCGGCCCGGCTGGTGCGCTCCCTTCTCGGCAAGCCGTATAATTCCCCCAAATACTCCAAGTTACGGCGGCAGGTGAGCTCCGGGTAGAGGTTGGACTCATCCGGCACGACTCCGATACGCTGCTTGACAAAAACGGGGTCTTCGGCCACATCCGCGGAACAGATGCTTACTTCCCCGGCGTCCCGTTGTAGCAAACCCGATAGAATCTTGATAGTGGTGGTTTTCCCGGCGCCGTTGGGTCCCAGATAGGCAAAGATTTCACCCCGGCGCACCGAAAAATTTACCTGGCTGAGAGCCTTGAAGGAGCCGAAACTTTTGCTCAAGCCGGATACGGAAATAGCCAGGGAGGATTCCATCTTGCCCAATCCGAGATAATAAGCTCACTTTTTATGAGAAGCGCAGCAAGGGTGTTTTGAGGCCTCACCATGGCACTTCAGGATTTGCTCCGGGGAACACTCTTCGGGCTTCCCCTTCAGTTCTTCCGGTTTCTGACAGGTCTGCTTTTCTTGGCACATATCCCTTCTCCTGTTTCTATAAGTTGATAGGTTTCTTCCGCACCCCCTGGCTCCAGGAACGCACCCATGGCAGTCTTCCATTTGGCCAGGGTTTGTGGTTTTACCCGGTAATGCACAAAATAGCCTCGCTTGTCAGCCTCCAGCAGCCCGGCGTCCCGGAGGATCCGCAGGTGTTGGGAAACCGCGCCGGGAGTGATCCCCAGTCGATTTGCCAGCGCTCCGACGCACAGCGTTCTATTTTTCAGCAATTGAACCATTGCGATCCTGACCGGGGCCGCCAAGGCTTTAAACATCATCGCTAATTCCAGGTCTTTATAGTCTTTATCCATAGTTATGTTTTAGTAAAATCTAAATTACTAAATCAATTTTTCGATGTCAAGAGAAAAGCCGGTCTTCTAACGGCCTGATGGGGTGAGCCAATTCGGTTTATAGGCAGAAATACCTTGAGATCGATCCTAGCCGCGTGGAATTCCGCCACCCGATGACATCACTCCGTCATTTCAACCCGGGGCTGAGGGCCGGCAACACAAAACTATCGCCCGTGGCTCTTGTCTTTCCCCGGACTTCCTTTTTCCTACGGATTTGGATAAAATACCCCTATGACGCAGCGGGAAGCAGCATTAACAGGCAAGGTCACTCCGGCCATGAAACAGGCCGCGGCCGCCGAGGGCGTGACCCCGGAGGCCATCTGCCATGGTTTGGCCCAGGGCACCATCGTGGTGCCGGCCAACCGGGAGCATCAGGGGCTGAAACCCATAGCCATCGGGGCCGGGGTCCGGGTCAAGATCAATGCCAATATCGGCACCTCGCCCCATGATGTCAGTCTGGAAAAGGAGCAGGCCAAATTAGCTGCGGCCCTGACGTACGGGGCGGATGCGGTCATGGACCTGTCCACCGGCGGCAACCTGGATGAAATCCGCACCGCGCTTCTGGCCAATTGTCCCGCGCCCTTCGGCACCGTGCCCATCTACCAGGTGATGACTGAAGCCAAAAGCTTGGATGACGTCAAGGCCGCCGACATCCTGGACATGGTGCACCACCACGCCAAGCAAGGCGTGGATTTCGTCACGGTGCACTGCGGCGTCACCCGGGCCGCGTTGCCCCTGCTCAAAAAGCGGGTCACCGGCGTAGTCTCCCGGGGCGGGGCCTTTCTCACCGCCTGGATGCGCCGCTATCAGAAGGAAAACCCCCTGTACGAGCACTATGATAAACTGCTGGCCATTGCCAAAGACTACGACGTCACTTTGTCCCTGGGGGACGGCCTGCGCCCCGGCTGTCTGGCCGACGCCACCGACAAGGCCCAAATCCATGAATTGAAGGTTTTGGGCGAACTCACCCGGCGGGCCTGGGCCGCGGGCGTCCAGGTCATGGTGGAAGGCCCGGGGCATTTGCCGCTCCAGGCCATAAAGAAAAATATCCGCCTCCAGCAAAAATATTGCGCCCACGCCCCCTTTTACGTTCTGGGGCCCCTGGTCACCGACGTGGCTTCAGGCTATGACCACATTGCCGGAGCTATCGGTGGCGCTTTGGCGGCCACCCTGGGCGCCGCGTTTTTGTGCTATGTCACCCCCGCCGAACACCTGAAACTGCCGGAAGTGGAGGACGTCATCGACGGCGTGGTGGCCTCCCGCATTGCGGCCCACGCCGCCGACATCGCCCGGGGCCTTCCCGGCGCCGCCGACTGGGACCTGAAGATGTCCCGGGCCCGCCGGGCCCTGGACTGGGACACCCAGATCAAGCTGTCCATCAACCCCGCCAAAGCCCGGCGCTACCGGGACCTCTCCCAGGCCAAAGAAGACCAGTGCACCATGTGCGGCCGCTTTTGCGCCATGAAAGTCTTCGACGATAAATTTGAGGGATAGGTTTTTGGGGAGGGAGCCAGGGGCGAGAGCCCCTGCCCCCTCCCCCACCCCCATATAAATTTGGTGGCACAGGCGTCTCGCCTGTGCGAAATCGTAGGGGCACGGCGGACCGTGCTCCTTTAGGTTCCTGGGCATAAATTCCCTTGACTTTACCGTCATACTTGCCTGAAAGTTATCAAAGAAAGAATTAAAGTTATTCCTCTTTGTTCCTTATCCCGCGTCGGGGGAGAGGATCAGGGTGAGGGGAGAATTCAGCCGATCGCCGGTAAAAATGTGGGGGCGGACCCGTGTGTCCGCCCTTCTGCGGGCGCACACGTGGGTGCGCCCCTACAAAAAACCGCATGGTTGATCCCGCCCGGCGCGCCGGGTCTGGCGGGGAGAACATGCCAGAAGCAGACCGCAAAGACTTCTTCATCAGTTACAACAAGGCGGATAAAGCTTGGGCGGAGTGGATCGCCTGGGAATTGGAGGATAAAGGCCATACCTGCGTGCTCCAGGCCTGGGATTTCCGCGCCGGAGGCAACTTTATCGCAGAAATGGACCAGGCGCTGCGAGTCGCCCAGCGGACCATCGCGGTTTTTTCCCCGGATTATTTTTCCTCCCAATATTGTCAAGATGAATGGACTGCTGCCTTTAAAAAACGCACCTTGCTGCCAATTCTTGTTCGTCAATGCAATATAGAAGGCTTGCTTGGCCCCATGATTTATGTTGATTTAGTTGGCGTTCAAGATACGGATGCTGCCAGGGAAAGACTTTTCGTAGAGATTGAACAAAGGCGCGCCAAGCCTTCCTCAGCGCCGCGGTTTCCCGGGGCAAGGGCAGCGCAAGAAGCCCCCCGCTTTCCTGGCGCCCTGCCCCCCATCTGGAACCTGCTGCACCGGCGCAATCCCAACTTCACCGGGCGGGAGCAGCTTTTGGAGGATATCCGGGCCTCCCTGGCGGGAAGCGGAGCCGCGCCCCTGACCGCCCTCTGCGGCCTGGGCGGGGTGGGCAAGACCCAACTGGCCCTGGAGTATGCCTACCGTTTTGCCCTGGACTACGACCTGGTGTGGTGGGTGCGCGCCGAGGATCCCCTCGCCCTGGCCGGGGATTACGCCGGGCTGGCCGTGCCGCTGGCGTTGCCCGAAGCCGCGGCGGCGGAGCAGGAAGTCCAGGTGACGGCGGTGTGCCAGGCATTGGGGCGGCGGCAGAAATGGCTGCTCATCTTCGACAACGCCGCCGAACCCCAAGACCTGCAAGGTTACGTTCCCCAGGGCGGCGCCGGGCATGTGCTCATCACCTCCCGGAACCCGGTCTGGCGGGGGGTGGCTAAACCCCTGGACATCAAGGTCTGGGAGCGCCCGGATGCGGTGGCTTTTCTGCTGCAGCGCACCGGCCAACAAGATGACGCGGCCGCGGCTGAACTGGCGGCGGAACTGGGCGACCTGCCCCTGGCCCTGGAGCAGGCCGGGGCCTACATGGAGGAGAGCGGCTGCGCCCTCGCCCACTACCTGGACCTGTTCCGAACCCGGCGCCGGGAAATCTTAAAGCGGGGTCAACCTTCCCAGGATTACCCCGACACCGTGGCCACCACCTGGGAGCTGTCCTTTCAGCAGGTCAAAGCGGCCTCCCCCGCAGCCGTCGATCTCTTGAACCTCTGCGCCTTCCTGGCCCCGGACGACATTCCCAAACAATTATTGGAGCAGGGGGCAGAGCACCTGCCGGAGCCCCTGGCCGCGGCAGTACAAGACCCCCTGGCCCTGGACGACGCCCTGGGGGTGCTGCGGCGCTACTCACTCCTGGAGGTCGCGGGCGACGCCCTGGCGGTGCACCGCCTGGTCCAGGCCGTGGCCCGGGACCGCCTGGAAGACGATGCCAGAAAGCAGTGGGCCGGGGTGGCGGTGGCACTGGTCAACGCGGCTTTCCCCTATATTGAGTTGGAAAATTGGCCCTGGTGCGCCCGCCTCCTGCCCCAGGCCCTAGCCGCGTTGGAACATGCCGCAGGCCTTAACCTGGTCATTTCTGAAATGGGTCGCCTCTGGAACCAGGCGGGATTCTATTTGCAGATCCGCGCCGAGTTCGCCGGGGCGAGGGTTGCATTTGAGCGGGCCCTGACCATCGATGAGGCCGCCTATGGGCCGGAGCATCCCGAGGTGGCCATCCGGGTGAACAACCTGGGTAACGTCCTCCAGGCCCTGGGGGACCTGGCCGGGGCCAGGGCGTACTATGAGCGGGCCCTGGCCATCGACGAGGCGACCTATGGGCCGGATCATCCCGAGGTGGCCATCCGGGTGAACAACCTGGGTTCCGTGCTCCAGGCCCTGGGGGACCTGGCCGGGGCCAAGAGCGCGCATGAGCGGGCCCTGGCGATTGATGAGGCCGCCTATGGCCCGCATCATCCCAACGTGGCCATCGGCGTGAACAACCTGGGTCTCGTCCTCCGGGCCCTGGGGGACCTGGCCGGGGCCAAAGCATATTTTGAGCAGGCCCTGGCGATTGATGAGGCCGCCTATGGGCCGGAGCATCCCAAGGTGGCCATCCGGGTGAACAACCTGGGTAACGTCCTCCAGGCCCTGGGGGACCTGGCCGGGGCCAAGGGCGCGTACGAGCGGGCCCTGGCCATCGACGAGGCGACCTATGGGCCGGATCATCCCGAGGTGGCTATCGACGTCAACAACCTGGGTTCCGTGCTCCAGGACCTGGGGGACCTGGCCGGGGCCAAGAGAGCGTATGAGCGGGCCCTGGCGATTGATGAGGCCGCCTATGGCCCGCATCATCCCAACGTGGCCATCCGGGTGAACAACCTGGGTAACGTGCTCCAGGACCTGGGGGACCTGGCCGGGGCCAAGAGCGCGTACGAGCGGGCCCTGGCTCTTGCTGAGGCTGCCTATGGGCCAAACCATCCCGATGTGGCCGGGGATGTGAACAACCTGGGTTCCGTGCTCCGGGCCCTGGGGGACCTGGCCGGGGCCAGGTCGTACTATGAGCGGGCCCTGGCCCTCTGGGAACAGGTTTATGGTCTTAACCATCCCCAGGTAGCCACGGCAGTTAACAACCTGGGTCTCGTCCTCCATGCCCTGGGGGACCTGGCCGGGGCCAGGTCGTACTATGAGCGGGCCCTGGCGATTGATGAGGCCGCCTATGGACCGAATCATCCTATGGTGGCCATCGCCGTGAACAACCTGGGTTCCGTGCTCCAGGACCTGGGGGACCTGGCCGGGGCCAGGGCGTACTATGAGCGGGCCCTGGCTCTTGCTGAGGCTGCCTATGGGCCGGAGCATCCCAAGGTGGCCATCCGGGTGAACAACCTGGGTTCCGTGCTCCGTGACCTGGGGGACCTGGCCGGGGCCAAGGCCGCGTACGAGCGGGCCCTGGCCCTCTGCCGCCGGTTCCTGGGGGAGGACCACCCGAACACCCAAATCGTCCGGGATAACCTGGCCGCTCTGGGAGATTAACACTTGTTAATTAATCCGGCTTAACAGTCAGCCCCTCAGCTCCTGCAAACCCGGATGGTTGTTGCTTCGCTGAGATCTGGCATATAGTTTGCTATAATCCCATTAACTTTCTCAGGCTGACCGGAGGCTTCGCCCCTCTCAAAACCGCCTTCGGGGAAAACGATGAAAATGCCATACTAAGAAGGAAACCAATATGAAGCTGCTCTTCATAATCTCCAAGGGTTTGGAAAAGTCGGGGGGCGCCACCCGGGCCCTTCAGTTCGCCGGCATTGCGGCGGATAAGGGTCACCAGGTGGAGGTCTTCCTCATCGACGAAGCGGTGCACTGGGCCCAGGTAGGGATGGCGGAAGGCATCCGGGCCTCCACTGGGGAAGCCATGAAGGATTTTCTGGACCAGCTCATCAAAAAACAGAGTCCTATTCACGTGTGCAAGGCCTGCGCCGACAAGCGGCTCATCGGCCCCGACGAGTTGATCGCCGGCTCGGTAATCTCTCCCGGCCCGGTGCTGGTGGACATGATGGCCAGCCCGGACTATAAGGTATTCACCTTTTAAGAAACTTTTGGGATGGCTCAAGCCAGGGCAGCATCCGTAAAATTCGGATCTTAAACACGTGTTAACTTTTTCCGGCCTGGACAGGCGGTGAGGGTGATCAGCGAGGATGATTATTATGACTAAAGGTTATCGTATCTGGGGCTTGCTGGCGGCGGTCCTGGCAGGAGTTCTCATGGTGCTGACGCCTTCGCTGGCCAGCGCCAAAATCCGCACCTGCATTCCCTTCCATCTTAAAACCGACGACGGCAAGATCATCAATCCCCTCACCGGAGAAAATGCCGACCAGCCCTTCAGCACCCGCCAGACCTGCGGCGCCTGCCACAACTACGATCAGATCACCAAGGGCTACCACTTCCAGCAGGGCTGGAACGTCATCAAGGACGACTTCTCCAAAAAGAAGCCTTGGGTCTTGTCTGACGGCATGATGGGCAAGTTCTGACCGCCCTCGTTTCGCCAGTTGGCGAAAAAGCACAACAAAACCGCCGATGAAATCGACCTCACCACCTTTGCCTTTGTGGCTGCGGGCGATCCCAAAAATCCGGGGTTTCCCGGGTGCGGTGGGTGCCACCCCGGGGGCGGCGGCCTGGAGTTTGACCGGGACGGCAAGCGCTTCGACAAGCGCCTGGCCGCGGAGCCCCAACTGGCCCAATCTCTGGACGGCGATTACTACCAGAGCAAGTGGGACAAGACCGGCGTGGTGGAGGCCGATTGCTTCGTTTGCCACCTGCCGGGCTACAATTTCAAAGAACGCAACATCCAACTCCAGTCCCTGAACTTCAAGTGGGCTGCGGTGGCGGCGTCGGGCATCGGCCTGGTGACCGGCACGGTCAAAGAAGGCCAGCAGCCCAAAGTGGCCTACAACAAGCGGATGTTTAATGAGGACGGCAAGATAGTCATTGACCTGTCCTATCCCCCGCCGGCCGAAAACTGTGTCTTCTGCCACGGCATCTCGGATGTGAAGAAGCGGGGCTTCTCCTGGAACGACCGGATCAACCCCGACGTCCATAACTTGCAGGGCATGAATTGCGCGCTCTGCCACCATTCCGTGGAAGACAAAAAACTCAAGGTTACCAAAATTGAGCACAACTTTGCCAAGGGGCATGAGTTCGTCTCCACGGTGGCGGACAACCTGGACAACACCATCAAGACCTGCAAGGAATGCCATGAATCGGGCTACATGGGCGCCACCCGGCCCCAGCATCTGTCCATCCGGCCCAACCACTTGGACAAGCTGTCCTGCGAGGTCTGCCACATTCCGGCCCTCCACCGGGCGGGCTTCGAGGGCTTTGACGTCACCACTGGTCAAATGGTGAATTACCCCAAGCTGGGGGCCAAAAAGATCGGGGATGAATTCACCTGGCAGCCGGCCTTCCAGCGGGACGAACACGGCAAACTTTGGCCGGTTAACCGTTTCAATTCAGTATTCTTCACCAACCAGGATAAGGACGGCATTAATTATCCCTTGTTCGCCCGGGAGCTGAAAAAAGGCTACGACAAGGCCAAAGACCAGCTCAAGCCCAAAAACCCCGCCAAGCCCGAGGTGCACACCCCAGAGCAGATCAAGATCGCCTTGGCCGCGTTTTCCGAGACGCTGAAGGGAAACCAGCGCTTCCAGCAGATCAAGCCGTACTACCATAAAGGCGGCATGATGTACTCCCTGAATGACAAGGGCGAGGTCATAAGCAGCCAGGACACCACTTGGGCCGGTCATATTGAGGGCTTCAATATCAACCACAACGTGGCCCCCGCGAGCCTGGCCTTGGGAGCGGGCGGCTGCGGCGACTGCCATTCGGACACGGCCCACATGTTCAAGGGCCAGATTGTCACCGATATGTTCGGCCCCACCGGCAAACCGGTGACCGTCAGTTCGGGCCGGCTCTTCGGCTGCGCACCCTGGGCCTTCACCTTCAACCAGATTCACCAGCTCTATCTCACCCCATATGTTAGTTGGGCCATTTTGCTCCTGGTCTTCGTCCTGGTGCTGCATTACACCGGGCAGGGCCCCAAGGTGGCGGATTTCTACGCCGCCCCCGGGGAAATCCAGCGGTTCAGCCTGGCGGAGCGTTGGACCCACCTGGTTCGCCTGGTTACCTTCCTGCTCCTGACCTTTACTGGATACATATTCTTCTATAATAATGTAAGTATGCTGCGGATGTTCTTCGGTTCCCAATATTCCGCGGTCATCTTCCATTGGGGGGCGGGCCTCATCTTTGTGGCGGCGTCCATCGTCAGCCTCGGCCTGTGGTATAAAGACGCCAAATTTGTGGCCTATGACCGGGAATGGCTGAAAAAACACGGAGGCTACATCGGGGGCAAAGAGGTGGAGGTCCCGGCGGGACGGCTAAACGCCGGCCAGAAAATCTTCTTCTGGCTCACGGTGGTCCTATCCCTCATCATGGGGGCGACCGGCATCCTGCTCATCTTTAAGACCAGCTTGCCGCTAACCCTGAACTGCTTCCTGTCCACGGTCCACGGCTTTTTCGCCATCATCTTTGTGGCCAGTATCATCGCCCACGCCTACCTGGGCACCATCGCCAACCCTGGCACCTGGAGCGCCATGGTGGACGGAAAGGTGAGCCGCTTGTGGGCCAAGAAGCACCACTCGGAATGGTACAAAGAGATCAGCACCGAAGAAAAACCGGTCGCAGAGCCGGATAAGCCCAAAGAACCCTAACCCGGAGACTTGGGCCCGAGAGGCAAGCGGCCCTTGTTTTCCGGCGAATTGGTCAGCTTGATACGAGAGGCGGTCTGTGGACCGCCTCTCTCATTTGTTGTGCCCCGCTTTTTGCCGGTCCTAACTGAGGCGAAAAAAATTTCTGTCGACCGGCCTAATTCGCAACAATTCTGGTAATAATTCTTGGGTTGTGTTAAATTTCCATTAGGACTCCTCCCATGAGATGGGGAGCTTGGATCCAAGGATTTGGACCGAGACTTAAGGAGGGAAAAGGATGGATTGCCTGCCGCAGACCAAGGGGGCCGCGACTGCCCCTGAACCCGCCCAAGGGTTGAAATTCACCCAGGCTTTGGACCATATGCACGAGGAGTTGGGAGGAGTATTATCTCAGCTCACCCCGGATATGGCCGAGACCCTCATCGAAGAATTGGAAGCTGCCCCCAGGATTTTTGGGTGCGCCGCCGGCCGCTCCGGATTTATCCTCCGGGGCTTTTTGATGCGGCTGATGCACCTGGGATTCACCGTCTATTCCGTGGGGGAAACCATTACCCCCCGGGTCCGCCCCGGTGATCTGCTCATTGTCATGTCCGGCTCCGGCGAGACCGCCCAGCCCCGGGAGATGCAACGCCGGGCCAACGAGGTGGGCGCCCGTACCCTGGCCCTGACCACCCATGCGGAATCCACTATCGGCAAAGAAGCCCAGGTCACCATTACCATCCCCGGAACCACCAAGCTGACCCTGCACCGGGAAGCCACTTCGGTCCAGTGCCCGGGCAGCCTCTTCGAACAGGCCACCTTCCTGTTCCTGGAAGCAGTGGTGCTCATCCTCTACCAGCGCCGCCTGGGTCGCAACCGGGGCGAAGTCCTGGATCGCCACGCGGATTTGGAGTAGGAAGCAGGGATTAGGGGTTAGAGATTAGGGACCAGGAGGTTGAGGTTCAGCCAAAATGGGGCACGAAGTGCGCTCTTTTAAAGATTTAGTGGCCTGGCAGAAATCCATGGCCCTTGTTGCAGAAGTTTATCGCGCCAGCCAAGGGTTTCCCAAAGAAGAAATCTTTGGACTGACCAGCCAAATCAGGCGCTCTGCAGTATCTGTCCCCAGCAATATTGCCGAAGGAAATGCCCGAACGTCGAAGAAAGAATTTCAATATTTTCTTAGCAATGCCCGTGGTTCTCTGGCAGAATTGGAAACCCAACTCCTCATAGCCCACCAACTCGCATATATTAACGAAACGGCGAAAAATCAGATGCTTGACCGCTTGTGGGAGGTAGGGCGCATTGTAAACGGACTTCTATCCTCACTGAAAAAATCGACCCCAATATCTAACCCCTAATCTCTAACCCCTAATCCCTGGCTCTATAAGGAACAACAATCATGCCTCCCATATTGCAGCTCGCATTGGACTTCGTGGATTTGCACCGGGCCGTGCGCGTGGCCGAGTTGGCCGTGCCCGCAGGGGTGGACTGGGTGGAAGCCGGCACCCCTCTCATTAAGAGCGAGGGTCTGGATGCGGTGCGGGAATTGAAACGGCTTTTTCCCGCCAAAACCATTGTAGCCGACATGAAGATCATGGACGCGGGCCGCATCGAAGTGGAGTCCGCGGCCAAGGCCGGGGCCCAGATCATCGACGTCCTGGGCACGGCCACCGACGCCACCATCGAGGAGTGCATCCAGGCCGGTAAGAACTATGGGGCCAAGATTGCGGTGGACTTGATCGCAGTGGCCGATCCCGTGGCCCGGGCCCGGCAGGTGGAGGCCCTGGGGGCCGATTATATTTCGGTGCACGTGGCCATCGACGAACAGATGCGGGGCCGGGACCCCTTTGCCATCCTCTATGAAGTCAGTCAGGCGGTGCGCGTGCCCGTGGGGGTGGCCGGGGGCATCAACTCCGAAACCGCAGCCGCGGCCGTGGCCCACGGGGCCGCTTACGTCATCGTGGGGGGGGCCATCACCAAGGCTTTGGACCCCGCAGTGGCCACCCAGGAGATTCGAAAGGCCCTGGATGAAGGCGCGGTCATTCCTACCACCCTGTTCAAGCGGGGCGGCGAGGAAGAGATTCACCGGGTGCTGTCCATGGTGTCCGCGGCCAACCTTTCCGACGCCCTGCACCGGGGCGGGGTACTGGAGGGCCTGCGGCCCCTGGCGCCAGGGATGCGTCTGGCGGGCCGGGCCTTGACGGTGCGCACCTATCCCGGCGATTGGGCCAAGCCGGTGGAGGCCATCGACCTGGCCCAGCCGGGGGACGTCCTGGTCATCGACGCCGGGGGCGTGGGTCCGGCCATCTGGGGGGAGCTGGCCACCCATTCGGCCATCCAGCGGGGCTTAAACGGCGTGGTCATCGACGGGGCTATCCGGGATTCCGGCGACATCGTCAAGCTGGGCTTTCCCGCCTTCTCCCGCCTGGTGATGCCCAACGCCGGGGAGCCCAAGGGCTTCGGCGAGATCGGCGTGCCCATCCGCATCGGTAACCAGAAGATTGAATCCGGCGACTGGCTCCTGGGCGACGATGACGGCGTAACCGTCCTGCCCCAAAAAATCGCGGTGGAATACGCCAACCGGGCCATGGACGTCCTGGAAAAAGAAAACCGCATCCGGGAGGAGATCAAAGAAGGCCGCACCCTGGCCCAGGTGACGGATTTGCTGCGGTGGGAGAAGAAGGTGTAGTCATTCCTGTCATGATAGACATATTTCAATGATATCATAAGATTTGAAAGATGCTTTCCTTTGTTGGCAAGCTATGTTTAAATCAACTATCATCAAGAGATCACTGCCGAACTCTGGCTCATCTGCAAGCCCCCACATAATTAAGGAAGAATGGTCTAATGTAATTCTCGGGGAAACTGCTTACCTCAACATTAATCTTTCAGTCTCAGCGGAAAATATTTTCGTTTCCCCTTGACAATCTCTCCCTATTTGCGGGGATATTAACAATGGAAGGGAAAGAAAATGCATTTACCTCAAGATGTTGTTGACCGACTCTTAGTTGCAAAAGGTCTACTAGAAAAGATTAGATTCGTTCCTACTGCTCGTCCTGACCGCGTTTCTTTGGCTAAAGTTATTCTTTCTGCCCATGATGCTGCTGAACTAGCGGCCGCAGCAGTAGCTCGGCATCTAAATTGTTTGCCGGGTCCTCAAAAAAGTTATCTAATGGATATTCTTTCAGAAATTAAGAAAACCCAAAATACATCTGTTCCTCACCGTGATTATTTTTCACAGCTTAATACTGTGAGAAAAGCAATCAAGCATGAAGGTGTTTTCCCGGACCCTCAGCAGTGGTACCGAGTCGGGGAACTGACATATGAATATGTGTCTGATTGGTGCCAAACATACCTTGGGCTTTCACTTGATGAGTTAGACGAGTCCGCTCTTATCAGAGATGAAAAAGTCAAAGAGATGTACGGCGATGCTATGGATTCTTTCCGTGTAGAACAATATAAAGAAACTCTGGAGCACTTAGCTTATGCCTGTGAAGCCCTTTTCAGAAGCAACCAAGCTCTTCGAAATCTCGGTGTGGGCAAGGCCCGAGCAGAAGATGCAATAAAACTTGCGGCCTTTGGTGTTCATGCCAATGATTATCTAGCCCTTCAAGAATTTCTTCCCTCACTCGCATATGATCGTGACTACAATCTCGTAATTAAGTGGGATCAAAAAAGCTTTGGACACCCAGGGAACTGGACAAGAGATGCGGCGGAATTCTCGCTAAAAACATTTGTCGACGTTGCTCTTAGAATCCAAGATGCTGATTGGATTCCCGGGGCCATCGAGTTCGATTTACTTTATGAACATCAGATTACCGCTTTGGAAGACGGTGTTGAGATTACACAGGAAAAACCAATTAAAGCGCTAGCGGATACATTAAATCAAGGGCGGGCGCCAGTTAAGACTCTCAACAAAGGAGAATTCCTTAAGGGCAGGGTAGAGCCAAAATCGCCAAAAAACTTCCTTTTAGCCCTTTTGGGACAGGAACCCCCTACGTATTCGATTATAACTCCAGATAAGCAAATTCATGGTGATTTTGATGCTGACAAAGTTCATATTACTTGTGTCCCTAAAGATAACGCTTTGGTGCGCAAATATTTTCCGAACCTCCCTGAGATGGATTATGAACCAGTCATGTAGGGCGGGCACTGGCCGCCGTTCAAATATGCTGAAAACAGAAGCACAGGCGAGACGCCTGTGCCACCAATTCTCTGATTTTTAAAGCCTTTTCGTTGTTTTGTCCTTGTTTGATGGCCCATGAAAAGTAAATTTGACAAACTCATTGAGGTTGCTATCATTAATTTACTGAAGAGTTAACTCTAATCTTTAGAGGTGGACAGGTGGAAGCCGAGATCAAACCCATGACCAAGTTAATTGACGCCCTCACGGCCCGCACCCGCTTCGGTGAGTTGATGGATGAAGTGGACGCAGACGAGGTGAGGTTTGTGGTGAGTCGCCGCGGGAAGGCGAAGGTTGTTATTTTGAGCGTCCGAGACTACCTCAAAAACGTTGTGAAGCAGCCGGAACTCCTGACAAAAATTCAGCTAAGCGCCCAGGAGGCCGGACTGGATAAGATTAACGAAAAGGAGGTTGAGGCTGAAATCACCGCTTATCGGAAATCCAAAAAGAAGTAATGCGACTTTTCCATGCCCAGGGTGATTCTGGACACCAACGTAATTGTCTCCGCCTTCCTCAAATCGGAAAGCAATCCGGCTCTCATTCTTTCATTGTTTATAGAAGGTTATCTTAGCGTTTGCCTCTGTGAAGACATCTGGACGGAATACCGTGAGGTCCTGAAGCGCCAAAGATTCCGGAAACTCGACCATGAAAGCATTGAAAAAATCCTTTCGATCATCAGGGAAAAGGCGATATGGGCCGTCCCACGGGTTAACGTAAATATTCTGAAAAGCGATCCTGCGGATAATAAGTTTTTGTCCTGTGCCTTGGAATACCAAGCGGATTATCTAATCACGGGCAATACCAAGCATTTTCCTTTTAAGAAGTTTCACGGCACACGAATTATCAACCCTAAGGACTTTATCGAACTTATCGGGGAAGCGATTAGCAGGAAATAATTTCAGGGTTGCAGGGCGGGCATTGCCCGCCATTCTAACATGCCTGCTCACTTTCGGCTACGGATTACATCAAAATGACCCGGCGGAAAAAAATTCTCATCTGCGCCTGCCCCGATTTGGTCTTTGATGTTGGGGGTCTGGCTGGCCGATTGGAGCGGCTGGGGGTTAAGGCCGAGGTGGCCCCGCCCCTGTGCGCTCCCGCGGGCCTGGCGCGGCTGCGGGAACTGACGGCTGCCAAGCGCCAGGCCTGCCTGGTGGCCGCCTGCGGCCCCGAGATACATGCCGGGTTTTTCCAGGGACTGGCCGGAAAAGGGCCGCTGCCGGTGGTGGATGTCCGCTCCTGCGGCGATCTGGAAACCGCGGTGGGCGCCCTGACCCTGGCCCTGGAGACCCCGGAGGCGCCGCTTATCCCGGTTGGTTCGGTTAGCCGGGAGGTGCTGGTGGTGGGCGGCGGCGTGGGGGGCTGCCAGGCGGCCCTGGACCTGGCCGACGCCGGTTTCAAGGTCTATCTGACGGAATCCTCGCTGTCCATCGGCGGCACCATGGCCCAACTGGACAAGACCTTCCCCACCCTGGACTGCTCCATCTGCATCCTGGGGCCGAAACTGGTGGAAGTGGCGGCCCATCCCAACATCGAGCTGCTCACTTATGCCAGCCTTAGCCGCATCACGGGGCAGGCCGGGGAGTTTGAGGTGGAAGTCACCCTCCGGCCCCGCTATGTAAATATGAGCAAGTGCGTGGGCTGCGGGACCTGCACCACGGTGTGCCCGGTGATCGTGCCCAGCCGTTGGAACCTGGGGCTGAAGCCTCGGAAATGCATCCGCATCATTTTCGCCCAGGCGGTGCCGCTTCGGGCCACCATTGAAAAAGACTATTGCATCGACTGTCAGATGTGCATCCAGGCCTGCGAACACCAGGCCATAAATCTCCTCTACCGGCCCAGTCAGCGGCGGCTGACGGTGGGGGCCATCGTGCTGGCCACCGGGGCCAAGCCTTTCGACCCCGGCATCAAGAGCGAATACGGCTACGGCCGCATTCCCGGGGTGGTGACCAACCTGGAGTTCGAACGCATTGTCTGCGCCACCGGCCCCACCCTTGGGAGTCTGATTACCCCCGGCGGCGAGCCGGTCAAGCGCCTGGCCTTCATTCAGTGCGTGGGCTCCCGGGACCGGCGGTTTCTGCGCTATTGCTCCGGCTATTGCTGCACCGCGTCCATCAAGGAAGCCATGCTGGCCCTGGAACATGAGCCGGAAGCCCAGGTCACCATCTTTTACAACGACATCCGCACCTCCGGCAAAGGCTTTGAAGAATTGTACCAGCGGGCCCGGGCCGCGGGCGTGCGGTTCATCAAGGGGCTGCCGGGCCGTATTGAGGCGGACGAGATGGGCCGACCGGTTATCTGCTATGAGGACCAGGAAAGGGGAGGGCGGTGGCAGTTAGTGGTGGATATGGCGGTGCTGGCCGTGGGGCTGGAGGCCCCGGGGGAGGCGCTGCCCTTTGTGGACCAGGCTCCGGCCCGGGATGATCTGGGGTTTTACATGGAGCGCCACCCCATTCTGCACCCGCTGGAATCCACCCTGCCAGGGGTCTTTCTGGCGGGCACCTGCCATGGTCCCCGGGACATCGCCGAAACCGTTTGCCAGGGGAGCGGGGTGGCGGCCCGGGTGATGCGCCTGCTGACCGCGCTTGATGGGAATGAATGATTGGTGCTTTAATGGCTCATGAGCAGTCCCATGGATTCAGGTTGACAGCGCCAGATCAACTTTATATAGTTAGTTATCCGGGTACCCTTCGGGGTTTAATGGGGAAGACGGCCGAGCCGTCGCGGTCCCGCCGCTGTAACCGGGGACGAATCCTGCACGAGGCCACTGTTCCACCGAAGTGGGATGGGAAGGCGCAGACAGTAGGTTGATCCGGGAGCCAGAAGACCTGCCCGGAGGTCTGGAGCCGAGCGCGTGACGAAGGCCCAGGCGCCAGAGGTCGCTCTGGACAAGCGGTCTCCTCAATAAGGATAAGAAGCTGGGTGCATCCTTAAGTCCATCGGGGCTTAGGGATTTTTTTTCGTCTGGCGCCAGGCTGGTGAGCCTTTGGTGGCCCACCTGCAAATGAAACCCCCCTGCCCCCTTTTTTCAGAGGGTGTTCTAACAGTCCTCTATTGGTGATTTAGGGGAATTTGGGTGTTCACTGTAAAGACTCCGTAATGAAAGTGAGTTCCCTGCCTGCGGATGACCTGAACCGGGCCGGAGACCTGGCGGAAGCCAGGAACCGGCACAGGCTGGGAGTGCGCCGTTTTGCCGCCGCCCTTATCATCCTGGGTTTGGGGCTGGTCCTGTCGGTGGGTATGGCCACGGGCATAGGCCGCATGGACGTGGGGTGGGGCATCATAGGAGAGGTTCTCCTCTCCAAGCTGGGTTTTCAGACCGGGGCCGTGGACCGCACCACGGAAGTAGTCATCTGGGGCATCCGCCTCTCCCGGGTGATGCTCTCGGGGCTGGTGGGAGTCGCGCTGGCCACTGCCGGGGTCATCTTCCAAGGACTGCTCTTGAACCCCCTGGCCGACCCCTTTACCATCGGCGTATCCACCGGCGCAGCCTTCGGGGTGGCGGTCCTGGTCATGCTAGGGGTGGGGGGCAGCTTTCTGGGCCTGAGTCCCCTGCCCTTGGGGGCCCTGGCGGGGGCCTTGGGGGCCCTGGCCGCGGTTCTGATGCTGTCCCGGGAGGGCGGCCGCATGCGCAAGGAGACCCTGATCCTGGCCGGCATCGTGGTGAGCACCTTTTTGTCGGCCCTCATCAGCCTCATCAAGAGCCTGGACGAAGAGTCGCTGTCGGCCATTGTCTTTTGGATCATGGGGAGCTTCTCGGGCCGGGGCTGGATTCACGTGGGATTTCTTTTGCCATATTTGGCCGTGGGCCTGGCGGTGGCCGCGGTGTATCACCGGGAACTGGATATCCTGGCCCTGGGGGAAGAGCAGTCCCACCACCTGGGAGTGGCCGTGTCCAAGGTCCGGCTGAAACTTCTGGTGGGGGCGTCGCTGCTAACTGCGGGAGCGGTGTCGGTCTCCGGTGTGATCGGCTTTGTGGGGCTGGTGGTGCCCCACCTGGTGCGGGTGCTGGCCGGTCCTTCTCATGGTCGGCTGTTGGCGCTGTCCGCTTTGACCGGCGCCCTGATCCTGATTTGGTCCGACGTCCTGGCTAGAGTGCTTCTTGCCAGCGGTCAGGAATTGCCGGTGGGGGTGGTCACCGCCCTTCTGGGTGGGCCGTTTTTCTTTTACCTGTTGAAATCCCGGCGTTCCAGGGGGGTATGGTGATACGGGTTGAAGCCCTGGACCTGGGCTACGAGGACCGCCTGGTCCTGGCGGGCCTAAATTTCCGGGTTAAGCGGGGAGAGTTCGTAGGCATCCTGGGTCCCAACGGCAGCGGCAAATCCACCTTGCTCCACGCACTCTCCGGCCTGTTGCGGCCGCTTCAGGGGCGCATTGTCGTTAAGGCCGACGCCCTGGGGGGCCTGCCCAGCCGCCTCCGGGCCCAGATTCTGGCGGTGGTGCCCCAATCCACTGATGTGCGGTTCCCCTTTAGCTGCCTGGAAATCGTGCTCATGGGCCGGTATCCCCATCGGCGCCGCCTGGGGACCCTGACGGATACGGACCTGGTCCAGGCTCTAAAGTCCATGCGCCGGACCACCACGGTACACCTCAAAGACCGCTCTATCACCGAGGTTTCCGGGGGGGAGTGCCAGCGGGTGGTGATCGCCCGGGCCCTGGCCCAGGACCCTGAAATCCTGCTCTTGGATGAGGCCACTTCGTCTTTGGATGTGCGCAAAAAGCTGGAGATTTTTGAGGTTCTTAAATATTTAAACAAAACCAAGGGCCTCACTGTGCTCTGCGCCATGCACGACCTGAATCTGGCGGCCCTCTACTGCGAGCGCCTCATGTTCATCAAGGATGGCCAGATCGTGGTGGACGGCCCCACGGATCAGGTGTTTACCCCGGAGATACTGGGGCAGGTTTACGAAACGCGCATGGAAGTGATCTGGCACCCGGTTCATAAGAGGCCCTACGCGGTGATGCTGCCCTTGTCCTCAGAGACCGTGGAGGTTGATGAGGCCGAGGCACGCCGGGAGGCGGCCCGGCTATGAGGAAATTCCATCTCGGATGCCTCCTAAACCTCTGGAGGCCCAGGAACCCAAAGAGGCAGCCGGGCTATGGGGAGAAGCCTTCTGGGATGCCCCCTGAAACTCCCCCTCCCCTGGTGGGAGGGGGTTGGGGGGAGGGGGGGAAATTCACCCCCTCCCTGACCCTCCCCCATCAAGGGGGAGGTAATTACAGTAGTGTGGTTGCGGGTTTGTTCCTCGGCTTGGTAATGATTTCTGTTCTTTGTATCCCCCCCCATCTTAATGCCGCCCAAGTCGTGGATGATCGAGGCGCGACCGTCTCTCTGGCCTCCCCGCCTCAGCGGATCATCTCACTCTACGGCGGCTTGACGGAAATCCTGAACGCCCTGGGGGTGGGCGACCGGGTGGTGGCTCGCACCCAAGGAGATGAAACCCTTCAGGGAATCCCCACCGTGGGCACCCATCTACAGCCCAACGTGGAGATGATCCTGGCACTGAAGCCTGACCTGGTGGTGCAAGGGGGAGTCGCCAAGGGGATGCCGGCTTTAAAGCGGCTGGAAGCGGCCCAGGTGCCGGTGGCTATGTTCGCGCCCCGGGATTTCGCCGGTTTATTCAGCACCATTACCCGGTTGGGGGTTCTTAGCGGACGGGCGGAGGCCGCAGAGGCTCTGAACCGGTCTATGCAAGCAAAACTTGCCAACGTGGCGCAGCGGGTGCAGGATCGCCCGAAGCCCCGGGTCTTTTTCGAGGTGCGGGAAATCAATCTATTGGCCGCAGGGCGAGGCTCCCTGGTGAACGACATTATCACCCGGGCTGGGGGCCAAAACCTGGTCACCAGCCCTCAAAAACTTACTTTATACAGCCTGGAGGCCCTCATTCAGGCCAATCCGGACGTCTACATCATCCAAAAAGGGCCCATGAACCGCAGCCCCGAAAATATTTATAACAGGCCCTATTTTCAGGAATTAAAGGCAGTGAAGGCGCATCGGGTGCTGGTGGTTGACGAAAGCCTGTACTCGCGGCCAGGGCCGCGATCGGCAACGGCGGTGGAGGAACTGGCCCGGTTTCTCCATCCGGAGGCGTGGGAAAAGCCGGGGGCAGGGGCCAGGGACCAGGTCCTGGGCTCTGGGTTCTGGGTTTTGGGTGCTGGGGTGCGTGCCACAGGCCCCTTCCCCCAAAAAATCATCGCACAGACATGCCAATGACAGGCCAAACTCGCGGGCTGGTGATAGCCGGGACTCAGAGTGGGGTGGGCAAAACCACCGTCACCCTTGGGCTTCTCGCGGCGCTGCGACGCCGGGGTTTGGTGGTGCAGCCTTTCAAGGTGGGGCCGGATTTCATCGATCCTGGGCATCATACCCGGGCCGCGGGGCGGATCTCCCGGAGCCTGGACGGCTGGATGCTGAGCCGGGAGGCCAATGTGGCCATGTTTGGCCGGCAGGTTAGAGGCGCCGACGTGGCGGTGGTGGAAGGGGTCATGGGGCTGTTCGACGGCTATGACGGGGCCAGCGAGGCCGGGTCCACGGCCCAGATGGCCAAGTGGCTGGGACTGCCGGTCCTGCTGGTAGTGGATGCCAGGGCCATGGCCCGGAGCGCCGCCGCCGTGGTTCACGGATTTGCCGGCTTCGATCCTGAATTGACCCTGGCGGGGGTGATCTTCAACCGCATCGGCAGCCCCACCCATCTGGAATATTTGCAACAAGCCTTGTTGTCGCTAAAAGGCGTGCGGTGCTTCGGGGGGGTGCCCCGGAACCAGGAACTGGCCATCCCCGAACGGCACCTGGGTCTGGCCACCACCGAGGACCATCCCTTGGAGGAGGCCTATTTTCAAAAGTTGGCGGAGTTGGTGGAGACCCACCTGGACCTGGATGGGTTGCTTCAGGCGCTGCCGCCGCTGGCTCATCTGGACGAGCAGACCCGGGAGAGCGTCCCCCCTACGGTGCGTTTAGGGGTCGCCCGGGACCGGGCCTTTTGCTTCTACTATCCCGAGAACCTGGAGTTGCTGGCTGACTCGGGGGCGGAACTGGTGCCCTTCTCTCCCCTGGAAGACCGGGAATTGCCTGAGGGCCTGCACGGCATCTACCTGGGCGGTGGGTATCCAGAGCTTTGCGCCTCGCAGTTGGCCGCCAATGCAGGCATGCGGCAAGCCTTAAAAGAATGCGCCGTTGCCGGCATGCCCATTTACGCCGAGTGTGGAGGGCTTATGTATCTGACCCGGGAAATTCGTGACCTGGAGGGGCAGACCCACCCCATGGCGGGGGTGTTCCCCTTTACAGTGCGGATGCTGCCCCGGCTCAAGGCCTTGGGCTACCGGGAAGTGACTTTGGCGGCTGCCGGTCTCCTGGGTCCGGCGGGGACCAGGGCCCGGGGGCATGAGTTCCACTACTCGGAAATAGTCGGCGAACCTGTTGGTTTGTCGCGGCTTTACCGCCTCACGCCCCGAAAAGGCGGTGAGGCCGTGGCGGAGGGCTACTATGATCACAACGTCCTGGCCAGTTACGTCCATTTGCACTTTGGCAGCAACCCCAACGTGGCTCACAACCTGGTGAAAAGCTGCCGAGAGTATAAAGATAAACTGAGGGAGGGGGCCGAAGTAGTTGCCAGTTGTCAGTAGCTTTTCTGACCACTGACTGCTGACTACTGGCCACTGACCAAAGAGGAGTCAACATGACCTGGCAACCCCGTCTCCCCGCGGAGATCGAGGCCGAGAGTTTCCGCCGCATCGAAGCCCAGGTGGGTGCGCATCACCTGCCGCCCGAGGTCTGGTTTGTGGTCCGGCGCATGATTCACACCACCGCCGACCCGGAGTACCTCACTTCAGCCCGCATCCATCCCCGGGCCATTGCCGCGGGAGTGGAGGCCTTGAAACGGGGTAACCCGGTGGCCACCGATACCCGCATGCTCCTGGCGGGCATTTCCACCGGTCGCCTAACCCGGTTGAGCTCAGAAGCCTTCTGTCTCATGGATGATCCGGAGGTGGCGGAAGAAGCAAAGCGCCGCGGCACCACCCGGGCCGCGGTGGCCATGGAAAAGAGCCTGCCGAGACTGGCCGGGGGCATCGTGGCCATCGGCAACGCGCCTACCGCCCTGTTGCGCCTGCTGGAGTTGCTGGCGGACGGGGCCCCGCGGCCGGCCCTGGTGATAGGGGTGCCGGTGGGTTTTGTCAATGCCGCGGAATCCAAGGACGCTTTAGTCCGCCAGGATTGTCCTTATATAACCGCGTTGGGGCCCAAGGGCGGCTCCGCGGTGGCGGCCAGCATCATTAATGCCCTGGCCATCATGGCCCTGGAGGGAACGCCGTCATGACCTCGAAGACCGGGACCCTGTACGGGATTGGCGTGGGACCGGGAGATCCCGAGTTGATCACCCTGAAGGCCCTCAAGGTGTTGCATAAGGTGCCCCACATTTTCGCGGCCTGCTCCACTAAAAACAGCTACAGCCTGGCTCTGGGCATCGTGCGCTGTCACCTCAACGGCGCCGGCATTGAGCATCTGCCTTTCCCCATGAGCAAGGACCCCCAGGTGCTGCAAGAGGCCTGGGACCAAAACGCCCGGCGGGTCCTGGAAGTGCTGGATGGGGGCAGCGATGCCGCGTTCGTCACCCTGGGAGACCCTCTGACCTATTCCACCTTTGGGTATCTTTTGAAGACCCTGAAGCGCCTGCGTCCCGAGGTGCACATCGTCACCATCCCCGGCATCACCTCATATAGCGCCGCTGCGGCTCTGACCCATATTCCCCTAACCGAAGGGGAAGAATCTTTCTACCTGGTGTCAGGGGCCCTGGGCGCGGCCAAGTTGAAAGAGGTTATCGACAAATCGGATAATATCGTGATGCTCAAGACATATCGCCATTTTGATGAAATCTACCAAACCCTGGAGGAGAAAGGCCTCCTGGACCGAACCACCTGCATCAGCCGCTGCGGCCTGGACGGCGAGACCGTGGTGGAAAATCTCCGTGACCTCAAGGGTCGGGCGTTGCCGTATCTCTCGATGATCATTATCAAAAAGCAGGGCAAGGGCTATTGAAGGCGCAATCCAAGACCCTGGGGGGCAGGGGCGGTTGGGCGCTCCTGCTGGCCTTGACTCCGCTGGCGGCGATATCCTGGCTGGGTCTGGGCGGAGCCTCGCAACCCCTGACGGCGGGGATTTACCGTAATCTGGCCACCCCCTTACTCTGGCTCCTGGTTTACATGGGAGCGGGCCTGCTGGTGGGGCAGGCCATCGAATCCCTGGGATGGGCTGTCAAACTGGGGGCCTGGACCGCTCCCGTACTCCGCTGGGGCCACTTGAAACGGGAAAGCGGAGCGGCATTTACCGCGGCGTTTTTTTCCAAAATCCTGGCTAATACCATGCTGTGGACCTTTTACCAGGAAGAGAAAATCAGCCGCCAAGAAATGACCCTGACCTACCTGTTTAACGGCGGCCTGCCGGTTTACCTGCTCCATCTGCCCACCACTTTTTTTATTATTTTGCCACTGACCCGCAAGGCCGGCCTTATCTATCTCGGGTTAACCGGGGTAGCGGCCCTGCTCCGAAGCATCGTGATTTTGGGTTATGCCCGGTGGCGACTGCCGGCTCCAGCTTTAAAGGAAGAGATCTCGATGCCGGCTCCACCGGTCAGTAAGGAAAAGGTTTCCCAGGAAATCTGGCGGAAATTCCGGCGGCGGTTTTCCCGGGTGGTCATTTTCACATTGCCTATTTATCTTCTGATTTTCCTGGTAAATGACTGGGGACTGTTCAAGTGGCTGAGGGAGGTTGCCACCTCCCACGTGGCCCTGGGTTTTCTGCCGGTGGAAGCCGCCAGCGTGGTGATCTTCAGCGTGGCCGCCGAGTTCACTTCGGGTATAGCCGCGGCCGGGGCGCTTCTCCAGACCGGAGCCCTCACAGTCCATCAGACAGTCCTGGCTTTGATTCTGGGCAATATCGTGGCTACACCCATCCGGGCCTTGCGCCACCAACTGCCGTCACATATAGGGATCTTTTCGCCAGGGTTGGGCACCAGGCTTCTACTGCTAAGTCAGGGCCTGCGGCTCCTGAGCCTGGTGTTGGTGGTGGTGCCATATGGGTTGTGGGGGTGACTTGCAGGGAGGACGGGGAAGGGCGGACGTACTGCTGGTCCACCCCTCCAAAAGAAGAAGTGCAAGAGTTGTAATGTCCCCTGCCTCAGTACTAAAAAGTGGTTAACAACTTTTGAGAAAAACCTCCAACATCCAACAACTCCCTGAGGACGAAGAACTACAAAAGCCGCCTCGCCCCCGGAAGGAGTTGCGCCAGGGGTTTTCCACGGGAACCGCTGCGGCGGCCGCAGCCCAGGGGGCACTGTATGAACTCCTGGGCCGGTCTTGTCCGGAGCGGGTCGAGGTCCCTCTGCCCGGCGGAGTCAAATTTACCGTCCCCCTGCACCGGCATGGGCGAAATGGCGACCGGGGGGAAGCAGTGGTGATCAAGGATGCCGGGGATGATCCTGATGTCACCAATGGCGCGGAGATCGGGGCTCGGGTATGGCGTCTGAAATCCTCGGAATTAGACGAGGATATAACCCTGTTAGGGGGGCAGGGTGTAGGCCGGGTGACCAAGCCGGGGCTGGCGGTGGCGGTGGGCGAGCCCGCCATCAACCCAGTCCCCCGGAGAATGATCCGGAAGGCCCTGCGGCAAGTATGGGACGAGCTCGGTCCCCAGGAGCCCCTGCGCCTGGCGGTGGAAATCTTTGTGCCCCGGGGCGAAGAACTGGCCCGTCAGACTCTGAACCCCCGCTTGGGGATTGTGGGGGGCATCTCCATTTTGGGGACCACCGGGCTGGTGAAGCCCTTTTCCCACCAGGCCTACCGGGCTACCATAGCAGCCAGCCTCAGGGTTGCCCGGGCCGCAGGTCTCAGACACATCGCCTTCAGCACCGGAGGGAAAAGCGAGGGCTTCCTCAAAGAGTTCCTGCCGGAGTTAACCGATGAGGCCTTTGTACAGATGGGCGATTATGTGCGCTTTGCTTTGAAGGTGGCTGCCAGTATGGGATTCGGCCAGATCACCGTGGCGGCCTTTTTTGGCAAGGCTCTGAAGATGGCCCAGGGGTTCGGGCACACCCATGCTTCCCGGGGATTGGCTGATTTGAAACAATTGGGCCGCCTGACCTTGGACTTGACGGCGGATGCACTCCTGACGAAGTCAGTGGCCAGGGCCAACACCGCCCGGCAGGCTTTGGAGATCCTCACCGGGGCAGGGGCCGGCCAGGTGGTGGCTCAGGTGGGCGAGCGCATGCTGGCGGCCTTGCGGAACTACGCCGGGCCTGGTCCTCGACTCACCGCTGTGGTGCTCGATTTTGACGGCAGTGTTATTTGGCGGGGAGAGGCCCTGGGAGGGTCGATATGATTCCGGTGCAGGTGGTGGGTTTGGGGATGTCGCCCGGGGATTTGACTCCCAAGGCCATGGATATTATCCGGGAGGCCCAGGTTCTGGTGGCGGGCCGGCGGCTCCTGGACTACTTTCCTGAGCACCGGGGAATGAAGATCTCCCTGGGCAAGGACCCGGAAGGAACCCTCAGGCATCTCCCGTCTTTGGCTGAAACCAAGCGAGTGGTGGTGCTGGCCTCCGGGGACCCCAATTTTTATGGCATCGGACCCCTGGTGGTGAAGGTACTGGGCGCGGAGCAGGTTGTCATCCACCCCAACCTCACTGCGGTCCAGGCCGTCTGCGCCCGCCTGAAAATGTCATGGCAGGATGCCGCCATCGTCAGCCTGCACGGCCGCACCTGGGAGCCGTTGCACGCTGCCTTGAGCCGGCCGGGTCCCAAGATCATCTATACGGACCTGGTTCATACTCCCGGAGAGATCGCCAAATTTCTTCTGGGCCGTGGTCTAACACAGTCCCGCTTCTGCGTAGCGGAAGACTTGGGCCAGGACACTGAGCGTTTAACTTGGCTGAGTTTGGCCGAGACTTTGGGGCGAAACTTTTCCCCCTTGAACCTGGTGGTGCTGCTGCCGGAGCCCGGTGCTGCTGAAGCCCCCAGACAGCGGCTTCACGTGGGGTTGCCGGAGGAGGCTTTGGTCCATCAGGCCGGACTTATCACCAAAAGCGAGGTCCGGGCCGTGGTTCTGGCCAAATTGAGGCTCCTGCCCGGCCAAATCCTCTGGGACGTGGGGGCCGGGGCCGGTTCCGTGGGAGTGGAGGCCAGTCTGCTGCTTCCCGGGGGCCAAATCTATGCCGTGGAGCGCCATCCGGAGCGGGCCGCTCAAATCGCCGCCAACCGCGATAAGTTCGCAGTCAGCAACCTTGAAGTGGTCTGCGCCCTGGCCCCGGTGTGTCTGGCCCAACTCCCCGACCCCCACCGGGTTTTCGTAGGGGGCGGCGGCCCCGAAGTCGGGGCCATTCTCCGGGAAGCCATGCGGCGCTTGACGCCCGGGGGGCGGGTGGTAGTAACTGCCGCCCTGCTGGAGACTTTGGACGCGGCCCGTAGCACCCTGGCAGAACCGGGTTGGGAGGTGCAAGTGGTCCAACTTCAGGTAAATCGCTCCCACCCTCTGGCCGGGGGGACCGCGTTGCAGGCCTTGAACCCGGTGTGGGTGGTTACGGGGGTCAGGGGCCAGGGATTAGAGGTCAGGGGTTAGGGAGAATATACAATGACCAACTGCCGCTCACTGGTAAGATTGGGCAATGTCTATGAATGACCGCCATGCCGTTATCTTTGTGGGGGCCGGGCCCGGCGACCCTGAGCTCATTACGGTCAAGGGACAAAAGGCCCTGGCCGCGGCGGACCTGGTGCTCTATGCCGGCTCCCTGGTGTCGCCTGCCATTCTGACGTGGGCCGGTCAGGGGGCCGAACTCATCGATACGGCATCCCTGAATCTGGAGGAAATCGTAGGCCGGATGATGGCGGGGTACCGGGAGGGCAAACGGGTGGTAAGGGTGCACTCCGGCGATCCTGCCTTATATGGCGCCATCCAGGAGCAACTGGAAGTTTTGGAAAGAGAAGAAATTCCCTGCGAAGTAATTCCCGGGGTGACCGCGGCCTTTGCCGCGGCCGCGGCCCTGGCCCAGGAGCTCACCCTGCCGGAAGTGACCCAGACGGTGATTCTCACCCGGGCCGCGGGCCGCACCCCGGTGCCAGATCGGGAGGCCTTAGCTGATCTGGCCCGGCATGGGGCCACCCTGGTCATTTATCTGAGCATCAAGCTCATTGAACGGGTGGTGGCTGAACTCACTCATGCCTATGGCCCGGACACCCCGGTGGTCGTCGCCTATAGGGTAAGCTGGCCGGACCAACAACTCATCCGGGGTACCCTGGCCACCATCGCCAAGTTGGTAAAGGACGCAGGGATTGAGCGCCAGGCCCTGATCCTGGTAGGTCCGGCCCTGGGCGCAAAGGAAGGTCAGTTGAAGACCAGGTCCAAACTCTATGATCGGGCCTTTTCCCACGGGTTTCGGAGCGGCGGTCAATAATTGCTTATAGGGCCCGTCGTGCACGCCGTTTATGGCGGCCACAGGCCGCCCTATGAAGCTGCATAAGTTATGAACTCGTAAAAGGGTATTTTCCCCTCCCCTGGCGGGAGGGGATTAAGGGGAGGGGGAAGATAACTGGCCTATGAAACTAATTATTTCACCCCCAGCCTAACCTTCCCCCATCAAGGGGGAGGAAATTTTGGACTTATTGCAATAAGATCGTGAATTGGTAAGGCAATGATCTCACCGGCTCGTCCTATTAAAATCCTGGCCCTGACTTCGAAAGGCGCGGCCCTGGCCCGGCGGCTTTGCGGGGAATTGGCCGGAGCGCAGTGCTGGCTGTCCCAAGCCCAGGCCGGGGAGCCGGGGGACCGGGCTTTCTCCCGGCTGTCGGACGCTTTTAAGGAGGCCTTTGATCAGGGCGATAACCTGGTTTGTGTTATGGCCGCAGGGATAGTGGTTAGGGGCCTTGCTCCTTATCTGAGGGGCAAGGATAAAGATCCTGCGGTGGTGGTAGTGGATGAGGCCGGGCAGTTTGCCATTAGCCTGCTCTCCGGGCATCTGGGCGGCGCCAACGACTTGGCCCGGGAAGTGGCCCGCATTTTAGGGTGCACCCCGGTCATCACCACGGCCACCGACGTGCAGGGTCTGCCCGCCCTGGACCTGTTGGCGGCCAAACACGGCCTGACCATCGAAAATCTGCCGGGGGTCCGGGTGATTTCCATGGCTCTGCTGGAAGGGCGGCCGGTCCGGTTGGTGGACCCGCACGGCTATTTGGCCGAGACGGTGGCCGCAACTCCGAAGCAATTTGCCCTGGAGCCTGACCTGGACCAGGCCTTGAGAACTCCTGGCCCCACAGTTTACGCGGGCTTTCGGGAACGTCCGTGGCCGGAGGGCTGGCTGGTTCTCAGACCCCGAAATCTGGTGGCCGGGATGGGTTGCCATAAAGGCACGCCACCGGAAAAACTTATTGATTTCATAAAACAAACTTTTCATCAAGAAGGGTTGTCCCTCCTGTCCCTGAAGGCCCTGGCGACCATTGAGGCCAAAAAGGAGGAGCCCGGGCTGCGTCTGGCTGCCCGGAGTCTGGGAGTCGAATTTTTATGGTTTACCGCAGAGGAATTGGAAGCAATGCCGGCCCCGAACCCATCGAAACGAGTAGCCCGACACGTGGGGGTGGAGAGCGTCAGCGAAGCCGCGGCCCTGAAGGCCGGCGGAGTGGAGCTGATCGTCCCCAAGCGCAAGGTGGCCTGCGCCACCCTGGCCATAGCCCGGGTCGCCTAGCGGTGGTGAGCCTGGGTCCCGGTTTTCCGGAATATATCATTCCCCGGGCTCATGCTGCCTTGGCTGAGGCCCAGGTGGTGGTGGGCTACCAGACCTACATCGACTTGATACGTCCGCTGTTGACTGACCAGGAAGTGGTGGCCACCGGCATGAAGGCCGAAGTGAAGCGCTGCCAACTGGCCCTGGACCGGGCTCGGGCCGGCCAAAGAGTGGCCCTGGTCTCCAGCGGCGACGCCGGAATCTATGGCATGGCCGGGCTGGTCCTGGAGATGTGCTCCGCCCAAGAGCTTAAAGTGGGGCCGCCCGAGGTCGAGGTGGAGGTGGATTTTTACTTGGAAGTCATTCCAGGAGTTCCTGCTTTGGCCGCAGGCGCGGCCCTTTTGGGCGCGCCTTTGATGCACGACTTTGTGGCCATCTCTTTGAGCGACCTCCTCACCCCCTGGGAGACCATCGTAAAACGCCTGGAACTGGCGGCCCAGGGGGATTTTGTCATCGTGCTCTATAATCCCAAAAGCAAGAAGCGGGACTGGCAGTTGGGCGCAGTGCGGGACCTGCTGCTGGGCCATAAAGACCCCAAGACCCCCGTAGGCATCGCCTCAAGGGCCATGCGTGAAGGGCAGGCGACCATCGTCACCACCCTGGCGGAGATGCTGCAACATCCTGTGGATATGCAAACCATTGTTATTATTGGCAACTCCCAGACTTACGCTTACGGCTTATATATGATTACGCCCCGGGGCTACAAGGCCAAATACGGGGGCCAAGTGTCAGGAGAAAAACAGGGAAAAGGGGCCAGGGGTTAGGGGTTAGAAAAAGGCTGACCGCTGCCTGCTGAAAGCTGACAGCTATACAATTATGAAATACCGTCCTTTAATGATCCTGGGCTCGGGCTCGGACGTGGGCAAGAGCATCATGGCGGCCGGACTCTGCCGGATATTCCGCCAGGAGGGCGTCCGGGTGGCCCCCTTTAAGGCCCAGAACATGGCCCTGAACAGTTTCATCACGCCGGAAGGCGGGGAGATGGGCCGGGCCCAGGTGGTGCAGGCCCAGGCCGCGGGCCTCGCCCCCCACGTGGACATGAACCCCATCCTGCTCAAGCCCAGCAGTGATGTGGGTTCCCAGGTGATTGTCCATGGAAAGGTGTACGGCAACTTTCCGGCCCGGGATTACTACCGGCTCAAGCCCCGGCTGGTGCGCAAGGTCATGGAGAGCTACCGGCGCCTGGCCCAGGCCTATGATCTCGTCGTGCTGGAAGGGGCCGGCAGCGCGGTGGAGCTTAATCTAAAGAAAAACGACCTGGTGAACTTCCAAATGGCCAAGCGGGCCGGGGCCGCGGTACTGCTGGTGGCTGACATCGACCGGGGCGGAGTCTTCGCGGCCACCATCGGCGCCTTTCACCTTCTGACCCCCAGCGAGCGCCGGATGCTCCAGGGCTTCATTATTAACAAGTTCCGGGGGGATGCCGCCCTGTTTGCGGAGGGCGAGGACATTATCGCCCGGCGCACCGGCAGGCCTGTGCTGGGCGTGGTCCCTTATGTGGGCGACCTGGTCCTGCCCGAAGAGGACAGCGTGGCCTTGGCCCGAAAACGCCGCGACGGCGTCGGGACCGAGTCAGGGGTGCTGAATATCGGCGTGGTGCGCCTGCCTCATATCTCCAATTACACCGATTTCGATCCCCTGGAGCACGCGCCGGGCGTGGCCCTGGGCTACCTGGACCACCGGGATAAGCTGGAAGGCCTGGACCTGTTGATCCTGCCGGGCACCAAAAACACCATCAGCGATCTGCTTTATCTCAAGGAGAGCGGCCTGTTCGGCCAGATTCAGGCCTACGCCCGGACCGGTGGTCGGATTGTGGGGATTTGCGGGGGCTATCAGATCCTGGGACAGGAAGTTCGGGACCTTTTAGGGGTGGAGGGCGAGCCCCGGACCGAGGAAGCGCTGGGCTTGTTGCCGGTGGTCACCACCATGGCCGGAGCCAAGACCACTACCCAAGTTGAGGCCAGGTCGCAAGACCGGCTGGGATACGGGGTGCTCTCGGCCTATGAAATCCACATGGGAGTGACCGAGCCCCACGGCGAGGGGCAGCCCGCCTTCGAGATCGTCAGCCGGAACGGGGAGCCCCTGCGGGTGGCGGATGGCTGGGTCAGTCCTGACCGGCGGGTCTGGGGCACCTATCTCCACGGCCTCTTTGACAATGACGGGTTTCGCCGGGCGTTTCTGGATGAACTGCGGGAGAATCGATGGACTCCAGGGACGCCGCCGCCGGAAATATCTTACAAAAAATTTCAAGAAGCCCAGTTGGACCGCCTGGCCGACCTGCTGCGGCGTCATCTGGATATTACGCGCATTATAAGGATGATTCAACCAGAGAAATGAGCAATTTATCTGACAAGCCCTTGCCGCACGGGGGCGATGTGTACCATCTGGCCCGCAGCCTCGGTCTCAATCTCAGCGACCTTCTGGATTTTTCCGCCAACATCAATCCCTTGGGCTTTCCGCCGGGGCTTTACGGCGCGGTTAAGAAGGCTATGGGTGAGATCGTCCACTACCCGGACCGCCGCTGCTTGGTGCTGCGCCAGGACCTGGCAGTCTATCACCATCTTACTCCCGAAGAGATCCTGGTGGGAAACGGCTCCACCGAACTCATCTATCTGGCGGCCCGGGTCCTGAAACCTGAACGGGGCCTGATTGTGACCCCGGCCTTCAGTGAATATGAGCACGCTCTTGCGGCCGCCGGGGTGCCGGTGGCTTTTCAGGCCACCGCTGAAGCCCACAACTTTACCCTTAAGGAAGTTTTTGAGGCCCACGCCGGTGACCTGGTCTTTCTGGCCCATCCCGCCAGCCCCAGCGGGGCGCTGCTTGCCCCCGAATTGTTTCTTGAGGTGGCGGCAGCTCTTGATGCGGCAGGGGCTTTCCTTCTTCTGGACGAAGCCTTCATCGATTTTGTGGAAGAGGCCTCCTATAAATCCCTTCTGGGCCGGTTTCCCCGGCTGATGATCCTGCGCTCCTTTACCAAATTTTTTGGCATCCCCGGGATGCGTTTGGGCTGCCTCCTGGCAGGCCCTGAACTTGTGGGCCGTCTGGCGGAGGCGCAGGAGCCCTGGTCGGTGAACACCATGGCTCAGGTCATGGGCCGGGCCTGCCTGGCCGACCGGGATTACATGGCCCGGACCCGGGCCCTGATCGCTCAGGAGCGCCAATTTCTCTGGGAGCGGTTGGCTGATCTTCCGGGACTCACGCCGTTTCCCAGCACGGTGAATTATCTACTGGTGAAACTGGACCGGGTTGGGCTCACCGCGGCTCGGCTGCAGCAGAACATGCTGGGCCATCGCATTGCGATTCGGGACGCCAGCAATTTCCGGGGTCTGGATGAGCGCTTCTTTCGCATCGCGGTGCGGACTAGAGAGGAGAATGAGCGGTTGCTAAAGGCGTTGGCGGAGTGTTTGGAACATTTTTGAGATTATGAAGTAAAAGGGGGCGCTAAGGCCCGCCTTACTGATATTTCCATAGGCTGGTGTCCTGTCCCAAGGGTATTTTACAAAAACATAAATCCTTATACTCCCCCCCACCGGTGAGGGGGAGTAGCTGGTCTATTTTTTGTAAGATATTTCCTGGACACGATACCGGAGTCCTGTGCCACTATACCGAACCCGGAGTAAACCGTGAACCTGTCATTGCCATTTCTGCTGGCTTACCTGTTGGACCTGCTGTTGGGGGACCCTCCGGGCTGGCCTCATCCGGTGCGGCTTTTGGGCCGCATCATTCAATACTGGGAGTCGACCCTGTACCAGGACCGGGTGGGGGCCGGAGCCCTCTTCTGGCTGGCGGTGATGGGCACCACCTTCGTTCTCCTTTTTGGGGTGCTGCTGTTCATGGCTCTGGTGCCGCCATGGGCCGGCGTGGCGGTTCTGACCTACTGTCTTTATGCCGGGTTGGCCACCCGCAGCCTCCACCAGGAGAGTCTCATGGTGGAAGAGGCCTTGGGGCGGGGTGACCTGGAGGGGGCACGGGCGCACCTGGCCCTGATTGTGGGCCGGGAAACCGCCCACTTATCCCCTGACGAAATCCGCCGGGCGGTTATCGAAACGGTGGCGGAGAATCTGGCCGACGGGGTGGTGGCCCCCATGTTCTATATCCTGACGCTGGGCCTGCCGGGATTGTTCTTTTACAAGGCGGCCAACACCATGGACAGTATGGTGGGCTATAAAAACTACTGGTACCTCCGCTTCGGCAAGGTGGCGGCCCGGGTGGACGATGTCCTTAATTTCATTCCCGCCCGCCTCACGGCCCTCCTGATGATTTTTGCGACTGTGCTTTTGGGCCTGGATTGGCGGGGGGCCTGCCGCAGCTTGTGGCGGGACCGCAGTCATGCCGCCAGCCCCAATGCCGGCTGGCCCGAGGCTGCCATGGCCGGGGCTTTAGGGGTGCGGCTGGGCGGCCCCAGCACCTACTTCGGCCGTCTGGTGGATAAACCTTTTATCGGCGAAGCTCGCCAACCCCTGGACCGCCGGCGTTACCGCCAGGCCGTCCGCCTCCTTTACAGCACTTCCCTGCTGATGGCCGCCCTGACCCTGGTGAGCCTGCAACTGAGCCACGCGGGGGTGTGGGGATTGCTTTCTCTGATAAGATAAATCAGCCGGTTGCCGATCAGATTCCATGCCCCACGGGTCCGCATCCCGGCCCGGAAATTACCACCTCCAATTTTGCCCCCAAGGATAAATTGGAAGTACCTCCCTCGGTTCTTTGTTCTTGCCATAATTTTGTTAAGACATTTGTTTTAGCAATCCCAAAAATATTGAAGTAAAATTTATTAGTGCTTCGACATCTTGATTTGCTTTGCGGCCAGTGGAAGGGGTGGACAGGCGACTTCTTCCCGGTTCGGGGAATAAACTTAGAAGGGTAGCGCAGATGGTCGATATCAGCAAGACCAGAGAGGAATTGCTCGGGGAAGTGGAGGGCTTGCGGCGGCAGTTGGCCGCGGCCCAGCGGGATCATCAGATCATAGTGGATGGCCTCAGGGAAGAGCACCGGTTGGCCGAAGCTGCATGGCGAAGCCGGATGGAGGTCCTGGAGGCGAAACTCGCCGGGCGCTCTTCTGAGGCGGACCCGCCTATCTCCGGTCCCCGCAGGGAGATAAGCCTGGAGCAGAGCGACGGCGAGCGGCAGCGCCTGCTGTCCATGGTCCAGGAGCAGGCCGAGGAGTTGCGGATAGCCAACGAAGAACTGACCGTCCAGACTGAGGAACTGCGCATCTCCAACGAAGAATTGGCGGCCCAGGCCGAAACCCTGGAAGAACAAAAGCACGATCTGGAACACCTGGCTTGGGAATTGAAGGCCGAGCGGGCGTTACTTGAGTCCGTACTGGAACAGATGCCCGCCAGCGTGATGATTGTTTTGGCTCCGGCCGGCCCGATTTTGCTGAGCAACCACCTGGCGAAAAAGGTCTGGGGTGAATCCTGGCAAGGACTCAGCAATCTCGATAGTTATTGGGGGACGCCGCGCTACCATCCTGATGGCCAGGTGGTCCAGAAGGAGGATATACCCCTGTGGCGCTCCCTGACCATGGGCGAAGTGGTCATGGATGAGGAGATGATCCTCAGACCCCGGGGCCGCACCCCCATCCACCTCAGCGTCAGCTCCGCTCCGGTCCGGGACCACCAGGGCAATATCGTGGCCGGGGTGGTCACCCACTCCGACATCACCGCCCGCAAAGCCGCGGAAGCCGAAATCAACCGGCTGGCCTCTTTTCCCCAGTTGAACCCGAACCCGGTTTTGGAACTGGACCCTATGGGCGCCATCACCTATTGCAACCCGGCCGGACTGGCAGTTCTGAATTCCTTGGGCGAAGCGGGACGGCCCGAGGCCTTTTTGCCCGTGGACCTGGCAGACCTCCTGATTGCAGGAAGCGAACAAAAAAAAGGATATTTTTATCGTGAAGTACGCATCAAGGACGCGGTCTTTGCCGAGGATATCTCTTACGCCGCGCCTTTGGGGGTTTTCCGCATCTATGCCCGGGACATCACCGAGCGTCAGCGACAGGAGGAGGAAATCAGACGTTTCGCCAACTTCCCGCTGACCAATCCCAGCCCTGTCTTGGAAGTGAACGAGGTCGGAGAGGTGATCTTTGCCAATCCCGCCGCCATTCAGGTGGCGGAGAAATTTGGCCTCCCGGAAGGGGCCGGGACCTTTTTGCCTCCGGACTTTAAGGAGAGGTTCGCTGCGGCCCGCGAAGGCGGCCCCCGAGAATATTCCTTTGACTTGGCGCTGGGTGACGTCGTTTTTGCGGTAACCTTTCATTTACCCCACGACCTGCCCACGGCACGAATCTATGCCATGGACATCACCGAACGCAAACGGGTTGAGGAGGCCCTCAAGGAATCGGAGGAGCGCTATCGCAGCCTCTTTGCCAACACCCACGCGGTGATGCTTCTGATTGACCCGGAAACCGGGGCCATCGTGGATGCCAACCCGGCCGCCTGCTCCTATTATGGCTATACCCAAGAAGAGCTAACTTCCTTGTTCATCATGGACATCAACACGTTGCCTCCGAAGGAGGTCTTCGGCGAGATGCGGCAGGCCTGCGAGAACCAGCGGCAGCACTTCTTCTTCCGCCATCGCCTGGCCACTGGTGAAGTGCGGGATGTGGAGGTGTTCAGCGGTCCGGTTAACTTTGGCGGGAGAATATTTCTTTATTCCATAGTTCATGACATCTCGGCGCGCAAGGCCGCGGAGGAGGCCTTGCGGGAGAGCGAAGCCCGGCTCCAGACGGTTTTCGAAAACCTCAACGAAGGTCTGGTGTTCGCCGATCTCGATGGCCGCCTCTTCCATTGGAACCCTGCTGCCGTGGCCATCCACGGCTTTGACAGCGAGGAAGAATGCCAACGTCTATTGCCGGAATTCATCGACACGTTTGAATTGTCAACACCGGAGGATGGCATCCTGCCCGTGGAACAGTGGCCGTTGGCCCGCATCCTGCGGGGAGAGACCTTGCGCGATTGGGAGGTGGACATCCGGCGAAAAGACAATGGCTGGCGGCGCGTCTTCAACTACGGAGGCACGCTGGCCCGTGACCCGGAAGGCCATCCGTTACTGGCGGTGGTCAGCGTATCGGATATCACGGACCGGAAAGGCGCGGAAAAAGCCTTGCGGGAAAGCCGGGAAGACCTGAACCGGGCTCAGGCCGTGGCCCTTACCGGCAGTTGGCGGCTGGACACCCGGCGCAACGACTTGACATGGTCCGACGAAACCTACCGGATGTTCGGGATTCCCCCAGGAACGCCACTGACCTATGAGACCTTTCTTGCGGTCGTACACCCGCAGGATCGCAAGTACGTGGATCAACAGTGGACTGCGGCTTTAAGCGGCGCTCCCTATGACATCGAGCACCGCATCGTCGTGGGCGACACCGTGAAGTGGGTGCGGGAGAAGGCTGAACTGGAATTCGACCCCCAGGGCGAACTGGTGGGCGGATTCGGCACGGTTCAGGACATCACCGAGCGCAAGGCCGCCGAGCTGGAGCGCCAGCAACTCCTGGAAAAGCTCCAGGAAAGCCAGGAGGAACTTCAGGTCATTAACGAAGAACTCCAGGCCCAGACCGAGGAACTCCAGGAAGCCAACCAGGACCTGCTGGCCGCCCATACGGCCCTTAAGGAGAGCGAGGCCAGGTTCCGGGGTATATTCGAACATATGACCGAGGGAGTGGTCCTGCACGAGATTATTTTCGATGAGCCGGGGCGGGCGGTGGACTATCGCATTGTCGCAATCAACCCCGCGTTTTCAATACACACCGGCCTGCAACCGGAGCAAGTTCTGGGCCGGCTGGCCAGCGTGGCATACGGCACGGGAGAGGCCCCATATCTGGAAACCTACGCGCGGGTGGCGCAAACCGGGGAACCTGCTTCTTTTGAGACTTTTTTCACGCCGCTGCAACGGCATTTCTCCATTTCGGCCACTTCCCCGAAGACCGGTCAATTTATCACCGTCTTTGAAGACGTTACTGCGCGCAAGAGGCTGGAAGCGGCCCTGAGGGAAAGCGAGGAGCGCTACCGCACCCTGGTGGAACTCTCCCCCGAAGCCGTCCTGGTATTTGCGGAAGGCAAGTATGTCTTTGCCAATCAGGCGGCTGCCGACCTCTTTGGAGCCGCCACGCCGGCGCAAATGGTGGGACAAGACGTTTTGGCTTTGGTGCCCCTGGATTTTAGAGAATTTGTTAGCCGCCGCATCAAGGAAGTCCTGGCCGGAGACAAGGAGAAGGACCAGGAAGCCCAAATCTTGAGACTGGACGGGCAAGCGGTGGACGTGGAGGCCTGTGCCCAGGCCATACTTTATCGAGGCCGGAAAGCGATACTGCTAATTTTCAGGAATATCACGGAGCGCAAGCGCGCCCTCAAGGCTCTGCGGGAAAGCCGGGAAGACCTGAACCGGGCCCAGGCCATAGGCAAGATCGGCAGTTGGCGGATGGATGTGCAGCGCAACGAATTGACCTGGTCCGACGAAAATCACCGGATATTCGGGATTCCCCCAGGGACCACCATGACCTATGAGACTTTCCTCGGGACCGTGCATCCGGAAGACCGGGAATACGTGGACCGGAAATGGATGGCGGCCCTGGAGGGCGAGCCCTACGACATCGAGCACCGCATAGTCGTGGGTGATAAGGTGAAGTGGGTGCGGGAGCAAGCCGGCTTGGAGTTCGACTCCCAGGGTAAACTTTTGGGCGGGTTCGGGACGACCCAGGACATTACCGAACGCAAGGAGGCAGAACAGGCCCTGCGGGAAAGCGAGGCGCGGCTGCGCATGGCCCAGCAGGTGGCGCGGATCGGCACTTTCGAGTTGAACATCCAGACCGGTGTGAACACCTGGACGCCAGAATTGGAGGCCATGTACGGCCTTTCTCCCGGCGGCTTTGGCCGCACGCAGACGGCCTGGGAGGACCTGGTCCATCCCGAAGATCGGTCTGAGGCCATTCGACAGGTAGAGATAGCTTTTGAGACGGGTGAGCCCATGGAGGGGGAATGGCGCGTGGTCTGGCCCGACGGCAGCGTCCATTGGCTGGCCGGACGCTGGCAAGTCTTCAAAGACAAGTCCGGTGAGCCGTTGCGCATGACTGGCATAAACCTTGATATCACCGAGCGCAAACTGGCGGAAGAGGCGTTGAAAAAAAGCAATCAGCGCCTGGATTTGCTGGCGGAAACTGCGAGCCTGCTGCTGGCCAGCGCCTCGCCCCAGGAGGTGGCGCAAGCCATTTGCCAAAAGGTCATGGCCTTTCTCGACTGCGATGCTTGCTTCAACTTCATTGTGGATGAAAACCAGGGGCGCCTGCGTCTCAACACCTACGCGGGCATCCCGGCAGAGGTAGCCAAAGAGATCGAATGGCTGGATTACGGGATGGCGGTGTGCGGCTGCGCTGCTTCGGAGGGCAACCGGATCGTGACCGAGCATATCCAGACCACCCCCGACCCCCGCACGGCACTGGTCAAGTCATACGGCATCCAGGCCTATGCCTGCCACCCGCTGCTCATGCAGGGCCGGGTGCTGGGGACCCTGTCTTTCGGCACCCGCAGCCGGCCCCGCTTTACCTCTGACGAATTGGACGTGATGAAGGCGGTGTCCGACCAGGTGGCCGTGGCCATAGACCGGAAACGTACGGAAGAAGCCGTCCTCCGGGCCAAGGAAGAGTGGGAGCGCACCTTTGACGCCGTTCCCGACTATATCGCCCTTTTGGATAAGGAGCACCACATTACCCGGATGAACCGGGCCATGGCCGAACTCCTGGGCAAACCCCAGGAAGAGGTGATCGGTCTTACCTGCTATGAGGCGGTCCACGGCCTGGAAGAGGCTCCGGACTACTGCCCCCACTCCAAGGCCATGGCCAACGGCCGGGCACACTCCGCCGAAGTGACGGAGTTCGGCCGCACTTTTGCGGTTTCCGTTTCGCCCATCTTCGGCCCCGAGGGTCAGCTCATCGGCGGCGTCCACGTGGCCCGGGACATCACCGCGAGCAAGGAAGCGGAGGCGGCCCTGCAGCGGGCCCACGACGAATTGGAAGAGCGGGTTAAGGAGCGCACCGCGGAACTGCGCCAGCAAACCGAACTGGTCCAGGACCTCTACAATAATGCCCCCTGCGGCTATCATTCCCTGGACGCCGACGGCGCTTTTGTCCAGATCAATGATACGGAACTGGGCTGGCTGGGGTATGAACGGGATGAAATCGTGGGACGGATGAAGTTTTCCGACTTTCTAACCGCCGAAAGCATCAAGGTTTTTCAGGAAAATTTTCCTCTCTTCAAGGAGAGAGGCTGGGTGCGCGATCTCGAATACGCCTTGGTCCGCAAGGACGGCACCGTAATGCCGGTGTTATTAAGCGCCACGGCCATCAAGGATGAGGCCGGCAATTACCTCATGAGCCGCTCAACGGTCTATGACATCACCGTCCGCAAGCGGGCCCAAGAGGCCTTGGAATGGGAACGTCAGCGGCTTTATTCCGTACTGGAACGAATCCCGGCGCATGTGGCCCTGCTGCGGCCCGACCATTCTTTTGCCTATGTCAACGGCGAATTTGTTCGACGGTTCGGGGAACCGGATTCGAAACGCTGCTTTGAGCATGTTGGGCAGGAACATCCTTGCAGGGAATGCGAAGCCATGGCGGTTTTCAGAACCGGCCAGCCGGTGATTTGGGAGTGGGCCGCCTCCAATGGGCGGCATTACCAGGTCTATGACTATCCCTTCAACGACGTGGATGGCTCTCCATTGGTCCTGAAAATGGGGGTGGACATCACGGCCCGCAAGGAGGCGGAAGTAGCCCTGCGGGAATCGGAAGAGCGGCTGCGCTACCTGGCGGGGCGGCTTCTGCACGCCCAGGAGACTGAGCGCCGGCGCCTGGCTATAGAACTACACGACGACCTGGGACAGTCCCTCATGGTCTTGAAGATGCAGCTTAGAGCCATAGAAAAGACGGTCCCCTTGGATCAATGGCAGACCCGGGAAGAACTGAGCCATAGCCTGGGCTACCTTAATGGGGTGGTTGAGAACGTCCGCCGCCTCTCCCGGAATTTGCGTCCTTCGGTGCTGGAAGACCTGGGCCTGGCGGCGGGTTTGCGGGTTCTGGTGGAAGAGTTCCGCAAGTATCACGAGATGGAACTGTCCCTGGAGATGGACGACATCGACGGTTTGTTCTTCCGGGAGGAGGAGATCAACATTTACCGGATCTTCCAGGAGACCCTCACCAACATTGTCAAACACGCCCAGGCCCAGCGGGTCAACATCGTCATCAGGCGACAAGCCGAAGGCGTGTCGTTTAAGGTGGCGGATGACGGCCGGGGTTTCGATGTAGAACAAGTGCTGGCCAAGGACGGGTCTAAACAAGGCTTAGGCCTGGCCGCCCTGGAGGAGCGGGTGAACATGCTGGGAGGCACCCTGCAAATCCGCACTCAGATAAACCAGGGCACCGAAATTTTATTTGAAGTCCCCTACAGCGGAAACCCAGTAGTTGATTAGTGATGGACTGGGCTCATGGAGCCGAGGCCTCCAAGATTAGTTCGAGCTCATCCAGGAAGCCCACCTGACCACTGCTGATCTTTTCTCGAGCGACTTTAAGGGGAAACCAGGCGGCCCGGTCCACTTCCGGGAATTCCTGCCGCCGGCCGGAGCGGGGCGGCCACTCCAGGGCAAAGGTGTTGCTGCGGATGGCGTCGGCGTCGCAGTCCCCTGCCAACGCCCAGGCCTGAATAATCTTGCCGCTGGGCTGCTTTAGAGGGCGGAGGGGGATGAGATCGCCTTCAGCCGAACAGCCAGTCTCCTCTTCAAACTCACGCCGGGCCGCGGCCAGGGGATCTTCTCCAGGGGTGTATTCCCCCTTGGGGACGGACCAGGCGCCTTCATCCTTGCCGGCCCAAAAGGGACCGCCGGGATGCACTAGAAAAACCTCCAACCCTCCCTGACGGCGGCGATACAGAAGGATTCCGGCACTGTGCTTGGGCATTAGCCCCTCCCCAGAGTTTGCCTCATCGCAAGTTTCCAAAAGCCATTTCATACTATAGCGGTTGCCAAAAGTTTTTTTCAAGGGCCAATTTTATTTGTAAAGGCGGACCTATGTGTCCGCCCTGAGGCAGGTTTTCGGAATATGGTTAGAAAATAAAGATGTTAACTGCATGGAACATCTATCTCCTCATGGGGCTGGTTTCCACAATTAAAACACGGCCGAAGAAAGTGGTTCAAGTAGTTAACTTAATAAGAAAGTATAAATAATATTTTAATCAATTATTTAAAGCAGTTAAAAAATGTTTTAAAATGGCATTAATTTTGCAATTTATGCACGGGGGCCGACCAGAACCACAATACTTTCAAGAAAAAGTCCTTAAAACAGTTCGTTCATTTTACTAAAGAGTAGCATGGGAGGGTAATATGGGATATCGTAGGACTGCGGCATTATTCTGCTTTTTGGCGGTTGCCCTGGCATTTTTCCCCACAACTGCCCCGGCCATCATCGCTGATTTAGGGGCGGCCGGACCCTGTGGCTGGGGGGCCCTGAACCTTGCTTCAGAGCAGGACCCCCTGGATACTTCAAACCAAATTTATATTTCCAGTAACAACAATAACCGGCGTCCCGGGGTTTATATAGGCCCGGGGCCCTTTGCCGGACCGGCTAATGTGGGGGCTTATCGCGGCGTCGGGACGAAAACTGTTCAAGATGACGGTTGGGTTCAGGGCGCCTTCTATGATCATACCGGCAACGTCACCAATGTCCTGGTCCAAAACGGTGGAACGATTGACGGCGGTATAATAAAAACCGCAGGTGGTGATACTATCCTGCAAAACGCTTATAACGCCGCGGCAACCGCCAGGGGCATCCTGGATACCGCTGCGGCCACTTTATTTATTAACGACAAATTGGAAATTGTGGGTGGAGGTGCTCTTCCTGTCTATAACCTCAATGTGATATCGGGGGACTATCTGCTTGATATCAGGGACGAATTAAAAATCGATAACGGTGGCATACTAGCCATTAACGCCCCGTTGGGCTCCCAGGTCGTCATCCGCACCGGCAAATTTATTGACATTAACAATAGCAGCCAAGTGACATTATCGGGGGGCATACTCTGTTCGGATGTGATCTTCTATAGTGAGAACGCTTCCGAAAACATTCAAATTGCCAACAGCTCTACTGCCTACGGCATCTTTTTTGCCCCGCGGGCGGATTTTCAAATCACCAACTCCTCCACCCTCTACGGGGAGGCCATTGTTGGCGGGGTGTTGGCCGATGATTATCAATTGCAGATTACCAACAGCTCTGTAATTTATAGCTCGTGTTGCATACCTATTCCTCCCAGCGTATGGCTCCTGGGTAGCGGCCTCATCCCCCTGGGGCTGAAGTTATATCGCAGGAAAAAGTGATGATTTTTTTGTTCCCTGGCTCCGGCTCGGGAACGCCATTATCCGGCAAACTTTGGGTTTGCCATGGCGTCTAGTGCACTAAGCGCCTCCTCTGGAAAGCGGGAAGCTGACCTATCTCGGGCTAGGCTGGCGGCGAAATACTGGTTTTGAATATGGGTTCGTGCCTTTCCTAGAAGGCAGGGTCAGAAATGATCCTGCCTTTTGTATTTCCAGGCGAACCGAAGGCTCGCATCCGTTACAAGATTGTCCCTGTAAGCAGATCAGCAAATCCTTGCATTCCCTCTCTAAATCGACCAAGATAAACCTATGGCGGACAAAAAGACTAAAATAGCCCCGATGCCGGTGCGGCACGACGTGTCGCGCTTGACTGACGACGATCTCTATCTCTTTAACGAAGGCAGCCATTACCGCCTCTATCAAAAACTGGGGGCGCATGTTCTCGAGGACAACGACCCTCCGGGCACGTACTTTGCCGTGTGGGCTCCGGATGCCAGGCAAGTCTGGGTAACCGGCGACTTCAACGGCTGGAGCAAAAAAAGCCATCCCCTGAACCAGCGGGGCCAGTCGGGCATCTGGGAAGGGTTCATTCCCGGGCTCATGGCAGGTTCGCTGTACAAGTATCATGTGGCTTCCAAGTATGACGCCTACCGGGTGGACAAGGCCGACCCCTTCGCCTTTTACCTGGAAGGCCCGCCCCGCACCGCCTCCATCCTCTGGGACCTGGACTATGCTTGGGAAGACGGGGACTGGATGGCCACCCGCCACCAGAAGAACGCCCTGAATAGCCCCATGTCGGTCTATGAGGTGCACCTGGGCTCCTGGCGGCGGGTGCCGGAGGAAGGGAACCGTCCCCTCACCTATCGGGAACTCGCGCCCTTGCTGGCTGAGTACGTCCAACGTCTGGGCTTCACCCATGTGGAATTTTTGCCGGTCATGGAACACCCCTTTTACGGCTCCTGGGGTTACCAGACCACCGGCTACTTCGCGCCCACCAGCCGCTACGGCACCCCCCAGGATTTCATGTTTCTGGTGGACTACCTGCACCGCCACGGCATCGGCGTCATCCTGGACTGGGTGCCCTCCCATTTTCCCGCGGACGAGCACGGCCCCGGCTTCTTTGACGGGACCCACCTTTATGAGCATGCCGACCCCCGCAAAGGGTTTCACCCGGACTGGCGCAGCTTCATCTTCAATTACGGCCGCAACGAGGTGCGGTGCTTCCTGATAAGCAGCGCCCTGTTCTGGCTGGACCGCTACCACGCCGACGGCCTCAGGGTGGACGCGGTGGCCTCCATGCTCTACCTGGATTATTCCCGCCAGGAAGGGGAATGGCTGCCCAACCAATATGGCGGCCGGGAGGACCTGGAAGCCATTGCCTTCCTGCGTCAGTTCAACACCGAGGTCTATAAGAGCTATCCCGACGTCCAGACTATGGCGGAGGAATCTACGGACTGGCCCATGGTCTCCCGCCCCATTTATGTGGGCGGCCTGGGCTTCGGCCTCAAGTGGGATATGGGCTGGATGCACGACACCCTGAAATATATGAGCCTGGACCCGATCTTTCGAAAGTTTCACCACAACACCCTGACTTTTCGGATGCTGTACGCCTTCCACGAGAATTTCCTGCTGCCCCTGTCCCACGACGAAGTGGTTTACGGCAAGGGGTCGCTTTTGGCCAAGATGCCCGGGGACGACTGGCAGAAGTTCGCCAATCTCCGGCTACTCTTGGGGTATATGTACGGCCAGCCCGGCAAGAAACTGCTCTTCATGGGGGGCGAGTTCGGGCAGTGGTCGGAATGGTACCATGAAGCCAGCCTGGACTGGCATCTGCTGGGGGACCCCCGGCACGCAGGCTTGTTAAAGTGGGTGGAGGACCTAAACCGGGTCTACCATAAAGAGCCGGCCCTGTTTACCCAGGATTTCACTCCTGCGGGGTTCGAGTGGATAGATTGCAATGATGTGATCCAGAGCGCCATCACTTTCCTGCGGAAGGGGAGGGACGGGGAGATGCTGCTGGTGGCCTGCAATTTCACCCCGGTGCCTCGACATTACTACAGGGTGGGGGTTCCGGTGGGCGGGTTCTGGCAGGAGGTGCTGAACAGCGACGCCTGGGAATACGGGGGCAGCGGCCACGGCAACTTTGGCGGTCAGGAGGCGACCCCCAGCCCGTTTCATAGCCGTCCATACTCCCTTAACCTGACCCTGCCGCCGTTGGGGGTGGTGTTTCTGAAGGCAGGGATCAGGGATTAGGGATTAGGGGTTGGTGCCGGTTGAGAATTAGGACCGGGAGCCTGGTGCATTCTGCCCCCGATCTGGGGTATTTTTTCCAAGCCGCTCTGTAGAAGCCTCCGGGGCTCGACCCCAACTTACTTTAACCATGGTGAAAAATGCAACAGGACCATTGGCATGAAAATAGCAAAATGGCAGTATTTGAGGCGGGTTGGATGATAGGGGGTTCGGTCCATAATTTCTTCTTGACAAAAACTGGTACACATATTTAAGATGAACTTAAGATAATTAAGTCGTGACTTCACATGGTCACAAGTTATTTTAATAATAACGTTTAATATGACTTAAATATTTTATTTGTAGATTTAGCTAATTATAGTTAAAAGGATGCGTTATGTCCGAAAAAGTATTGGGTTCGGTGATGGTTGTCGGCGGCGGCATTGCCGGTATGCAGGCCTCACTGGATTTGGCCAACGCCGGATATTTCGTCCACCTGGTGGAAAAGAGCCCCGCCATTGGCGGCACCATGGCGCAGATCGACAAGACCTTTCCCACCAACGACTGCGCCATGTGAATTATCTCGCCCAAGCTGGTCGAGGTCGGCCGGCACACCAACATCCAACTCCTCACCCTTACCGAACTGAAAGATATTTCGGGCGAGCCGGGCAATCTCACGGCCACCCTGGAAAAGAAAGCCCGCTATGTCGATGCCGCCAAGTGCACGGGCTGCGGGAGCTGCCTGGAAGTCTGCCCCATCCGTTATGAGGTGCAGTTGCCGGAGGCGGAGACCCGGGTCCGCAGCGCCTATGCCGAGGTGACGGACGAAGCCGTCGTTGCGGGCATCATCGGGACCTACCGGGATGAGCCCGGAAACTTGCTGCCGGTGTTGCTGGAAATCAACCGGCGCTTCAATTGGCTGCCCCGGCCCGCCCTGGAACACGTCTCGGACGAGCTCAAAATCCCCCTGACCGAGATTCTCCGGGTCGCCAGCTTCTACAACGCCTTCAGCCTGGTGCCCCGGGGCAAACATATCATCAATATCTGCATGGGCACGGGTTGTTTCGTCAAAGGCTCGCCCCGCCTGTTGGACAGCCTGGAGAGAAAGCTGGGCATCCAGCACGGCCAGACCACCGAGGACCTCATGTTCACCCTGGAAGTGGTCCGGTGTATTGGGTGTTGCGCCCTGGCCCCGGCCATGCGGGTGGGGGAGGCCACCTTTGGGCGGGTAACCCCTAACCAGGTATCCAAGATCATCGATTCCTACACCGAAATGGCCAGCTTATGAAGATTACCAGTTTGGAGCAGCTTAAGGCAATCAAAGAGCAGGGTCTGGCTCTGACCTATCCCGACAAGATCAAGATTATGGTGGGGATGGCCACCTGCGGCATCTCCGCCGGTGCGGACAAGGTCTATGCGGCCCTGGCCAGGAAGATCGAAGAATTGGGTCTGGATGTGGTCCTGGCCAAGACCGGCTGCATCGGCTTTTGCCAGCGGGAGCCCTTGGTGGATGTGATCTATCCCAAAAAGGTGCGCTTAAGCTACCAGGCCATGACCCCGGAGGCCGCCGAAGCTCTGGTTGCGGCCATCAAGGCCGGAGAGATTTTTCCGGAGCAGACCCTGTGCCGCATCGACCAGGAAGAATTTTTGGTGGAGGGCCGCTTACGGCCCTATGCCAATCCCCATCCCCCGGAATTGGGGCCGGAATTCCCCAAGTATGAAGAGCTGCCCTTTTTCCATAAGCAGGTAAAGATTTCCTTGCGGAATTGCGGCTTTATCAACCCGGAGAGCATCGAGGAATATATCGCCCGGGGGGGCTACCAGGCTCTGTGCAAGGCGCTCACCGAGATGACCCCGGAAGAGGTGATTGCCCAGGTCAAGGCTTCGGGCCTGCGGGGCCGGGGCGGGGCCGGCTTTCCCACCGGGTTGAAGTGGGAGTTCTGCCGGAATGCTCCGGGAGACATGAAATACGTCATCTGCAACGCCGATGAAGGCGATCCTGGCGCTTTCATGGACCGGGGCATCCTGGAGGGCGACCCCCATGCCGTTATTGAAGGTATGGCTATCGGGGCCTATGCCATGGGGGCGCAGGAAGGCTACGTTTACTGCCGGGCCGAATATCCCCTGGCCATCGAGCACTTGAAAACCGCCATTTCCCAGGCCGAGGCCTACGGCCTCCTGGGAGAGAAAATCTTTGGCAGCGATTTTTCCTTTAAATTGAAGATTCGGGAAGGCGCGGGGGCCTTTGTCTGCGGCGAAGAAACCGCGCTCATTGCCTCCATCGAAGGCCGGGTGGGTGAACCCCGCCCCCGGCCGCCCTTTCCGGCCCAGAGCGGCCTCTGGGGCAAACCCACCACTATCAACAACGTCAAGACCTGGTCCCAAATTTCGCCTATTGTGGCCCGGGGAGCCGACTGGTACGCATCCCTGGGGAGCGCCAACAGCAAAGGCACCACGGTGTTTTCCCTGGTGGGCAAGGTCAACAACTCCGGCCTGGTGGAAGTGCCCCTGGGTATCACCCTGCGGGAAATGATTTACGACCTGGGCGGCGGCATCATCGGCGAGCGGAAGATCAAGGCGGTGCAGACCGGCGGCCCCTCGGGAGGGTGCATCCCGGAGGAGTTTCTGGACACCCCGGTGGACTATGACTCCTTGGCGGCCCTGGGGTCCATTATGGGTTCCGGCGGCATGATCGTCATGGACGAGCGGGATTGTATGGTGAACGTCGCCAAGTACTTCCTGGACTTCACCCAGGACGAATCCTGCGGCAAATGCACCCCCTGCCGGGAAGGGACCCTGAGGCTCAAGGAGATGCTGGAGGCCATCACCGAGGGCCGGGGCCAGGAAGGTGATATCGAGAAGCTGGAGAAGATGTCGGAGCTGATAAAAAAGACTTCCCTGTGCGGCCTGGGCGCCACCGCGCCCAACCCGGTGCTCACCACCATCAAGTATTTCCGGGACGAATACGAAGCCCACATCCGGGACCATAAGTGCCCTGCCAAGGTTTGCAAACCACTGATCACCTTCAATGTAATGGAAGACAAGTGCACCGGCTGCCAGCTCTGCCGTTTGAGGTGCCCTGTGGAAGCGATTCTGGGCTCCAAGAAAGAACCCCATCAAATTATCCAAGAAAAGTGCATCAAATGCGGCACTTGTTTCGATGCCTGTAAGTTTGATGCCGTGGTGGTGGCATAAATAGCTGTCAGCGGTCAGCTGTCAGCCAAAAAAGAGAGTGCATGTAGCAATTACCAAAAGTTTACCTTTTATCCCCCCCCCCGCAGTGAAAAAGGGTGAGGGTGAGGAGGGTGTAAGAAAAAATTTTAGCAACGAGTATAAGTTGCAAAATGAGAACTCTGCGAATCGCCGTTTTTGTCATTCTGAGCGCAGCGAAGAATCTCGTCATTTGAGATTCTTCGGTCGTTCACTCCCTCAGAATGACAAATTATCGACTTTCGTAGAAGCCTCAAAATAATTAATCAACTTCCGGCAAAGTAATAAAACTATGCGGCTATCGGGGTTTTGGTTTTTGCTGAAAGCTGATAGCTGAAAGCCGAGAGCTAAATATGATCAATCTGACCATCAATGATCGGGCCGTCGAAGTTCCGGAAGGAACCACGGTCCTGGAAGCCGCCCGAAAGCTGGGATTAAATATTCCTACCCTCTGCCATTTCGAGGGGCTCAAGCCATACGGGGGCTGCCGCCTCTGCCTGGTTTCCGTCACCGCCGGCAACCGCACCCTGCTCACCACCTCCTGCACCTACCCGGTGGCCGAGGGTATTACCGTTCAGACCGACACCGAAGAGGTGCAGGAAGCCCGCAAGTTTGTCATGGACCTGCTGCTGTCCCGGTGCCCTGAAGTTCCGGCCCTGCAAATCATGGCCCAGGAACTGGGTCTGGCGGAGCCCACCTTCCCCAAGGGCGAGAGCGACTGCATCCTGTGCGGCAAGTGCGTGCGCATGTGCCATGAGGTTCAGCACGCCTCTGCCATCGGCATGATGGGCCGGGGCGCCAAGCGGGAAGTTATGACCCCCTTCGGGGATTTCTCGCAGACCTGCCGCACCTGCGGGGCCTGTCTCTTTGTCTGCCCCACGGGCCATATCAACGACCTGGCCAAAATCAGCGGCAAGACCCCGATACCCAAGTACTCCGAATTCAATGCGAAGCTGGTGTCCCAGGGTAATATCAGCCGCCTGTATCCCCAGGCGGTGCCGGCCACGCCCTCCATTGACCCCAGCAATTGCATCGGCATCCTGACCGGGGACTGTGGCCTGTGTTCCCAAGTCTGTCCCGCAGGGGCCATTGATTACCAGCAACAGGACGAGACCGTCAAGCTGGACGTGGGGGCCGTTATTCTGGCGCCAGGCTTTAAAACCTTCGATCCCAGCGGTATCTCGGCCTACGGCTACGGCAAGTATCCCAACGTCTACACCAGCCTGGAATTTGAGCGCATCCTGAGCCCCGGCGGCCCCTACCACGGCCACGTGGTGCGGCGCTCCGACGGCAAAGAGCCGGCCAAAATCGGCTGGATCCACTGCGTGGGTATGCGGAGCGACCGGGAAGGCGAGTACCCGTACTGCTCCAATTTCTGCTGCATGGTGTCCTTGAAACAGGCGGTAATCGCCCGGGAACACATCGGGGAGCACCTGGACATGACCCTGTTCTACATGGATATGCGCACCCCCCGGAAGGATTTTGAAAAATACATGGTGCGCATCAAAGACCAGGGGGCCCGTCTGATCCGGTCCCGGGTGCATACCATTAACCAGGTGAACGGCAACGGCGACCTGGAGGTTCGGTACGTCACCGAAACCGGCGAGGTTAAGGACGAAATCTTTGACATGGTGGTCCTGTCCGTGGGCATGGTGATTCCTCCGGCTACGGAGGATTTGGCCAACCGATTGGGGGTGCCGCTCAGTCCCAACAATTTCATGGAGACCACCTGCTTTGCGCCCACCACCACCCTGCGGCGGGGAATTTATGCCTGCGGGGCCTTCAACGGTCCCAAAGATATCCCCCAGTCGGTCATGGAAGGCAGCGCCGCGGCGGGCGCGGCCTCCAGGACCCTGGCGGACGCCCGGGGGACCCTGACCATAGAAAAGACTTATCCACCGGAGGTGGAGGTCTCGGAAGAACCGGCCCGGGTGGGGGTGTTCGTATGCAGCTGCGGCTTGAACATCGGGGGCGTCGTCGATGTTCCGGCGCTGGTGGAATACGCCCGGGAGATTCCAGACGTGGCTTACGCCCAGGGCAATCTCTTCAGTTGCTCCCAGGATGCCCAAAGCCAAATGGCCGAGATGATCAGGGAAAACCACCTGAACCGGGTGGTGGTGGCGGCCTGCAGTCCCTCCACGCACCAACCCATCTTCCAGGATATGCTGCGCACCGCCGGCCTCAACAAGTATCTCTTTGAGATGGCCAACATCCGCAACCAGTGCACCTGGGTGCATCAAGCGGTGCCGGAGATGGCCACGGACAAGTGCAAGGACCTGATCCGCATGGCCGTGGCCAAGGCCCGGTTGCTGCAACCCCTGGAATACCTGTCGGTGCCCATCAACAAGACAGCCCTGGTGGTGGGCGGCGGCGTGGCGGGTATGACGTCCGCTATGGGGCTGGCGGATCAGGGATTCAAGGTGCACCTGGTGGAGCGGAAAAACCAACTGGGCGGGAACGCCCGCAAGCTCCACACCACCTGGCGGGGCGGGCTGGTGGCCCCCCGCCTGGAGACTTTAATCGGCCAGGTGACCTCCCATCCCAACATTTCCTTGCACTTCAACGCCATAGTGGAGGACGTGGCGGGGGTGGTGGGCAACTTCACATCCACCCTCTCCAACCAAGAGGTCATTCAACACGGTATCGTGGTCCTGGCCATCGGCGCTGAGCCTTACCGGCCGGAAGGTGAATATCTCTATAAGCAAAACCCCAACGTCATGCTGTCTCTGGACCTGGATATGGAAATCGTGTCGGAATCCGAGCGGCTCCAACAGGCCCAGGCGGTGGCGTTCATCCAGTGCGTGGGGTCCCGCATCCCCGAGCGCCCCTATTGCAACAAAGTATGCTGCTCACATTCCGTGGAAAGCGCCATCAAACTGAAAGTGATGAACCCCCAGCGGGACGTTTATATCCTCTACCGGGACATGCGGACCTATGGCGAGCGGGAACTGCTTTACCAGCGGGCCCGGGAAAAAGGCGTGGTCTTTATCCGGTTCCGGCAGGCCGAACCACCCCAGGTGGAAGAGGCAGACGGCCGCCTCAAAATCACGGTGAAGGATCAGATTCTGGGAAGGCCAGTGAGTTTTTCGGTGGACCTGCTGACCCTGGCCACCGCCATCATCCCCCACCACAACGCCCCGCTGGCGGAACTCTATAAGGTGCCCTTGAACGCGGAAGGCTTTTTCACCGAGGCCCATGCCAAGATCAAGCCGGTGGAGGCGCCCACCGAAGGCATTTACCTGACCGGGCTGTGCCATTATCCCAAGCCCATGCAGGAGTCCGTGGCCGAAGCCCTGGCCTGCGCCTCCCGTGCCAGCACGGTGCTGTCCAAGGACTCTTTGTTGATGGAGTCCATCATCTCCACCCCGGTGGACGCCAACTGCGACGGCTGCGCCTTCTGTGTGGACGCCTGTCCGTTTAAAGCTATTACCTTATTGGAGTACATGAAAGACGGCGACATCAAGAAGACCATAGAGGTCAACGCCATCCAGTGCAAGGGCTGCGGTTCGTGTATGGCCACCTGTCCTAAGCAGGGGGTCTACGTGGCCGGGTTTACGCCGGAACAGCTGGAAGCCCAGGTGGACGCGGCGCTGGGGTTGATTTAGGTGTAGGGTGGGCACTGCCCACCAACAAAATCGGCGGGCCGTGCCCGCCCTACAGTAACCAGAAGAGGTTAAGCGCATGGAAGACGAGTACCAATACGAACCACTGATCATCGCTTTCTGCTGCAACTGGTGCTCTTATGCCGGGGCGGACCTGGCCGGGGTTTCCCGCATCCAATATCCCCCCAACGGCCGCATCATCCGGGTGATGTGTTCGGGCATGGTCCACCCCAACCTGGTGATCAACGCCCTCACCAAGGGGGCTGACGGCGTCCTGGTATGTGGGTGACACCTGGGCGAATGTCATTACCTGGAAGGTAATAAAAAAGCCCAAGATAGAGCGGAAGGTATTGATTTAATGTTGGAAGATTTTGGTCTGGAACCGGAGCGCTTCCGGATTGAATGGATTGCGTCCTCGGAAGCCCAGAAGTTCGCAGATGTGATGACGGAGATGACGGAGTCCCTGCGGGCCCTGGGGCCGAGCCCGTACAGCACCAGGGGTTAAGAGGGGCTAGAGGCGTTATATGTTTGCCAGGTATGCCCTGGGATACCTGATCGGGGTCGGCGTTTTCCTGCTGGTCATCCCGTACGGACTCTATCAAGTGGCGCAAACTTTCAGCGGGCAGGGGTTCCGGTTGGCGGTGGCTTTGCCCCTGGGAATCATGGGTTTGGCTTTTGCCCTATGGTCAAATGTAGCCCTGGTTTTGCAAGGCAAAGGCGGTCCCACTGATCTGTTTAATGTGGCGATCAGTCCCAGAACCAAATATCTTGTAGTTACCGGTCCTTATCGTTATACGCGCAACCCCATGGTATTTGGCGCCTTTTCATTTTATGCCGCCTTGGCGATTTATTGGAATTCACTTTCGGCACTGGCTGCTGTAGCCTTGTTTTTTGCTTTTATAAAGTATTATTTGAAGGAGTTCGAGGAGCAAAGGCTGCTTGCCGACTTCGGACAGGAATATGAGCTATACCGGCAACAAGTGCCCATGATTGTGCCGTGGCCGTTTCGATGAAAAAGCAAGATGTTGTTGGAAAAGTTTGGATGTTAAACCGGAGGTAAAGCAGTTATGGATATCCCCTTGGCCAGAAAGGTCAACGGCAAAAAATTCATGTGGGACGGAGTCGTCTATGAGAGTGACGAGCAGGCCCACCAGGTTATGGAGGATTACGCCAAAGACGGATTCGAGGTGGAAAAATTTGTCGAAGATGGCCAGTTTCTGGTCTATTCCCGTAGGGTGGCGGGTGCACAGCCGGGAAACCAGGCAGGGGGTCAGGATTCAGAGTGCAACTGATCAAGTAAAGAAGAGTATTTCACTCACGTAGCCGGCAGCCAGCATGAATGAGGCTTAAACGAGTCTCCAGTTTAGAAAGCTGGTATCTGATGCCAAACGCCCCCACGGAACTGGCCCCTGAATGCTTACCAAAGGAGGTAAGAAGATGGCGGTGAACGTCGTATCGGAGTGGTTGAATGCCTGTTCCGGTTGCGAGATCTCCATTCTCAACACCGGGGAGGCGCTGTTGGATCTGTTACCTCACCTCAACTTCGTCCACATCCCCGCTTTAGTAGATCACAAGTTTTATGGGCAGACCGGGGAAGGGACGACCATGGAGATCCCCGAAGCCGTAGTAGGCATCGTCTCCGGGGGCGTCCGCAACACCGAGCACGAACACGTTTTGAAGGAAATCAGGAACAAGGTCAAGTTTCTCATTGCCCTGGGGAGTTGTGCGGCTTATGGCGGCATTCCGGCCCAGGCCAACATGTGGAAGGGCGAAGAAGTTTTTGACAAAGTCTTCCGTCATTGCGTAACCACAGAACCCTCTGCTGACCCCAAAGACCCCAATGTGCCGCCGTGGATTCCCACCTGCAAAGCCCTGGATGAAGTGGTCAAGGTGGATATCACCATTCCCGGTTGTGCGCCGCACCCGGATTGGATTGCCGACGCCATCACCGCCCTGCTGGAAGGCAAGACTGCCTGGGCCCTGCCGGAGCGCAGCGTGTGCGACACCTGTCCGGTCATTCGGGAGCAGAAATCCGGCGGCGGCCCCATTAAGCGGGGTTTGACCAACCTTGATTTTAACCCCGAAGAAGGCCTGGAGAAGATGCGCTGCATCAATGAGCAGGGCTTCTTTTGCATGGGACCGGTAACCCTGGCGGGCTGCGCCGGCAAGACCGGCGTGCCCCGGTGCGTACAGGCCCGGACCCCGTGTCGCGGCTGCTTTGGCCCCATCCGGAAAGGGGCCCGGCCCATGGTGGATATGATGGGCGCCCTGACCTCGGTGGGTCTGGACCCCAAAACCGTGGTTGACCGGCGGGCCATCATGAACCGCTATATCGGCGGGCATGGATTCCTGGCGCCGCTACCGGCGCGGCCGGCGAGATAGGGGGTGAATACTATGGGAAAAGTCATCAATATCCAACCGGTAACCCGGATCGAAGGCCACGCCAAGGTGGCCATCACGTTGGACGATGCCGGCAACGTCGCGGATACCAAGGTGCACGTCCAGGCGCTGCGCGGCTTTGAGAAATTCTGCGAAGGCCGCCCGGTGGAGGAAATGCCCCGGATCGTCTGCCATATCTGCGGCATCTGTCCCTGGGCCCATCACCTGGCTTCCAGCAAGGCGACGGATGGCTGTTTCGGCGTCACTCCGCCTCCCGCGGCGATAAAATTGCGCCGCCTGATGCAGAGCATCGCCTACGTCAGCGACAAGATTCTGCACTTTTACTTCCTGGCGGCCCCGGACTTCGTCATCGGCCCGGATGCCGACTATTCGGTGCGCAACGTGGTGGGCATCGTCCAGGCGGCCCCGGACATCGCCAAGCAGGTAGTGAAGATGCGCCAGCAGGGCGCCATGATGCTGGAGCACTTTGCCGGCCGGGCCATCCATCCCACCTTCTCCATGCCGGGCGGGGTCAGCAAACCCATGACCGAAAAGGAACGGGATGAGATGCTGCCCCAGGCTAAGGAGTTGCTGGAGTTCTCTAAGTTCTCCATCAACTTCGCCAAGGAAAACGTCTTCCCCAAATACCTGGATGCCATCAAATCAATCGGAGTCATCGAGGTGGGGTATCTGGGCACCGTAACCGACGACGGCGCCCTGGACTTCTACGACGGCAAGTTGCGGCTGATGAAGCCCGACGGCTCCTACGACGATTTCACCTACGACCAGTATGTGGACTACATCGGGGAATGGGTGGAGCCCTGGTCCTACCAGAAGTTCCCCTATGCCAAGAAGTGGGGCAAGCTCAACCTGTCTCTGGACAACCCTGTGGGCGTCTACCGCACCAACTGCCTGGCCCGCATCAACGTGGCCGACAAAATGGCCACCCCCCTGGCCCAGAAGGAGCTGGAGGAGTTCCGGGCGGCGTTCGGCCGGCCGGCCCACTACACCCTGCTGTATCACTATGCCCGCCTCATCGAACTGGTGCAGGCGGCGGAAACCGCGGTTATGCTCCTGGAGGACCCGGAGATTACCAGCAAGGATATCCGGGCGTCCATTACCCCCAAGGCCGGCCGGGGCATCGGCTGTGTGGAAGCTCCCCGGGGCACCTTGATCCACGACTACACCTGCGACGACCAGGGGCTGATCACCAACGTCAACCTCATCGTCGGCACCACCCACAATAACGCCGCCATCAACCTCTCGGTGGACCAAGCCGCCAAGGAATTTATCAAGGCCGGGCAGTATGACCAGGGAATCCTGAACAAGGTGGAGATGGCCATACGCGCCTACGACCCGTGACTGAGCTGCGCTACTCACCGCCTGGATGGCGGTGTTGCTGTCGAAGTCACCATCCTGGACCAGAAGAACGAGGTGATCGACCAGCTGAGGAATTAAGCTGTCAGCTATCAGCGGTCAGCTTTCAGCGCAAAAAGAAAAAATAGGGGTCGCAAGGGTTGGGAAACCTTGCGGCCCCATTTTTTAGTAAGGCGAGTGTGGGGGCGGGTTTTAAACCCGCTCCTAAATAGCCGGATCACCGCCCCGGCGACAGGTTATACCGGGTTTATTTTCAAATTCAACCAACCGCTATTTATTCTGTGGATATTCCTTTTTTTAACTGAAAACCGAAAACGGTATTACTGCGGCCCGGAGGGCAGGCCGTAAAACCGGGTGCGGTTCACAAACGAGATGGCGATCTGTCCTTCGTAGCCCATGTCCTTGAGATACTCGTGGGCCTGGGCTTCGTCCACGCCCAAGGCTTGGGTAATGTCATTAAGCTGCAACAATTTCCCTTTCTGCCGCAACAGGTTTTTGACCCGGGCCCGAAAAAATTCCTCGGTGAGGATGGACGTCAGGGTCTGGTCATAAGCGCTGGGGTTGGGCATGTGACTGGGATAGGCGGTTTCCCAGGGGCGCCTCAGGCTGACCCCCAGGACCCAGCGCACCCTGGATACCTTAAGCGCATCGTACAGGGCCCGGAGCTTGCTCAGCATTTCAGCGTCCCGGGTAATGGGGCCCAGCCGGGCCATGGTCTTCATAAAGCTTTCCACAGTGGTCACGAACTGGTCCGGCTTGGTGATGTCACTGTGGGCCAGGGCGATGCGCTCCCTTTCCAGACCGCAGAGAGACAAAAGCTTTTTCAAGACCCAGACCCGGCTCCAGGTGTGGTCGATGCCGTAGCTGTGGTGGCATTCTTCAGGATTGCAGCCGATGAGCAACAGCCCGTTGGTCCCTTCCAGGAAGGCCCGGCCCATAACCAGGGGGTCGATCTGTCCCAGGCAGCGCACCGGCAGGAGATAAAAGCGCCGGTTGTAGCTCAAGCCCCGGAGGCCGGCTTGGTCGGCGACCGCGGCGCCGCTCCACTGGCAGCCGAACCCCATGACTTCATCTATATCCAGGCTGCGGGCCAGCGCGGTCACCCGGGCCTCGTGCTGGGCGGTGGTACAGTTGGCGAGAGTAAGGGCCATTTCCGGGCAGGAGGCGGCGCAGGTGCCTTCCCCGGTGCAGAGCATGGGGTCCACCATCCGGGGGACATTGTGGCCCAAACCTTCCACAGGGCCGCTCACGGGCTGGATGGCCATGCAGTCGCAAATCTCCCGGCACAGGGTGCAGACCGTGCACTTGCTCTGGTCCACCGTGGAAATAATCTCAGGCGCGAAAAGCTCACCGGCCTGGGCCTTTTTGACCAGAGCCGCGGTTTTTTTGGCCACCCGGGCCCCCTGGCTTAAAGCGCCCCTCAGGTCGCAGGGCTGGCAGGCGGACCCGACGATGAGTTTTTCTCCCAGGACCACCTGGTCAGGGCGGACCATCTGGGGCGACCGGTCCAGGAAGGCTTCTTCTTTGACTTCCAGCCCCAGAATTTTAGCGGTTTTGAGGGCCTCGGCCCCGGGAGTGCGCCGGGGCGAAAGCACCAGCAGATCCCAGGGCATATCCTGTTCGGTGCGGTCGGTGGCCCGGTTATAAGATATATAGTCGTGCTTGACGGTGGGATGCACATGATTGTCGTAGGGGGTCAGGGAAATGCCCAATTGCCGGGCCCGGGCCCGGTCGAAGGTCCCCAGGGGGGTGGACATGGTGCTGTCATAGAGGATGGCCACCTGGGTCTCAGGGAAGTTTTCCCGCAGGTAGACTGCGGTGTTCCAGGCGCTTTTCAGGGAAAGGGGTGCGGCAAACGGCTGGCCCGCGTCCAGGTCGTCGACCCAGAAAACTATCCGACCCTTTAAAGGGGCGCCCTCGCGGATCATTTCGTTGATGTCCACCTGGCAAATGATCCGGTCGCGGCCATGGCCCAGATCCTTGAGTTGATGCTCGATCTTCCAATCCAGGGCGGCGATGATGGCCCCGGCTTTGAATTCCACGCTGTTCTCGCCCTCCGGAGCGGCAAAGGTCACGGTGTAGTCCCCGAACTTGCCGGAGACCTGCTGTAAGGTCCCCACCCGGGTCTGGTTGACCAGGGGACTGGCCTCCACCTCCTGGATGATGCGTTCCAGGTGGGGATAGTAATGGTATTCGCCCAAGTAGAGCTGCTGGGCGCGCTCCATTTCCTCCGCCGGGTCGTAGCTCAGGGGAAGGAGGGTTTCCACGCCTTCGGCCGCCAGTTCCTGGGCGGCGCCGTACGCCGCAACCCCGCCGCCCAGCACCATGACCGGCCCCTGGTAATCAATGCGCATGTGGGGAACCGGCTCCAGGGTCTCCAGCCAGGCCTGTGAGGCCCGGATGAGCTTGGCGCCTTTTTGGGCCAGTTCGGCGGGTGTGGCGTTATGGACCTGGGCCACATGGTCCCGGAGGTTTACCAGCTCAATCTGGGTTTCCGCCAATCCCAGGGGTTCCAGGGCCTGCTCGAATTTCTTGTGGAGGATGCGGCTTTCGCATCCGGCCACGATGAGCCGGTTTAGCCCTTTGTCGGCTATCACTTCCTTGATCCGGTCCAACCCGGGGCGGAGACAGGAAAAAGGCAGAACCTCCACGTGGGTGACCCCGGGAGACTCCTGGAGCAGTTGGCTCAGGACGGCAGACTCAACTTTGGGGGCGATGCGGTCTCCGCACTCACAGAGGAAGACTCCCAACCGGGGCGAAGGCTGGCTTTTTTTGACAGCTTGCTGTTGGTTCATATATATCACCTCCTCAATGGGCGAAGCCATGGCCGGTGCGCCGGGACAGGTCGCCCCGGACGGTATCCAGGCGCTTCTGCAAAGCCCCGGTGGGGCAGACCGAGACGCAGCAGCCACACCCGATACAGGCGCTGTTGGGGATCCGATAAGGGGTTTCCAAGACCTTCTTTACCCCCGGGGAACCGAAGGTAAGGGCTTGTACCCCCACCACCTCACTGCACACCGCCACGCAGCGCCCGCACCGGAGGCATTCCTCTTCGGGGTTGGTGACGGTGAACCGGCTGGAGGTGACACCATACTGCGAGGCCAGCTTTTTGATTTCCCTTGAGGCCGGGCAATCGGCCAGGAGCATCTCCAGGACCCAGCGCCGAACATTGAGCACCCTCTTGGAGTTGGTCAGAACTTCGAGTTCTTCAATAGGTGGGGTTAAGCAAGAGGGCAGAATCTTGCCCCGTTTCCCATACCGGGCCTCGACCACGCACAGGCGGCAACTGCCCCAGGGATTGACGGCCGGGTGATAGCACAAGGTGGGGATATGGATATGGTATTGCCGGGCCGTCTCCAGGATGGTCCAGCCGGGTTTGGCCTGTACCGGTTGACCGTCAATGGTGAAATTAATCACCTCGTTCTGCGGATTTTCACCGGAGTCCATCTGCTCACCTCCTAATCCACGACCACGGCAGCCGCAGGGCAGATATCCTTGCAGACCCCGCAGCGGGTGCAGGCTTCTTGGTCAATGGCGTGGGGTTGGTCTTTTTCCCCGGTGATGCAGGCCGGGGGGCACATGGGAACGCACAGGGCGCAGCCGTTGCAGATACCGGGATCGATGCGGTAGGTGATGAGATACCGGGATACCTTCGCCGGGCACTTGTGATCCACGATGTGGGCCAGGTATTCATCCCGGAAGTAGCGAATCCCGGTCAGAACCGGGTTGGGGGCGCTGCGGCCCAGACCGCACAGGGACCCGTCCACCAGGGCCTGCCCCAGGCTCTCCAGCTCATCAATGTCCTCGGGTTTGCCCTTGCCCTGGGCGAAGTTATCCAGAAACTCCAACATGCCTTTAAGACCCAACCGGCACGGCAAACACTTGCCGCAGGAGTCTTCCTCTAGAAAGCGCAGGAAGTACCGGGCCACGTCCACCACGCAGTCGTTATCGTCCATGACGATCATCCCGCCCCCGCCCATAATGGAGCCGGTCTGGGCCATGGAATCGAAGTCCACTGCGAGTTCCATTTTATCGGTAGGCTTAAAATCCGGAGGATGGAAATGATAATCGGCGAATTCCTCTTTTAGCTGATAAGGAATTATGCCGCCTGAAGGTCCCCCCGTCTGGACCGCCTTGAACCTCTTCTGACCTGGCACCCCGCCCCCGATATCTTCCACCAGCGTTCCCAGGCTGATGCCCATGGGCACCTCCACCAGGCCGGTATTTTTGACTTTACCCACCAGGGAAAAGATCTTGGTACCGGTGCTATGGGGTACCCCGACCCCGCTATACCATTCAGCCCCGTGGTCAATAATATGACGAATATTAGCCCAGGTCTCCACGTTGTTGATCACCGTGGGGCGACCCCAGAGACCTTGCTGGGCCGGATAGGGGGGTCGGGTTACGGGTTCGCCAATGCGGCCCTCCAGAGAGGCGATTATTGCTGTCTCTTCCCCGCAAACATAAGCTCCGGCTCCACGATTGATCTGGATGTCGAAATCAAAGCCCGTGCCCAGAATGTTTTTCCCTAAAAGCCCCAAGGCGTAAGCCTGCTGGACCGCAGTGGAAAGATGCCGAATGGCGATGGGATATTCATGCCGGACATAGAGGAATCCGAGATTCGCTCCCATGGCGTAAGCCCCTATAGCCATGCCTTCAATAACCGCATGGGGGTCGCCTTCCATAATGGCCCGGTCCATGAAAGCGCCGGGGTCGCCTTCTTCGCCGTTGGCAATGATATAAACGGGGCCCGGGTTCTCCCGGGCATTATCCGCGGCTTTTCTCCACTTGAAGCCGGTGGGGAAACCACCGCCGCCCCGACCCCGCAAACCGGAAACTGTAACGGTATTGATGACCTCGTCAGGGGTCATGGCACTCAGGGCCTTGGCTAAAGATTGGTAAACCCCCACTTGAATTGCGTCATTGATATCCAACGGGTCAACCACCCCCACATTCTTAAGGATGATCTTCTTTTGCAGGCGGTAGAACGGGATTTCCGCCTCGGATTTGAATCTGACGCCGTTTTCGGCATAAAGCAGCCTATCCACAACGCCACCGGCGACCAGAGTGGTTTGCACAATTTCCTCGACATCCTGAGGTCTTACCTGCACGTAACAAAGGTCGGCGGGGGCTATGGTAACGAGAGTCCCCTGGCTGCAAAAGCCATGACACCCGGTCTCTTTGATGAGAGGCTGGACCTTGACTCCCAACCCCTGGCTCTGGATTGCGGCTTGGAAGGCCTGGGAAACCTTATCAGCTCCCAGAGCCAGACACCCCGGGCCTCGACAGACCCTGACGGTGGGCCGGTTAGGGTCGTGCGCCCGGACCAGGTAGTCTTGCAGGGCCTTCAATTCGGCGATGCTGGTTAATCTGTTCATCCTGTCCTCCTGGCAGCCGGTCTTAAAGTTCGTCGAGTCGCTTCTTCAGGGAAATCATGTTGGCTCTGCCCAGATAATCGTTGTCAATCATCACCACAGGGGCTAAAGCACAGGCGCCCACGCATTTCACAGTTTCCAGGGACAGACGCAAGTCTCCCGTGGTTTGACCTCGGGCCACCCCCAAATCCCGCTCACACCCTTCCACCAGGCGTTCCGCCCCTTTGAGGTGACAAGTCGTGCCTAAACATACCTTAACCTCGTGCTCGCCCCGGGGCTCCAGGCTGAAGGATCTGTAGAAAGTGGCGATAGCCCAGGCTTGAGTAAGGGGCACCCCCACGTGATCACAGATCAAGGTGAGGTGCTCGGAGGAGATGTAGTTGAATTCGGCCTGAACGTCCTGGAGGAGGTTGATCAGATGTTGTGGCTGACGGGGATATTGTTCCAGAATAGTTTCAATATCTCTTGTAGCGACTTTCATCCCGGGGCCTCCCTTTTTGGGTTTTAGGTTCTGAGTTTTTAAGTTTTGGGATTTTTTATGCTTATAAAGGCAATATATGTGCCATTGAAATAATCTATTGATTTTATTGATATTAATGCCATTGAGAATTGTGATAATGTATCATTAATGAATTGAATGATACTTTTAATTTATTATTTTTATTAATTATTTCAGATAAAGTTGAAACGATAATGAAACGCGAGGGTAAATTAGAGGAAGTTTTTACAGCAGATCGTAGGCCTTCATCTTGCGCCAGAGGGAACTGCGGCTGATACCCAGGACCCGGGCCGCAGCCTCCCGATTGCCCCGGGCTTTGCGCAGGGCCTTTTCGATGGCCAGGCGTTCACTGTCCCAGCGCTGCTGGTTAAGCTTGGCCGGGGGCGCCGGCGTCCGGGGGCGCGGGGATTCCAGTTCCGGGAGCAGGTCTTTGGTGATCACCGCGCCTTTGACAAACACAAAGGCGTATTCCAGCACCCGCTCCAGCTCCCGGATATTCCCCGGCCAGGCATATTGCTGCAATATGGACAGCACCTTGGGGTCAACCCCGCGGACATTCTTATGATATTTGCGGTTGAGGCTGGTCAGAAAGTGGTTCACAAGCAAGGGGATATCCTCCTGCCGGTCCCGGAGGGCAGGCAAGTAAAACGGCACCGTGCGCAGCCGGTAAAACAGGTCCATGCGGAAGCGCCCCTGTCGCACTTCCTCCACCAGGTTGCGGCTGGTGGCCGCGATGATCCGAGCCTCCAGGGGAATGGGCTGGGTGCCTCCCACCCGTTCAAAGACTTTGGATTCCAGGACCCGGAGGAGCTTGGCCTGCAATTCCAGTTTCAGTTCGCCGATTTCGTCCAGGAATAGGGTTCCGCCTTTGGCCAGCTCAAACCGGCCCACCTTATGGCTGATGGCCCCGGTGAAAGCACCTTTGACGTGGCCGAACAACTCCGATTCGATGAGGGTCTCCACCAGGGCCGAACAGCTAAAGGCCACGAAGGGGCCCTGGGCCCGGGGGCTTTTTTGGTGGATGGCTTGGGCAAAGAGGTCTTTGCCGGTCCCGGACTCCCCTTCTATGACTACCGTGGCTTCAGAGTTTGCCACATCCGGCAGCATGTCCAGCAGCTTTACCATGGGAGGGCTTCTGCCGATGATTTTGACCTCTCCCGGGATGGGAGGACGGGCCTCCCGCCGGGGCAGGGCCAAACCCAGGGACTGGAAGGTTTCCACCCCGCCGACAATCGCTTCTCTTTTGTTGCGGATGGGCGAGGTGCTGATGAGGAGGTTAAGCCAGCGTCCCGATTTACTCCGGATGCGGACGTCCAAATCCTTGCGGGGCACGCCGTCCTCAAGGGTGGCATTCAGGGCGCACCGGGTCTTGCAGCGATCCGCTTGCAGGACCTCCCAGCAGTAGCGACCCAGAACCTCTTCCGGCGTAAAACCGGTGATCTCCTGGGCGGCGCGGTTAAACGCGGTGATAATCCGGCGCTGGTTGACGACGAACAGCCCCCGGTCAAAGTTATCGAACACGGCGTCGGGCGTAACTCCTAGCCCAAAGTTGGACCAGGCCGACCAGGATTTGGTGAGGGTGTCGTCATGAAAAGCCAACACGGCCCCGACAATCTCCTGGTTTTGGCCGTAAAGGGGAGAGATGGAATATTTCAGAAACCGCGTCTGGTCCGGCTCCAGGCGGACCTGAGTCAGGAGCAGGGCGCGCATGACGCCGGATTCCAGGGTCTCCCGGAAGGCCACTTCAGCCTGGGGGAGATAGGTTTCGGGGAATAGTTCTGTCAAAGGGAGGGATTGGCCGTGCTCCAGACGTCTCCTGAGGAGCCTTTCGGCTTGCAGAGTGGCGGACAGGATCACCTGGTCCGGGGAAAGGATTAGAATCCCATCTCCCGAAGGCAGGTCATCAAAATCTTGCTGGCCCTCGTGCACCCTGATCCTCGGCCGGATTTGGCCCACGCCGGCCAAGCCCGGTGTTTAAAAGTTGCTAAGTCCAGGGGAGGAAAGATAATTGTTATATATTTTACTCACAAGTTCTCAATATTTCAAGAAGTTCTTCTATACCGGGGGCTTGGGTAAGGCTGCGATCAAAATGCTGACGACTTGCCTGGGTGAAACCGGGATAAGTGGAAGTTATGGAACCCTTTTTCACTCGGCCGCACCACCTCGGGACTTGAATTCCCGGTGGCAGGAGCTCATGCAGGCTTGCAGGTCCCGAAGCTCATGGATTATGACTTCCTGCTGGCGGTTGGCCACGGCGTGCTGCAAGTTGGCCAGATGGTCCATATATTCCTGCATGGCCCCTTGCCAATCAGGTTCAGCCATGGCTGCAAAGGCTTGGGAGGCCGCCACATATTCATCCAGGGTCCGGTTATCGGGAAAGGCGCCCTGGGCCACTGTTTGCTGGAGCGCCTTAAAACTGGCGCCCAGACGTTTTTTCACGGTCTTCATCGAGTCTTGCCAGCGGCTGACCTCTTCCCGGGCCATGCCGTCATAGTCCCCCAGGGTGGACCACGACCAACTCAGCTTGGCCGCCAGGTGGCCTTTCTTTTCCTTGAGTTCCAACCGGACGTCCAGGTTATCCGGCACCGTCCACGAGCGGCCATGGGCTTCCAGGGAGCCCCGGCGCAGTTGCTCCCCCAGATTTTTCAGATAATCCGCCAACTCCAGCCGACTTAAGATATGCTCTTTCTCTCCCATGCCGGATTCCTCGTTGTCATCAAGGTCAGGTTTTTTGGAACTGAACTGCCGCTCTCAATTAAAATATTTGAAGTTAACATGCTGCCGCCCATCTCTTAACTTAACACTTCATCACTATGGCGCAGCCATTTTATTTCCTCGTCCTTGTGGACGACCTCCTCACCCCGCAGCAGGCGCCCCACCACCTGCAGCAGATGCTGGGCAGCCAACCTATTGGGCAGGTAAACGTAGTCCGCCCCGGCTTGGTAGAGGGCTATGGCCCGGGATGGGCTTTCCGCGGTGACGATCATCTTTGCCTGGGGAGCAATTTTTTTAATCTGGTCGATTAAACGCAAATTTTTCGTGCCCACCAGGATTTCGTCGGGGATGGTGGAGAGAACAATCTTAGCCTCGTCAATGCCAGCGTGGTGAAGCGTCTCAGTATTACTGATATCGCCGTAAACGACCTTGACGCCGTGGAGCGGCAGCCGGGAAAATACGGTGGGACTGAAATCCACTACGACCATCCGGTCTTTAATTTCCAGGGCTGCATCCTCAATTTCCTGGATAAAGGCGCTGGCAACCCGGAAAAAGCCCAGGATGGCAATGTCCCTGGGGGCGGCCTCCGACTCCGCGGTCTCGTTATGGAGATCCCGGAAACCGATATATCCCAGGATTTTACTCAAGACCCCCTGGATTCTCTGATTATACTTGATCGTGTAAGTGGAGGCGATGGATGTCATCACAAACACAAATATGATGATGGTTTGGATGTCCCGGACTATGTGGTTCTCCTTCATGCCGATGACCCCGATCACCAGGGCGAACTCACTAAGTTGGGAAAGGTTAATGGAGGTTAAAAGACTCACCCGATTGCCGTTTTTCAAAAAATACAGAACCGGAAAGACCGACAAGAACCGGGAGGCTACAAGAAAGAGAGCCGCCGCGCCGGCTACCATTAACATGCCCAGGTTATGCAACGGGTTGGGAATCACCATCCCCAGGGCCACAAAAAACAAAGTAATAAAAAAATCCCGGATACTGATGATTTTGGCGATGATGTCCACGTTGTATGGAAAAGTCGAAATGGCCACCCCGGCGATCAGGGCGCCCATTTCCATGGACAGGCCGAAAGAATTGGCCAGGCCGGCAATTAGGAAACACCACCCTAGAGAGGCCACCAGGATTAGTTCCGGGACCCTGGCGATTTTTTGGAATAAATACCGCAGCACGTATTTGCTCAGCGCCATGCTGATTAGAATGACTAACCCGGCTTCGGCGAAGTCCTGCAAGATTGTCATGAGCCGGGGATCGGCCAGGGACGATTGAACGCTCAACACCACGATGGCCCAGATATCTTGAAACACCAGGACCCCCAGGGTAAGCCTCCCGGCCAGGGTGTCCAATTCGAATTTTTCGTATAGGAGCTTCACCACTATAGTGGTGCTGCTCAGGGCCATGCAGACGGCCAGGTACAGGAGGTCGTACTCGCCACCCAAAACCTTGACGCCAAAAATTTCGTACTCATAAGGTCTGCCGATGGTGAAACCCAGCAGCATGAAAAAGCCCAGGCCCATGGCGGCGCACAGGATAAATTGAGAAATACCTGTGGTTATTAGGGATTTACCTGACTCTTTCAGCTTTTTGAGGTCCAATTCCAGGCCGATCATGAATAAGAGGAGAATCAGGCCGATTTCGGCGATGATCCGGATGTCTTCTTTGCTTTGGACCCAGCCGAAGCCGAATTGGGGGCCGATGGCCGCGCCGGCGGCAATGTAAGCCAACAGGAGTGGCTGCTTTAAAAGGTAAGCCAGGTAGGCCAGGACGGTGGCGGCGATAATAGAGATGCCGATGGCCGAGAACAGAGCGTGACCAGGATCATTGCCGCCGGCCCAGGCAAGTTCAGGCATCAACAGTCCGGAAGTCAGAAGCAAGAAAGATACTGCGGGGTGTTTGAACCCGCCCAGCAGCCGTGATGGTTGTCTTGGTAACTTTTTTCCTGGTTGACGGCGCCTCATGATCACCTCATTCCTTAAGGTGGTTATCGTCCGACAATCAAAAATTATTTAGAGAGCTAATTACCTTACTAGGAAAAAATATCATGGCCAAAATTTTTAGGGGGAAAAATTTTAGATCGCTTTGATAAATGCAATGCCGAAAAATGAATGGGGTGGCGGAGTCCGACCGAAAGAAGTCCTGGGAAAGATTTCCATTAATGTCTGGGGGTTTTGTCCGCCTCCAACCCCCGGAAGCAGGGACAATCTAAAGAGCGACCGATAAGGTGGCGCTTTAAGTATCATTATAGTCTTATGGCTTTCTCTGCTCCCGGGTGTGGGCGACATATAGCCCCACCAGCCAGGAAACCTGAATGATGAGATATATCTGGCCAGTAATGGCTTCAAGAATAACCAGAGATTGGGCCAGCGGGGTTAGAGGGGTTATGTCCCCAAAACCCAAGGTGGTAAGGGTGACGAAACTGAAATAGACTAAAGGACGATGCCCAAATATTTTTTCACTTATATGACTGAAGGAGCCCGGGTGTAGAGATTCAATCAACGCATAAATGAAGCTCCAAATGAAGCCTATCAGCAGATAGATTACTATGGCTCCATGGATAACATTTAGATTAACTATTCTAGCTCTAAATGTTGAAATGAATATATTGTAGGTAATATATGTCAAGAAAACGATGTTAAGGATAGTAGAAGCTAATTGTGAATAAATATTATCATTAATGTAATTCCACCATGTACAAATAATTAACGGGAAAAATAGCACAATACTCACAATAAAGGTTCTTTTTTGACGGGTAAATCCATAGATGGCCGAAATGGAAATAAGAGAGAACAAAATGGCAGTTAAGATTTTTAATTCAAAAAAATTTTCTATTAGTGGCATCCCTGCAATGAAAAATAGAAGACATACCAAGAGTAAGCCATATCGGTCCCGGTCAAAAAAATTAGTCAAGTTTTAAAACCCCTCATTTATGTCCAAATTGGGACCGGCTACTGTCAGGCTGGTCGCCAGAATTCTGATAACCTCTATCCATTGTCCTCATACCGCAAAAGCCCCCTTTTGTAAATGGGGAAGTAACCGGTTGTAGCCGGCGTTTAAAGCTTTGCGGGCAGGCATCAGCACTGGTCCGGGAGATTTTAATTTAAGGTTATATCTGCAATTGCCGATTCTAGAAGCAAGGAGGCCTGAGCCATTCAATTGCAGGCAGGCTCAGGATGATCGAGCTTGCCTGGGATTCTGAAGACCAGGTGCCATACTGGATGACTTTTGGAGTCAATTAAATATCTCCAAATTTGGCAGCCACTTAATATTTAAACAATTTTTAAGAGTGGGGGACAACCCGGCCTGACATCTTGTCAGTTGCCTGGCATAGTAACCCAAAGGAAAAGAAATGCTATGAAATCTTGGGCATTCCTGATAGCGGTCATGATGGCAATAGTTCTGGGGCTGGCTTTCCCTACAGGGGTATCGGCAGAGGCGGTGGGACGGATAACCCAGGTGGAGGGGCGCGTGGACCTTTTGAAAGGAGGCAAACTCCCGGCCACCCTCTTAAAGGTGGGCGATCCGGTAGGGTCCGGTGATGTACTGCGGAGCAAATCCCTGTCCAAGGCCCAGATTACTTTTGTCGATAATAGCGTCATTACCATCTCACCGGAGAGCCGCTTGGTCATAGAAGACTACCAGTTTGACCCGGCCAAGCAAAAGCGTAACGCTGTAATCGAAGTCTTTTATGGCCTGGCCCATGTGGTGGTCAACAAGATTTTCAAGACGGAAGAACCGGATTTCATCGTCAAAACTCAGACTGCAACCACAGGGGTGCGCGGAACGGATTTCGGCGTCCGGTTGACGCCCAACAGCACCACTATTCTGAACTTTCAGGGCAAAACCCGGGTGGCCAGCAGCTTTCCCGAGGTTGGAGCCTGGCTCAAACGGACCGGTAAAATCGCCTACACCCCCAACCCGCGGGGGAGCCTTTTCCCACCAGGTTCCTTTGTGGATTTAGGGAATATGCAAGGAACCGAGGTGCACCGTGGTTTGCCTCCCACCATGCCCTTTGGCATAACTGCCGAGGACCGCCAGCATTTTATGAACCAAATGAGCAGTGGCATTTTGAGCCGGAGGGAAAATTGTAATACTAGCGGGGCCGCTGTGGCGTGCAATTTAACCGAGATCACCGGGACCAATGCCCAAAATAAAAATACAGGTGGCGTACCAGGGGCAGCGCCATTGGGTCTGGTAACGGGAACCGGTAGCAGTGCATTAACACTGATAAATGTTGTCACCGTGCCTCCTAAGGTGGATCCCAGCCCGACCCCGGCCCCAACCCCCAGCACCTTCAGTTTCACCCAACAGTATTACTCTGCCTGGATTCAGATGGCTGATGCCCCTTTTAATCAAGCCTCCCTACTCGCCTATAGTTGGGGCCAGCGAACCGGGGTCTATGACGGCTACTTTTACGGCAGCACCACGGCCACCCGCACAGCTGCTGCGGGATCCCCCTTTTCAATTTTAACCACCGGAACTTCTACGGGCACCGCCACCGGCACGGTCACCGGTATCCTGGGCCAGACCTTGACGGGGACTATGACCTACACGGGAACCAATTCCTTCGGAAACTCTATTAGCCGCACGGGCACAGTCAGCATACTTCCCACGGGAGAACTCACCTATAATTGGACCGATAGCGTGACGGGCCCTGACAGCCAGTCCAGAGGTACCGGTTCTGGCACCAGTACTCAAACTCCGGGAACTTACTTCAGTCAAACCGCTTCCGGCAATTATATTGCTACTCCCAATCTGACTGGGAATCAACAGACCTTTGCCAATTCTGGTGATTTGTCGGGCAGCCGCTCCATGGCAGGGATAACCAGTAGTTTCAAAGCGGGCTTTTCTCTAACCAGTACCGCGCCTGACGCTAACACCTTTGCGTCTGAATCCGGCAGCGTCAGCATTGCCTCTCAGGGGGTTTTAGGGCCAGCCGATTCCACAGGAATGCGCACCGGGGTCATGACCAGCGCTGCGACAGTGGCTTCGGAAAGCCATACAGTTGGTGGGCCGGTAACTTATCTCCCAGCTTCTGCCACGGCCCCAGAAGCCATGTTCGGTAAGCTCATCGGCAATCCTACCGGCAGAAACAACACTGGCATAGGCGTGTGGGCCCAGACTCCGGATTCCGGAGCCCAGATCCTTACCCAGACCTACGAAGGCAACTTTTCCGTCTCCCCTTCCTCAAGCACGTCCGGCACTGTGAGTAGCAGCGGCTGGGGGTTTACCAGGACAACTGACGAAGCCGGGAATCCTACAGTAGTTCCCAAATATGGCACCGCGACCGCAACGGTGACTGATTCCGCGGGGGTTAGCAGTATTCCCGGAGTCATCAATCAGACCGTCGCCGCGGTGGTCAATCGGGGAGTATTTCCCGGCCCGGCCATGGGGGTGGGCCTCATATCTCCCAATCGCGTCGTTGCTATCCAAGGGAGTATTGACTCAACCAGCACGATAAGTTTCAGTGGGAATTATGTCGGCCCGGGTAGCCAAGGAACCGTGACTGCAGGTACCCACACCATGACCCCCGGTACTTACTTTGAACAGACGACCAATCCCGGAACCGGCGCCATGACCCTCTCAGCCCAGCAAGGCACCGGGCCTTATATCCAAACCATGGTACCTTCCGCCACTATGACCCGCACCGGAGTGGCTCCCGCCAATAATCTGGCGCTTAGCCCCAGCAGCATTATCACCAATACCACTGCGGCGCAGGGGGCTTTTCCGGCCACCGGCACTGTCCCCACAGTCATTAACATGCAAGGGGTGGCAGCTCCTGAAGGACCTGTTCAGGGTGGCAATATGACCATGATTATTCATCATCCTTCCGGATCGCCTGTAACCCCCTATGTGGGCTCGGTTAGTATTAATAACCAAACCAATGCCCTGAGTGCCAATGTGATTGGTCAGAACCCTGCTAACCCGGGGGTGAATCGAGTCCCAGCTTATCAGACGGGCACTATTATCCAGCAGTAATCGGGTTCGTCATTCACCATCTACCTTGTACAGCTGTGACCCTTATTTGAGTTTAGGTCGGCAGCGGCTCAGTCAATGAAAAAGGCCCCAATGCTTGTAACATTGGGGCCTTTTGGGTTGGTTATGGCGACGGCCCAAAGCTTCCTTGAGTGGAAAAGGCCGGCTTAGAGTTCCAGCCTAATGCTCCCGTGGGACTGACCAGTCACTTCGCCAACGAGATTAGGAGTAATGCCATGACGCTGCAAACAATCCACGAAAGCCTGTACCTGATCCCTGGACACTGCCAGCAGCAACCCGCCGTTAGTTTGGGCGTCGCTTAAGAGGTCCACCACCACCGGATCAACTCCCGAAGCCACCTGGAGGCTCTTCTCACAGAAGTTGCGGTTGGCGAAACTGCCGGCCGGCACCAAGCCCATGCCGGCGTATTCCCTGGCCGCCGGGATCAGCGGTATCCGATGCGCGTAGAAGGTGATCTCGACTCTGCTGGCCACGGCCATTTCCAGGGCGTGACCCAAAAGGCCGAAGCCCGTGATGTCCGTGACACTATGCACTGTCAAAATTTCCAGGCAGCCCTCGGGCATCCGGTTTAAAGCCGTCATGACCTGGATGGCCTGGGCCTCCGCCTCGGGTGAAGCCAGGCGTCCTTTCATAGCAGTGGCAATGACGCCGGTGCCCAAAGGTTTGGTCAGGATCAGTTGATCTCCCAGCCGGGCTCCACTATTGGTGAGCAGCCGATCCGGGTGGACCACCCCGGTCACCGAGAGTCCGTATTTTAATTCGGTATCATCGACGCTGTGGCCTCCCACCAACAGGGCCCCGGCCTCATGAATCTTATCCAGACCCCCGGCCAGAATAGCCTGAAGCACCTCTTTGGGGACGGTTTTAGTGGGGTAGCAAACAATGTTCAGGGCTGTCAGGGGGCGCCCGCCCATGGCATAGACGTCGCTCAAGGCATTGGCCGCGGCGATTTGGCCGAACGTGTAGGGATCGTTGACCACGGGGGTAAAAAAGTCCACCGTTTGGATCAACGCAATTTCTGGGGTCAGGCGATACACGCCCGCATCATCCGCGGTCTCCATGCCGACCAGCAGGTCGGGATGCGACTGGCGGGGCAAAGTCTGCAAAACTTCCTCCAAAATCCCGGGAGGAACCTTGGCAGCTCAACCGGCGGCGCGGACCTGCTCCATCAAAGGCTGATAAGGCTTGTCGGTCATGGTTTTCTTCCTGGTCGATGGTTTTAAGAAAAAAGCTTTCAGCGGTCAGCTTTCAGCTATCAGCAAGAATACTTTACAGTATATCCTTTCTTAATGATTGGGGAACAATTTTATAAGCACCTTAAAATCCCTCAAAATCCAATGCTATTCACCTAAGTTATAGGGTCGCCCTCTGGTGTTATGTCCCCAGATATACGTGACATTGCTGCCTCGGCTTTTTCCCTCCCCCTTGATGGGGGAGGGTTAGGGTGGGGGTGAAATAGCAGGTCCCGAGTTTATGAAGTTATTTACGGGATGCCACACTAGCCGCCATTACCCGGCGTGCGCGGCACGCCTTATATTGGCACATGGCGTCAGCGCGTCAGCCAGTGGCGGTTGCGCACGGTGATAAAGGCGTAAGGATAGATCCACTGGAGCAGAAAAAAGGCGTAGTAGGTGTAGATTATGCCGTAGACGAACTCCAGGTCCCGCTCGAGCCACAGGTAATAGATCAGATTGAGCAGGGAGACCACGCCCAGGGCCGCCAGGAGTTTGATCAAGATAAGTGGATAGATCAGCACCGAAGCCAGCAGCAGTCCGAAAAAGAGCAGCGACAAGGGATATTCCAACTGGGCCAGGAAGAATTCCACGATGGGAAGGAGACGATATTTGTCCCGGTACCGGGTAAACAGGTAGCTCAATTGGACGCAAGATTCCCGGACATTGCCTCGCTCCCAACGCAGGTACATCCTGCACACGCCTCGATAGGTTTCTGGGACCAGGGTATAGACCAGCGCGGTGCGTTGATAATAGGTGTAGTGGCCGGCCCGCAGGATAAAATTGGTCAGGGCCCGGTCTTCGCTGTGGTGGCAGGGCGCCCCCAGAAAGGTTTGGCGCCGCCAGGCCTCCAACTGCGGAGTAAGGGCGCTGCGACGGTAGGCCGACAGCGACCCGGGAGTGCAGATCACCATCCGGTATAGGGATTGGGAGGCCCGGAGATAATCCAGGTTCACAAAGCGCACGCCCTGCATCTTACCTATGAAACTTTGATGTCGGTTATAGACCTTGACGTTTCCGGCCACTGCGCCGATCCTGTGGTCGTGAATCAAGGGAGACACCAGATGGCGCAAGGCGTCCGGGGCGATGAGGCTGTCGGAGTCGATGGTGACGAAGACCTCGCCCCGGCCTTGGGTGAACCCGGCATAGAGCCCCTCTTTTTTGCCCCGGTTGGCAGGAAATCTGAAGGGTCTGACCAGGTGGGGGTAGCGCCCCTGGGCCCGCTTTATAAACGACCAGGTATCATCTTCGGAGCCGTCGTCAATGCAGATGATTTCCAGCCGGTCCGCCGGGTAATCCGAGGCCGCAACGGAGGCAATGGCTTTTTCCACCATGGCCCCTTCATTATAGGCGGGGATGATGACGGTGAGGAATGGCCAGGGTCCGTCGGCCATGTGGTAAGGCTGGTAGCAGGCCCAGAGAATAGTGCGGAAAACCTGAAAGCCGAGCATCAGCAGGGTGTAGATGGCTCCCAAGGCTGGCAGGAAAGAGGTGTAGGTTTGGCGACTGAGGAGTTCCACATAGGCCTCAAACGAGCCCAAATGGACGGCCAAAACCAGGGCAACGAGCAACACCAAGGGAACCATGAGCTTAAGCATCGGGTCCAGCCACCGCAGCAGTGGCATCCGGTGCTGAGCGAGAGGGGAGGCCGCTGGCCGGCCCACCGGCGGCCAAGACAGGGTCGGAGTGGCGTTGTCCATGAAGGTTGTTTCTCCTCCTCAGCGTCTATATCAAAAAGGAAAGCAAGCGGCTACCACAAATAGCTTCAGATACGGGCGTAAGGCAACGGTGGGCAGGAAAGGGAGGAGGGTGTTGGGGGCAAATTTGCGGTTCAAATGGAAAATTTCTGTCATTGACAATTTAATTAAAGTAATTATTAAATTATAAATGATTTGAAAACAAAATTGAAGTTTTGGAAAATCAGTTTAATCGACTTAATAGGGGGAACACTATGGAACTCTATGTCCCTACTTTTCAGCTCAAGCAGGTCACGGAGGTCTTGGATCAAGAAGGAGTGACTTATAAGGTTACTGGCAAGACTTCTTCCCTGGTGGTCCAAGGGAAGGAAACCCATGAGGTCACTGAAATCAAAGCAGAACTCCTGGAAGTCGAAGTGCCGGCCCTTTTTGAAGACGATCCTCGCTCTCTGAGAGCTTACCGCTTACCTTCCGGCAAAAGAATCATCCTTACTGATATTGATGGCAATTTTGACCGCATGGTGGAGCCGCCTCCCGGATGGGAACGGTAACAATCCATTAAACTCTCATTGAGTAGGGGGTATTTCTTATGACGCCGCCGAAAATGGTTAACGGCATCGACGTGGACAGACTCTTCAACACAATTGACGCCATCAAGAAAAAGCCGGACATCGCCAAATTTTCGTTTCGGGCCTCCAACCGCTGGCTTGAGGGGACCCACAACCGGGCTTCGGTCCAGGGTTTTTATGGTGGCGGCCAGGAAGATACCTCACGCACCAGCCCCATGGTTTTTGACGCCGATGAACCTCCAATACTCCTGGGGAAGAACCAGGGAGCCAACCCCGTAGAGTACCTTCTCGTGGCCCTGTCGGGCTGCGTGACCACGTCTTTGATCATCAATGCGGCAGCAAAGGGGGTCAAACTGGATGAAGTTGAATCCAGTTTGGAGGGGGATATCGATATTCGCGGCATGCTGAAACTCGATCCCAATATAAGGGCCGGATATCAGCAAATCCGTTTCAAGTTTAAGATCAAGTCAGACGCCCCCCGGGAACAACTGGAAGAACTGGTCCGACTGGCTTACGAGGCTTCCCCGGTTTATAATTCCGTTTTCCAAGGGGTCCCCATTAAGGTTGAACTGGCTTAACTATGTCTGTTTTCGGTATACCGGGGGCGGGGCCATACAGGTGGACTCGCCCCTGGAGGTTGTTGCGTCACCCAGGGTCTAAAAATACACATCAGATTTTTCCTACCACTCTATACCACAAGAATAGTTGCTCATTGAATCAAGATAATCTATAATAAATTTGGTGGCTTCATGCCACGGCAGGTCCCAAGCCGGGGGGCAACCGACCGATCCTCCCGGAAATTTTTTTTAAGGACGGGAATTATGGTTGTAGGCGAAAGAAAGCCTCTCTCTGAAATCAAGGAGATGGTGCGTCCATATGGAAAAATTTTGGTGGCGGGATGTGATACCTGTACCGCGGAATGCCTGAGCGGGGGGCGCAAGCAGGTGGCGGAGCTGGCCGCGGCCCTGGACATGGCCTTCCGCCTGGAAGGCAAGGAGATGGAGATCCTGGAGGTGACCGTCGACCGCCAGTGCATCCATGATTTCCTCCTGGATGTCATCGATGTGGCGGAAAACGCCGAGGCGGTGCTCTCCATCGCCTGCGGCGCCGGGATTCAGAGCCTGGCGGAGCGCCTGCCGGGCAAGGCGGTATTGCCGGGGCTCAACACCATGTTCATCGGGGAGACTTCGGGGAACGGCCTGTGGCAGGAGCGCTGCCAGGGGTGCGGCAACTGCGTCTTGGGGATCACCGGGGGCTTGTGCCCGGTGACTCGCTGCGCCAAGGGCCTCCTTAACGGCCCGTGCGGCGGCTCCCAGGGCGGTAAGTGCGAGGTCTCGGCTACCCTGAAGTGCGATGTGCCCTGCGTCTGGGCCATGATCTATGAGCGCTTGAAGGAGTTAGGGGAGCTGGATCGTCTCACGGCCTACTGCGGCCCCAAAGACTGGCGTCCCGCCGGGGCCAGCGGCCCCCGGCAACTGGTGCGGCAAGTCTGAGCAAAATTCTGCGAGAGCTAATTTAGCCAGGCCTGGAAGCTGAAGCTGCCAGGCCTGGTTTTTTAATCAGTCCAGATGGAGGTTTGCCTCCTCCACCAAAGTTGCGGTATTGCCTTTAAAACACGGGCGCCGGGAAGATGATCCCGCCGAAGAGCAGGTAGGCCAGGATCAGGGTCCAGATGACGTTGAACCCCTGGGCCGCCAGGAAGGCCAAGGCAGGCCGGCCGCCACCTAACTTGGCCAGGTCCATGAACCGGGTCTCCAGGCCGATACTGGTGAAGGCCAGGGCGAAGAACCAGACCTCCAAATTCTGCACAGGCTTGCCGATCCCTTTGATAATGGGCTCGGTCAAGATGAAAGAAAACAGAATGGACGACGCCAGGAAGCCCAGAACGAACTTGGGGAAGCGGTACCAGATTTCCCAAAGGCTGGCCTTCTCACCGGCCTTCGCGCCCTTCATGGTCCAGACCACAGAGAGGATGAACGCGGCCACACCGATGAGGACGTTCTGAGACATCTTCACCGTGACCCCCACCTTCATGGCCAGGTCGCTGATAAGCGCGCCTGCGGCCACGACCGACCCCGAGGTATCCAGCGTCCCGCCCAGCCAGGCCCCGGCCACCGCATCGGGTATGCCGGAAGCCTTGCTGATAATGGGCATGAGCACCATCATAGGCACGGCGCACACCAGAACGATGGAAGTGACGTAGGAGAGTTTTTTGGGGTCGCCCTTCACCGCGCCGGCGGTGGCAATGGCCGCCGAGACCCCGCAGATGGATACCGAGCTGGAGAGCATAGCCGCGAATTCATCATCGATGCCCAGCCTCTTGCACAGCCACCAACAGGCATACCAGACGACCCCCACCACTGCCAGGGCCTGCACCATCCCCAAAGCCCCGGCCTTGAGAATGACGCCGAACAGCACCCGGGCGCCCAGGATAACCAGGCCGGATTTGATATAGAACTCCGTCCTTACCGCAGGCATCAACCAATTGGGAACCCCTACGGTATTGCTCACCAGCAAGCCGAGGATGAGGCAAAAGAGCACATACTCGAGGCCGTACTCATGGATGGTGTAGTTTCCGGCCAGGAATAAGGACAGCCAGGATATGATAAAGACAAAAGGAAAGCCGGTGATAAAAAAGCCCACCGGCTGTCTCATTAGTGCCATCCCGATGACGCCGATGAACAGGTAGGCCACCAATATATAAAGGGAGTACTTGAGGTTGTCCGCGGACAGGACTTTATCCGGAAGTCTGCCGGCCTGGGCGCTGAAATCTTTCCCCAGCTTTTCGCCTTTGGCTTTCAGGTTCTTGTCTTTGGCTTTTTTCGCGGCAGCTTCCAGTTTTTTGCCCGCGTCTCCCACCGCTTTCCGGTCCTTGCCGGCTATGGCCGTTTGGAGGGACTGGGCCTGCTCCTGCAAGGCCGTTTCTCCCTTGTCCCCGGCTTGCTTCACCAATTGGTCAACCACCGGCGCCATGGCTGTGACGTAGGATTGAAATTCTCCGGCGGTGGTCCACCGGAAGGAGGGGGCTTTATAGCTTAAGCCGGTAAGGGAAAATAATAAAATTGCTATGCCGATGATACTCAGGCCGATCCAGCAGCCCAACCAATCTTCGGATCTGTAGAGGGCCTGCCACTGGGTGTACCCCCCCAGTTCTTGCTTTTCCCGCTCCTCCCATTGGCCTTTCAGGCCCAGTAATTCTTCATGCTCTGCCTTGAGGGTTTTCAAGCGTTCCCTGATCTCAGCCAGCGAGGCTTCGGCGGGCAATCCCAGAGTCTGCCGTATTTCCTCCATCTGGGAGGTGACTTCCTCAATAACGCCTTCCTCTGAAGCCTCAAGACCCAACCCCAGCAACTTTTTAAGCTTTTCCAACCCGTTCATCACGCCTCCTTTTTTCCTCCTCAATTGGCTATGACAGGTTGCGTTTACTTTAGGATTTCCGGACGATGAAACGATTCCTTATTATTCTTTTGATGACCCCGGGTATCCTCACCTCCTCCTTCGCATTGGGTCGTTAATGGCCGATTCAATGTTTCAGCATTTGAGCATCTTGCTAATGCAACCCCATTTTACCCGATAGAGACCATTAAGGAATAGAAATAATTGAAAATCGCCCCTGCCTTTTCTTAACCGTGCTCTGAGATCCCTACTCAGACCCGATGGTGCAGGTCCAGGCGCACCGGTTTGTCGCCGCAGACTTCCTCAGCGAGCTCCTTTACCACATGAGACTCTTTGGGGGTGTGGATGATGCCGGAGACCACCACGGTACCCTCCTTAAAAGAGACCTCCAGGGTGGGCACCAGGACCCGGCGGTCGGTGGCTATCCTGGCCTTGAGCCGGTAAGCCAGGGCCATGCCCTCCAAGGTCGCCCGGCTTGCAGTGCCGGCGAAGCGGTCTTTTTCCGGCAGCGCCTCTGACAGGATTTCCACCACCCGGTCGTGGGAGAGACTGCTGGTATTTAAAGTCATGTCGTACCATTTGTCTTCCGCCCAATCCACATCGTAATTGGCCTTGATAAAGCAGGCCCGCTCACCATCCACCTGGGCGATGAGCCTCTCTGCCGCGGCGCGGCTTAAGCTCTCCCGAACCATAACCCTTTCGATGCGATCTTCCAGGGGGGCCACCAAACGCACCCGCAGACAGAAAGGAATGCCCTGGAGCAGGAAGGAACCGCCCCTGCCGATAATCACCACCCGGTCGCCGGCAGCATAATCCAGAATCAGGGACTCCACCTGGGCTACATAGCCCCGGTACTGCCAGTCGTACCTTTCCCACACGGTGGGGCAGACCTCGTCCAGCTCCCGGGCCACCTTTCCCCAGCGTTCTCCAACCTTTTCCAGGTCTTGAAAAAGGCGTTCCTTGTCCAAGTATTGGTAGCCCAGCCTTTCGGCCACCCGACGGCCAATCTCACGGCCGCCACTGCCGTATTCCCGGGAAATGGTCAAAATTGCCATTTAAGTTACCTCTTTAAAAAGCCGTGCCGGTATCTAATCGTCCTCTGCCGGATTCGGTTCCTCAGATTTGCGAAAAACGAATTTTATCCACAATTTTCCTACTACGATAACACCCACTGCGAATAGCGCCTCCATGGTGTAGTTAAACCAGGTCGGCATCTGCAACCAACGGACGACGGCGGGATCGGTGAAGATCATTTCCGCAGCCACCCGGCCCAGCACGGCCGCGCCGAGATAGATGATGATGGGATAGCGGTCCATGAGCATGGCCAGCAAGTTGCTGGTAAAGACCACGAAGGGGATGGACAGGGCCAGGCCGAAGAGCAGGAGAAAAGGATTTCCATGAGAGGCGCCGGCCACGGCCAAGACGTTGTCCGTGCTCATGGTGATGTCTGCAATCACGATGAGCTGCAAGGCCTGCCACAGGGTTCGGGCTTCCCGGTCCTCCTGTTCCGGAGCGCCCTCCAGGAAAAGCTTGACTGCAATCCAGGCGATGAGTATGCCGCCCGCCAGTTTAATAAAGGAAATTTCCAGGAGTTGGGCTACAAAGAAAGTAAGTACCACCCTGAGGACCACCGCGGCGCCGGCTCCTAAAATTATGCCCCATCGCCTTTGTTTGCGAGATAAGGAGCGTACCGCCATGGCAATTACCACGGCGTTATCCCCGGCCAGGATGAGGTCAATGATGACAATGTTAACGATGCCGAGAAAGAAAGCCCAATCCAGCCTTCCTAACCCCCAGGCGGCCAGGTCCATTGGCTAAGTCTCCTTAAACAGGATTGATTTTCTGCAGGCCAGCACCGTAAACCACATATTCTCATCCTGGATTTCCAGGGCCGTGAGGGGGGCGGTCTGTAGTCGCGCCATAAACTTCTCCAGTTGGGTCCCCAGGATGCCGGAGAAGATGTACCAGTCTTTGTTGAGAAACTCCGGAATGTCCAGGAGGTCCAAGAGCACGTCCAAATGAATATTGGCCAGGACCAGGTTCGCGGGTAAATGGGCAAAATGGCGGGCGTCGGCCTGGATGAGGTGAACTTTATTTGTGCTTTGATTGTGTTTCAGGTTTCGGGCCGCGGTCAGGACGGCCAATTCGTTATACTCCACCGCGATAACGCGCTGGGCCCCCAGGGCCAACGCGGCCAGGGCCAGGATGCCGGTGCCGGTCCCCAGGTCCAATACCTGCCGGGGGGTGTCCGACTCATAGACTCGGCGCAGCAGTTCCAGGCAGCGGCGAGTGGTGGGGTGATAGCCGGAACCGAAGGCCAGGCCCGGCTCCATGCGGATGACGGTTTCACCTGCCGCCGGAGCCGGGGTCTCCCACACCGGGCAGAGGTGAAACCCGGCCATGGAGGTTTTTTGCAAGGGCTGGCCCGCCTCCCAGTCGGCGTAATTAAGTTCGGTTACTGAAGAGTAGCGGGCTTCGGGCAACGATGCCACCCAGGCTTTCACCTGGGATTCCCGGGGGCTGCCGAAGAACAGGTATGAAAAATCCCCCTCCCGCCAGCAGCCCAGGAAATCGTCCCGGGTCAGAGCGTCCGGTGGATAGACCCGGCCTTCAATTTCATAGATAAAAAGTTTTTCCGGCGGCGCCATGGTGCTTAATTTTAACCAAAAAGGCGTCAAGGGCACCAAGAAAAAAACGGAGCAGTCGACCTGTGGGGTACATTTTCAGTTCGGGTTTGGACAAGCGAGCACCGGTGTTCTATATTGAACTAAGTAACTTTTTCTTAATTTAGGAGAATCTCATGGCAAAACATTTAGTGCTGGTGGGCGGGGGGCATGCTCACCTGACCTGTTTAAAGATGCTTAAAAATATCGTGGATCAGGGCCACCGGGTAACTTTGATCAGCCCTGCCGAATACCATTACTATTCCGGCATGGGACCCGGGATGTTGGCAGGCACCTATTCCCCTCAGGAAATTCGCTTTAATGTCAGAAGGATGGCAGAATCCGCGGGAGGGGAATTTGTTTTGGGGACCGTGGTGCGAATAGATTGCCAAAGCCGTGTTTTGGACCTGGCCACAGGTCAAAAAATCGAGTTCGATGTGGTTTCTCTCAATACCGGCAGTTCCATTCCCATGGATACGGTGCGCGTTGTTAGCCAGGAAAATGTGTTTCCGGTCAAGCCCATAGATAATCTGCTGAAGGCTCAAAAATTAATTTTGAGCCTCTTGGGAAGCGAGAAACTCCGCATCCTGGTGGTGGGGGGAGGGCCTGCGGGTTTGGAACTGGCCGGCAATGCCTGGAGGCTGGTCCATAATCACGGGGGAGCATCCCGCATCACCCTGCTGGCGGGAAAGAGACTCATGACCAATTTTCCGGACAAAGTCCGTCACTTGGCCTTAAAGTCCTTGCTTGCCCGCCAGATTGAGGTTATAGAAGGGGTTCACTTGAGTACCCTGGAATCGGGATACGCCCTGTTGGATGAGGGCCGTCAGATTCCTTTTGATGTGGCTCTTTTGGCCCTGGGGGTGAAGCCGGCTTCCCTATTTTCCGATTCCGGGATGGCAACCGGCTCCGACGGCGGCATGCTGGTCAATAAGTACTTGCATGCCGTCGATCACCCCGGCATTTTTGGCGGAGGTGACTGCATCAGTTTCCAAGACCGGCCTCTCGACAAGGTCGGGGTGTACGCCGTGCGCCAGAATCCCATCTTATACCACAACCTTTTGGCGTCCTTGAATGGACAAAACCTTATACCTTTTCATCCTCAAAGTGACTACCTCCTCATCTTCAATTTGGGCGATGGGAGGGGAATTTTTCGGAGGAGAAACTGGGTGTGGAATGGCCGGTTGGCATTTTATCTTAAGGATTATATCGACCGAAAATTCATGAAAAAATTCCAGATATCCGGGGAGCAACAGGAGAAATGAAGACCAAACAATACCCCATAATTGTACCAAGTATCAAGGAGGCATTGACATGCCACTGGAAAAACGCCTGAAAGGCAAGCGCGTCGCCATCTTTGCAGAGGACCTCTATGAAGACTTGGAACTTTGGTATCCTTTGCTGCGGCTAAAGGAAGAGGGAGCGGAAACGGTGGTGGTGGGCCCGGGCCACGCCAGGACTCACCACGGCAAGTATGGTTACCCTGTAAGCGTGGATAAAGCCATTAAAGATGTGCAAGCCGGGCAGTTCGATGCGGTGATCATCCCTGGAGGCTACGCCCCGGACCGAATGCGCCGTTATGCTGCCATGGTAAATTTCGTCCGGGAGATGGCTCACCAGAACAAAATCGTGGCGGCCATCTGTCACGGGGGCTGGATGCTGGCCTCCGCCGAAGTAGTGGCAGGTAAAACCGTCACCTCTTTTTTTGCCATTAAAGACGACTTAGTGCATGCCGGGGCCATCTATAAGGATTCGCAGGTGGTGGTGGACGGCAACATCATCACTTCCCGGCAGCCTTCCGACCTGCCGGCTTTTCTGGAGGCGATAATTACCGCCGTGGAAGGCTAGGTTCGCTGCCCTGCCCGTCATATGGTTTTTTACCGTGGCCCGCCCTGGGACTGAGTGGGACAGGACTGGGACAGGTCATGGGACATGAAATTGGTAGCTGCGAGAGACAATAGGAAAATTAATAGAAATAATAATATGATAGCGATTTATTGTTACTGGCCGGGAAGTTGCATATCTACCCGGCACCAGAGCCCGAAGCGACGATGCTTCCAAGTTTGGAACAATTGCAAAAGTCCGGAGAGAGAATTTTGCATTCTTACCGGGAGTCCGGCGGCAGAGATGGTTGGTAGAAAGAGAACGGTCGACCCACAGCCGGCCATTAAAAATCTGGGGATGGAAGAGGAAAAATTGGATCGGGCCTTGGTGGCCGGATTGATGATGGAAGTGATTCTTGAAACCTTCCCCCAGAAGATAGACCCCCAAATCCACCGCGATCTGGTGAGAACCCGACTGAAAAACATCCTGGTGACCCGCCTGGCTGGGCAAGTCACCCTGGAGCGTTTTCGCCATTTAATCCGGGAAATGGATTATTGCTTCCCCCGTTATTATCCACTGATAGCTTCCGGCTTCCCGCAGGGGTCGGCGCCAACCACGGATGGGGCTGCGACGACCATAAGCGCTGCTCCTGCGCCTCCGGCCCATTGCGTCCTTCGGGAAGACGCTCTGCAAGCCTGGCTTGAGACCGAAGTCCGCAAACTCCTGCCTCAACGGCCTCACCGCAAGCTCGGCGTAAAACGTCTTTTAGCCTTTCTGCAACGCACCCGGGGTGGCTGGTTCCGGCTCAGGGATTTTGAACGGCACTTCGGGGTGGATCGGAAGACCGCTTGGGAATACCTGAAAAAGTTTCTCGCCGCAGGGCTTTTATGCCATAATCACCAGCGCTCTGCCGCAGTCCGCTATGCCCTGGCCTCCCGTTTCCTGGTGGTCTTGGTGGACGCTCTCAGGCCTAGACTCCGGGAGGCCTTGTCGGACCTGACTCAGAGGCAGGTGGATCAGGTCTGTGACTGGCTTACGGCCACAGGCGGGGAGCCGTTCGGGGAAGCAGAATGGCATGTCCATCTCAAGCCCTCCCGGTGCCGTCGCCTCATTGCCTCCCTACAGGCGGCGGGTCTATTGGAAGAGGTAAACCCGACGGGGATCAGTCAGATGTTCCAGCTGCCCCGGGACCTCGTCCAGGACTAAGTCCAAGGCCTGCCTCCCTCTCAAAAGCTTTCTCCTGCAAAATTGCGAACATAATTGACCCCCGGCGCGACTTTGTGCTATCTTTAACGAATGTCTATGAGGGAGGAATACAGGATTACATGATCCGTGATGTTGAACATGAAACTATGCCCCGGGAGGACCTGGAAATCCTGCAGCTCAAGCGCTTGCAGGCCGTGGTGGAGCGGGTTTACCATCTGGTCCCCTTTTATCGCCGGCGTATGGAGGATTTGGGGGTCAAACCGGAGCACATCCGCACCTTGGAGGATATCCGCCTTCTGCCTTTGACCACCAAGCAAGACCTGCGGGACAACTATCCCTTCGGGATGTTTGCCGCACCCATGGATCAGATTGTCCGGATTCACGCCTCCTCCGGCACCACCGGCAAGCCTACTCCCGTAGCCTATACTCAGCGGGACCTGGAAACCTGGGCGGAGCTGATGGCCCGATGCTTTGCTGCTGGCGGCGCCCATCGCGGCGACATGGTCCACGTTGCTTACGGTTATGGACTTTTCACCGGTGGGTTGGGGGCCCACTATGGAGCCGAGCGCCTGGGAGCCGCGGTAATCCCGGTGTCCGGCGGCCAAACCCGCCGCCAGATCATGCTCATCCAGGACTTCGGACCCACCATCCTTTGCTGCACCCCTTCTTTCGCCCTGTACCTGGCGGAGGTGGGCCAGGAAATGGGGGTGAATTTCGCTGAGACCAAACTCAGGGTGGGGATCCTGGGAGCGGAACCCTGGACCGAGGGTATGCGCCAGGAGATCGAAAAACGGCTCAGCCTCGATGCCTTGGATATTTACGGCCTGTCCGAGATTCTCGGCCCGGGGGTGGCCATCGAGTGCCTGGAGGCCAAACAGGGGCTGCACATGTTTGAAGACCACTTCCTGCCGGAAATTATCAACCCCAACACCCTGGAACCGGTCCCGACAGGAGAATTGGGCGAGTTGGTCATCACCACCCTCACCAAAGAGGCCTTCCCGCTGCTGCGCTATCGCACCCGGGACATCACCTCGCTGAATTGCGCCCCATGCAAATGCGGCCGCACCATCGCCCGCATCAGCCGCTTCCAGGGCCGCAGCGACGACATGCTCATCATTCGGGGAGTGAACGTCTTCCCGTCCCAGATCGAGTCCGTGCTTATGGAGACCCCGGGTGTGGCTCCCCATTACCAACTCATTGTGGACCGGGAGGGGCAGTTGGATACCCTGGAAGTCCAGGTGGAAGTGGACGAAGCCACCTTCTCCGATGAAGTGAAGCAATTGCAGGCCTTGGCCCAAAGTATCCAGAGGCAGATTAAGGACTATTTCACCGTGTCCGTCAAGGTGAAACTGGTGGAGCCCCGGAGCATTCCCCGGAGCGAAGGCAAGGCCAAACGGGTCATCGATAATCGGCAGTTGTAAACGGTTTTCCCCCTTTTCTAAAGGGGGGGAGGGGGGATTATCACAGCCCTTATAATCCCTCTAAATCCCCCTTTAAAAAAGGGGAACTTAAAACCAAATTCATTCTTTCCTCACCCCATTAGGGGAGAGGGTCAGGGTGAGAGGGAACTCCATGAAAGTCGCACAAATCTCGGTATTTTTAGAGAACAAGGCCGGCCGCCTGGCAGAAGTCACCCGGGTGCTGGGCGAAGGTGGGATAAACATCCGGGCGCTATCTTTGGCCGACACCACTGATTTCGGCATTCTGAGGCTCATTGTGGACCAATATGACCGAGCCCGGGAAATCTTGAAGGACAAGGGCTTCACCGTCGGCAAAACGGAAGTGGTGGCGGTGGAGGTCCCGGACCGCCCCGGGGGGTTAGGGCTGGTGCTCCAGATTCTGGCCCAGGCTGGGATTAACGTTGAATACATGTATGCCTTTGTCCAGCATAGCGGCAAGAACGCGGTCATCATTTTCCGCTTCGACAACCTTGAGCAGGCCATAGAGTTGCTCCAGAAAGAAGGCATTCATATTTATAAGGGTGAGGAAGTATATCGGCTATAAATCATCGGAGAGGAGGAGCTTATGAAAACAAAGGCAATTCTGATTGGTGTAGCCCTGGCTCTGGCTGGTCTGGCTTTGATCTTTTTGGGCTGTGGCGGTTCCCAGAAGTCGGCGCCTTATGTGGTGGGCGGTATCTTTTCCATCAGCGGCCCGGCCTCTTATCTCGGGGAGCCGGAACGGAATTCCATGGAAATGGTAGCAGAGGCAGTCAACGCCACGGGGGGTATTAATGGGCACCCCTTGAAGCTGGTTATCTATGATGATGAAGGCGACGTGACCAAGGCCCGCCTCCATGCCACCAAGCTGGCCCAGGACAAAGATGTCCTGGCTATCATTGGCCCCAGCATAACCCCCGCCTCTATGACGGTGCTGGAGGTGACTCAAAAGGCCAAATTACCCTTGATTTCCTGTGCGGCGGCTGCGGGCATTACCTCCCCGGCCAAAGACCGCTTCTGGACCTTCAAAACCGCTCAGACTGACGAAATGGCAGTAGCCCGCATCTACGAGTACTGCAAAAGGCACAACATCTCCAAGGTGGCCATCCTTACCGTGTCCTCCACATTCGGCGTGGCGGGCAAGGATCAACTGCTCGCCCAGGCTCCCAAAAACGGCATTGAAGTGGTGGGCCAGGAAGTCTTCGGGGATAAAGACACCGACATGACCCCGCAGCTTACCAAGATCCGCAGCCTGCCGGCTCAGGCGATAATTTGTTGGGGGGTCGGTCCGGCCCCGGCCCTCGTAGCCAAGAATATGAAACAGTTGGGCATTGCCATACCCCTGATTCAGAGCCATGGCGCGGCCTCCAAGAAGTTCATCGAGCTGGCCGGGGATGCGGGGGAAGGCATCATTTTGCCTGCCGGCAAACTGGTAATCTGGCAGCAGTTGCCTGACACCGACCCCCAGAAGGCCGTGTGTAAGGAGTATGCCGAGAAGTACACCGCCAAATTTAAGGCCCCGGAATCCAGCTTCGGAGGCTATGCCTACGACGCTTTCCGGATGCTTAACCAGGTACTGGCCACTGCAGGCAACGATCGGGAGAAAATCCGCAACGGCTTGGAAGGCATCAAAAACTTCGTAGGCGTCAGCGGGATTTTCAATATGAGCCCGGAAGACCACAACGGCCTGACCCCGGCCGCGTTTGTCATGGTAAAGATCAGCCAAGGCGGGTTCCAACTGATAGATTAGGATCAGTGGCCAGTTGTCAGTAGTCAGTTGTGAGCTTCTTCCAAGATCTGGTGCTTAACCAAGCAACCGACTACTGACCGCAAAAAACAAAAATCGTCCAGTGGCCGGTAGCAGCCTGTCTTTTCACTGATAACTGGCCACTGGCAACTGACTACTGACGGAGGCCCTTCAACCCCCTTGGAGAACTATGCCGATCTGCTGCAATACCTCATTTCCGGCCTGACCAACGGCGCGATTTACGCCCTTATCGCCCTGGGCTTCGGCATCATCTACAATGCCACCACCATTATTAACTTCGCCCAGGGCGAGATGGTGATGTTGGGGGCTTTGTGCGCCATCAGCATCTATCAGGTCACCCCGTCTTTGCCCCTGGCCTTCGGCGGCGCGGTTATATTGGTGACTCTGGTGGGGTTGGTGCTTGAGCGGTTGGCCTTGCGCCCGGTCAAGGACCCCAGTCCCATCACCCTGATAATCATCACGGTGGGCGGCGCGGTTTTGATCAAGGGCGTGGCCATGCTCCTGTGGGGGAAAGACGCCTATACCCTGCCGCCGTTTTCCGGCAATGTCCCCATCCACTTGGGCCCCGCCACCATCCTGCCCCAAAACCTTTGGGTGCTGGGGATTACTGCGGTCATGGTCACAGCCCTGGAGGCCTTCTTTCGCCTCACTCTGGTGGGGAAAGCCATGCGGGCCTGTGCTTACAATTCCCGGGCTGCTCGTCTGGTGGGGATCGCCGCCGGCCGCATGGTTCAACTCTCTTTCGGGATCAGTGCCGCCTTGGGGGCCGGGGCCGGCATCCTCATCGCTCCCCTCACCCTGGGGGTCTATGACATGGGCACCATGCTGGGCCTCAAGGGTTTTTCCGCCGCCATTATCGGAGGCCTGGGGAGCCTCTTAGGGGGTGTCCTGGGCGGCTTGGTCCTGGGCGTGGCCGAGGCCCTGGCCACTGGCTTCATTTCCTCCGGTTACCGTGATGCGGTGGCCTTCCTCTTGCTCCTGCTGGTCCTGTTTTTGCGCCCCCAGGGTATCGTAGGGGAACGGAAATGAGGTTGCCCCGCTTCGCCAACCGCTGGTTGCTTTTCGCCCTGGTGGTCCTGGCCATTGCCTTGGTCCTGGACGACGATTACTACTACACCTTGCTTAACTTTATAGGCATCCACACGTTGCTGGTGGTGGGGCTTAACCTGCTTTTAGGCTATGCCGGCCAAATCTCCCTGGGGCATGCCGCCTTCTTTGGCCTGGGGGCCTATACCTCCGGCATCCTCACCGCCACTTACGGAGTCAATCCCTGGCTGGCCCTGGTGGCGGGACTGGCCGTCTCAGGCAGCGCTGCTTTTTTGATCGGCATCCCCGCCTTGAAGCTTAAGGGCTACTATCTGGCCATGGCCACCCTGGGCTTTGGCATTATTATCTACATCATCCTCAATGAGGCTCATATCACCGGGGGACCCTCAGGCCTGCACGGGATTCCTTCGCTCTACCTGGGAAGCTTTGCCTTGAACACGCCCCGGCGTCTATATCTCTTGATCTGGATTATTTTAGGCCTGATCCTGGCCCTCAGCGCCAACCTGGTGACCTCCCGCAGCGGCCGAGCCATCCGGGCCCTCCATGACAGCGAGTCCGGGGCGGAGTCCCTGGGGGTGGACACCTTTCGCATGAAGCTCAAGATCTTCGTCTGGAGCGCGCTCTATGCCTCTCTGGCCGGTAGTCTCTACGCCCACACCCTCAACTTCATTGCACCCTCCTCCTTCGGTTTCATGTTCTCCATCAAGCTGGTGACCATGGTGGTCCTGGGCGGCATGGCCAGCATCTGGGGCTCGCTTTTGGGGGCCGGGGTGCTTACCGTGCTTCCCGAAATGCTCACGGTGTTCCATGATTTTGAAGTGGTGATCTTCGGGGCTATCCTTATGATTGTGATGATTTTTCTGCCCCGGGGCCTGGTCCGGGGCATCCTGGACCTCTATGAATTTCGGCGCTACAAGCGGCAAGGAGGGTCTCTCCCTGTCTGAAGCGCCCCTTTTGGAACTTCACGAGGTCAGTCTCGCCTTCGGCGGCCTTCAGGCCGTGGAACAGGTGAGTTTTGGTGTACCCCAAGGCTCCATCAGGGCGGTCATCGGCCCCAACGGCGCGGGCAAGACCACCCTCTTCAATCTGGTGACCGGCTTTCTGTCTCCCCAACAGGGCCGCATTGTCTATGAAGGCAAGGACATCCAGGGCCTGCCGTCCCACCGCATTGCCAGCCAGGGGATCGCCCGCACCTTTCAACTGGTGCAGCTTTTTGGCCACATGACGGTTCTGGAAAACGTCATGGTGGGGCGCCACCGCCTGAGCCGGGGCGGGCTGTTGGCGGGGGCATTGCGATTCCCCTGGACGCGCCTCGAAGAAAGGGTAATTGAGACCAAGGCCATGGAGGCCCTGGAATTCGTGGGACTCAGCGACCGGGCCCAGCAGCCCGCGGCCATCCTGCCCCTGGGACTCAAACGCATGCTGGAAATCGCCCGGGCCCTGGCCTCGGCGCCCACTCTGCTCCTCCTGGATGAGCCGGCCTCGGGACTGGACGCAGTGGAGACCGAGCGCCTCCGGGATCTGATTTTGACTTTGCGGAGCCAGGGCATCACCATCCTCTTGGTGGAGCATGACATGGGCCTCACCATGGAGGTGGCCGACGAAATCGCGGTGCTCAATTACGGCAAGCTCATCGCCGACGGCCCGCCCCGGGCCATCCAGAAGAACCCGGAGGTGATTGCGGCGTATCTGGGGACGGATTGGCAGGGGTAGAGACGGTTTTCGGTTTTCGGTTTTCGGTTTTCAGTTTTCGGTTGGAAAGATTTGGTGGCACAGGCGACTCGCCTGTGCAAAACAGGCTGGAAAGCCTGTTCTGACAGATAATGTAGGGCGGGCACTGCCCGCCGGCTTTGAATCGGGCATGCTCAAAATTCGTAACTTATCCGCCTACTACGGTTCCGTCAGGGCGCTTAGCGGCGTCACCTGCCACATCCGGGAAGGCGAGATCGTCACCCTCATCGGGGCCAACGGCGCGGGCAAGACCACCTTGCTCAACGCGGTCTGCGGCTTGGTGCGCAAAGACGGCGACCTGGAGTTTTCCGGGCGCTCGTTAAAAGGCCTGGCCCCCGAAGAGATCGTGGGGCTGGGCATCTCCCAGGTCCCCGAAGGCCGCCAGCTCTTTGCTCCCATGACCGTGGCGGAAAACCTGGAGCTGGGGGGCTACCGCCGCTATCGCAAGGAGTCCCGGGCCGTCATCGGCGAGGACCTGGAGCGGGTGTTCCAGCTTTTTCCCCGGCTGAAGGACCGCCTCCAGCAGCAGGCCGGGACCATGAGCGGCGGGGAGCAACAGATGCTGGCCATCGGCCGGGCCCTCATGGCTCGTCCCCGCCTGCTCCTGTTGGATGAGCCTTCTCTGGGCTTGGCTCCCATCGTGGTGGAGGACATTTTGGCCCGATTGAGTCAGTTGCGCGCCGAGGGAGTAACCATCCTGCTGGTGGAGCAAAACGCCCGGGTGGCGCTGAAGGTGGCCGACCGGGCCTATGTCCTGGAAACTGGCCGCATCATCTTAAGCGGCACGGCCGCGGACCTGCTCCAGGACCGACAGGTGACCCGGGCCTACCTGGGCCGGGACTATAAAGAGTTTACCGAGGGTAGGTAGGGTCAAATTGCTGATATATAATTTTGTGAGGTCGCAAAAAGTTTAAAACTCCCTCCCCCTTTATTGGGGAGGGTTGGGGTGGGGGTGAAGATAATTAGTAGTTCTGGCAATAGTCTTTCCCCTCCCCTTAATCCCCTCCCACCTGGAGAGGGGAAGAGATTTTTCAGCAGTCGATAAATTGGCCCTTTATGCCTCAGTGTTTTTTCGTGAAAAATCAGGGAGGTAAGGCACATGCGCCATCCCGAGATCGAAGCCATGCCTCGCGGCGAACTGGAATTGCTCCAACTGGAGCGCCTCCAGAGCACCCTCACCCGGGCTTACCGCCAGGTGAAGTTCTACCGCCGTCAGTTCGACCGCCTGGGCCTGAACCTGGACCACATTCAGAGTTTGGGTGACTTGGCCCGGCTACCCTGCACCACCCGGGAAGACCTGTCGGAGAACTACCCCTACGGTCTATTCGCGGTGCCGCTCAGGGATATCGTCCGAATCCTCTCCTCCCCCGGCACCACCGAAAAACCCCTGGTGGTGGGTTATGCCTCCCAGGACATTAAGCTCTGGCTGGAGTTGTTGGCCCGCCTCTACGTCGCTGCGGGCATTACCCGGGAAGACATCTTGCAAATTATCCTGCCTCCCGGCCTGGCCAACTGGCGCCGGGACCTCCAGGCCGGGGCCGAATACCTGGGCGCCTCGGTGATCCCGCCGGCCACCCTCAACTTTGCCAAGGAACTCATGGTGATGCGGGATTACAAGACCTCGGTTTTGGTCACCACGCCGCCTTTGGCCCGGCACCTCCTGACGGTGATGTCCCGCATGGACCTGACCGCAGCGGAGCTGAGCCTGAAAAAAGCCCTGTTGGTGGCCTCGCCGCTGCCAGGGACGGTTCGCCAAGAGATAGAGGCGGGGTTCCAGGTTTCCTGCGCCACCGCCTACGGCATCACCGAGGTCATGGGGCCGGGTCTGGCTTTCAGTTGCGGCGCCGACGGCGGCCTACACTTTTCCGAAGACCATTTTTACCCGGAGATCATCGATCCGGAAACCGGCGCCCCTGCTCCGCCCGGCACTCCCGGAGAGTTGGTGATCACCACCTTGAGCACCGTGGCCTTTCCCTTGATCCGTTTCCGCAGCGGCGACCGCACTTCCCTCATTCAAGAAACCTGTGCCTGTGGCCGCACTCTGGTGCGCCTGGGGGAGATCACCGGACGCACTGACCCCATTTTTTCCGTGGGCGGCATCAAGGTGCATCCGGATCAAGTCGGCGCGCTGCTCCAGGAGGCCCTCCAGGGCCATCCGCCGAAATACTCCCACCGGGTGGTGTCCGAGGAAGGACTGGAAATTTTGGATATCGAACTGACGGTGGAGGAGGTATTTTTCTCCGACGAAATCAAGGCCCTGGAATGCCTGTGTCGCCGGGCCCGGCGTCACCTGGCGGACCATCTGGGTGTCAACGCCAGGATAATTCTGAGGGAGGAGGCCACCTTGTAGAAGCCCAGAAGGTCACATTTTTATTTTTTTTCAGTTAGAAATAGCCTATAAGGAAAAATAAGGAGGATGAGAGATGATTCGAAAGATTTTAGTGTTTGGTATTGCTCTGACGTTGCTAACTGCCGGCCTGTCCTGGGGAGCGCCCGAGCCCATCAAGATCGGCACCGTACTCCGTTTGTCCATCGGCGCGGAACACGGCATCCCATCCCGCCGGGGCGTGGAGATGGCAGTGGCGGAGGTCAATAAAGCCGGGGGCATCAATGGTCGCCCGGTGGAACTCATTGTAGAAGATGAAAAAGACTCTCCCGCGGCTTCGGTGAACGCGGTGCAGAAACTCATAAACGTTGACAAAGTGGTGGCCATTGTTGGCCCCATGACCTCCGGCGGCATGATGGCTTCGGGCAAAACCGCCAACGACGCCAAAATTGTGCAAATCAGCCCTACCGCCACCACCCCCAAACTAAGCGGCTACGGTGATTACATTTACCGGGGCTGTTCCCGCATTGACAAACAGGCCCAGGTGCTCACCGATTACGTGGTAAAAAACTGGAAGCCCAAGACCGCGGCCATTCTTTTCTCAAACGAACCTTATGGCAAGGGCTGCGCCGATCTCTTTACCCAGTTCTTTGAAAAGAACGGCATCAAGGTGGTGGCCACAGAGTCTTTTATGAGGGGCTCCCGGGATTTCAAGGCCCAGCTCACCAAGATCAAGGCCGCCAACCCTGACTTTTTGTTCATCCCCGGCTATACCCCGGAAACCGCCCCCGCCGCGGCCCAGGCCCGGCAGTTGGGCATGAAACAGAAGATTTTAGGGGTCTATGGGGATATGGACCCGGTTTACATTCAGTTGGCGGGACCGGGGGCCGAAGGCCACGTCATTGGGGTCGAATATGACGAAGACTACGACACCCCTAAAAATAAGGCCTTCAAGAAAAATTACGAAGAGCTGGTGAAGAAAAACAACGATCCTTACAACATCATGTTTGCGGCCCTGCACTACGATGCCGCGTCCATGATTCTGGAAGGGATGAAACAGAACGGGCCCACTTCCGAAGGGATCAAAAAATACCTGGACAACGTGAAAGACTTCGACGGCGTCACCGGCAAGCTGTCTTTCAATAAAGAGCACGATGTGGTGCGGGCCGGAACGGAAGGGGTTTATATCGTGGAAGTCAAAGGCGGGAAGTACGTGGTTATCAAATGACAACTCTTGTTAAGGATTTCCCCCAATGAAAAAGGTAGGGTGGGGGCCTCCCCACCCTACGCTATTTCATGCCTTACCCCAATATTAAGTCTTCTCCACCAGCAAAACCTTGTGGTTGATCAGGTTGAGGCTGTGGATTTCGGCCTTCAGCACTTTCTGCTCCCCGAAAATATTGACGATCCTGACATTGTCGCCGTCCGGTTCGATGACGTCCACATCTTTGAGAACCAGTTCTTCCTGGCCGTTTTTCAACAGGTATGCGGTTGCTTCACACATGGTCGATCATCTCCTTTAGCTTCTCGCTCACGATCTTATCCACCAGGTGGGGGAGAGGTTCGGGCATCAGGCCGACGATCTCCACCGCTTCCTGGGTCAGGGGCAATAAAATTTTCCTTGCCTTCGCCGAGGCAATGGCTTCGGCCATCTTGGGGGTCACTTCCCCCATCATGGCGTTGGCCAGGACAATGGAAAGGCAGCCCAGAATAACGTCGGCTCTGGCCACCGTCCGGACAATGGCGTTTTCGCCGCTGGCGCCCCGGTTGGCCCTGGCCTTCATCATCTGGGCAGTGGCCACCGCGTTGGTCCCCAGCGCGATGACTTCGTGCTCCTCCCGGTAAACCTCTTTCAAGCGTTTGATGAGCGCGGCGCCGATGCCGCCCCCCTGCCCGTCGATGACGCAAATGCGCACCGGCTTCACCTCTTAATTAGAGCCGAATTTTTCCTTCAGTTTCCTGAAGACGATTTCTGGAACCATACCCTCGATGTCCCCGCCATGCACCGCGGCTTCCTTGAGGATGCTGGAACTTAAGAAGACCCACCGCAAGCCGGTCATAAGAAACACCGTTTCAATTTCCGGCTCCAGCCTGCGGTTCATCATGGCCAACTGAAATTCGTACTCAAAATCGGTGACTGCCCTTAGGCCCCGCAAGATGGCCCGGGCGTTCTGCCCCCGGGCATATTTAACCAGCAGCCCGTCGAAGGTGTCGATGGAAACCATGGGGTAATCCGCCAGGGATACCCGGATCATTTCCATGCGCTCCTCGATGGTAAAGAGGGACTTTTTAAAGGCGTTGGTGGCCACGGCCACGATGATCCGGTCAAAGACCTTTAAAGCCCTCTGGATGAGGTCCAGATGGCCATTGGTGATGGGGTCGAATGAGCCGGGATAGACTGCGATATCGGGCATTAGCTACTCATGCTCCTGTTTTGTGATTCTTGTTTGAGATAAAAAGCCACCTGGGTATCGCCATAGCGCCGCACCTGCTTACGCCTCAAACCCCCGCTCGCTTCCGGTAATGTTTCCCGGCGGCTGTACTCTACCACCACGGAAGCACCCGGCGAAAGCAAATCGAGGGTAGCAAGGGCCTCCATAGTTGCTTCGGCCTTTCCCCCGCCGTACGGAGGGTCCAGGAAGGCCAGGCCGAACCGTTCACCCCGAGCAGCCATTTTTTTTAGAGCCATGGTCACCGGCAGGGGCCAGACCGTGGTTTGTTTCTCCAATCCCAATTCTTCCAGGTTGCGGCGCAATGCTTTTACGGCCTCGGGGTGATCTTCCACAAATATCGCAACAGCGGCTCCCCGGCTTATGGCTTCGATTCCCAGGGCCCCGGTGCCGGCAAACAGGTCCAGAACCCTGACGCCTTCCACCGCAGAGCCCAGGATGTTGAACACTGCCTCCCGGACCTTGGCGGCCGTGGGCCGGGTCCTGCCTTTCACCGGGGCCAACCGGCGGCCCTTGAAGACGCCGGCAATGATGCGCAAGGACTGCTCCTTTGGAGCAGTCGGCTTTCAGCTATCAGCAGTTAGCTATCAGCTTTCTCTTTTGCTAACTGCCAACTGCCAACTGCTACTTTTTCAAGTAATCCCGAATCAAAATCTCGGCGATTTGCACCGCGTTGGTTGCGGCCCCCTTGCGCAGGTTGTCGGCCACTACCCAAAAGTTCAGGCCGTTGGCGATGGTGAAGTCCTCCCGGATGCGTCCCACCAGGGTGAGATCCTGCCCCGCGGCATCTAGAGGCATGGGGTACTGGTTGCGCAGGGGGTCATCCACCACCTTCACCCCCGGCGCCCTGGCTAAAATCTCCCGGGCTTCGGCGGGGGTGAGCTTGCGCGCCGTCTCAATGTTCACCGCTTCCGAATGTCCGTAAAACACCGGCACCCTGACCGTGGTGGCCGTTACCAGGATGCTGTCGTCTCCCATAATTTTAGTGGTCTCGTTGACCATTTTCATCTCTTCCTTGGTGTAGCCGTTCTCCAGGAAGACGTCGATATGGGGGAAACAATTGAAGGCAATACGGTGCGGGTATACCTTGTTTTTGGTGGTCTGGCAGGACATCAAGGCCCGCACCTGGTCGGCCAGCTCATCCACCGCTTTCTGGCCGGTGCCGGACACCGCCTGATAGGTCGACACCACCACCCGTTTGATCTTCGCCGCATCGTGCAAAGGCTTTAAAGCCACCACCATCTGGATGGTGGAGCAGTTGGGGTTGGCAATAATTCCCGTTTTGGTATAGAGTCCGATGTCTTGAGGATTGACTTCCGGGACTACTAAAGGGACATCCGGGTCCATGCGCCAAGCGCTGGAGTTGTCCACCACCACCGCACCGGCCCGGGCGGCAATGGGGCCGTATTCCTTGCTGATGCTGCCTCCGGCGGAGAACAGGGCCACCTCCACGCCCTCGAAAGAATCCGGCGTTAACACCTGCACCGGGATTTCTTTGCCTTTAAATGACACATCTTTGCCGATGGACCGCTCCGAAGCCAGGGGTACCAACTCTCCTACCGGAAAATTTCTCTCTTCCAAACAGCCCACCATCTGCTGCCCCACCGCACCGGTGGCCCCTACTACCGCTACTTTATATGTACCACCCATAATTAATGCATCTCCCGAAATTAGCATTTAGCTTTTAGCAATCAATAGTTAGGAAAGCATTCTTCTTGCAAGGGCTGATGGCTAACTGCTGACTGCTAATTATACCAACTCCGCCGCATACTGAGCCACCTTATCACCCACTTGAGTAGTGGTCAGACCCATCCTGCCCGCGGCCATGCTCTGCATGTCGTGGGCCGCGGTCTTCTTGATGGCGGCTTCCACTGCCGCGGCGGCCTTGGTTTCCCCTAGCTGGTCCAGCATCATCTGGGCCGCGCCGATGGCGGCCAGGGGGTTGACCACATTGAGACCGGTGTACTTGGGGGCCGAGCCGCCGATGGGTTCGAACATGGAGACACCTTCGGGGTTGATATTGCCACCTGCGGCCACGCCCATGCCGCCTTGAATCATGGCTCCCAGATCGGTGATAATATCGCCGAACAGATTATCCGTCACCACCACGTCGAACCATTCGGGATTTTTGACAAACCACATGCAGGTGGCGTCCACGTGGGCGTAGTCGGTGGTCACGTCCGGGTACTGGGGCGCCATCGCCTCAAAAGCCCGGAACCATAAATTGGAGGCATAAGTGAGGACGTTGGTTTTGGCCACCAGGGTGAGCTTCTTGGCCCGGTTGCGCTTCCTGGCCAGCTCAAAGGCGAACTTCAGACAGCGGTCCACCCCCTTCCGGGTGTTGATGGACTCCTGGACGGCCACTTCGTCCGGGGTGCCGTATTTCAAAAAGCCCCCGGCCCCGGCGTACAGGCCTTCGGTGTTCTCCCGGACCACCGCGAAATCGATGTCTTCGGGGCCCTTGTCTTTCAGCGGGGTCTCCACGCCCGGGTAGAGAACCACGGGCCGGAGATTGATATATTGGTCCAATTCAAAGCGGGCCCGGAGCAGGATACCTTTCTCCAGGATGCCGGGCGCCACGTCCGGGTGGCCGATGGCCCCCAGGTAGATGGCCGGGAATTGGCGCAATTCCGCGATGACCGAATCCGGCAGGGTCTCGCCGGTGCGCATATAGCGCTCGCCCCCTAAGTCATAATAGGTATAGTCGAACTTGATGCCCGCGGGGCCCGCCACGGCGTTGAGCACTTTGATGCCTTCGGCCACCACTTCCGGGCCGGTGCCGTCGCCCGGAATGACCGCAATCTTATATGAATTCATGCTGATTTCGCCTCCAAATCCTTTTTGACAAAGGCCATAAGGCCGCCATCCGCCAACAATTGCTGCATGAAAGGCGGGATGGGTTGGCTGCTGTATTTCTTGCCGGTGGCCAGATCGGTGATGACCCCGGTGTCCATATCCACACTGATTTCCTGGCCGTTTTGGAGCGCTGCCGCAGCCTCCGGAGACTCGAAAATCGCCAGGCCCATGTTAAAGGCATTGCGGTAAAAAATCCGGGCAAAACTCCCGGCAATCACACCGGAGACCCCCGCGGCTTTGAGGGCAATGGGGGCGTGCTCCCGGGAGGAGCCGCAGCCGAAATTTTTGCCGGCCACGATAAAATCCCGGGGCTTCATCTTATGGACGAACTCCGGGTCCGCGTCCTCCATGGCGTGCTTGGCCAACTCCATCGGGTCGGAAGTGTTAAGATACCGGGCCGGGATGATTTCATCGGTGTTGATGTCGTCACCGAATTTGTGCACTTTCCCTTTGAGTTCCATGGAAGGGTTCCCTTGCATTATTTTTAATCTATCAAAATAAACATAAAACGCGCCAAGAGGCAATGGCTTTTTTCTCGTTCACTGATTCCGGAGTCGCATTCAAAGAGCTTTTTTGGGTAGCCGCAGGCTTTACCGTGAAAATACTCTGTGGGGGCGCACCCATCTGTGCGCCCTAAAGTGCGGACACGTGGGTCCGCCTCTACAAAAGATTTTATCTTCAGGGGTGCCACAAGACAGGGCATGATAGTTTAGCCCACGCTGCACAGGCGATACGCCTGTGCCACGCATTCGGGCGGAATTGTACGACTATCCCATACCATATCCGCCCTAAGGATGTCAGAGACGATACCGCCTCAGGGGTGGGGCCGGCTGACTTTCTCCCAAAAAGACCAGGATTTCAGGTCCTTCCCCAGATTGTAGCGCAGAAAGGCCTTTAAGACCACCAAACTCTGGTCCCGCTGTTGGGGTGGGAAGCGCAGGCGGGAGAGTTTATCCCGAGGCAAATCTTGGGCCAGGCGCAGGAGTTTCCAGGCGCCGGGACTCAGGGGCAGCAGGGGGCCGGTGGCCTCCCCACGACAGAGGCTGCAGTATATGCCGCCCCGGGAGGGGCTGAAGGCCAGCGGCGGTTCGGGTTCAACGCCGCACCCACAGTGGTGGAGGCGGGGCCGGTAACCCCCTAAACTTAGGAGGTGGACCAGAAAGGCGGGCAGCAGGGAGTCGGGAGGCGCCCCCTGTTCCAGAAGGACCAGGGCCTCCTCTAGGGTGGCAAAAATCTCCTGGAGGGCATCCGGGGGACCGGCCAAAAGGCCAGTCACCTCGGAGAGGACCGCGGCGGCCCCCAGTCGCTTCAGGTCCCGGCGCAGGGACGGAAAAGACCTGACCAGTTCCCCCTTCTGGAGGAATTCCAGGTCACGGGCAGGATTGGGAGACAGGAAAAACACCACACGGCTCAGTGGCTCCAGGCAGTGGGCGAAGCGGCGGCGGCTTTTGCGGGCGTGTTTGGCGATGCCGGTGAGGGGACCGTACCCCGGAGTGAGAAAGGTCACCAGGAGGTCCGCTTCCCCATATTCCCGCACCGTCAGCACGATGGCCGGAGTCTGCCGCTCAGTCATGATGGGTCATTCCAGATGGTATTTATCCCGCAGGCGTTGTGATACCTCCCGGAGCCAGGCATAAGCCTCCGTCACAGTTTTTTCCCGATCCGGATTGATGAGGCAACAGGTGGCAGGAGCAAGCAGGCTCTGGGCCAGCAGCTGGTCCTGGTCAATGCCCGCTGCCAGCAGGGGCGGCCAGAGACCTTCCAGGTGGGCGATGAGATGATCCTGGGACTCCCGGGTGAAGGGTTCACAGCCGGTGGGGATCAAGCCCCAGGCCAGCACCCCGCCGCGTTCCAGGAACCGGCGGATGGCCGGACCGTAACACTGAAAGACCTCGGCGTTGGAGTAAATATCCATGGACAGAATGTCCAAATCCCGGTTGAGGAGAAATTCCCAATCAGGATTGCCGCAAAGGTGGATGCCACGGGGGCGCTCAATCTGGGCCAGGAATCGGTCCAGATCGTCCTTGGCCTTCATGTCCGGGTAGCCAGAGACGGAACTGAAGATGAACTGGAGTCCCGGCTCATCGATGAACATAAAGGCCCGGGGATGCTTGGCCTTGAGGCGGTTAAGCTGGGCTTGGACCCGCCGGGCCATGAAGTCCAGCATAAGGGGCCGCACCTCGTCATTGAAGATCACCGGCCGGTCATTTTCGTCCAGGATTTTCAAGCCGAAACTGATGGGCCCTTCCAGCTGCCCCCGGATGGCGACATAACCGCTGAGGTCCAACTCCAGAAAGCGGTGATAGACCACGGAATATTGGGGCGAAATGTCGAAATACTCCATTTCGTCCCAATGCTCCAGTAGCTGAGGCAGGTCCTCAACGAATCGTCCGGTATCGAACCTGATGCGATTTTCCTCCGGGAAGAGCAGAATGCCGGGAAAATGTTCCGCCGCCTGGACATACATGTCTTCGTAATAACTCATATGAGGCAGTTGGGGCCAAAAGGGGATGTCCAGGGAAAGGGCCAGTTCCAGGGCAGGCTCGGCCTGACCGTGGGGAAGAATGGCCATGGCGGTGGTATGAAAGTTTCCGGGGATTAAGGCGGGCATCATGGAATTTCCTGCTCAGTGGTCTGTCCCAACATTTCTGGGCCAGGTTATTATTTTCATTTCACTATTATGGATATTCTACCGATATCATTTTTAAGGGGAAATAGTAAGGTTCTCCTTGATATATTCCCGTCAATGGTTAACTAACATAGGTAGGCTCCACCTATTAGAATCTCAGGATGGGAAAACGAACTTGAGTCTCTGGCTGATACCTGCTGGGAACGATAATATGGGCCCGGGCGCGACAACACCGTTTTTCTATGAAATTCTGCTGGCGGATGATCATGCCCTGGTCCGTCAAGGAATCCGAAGAATCATTGAAGAAAAATCCGACTTACGGGTAACGGGGGAATTCCGAAACGGGTTGGAACTCCTGGATGCCCTGGGGACAAGACATCCCCAAATGGTTATCCTGGATATCTCCATGCCGCATCTGGGGGGCATTGAAACTACCCGCATGATCAAGGCGCGCTACCCTGAAATCAAGGTATTGATCTTGACCCTGCATAACCGCCGAGAATATGTGGATCAGGCCAGGTTCGTGGGAGCCGAAGGCTACCTGTTGAAAGACGAAGTCGATAAAGAGCTTTTGACAGCGATCGCGACCCTCAGGCAGGGTGGCACATATTTATCACCCCTTTTGGGACATTATGGACGCGGCAACTTGGCCTCCGGTAACAGGGGAACCGACCCGGCAACTTGAATGTGGTCATCCACTAATCTACAGGTTATGGTGCTTCACCAGGCATCCAATAGGGCGCGGCGTACCAATGCCTCAGAGCCGGGTCGTTATTGTCAGCGGTGCTCCTGGCGGCAGTTCATCCCTTACGGGTTTCAGACGCAGGCGCTCTGCGTAAAGCTCACATGCCCCCGGGACCTCTTCCCTGGCCCATCCCGCCTCCGCCCATCCGGCGCCAGGCTGGTAACCCCTGTTCATCCCTTAATTTCAAGGTCTTACCATTCATCTGGACACTCCGGGCAATAATCGCCGGCTGGTTGTTTAGGGTGACTTGGGAACCAGTGACTTCCAGTTTGTCCCCGGCTTTGATTATGAACTTTTGTTGATCCAGGTACCAGTTGGGTCCCAGGTGCACCATGAGGTTCCCCTTGTCCGTTTTGAGAAGTAGCTCCCGGAATTTCATGCCCATGCCCCCTGGGGGCCCCATGGTGATTTCTTCCACCTTCTCAACCTGGCCAGTGACCGTAGTGACCGTCTGGGGATTGTATAACCGAGGCCCCATCCCGCCGCCCATACCCATACCCCCGCCGGGGCCGGGTTGGGCCAGCACCGGATAGACCAGGGCCAGAGAAAGCGCCATCGCCAGTAAGACCATGATTTTTTTCATGTGAGTGTTGCCTCCTTTTGGGAATTTAAGCCAACTCTTGGGGTCACCTTATAATTTAAAGCGAAGCAAGGATGTTTTTTCATATCTTAACCTTGCCAACCGATTTCTTCACCTCGAAGTGCCACTTCCATAACAGGTAAATGGCTGGATAAATAAGCAATTCCAGGAGAAAGGAGGTGGTTACCCCGCCCACCATGGGGGCGGCGATACGTTTGGCCACTTCGGCGCCGGTGCCTGTGGCCCACATTACCGGGAAGAGGCCGAAAATGTTGGCTAAAATCGTCATCAGTTTGGGGCGCAACCGCTGGACCGCGCCGTGCATTACCGCGTCTTTCAGCTCTTCGTAGGTGCGTAACCGCCCCTGGGCCTTGCGCTCGTCGTAGGATAAATCTAAATATAACAGCATGATGGCTCCGGTTTCTGCATCCAGGCCCGCCAAGGCGATGAGGCCCACGATCACCCCGACACTCATATTGTAGTCCAGCAAATAGAGCAGCCAGATGGCCCCGATAAGCGAGAAAGGTATGGCCAGCAGGATGATGCAAACCTTTACCAGGGATCGGGTGCTAAGGTACAGGAGCATGATTACCAAAACCAGAGTAATGGGAATTACCAGTTGGAGCCGCTCCCGGGCCCGTTCCATGTACTCGAACTGGCCGCTCCACAGGAGGTTGTAGCCCGGAGGTATTTTCAAATGGGCCTGCAAGGCCTCTTTGGCCTTTTTGATATAAGTCCCCAGGTCAATATCCCGGATATCCACAAAGACGGTGGCGGTGCGCCGGGCGCCTTCGCTTTTGACCATGTCCGGACCTTGTTGGAGCTTGATATCAGCCACCTGTTCCATCGGAATGGAAGGTCCCTTGGGAGTGGGTATCAGGATGCGCTTCAGGGCGGGCAGACTGCTGCGATAATCCTCAAAATACCGCAAATTCACCGGGTAGCGTTCCAGCCCCTCCACCGTCTGGGCGATATTTTCACCCCCCATGGCAGTGGCGATGACTTCTTGAATATCCATGACAGTGAGGCCGTACCTGGCTGCCTCTTGACGGTTAATGATAAAATCCAGATAGTAGCCGCCCAGCGGGCGTTCCGCAAAGACGCTGGCGGTTCCCGGCACTTTCTTTAAAATGCCCTCGACTTCCGTCCCCAAGCGGCTCAAGACGTTCAGATCATTACCCAATAATTTGATGCCCACCGGGGTCTTGATGCCGGTGGAGAGCATATCGATGCGAATTTTAATGGGGTAGCCCCAGGAGTTGGCCAGGCCGGGAAATTTCACCGCGGCGTCCAGTTCCTGGATGAGGGCCTCTGTGGTCAGGCCGGGACGCCAATACTTCCGGTCTTTGAGACGGATGGTGGTCTCAATCATGCTCAACGGCGCTGGATCAGTGGCGGTTTCAGCCCGGCCCACCTTCCCGAAGACATAGTCCACCTCCGGGAAAGTGCGGATTATCCGGTCCGTCTGTTGCAGGATGTTTTTGGCCTCGGTGATGGAGATGCCCGGCATGGTGGTGGGCATGTAGAGGAGGTCGCCTTCGTCCAAGGGCGGCATGAACTCGGAGCCCAGCCTGGATAAAGGATAAAGGGTAATGATTATCAGGACCACGGCCACGAGGATGGCCAGGACAGGAAGTCGCAAAATGCCCCGCAACACCGGCTGATAGATGGCCATGGTCCCCCGGGACAAGGGGTTTCGGGATTCCGGACGAATTTTGCCCCTGATGAAATAAACCATTAAGATGGGGATCAGGGTGATGGCCAGGATGGAGGCCCCGCCCATGGAAAAACTCTTGGTAAAGGCCAGGGGCTTGAAGAGCCGGCCGCTTTCTCCCTCCAAGGCGAATATCGGCAAAAACGATACGGTGATAATCAGAAGGGCAAAGAACAGCGAGGGCCCCACTTCTTTGGCGGCTTCCAGGATCAACGGTTCCCGGGGTGCGCCCGGCGGGGCGTGTTCGATCTTCTTGTGGGCGTCCTCCACCATTACCACCGAAGCGTCCACCATGTCGCCGATGGCTATGGCGATGCCCGCCAGACTCAAGATGTTAGCGGTGATATTGAATTGGTACTGGAGGATAAAAGAGATCAATACCCCCAGGGGCAGGCTGACGATGGCCACAAAGGCGCTTCTCAGGTGCAGCAAAAATAGTACAGTGATTAACGCCACAATGGCGATCTCTTCGTAGATGGCCTCTTTAAGGGTATCGACGGCGCGGTCGATGAGACCGGCCCGGTCATAGGCGCTGACGATCCTGACTCCGGGCGGAAGGCCCATTTTGAGTTCTTCCAGCTTGTCCTTGACCCCCTGGATGACGTCCCGGGCATTTTGCCCAAAGCGCATCACCACGATGCCCCCGGCGACTTCTCCTTCACCGTTGGCTTCCGCCAAACCCCGGCGCATCTCCGGACCCAGGCGGACCAGGGCCACGTCTTTGATGAGAATGGGGGTTCCCCGGTCGTCGGCGCCCACCACGATGTTCTGGACGTCCGCCAGGCTCTTAATGTACCCCAGGCCCCGGACCATAAATTCGGTTTCGGCCCGTTCATAAATCCCGCCACCCACATCCTGGTTGGACATTTTGATGGCTTGCTTGACTTTGGACAGGGGGAGATTAAACGCGGCCAGTTTGTTGGGATCCACCACCACCTGGTACTGCTTGACGAACCCGCCGATACTGGCGACTTCAGCCACGCCGGGCACGGTTTGCAATTGGTAGCGCAGGTACCAGTCCTGGATGCTGCGGAGTTGGGCCAGGTCATGTTTGCCGGTGGGGTCTTCTAACACATATTCATAGACCCAGCCCACGCCGGTGGCATCAGGACCCAGGGCCGGGTTTACCCCGGCGGGGAGTTTTCCCCGGATAAAATTCAAGTATTCCAGCACCCTGGTCCGGGCCCAATAGATGTCGGTGCCGTCCTCAAAGATAATATAGACCAGCGACACCCCAAACATGGAGTAGCCCCGCACTGCCTTGGCCTTGGGCACGGCCAGCATGGCGGTAGTGAGGGGATAGGTTACCTGATCTTCCACCACCAAGGGGGCCTGGCCAGGGTAATCGGTGGAGATGATCACCTGGGTGTCCGATAGATCGGGAATGGCGTCCACCGGGAGTTTATAGGTGGCGTAAATGCCCCAGGCAGTGATCAAAATCCAAATGAGCAGAACCAGGACCCGGTTACGGACGCAGGTTTCAATAAATCTGGCGATCATAAGGGCAGTTTTCGGTTTCCTGTTTTCAGTTTTCGGTAAGTGATTTATTCCACCGTGGAGGCGTCCGTGCTCGCCGTTAAGTCTTTTCTCATTGCCAAAGCTCAGCTTGGAAACAAGTCATTCGGGGACCCTCTGGCAACTTTGAACTTTGAACCTTGATCTTTGAACTCACATCAATGCTTATGCCCCGGCGGCATGGCCGGCGGCGTCGGCGCGGCAGGCGGCGAGCCTTCCAGCTTCATCCCCGGCATCGCGGGCGTCTCACCCTCTTTTTTCCCTCCCATTTCCGGACCCCCCATCATCAGTTGCACCGCTTCCCGGAAACGGGACTCGGAGTCCAACATGAATTGGGCTGAAGTAACCACCTCTTCGCCGCCTTTCAGACCCGCAAGCACCTCCCGCAGGCCGTCATTGCCCAGGACCCCCAGCTTGACTTCCCGGGGCTCGAAGCGGCCCTGGCCCAGGGCGATAAACACGTGCTGCTTGAGACCGGTGTCGATTACCGCGTCCGCGGGCACCACCACGGCATTATGGGTCACCGGTGATTCGATTTTCACCTGCGCGAACATCTCGGGCTTGAGTTTAAGCTGGGGGTTGGGGAATCGCAGGCGCACCTTGGCGGTGCGGGTGGCTTCCTTGAGATAGGGGTAGAGGTAATCAATTTTGCCCTGGAAGGTTTCGCCGGGCAGGTAATCCAGGGTCATGGTAACGGGCTGGCCCGCCTTGATCCAGGGCAGTTCATACTGGTAAATATCCGCATCCACCCAGATGGTGGAAAGGTCGGCTACCTCCAGAGCCGGCAAACCGGCCTTGACATACATTCCCTGGGTCGCCATGCGTTTGGTGACGATACCGTTCACTGGGGAAAAGAGCATGAGGTTCTTCTTGATTTGGCCGGTCCGTTCCAGTTCGTTGATTTGCGCAGAAGTGATATCGAAATAAGACAGGCGCCGGCGGGCGGCGTCGGCCAGGCGCTGGGCGCCTTCGGCCATCTCCTTTACCGGGCTGCCTTTCATGGCTTTTAGGTTGCGCACGGCCAATAGATATTCTTCCTGGGCGCTCACCAATTCCGGGCTATAGATGCTTAGGAGGGTCTGGCCCTTGCGCACCGGGTCTCCCGTGGCATTGACATAGAGGCGTTCCACCCATCCGTCTACTTTGGTGGTGATGACGTTCAGATTGCGTTCGTCGAAGGTCACAGTTCCTACGGTTAGCGTTACTCGGGACAGAGGTCGCACCTCCACCTTGGTCGTCCTGACCCCCATGGACTGGATGGTGGCAGGGGACACCTTGATGGTTCCCGGAGTCTCCTCACCCACCTCCTCATAGACCGGCACCAGATCCATGCCGCAAGGGGCCTTGCCGGGCTTGTCCCGGACATAGCCGGGGTCCATGGGCGAAACCCAGTACTTTATTTTGCGCTCCTTTTTGGGGGCCACCGGGGCCGGGGCCGCCTGATCCTGGACCGGCACTAAGTCCATGCCACACTTGGGACATTTGCCGGGAGTTTCCTTGACGATTTCCGGATGCATGGGGCAGCGCCAATATTTAGCCGCACCTTCTTTCTTAGGAGTAAGGGCTCCAACCGCAGGCGGGGGCGGCTGTCCGGGCGTGCCAGTGGGATATACCGGTACCAGTTCATGGCCTTCTGGGTCTTTGCCCGGCGCTTCCTTAATATAATTGGGGTCTTTGGGAGAGACATAGCAAAGGGGTTTGGGCTTTTCTTTTCCAAAGGGCCAGGGAAGCACCCCCGAAAAGTGCAATCCCGCCACAACTATCAGGACCAGGACCACCCCCAGCCCCCACCAGCCTTTGCTTCGGGCAACAGGCGTCATTTTTTCCCTCCGGCCGAACGGGGCAACTCGGCCCCCACCAGCCATTCCAATTCGGCCCAGTTTTCTTCAAAATCCTTCAAAAATTCCTGCAGCGACAACTCGGCGTTGAACGCCGCGATCTGATTCTGGTACATCCGGGCAAAATCCAACCTGCCCACGGAGTAGTCGGCCAGAGAGGCGGACGCGGCCTGCTGGGCCTGGGGAATGATGCCCCGCTCATAGAGGATGATCTGGTGGTGCAGCCGCATCAGTTTGTCGTGGCGGTCCTTGACCGCGGCACCCAGGCGGTCCCAAAAAGCCTGGTAGGTTTCTTTGGCTGCGGCCTTGCGGTCCACGGCTTCGCGAATCCTGGGCTTGATCTTGGAATCCCACCAGATGGGCAAATCTATCGTGAAAGCGGAGGTAAAAAAATCCGCCTGGTTCCGGTTTACTGGAGGGTCCAGCTTTTCCCGGAGCCCGTAGGCCAAACCGATGGTAAAGTCAGGGTAATAGTCTTTCTTTGCCAGTTCAACAGCCCTATCCTGTCTGGCGATGAGAGCTTTCAGGGCCTCTAACTGGGGCCGGTTTTTGGCCTGGGCCAGCAGGTCGTCAAGCTTGAGAGAAAAAGACCGGGGGTGGAGGGGCTGGGGTTTGGAGATTGGGGTCTGGGGCGGCTGTGAGCGCAAGGCATTCAGGTCGGCCACGAGGGACTCCTGGCGCTGGCGCCATTGCAGCAACCGGTTGAGATAATTGCCTAACTCAACTTGGGCCTGGAGAACATCGGCCTGTCGGGTCTGGCCCACGCTGTAGCGGGTTTCCGCCACTTTCACCACCTGCTCCCAGAACTGCTTGTTATGCTGGGTGATGTCGTAGCCGCTATAAGCCAGGGCCAGGTTCCAGTACCGCTGGATCACCAGGGCCCTGATCTCATTCTTTTTATCCTTGTACAATAGGTCATCGGAGCGGGCCTGTTCTTCTGCCACTTCGGACCGCAACCGGCGTTTACCGGGGAAAGGGATCTTTTGGGACAGGCTGAACGCCTTCTGGGTCATGGGTTCCTGGGCGAAGCTCCAGGTGTCCGTAGGCAGGTTGAGGATGGCAAAACCTGCTTGGGGATTGTCCAAGGCCCCCGCGGGTTTGATAGCCTCTTCGGCCGCAGATTTCAGCTCGGCCCGCTGCTTGATTTCCGCATTGGCCTTGAGCGCCTCGGTGATGAGGTTCTGCAAGTCCGACGGCATGCCGCTGGGGCGCTCCTGGGCCCACGCCAGACGCGGTTGGCCGGCTCCGACAAGCAAAGCCGTAAAAACAGCCCAGGCCGCCAGTATATATCGCCATTGCCTCCACTTCACGCCTATTCCCCCCTCCAGGGCGGTTCTCGGCACACCGCCACCTAAGGATTCGCCGGTTAACCCATATAACACCTAAATAGCACAGATTCGGCGGGCTATTTAAAAATATTTTATAAAAAATTTCTTCCAGGTCATGTTCCCTTGTTATAAAACGAAATGCTTTTTATTCCGCACGTCATGAATAATTGCACTTAAATGGGATTTCCCATGAAAAACATCCATTTTTTCACCCTGAGCCGGAGTCGAAGGGTCTCTTCATTACCCATAAGGCGAGATTCTTCGCCTCCTATGGCGGCTCAGAATGACAAGAAAGCGGATGAAGCCCATACGTTGTACAGTTGTGTCTATCCGAACTATCAGCACAAATTGAAGTCTTTTGGGGTCTCGCCAGAGGTATTTCAACTAAATTAAGAATAAATAAGAAAAAAGCAAGGTCCTTGTAGTGAATAACTCATTAATTTTACAGGAAATAAGCACAGCCAGCGACATTGCTGCGCGGCAACTATAAAGTCAAAATCAGCGGCAGGATCATGGGGCGGCGTTCCAGGAGCTTGAAGAAAAATTTTCGCAGGGCTTTGCTCACCTGGGTCTGGATTTCCAGCCAGTCCTGGGTGGGTTCGGCCAAGGCCCGGAGCACGATCTCCTGGAAGATTTTGCGCGCCTGGTCCAAGAGCGGGGCCTGTTCTTCCTCCAGGGTAAAGCCCCGGGTGATAAGGTCCGGCTCGGTGACAATCTTCCTGGCAGTGGGGTCCACCGCAGCATAGGCGATCACCAGGCCGTCCGCGGCCAGGTGTCGGCGGTCCCGGAGCACGATGCGGCTGACGTCCCCCACGCCCTTGCCGTCCACGAAGACCCGGCCCGTGTCCACTTTTTCCCGAAAGGCCGCACCCTGGGCCTCGAAGCGGACCTGGTCGCCGTCATTGGCCAGGAGGATGCCATCCGCAGGTATTCCTACGGCCCGGGCCAACCGGGTATGCTTGATAAGATGGCGCATTTCTCCGTGAATGGGGATGAAGTAGCGGGGCCGGGTGAGGTTCAGCAACAGTTTCAATTCTTCCTGGGAAGCATGCCCGGAGACGTGGATGTCCGCCACCTCCTGGTACACCACCTCGGCCCCCAAACGGTAAAGGTTGTTGATCACGGTGGTGATGGCCCGTTCGTTGCCGGGGATAAACTTGGACGACAGAATGACCAGGTCGCCGGGCTGGATGCGGATTTGCTTGTGGGCCTCCAGGGCGATGCGGGCCAGGGCGCTCAAAGGCTCTCCCTGGCTGCCGGTGGTGACGATGATGGTGCGGGCCGGGTCCAGCCGGTCCAGTTCTCCCACGGTGATCTCCAGGTCGGCGGGGACCTCGAGGAGGCCCAGTTCCTTGGCCAGCCGGGTGTTGAGGACCATGGACTTGCCGTTGAACAACACCTGGCGCCCATATTTGGCGGCAATATTGATGATCTGCTGGAGGCGGTGGATGTGGGAGGCAAACACCGCGATGATGACCCGGCCCGCTGCCTCCCGGATGAGTCCTTCCAGGGTGATGCCGATCTCCCGTTCGCTCAAGGTGTATCCGGGCCGCTCGGCATTGGTGGAATCGGACATCAGGGCCAGGACGCCAGCTTCGCCGTAGTGGGCGAAGCGGTTCAGGTCCATGGCGGCCCCGGTCACCGGGGTCTGGTCGATCTTGAAATCCCCGGAATGGACCAGGATACCCTGGGGAGTTCGCACTACAAAACCCACCCCGTCCACAATGGAGTGGCACACCCGGATGAACTCGAATTCGAAAGGCCCCAGGGGCAGGAGCTTCCCGGGAGTAATTTCCCGCAATTCGGCCTCCTCCAGCATTCCATGTTCCCGCAGTTTTTCCCGGAGCAGCGCCAGGGTCAAGGGGGTGCCATACACCGGCACCGGGATTTCTTTGAGCAAAAAGGGAGCCGCGCCGATATGGTCTTCATGGCCGTGGGTGAGGACTACGGCCGCCACTTTGTCCTGGCGCTCCCGCAGGTAGGAAAAATCAGGGATAACGATATCAATCCCCAGCATCTGGTCTTCGGGGAACATGAGACCGGCGTCCACCACCACCAGGAAGTCGTCGGTCTCCAGGGTCATCATGTTGAGGCCGATTTCCCCCAGGCCGCCCAGGAAGGTGAGGTCAACCCATTTAGGAACTTCGGTTTCCGGGGCCATAGGGAAAATCAGGATCGTAATGGGCCTCGATGGCCCGGTGTACTGCGGCCATGAGGTCTTCTTTGCGACGGAAGGCCCGGGGAGAGATGGGAGGCGAAATGACCACTCTTATGGGACCAGGCCTTACTTCAATGGAAGCCCGGGCCTGGATGAAACGGGTGCCGCTGATACTCACCGGCACGATGGGTTGTCCGGCTTTCAAGGCCATGATGAAGACCCCCTTCTTAAAGGGCAGGAGTTCCCGGGTGGTGGCCCGGGTGCCTTCGGGAAAGATGATCATGGAAACGCCGCTTTTAACGATTTCAGTTGCCCGGTCAAGGCTCTGGACCGCGGAACGGAGGTTTTCCCGGTCCACGGAAATGGAGCCCATACGGCTCAAGGCCTGACCGAACACGGGGACGCGAAAGAGCGATTCCTTGGCAACCCAGAGAAACCGGCCCGGCAGAACCGAGATCAGCGCAAAGATGTCGAAGTTGGAGCGATGGTTGGCGGCAAAAACATAGGCTTCCCCGGGTTGTAACAGCTCCAGGCCTGTCACCCGGACCGGAATGCGGGCGATTTTAAGGAGGTTCCGCCCCCACCACTGGCTGACGCGCTGGATCATAGGACTGTCTTTGTCTATATAGGACCAGAAAATCACCAGCATTCCCGCCCACAAGGTAAGCAAAACCAGCCAAAAATGGAACCACAACCCCCAGGCCACTAATCATCCTCCATTAAGTTTTTTCAGCGTAACCTTAACCCGGAAGAGCACAGCCCGTCAACCTTTATACCAGAAGAACGGAGGGGGAATCACGTGCACAGGATTTGGCCGGGGCTGGATAAGCCCCCGGCCCATGGAATTTTTCTGGCGGTCCGGCTATAATGCAACCAGGACCACTCACTGATTACCGACCACTCACAACAATGGCCAGCCCCAAAATCCTGACAGCCGAGTACAGCCTGAGCGTTCACCGGGCGGACCAATGTCCCACCCCGGGGTTGCCGGAGGTGGCCTTTCTGGGGCGCTCTAACGTGGGCAAATCTACCCTGATCAATACCCTGTTGGGGCGCAAAAAGCTGGTGCGCACCAGTTCCCGACCCGGCTGCACCCGGGCCCTCAATTTCTTTCTCATCAACCGGCGTTGGTTTTTTGTGGACCTGCCGGGCTTCGGTTATGCCGCAGTGTCAAAAGACCTCAAGGCCAATTGGGGGCGTCTGGTTCTGGATTACCTGGCCGGCCGGGAGTCTCTGGCCGCGGTGGTCTTTCTTCAGGACGGCCGCCGGCGGCCCGGGCCCGAGGAATTGTTCCTGTGGGAATTCTTGCTGGAACGGGGGCGCCGGGTAATCCCGGTCCTGACCAAAGCTGATAAGCTGAAGCAAGGGGAGCGCAGCCGCCAGATGAAACATGCGGCCGGCGCCCTGGCGGCCTTTGGCGTCACCCCGGGCGACTTCATCTGGTTTTCCGCCCCGACCCAGGAAGGCAAAGACCGGCTTTGGGAGCGGATGCTGGCCTGCCTGGGCAAGCCCTGATCGCATCCAATCAGGGAATTTAATCAATCTAGCTGGAGGGCCTCTCCATGGCATTCAGCCTCCCGGCCTATAAGCCTCCGGATTTCGACAGCCCCCTTCTCCGGAATGCTCCCTTGGCACGCTTCGCGCCGGTGCTGGAACGCAGCCTGGCCCCGGAAAATTATCATGCCACCACCATCTTTCCCGAGTACTTTCATATAAGAGAAGGTCATTGGATGCTGCTGCAAAATTCCCGGATGGATTGTGTGGTGGTCCAGGCGCCGGACGGGTTGCTGTTGGTGAAGGAATTCCGCCACCTGCAAGTGGGGGAGCAGGTGGCCATAGGACGGGGCGAAAATGGGGAGGACGGCATCTATGTCCACACCGGGGCCTTTGCCCAGCCTGCGCCGGCGGCGGAAAAATTTGCCTTTCGCACCCATGTGTCCCGGGAGACCGCATTCTCCATAGACTACGACCAGCTTTACGAACTGTTGTCCTATGAACGGGAACAGGGGTTCATTCTGTGGGTGTTGGGGCCGGCCGCGGTCTTTGACCGGGATTCCCGGAACGCCCTGGTCTCCCTGATCCACCAGGATTATGTGCACGGACTTTTGGCTGGCAATGCCCTGGCGGTCCATGATTTGGAGGCCGCGCGATTTCAGACGGCCCTGGGGCAGGAGATTTACACCAAGCGCCCGGTGGCCCTGGGGCATTACAAGCACCTGGATACCATCAACATGGTCCGGCGGGCTGGGTCCATGGCCAACGCCATGGAAGCGGGCCTGATCAAAGATGGGGTCATGCACGCCTTATGGCAGGAGCGGATACCGTGCGTCCTGGCCGGGTCCATCCGGGACGACGGGCCGCTGCCGGAGGTAATCACCGATGTGATGCAAGCCCAGGATGCCATGCGAAGCCTGAGTCGCCGGGCCAGCACGGTGATTGCCGTGGCCAGCCAGTTGCATACCATTGCCGTGGGGAATATGACCCCCATGTACCGGGTCTTGGCAGACGGGCGGGTGCGGCCGGTCTATTTCTATACCGTGGATATGAGCGAATTCGCCGCGGACAAACTGGCCGACCGTGGCTCTCTGGCGGCCCGGAGCATCTTGACTAACGCCCAGGATTTTCTGGTTATTCTGGAAAGGGGCCTGAGCCAAAGATGGTGCGGTCCGTAGAACGGTCCCATATATTGGTGGCACAGGCGCCTCGCCTGTACAATGCAGGCTGAACCCCTGGACTATTTGACGGCGGTGGGGGTGCCGCGCCACATTTTCATAGTTTTGGGTGTTCCCTTGGAACATGAATGGATCGTTCCCGAGCTGAGCTTTGCCAGCAACTGCGTGGGCACGAGCATTTCAACCGCCTCAGGTACTCCTCATCACCAGATGCTGCTCAGGCACCGGAAATTGGGCTTCCCCGAAGGATTCACGAATGACGCGGTTCGTATCGAAGTATACTTGCCAGTAATTATCGTTGTGGACATAGGGTCGAACTGCCAGAACCGGCCCCGCCAGGTTGAACTCCAGGATTTCCACATCCGGGGCTGGATCAGTCATGACGTTGGGAATTTGGGCCAGACGCTCTTTCAACAGTCTTACGGCTTTAGAGTGGTCTACCCCATGGTTCAATTGAGCCTTAAGGTCAACCCTGCGGTAAGGATTGGCTGTGAAGTTCTGAATGTTTCCGGAGAAGATCTTGTTGTTCCCTACGAAGGTGCGGATATTGTCCAAGGTGTCTATGGTAGTGACATAGAGGCCTATTTCCTTCACAGTCCCCATGACACCACCGGCATCAATGAAGTCACCTACCTTAAACGGTTTCAGGAAAATCAGGAAGGCTCCTGCCGAGAGATTTGACATGAGGCCGCCCCACATGGCGCCGATGGCCAACCCAATGCCGGCCAGGAGAGCTGCGATGCTCGTAGTCTGGACCCCGAAGTAGCCGAAGATGGCAATGATCAGGACGACTTTCAGCAGAACGGACAAGCCCGAGGAAAGGTAGTGCACCAGGGTAACATCCACCTCACGTGCCCTCAAAGCCCGGCCGAACAGGTTGGCAGCAAAACGGATCAGCCAGATACCGATGATCCAAACGACGATAGCCCCCAGTACCTTGAGGCCGATGGCCACCCCCATGGTAAGGAGATTTTGGGTAAAGGCGCTGTAATCCATGGTGTTTCTCCTCTGCGCTGTTGTCCAGGTAAGCAATCGAGGCGCTGAAAGTTGCCGGGCGCCAACTCCTATCGAGGTGCCTTTGCTCTAGGCACAGGGCCAACGGCCTTAGTTATTCCCCCCCCCACATGTTTTAAGTATTTTTTCCTTAAATAAGGCATCCCAGTGCTGTCAATAATTTTCCGGTTTATCCGTGAAATGTATAGATCATAAAAGCTTATTGCCCCATCCCTGTAAAAGATAAATTACTATATAAAATAATAGCACCCAAAGAATAAAACAACCTTTGATTAATAATTTAAAATAAATTAAGCGGGGCTGAACTGAGGAAAAGTTTCGATATTTTGAAGAAATTTATGAGGAGCTTTTAAAATCGCGGATTGGCAGTCATCTTTTTTTCTAATACCTCTTCTAGCCGCGGCTCGCTGTGATCGGCGTACTCGTAGCGGACCCGGAGGGTGGGTTTATTGCAGGAGAGCAGGCCGCATAAGTGGATGGGGGTGGAAAACAAAACCAGATCGCAGGGAGTGTTGGCGATGGTGGCGGCCAGGTCCCTAATTTGTTCCAAGCTGTAGCCCATGGCCGGCAGGACCGGCCCGATATGGGGATACTGCTCAAAAACCGCGGCCAAAGTTCCCACCGCAAAGGGCCGCGGATCAACGATGGCGGCCGCGCCGTATTTTTCTGCGGCCAGAAAACCCGCCCCGAAAGCCATGCCGCCATGGGTCAGGGTGGGGCCGTCCTCCACTATCAGTACCCGTTTATCTTGAATCAGCTCCGGCCGGCTGACCGATACCGGGGAGGCAGCCAGGATTATGTCCGCCCGGAGTGCATATTTTTGAATGTTGAGGCGAACTTCGGTGATATTACCGGCAGGAGCGGAATCCACCTTGTTGATGATGGCGATATCGGCCATGAGCAGATTGGTCTCACCGGGGAAATATAAAAGTTCGTGTCCCGGCCGCAAGGAGTCAAAGACCACCACGTGGATGTCGGGTTTGAAAAACGGGGTATCATTATTGCCTCCGTCCCACACAATGACGTCGGCTTCCTGCTCAGCCTGGGAGAGAATCTGGCGGTAATCGATGCCGGCATACACGATCAGCCCCAAGTCCACCAGGGGCTCGTACTCCTCGCGTTCTTCAATGGTTAAGCGATGCCGGGAAAAGTCTTCGAAGCTTGCGAAGCGTTGTACCACCTGCTGCCTAAGGTCACCGTAGGGCATGGGATGCCGCACCACTACGGTCTTCTTTCCCAGGCTGCGTAAGATCTCACAAATTTTCCTGGTGGTCTGGGATTTGCCGGAACCGGTTCTGACGGCGCACACCGCAATCACCGGCTTGGCGGCCTGCAACATGGTTTGGGCCGCTCCGGGCAGCAGAAAAGCGGCGCCTGCGGCCATGACCCTGGAGGCCTTGTGCATCACCTCCACGTGGGGGACATCGCTGTAAGAAAAGACCACGAGATCAACCCGGTGGTCCCGGACCAGGGCTTCCAATTCTTCCTCAAGGTAAAAGGGAATGCCCTCCGGGTAAAGGTCCCCCGCCAACTCTGTAGGATAGATGTGGTCGTGAACCAGGGGAATCTGGGCGGCGGTAAAGGCCACCACCCGGTAGCGGGGATTATCCTTGAAATAGAGGTTGAAATTATGGAAATCCCGGCCCGCGGCGCCTATGATGATGACTTTTTTCATGGCTGAAAGCTGACCGTGCCTGCTAATAAATCGACCAGCGTTTAAAGGACATGGCTTTTTCCACCCGAGCCACGGCCAGGTTCATAGCCGCATCCCGGGGCATGAGGTTTTTCATCCTGGATTCTTCCACTGTTACATGGGTGTTGCGACGCACTTTATCTTCGATAACCTTGAAGACCTCACTTTCGACCAAAATTTCTCCGCGGTATTCCATGGCCGAGCAGATCACCCCTCCAGGGTTGGCAATAAAATCCGGAATGACCAAAACCCCCTTATCATGCAGGTATTTTTCCGCGCCGTAGGTGATCGGGATATTTGCTCCCTCCACCACCAGTTTAGCTTTCAGGCGGTGCACGTTGTCTTCATGCACCACGTCCGGTCGGGCGGCTGGAATCCAGACATCACAGTCGAAATCGATAATGGCATCCCGGTCGAATTTTTCGCCCAGAGGATAATCAATAACGCTTTTGCCGGTATCCTTCAATCTGATGAGCTTATCCACGTCCAGGCCTTCCGGGTCATATAAAGAGCCCTGGGAGTCCGCAACGCCCACCACTACGGCTTTTTGGGCGGCCAAAAACCGGGCGGTGTGCTTGCCCACGGCGCCGAACCCCTGAACCGCCACCCGGGCTTTTGCCGAACTTAATCCACAATGCGGCATGGCTGAATCAATGGCATGTTTGATTCCCCAGGCCGTGGCGCCGATTTCGTCCAGGGGGATGCCGCCAAGTTCAGCCGGGAGCCCGGCCACCTGGGCCTTTTCGTCTTTAATCCAGGCCATGCACTCTTCGTCCGTCCCCATGTCCGGCCCCATGATGTACCCCTGCACATCCCGCAGGGCGCAGGCCAGGGCCCGGATCAGGCGTTCCTTGTCAGGTTTGGGTATCTTCGGATCGGCGAAGACCACAACCTTACCACCGCCGTGGGGCAGCCCGGCCATGGCGTTCTTGAGGGTCATGGTCCGGGCCAGGCGGTAGCATTCTTCGATGGAAACATCAGGAGCCATGCGGATTCCCCCAAGGGCGGGCCCCATGGCCACATTGTCCAGCACCAAGAGAGCTTTTAAGTTCACGGAGGGTTCAAACACCTGAATAATTTTTGCCGGTCCCAAGGTATCCACAAATCTAAGGATATCAGCCACAAATAGGTCCTCCCTTACCGTCTCGTCAGAATTATAGGGTATTTTAGGAAATAATATATTTCTTTTTTCTCAAAGGTCCAGACGTGGGCTTTCTTCATCCATTTTTCAAATCATTTTTGGAGACTTGCATTCCCCTGCTTGTTAAGGCCTGGCTTTGGACTTAATATTTAACCAAGTATCATTCATTATCCTTTGAGGACTAAGAAAAAATCAGCATATCCCGCGGACCCAAGAACTATGAACGTAGCTCAACTTATTGCCCGTTGCCTGGAGAACGAAGGCGTGGAATACATTTTCGGTCTCCCCGGCGAAGAGATTATCCACCTGGTGGACGCCCTGAATCATACGTCCATTCGATTTATCCTGGTGCGCTCGGAACAAGGGGCGGCTTTTATGGCGGACATGTACGCCCGGGTGACCGGCAAGGCCGGAGTCTGCCTCGCCACATTGGGGCCGGGGGCCATCAACCTAATGCTGGGAGTGGCCGACGCCCAGACGGACAGCGCCCCTCTGGTTGCTCTCAGCGCCCAGGTGGGGTTGGGCCGGATTTACAAAGAGACGCATCAGATAGTTGACCTGGTGAGCATGTTCAAACCGGTTACCAAGTGGGCCGACACCCTCCTTACCCCCCAGGCTGCGCCCGAGATGATTCGCAATGCCTTTCGCATTGCCCAGACGGAGCGGCCCGGCGCAGCCTATCTGGCCATACCCCAGGATCTCGAAACAATGTCCGTCGCCCCGGAACTCCGGCCCCTGGTGGCTCATCCGGTTCATCCTCATGCCCCGGCCCACGACCAGATCGTCCAGGCCGCGAAGATCTTGGAGTCAGCTCAAGCTCCCATAATTCTTGCCGGACATGGGGCGGCCCGGCATCAGGCCCAGGAAGCTTTGATTCTATTCTCAGAAAAGCTTCGGATTCCGGTGGCCACGACCTTCCACGGCAAAGGAGTGTTCCCCGACGACCACCCTAATGCCCTCGGGACCATGGGTTTCATGGTACATGACTATGTCAACTTCGGATTCGATCAGGCGGATGTGATTGTCAGCGTCGGATATGAATCGCAAGAGTTCGCACCGGCGTGGATCAACCCCCGGGGAGACAAGCAGATCATTCACCTGCATCGCTTTCCGGCCATGGTGGACGCCTATTACAACTTGACGGTGGATGTGGTGGGCGATATTCCCGCGGCTCTTAAGGCGTTGGCCGCCCTGGTCTCTCCCAAGTCCGGTTTACCCGCCGTTGACCTGAAAATCCGCTGCCTGTTGCAGGAGGAATTGGAGCGCGGGCAGAGTGATGCGTCCTTTCCAGTGAAGCCCCAGCGCCTGGTGGCGGATATCCGGGCCGCAATGGGAAGGGAAGATATTGTTCTTATCGACAGCGGCGCAGTCAAAATGTGGATGGCTCGTCTTTATCCCACCTATCGGCCTAACACCTGCCTGGTTTCCAACGGCCTTGCCACCATGGGATTTGCCCTGCCCGGGGCGCTGGGGGTCAAACTGGCCTATCCCCGGCGCCGGGTGCTGGCGGTAACGGGGGATGGGGGCTTTTTGATGAACTCCCAGGAAATCGAAACCGCGTTGCGGGAAAAGATTCCCTTTGTCATTCTGGTGTGGGTTGACGGCAGTTACGGCCTCATCAAGTGGAAGATGGAAATGCTGATGCAGCGTTCGTCGCAGGTGGATTTTGGCAACCCCGACTTTGTGAAGTATGCCGAGAGTTTTGGGGCCAAGGGCTACCTTATTCAGGCTGCAGACGATTTGCTACCGACACTCCAAAAGGCTCTGGCTGACGACACGGTCTCAGTGATTGCCTGCCCCGTGGATTACTCGGAGAACACCAAGCTCACCGACAGGCTGGGGCATCTGACTGAGCCGGCTGAGATGGAGTGCTGAACCCAAGAATAGCGGAACCAAGATATGAGCGGTGGAACCCAAGTCATCATCATTGGGGCCGGCATCCTGGGCCTGGCCAGCGCCTACCATATTCTCAAATATGGTGGCAATCTCGATCTCCTGGTCATCGACCGGCTGCCCGGGCCGGGTCGGGGCAACACCGCCAGAAGCGCCGCGGCTTACCGGGATATGTTCTCTTCGCCCCTTAACCGCGCTCTTAGCCAAGGCAGCATCGCGTTTTATGAGCAGGTCCAGCGCCAGGCCAATATCGGGCTCATGGGGATCGGCTACCTGTGGCTCAGGACAGCGGAGCAGATGCAAAAGTCCAGGGCAGTTTTGGACAATATGGCCAGGGCCGGGGTGAGGGTTGAGATTCTGGAGTCCGAAGAGCTTAACCGGCGCCTGCCGGAAATGCGGAGGGGGACAGTTGTCCAGGGCATCCTGGGCCGCAACTGCGGCATCCTGAACCCCAATCTGTTGTGCCGATTTTACGAGAAAAATGTCTTGGCTTGGGGGGGCAGATTTGCTTATGGCGTCGAAGTAACCGGATTCGCCACCGACGGGGCCGGCGGGATTCTCGGAGTTAAGGTGGGGGAGGGGGAAGTCATTAAAGGAACCGTGGTGGTCGCCACCGGCGCCTGGATAAGTCTGACCATGAAACTGGCTGGGCTTAAGGTCCCGGTGGTGCCCCGGAAACGGCAGTTGTTTGCGGTTACCGCCAGAGAGGGTCTATTGCGCCAACTACTCCATGCCGGAGGCTTTAACGCTTATAATCTGCTGCCTTTCACCATTATGCCCGGCGAGGCCTATGTGCGGCCTAGCACCGGCTCCTTCATCCTGGGATATGCCAATGAAGACCAGCCTCCGGGTTTGGAGGCGCATCCCGCGGCGGAGCCGGATTTTTTCCAAAGCCGAATCCGGCCCCAGGTGGAGACACACTTCCCTTGTTTTAAGGGCGTTATGCCGGAGTACGCCTGGGCCGGACATTATGCCGACCACCTGGCTGACAGCCACCCCATTGTCGACCGGGTCGGCGGGGCCATCGTCGTGGGGGGCGACAGCGGCAGCGGCATCATGAAGGCGGATTCCCTGGGCAGGATCGCGGCGGGAACCTACTTCGGCCTGGAGCGGGTAGAACTGGGGAACGGCCGGCATTTCCGGGTTGCAGACCTGGGGCTGGTGAATCGGAGGTTGGCCCCGGAGGAGTTGGTTATTTGAGGGAGGAGACCGCCATGTTACCGCCTTTTGCCAATGAACCCCTCACGGATTTCAGCGATCCCGCGAGTAGCGCGGCCTATCGGGAAGCATTGGCCCAGGTGCGCCGGCAGTTGGGCCGGCATGGGCACCTCATAGCGGATGGGAAGCAAGTGGATACCGGCAAGAGGATCGTCAGCATTAATCCGGCCAGGCCTAAAGAGATCGTGGGTACTGCGGCCGCGGCCGCGCCGGACCACGCGGATCTGGCCCTGGAAGCGGCTTGGAAGGCGTTTCCGGCTTGGGCAGGTCGGGGCGTTGCAGACCGGGCCGCCCTCCTGGTCAAGCTGGCCGCGGAGATGCGCCGCCGCAAACTAATATTGGCCGCCTGGGAAACCCTGGAGGGCTCAAAAAATTGGGTTGAAGCCGACGCCGACGTGGCCGAAGCCATTGACTTTTGCGAATACTACGCCCGCCAAGCCCTGGAATTCGCCAAACCCTTGCCGGTTCACCCTTTTCCCGGAGAAATCAACCAGTCCTGGCTCCAGCCCTTGGGAGCCGGGGTGGTCCTGGCGCCCTGGAATTTCCCCCTGGCCATCCTGGTGGGCATGGTTATAGGTCCGGTGGCCGCAGGCAATACCGTGGTGGTCAAGCCCTCGTCCTATACTCCCCTGGTGGGCTCGGTTTTCATGGAAATCGCGGCATCCGTGGGCTTCCCCCCCGGCGTCATCAATTTTTTACCGGGTATGGGGAATGAGGTGGGCGATTACCTGGTGGATCACCCCCGAACCCGCTTTATCAACTTCACCGGCTCCCGGGAAGTGGGGGTGCGGATCATGGCCCGGGCAGCCCAGATTCATCCGGGGCAACAATGGCTGAAACGCGTTTACACGGAATTGGGTGGCAAGGATGCAGTGGTGATCGATGAGACCGCCGACCTCGATGCCGCCATTCCCGAGGTGATCAAGAGCGCCTTTGGTTTTCAGGGGCAAAAGTGCTCCGCGGCGTCCCGGCTCATTGTGGCGGCGGAAGTTTACGAGGAGGTCCTGGAAAGATTGGCGGCCGCGGTAAAGGATATACAGGTGGGTCCCGCGGAGGAGAACTTTCCGGTGGGAGCCATGATTTCCGAGGCTCAACATAAGATGATCCTAACCGAAATCGAACGAGGGAAAGGGGAGGGGAGGCTGATTGTCGGCGGCCAGCCCATAGATCGGGATGGCGGTTACTATATTGCCCCCACGGTCTTTGCCGACGTGATTCCTTCGGCGCGGCTGGCCCAGCAGGAAATCTTCGGGCCGGTGCTGGCCGTGATTCGGGCCGCTGACTTTGATGAGGCGGTGAGCATCTTTAACGGCACCGAATACGGCCTGACGGGAGGCTTATTCAGCCGGAGCCGGGACCGCCTGGACCGGGCCAAGCGGGAATTCAACGTGGGCAACCTTTATCTCAACCGCAAGATCACCGGGGCCCTGGTGGGGGTGCAGCCCTTCGGCGGTTTCAAAATGTCGGGCTCCAACGCCAAGGCCGGCGGACCCGATTATCTAAGGCTCTTCCTGGAGATGAAAACGGTTTCTGAAAGGTTATAACGTGCACGGACTCTGCGTTAAGTGCTCCATTATTGAGCAATATTTTCTTAATAATCAGGAGATGCCGTCGAACTAAAACTTTTTTCAAGCCCAACAGAAATTAAGGAAAATATGCTATAATTTTCAGGTAGAGTGTTTTCTCGCCACTCTCCTCACCCTACCCGGCAGACAGTTCCAATAACCCAGGCTCCAGAAGGAAAAACCGTGAAAATCCTCCTTGTCCAACCGCGCTCCACCGGATTTATGGGACAGGTATCCAAAAGTGGCAAGGCCAGCTTAGCCAGGGTTACCTTGACGACCATCGCGGCGCTCACCCCGCCTCAACACGAAGTAGTCATTCACGACGGTCGCCTGAGCGATCCAGACTATGAGGGCAACTGGGATCTCGTGGGTTTTACCGGCATGACCTGTGAGATTCCCCACGTTTACCGGATGGCCGACGAGTTTCGCAGGCGGGGCAAGACCGTGGTCATTGGAGGTTATCATGCCACGGCCTTACCCGAGGAAGCTGCCAAACATGCCGATATTGTGGTCGTGGGCGAGGCCGAGGGGCTCTGGCAGCGCATTCTCTTTGAGATGGCGAACGGTGGGGCCCGACAGCCTGTTTATCAGAACGATGCGCTTACGGTTATGCAAGATATGGCGATCCCGCGGCGGGATTTACTCAATCGTGATATGTACACAGTGGCTAACACTATTCAGGCCACCCGCGGCTGTCCTTTCGACTGCGCTTATTGTGCCGTGACCAAGTTTTTCGGTCGCGATTTCCGTTGCCGGCCGGTGCCGGAAGTCGTGGCCGAAATAAAAAGTCAGCCGGGCAAACGCTGGATGTTTCTCGACGACAATCTCATCGGCAAGGAAAAATATGCCAAGGAGTTGTTTCGGGCCCTAATTCCTTTGGGAATTAACTGGGGGGCGCAGGTTTCCTTCGGGCTGGCCCAGGATGAGGAACTCATGGATCTTTACGTCCAAGCGGGAGGGCAGTTTGTCTTCATCGGTTTCGAGAGCCTGTCTGCGAAGGTGCTTAAGTCGGTTCGCAAGGGGTTTAATCGTCCCGAAGAATATGCCCGGGGCATTCGCCAGTTACAGAAACGCGGCATTACCATCATGGGCAGTTTCATTTTTGGCCTGGATGGCGATGATCTAGGGGTGTTCAAACGCACCGTCGATTTCGTCAATGCCGCCAAAATCGACTTGGTGCTTTACCATATCCTCACTCCATTTCCAGGCACCCGGCTTTATGACGAGATGGACCGTCAGGGACGCATTCATGATCGCGATTGGTCTCATTATGACACCGGCCACTCGGTCATACACCCGCAGGGGATGACCTCCGAAGAACTTCAGAACGGCTGGTATTGGGCCGTCCGGGAAACCTATAAACCGTCCAACATCTTGAGGCGCATCGTACGGTCCGACCCAGGCTGGAAAGTTCGGGTGGCGGCCAACTATTCCCAACTTCGCAAAATCTCGCGATATCCCCAGCCGCTTCATCCGGAGAAGTATGGTAATCCACCTTTTTTAGCTGAATAGGGGTATGAATAGTCTTGACCCGGAGGGCGCCAGGCAGGTTGCCTTGATGGGGAATCTTGCCTGCCCACATCCTTTGGAAAATTCTTAAGACAAATGCCGGCAGGCAAGATTTTGAAAAATTCTAAGCGGGGATTTTCTCCTTGGATACAAGCGCGGCTTTGAGCCATTCCCGGTTCAGGCGGGCGATGTTGCTGATGGAAATGGCCTTGGGGCACTCCACTTCGCATTCCTTATGGTTGGTGCAGTTGCCGAACCCCAGCGCATCCATCTGGGCCACCATGGCCAGGGCCCGCTTGGCGGCTTCCGGGCGGCCATGGGGCAGCAGGGCGAACTGGGAAATCTTGGCGCTGGTAAAAAGCATGGCCGCGGCATTGGGACAGGCCGCGATACAGGCGCCGCAGCCGATGCAGGCAGCCGCGTCCATGGCGAGGTCTGCATTTTCCTTGGGAACCGGCAGGCTGTTGGCTTCCGGGGCCTGGCCGGTGTTAACCGAAATGTAGCCGCCCGCGGCGATGATTTTATCCAGGGCGCTGCGGTCCACCACCAGATCTTTGACCACCGGCAGGGCCCGGGCCCGGAAAGGCTCAATAACCACGGTGTCGCCGTCGTGAAAATGGCGCATGTGAAGCTGGCACAGGGTGGTTTCCTTCTCCGGGCCGTGGGGCCGGCCATTGACCACGGAGCCGCACATGCCGCAGATGCCCTCCCGGCAGTCGTGGTCGAAGGCGATGGGCTCGATGCCCTCCACGGTAAGCCGCTCATTGACAATATCCAGCATTTCCAGAAAGGACGCGTCAGTGGGAATATTTTCCGCCTTATAGGTTTCCAGGCGACCGGGGCCCTGCCCCTGTTGCCGCCAGACCCTCAGGGTGAGATTGATCGTCTTGCCGCTCACTTGTAGCTCCTCGTCACTAATTTGACATTTTCAAATACCAGGGGTTCCTTGTGGAAGATGGGCTCTTTGCCTTCCCCGGCATATTCCCAGACCGCCACGTGACACATGTTCTCATCGTCCCGCAGGGCTTCATGGTCTTCGGTCTGAAAGGCCTCGTTGAAATGGCAGCCGCAGGATTCCCGGCGGGCCAAAGCATCTGCGATCATGATGTCCGCGAATTCCAGAAAATCCGCCACTCGGCCGGCGTTTTCCAGGCTTTGATTGAAATCCTGGTCATCACCCGGCACCTTCACATTTTCCCAGAATTCGCCTCGCAGATCGGCCACCAGTTTCCGGCCCTTGGTGAGGCCCTCATCAGTGCGGCCCATGCCACAATACTCCCACATAATGTTGCCCAGTTCCCGGTGGAAGTCCTGCACCGTTCTTTTGCCCCTGATGTTGAGCAGGCGCTGGACCCGTTCCCGGACGTAAGCTTCGGACTCTTTAAAAGCGTCATGGTCTGTGGTGACTTCCGGGAAGCGGGTTCCGGCCAGGTAGCCGCCCATGGTGTAGGGGATGATAAAGTAGCCGTCGGCCAGCCCCTGCATCAGGGCGCTGGCCCCCAGGCGGTTGGCGCCGTGGTCGGAGAAGTTGGCTTCGCCCAGGACAAAGAGGCCCGGGATGGTGCTCATCAGGTGGTAGTCCACCCAGAGGCCGCCCATGGTATAGTGGGACGCCGGATAGATCATCATGGGCGTTTGGTAGGGGTCCTGAGCCACGATCTTTTCATACATCTGGAAAAGATTGCCATATCTGGCCTCGATCTCAGCCTTGCCCAAACGTTTGATAGCGTCGGCGAAATCCAGGTAAACGGCGCGCCCCGTGGGGCCCACGCCCTTGCCCTGGTCGCACATGAGCTTGGCGGCCCGGGAAGAGATGTCCCGGGGAGCCAGGTTGCCGAAGCTGGGATAGATGCTCTCCAGGTAATAATCCCGCTCATCTTCGGGAATCTGCTCCGGGGGCCTGGTGTCGCCTTCCTTTTTAGGCACCCAGACCCGCCCGTCGTTGCGCAGGCTCTCGGACATCAAGGTCAGTTTGGACTGGTAGTCTCCGTGCACCGGGATGCAGGTGGGGTGAATCTGGGTGAAACAGGGGTTGGCAAACCCGGCGCCTTTCTTATAAGCCCGGAAGCTGGCGGTGACGTTGCAGCCCATGCCGTTGGTGGACAGAAAGAATACATTGCCGTAACCGCCGGTGGCCAGGACCACCGCGTGGGCCGCATGGCGCTCGATTTCCCCGGTGATGAGATTGCGCACCACGATACCCCGGGTTTGGCCGTCCACCAGCACCAGATCCAGCATCTCCCGGCGGGGAAACATGGTGACCCCGCCCGCGGCCACCTGGCGCATCAAAGAGCTGTAGGCGCCCAGCAGCAGTTGCTGGCCGGTCTGCCCCCGGGCATAAAAAGTTCGGGACACCTGGGCGCCGCCGAAGGAGCGGTTGGCCAGCAGACCTCCGTATTCCCGGGCAAAGGGAATGCCCTGGGCCACGCAATGATCGATGATGAGGTTGCTTACCTGGGCCAGGCGGTAGACGTTGCCTTCCCGGGCCCGGAAATCGCCGCCCTTGATGGTGTCGTAGAAGAGCCGCCAGATGCTGTCGCCGTCGTTGGGATAGTTCTTGGCGGCGTTGATGCCGCCCTGGGCCGCGATACTGTGGGCCCGGCGGGGGCTGTCCTGGATACAGAAGGTCTTGACGTTGTAGCCCAACTCCGCCAGGGAGGCCGAGGCGGAGCCGCCGGCCAGGCCGGTACCCACCACGATAATGTCAAATTTTCTCTTATTGGCCGGGTTGACCAGCTTCAACTCGAATTTGCAGCGATCCCATTTATCGGGCAAAGGGGCTACGGGAATTTTGGCTTCAAGTTGCATCGAAGTCCTCTCTATTTCATCACCAAAACGGCGAAAGGCAGCGAAAAAAAGCCGATGCCGACGATCACGGCGAAGATGATGCTCAATTTTTGGATAAAAGGCATGTATTTGGGATGATTGGCCCCCACCGTTTGAAAAGCGCTCCAGAGACCATGGCGCACATGCAGGGCCACAATGACCATGGAGACCAGATAAATTGCCATATAGATCTTGCGGGAGAAGACGTCAACGGCAATCTGAAAGATGTTTCGGGTGGTCTGATCGACAATGTGGTGGGAAAAGGTGGCCAGGTGCAACCCGATAAAGGCCAGGATCAACAGACCGGTGTAGGGCATGGTTTGGGAACTGAAGGTGCGGCCGCCGCCACCGCTCTTGTCCACTGCGTACTTGACCGGTCGGGCGCGGCGGTTCTCAAAGAACAGCACCAGCGCGGTGACAACATGGATGATTAAAGCTAGGACCATGCCAACTTCCGCCGCCACCAGCAGTTTGCCTAAAGCATGCAGGTTTTCGGCGTAAGCCACGAAGGCCTTCGGTCCTGCATAAATGCTCAGGTTGCCCAGGAGATGGGTGGTCAGAAACAGCAGAAACAGCAGGCCGGTTATGGCCATCAACTGCTTTTTGCCCACAGAGGTGCTTAAGGCTTGCGTAACCCAATTCATCAAATTCTACCTTCTTATCTTGTCGGGTTTGTGAAAAAAGTTTTAAGTACCTTATCAGTCTAAGTCAAAAGTGAAAATCGAACAATACCTGATTTTCCTGTCAGAAATTTTCTTACAGAAAAAACTTCTGAAGGCTTCGGTCAAGGCCGATCATTACGCTTAAAGTCTTACAGGGATCGATTTCGGAGACAGCAGGTTCTGATTCACAGTTGGAAAGGGATGGCAGTATTTTGCACGAAAGGTTGGCTGCTAACGCTGGAGGGAATGCATATGGCCGTCGGCGCCATATATAGCGTTTGCTGAAAATTGTTGCTTATTTTTTATCCGGTTAGATTTGTCATGCTGAGCGCAGGGAAGAATCTCGCTTTTTGATTCTTAGGTCGCTTTGCTCCCTCAGAATGGCAATCATAGGTAGCTCACGAGGCTTTCGAAAAGGAAAAAACTTTTGGCAGTTGCTATAAGGGACGACAAGATGAATTATCCCCCAGCTAATAACATAGCCTGGGCCATGCCTTCGGAGACGTTGCTGGGGGTGGCAGCAGAAATAACTTCTTCCGGGGCCGTCCTTTGCAAAATGAGTCAGGCCGGCATTTGGCGGGAGGCTAAATTCTTTGGCGCCGCCGGACCAGACTTATCAATCTGATCAGTCCACCTCCCAGAAGCAAAAAGGCCGGAGGAAGGGGAACATTGGCAAGGCTAATATTTAAATCACCTTTATACCAGGCATCAGACCAGGTGTTTTCCAGCGCGGCGGAATTGCGCGCCAGGTAAGCGTTGAAAGCTAAAGCGCAAAGATACTGCTCCTCCACATTCAGCGAGTAGGTCTGGGAAAAACTATCGTTATGAGTACCGGTGGCAAAATATTCACCGCCGTTATCATACAGGTTCACACCGTCTGACAACATTAGGGCATATTCCCAACCACTGATAGCGCCGGTGGCAAGATTAAACCCCCCTGTAGCCTGGAAATCAAATGTAACATTTGCCTGGTTGTCAATATCTCCCGCATCCTTAATGATAATGAAATTAAATTTACCCTCCGACCCTCCGTAAGCCACCGAAGACTCAGTCGTGCTGTTATTCACCTTGAGGATGATATCGTTGAGGGGGTCGGTGGCAGTAAGGGGGCGGGTAAACACCTGGCTTTCGGCACTTGCATCTAAGGCATGGGCGCTGGTTCCATCGGGGCCGTTGATGCCCTCAGCAGTTTGGCTATTTGCCAAAGCTTGTGCGTAGTCCATCCCTTCCTCAAAAATAAACTGAATATGGTACGCCTGGGCCGTGCCCCCCAGAGCCACCCACAATGCAGCAGTCAGAAATACTACTCTTTTGATCCTTTTCATAATAATGATCCTTTCCTTCCTTGGTATTAACTTCCTCAAATATCTTGATTATCCCCTATTTGGCCTGGAGGGCTTAGAATTTTACTTTCTATAAGCTTCGCCTCCTAACTCAAAAATTCGTGAACTGTCGATTTACTGCCAAAACGTTTGATGGTGGGCAATTTGTTCTTTTATATTAAACACGTTATGCCTTTTCTACAATTGCTGTCAAGGAAAAATAGATTATGTTATAAAAAAATTAATATGAATTAATTATTATTTAATTTATTTTTATCCAAAAATATCCAGTTATATCAGACTGAAAAGATTGCGGAGGAAATGCATCAGGCGCTCCTGGAGTTTTATCGCAATTTCTTTAACGCGGTTCAGAAGTTCTTCTTTGGGGTATTGGCCCTCTTTGAAGGAAAAAATTCTTGTTGAAATAACATGTTGAAATAGCTATAAATCCCAATAAGTTAAAACGATGCTATAATTAAAATTGATTTAAGGGTGAAAGGTGTTGGGGGTGCGCCGATTTCCTATTACGAGGAGATAAGCCATGTTTAATTTATTATTTACTCGTCCTCTCGCAGCGTTGCTGACCTTGGCCGGAGTCGCGGTGTTAGCTCCGGTGGTATTTCCCATTGCCGGGATTATCCTGAAACCCCTGGTCAAGCCGGTCACCAATCTCTATCTCGACCTGGCCGATGAGATGGCCGATGCCTTTCTGGAGCGTCAAGAACGCAAAGGTTTTATCAAGCCCGAAGCTGACCGCGAGGAACTCAAAAGACTGATGGAAGAGGCCGCAGAGAATAAAATGAGATTAACCGAAGAGACCACTGCGGCCGAGCGCCTGGTTGAAGGACTTTAGGACCTCCCGCAGAAGCAGGTTTGGAAGTGGGGGGGCGGCTACCGATGGATGAACATTTTGGGATGAGGGGCACGAAGGTCCGCCCCACCGGACATTTTAAAAAAGTTGTCCCATTCAATGTGCTCCAGGGAATTTTGCCCATCAAACGCTCCCAGGTCCCCACTGACATTATGGCAGGCATCACCTTGGCAGCCTTGAATATGCCCCAGGCTATGGGCTATACCAAGATCGCCGGCACGCCGGTGATTACCGGTCTCTATGCCATCCTCCTTCCCATGTCGCTTTTCGCTATTTTCGGGTCGTCCCGGCACCTGGTGGTGGGGGCCGACTCCGCCACCGCGGCCATTCTTGCGGGGGGGCTGGCGGGCCTGGCCGTCTCTGGCACGTCCGAGTACTTGGCCCTATGCGGCTTATTAGCCCTTATGGCCGCGGGGTTCCTCATTGTCGCCCGGTTTATCGGGCTGGCCTTCCTGGCAGACTTTTTATCCCGCACCGTGCTGGTGGGATTCTTGACCGGGGTGGGCATCCAGGTTTCGCTGGGGGAGATCGGCGGGATGCTGGGGTTGCCCAAGGTCGGACACAGTCCGGTTAGCCATCTCATCTACGTTTTTCAACATCTCCACCAGACGAATTTTTTTACCCTGACCACGGCCGCAACCGTCCTGGCCGTTATCCTGGGATCTCGCAAAATTTCGAAAAAAATTCCCGGGGCGCTTATTGCCGTTATCGGCGCCATTGCGGTGAGCTGGGCCATTGATTTGGCCGCCCATGGCGTAACCACCTTAGGCGCGGTTTCCAGCGGTTTGCCGAGGTTCGGATTGCCCCAAGTGGATTTAAACCTCGATCTTCTTATGACCCTTGCGCCTACGGCCTTTTCCATCTTTGTGGTCATCCTGGCCCAAAGCGCCGCCACTTCCAGGGCCTATGCCACCCGCTACAACGAGGCCTTCAGCGAGAACACCGATCTGATGGGTTTGAGTCTGGCCAACATCGGGGCCGGGCTTTCCGGGGCCTTTGTGGTCAACGGCAGCCCCACCGCCTCGGAAATGGTGGACAGCGCTGGCGGTCGCAGCCAACTGGCCCAGATCAGCAGCAGCGTTGTGGTGCTTATGGTGCTATTGTTTTTGACTGGGCCTCTGGCCTATATGCCCCGGGCCGTTTTGTCCGCGGTGGTCTTCCTCATTTGCGTGGACCTCATCGACGTTAAGGGGATGCGCCGCATCTACCTGGAACGGCCCTGGGAATTTTGGGTGGCAGCTATAACCGCAGCCACCGTGGTCCTGGTGGGGGTAGAGCAGGGCATCCTTCTGGCTATGTTCCTGTCGCTTCTCAGTCATACCCGGCACGGGTATCACCCCAAAAACGCCTTGGTGGTGTCGGTGGAACCGGGGGGCTGGAAGCCCAAGCCGGTGAGCACCCGTGCTCAAATGCTCCCGGGATTGTTGGTCTATCGGTTTACTCACGGTATGTATTATGCCAACGCCGAAAAACTTTTTAAGGAGGTCACCACCCTGACTAAAGAGGCTCAGCCGCCTCTTTCCTGGTTTTGCATCGAGGCCTCGGCCATTGACGATATAGATTTTACCGCAGCTGCCACTCTGCGCTCCCTTTACAAGTACCTCAAAGAACAGGGGGTCAGGCTGGTTTTCGCCGAGGTGGCAGAGGACGTAAGAAGCCAGTTGGAGCGTTCCGGGATCGTTGACCTGTTGGGGGCGGACGCCTTTTACAGCACCGGGATTGAGGTGGTAAAAGCCTACCAACTCAGCCAAAGGACAGTGGTCAGTGCTCAGTAGTCAGTTTATGCAGGGTGCGCACCGCGCACCGAAGCCGCCCCTCCTGGTTTTGATGATTTGGAATAGCTGGATGAGTGATTGTTAAAGAACGGCCAAAGGAAAATCCTGTCTGAAGGAGATAGCCAATGAGTTCTCAATCCGGTGGAACACGGTGGGAAAGAGATAGCATGGGCAAGATTGAAGTTCCTGCGAACCGCTATTGGGGGGCTCAAACCCAGCGGTCGCTGATCTACTTTTCCATCGGGGAGGACTTGATTCCTTACGAGGTTATCAAGGCGCTAGCTATTATCAAAAAAGCCGCGGCCCTGGCCAATCAGGAGCTGGGCAAACTGCCGGGCGACAAGGCAAAACTGATTGTGCAGAGCGCTGATGAAGTTATAACCGGCAAGTTGGATGGCAATTTCCCCTTACACGTGTGGATGACCGGGAGCGGCACCCATGCCAACATGAATGTTAACGAAGTCATAGCGAACCGGGCCAATGAGCTGGCCACCGGGGTCTTGGGAAGCAAGGAGCCCATCCACCCCAATGACCACGTCAATATGTCGCAATCCACTAATGATGCTTTCCCTGCGGCCATGTATATCGCTGCGTCAACAATTATCCAGGAGCGTCTGGTCCCCAAGGTCAAGAAACTCCGGGATGCCCTGGATGAGAAGGCCCGAGATTGGAAAGAAATTGTCAAGATCGGCCGGACCCACATGATGGACGCAGTGCCCTTGACTTTGGGCCAAGAGTTTTCGGGCTACGTGGGGATGCTGGACGACAACCTGGCCAGGATCGAGGCCGTGATGCTGGGTTTGTGCCAGTTAGCCATTGGGGGGACCGTGGTGGGCACCGGCCTCAACGCCGCCAGAGGCTTTGCCGAGGCCGCAACCAAACAAATTGCGTTACTCACCGGCCTGTCCTTTGTTTCGGCCCCCAACAAATTTGCGGTTCAGGGAGCCCATGACGCCTTAGTTATGGCCAGCGGGGCATTAAAAACTTTGGCTGTATCGCTTTATAAAATTGCCAACGATATCAGACTGCTCAGTTCCGGACCCAGTTGCGGGTTGCAAGAATTGATCCTGCCCGCCAATGAGCCGGGCTCCTCCATCATGCCGGGCAAAGTCAATCCTACTCAATGCGAAGCCATGGCTATGGCGGCCGTTCAGGTTATGGGATACGACGCGGCCGTGTCATTCGCCGGGGCAGGTGGATACCTGGAAATGAATGTGTACAAGCCGATGATGATTTTTAACGTGATCCAGTCGGTCCGGCTGCTTTCCGATACCTGCAACAATTTCACGGACTTTCTCGTAAAGGACATGAAACCCAACCGGGAGCAGATCGATGAGTACCTGCACCGCTCCCTGATGCTGGCTACCGCCCTTACTCCGGTAATCGGCTATGACAAGGCCTCCCATATCGCCTATCTGGCCCATGACCAGGAATTGACCCTCAAGGAAGCTGCCCTGCAGCTTGGTTACTTATCGGCAGAGGAGTTCGACCGCCTGGTGGACCCTTATAAACTTGCGCATCCCGAAATTCACCAGAAGGCGTAATAGGTTCAGGCCTTGGGGCCTGGCCATACTGTCTTTTTTGTTGCTGAACGGCGCCTTGGGGCATGGAGCTGTGACATCTGGAGGACCGATGGACCGCCGGGAAATTCGTAAGAATCTTGAAGAGCATCTCAGCTTCCTGAGCGTCGAACTGGGGGAGCGTTCGATTTACCGCCCCGAGAATTTGAAAGCCGCGGAGGATTATGTGTTTCAGCGTTTCGCCGATATGGGTTACATACCGCGGCGACAGACGTTTATTTATATGAGAGAGCAGGTGAGCAACATCATCGTCGGGGATGAGAAGCCGTCGGGCTACTACCTCCTGGGGGCTCACTTCGACACCGTGGCCGGAACTCCCGGGGCCGACGACAACGCCAGCGGGGTGGCCGTGCTTTTGGAGGTGGCCCGCCTGGCCCGGAATCTGACCCTGCCTCGCCCCTGGGCTTTTGTCGGCTTCACCTGCGAGGAACCCCCGGCCTTCTTCACTCCTTATATGGGTTCCCGGGTTTACGCCAAAAAGGCCCGGCGAGAGCGCCACCAGATCCTGGGGATGCTTTGCCTGGAAATGGTGGGATATTACTCCCAAACCCCCGGCAGCCAGTCCCTGCCCCTGAGCTTACGGCTCCTGGGTTATCCCACCACCGGCAACTTTATCGGATTGGTGAGCGACGGACGCTCCCGCCCCCTCCTGAAGCGCCTGGAGGCTGCCATCAAGGGCGGCTGCCGCCTGCCCGCAGTAACCTTGGCTGTGCCTCTCGGCGGGCATATCCTCCCTGAAGTGCGACTGAGCGATCACGCCAATTTCTGGGATGAGGGCTATCCCGCCATTATGCTCACGGACACCGCCTTCATGCGCAATGCTAACTACCACGGCCCGGGGGACGTCATGGAGCGCCTGGACCTGGACGCCATGACCGAATTGACCCTGGGACTGGTAAACTTTTTACAGCAGGAAGGCCGATAGCTGTTGCGTAGAGATGGCAGCCGGCGTTGATTGGCAATGCTATACTAAATTTTCTCATTGCACGATGAGCAGACCGGCCAAAGTGCCTTTGGGGATGTCTTCCGGCTTATCGTCGCTGCCGATGGGGTAGATTTCCCACCCCGCCTGGGAACCGGGGGGGGACATTCTCCGGCGAGCACGGCATCGGCAAAGCCAAGGCCCACTTCCTGATAAAGGAGTTTGGAAAGGGGACTATTCTTTATTCCAAACGCATCGAAGGCGCGGCGGATCCCCGTTACATTGTCAATCCCGGGAAAATTATCGGAGAGTAAAAGATGTCGAGCCTCAAGGCGCTGGCCAAGCTGGTGAAGGAACTGGACGACCAGATAGTGGTCTGCATGCGCTGCGGTATGTGCCAGTCGGTGTGCCCCCTGTTCGCCGAAACCGGCCGAGAGGCAGACGTGGCCCGGGGTAAGCTCGCCCTTCTGGACGGCCTGGCCCAGGAGCTTTTTGCCAATCCCCAGGGAGTCCAGGACCGCCTGACCCGGTGTCTGCTCTGCGGCTCCTGTGCGGCCAACTGTCCCGGCGGCGTTAAAGTGTTGGATATTTTCATCAAGGCCCGGGCCATTCTGGCCGGGTATATGGGCCTTTCTCCTTGGAAAAAAGCCGTTTTCCGCCGGCTGTTGAGTAAGCCCGACTTTTTCAACCAGGTTTTGGCCTGGGGAGCCAAATTCCAGGGTATCTTTATCAAACCAGTGGATGACCTCCTGGGGTCCTCTTGCTCCCGGTTTCTCTCGCCGCTTTTAAAGGGCCGGCATGTCAAGCCCTTAGCCGCGGTGCCTCTGCACCGCCAGGTGCCCAGCCTCAATACGGCGCCTGGCGCCGCCGGCCAAAAAGTCGCTTTCTTCGTGGGTTGCCTCATCGATAAAATTTTTCCCCAGGTGGGGGGGGCCGTCCTCAAGATTCTCGACCACCACGGGGTAGGGGTGTATCTGCCCCCGGACCAGGCTTGCTGCGGCATCCCGGCCCTTTCCAGCGGCGATACCGAGGCCTTCAACCGGCTGGTTCGCCATAACCTGGAGCTTTTCGGCTCCCAGCCCTTTGATCACCTTATCACTGCCTGTGCCACCTGCGCCTCTACCATCAAAAAGATGTGGCCTTTGATGGCGCAGGAATATTCGGAAGCCGACCAGGAGCGAATCGCCGACCTGTCTAGCAGGGTCATGGATATCAGCCAGTTTTTGACGGACCGGGTGGGTCTGGAGGCAACAGAACGGGAAGAGGCGGCGAATCGAGTTCCCATAACCTATCATGACCCTTGCCATCTGAAAAAATCCCTGGGGGTGGCGGCCCAGCCCCGGACATTGATCTTGGCCAACCCCGGCTACGACTTGAAGGAGATGGTCGAGGCGGATTGGTGTTGCGGCTGCGGGGGTAGTTTCAATCTGCAGAATTATGAGATTTCGAAAGCCATCGGACAGCGCAAGCGGGAAAACATCGAAAAGTCTGGGGCCGCGGTGGTGGCTACCGGCTGCCCCGCTTGCATGCTCCAGATAACGGACATGCTCTCCCAGGCCGGGGACCAGGTACAGGTCAAACATGCCATCGAAGTCTACGCTGAGTCGCTATTGACAGGAGAAAAGAAAAGGGACAGATGAACCTGGCTTGTTCCCCCCTGCCAGGAACAAAACGGCGTCTGACTCAGTGAAGTAGAGCCGATCCTGCCAGATTCTTCGGTCGCGTTACTCCCCCAGAATGACAAATCAAGAGAATTTTGCAAGAGGCTCTATCGGCAGCGCGTATAGGTATTTTTGCCTACAGGCAAATAGGCAGTAATACCAATTTCTTTCCCCGGTTCTATCCCCTACAATCGGACCAGTTTTAATAAACTGATAATCTATCTCAACCCGGAGGCAAAAACATGGCTGGTCATTATTCCATCGTGCTGGCCGATGCTCATGAGCGGTTTCGCCGGGAACTGAGGAAGATGCTGGAACAGCATCCTGACATCCAGGTGTTAGGTGAAGCCGGCAATCATCACGAGTTGTTCAAATTTCTCAGACAATCGTTGCCGGCCATGGTTATCCTGGATATTGCCTTGCCACATATCCGGGTTCGGGAAGGAACCCGGCTCATCAAGTTGCAATACCCCGAGGTGAAAGTCTTGATCACGGTAATGGACAATGAACCGGAATATTTATACCACGGATTGGCGGCCGGAGCCGAAGGGGTCTTGCCGAAACAATATGTGGCGGGGCAAATTTTTCAAGCCATTGCCCTTATCCGCCAGGGCAGAGTCTATGCCCCGCCAGGGATTTCATTGGATTCCCGGCTTTCGGCAAAAAGATTTTCATGGGCTGGGATGTTCGGTCCGAGTCACTGCTAGGCAATTTTACCTAAGGTGAAATAGGTAGTTTCGCGGATTGATTTAATGACGGAAAAAGGAGTTAAATGGCAACATATCGAATCAGGTTACTGCGTCTCCCATGAAAGTTTCTTTCACCCCTCCCAGGAAACGGACAAGGAGCAGACCGATGGCTAAATACGATATTCTCCTGATTGGCGACGGCACGAACTTTCTACACACCATTGGCTGGGTTTTGGAATATAAAGGTTTTAGGGTCAAAGCCGCGGCGAGCCCGGAGGCCGCGCTGGAAGCCATGGTGAAAAAGAACTATGACATGGTAATCGGTCAGCTCGCTACGAATGATAGTGAAATTTTGGATATTCTTGAGCTGGGCAAGCGGCTAAACCCCGACGTCAAGGTTATGGTAATCAGCGCCAACGGAAAGGCTGTCTTCCCGCTGGAGGCTTATGAAGTAGAGGTGGATGATTACATCCTGATGCCGGTTAGCCCCACCGAACTCTGGCGTCGCGTGAACCAATGCCTGGAAGGGACAGAGGTGGTGGACCTCCAACCCGTGCAGCATTTGGCTGACATCCCAAAGGATTACGACCAGCTCAAACCGCAAACTATGCTGATGGTCCACGATCTCAGAGGAGCCATGTTATCCACCGCAGCGGCCTTGAAGCTTATGATCCGGGACTCGCGCGGCGACCTCAGCGAGGACGCCAAGGCCCGACTGGCGGAGGTATCTGGACGGGTGGACAACTTGATTCTTCTGACCGATGAGTTTTTAGGCAAAGCCCTGGAAAACTGGCCGGAAGAAGGAAAGCGGGGTGTCCTTGATTTAGCCAAGGATATTGTCGACCCGGTCTTGGCTGAATTGGCCCACGACCTCCGGGACCACCAGATAATCTTGGAGAACCGTTTACCGAAACGGCCGGAAGGCAAAATCCCGGTAAGGGGCAGTAAACCGTGGTTGAAGAGTGTATTCCGGAACCTCATCAATAATGGCATAACCCATGGCGGCGATGGCTGCACTATTGTGGTGGATTTCGAAACCCATGGGTCCGGCTGCCGCCTGAAGGTCTATAATACCGGCACGACGGTTCCTGAAGTTGCTCGATCCGTGCTTTTTTCGTATGTCCCGGAGATGCGCCGGTCGAGGAAGGGCCGTCCGGGCCTGGGCTTGGGGTTGACTTTGAGCCGTGACATCCTCCAGAACCACGGCGGCGATATCTGGTACGAACCGAAAACCGATGGCTCCAATTTTGTGGTGTCTTTACCGCAGTAAACAGGTTTTGAATTGAAGGCGCTTTCAGCGTCCTTATGAGTCATCATTTAAGGTTACGTGGGGATACTTAGAGTGCCAGGGGCAGGAGGCCAAGACGAGGCCCTTGCCCTTTGGTTTTTTCGAGGCTTGATCTTCCAAGTGGCCACGGTTCGGAAAAAAACTGTAACTTGCCACCTCTTAATTTCCCCTTGACATCGGCAAGGTTCGTAAATAAAAAATTATTATGCCTGTGGGAGAAAAAAATGGAGCGGGGCCTCGATAACGAAGGGGAACCGTTCCTTTTTTGTTTGCGGCTGGTTTAGGCCGGAGCAGTAACCTGCACGGACTCAATGATCAGGAGGATGTATTCATTATGAGGGTAAGGGGAAAGGTGAAATGGTTTAACGATGCCAAAGGTTATGGCTTCATTTCCCAGGAAGACGGTACCGATGTCTTTGTACATCATTCCGCCATCCAGGGGGAGGGTTTCAAGTCTCTCCAAGAAAATCAAGAGGTAGAGTTTGAAGTGGTCCAGGGCGCCAAGGGCCTCCAGGCCCAAAATGTTGTAAAAATCGGACGTTAAGAGGAAACTGGCGATACTCCAGAAGTCCAAATCTTTGGATGAAGTATTACTTAATTAAAAGGCTGCGGGGGCGTATGGCCGGTGAATGGTGCTCATCTAAATTTTAAACTTTGAACCTTGAACATGAAACCGGAGGGCGGCAGGAGCTAGTTGGTCTTAACGCTCCTCAGCCAGGACATATCCCTTTTGGATGGCATACTTCACCAGATCTGCGGTTTTTTTGTGATTCAATTTTCTCATTATGTTGGCACGGTGATGCTGGACAGTCCGGCTGCTGATAAAGAGCAGTTCGCCGATTTCCTTACTGGATTTGCCTTCGGCGATAAGCTTGATGATTTCCCGTTCCCTGACGGTTAGAGGTTCCTCTGGTGCAGTCAGGGTCTCGCTGCCAGGTCGAAACTTATCCACAAAAATATCGGCCATTTGACTTGAAAGCAGAGGCGAAATGTAGTTGCCCCCCTTACGCATCGTCTGGATGGCCGAGATCAACTCACTATCCGCGTCTTCCTTGAGTAGATAACCTTCTGCACCTGCGGTCAAGGCATGATAAAGGTATTCTCGATCTTTGTGCATGGTCAGGATCAACACCTTGACTTGGGGATCAACGCTTTTGATTTCCCGGGTGGCCTCCAGTCCCCGAAGATTGGGCATGGATATATCCATAATGACCAGGTTGGGGTCAAGCTCCTTTAAAAGCCGCAAAAGCTCCAGCCCATCGCTGGCTTCCCCTACGACTTCCACGTTGGCGATCCCTTGAATAATCCTGCGGACGCCCCGGCGAAACATCACGTGGTCATCGGCCAACAAGATCTTGAAAGGGCTGTCCATATTCGCCTCCGTTATTAATTTGCCATCAGAAAGGAGGGCCAGATCTTTTATCTGGCATTCTGGTCAATCTGTCTTCAGATTTTGAGCCCGAGTTCTGTTGACACTATTATTCCTAAGTCAGCCCGTAACATCATTGATTATTTAACTCATGGGAGTGACCGGTGGGAATGATGCAGGTAATTTTGGTACCGGCTCCGGGGCGGCTCCGGATTTCCAGAGTTCCACCCAACATCCTGGCCCGTTCGTTTAAGGCGGCCAGGCCCAATCCCCGGCCGGCGAACCGGCGGCCAGAGATTTGGGCCGGATCGAATCCCACCCCATTATCCTCCAAGGCCATATATACCAAACCATCGTCCTTTTTGCGCACTGAAATGGAGACCTCGGTAGCGCCGGCGTGTTTCGAAATATTGGTCAAACATTCCTGGAAGATGCGGTAGATAATGATCTGTGCGTCAAAGGTAAAAAGCTGGTCCAAGTCCTCCACTTCGAAAGAATGGGAGACGGTATAATGCTTGCTGACCCCGTCAATTAAGTACTTCAACGCTGACTGCAGTCCCAAGTCTTCCAGGACAGCGGGACTCAGATCTCTGGAGAGGCGTCGGACGCTATCAATTACGCCGTCGAGATATTCCAGCAGTTCGCCGCACTCCGCTTTTAAATCCTGCTGAGTGTCCTCTAGACTCCTTTCAATGGCCCGGACTTGGAGCTTCAAAACCGCCAGGCTCTGGCCCAGTTCATCGTGGAGTTCCATGGAAATCCGTTTCCGCTCCCGTTCCTGGGCGGTGAGGAGCTGCGACGTGAGGAAGCGCAGCCGCTGCTCCGATTCCCACAGGGCTTCCTCCGCCCGTCGCCGTCTCGTAATGTCTATGCCCACTGCGCCGGTGAGAATCGGCCTGCCGTCTTTATCCAAAATGGGAAATTTATTGATCAGCCAGATATGAACTCCATCTTCCTGGGGAATTTCCTGGATGTTCTGCACCGGTTCTCCCCGGATGATGACGCGCCGATCATTTTCGGTAAATTTACCTGCTGTTTCTGCTTGCCAGATCTCGTGTGCCGTCTTCCCCAACACGTCTGGAGAATGCCTCTGTTGAACCCGTTGCCAGGTTTCATTGACGTAAAGATAGCGCCCCTGGACGTCCTGCATGAAGGCGATGCCGGGGAGGTAGCGCATGAAGGAAGCGAACCGGTTTTCGCTCTCCCGCAGGGCTTCTTCCACCTTTTTGCGCTCGGTGACGTCGAAGAATACTCCACTGATGTAATCCACCCCGCCATCTGAATCGCAGATGATTTGGCCCCGGTCCTGGACCCAAACGATTTCGCCGCTTTTTCTCTTAACCCGGTATTCCCGGATATATGACTTGGAACCTTTAAGCCCATCCAGAAAGGCTTTTTTAAATATTACCCGGTCTTCCGGGAGCAGCACGTCCGACCATAACATTTTTCGAGAGTCAAAGTCGCTCCTGGGATAGCCGGTAAGTTCCTCCACTTTACCATCCACAAAGTCCACGCTGCAATCCACGTAGCCTTTATACACCACGGCCGGGATGTTCTTGAGGAGGAGGCGGTATTTTTCTTCGCTGTCGCGAAGTGCGGCTTGAGCCTGGCGGCGCTCCCGGCGCTCCTCAGCCTCCCGCAGGGCCCGTCGGACTGCCGTGCCCAATCGGGAGAGGCGGTCTTTGAGAACATAGTCGGTGGCCCCGCGCTTTAAAGACTCGATGGCCACTTCCTCACCCATGGCTCCGGAGACAAAGATGAAAGGCACTTCGGGATGTTTGGCCTGGGACAGGACCAGGGCCTCCAAGCCATCAAAACCCGGGATGTAGAAATCCGATAGGATTACATCCGGCTTTTCTTCTTCCAGGGCATTAAGAAATTGCTCCCGATCGCTGACCCGACGGTATGAGTAGTCGATTTCGGCCTGCCGCAGTTCATGGGTTATCAGCTCCGCATCGCTTGCCGTATCCTCCAGAATTAATATGCGGAGGGGTCGGGCCACTATGGAATCCGAAGGTGTGCGAAGATTAGCCCTGTCCATAAAAACCTGACGTGGAGGTCTCAGTTAGGCACCTTGTTCAGCAAGAGCCAGTAAAAACCTAATTCTTCCACCACCTGAAAAAACTTGTCAAAGTCCACCGGCTTGACCATGTAGCTGTTGACCCCCAGGTCATAGCTCCTGGCAATATCCATCTCCTCCTGAGATGAAGTCAAGATTACCACCGGGATCGTCCTAGTCCGGTCATCGCTCTTAATCTTTTGCAGCACTTCCAGGCCATTGACTCGGGGAAGCTTTAAATCCAGAAAAATGACCTTGGGACGCTCGGCCAGATTCCGTCCGGCATAAATCCCGTTCCCGAAGAGGAAGTCCAGGGCCTCCACGCCGTCCGGACAAGTCAGCAATTTGTCTGACAGCCCCTTACTCTGAAGGGCCCGAAGCGTGAGTTCTGCGTCATAAGGGTTATCTTCTACCAGTAAGATGTCGACTTGGTTTATTTGGCTAAAGTTTTCCAAGGCCTCCTCCTTGCGAGGCGGGAGTGAAAAGACGCCGCTCCGAAATACTGGTTTTGGCCCGATTGTATTCTAACGGCACCAATAATATTATCACAATTTTTCTATTTTTAGGTTTTTGCGTTATATATATAAGCCTTGATGTTCCGAAAATGGCAGGCTCCATTTAAGCCTAATTGCGAAAGTAGACTTTTACCGGTTAAGGAATCCGCGAGAAAACCGGTAAGGGTATATGTTGCCATTTTGATCGATTTTTATTCGGCCAATCAATAGCATAAATAAGTCAATAAAAATACTTTTTTCTTTAATACATCTTGGAGCACGTCAATGGCAGCAAACCCAAAGACTCACCTCTGGATCTTCACCCTTCTTTGCCAAGGCAGTTTGACCCTGTGAATCATCCCAAAATTTGTTATATTTGTATAGTATAGAAGCAAACAGCCATAAGCCCGGGAGGTCCTTGCCTGAAAGTGGCCCTTTCAGAGACTCGCGCCCGCAAAAGGCTGCAAGTGACCGGCGTGGTCCAAGGCGTCGGTTTTCGGCCTTTCATCTACCGCCTGGCCCAGCGGCATCGCCTGGCTGGCTGGGTGTGCAACACCTCCCAGTGTGTGGAAATCGAGATCGAAGGCCACCCCGAATCCCTGGCCACTTTTTTAGGGGAATTGCAACAAGAGGCTCCAGCCCTGGCCCGCATCGACGCGGTGATAAGCCACGCCGCTCAACCCCTGGGCGGCGCCGGGTTTAGCATTCGGGAGAGCCGGCATCAGGCGGCCACCCAGGCACTGATTCCTGCGGATGTGGCCACCTGCGACGACTGTCTGGCCGACATCACCGACCCCGGCAACCGTCGGTTTCGGTATCCGTTTACCAACTGCACCAACTGTGGCCCCCGGTTCACCATCGTCCGGCAGGTTCCTTATGATCGCCCCCATACCACCATGGCAGTCTTTGACCTGTGCCTCCAATGCCGGACAGAATACGAGAACCCCGAGGATCGGCGGTTTCATGCCGAACCCACCGCCTGTCCGGTTTGCGGCCCCCGGGTATGGCTGGTGGACGGTGACCGGCGTCGGGGTGAGGAAGCCATTTTTGCCGCGGCCCGGTTGCTCAAGGAAGGCAGGATTGTGGCCGTCAAGGGGTTGGGGGGCTTTCACCTGGCCGCCGACGCCCGGAATGACAATGCCGTGCAAACCTTGAGAGCACGTAAAGGCCGGGTAGCCAAGCCTTTTGCCCTCATGGTCCGGGACCTGACCGAGGCCCAGTGCCTGTGCCGTATCGGCGATTCGGAAAGGACGCGGCTGATTTCCCGGCAACGCCCCATCGTCTTGGCCCGCCAGCAACCGGGAAGTGTCATTTCGCCTAACGTGGCCCCCGGCCACAAGTACCTGGGGCTCCTGCTGCCCTACACGCCCCTGCATTATTTGCTTATGGAGCACGCTCCTCCGGCGCTGGTGATGACCAGCGGCAACCTCAGCGAAGAGCCCTTGGCATTCCGCAATGATGAGGCTCAGAGCAAGTTAGCGGCATTGGCCGATGCTTTTCTCCTGCACGACCGGGACATCCAGGTTCCCTGCGACGACTCCGTTGTCCGGCCCGTGGCTGGCGGCGCCGCTATTTTGTTGCGGCGGGCCCGTGGTTTTGTCCCGGACCCCATCTATCTGCCCTTAGATTCAGAGCCCATCCTGGGGGTGGGGGCCGAGCAGAAGAACACCTTCTGTGTGGCGGCCCAGGGAGTCGCTCTGCTCAGCCAACACATCGGCGACTTGGACACCGTAGAGACTTTGGATTATTACCAGCGGGCCATCACCCATTTTAAGGCCTTATGCCGCAAAGACCCGGTGATCGTGGCCCATGATCTGCACCCTCATTATCTCAGCACCCGCTATGCCCGGGGGCTTGGTGAGGTGCGGCTGATCGGTGTGCAGCACCATCACGCCCATATCGCCGCATGCCTCGCCGAAAACCGCCGCACCGACCGCTGCATCGGCATCGCCCTGGACGGCACCGGCTATGGCCCCGACGGCCACGTCTGGGGCGGGGAAATCTTAGTGGCAGACCTGGCTGATTTTACCCGGGCCGGACATTTCGCCTACGTGCGCCTCCCTGGAGGGGAGGCGGCGGTCAAAAACCCGGGGCGCATGGCCGCGGCCTACCTTTATGCGCTCTATGGAGAGGACTTTTTAAATCAGGCCCACCGATTGGGCATAAAGTTTACTGCTTTGGAGGAGCGCATCCTGACCCGGCAACTGGCAGAGGGTCTCAATTCGCCCTTAACTTCCAGCGCCGGGCGTCTCTTTGACGCAATGGCAGGGGCCCTGGACGTATGCCGCACCCGGACCTACGAAGGCCAACCCGCCATGGAATTGGAAATGGCCGCCGACGAAAACGAAGCCGGCTTTTATCCTGCTGCCATTGCGAACGCAGGCGATACCCTGATCCTGGACGCCCCGGCCATCTTCGGGGGCGCGGTGGCTGACTACCTGGCCGGCGTTGACCCCGCCGCCATTGCGGGCCGCTTCCACAATTCCCTGGTGCAGCTTTTGGCCGAGGCCTGCGACCTGATTCGAGACCGGACCGGGCTTAACCTGGCGGCCCTCTCCGGTGGAGTGATGCAAAACGCCTTGCTCTTTACCCGGCTGCGCCGTACCCTGGAGGTTCGGGGCTTTGAGGTTCTGGCCCATGCCCAGACGCCGCCCAATGACGGCGGCATCTCCCTGGGCCAGGTGGCCGTGGCCGCAGCGCGGCTGAAAAGAGTGGGGCAACAGGGAAAAAGGCGAAAAGGCGAAAAGGAATAAAGGCGATTTTATGTTCTCCTGTTTCCTGCAAAAGTCCTGGGCTTTGGTGGCACAGGCGTCTCACCTCTGCGGGATGCATGGTTTGCTGTGCGCAACCTACACCTTTACCCTTTGCCTTTTCCCCTGTTCCCCTATGGCCTGTAACGTCTTAACTTTTTGAAACCATAAACATTTGTTATACAGGATATTTATATGTGTCTTGCCATTCCCATGCGACTCATTGAAATCAATGGCGCCCTCGCAGTAGCCGAAGTGGATGGAGTGACGCGCCAGGTGCGCCTCGACCTGCTCCCCGAGGCGACCCTGGGGGATTATGTGCTTATCCATGCGGGACTGGCCATTGCCCGGGTGGATGCCGAACATGCCGAAGAGACCCTTTCCCTGATCAGGAATTTGGTGGATGAAGTTTATTGATGAGTTTCGGGATCAGGCCCTGGTGCAAGAGTTGACCCGGCGCCTGGCGGCTCTGGCCAGCGGCCCCGCCACCGTCATGGAGGTCTGCGGCACCCACACCATGGCTGCGGCCCGTTTCGGGCTGAAAACGCTGTTGCCCCCTGGAATCAGGCTCATTTCCGGTCCCGGCTGTCCGGTGTGCGTTACTGCCCAATCGGATCTGGACGCCTTCCTGGCCCTGGGGCAGGAACCTCACGTTATCTTGGCCTCCTTTGGCGATATGCTCCGGGTCCCCGGCACCCACATGTCTCTGGAAGGCCTGCGGGCCCAGGGGGCCGAGGTGCGGGTGGTGTACTCGCCCCTGGACGCGGTGGAACTGGCCCAACAGACCCCGGATAAGCACGTGGTCTTCTTTGGGGTAGGGTTTGAGACCACCATGCCCGCCACGGCGTTGGCCATAAAGTCCGCAGCCGCCTACGGGTTGGATAATTTCTCCGTCTGGTGCGTTCACAAAACCATGCCCGCGGCCCTCAAGGCTCTGCTTGCCAGCGGCGAGGTGCGGGTTTCCGGGCTGCTCTGTCCGGGGCACGTCACTACCATCATCGGAGCCGAAGCCTATGACTTTATCCCTGCCGAATTTGGCCTGCCCTGCGCAGTTACCGGATTTGAGCCAGTAGACATGCTGCTGGGGATAGAGTCGATTCTGCGGCATCTGGGCCAGGGCAAAGCCATCGTGGACAACGTCTATACCCGGGCGGTCCAGGTGCCCGCCAACCCCCGGGCCCAGGCACTGCTGGCCGAGGTTTTCGCACCGGAAGACGCCCAGTGGCGGGGGCTGGGCCTCATCCCCGGCAGCGGCGCCAGGATTCGGGAGCCCTACGCCCGCTATGACGCCCGGGTACGGTTTCCCCAGGTTTGGGAAAACCTTACGCTCCCACCTCCCTCGGCCTGCCGTTGCGGCGAGGTCTTGCGGGGGGTGTTGCGCCCCATGGATTGTCCCTTGTTCGATAAGGCCTGCAACCCTGCTCACCCCTTGGGACCATGTATGGTATCGGTGGAAGGCGCCTGCGCCGCGGCGTATCGATATGAGAGATGAGTTTTTGGGGAAAGGGGGCTAAGGGCGTCCCTGGCCCTCCCCCCACATCATCCTGAAAGGATGATTCTTATATGTCACGTATACTTCTAAGTCACGGCGCCGGCGGGCGGGAGATGACGGCGCTCATCGATGAGGTCTTCCTGGCCCGGTATGGCGACCCGGACCGGGTGGGCGATGACAGCGCCACGTTCCTGTTGGGTGCCCACCAACTCGCGTTTACCACCGACTCCTTTGTGGTGGACCCCTTGTTTTTTCCCGGCGGGGACATCGGCCGATTGGCGGTGGCGGGCACGGTGAACGATCTGCTCACCGCCGCGGCCCGGCCATTGGTCTTATCGGCGTCTTTTATATTGGAGGAAGGCTTGGAGATTTCAGTCTTGCAGGCCATTGCCAAGTCCATGCAAGCGACTGCGGCCGAAGCCGGGGTGGCCATCGTCACCGGAGACACCAAGGTGGTACCCAAGGGCTCGGCAGACAAGGTCTTTATTACCACCGCGGGGGTGGGGGTGGTTATGCGGCCCGGGGTATCGGGCGCCGCGGCCAGGCCCGGGGATGAGATCATCCTCACCGGCTCGGTGGGGGACCACGGCACCGCGGTGATGCTGGCCCGGGAAAAGCTCCTGGAGGGCGAGGCCATTGCCAGCGATACCGCGCCCCTCACCGGGTTAGTAATGAACCTGCTGGAGGAAGGCTGCCGGATTCACGCCATGCGGGACCCCACCCGGGGCGGGATTGCTGCGGCTTTGAATGAAATCGCCCGGCAGTCCCAGGTGGCCATGGAAATCAGAGAGACCTGGGTGCCGGTGCAACCCGCGGTGGCCGCGGCCTGCGAGGCTTTGGGCCTTGACGTCTTCCAGGTAGCCAACGAAGGCAAGATGCTCATTATCGTGGCCCCGGAGGATGCGGCCAAAGCCCTGTTCATCATCCGGCGCAGCCCCTATGGGGAGACGGCCCGGGTTATAGGCAAGGTGGGAGAGGCGCCGGCCGGCCGGGTGCAGGTGCGCACCGTCATCGGTACCACCCGGATTTTAGACCCCCCCTCAGGGGATTTATTGCCGCGGATATGTTGAAGCCAGTATAGTTCCCAATTACAATTTGGGAACGAGCCACTCATGTTCAAGGAACACCCAAAACCATGAAAGGTTTTGGCAGCCGCAGGCTTTAGCGCCGCACAGGCGAGAAGCCTGTGCCACCAAAAACATTCTCAAAGCAGTGAAGCCGTCTCAGCATGGAAGGGCGGACACGCGGGTCCGCCCCTGCAGTTTTTGGCCTGCCTGAATTTATAACCCCAGCCAAAGCTTACTGCGGCTTGGGCGGAGGGTCGCCGGGGTTGGCTTCCGGCGTGGGGAGGAACTCCACCGGCTGAACCGCCACTTTTGGGCGCTCCTGGCGGCTGAAAAGGCTGGCCAATTTTTTCTGAAAGGATTCCATGTAGAGATAAAAGACCGGGGTAATGTAAAGGGTGAGAAGCTGGGAGACCAGCAGGCCGCCCACCACCGCAATCCCTAAGGGCCGGCGGGATTCGGCCCCGGCCCCGAACCCCAGGGCGATGGGTAAAGACCCCATTAAAGCCGCCATGGTGGTCATCATGATGGGCCGGAAGCGGATCAGGGCCCCGGAATAAATTGCCTCCAGAGGATTTTTGCCATTGGTGCGCTGGGCTTCCAAGGCGAAGTCGATCATCATGATGGCGTTTTTCTTGACGATTCCCACCAGCATGATTACCCCCACAAAGGCATAGATGTTCAAATCCATGCCGAAGATCATCAGAGCCACCAGGGCCCCCACCCCGGCAGAAGGCAGCCCCGAGAGGATGGTTACGGGGTGAATGAAGCTCTCGTAGAGGATGCCCAAGATCATGTAGATCACCAGGATGGACATTATCAGCAGGAGCCAGAGGCCCTGCATGGAGGCTTGAAAGGCTTGGGCTGCGCCCACGAAGCTGGTGGTGATGCTGGCCGGCAGCATCTGCCGGGCCAATTTGCCCACTGCGTCCACTGCATCTCCCAGGGCTGCACCCGGCTTCAGGTTAAAGGAGATGGTCACCGCCGGAAGCTGCCCTGAGTGGTTAATGGTAAGCGGCCCCAGGTCGCGGGTTAAAGTCGCCAGAGCATCCAGGGGCACTAGTTGCCCGCTAGATGAGCGAACATACAGCCATTGCATGGCGCTGGGGTCCTGCTGATAACGGGGTTCCAATTCCATGATGACGTCATATTGGTTGTTGGGCGCGTAAATGGTGGAGATCTGCCGGGAGCCGTAGGCATAGTACAGGGAGTCTTCAATCTGCTGGGCTGTGACTCCCAGGGTGGCCGCTTTATCCCGGTTAATAACCACGTTCACCTGGGGATTTTTGATTTGCAGATCGCTGGTCACGTCTATGAGTCCCGGCAGGGCGCGCATCTTGTTTTCCAGCAAGGGGGCATAGTGGTACAGGTCTTTGATGTCCGGGCTCTGCAGAGTTAACTGATATTGACTTTTGGTGAGCATGCCCCCGATGCGGATGGGCGGCAGGACCTGGGGAAATACCCGGATACCCGGAATAGTGGCCAGTTGCGGACGCAGTTGCAGGATGATCTCCTCCACCTTAGGACGCTGGCTGCGGGGAATCAGGCGGATGAATATCCGGCCAGTATTGCCGGACACGCTGTGCATGCCACCGATGGCGGAGAAAAAGTGCTGCACATAGGGATTTTTTTCCACCACTGCCATTACCGCCTTCTGCTCCCGCACCATGGCATCGAAAGAAATTCCCTGGGCCGCTTCGGTAAAGGCAAAGATGGTGCCCTGGTCTTCGTTGGGGAGGAAGCCCTTGGGAATAATGGCAAACAGGGCCAGGGTGAGGATAAGCAGCAACAGGGAAACAACCATGGTGGCCCGGCGGTGCCCAAGCACCCATTGGAGGGTGACATCGTAAAGCCGAAGCATGCCGTTGAAAAAACGCTCGGTAAAGGCATATAGACGGCCGTGGCGCTCTTCCCGGGGCGGCCGCAGAAACCGGCTGCACAGCATGGGGGTTAAAGTCAGGGAGACGAAGCCGGACACTAGGATGGCGGCGGCGATGGTTACTGCGAATTCATGAAGCAGCCGGCCCAGGATACCGCCCATGAAAAACACCGGAATAAAGACTGCGGCCAGGGACAACGTCATGGACAGGATGGTGAAGCCGATCTCCCGGGAGCCGTTGAGGGCGGCCTGAAACGGTTTCTCCCCCATTTCCATATGCCGGACGATATTTTCCAGCACCACGATGGCGTCGTCCACCACAAACCCCACCGACAAGATCAGGGCCATCAGAGACAGGTTGTCCAGGCTGTATCCCAGAAGATACATGACAGAGAAGGTGCCCACGATGGACATGGGCAGAGCCAGGCTGGGGATGATGGTGGCCGAGAGATTTCGCAGGAACAAAAAGATCACCAGAACCACCAGGCCCAGGGCCAGCAGCAGGGTAAACTGCACATCGTTCACCGACTCCCGGATGGTGGCGGAGCGGTCGTAGAGGGTGACGATATTTACGGCAGCCGGGATCTGCTCCCGAAGGGCGGGCAGGAGCTTATTGATGGAGTCCACCACTTCGATGGTATTGGTTCCCGGTTGGCGCTGGATGGCCAGGACGATGGCCCGGGAGTTTTTGTACCAGGAGGCGGCCTTGTCGTTGGAGACGCTGTTCAGCGATTGTCCTAAATCCGATAGGCGCACGGGTTGGCCGCCCCGGTAGGCTACGATGAGGGGCCGGTAGGCCGCGGCGGTGGTGAGCTGGCCGGTGGCCTGGACCGTGAAGGCCTGGTGGGGGCCGTAGAGGGTCCCGGTGGGCAGGTTGACGTTTTGGTTCTTAACCGCGTCAGCCACTTCCGTGATGCCAAGCCCCCGGCTGGCCAGGGCCTTGGGGTCCAACTGGAGGTGCACCGCAAACTTCTGCTCTCCAAAGATCTGCACCTGGGCCACGCCATTGATCATGGAAATGCGTTGGGCCATGAGAGTATCGCCGTACTCGTTCACGGTGGACAGGGGCAGGGTATCCGAATAGAGGGCCAAATAGAGAATAGGCTGATCGGCAGGATTCACCTTTTGATACACCGGCGGGGTCGGCATATCCGGCGGCAGTTGCTTGCCAGCCTTGGCGATGGCGGCCTGGACGTCCTGGGCTGCGGCGTCCAGGTTGCGGCTCAGGTTAAACTGGATGGTAATTTGGGTGAGTCCCAGGGCATTGGCGGAACTCATGGAGTCTATGCCGGCGATGGTGGAAAACTGGCGCTCCAGGGGGGTGGCCACCGCGGAGGCCATGGTCTCCGGGGAGGCGCCGGGGAGGTTGGCGGTCACCAGGATGGTAGGGAAATCGACATTGGGCAGATCGCTCACCGGGAGATAGCGATAGCTCATGCTCCCGAAAATCAGGATGGACAGCATGACCAGGGTGGTCATGACCGGCCGGCGGATGAAGAGTTCGGTAAAGTGCATGGGGCTGCTCCGGGATCTTTAGAGCCCGCTCTTGATTTCCACTTTGGCTCCCGGTACCAGCCGGAGCTGGCCGTCGGTCACAACCTGTTCCCCTGGCTGGACCCCTTGCTTGATGATGACGTCGCCGTTAATGCGGCGTTCCACCTGAACCTTACGGACGGCCACCGTCAGGTCGGGCTTCACCACAAAAACTATCTGCCCCTCCTGGCTGGTTTGGATGGCCTGGGAGGGGATCAGGATTGCGTTAGGTTGAGTGGAGAGCTTCACCACCACATTGACGAACAGCCCGGGCCACAGGCGCTTCCGGGAGTTGCTAAAAGTGGCCTTGCACAAAAAGGTGCCCGTGGCCTTATCCACGGTATTGTCGATAAAGGTGAGAACCCCCGCTTCGGGCTGTTCTTGTCCGGGAATATAGGCCTCCACCGGAACTTTTTCCTGACCCATATACTTGCGGATTTCCGCCAGATTTTGTTCCGGAATGGCAAAGGAGACGTAAATGGGCTGAATCTGGTTGATGACCAGCATGGCGGTGTCGGCGTCGGCTTTGATCATGTTGCCCATGTCGGCCAGGAGGTTGCCGGTGCGCCCGGTGATGGGGGCGTGGATATAGCAATAGCTGAGCATGAGTTTGGCGTTTTGCACTGCCACCTGGTCGGCCTGGACCGTGGCCGCCAGGGACTCGGCGGTAGCCTTGGCCTGGTCGTACTCCTGCTGGCTGACAAACTGCTTCTGGATCAACTCGGCATAGCGCCGGGCGTCGGCCTGGGCCTTGCTGGCCAGGGCTTTGTCTCTGGCAAGGTTGGCTTCGGCCTGCCGCAGCGCGGCTTCGTGCGGCCGGGGATCGATGACAAAGAGCAGTTGCCCCTTTTCGACGTCCTGGCCTTCTTCAAAATTGACCTGAACCAACTGGCCGCCAATCCGGGACTTGATGTTCACCGTGGAGTAGGCTTCCACATTCCCGATGGCCTTGAGCTCCACCGGCACAGTCTTCTCCACTACCGTGGCCACCAGGACCGGCACCGGCGGGGCCGGGGGCTTCTGCTTTTCACCGGAACATGAAGAAAGGCAATTAATTATTAGGAAAACAATTATAGGAAAACAGAAAGAATTCAAAAAGTTACGCGTTAAGTTTCTCATATCCATTTAAGAATTATTGTTTTAGCCTCAAGGAATTTGCTCTTGCAAAGCAACCCTAAAGACCTGAAAGCTTTTAGAGATATTGCGGACTGGGTCCATGTGCTGTGATATTCTGCGCGCCACCTCTATTTTTGGCATACCACCTCTATAATAACCAGCTCGTCTCAGTTCCCTTTCCAGAGTTTCTGACGAATTGTGGATTGCATCAGGATTGCGAAATTTTGCTTTTGTACCCAAATGTCTCGGAATTTTTGGATACGCAACCCGCAAGGCATCCATATCACCCAAAAACCACGCCTCTAATTCTTCGATGGCTATTCTGTTTATAACATTGAATTTTGCATTAGGACCCGCATTTGATCTTGTGATAAATCCTTCATGGAAAGCTATTTTTTCCAATCTCTGCTTTAGTTCAACACATCCTTCCTGGTCATTGTCTATTAGTATTACGATATACCAGTCATCAGGCAGCCAAGGGCGATACCCCCTCAGCCTTTTTGGAAGATTCTTTAACAAATCTTGTTTGCCCTGAAAAACATGAATATTGTATGAGACATCCTCGCCTATGATTTTGGGCACCAGATTTTGCAGGGCTGCCTCTGCTGAAGGTTCTTCAACTAATAACTCAAGATGCATGTCGAACTCAGTTTTCAGGCTGATGAGGTGCGGGAAAAGGCCTTGGGCCGCCGGAGTAAGTCAATGGATCGCCCACTTCGAAATAGCCTTCCATCCAAAGCTGACCCAGTAAAGCTCCTGAATTCATAAATTCCCTGATTCTCCCCATATCCTCAGCTTTCTTTGCTTGCGTATATCCTTTTGTATCCCGATAAAGTACCCAAAGTTCATTTGCTCGTAACCCATTAACAAAGAATGGCGAATGTGTTGTCACCATGAGTTGAGTTCGATCGGTAACGTTTCTGCATTCTTCTGCTAGTCCGGATAATAGACGAGGGTGTAAATAATTCTCTGGTTCTTCAATGCCAATAAGTTGCGGAGGTTCAGGATCGTATAGAAGGGTCAGGTAGGCCAACATTTTAAGGGTCCCGTCAGAGGCGAATTTAGCTAAAATTGGTCTATCAAAGGGAGCATCCTTTATTTGCAGTAAGAGATAGCCATCGGGCATCAATTCAGCTTCCACCTTCTCCAATCGGGGCACTCGGCTCGATAATATCGCTAATATATTATTAAGCCGTTCATTGTGTTGTTCTTTTAGATATTGGATTACATTGGGCAGATTATCACCTGTGGCAGAGAGGCGCTCTTGAGGTCCAGCTTCGCGAGTCCCACGGGTATTATCCGCACTTAAGTAAGAAAGATACCAGCCGGTGATAAAGCGTCGGAGAGCGCTTACCCGCGGGTGTTTGGCAAACTGACCCAAGGTATTGACTGCTAACACCTCTGCTGAGTCGAGGCGTTCTTCAACCCGAACATCACTCTCATCAGGCATTTCTCCAGAAATTACCTTGCCTTCACCCATCTTAAAATCAAGGAAACTAAAAGGTTTTCCAGTTTGTCCTCGTCTCCATCGAAGCCATTCTTCGGCCACATGAGGACCCTTAGGATTCTCTCCTATGGCAAGATGATAGGTAATAACCGGAGATTTAATCGGAGACCCGGGTTTCTCACGGTACTTTAATTCAATTACAATTGGCCCATCCGATCCCCGAGTACGAAGCTCTTTAAATCTGCCACGCCGGTCCCAAGCCTTGCGCAATCCCACGGAAAAGCATTCAGATAGAAAAGCAAAGACATCAAAAATAGTTGACTTACCGCTACCATTTGGGCCCAGAAAGACGGTTAAAGGAGTAATATTCTTTAATTCAAGATCACGCAAGGCACGGTAATTTTTTACACGGAGATATTCTATTCGTGGAGGGAGCTGAGTATTCGTCATGTACATTCTCCAGAATATGTTGCTTTATGAAAACCTAAAATAGAGAAAACTATCAGGTATTCATTACTCTTTTTCCCCCCCTTATGCAAGATGTACCTTAAACCGGGCCACGGCCAATGCCAGCATGCCCGCGCCCAGGACGGTCATGGACAGCATTTGGGGCCATAGGAGGGCCAGGCCGGCGCCCTTGAGAAATACTCCCTGGGTCACAATGATGAAGTACATTAGGGGGTTCAGCTTCGTTAAGTACTGGAAAAACATGGGCATGTTGGCAATGGGAAAGACCAGCCCCGACAGGAGGATGGCCGGGGTTAAATACAGGTTGCCGGCCATCATGGCTTGCTGCTGGGTGGAAGAGATGGTGGAAATGAGCAGGCCCACCCCCACGGAATTGAAGAGAAAGGCCAGGGTGCCCAGAAGCAGCACCGCGATGCTGCCCCGGAAGGGAACCTCGAACCACAAAACCCCCACAATGGTGACCATGACCACTTCCAGCATGGAGATGATGACAAAGGGAATGGTCTTGCCCAGCATCAATTCGATGGGGCGAATGGGAGTGACCAGGATTTGCTCCAGGGTGCCGATCTCTTTTTCCCGCACCACTGACAGGGCCGTTAACATCAGACTGACCAGCAGCACCACCATGGCAATGACCCCGGGCACCATGGAATAACGGCTGATGAGGTTTTCATTGAACCAGGCCCTAGTCTCTATTTTCAGGGGGTTGCCAAAGGGCTCCAGCCAACCCTGACCTTTGCGGTTGAAGCGTTGGGTCAACTGCATCTGATTGTAATCAGAGATCACCGTGCTTGCATAACGGTTGACAATAAGGGCGGCGTTGGAATCGGTGGCGTCCACAATCACCTGGAGCTTGCCCGATTTGCCCTGGCGCAGCCGGGTGGCGAAATCCCACTGAATCCGCAGGGCCATGGTGATGTCGCCCTGGTCGATAAGGTGGAGCAAATCCTTCTGGCTGTTGACGAAGTATTTGACCTGGAACCAATCAGTGGAGCTGAAGCGGTCGATGAGCTGCCGGGATTCCATACTGTGACTTTCATCGAAAACCGCCACGGCCACCCGTTTGATATCAAAGTTGACCACGTATCCATAGGTGAGAAGCTGCACCAAGGGCGGCACGATGAGGAAAAAGCGGAGCTTTTTGTCCCGCAGGACCTGGATGAATTCTTTGATGATTATATGTCGGATGCGGCGGAACATTAATAGTTCTCAGCTTTTCGCGTCGATTGCCGTTTTTCGTGAAACTTTTACTTCTTTGCTGACCGCTGACAACTTTTACCTGATCTTCTTCACAAACTTCTTAATGGACATAACCACGAAAAAGGTGGCCGCTCCGGCCAGCATCAGGGCGCTAGGCCATAAGTACTTCAATCCCAAGCCCTTGAGATAAATGCCCTTGGAAATGGTCACCAAGTACCGGGCCGGGACCATATAGGAGGCGATCTGCAAGGGCAAGGGCATCAGATAAATGGAAAACACGAAGCCGGACAGCAGAAAGGACGGCAAAAATGTGGTGAGCATGGCCATTTGAAAGGCTTGCAACTGGTTTTCGGAAGCCACCGAAATAAGCAGGCCTTGTCCCAGGGTGGCAATAAGGAAAATGGCCGACATGGCGATCAACAACAAAAGACTGCCCCGCAATGGGACCTGAAAGAGAAACTTGCCCATAGCCACAACTACCGCCATGTCGAACATGCCGATGAGGAAATAGGGACCCAGCTTTCCCAAAAGCAACTCCGTCCGCTTGAGGGGGGTGGCCATCAGCCCCTCCATGCTGCCCCGCTCCAATTCCCGAACTACTGTTAAGGCGGTAAGCAGCGCTCCCACCACCGTCATGATCACGGCGATGAGCCCCGGAACGATGTAATTGCGGGACTCTAAATCTTCGTTAAACCAAAAGCGGGTGTCGCTATCCACCGCAATGGCCATGCGGCCGGGCGGACCTTTAGCAATTATCCGCTGTTCCAGGAGTCTCTGATTGTACCTCGTTGTTGCTGCCTGAACATACCCCAGGATGATGTTGGCGGTGTTGGAATCGGTGCCGTCCACCAAGGCCTGAACGGTCGCGGTTTGCTCCCTTTGATATTGGCGGGAAAAATCAAAGGGTAGCATAAGTCCCAACTGGACCTTGTGCTCCGTGATGAAACTCTTTAACTCATCGTAATCCTGAGTAAATTTCTTTAGCCGAAAATAATCGGTGCCGCGGAACAGGTTGATGAAGTCTTCGCTCAGTTGGCTTCTCTCCTGGTCATACACCGCGATGGTCACGTTCTTGATATCGAAGGTGAGGGCATAGCCATAGAGCAAGAGGAGCAACACCGGCAGCAGGATCACCTGGAGAAGGCTGATGGGGTCCCGCCGGATGTGAATCATCTCTTTGCGGGATATGGCCAGGGTGCGCTTTAAATCCATGGGGAAATAGCTTTCAGCTTTCAGCGGTCAGCATTCAGCATTTTTATGAAAGAAGTTAACATTCATTTCACTTCTATGGTTTCTCGGCTAAGATTCTCATAATCACAATCATTCAAAATTCCCAAATCATGGGCAAGTAAGAGGTGATATTCCAGTTCAGTTGCAGAACCCATGGCGATATGGAGAAAACGAGAGAAGTCCGCCTCGCTATCCCCGCCGCAACCTTTGGCAATGCTGGCGGGAATCGACACACTGGAACGGCGAATCTGATTGGTCAAACCATAGAGTTCTTCCCGAGAAAAATTGTTGGTAGCTTGATAAATATCTAGGGTTAATGGGTGACTTTTCTGCCAAACTTTTTGCTTTTTAATATCTTTCATATCTTTAGTTTTTGAGCATTTAGCTGACCGCTAATAGCTGACAGCTGGATGCTGCTTTCATGCTGCACCAGTGAGATAAAGGCGTCTTCCAGGCTGGGGGGCACCCGTTCGATTCGATCAAAGGCGATGTGGTTGGCGATCAGGGTAGCTTCAATGACCGGCTCGGTTTCTTCGGGCCGGGGGGTGGCGACGTGCAGGCCGTCCCCAAAGACCGTGGCCTCCGACACCAGGGGCAGCTTCTTGATCAAGGCCAAGGCGTTGTCCAGATTGTCGGGATAAATGGCCAGGATCGTTTCCGTGACGTTTCCTTTAAGTTCGCCAGGGGTGCCTTGGGCGATTATGCGTCCCTGGTAGATCAGCACCAACCGGTCGCAGAACTCCGCCTCCTCCATGTAATGGGTGGTGACTAGTATGGTTCTGCCCTCCTGGGCCATGGCGTAGATCAGGTCCCAAAAATTGCGCCTGGAAATAGGGTCCACGCCGCTGGTGGCCTCATCCAGAAACAGGATGGAGGGTTCATGGATGATGGCCGAAGCCAGGGCCAGGCGCTGCTTTAGGCCCAAAGGCAAGGTGCGGGTTAAGTCGTGCCGGCGGCCCTCCAGATCCACCAAGGTCAACACCTCGGCAATGCGCTCCTGCAGCCGGTCAGGCGGCAGGCCGTAAACGCCCCCGAAAAAAGTGAGGTTCTCTTCCGCGGTCAGATCATCGTACAAAGAAAAGCGCTGGGACATATAGCCGATATTGTCTTTAATGTGGGCGTTTTCCCGGATGATATCGAAGCCCCCCACCTTACCTTCACCGCTGGTGGGCAAGAGCAGCCCGTTGAGCATGCGGATGGTGGTGGACTTGCCCGCGCCGTTGGGACCCAAAAAACCGAAAATTTCTCCCCGGTGGACTTCGAAGCTGATGTTGTCCACTGCCTTGAAGGACCCGAAATGGCGGGAGAGATTTCTGACAACTATGGCCTGTTCACGGTCCGGCATCTTTCAATACTGTTTTGCGTTTTTGGTTTTTCGTCAATATAGATCCCACTTCCTGGAGGGCATCAAACGCTCCTATTGCCCTTTTTATCATTCCTTCCGCCGCATGACCTGGACGAAGAGGTCCTCCAGGGTGGGATGGGCCGGTTCTATTTTCACATTCTCAAGACCGGCGTCTTGGAGGGCTTTGGTCAGCGGGGCCGCATCCTGGGCAGCTTTGTCCACGGTAATCATCAGCCGGTCGCCCACGGCCAGAGACTGGCGCACCAGGGGATGCTTACTGAGCACCTTTCTGGCTGTCCATAAGTTCGAGGCCCGGGCTTCCAGGAGTTCACCCTGAAAGGAAGCCTTGATGGCCTTGGGGGAGTCCACCACCAGGAGCCTGCCGTTATGCATCAGGCCGACCCGGTGGGCCCGTTCGGCCTCATCCATGTACGCGGTGGACAGAAAGATGGTGATTCCGGTACCCAGGAGCCGGTAGAGGATCTCCCAAAATTCCCGCCTTGAGATGGGGTCTACGCCGAAGGTGGGTTCGTCCAGAAAGAGCAGCCTGGGAGTGTGAATCAAGGCGCAGGCCAGGCCCAGCTTCTGGCGCATCCCCCCGGAGAGATTGCGGGCCAGCCGGTCCTGGAAGGGGGTAAGGTTGGAAAAGCCCAGGAGTTCGGGCATCCTTTGGCCCCGTTCCTTTCGGGAGACCCGGTAAATATCGGCATAAAACACCATATTTTCCACCACAGTCAGGTCGTCGTAAAGACCGAAGCGCTGCGGCATATAGCCGATCTGTTCTTTGAGGGCCTCCGATTCCTTCACGGTATCGAAACCCAGGACCTGGGCCCGGCCTTCATCCGGGTCCATGATGCCCACCAACATCCGCATAGTGGTGGTCTTGCCCGCGGCATCCGGTCCCACCAGGGCGAAGGCCTCACCGGCAGCCACCTCCAGGTTCAGTCCTGCCACCGCAGTCAGCGCCCCGAACCGCTTGGTCAGCCCTTCTGCCCGAATGGCTGGCTCAGCGCTGAGATGGTTTGTCTGATTGGCCATCAAGGAGAATGACCGCTTCCGCCGGCATCCCCGGCTTCAATTCATAGTCCAGATTTAACGTCCGAATCTTGCAGCGGTAGACCAGAGTGACCCGCTCCTTGTAGGTTTCCACCGTCTTGGGGGTGAATTCCGCCTTGGCATTGATGAAGGAGACCCAGGCCGGATACTTTTTACCGGGATAGGCGTCGGTAGTGACATAGGCCTGCATGCCGAACTTGACCTTGGCCAGGTCGGTTTCCGGGATATAGCCCTGAAAATAGATATTATCCATATCCCCCAGAGTCAGGACCGGCGCCCCCACCGCCGCAGTCATGCCGGGCTCCATGGGCCGCACCAGCACCACGCCATTTACCGGGGAGTTGATGGTGGCGTATCCCAACCGGGTGAGGGCCAACTCCAGGTTGGCCTGGGCCTCTTTGAACTGGCCCCGGGCCTGGTCGATATCTTCTCTCCGGTAGCCTTCTTTCAACATGCTGTATTGTTCCGTGGCGCTTTTGTAGGCCTCTTTGGCCATGAGGTAATCGGCCTCGAATTTGTCCCGGGTAATGGCGGGCACAACCTTCCTTTTATAGAGGTTTTCGTAGCGCCCATAATCCAGCTGCTTGTTCACGAGATCGGCCTTGGCCTTGCCCACCTGGGCCTCGGCTTCCTTGATTTCCTGGGGCCGGTAACCGTTCTCAAGCTTGGTGAAATTGGCCTTAGCGGCGGCCAGGTTAGCCTGGGCCCGTTCCACTTCATCTTTGAGGTCCTTGGCCTCCAGGCCGGCCACCACCTGGTTCATTGAGACCCATTCCCCTTCCTGGAAATGGATGTACTGGATGATGCCTGCCACCTTAAAAGACAGATCAGTTTCGGTGGCCTCCATATGCCCTTGCAAACGCAAAATATCCTTGGGCGGTCGGGTTTCCAGCCATATTAGCCAATACCCCAGGCCGCCCAGCACCGCCACCGCCAGCACAATGACAGGGATAAATCGCCGGGTAAGTTTCATGAATCCTCCACGTCGGGTCGGCAATCCTGCGAAATCTCTGATCCAAGCGCCCTTATTTTATCGGGAATAACCCTTGAAGGCAAAGATATACTGGGGCAGAAGGGGATTTGCTGGGCTGGGTTTTTTCCCTGCGGAAAGAGAAACAAAGTCTGATTTGAATGGCATTCAAAGAACAATTTTAGATAGGCCCAGGCTTTTCCTGAATTGTCTCTGCATTCTGTACCCTTTGCCACCAGGCCCCTTCGGCGGGCCAGGGCTGACCATCGGCAACGCCTGTCTGCAAAAGTCAACGCCAATCATCAATCACAAAGGCTTCCGGCCGGTGGTAGCCCGGTTCATTGGGTTTATGCATACACACTCCCACGATCTCAGTCCGAAAGCCCCGGCCCTGCATCCGTTCGAAGGCCGGCTGACGGGCCAGGCTGACTCCGGCGATAAGGCGGGTCGCCCCCCGGTTGGCGGCAAAAACTTCACAACCATACAACAGCCGGTCAAAATATTCCTGGGCTTGGGGTCCAGGGCGGGCCGCCCCGAACTTGATAAAACCGGCGCCACTGCCGGCCTCGGAACCAGGGCCGCAGTGCAGCGTAGCAAACCCCACCAGGCCCGGCTCATCCCAGACAAACAGGGTGTCGCCCAACCCCTGGGATTGGAGGGCGTAAATCTCCCGGCGTACATCCAGACCGGGATAAATGGCATCGGTAAGCCGGGCACAGGCATTAACCAGCCCGGGGCGCTCATGCGGTTCCGCCTGGGAATAATAGCTGACTTCCCCCTGGGGGCGACGGCTGCTGACCCTTAGAGACATGATGGCCGTGAGAAACCGTGGCCAAAAACCATATTTCTGGTAAAGCGCCAGGTGCTTGGGGCTGCACGAATAGGTATAGAGGCCGGTATGGCGGCAGCCCCAGGCATCTAATAAGGCCAGGCTGGGGTCTAAAAGTTTCTGGCCGATACCCTGGTCCCAATAATCCGGGTCAACTGTCAAGGGACCGAAGTAGCCCACACTTCCCCATCTGGTGACGAAATTGGACCCCACCAGGGTCCCATTAACTTCCGCCCCGAAGGCGGCGTTGGGATCTGCCAGCCAGCGAGAGCGAATCTTGTCGAGGTCGCCCCCGAATTCCAGGGGATTGGGCAGGCCGTTGAAGGTGCCGAAGGCCAACCGGAAAATGCGGTCGGCCAGGGGCAGGTCGGTTTCTTGTAAGGGTCTAATCAAGATATCCAAGGCAGAGCTGTCTTTATGGTTCAGGTTTATGAACTGCCCCTTTTGAGGCAAGAGAAAGATATACCTCTTCCACGCCTTTACATTTTGAGCATCAGTTTTTAATCTGTATCATAAGCCTTATATGAGAACTTTGGGCAAATCACTGCCTCGAGAGGTCACATGGTCGACTGCGTCCGCCTCACCAGGGAAATGTTAAGGGACCCCATCCACCTTCAGGTGCCCGGCGAATTGGATTTTGCCCAGGCCCGGAGCCTGGCTGACCGGCATGCCCGGGAGTCAGGCAAAGCCCCCATGCTGTTGGCCTGGTATAACGGAAGCACGGGCGAATTTTCGCCCCAAATAACGTGCTGTCGCGACGATAAGCCCGCCTGGCTCAGTTATGCCGAGTCCCGGGGCGGCGACCTGGTGATCGATATCAACGGGGAGGCGTATGTGTTTGTGTACCGCAGTACTCTCTAACGGCAGTCTCCTCAGGCGGCGCTGCCCAAGCGCCCAAGAAGCCACATCTCCAAGCCTTCCCACTAATCATGCCCCAGCCCCAAAGATACCAGGCAATGCCTGCTGGTCTTTTTTTTGTTTAGAGTGACATATATAGCAAATACCAAAAAGTTTTTTCCTATTCGATAGCCTTATGGGCTACCTATGATTGTCATCATTTGAGGGAGCTAAGATACAAGAATCTCAAAAAAGCGAGATTCTTCGCTGCGCTCAGAAGGACAAATCCAACCGGGTAATCAGCAACAACTTTCGGTAAAGGCTATAAGTTGACCCATAAATCCCCCTCCCCGGAGCTAATTGCGAAACAGACTACTACCTGCCGAAATAGCCGGTGATTGTGGCGGCGGCCAGGGTCTTGCCCTCCAGGGCCTGTTTGAACGCGGCCAGGTTGCTTGTTTTGCCGAGCTCGACTTTGGGGACGCTCAGGGCATACAGGGTAAAGACATAGGGGTGGTCGCCGCTGCCCGGCGGAGGTTGCGGGCCGCCGTATCCCGGTTTGCCGAAGGAATTTTGCAGCTCCACCGCCCCCGGGGGCATGCTCTTGCCGGAGGCTCCCTCAGGCAGAAAAGCGGCGTCTTTGGGAATGTCAATTACCAGCCAGTGGACCCAGTTGCGGGCAATGGGGTGGGGGTCTACCATGGCCAGAGCGAAGGATTGGGTACCTGCGGGAGGATTAGTCCAGGTTAAGGGAACGGAGACGTTCTTGCCCCCGGCACCCGGCATGACGTATTGCAGGGGGATTTTGCCGCCATCCTGAAAGGCGCTGGATGTAATCTGCATGTTGGGTCCTCCTGAGCCATACAAGGCGGTTAAGGTAAGTATCATTGCGATGACGCACCCAATAGCTATGAGCCTTTGCATGGCAAATACCTCCACGGTTTTTACCCCCCTTTGAAAAAAAGGGGGACAGGGGGGATTTAGTTAACAGCCAGAAATCCCTCTAAATTCCCCTTTTTGAAAGGGTGGCTTTATGAGGCCCCGGCTTCCAGAAATCTTTTCAAAGCCACGGCCGCGTTGTGTTCCTCATCTTTGGAGCTGTATACCAGGGTTACCGTCCCTTCGTGCAGCTTCTCCTTAAGGAGTTTGACCGCGTCAGGCTTGCCCGATAATTCGGCCCAGTAGCGTCGGCAAAATTCTTCCCATTTGCCCGGATCGTGGCCGAACCAGCGACGCAGCTCGGGGCTGGGCGCGATCTCCCTGAGCCACAAGTCCAGAGGGACATCGGTTTTTGTCAGGCCCCGGGGCCAGAGGCGTTCCACCAGGACCCGAAAACCGTCCTCCGGGGAGTGAGGTTCATAAGCTCTTTTCAGGTGAATCAAAGGGTCACTCCGCAATGACCTCGGGCGGAATCAGGACTCGTCCAGCCGCCGTTTGATGAAATCCACCCATTTACTCTCCGGGTCCAGTTCCAGGTACCGCCTCCAGTGAATCCTCGCCCTGGTGGCATTTCCCAGGGCCTCCAGGACCATGGCCAGATTGAAGTGGGCGTCGGCAAAATCCGGCTCCGTCTGGAGGGCCTTGTTATAAAAAAGTACCGCCGCATCCAGTTCCCCCTGACCTTCCAGGAGGTTGGCCAGGTTGTAGTTGCCTTCCACATGGTCCGGGTTGATGGCCAGCGCCTGAAGATAGCGGGAGGCCGCGGCGGTTTCGGAGCCAGACAAAAAGAGAATGGTCCCCAGGTTTACCAGCGCGTCCACGTGGTCCGGAGCCGTTGTCAGAATCTTTTCGTATTTTGCCCGGGCCTCGCTCAGCCGTCCGGCGTCCTCATCTTCCAGGGCCTGAAAGAACAGCTCATCGCAGGCTTCCATGGCTGGAGTCACTTTGGCGATCTCTTCCCCGGAAAAATCCATGAACAACTGACCTTCCGGGGTAAAGCGGCGGCGGTTCTTGCCAAGGATTAGCTGGTCTTGCACCAGAGAAATCCGCACCTCCGAGAGGGGCTGCTTAAGCCCAGGGATAATCTGCCGCAGCTTTTCCACGCATTTCCGAATCTTGCGCAGGGAGACGCCCTGGCGGCGCAAATCCCGTATGGTGCGGAAGGCCACCAGGCTTTGAAAGTCGAAGAATAGGCGGCCCCGGTCTTTTTCCAGGGGGGTGATAAGCCCCTGGCGGTCCCAGTAGCGGATCTGGCTTTCGGAGATGCCAATGAGCCGGGACACCTCCCGCTGGTCATAGAGCTTTTTCACTCAATGAGCCTTTTGAGGGCCGGTGCCACGAAATGTCCCCAGGGAGTCTCTATCTCTTCTGGCCCCCGGGTCTGGCCGCAGACGGCCCAGACATTTTCTTTATGGATACGGCTGCCGCTGGCTTTATGGTAGCGGTGGAATTGCAGAGGTCGCTTGGTGACGGCGGTGAACATCTTGATGGGGATGGTCACCCGGCTGCACTTTAAATAACCTTTCCAGATGGCCCTCATGGTCGCCTCCCCAATCCGGCGGGTGGGCAGTTGGGAGGCGCAATCGGGGCAACACACCACTTCGCCTCCGATGATAAATGTTTAATGAACTCTTAAGAGGTTATTTTCCCCTCCCCTGGTGGGAGGGGATTAAGGGGAGGGGAAAGATAACCGGTCGAAGATGTGTATTATTTCACCCTCCACCCCCCCATCGGGGGGAGGGATTTATTGATTGTTGACAAAGCTATCAGGTTTGCCCCTGAATTTGATTTCATTATAGGGTTACCGGCCCCGGGAAGCAAGGGGTGATTATGTCAGTGGTCAGTGGTTAGTAGCCAGAAACTGACTCAAAAACCAGCAGCGGCCACTGACACTGCCCCTTTTCTGTGGAAGCCTCTCGTCCATAAGGCTTTTGCTTAAAGTTGGAAGCCAACTGCTGAAAGCTGTTTCAGAAAGCCATATCCGGAGCCCAGATGTCACAGACCTTACCTACCAACTCTTCCCCCGGCTTGAGGGATTTCTTGCCAGGCTCCCAACCGGCGGGGGTGGCCTCGCCCGTATCCCGGACATACTGGCAGGCCCGAATCTGCCGGATCATTTCGGCCACGTTGCGGCCCACCGCGGGGCCCAGCACTTCCATGGCCTGGACGATGCCTTCGGGATCGATGAGGAAGCGGCCCCGGATATCCACCCCGTTGGCTTCATCATAGACGTCGTAGGCTTCACCGATGCGGCCGCCGGTGTCGCTGAGCATGGGATAGGGAAGCCCGCCGGTGACCATCTTGGACAACTCGCCTTCCTGCCAGACCTTGTGAGTGTATGGGCTGTCGATGCTGATGGCCAGGACCACAGCCCCCATGGATTTAATTTCGTCATACTTGGCGGCAACTGCCGTCAGTTCCGTGGGTCAAACGAAAGTGAAATCCCCGGGGTAAAAGTAGAGCATCACCCACTGGCCTCTGTAATCCGACAACTTTACGGTTTTAATTTCACCGTCGATATACCCCTTGGTTTCAAAATCCGGGGCCGGTTTGCCGACTTTAACCGACATGGTCAAATCCTCCCTTAGGGTGGTCTTAAATCCAATGCTTTCTCTTAAAGAACATGATCATGGAAACGGCTACTATCAAGATCAACCCCATGACCCCGTAATAGCCGTAGTGCCATTGCAGCTCCGGCATGTTCTTGAAATTCATGCCGTAAAAACTGGTGATAAAGTTGAGGGGCATGAAGATGGTGGCAATGATGGTCAACATCCTCATGATTTCGGTCAGCCGGTTGTTCACGGAGGAGAGATAAATATCCAGCATTCCTGACAGAATGTCCCGGTAAGTCTCCACCGTTTCAATGGCGATAATGGTATGATCGTAGACATCCTTGAGGTACATGGTCAGGTTTTCACTGATCAGGGGCGACTCGCGCCGTTCCAGCCGGGCAATCACTTCCCGCAAAGGCCATAAGGATTTGCGCAGCATGATCATGTCATTCTTGAACTGGTGCACTTCCCGCAGGGTTTGGGGTGTGGGCCTAGCGACTACTTCATCTTCCAGAGATTCCACCTTATCGCTGAAGGCCTCCAGTTCAACAAAATAATGATCCACGATCAGATCCATGAGGGAATAGGCCAGGAAATCGGCCCCCATTTTGCGAATCCGCCCTTTTTCGATAGCGAGCCTGTCCCGTACTGGGGCAAAGAGATCACTGTGGCCTTCGTGAAAGGAGATGACATAATGGGGTCCCAGGATCAGACTCACCTGATCGGAGCGGATTTCAATCTTCTGACTATCGGGGAAGTGGCGGATGGCCTTTAAAACGATATAGAGGTAGGTTTCATAGTCTTCAATTTTGGAGCGCTGCTCGATGTCCAAGATGTCTTCCAGCACCAAGTGGTGGATATTGAAACATTCCCCCACCTGCTCCAGGTCCTTCACCTGGGAAAGGCCGTTTACGTTTATCCAGGTTACTCCTGACTCCGGCTTAACGAGCTGACATTGGCTGAAAGAGTCGTATTCACTTTGGGTGAATTCGGTCTCGCTATAATGAATAATGGTGATGCGGGCCGGACGTCCCGCTTCCTCGTGAAACACCAGGGAACCTGGGGGCATTCCGGCCTTGCGGGCCATCCGTTTCAGGGTTTTGGGCATAAGAGGCACCAACCTGTTTATTGATTAAGAATGCTTTTACCATAATCAAGGCCCGGTGGGGAAATAGCGTTTTTTGGATTTTATACAAAACGACATTAATTTATGCGCATATCCTGTATTCCCCAACTCTGTCATTCTGAGCCGCCGTAGGCGGCGAAGAATCTCGTTTTTGCAAAAAATGAAGAGACCCTTCGCCTTCGGCTCAGGGTGACAAAATGCGGTGATAAAATCCATTGGGGTGGCCTCCGCACCCCCATTATCCGGCAATAATGGTGCGCAGTGCGCACCCTACGGAACTGTGCCACCAAAGATATTTTCGTAATAGAACTAAATGGCGAAATAGACCGCGTCTTTGCAAAAGACAATGCTACTGAGGGAGGAACCAAAAACCAAAAAATCAACCAAAGCGGCCGGTGATATATTGCTCAGTCTGTTTGTTGGCGGGATTAGTGAAGATTTGCTGGGTGGTGCCGAACTCCACCACCTTGCCCACATAAAAAAAGGCGGTGAAGTCGGAAACCCGGGCGGCCTGCTGCATGTTGTGGGTCACGATAACAATGGTGTATTCGGCTTTCAATTCGTTAATCAGCTCTTCCACCTTGGCGGTGCCGATGGGGTCGATGGCCGAACAGGGCTCATCCATGAGCAACAGTTCCGGCTCCACCACAATGGTCCGGGCGATGCAGAGGCGCTGCTGTTGGCCGCCGGACAGGGCCGTGCCCGGGCGGTGCAGGACGTCTTTGACCTCATCCCACAAAGCGGCGCGTTTTAAGGCGTCCTCCACCCGGTCCGCCAGTTCGCTTTTGGTCAAAGCGTAGTGCATCCGGAGGCCGTAGGCGACGTTTTCGAAGACGCTCATGGGGAAGGGAGTAGGTTTCTGAAAGATCATTCCCACTTTCTTGCGCAGTTCCATGACGTCCTGTTTGGGGTCCAGGACATTGACGCCGTCCAGCAAGACTTCGCCTTCGGCCCGCTGGTCCCGGTAAAGTTCGTAGATACGGTTGTACACCCGCAGGTGGGTGGACTTGCCGCAGCCGGAGGGCCCAATGATCGCAGTCACACGGTGTTCGGCGATATCCAGATTGTTGTCGAACAGAGCCTGGTGGTCGCCGTAGTAAAAATTCAGATGCCGGACCGAAAGCTTGGCGGGTAGTCCCAAGCTTTTCAAGAGGACTGCGGATGGAAAGACTTCTTCCGCACTACCGGTATTTTGTGAATCGTCGGCCACAGGAAAGTCTTCTCGGATGTTTTGCGCCAGACTGAACATGCTCATTATAATATTGCTAATCAGGAAAGGCTTTCAAATTTTGGTTTATTATCCAGAAGTTCCTTGAGTTTTTCCTTGGGCGGCACCTCGTCCAGCAGGGAATGCCGGTTAAAAATATCGGCGGTGGCGCCAAAATCAATGATATGCCCCTCAAAGAAAAAGGCGGTGTAATCAGACACCCGGAGCGCCTGGGCCATATTGTGGGTAACGATGACAATAGTGTAGCGAAATTTCAATTCATGGATCAGGGCTTCGATCTTGTTGGTGCTCAAGGGATCGATGGCGGAGCAGGGTTCGTCCATGAGCAAAACTTCCGGCTCCACCACGATAGCCCGGGCGATGCACAACCGCTGCTGCTGGCCACCGGATAGGGAGGTCCCGGGCCGGTCCAGATGGTCTTTGACCTCATCCCAGATGGCCGCGCCGTGCAAGGCCTTTTCCACCCGCTCCGCCGTCTCCTGCTTGTTGAAACGGTAATGCTGCCGCAAGCCAAAGGCCACATTGTCAAAGATGGACATGGGAAATGGAATGGCTCTTTGGAAAACCATGCCCACTTTCTTACGGAGGTCCATGACATTGGTTTGGGGATTCAGGACTTCCAGGCCATCCACCTGCACCTGGCCGTCGGCATAATGGTCCGGGTAGAGTTCATAAATCCGGTTATAGACCCGCAGATGGGTGGATTTGCCGCAGCCTGAGGGGCCGATGATGGCCGTCACTTTGCGGGTGGCGATATCCAGGTTGTTATCGAAAAGCGCCTGGGTTTTGCCATAAAAAAAATTCAGATGGCGCACCGAAATCTTGGGAACGGGCACGCCCGGCACCGTATCGTAATACGGCATAGCCAGGTTTTCAGTGTTAAGAAAATCATCCATCGTTGTGGTCTCCGAACACTACTTACTGCCTGGTTCTCAAGACAAAGCGGGCCAACAGGGTGAAGCCCAAGACTCCCAAAGTTATCACTAACGAGGCGCCCCAGGCCAGGCGCTGCCAGTCCTCATAGGGCGACATGGCGTAGTTGAAGATGGTGACAGTAAGGTTGGGGGTGGGGCCAGACAGGGAAGTAAACCAATACGGGCTGTTGAGGGCGGTGAACAGCAGGGGCGCGGTCTCGCCGCTGACCCGGGCCACCGCCAGCAGGATGCCAGTAATCAGGCCGGCCTTAGCCGCCCGGAACACCACCGCCAGGGTCACCTTCCAGCGGGGGGCGCCCAGGGCCAGGGCCGATTCCCGCAGGGTGTTGGGCACCAGCCGCAGCATGTCCTCGGTGGTCCGGGTGATCACCGGGATCATGAGGATGGCCAGGGCCACGGCCCCGGCGTACCCCGAGAAGTGTCCCAGGGGAAGCACCACCAGGGTATAGGCGAACACCCCGACGATGATGGAGGGCATGCCCATGAGGACGTTGGCGGAGAACCGGCTCTGGTCGGCCACCCGGGATTCCTGCCCGAACTCCGCCAGGTAGATGCCGGCCAGCAGACCCAGGGGCACGGACATGAGGGTGGCGGCCACGGTCATGGCCAGCGTCCCCAGGAGGGCATTGGCCAAACCGCCTCCGGCCATGCCGGGCGGCGTGGGCAACTGGGTGAAGAAATCCAGGTTCAGGGCGCCCAACCCCCTGATGATGACCCCGGAGAGGATCCAGACCAGGGCTCCGATGCCCAGCAGGGCCGAAATCACGGCCCAGACGCTCACCAGCTTATCCATGACGCGGCGACCGGTAGGCGGCCGGGGTTTCATAAGCCCACACTCCAGGATTTGTACATCCGCCGCAGCATGTACTGGGCCAGCACCTGCACCAGGTAGGTGATGATGAACAATACCAGGCCCAATTCGATCAGAGCGCTGACGTACATGGCCTCCGTGGCTTCGCTGAATTCGTTGGCCAGGGTGGAGGCGATGGTGTTGCCGGGGGCGAACAGGGAGGCTGAAATTTTGTGGGCGTTGCCGATGACGAAAGTAACCGCCATGGTCTCACCCAAAGCCCGGCCCAGGCCCAGAAACAAGGCCCCAATAATCCCCACCAGGCCGTAAGGGATGGTCACCTTATAGGTGACTTCCCAGGTGGTGGCCCCCAGGCCGTGGGCTGACTCCTTGACCACGTTGGGCACCAGTTGAAACACATCCCGGGTTATGGCGCAGATAAAGGGGAGGATCATGAAGGCCAGGATGATCCCGGCGGTCAACATGCCCAGCCCCATGGGCGGCCCCTGGAATAGAGGCAGGAACCCCAGGACGCTTCCCAGGGCCGGCTGCACGTATTTGGCCATGAAGGGGGCAAATACGAACATCCCCCACATGCCGTAAATGATGCTGGGGATGGCGGCCAAGAGTTCGATCATGGTGCCCACCACCTTGCTGACTCCGGGCCGGGCAAGTTCCACCAGGAACAGGGCAATGGCGATGCTCAAGGGCACTGCGATAACCATGGCGATGAGAGTTGAGACCACGGTGCCGTAAATGCTGGAGGCCCCGCCGAACTGTTGGGTAACAGGGTTCCAAACCTCGGAAAACAAGAAGGAGAACCCGAATTTTTTAATGGACGGCCACGAATGGATTAACAATTGCAGGAAAATCCCGGCCATGAGGAGGGGAGTGATCAGGGAGCAAATAGCGGTGAGCCGCGTAAAGTAGGTGTCCCCTTTGGAAGTTGCCGGACTTGCTTTTGCCATGTGCTTATACAGCTATGATTTTAGCCAGGTAAATGGCAACGACTATGGTTAACCTTTAAAGGTCGCTGTAGGGGCGGATTTAAGACCCGCCCCTGCAATGCCAGGTTCCGGAAAGTCGCCCATGAGCCTGGGCTGAACAATTGAAAAGCTGTGCGCCCAAACAGGGTTAGTATTTTACCGGTTGGCCGCCGGCTTTCACGTCTTTGGCCCAGGTGGCTTCCACCATTTCAACGACATTTTTCGGCAAAGGCACGTAATCCAGTTTCGTGGCCATCTCGCCGCCGTGCTCAAAGCACCACTTGAAGTATTTGAGCATGGCTGCGGCCTTGGCGGCATCGGGCTGGTCTTTCTGAATCAGGATGTAGGTGGCGCCACAGATGGGCCAGCTCTTTTCACCCGGCTCATTATTGAGCATGAGATAGTAACCGGGGGCGTTTTTCCAGTCGGCGCTGGCCGCCGCGGCCTGAAAGGTCTCGATGCTGGGGGCCAAGAATTTTCCGTCTTTATTCTTGAGCTGGGCGAAGGCCATTTTGTTTTGCAGGGCGTAGGCATATTCCACATAACCGATGGCGCCGCTGACGTTTTTCACCTGGCCGGCCACGCCTTCATTGCCTTTGCCGCCGATGCTGCCGGGGGCGGGCCAGTTCACGGATTTCCCGGCTCCCACTTTCTCTTTCCAGCCGGGAGAGACCATGGAGAGATAACTGGTGAAGATAAACGTCGTCCCGGAACCGTCTGTACGGTGCGCCACCGTGATGGCCTGGGAAGGAAGCTTAACTTGCGGGTTGAGGGCCTTGATGGCCGGGTCATCCCACTTGGTGATTTTGCCCAGGAAGATGTCGGCCAGCAACTCACCCGTGAGCTTGAGCTGACCCGGTCCCACTCCGGGAATATTGACCACGGGCACCACCCCGCCGATGACCATGGGGAACTGAACCAATCCGGCCTCCGCCAGGGCTTCGGGTTTCAGAGGTTCATCCGTGCCCCCGAAATCTACCGTCTTGGCCTTGATCTGGGCGATGCCGCCGCCGGAGCCGATGGACTGGTAGTTAATCTTGACGCCGGTCAGGGAATTATACTTGTGGGCCCACTGGGAATAGATGGGGTAAGGAAAAGACGCGCCGGCCCCGTTAATCGTCATGTCGGCCTGGGCCAGACCAACTGCGGCCATGAGGCCTACCACCACCGCTGCTAACCAGGTTAGCTTTTTCATTACTATTCTCCCTTGTTAAGTTATTTTTAAGGCAAGTTTGTTAGGAGACTGTTAGCGTCCTATTAGGATTAAACAAGGAACGAGGAATACTCGCTGCTAATAGTCTGTTCGGTTTCACTCTACCCTTGGGGAAAGCAAGAATGACATTCGGCTGTTTCTCTACCAGCTTGCACCTCCCCCTGTCCCCTATCCACAGAAACCTGAGAAATGGCATAGATTACCCCAAGAAGGCCGCCCTCCTGAGATTGGACCTAAATTAACTTGTCTAAATTAGCGGAAGGTGAGCAATTGGCTAGAATTTTACGAGAACTGAGATAAGGTTTCGAGCCGAAGAGCGACGGGCTTGCCCCAGGCTTATTTCTTGGGCAGATGGATGAAGAAAGTGCTGCCTTTGCCGGGGGCGCTCTGGAGGGTCACATAGCCCTCGTGGGCCTGGGCGATGTGTTTGACGATGGCCAGCCCCAAACCGGTGCCTCCCACCTTGCGGCTGCGGCCGGCGTCCACGCGGTAGAAGCGCTCGAAGAGCCGGGGCAGGTGTTCCGGGGCGATGCCGGGCCCCTGATCCCGCACCAGGATCAGGATTTCGCCCAGTTCTTCCCGAGCCTCCACCTCCACCGGCTTCGCCGCCGGGCTGTACTTGACGGCATTGTCGATGAGGTTCACTACGGCCTGTTCCAGGAGCGGCGCGTTGATCTCCCCTGCCAGATCATCCGGGCAATTAAGCGCGATTTCGATGTCCTTGGCCGCGGCCCGTTTCCGGCAGACCTGGATGGCATTTTGCAGGACTTGCTGAATCCGGCCGGAGGCTAAAGCAATTTTACCCTGCTCCGAATCCTGTTCAATGCGGGACAAGCTCAGGAGGTCGTCGATGATTTCGTTGAGGCGGTCGGCATGCTTGGCGATGATTTTTAAAAAACTCAAAGCATTTTTCGGTTCCTGCATGGCCCCGTCCAACAAGGTCTCCACAAAACCCTTAATGGAGGTGATGGGAGTCTTGAGTTCGTGGGAGACATTGGCCACGAAATCCCGCCGGGCCTGTTCCAGGCGGCGCAAGCGGGTGACGTCGTTGAGAACGATGAGGGCCCCGAAGGCCTTGCCCTGAAGGTCCCGGAGAGTGGTGCCCGTGGCCTGGAGAAGACGGTCCCGGTTGTTGTCCCGGATAACGATTTCCCCGTCCATCTGCCGGGGGCTGGCCAGAGCTCGGGTCACAAAATTCTGGAGGTCGGGGTTGCGAACCACTTCCGGAAGGGGGCGGTCTTTGGCGGCCTCCGGGTCCACCCCTAAAAGCCGGGCTCCGGCCTGGTTCAGGGTAATAAGGCGTTCCTGGCGGTCCACGGCCATGACCCCTTCCACCATGGAGGCCAGCACTGCGTCCTGTTCCTGGCGCTGGATGATGATGGTGCGGATGCGCTGGTCCAACTGTTCCGCCATGTAGTTCAAAGCCTCGGCCAGGCTGGCCAATTCATCGGATGGGGGTACGGGGACTTTAATCCGCAAATCTCCCTGGGCAAAACGCTGAGCCCCCTGCTTCATTTCTTCCAGGGGGCGGGACAAACGCCGCGCCATGAACAGACTGAGCAGGGCCGCCAAAAGGGCGGCGCCCATGCCGCCCAGGGCGATTTTAAAGTACATGCCGTTGAGTACCCGCCCGATAAAGGCCACGGGCAAGGAGGCCCGCAACACCCCGATCAGCCGGCCCTGATCCATAACCGGCACCGCCACATACATCATGGGGGTCTCTTCTGTGTAGCTGTGCCGGGTGGAAATCCCGATTTTACCCTGAAAAGCCTTCTGGATTTCGGGCCGGTCGGCGTGATTATCCATAAGGTCTGGGTCTTTGGCGGAATCCCCCACGACCCGCCCGGAAGGCAGAATGACTGTCAGGCGAGTGTGGCTGAGCTGCCCCAGTTCCTTGCAAAGACGGTCCACGGCCTCGGATTTAAGGGGGTGCAGGAGTTCCTGAAACTGGGGTTTGACCAGATCGGCCCGGATCGCCAAGTCTGCGGCGGTCTGTTCCAGAAAGGAATGGCGCCAGGCCTGGGACACATACCAGGTGACCGCCAACAGAGCCAAAAGGACGATGATCAGATAGGAAGGAAAGAGTTGGGCTACCAGACGTCGGCGGCGCATTTTTAATACCGTTTTCGGTTTTCAGTTTTCGGTTTTCGGTTAAACAAGATACCAGTCATTTGCTGCTACTACACTTCAGATAAGTTGCATTTGAAGCCAGAGAGATCATTCCTTGAAGCGGTAGCCCACCCCCCGGACGGTCTCGACATATTTGCCTGCGGAACCCAGTTTTTTGCGCAGGCCCACAATCTGGACATCCACGGCCCGCTCGGACACGGAGTAGTCCTCACCCTGGACCCCCTGGACGATTTGCGACCGGGTAAAGACCCAGCCAGGCCGCCGGGCCAGAAAGGAGAGCAGGCGGAACTCGGTGGAGGTCAGATCTATGGGCTGGCCCTGGACTAAGACCTCGTGACGGCCGGGGTGGATGGCCATTTCGTGGAGTTCGATGGAGTCCGATTCCGTCTGGGGTTCGGCCTGCCGGCGGCGAAGCACGGCTCGCAGCCGGGCCAGCAGTACTCTGGGGCTAAACGGTTTGGTGACATAGTCGTCGGCGCCCAGTTCCAAACCCGCCACGATGTCCGCTTCCTCCCCCTTGGCCGTCAGTATGATGATGGGGAGATCCCGGGTCTTGGCGTCCGTCTTGAATTCCCGGCATACCGAGAGCCCGTCGATTCCCGGCAACATCAGGTCCAGAATAATCAGGTCCGGAGGCTGCGACCGTCCGAGGCGCAAGCCTTCCTCCCCAGAGAGCGCCCCGGTTACCCGGTAGCCTTCCTTCGTCAGGTTGTAGCGCAACAACTCCAGGATGTCTTCTTCATCCTCCACCACCAGGATGTGCTCTTTGGCCATGGGAATCTCCTAACCCCTCGATATGGCTAATCTAATAGTTTCATGAGTCCTTTTCGGCAATTGTATCTTCCAACTCCGCCAGGCGTTTTTTCAACTCCTGGTCCCGCTGCCGGCGGGCGGTGACGTCACGAATAATGGCCCCGGCCCCCAAGACCGCCCCGGCGTCGTCTTTTACCAGGATAATAGTGAACTCCACGGAAATCCGGACGCCGTCTTTCCTGAGGGCCGGCACGGCCAAAAGCTCCGTGGCGTAGTGGGTGACGCCGGTGGTCATTGTCCGGCGATAGCCTTCGTTATGCCGGTCCCGCAACTTCTCGGGAATTATTAACGCCAGGTCTTGCCCTTCCATCTCAAAGGCCGGATAGCCGAACATCGCCTCGGCCCCGGCGTTCCAAAGGCGGATGCGGCCATTGCGACCGGAGAAAATAATGGCGTCCCGGCTTTCAGTAACCAGGCGGCGGCAGAGCCAGTCCTTAAAATCGTCTTGGTTCATGGAACCTGCCACTTTTGGTGGGGTTCAGGCTCAAAAAGGATTTAATAGTTTCTTGATATATACCGGGAAGGAAAATTATAAAAGGAAAATTGCAGCCCAAGACATAGAAGCACCGCAGGATGCTGAAGGGCATTGATTTTTTCCCTGGTCTGTTATACTTGAATGGTTAAGGAAGCCGATGAGTTCGGAACCAGGAAAGAGGTTCATGGAAGAAATTTACCGGGGTAGTGACACCCCAACGTCTCCTGGTTTGCCCTGCCCCATTCTCCTGATTTTGCCGGTGATCCGGAATTGTCGGGAATAACCGGAAGGAGCGCCCATGAAATTAAGGCACGGCATCATCCTGACACTCTTCCTACTGGGATGGTTGTGGTTCGTTCCAGTGGCTCCGGCGCAAGCCCAGGGTCCGGCTGGCCCCAAAGTTCTGCCGGAAATTCTGGAGTTCGACCGCAAATTTTGTCCCATTTGCAAGGCGTCGGAGCTTGTTATTCTGGCCGTCAAAGACCGATATCCCGGACAATTCTCCGTGCGGAAACTCTATATGGATGAGGACGAATCTTGGTTTCGGCGGTATAAGGTGGCTATTGTGCCTACCCAGGTGTTTTTGGACTCATCCGGTAAAGAAGTTTATCGCCACGAAGGCGTTTTCAAGCAGGAAGAAATGATCCAAAAACTGCGGGAATTGAAGTTTATCGGGGAATAGCCTCGGCGACTCAGGGTTGTGGATGGGGCGGCATCGGACACTCTGAACATGTTCACAAGCCAAAGTTCAGTTGACCTCGAATTTTATTACCCGGAAAAATGGCAGACAGAGAAACCCCTCCGGCGGAACCGGAGGGGTCGGATACTTCAGCCAGCGTCTGAATCTGAGACTATCCTTATGGATGGATGGTCAAGACTGGGCAAGGAGCGTTTTGCACCACCTTATCAGCCACGCTTCCGAAAATGGCCCGATCCAGCCCTTTGCGGCCATGGACGCCCATGATGATCATATCGATCTTTTCTTTGTTGGCCAGCTCCACAATTTTCTCTCCGGGTGAGCCTACCTCAACCCGGGTTTCCAACTTGGGGATGCCTTTAAAGAATTCCTGCACCACGCCGGCCATTTTCTTTCTGGCCGAATTTAACGCCTCTTCCTGAAAATTCTTAATGTTGCTGTGGGGCACGAAAAAAGTGGAGAAATTCGACAGATCCTGCGTTACAAAAACAACATACACGGTGGCGTCGAACTTTTCCGCAAACGTGGCGACCCAAGGCACCAAGGTTTCAAAATGTGAGGCAAAATCAACGGGGAAAAGAATTTTTTGAATCTTTTTCATCTACCAAGCCTCCCTTCGGCGGTGCTGCAAGGGGATTGTGAAATTTAGAGTAAACTAATCAATGCCCATGTTCTTGTCAAGTCAAAAAGCCAGGGGTGCATCAAGATGCTGAATGGAACGAAAAATGTCAACCTAACTTAATTGAGATATATAAGCCTTGCAAAAAACCCTTGCCAAACCTTTTTGAGGTTATTATATTTCCCCAGCATCAACCCTTTAGGGGAATCAGATTTTTCGAGGAGTGGGGTGAGTACCATCGGAGAGATGCGCTTTAGTCCAGACCATGTCTGGGTCCGGATGGATGATGACACGCAGGCGACCATTGGCCTCACGGATTACCTCCAAGAGAAGTTGGGGGAGATCTATAGTCTGCGATTGCCCGAAGAAGGCGAGGAGTTCATCAAGGATGAACCCTTTAGCATGATAGAAGCCAAAAACGGGCGATTGGAGCTGAAGGCCCCCATCTCCGGAGAGGTCGTCGAAGTCAACTATGAGGCAGCGGAGGTGCCGGAAATCATCAATGAAGACCCTCTCACTGAAGGGTGGTTGGTCAAAGTGGAGATGGCTTCCGGTCAGGAATTCGATGAGCTATTCACCGAAGAGGAATACGAGGATCATTTAAGTGAAGAAGAAGATTTGGAAGAAGACTGAATCTCCAAACTAGTAATTCCAAGGTCCTCCTTTCCCCTGAAATAGCGGCCAATCTGACCACGGGACGGTATGGTCAGGGGATCGCCACCCCGATCAGTACATGTTTGCCATGCTTATTCAATCCAAACCCAAGTCATGGGTATGGGGGACCTTAACCTCCATCCGCTTGACCGTCTTTGTAATCCTGATCCTGGCTGCGGTGGCGGTCATAGGCACCGTGATTCCCCAAAAGCAGCCGCCTGGTCTATATTTCAGTCATTATGGGGAAGTCTGGGGTGAACTGCTCTGGCGGGGCGGGTTTACGGACATCTACTTCAGCCCCTGGTTTCTGGCGCCCATCGGACTCCTGTCGCTGAATATTTTCGCCTGCATTGTCCACGGCTTGCCCCAGGCCATTAAACGGGCTTCCCGCCCCCTCACCGTGGAGGCGGCCCTCACCTTGCCCGAACGGGGCCGAATCACCTGGCCGGCAGCAGTCGATCCCCGGCCTTTGATTGTTGCCGCCCTTCGTCGGGAGTTGGGTCGCTTCCGCCGGGAGACTCTCTCTGGTCAAGAAATTTATCTCCTGGAACGGGGGCGTCTGCGGCCGCTGGGTCCTTACCTGATCCACATGGCCCTCCTGTTGATCCTGGCGGGGGGCCTGATCGGCAAATTCTGGGCCGTGGATGGCCAGTTACCCCTGGACCAAGGAGAGGTGGCCAGTGCTTTTCAGGTAGGGGCCAGGACAGAGAAATCCTTGGGTTTCCAGGTGCGCCTGGACAACTTCCAAGTATCCTATTACGATCAGGGGAGCACCCCCAAGGAGTATCGCTCGGACTTGACGTTTCTGCAAAACGGCCGGGAAGTCCATAACGCCATTTGCCGCGTCAACGAACCCGTGAGTTTCGGCGGTTTAACCTTCTATCAGGCCTCTTACGGCACCCAGGCCACGGGCCCCGTCCGCCTCAGGGTGCAAATGGGCGAAACTATGAAGACCATAGACGCCCCCCTCCGTCAACCGGTGGATTTGCCCGGGGACCAGGGCCGAATCATCGCTATGCGGGTGGACGGTAACTTCCAGGGATATGGGCCGGCGGTTCTTTTGGCCTACAGTCCGGGCACCGGCCATCCTCTGGTTTTTTGGGTTTTGCGCGACCACCCCCATTTAGGCGAACAACCGGGCCCTTACCGGTTTACCGTGGAGTCCATCCCTTTTCGATTTTACTCCGTCTTCCAGGTCAAACATGATCCAGGCGTTTGGTGGGTTTATACCGGTTTTCTTTTGTTTCTGCCCGGACTCTACCTGGCGTTCTTCCGGCCTGCGGAGCGCTGGGCCCTGGTCTTGGAAAAAAATCCCAAGGGGAAATGGCAGGCACGCCTGTTGGGGACCAGCCCCCGGCAACGGGAGGAATTCGCCGCCCGTCAGGAACGGCTCCTTATGGAGCTGAAGCGAGGGACCCCGTCATGATCAGCCAAATCTTCGGCGTCGTCATGTTGGTCTATTTACTGGTGGCAATCTGCTTCCTGATGGCCGAGTTATGGTCATCCCCCCGTTTCAGGGAGGCTGGCCGAATCATGCTGTGGCTGGGTCTGGGGATTCAGAGCGCCGCGCTCATCGGCCGTTGGATCGAATCTTACCGCCTGGCCCTGGGGCATTCCTCATCAGCGGCTATTGCCGAAAAATTGCGGCTCATCATCCTGCAGGCCCCGCTGTCCAATTTCTATGAGTCCCTGATCTTTTTCGCCTGGTGCCTGCCGGCCCTGGGCTTGGTGGCCTTCCGCCGCCACCTCAAGGGTTACCTGGGGTCCCTGGTCGCAGTGCTGTCCTCTCTGCTATTGGCTTATGCTTCCTTCGGCGTGGACAGCAGCATCAAACCTCTGATGCCGGCCTTAAAGAGCAACTGGCTGCTCGTCCACGTGGTGACCTGCTTTTTGGGATACGCCGCCTTTGCCCTGGCCTTCGGGAGCGCCATCCTTTATCTTATCCAGGAGCGCCAGCCACGGATTTCCCTGCCACCCCTGCCCTTGTTGGACGGTCTCATCTACCGGACCACCGTGTTGGGATTTCTCATGTTGACTTTAGGAATTTTCACTGGCGCGGTGTGGGCCGAAAGTGCCTGGGGGCGCTATTGGAGCTGGGACCCCAAAGAGACCTGGTCTCTGATCACCTGGCTCATTTACGCTGCCCTGCTCCATGCCCGCCTCCTGAAAGGTTGGCACGGACGCCGCATCGCCTGGCTGGCGGTGCTGGGGTTCGTGGCGGTGTTGTTCACTTACTTCGGCGTCAGCTTTCTCCTCACCGGCCTGCACTCCTACCTCACCTGAAACGACAAGGGGCTGAGAATGGAGAAATTCTCAACCCCTTGAGGGTATGGAGAGGTGGTACCGGGAAAATCTAAATTCGTTTCATGCTTGCATCTTTGCTACTCGTACCAGCATGCCGCGCCTTGACCGTTGCCGGCGGCGGAACGCCAAACTCCCTCTTCGCTTTAATCAGACCGGTACTTTGCTGGGTTTACAGAGCAAATCCGCGGAAGGCGCCAGACGCCCGCAGCCCTCACAGACATATTTCAGGTCTTCCATCTTGCCTTTGCAGTAATGTTTGGCATGGGGCACCTGTTTGCTGCAATAGGCGCACGTAGCCATTTCCTCAATGGGGGCGCACAAATGGCCCTTTTCCGTCGCCACAGCCCCACAGGTTTTACAGGTATATACTTGCTCAGCCATAACTCCTCCTCCCAGAGATGGGGTTTATCAAAAAATAAGACCCCAAAACCGGTTGTCAATGGGAGAGGCTTAACAATTCTTTTACAGAATTTAAAAGGCCTGATCGCAAGTTTAGGCCAGCAGCGTCAAGGAGGCAGTTTTAGCATCCAGGCGAGCCCGAGCCCCCAGGGGCAGGGTGTGGTTGTTTGGCTGGTGGCCCACGGGGAAGTCCGCCAGCACCGGCACCCTTAAAGGCGCCAGGGCCGTGGTCATGACCTCCGAGAGGCCGTCTTGGGCCCCACAGTTGACGAAGCCCCCCAACACCACTCCTCGAACCCCGGCCAGGACTCCGGCCAGGAGCAGGTGGTGAAGCATCCGGTCGATGCGGTATAGGGCTTCGTTGTGATCTTCCAGGAACAGCAGGTAGCCGCCAAATTGTGGAGCATAAGGTGTGCCCACCAGGTGGCATAGGGTGGTAAGGTTGCCGCCGGCTAACAGACCTTCGGCCGTACCGGGATGAAGGACGGTGAGGTTTGGGTAGGTTATGGTTTGGGGACCAGGCGCAGTGAGCCAGGAATAAAAATTTTCCCGGGCTGCAGTGGTTAGATCAGGGAGCTGGGCCACCACGGGGCCGTGAAAGGTCACCAGTCCCAGACGTTGATGCAGATCCCAGAGGAGGTTAGTGAGGTCGCTGAACCCTACCAGCCTCTTGGGAGCGGCCCTGAGCGCACCCGGATTCAGATGGGGCAGCACCTTCAGGGAGCCATACCCTCCCCTGACTCCGATGACGGCCTTGACTTCCGGGGCCAGCCAGAGTTCCTCAAAACGCCGGGCCACCAGCTTGTCGGTGGCCAGCCCCCAAGGGCGGGGGTGCAGAACCTCCGGGCCGCAACGCACCTCAAAGCCCCAATCCCGAAGGATGTTCACCCCGGCCTGCCAGGCTGGCCGACTCACATGGCTGGCGGGAGCCGCCACCGCCACCGTATCCCCGGGAAGCGCCGGCGGCGGCCACTGAAAAAGCGGAAGCGAGTTGCGGTCCAAATTCAAGGTTCCGAGGGTGATTCCGGGGAATCAGGCTTTTTAAAATATTCCAGCATTCCCAAAAGCATAAAGGCCTTGGTTATACTGGCAAAAAATAGACTATATAAGAACATCAGGGGTATTTCAAAAAGCAGATTTAAGGCATCGCCTGATTGAATGCCGCAACAGGAAAAGCGTGGAATGAAGTAAACAACGAGATAGCTTATTATCATGAGAACACCGAATGCAAACGTCTTCTGAGCTTGACGCCTAAAGTTTATTCCGGAGATTAACGTGCGCTTGCTGAAGGTGTCTAAAATGACAAACAATGTGACGAGGGTGGCGAAGGCGGTAATTAGATCGGGTGATAGTATCCTATAGCCTTCATCATTGCTGCCGTGTCTATAAAGAGGGATGAGCTTGGTGAACACGTTGGAAAGAGGAAAAAAGACCGAGATGCTTCCCAAGATGCCCCAAAGACCTTGCAGAAACCTGAGAAACTCCCTTAATACCTTAAGAAAGTCGTTTCCGTGCTTTTCCCTTTCATTCATGATCACTCCGAAGTTGGCGCCCCAAGATGGTTAATTTCTGTCTCCGATCTAATGCCAAGAAAATGAGTGCGCCAATTCTTAGCAAATCTATCAAATATGACAAAAAAATTGTATACTAAATGTATTTGGAGTTTTTGCTTCCTTTATCTCCCACTGGTCGGCAAATAGGTTGGTCAAACTCAATTATCGTCTTCCCGCTAAAGCTACTTACGCAGCCCTGATTATCCTCTTTGGGCTGGCGGTCTATTTCCGCCTCTCTGACCTGGCAGGCCGGGACCTTTGGACCGACGAGGCCTGGGTGGCCCTGGCAGCCATGAAGCCCACCGCTCGGGAGGCCTTGGCTGCGGGGCAGTCCACCCCGCCTTTTTACCTGCTGACCATCTGGGCCGCGGTGCAGCTCTGGGGCCATAGTGAATTGGTGCTCCGGGGACTCTCTTTTCTCTTCGGGGTCGGCACCCTCGTGCTTCTTTGGCGGCTCGCCCGCTCTCTGTTGGAAGTCCCCGCTGCCGTGGTGGCCCTGGCCGCGGTGGCCTTCTCCCCGGTGATGGTCTATTACTCCAAGGAATTGAAACAGTACAGCGGTGACGCCTTCTTCGCGGTCCTGGTATTGTGGCTGGCGGAGCGCCTGCGGACCGCAGAGGGGCAGCGGGGCTGGCTGGCTTTGGCCCTGGCCGGGGTGGTGGGTTTGGGCTTCTCCCACGCTCTGATTTTCACCCTGCCGGTGGTGGGAGCGGTCTTGTGGGGCAGCCTGCCCCGGGATCGTCGGGGCCACCTCGCCGGGCTGGGCGGAGTCTGGGTTCTGGCCTTTGCCACTTATTACGTGGTGTTCATTCGGCGGGAGGTGGACCCCGAACTGGTGGCGTATTGGGCCCAGGACTTCCCGAATCTGTCCGGCCTGGCGCCGTTTCTTAAATGGCTGGGACCGGCGCTCTACCGCTATTTATCGTATTTCCTGGGTGAGTGGGGGGTGTTCTGGGGGCCGGTTTTGCTGGCGGTCGGCATGATCGTACTGGTGCGCCAAGGACGGGCCAGGGTCTTGTTTTACCTGGGGGGGCCGCTGCTGCTGGCTTTCGGGGCCGCTTGCCTCCATCGCTACCCCTTTATGGCCCATTACGGGGGCAACCGTCTGATGCTGTTCAGCGCCCCAATCCTCTATCTGATAGTGGCGGCGGGGGGTTGTGCCGGTTTTGCCTGGCTCTGGCAGCGCCGCCAACGCTTGCTGGCCCTGACCCTGACCGGCGTCCTTCTGCTGGCCCTGCGTCCCCACGCCGGAATCCGGGAAAACCTTGTTCCCCTCGCCAACCGGGAAGAGATTCAGCCTCTGGTGGCCCATCTGGAAGCCAATCTTGAGCCCCGGGACCTGGTTTACGTCTATTATTTCGCAGTCGCTCCTTTCAAGTACTATTATGAAGGACCGGCCAACGAGGTCTGTTGGGGCAAGTCTTGCGTGGAAAAAGGGCTGGACACCGGAGAAGCCGGGCCGTCTCCCCAGAGGCTTTGGTTGATCGCCTCCCACATTCCGGATTTGAAATTTCTGCGCCAGTTTGCTGCCGAGCTTTTGGGCCCCGACTGGCAGGAAGCAGCTTGTTTTACCCGGGAGGGTGCCGCGTTGCTCCGGTTTGACCGGCAGGTCCATTCCGTGCTGACCGCGAAAACTCCTAACGGCCCTTCAACACCGCTTGAATCCGGCGTTCCAAATCAATAAGCCGGTACGGTTTATGAATCAATCCCAGCGCGCCCTCGTCCTTGAGTGTCGCTGCCTCCTGCAAGGAAAAAAATCCTGACGCCATCAGCACCCGGGCCCGGGCATCCAGGGCCTTGAAATCTTTAAGGACCTGGCGGCCATTTTTGTCCGGCAGGTAATAATCCAGAAGGACCAGGTCCACCTGCCCCATCTTTTTGTACTTTTTCAGGGCCTCGGCGCCGTCCTCCGCAGTCTCCACGTTATACCCCAGGTGTTCCAGGAGTTCTTGCCCCAGGCCTCGAATCAAGGGGTCATCGTCCACCAGCAGGATGGTTAATCGTGCCTGTAGAGGCTTTTGGGACATAGGCAGCCTTGGTTTCATGTGACGACCGCGCCGGCCGCAGCTTAGGCGAAGTGAGAAGTCTTAATTATTATTCGGATGGGATGGAGAAGTTCTTAAGGATTTATTAGGATTTTTTAGCAGGCCGTGGACCTCGACCGGACGTTTTATCGAATGGAGGACTCCGCTAAAGCTATCTCTTTTGTCATTCTGAGGCAGCCAAGCGACCAAGAGTCTCCAAATACGCGATGCTTCGCGTCTCTCAGTATGATAGAAATACTTTTTCGCAGGTCTCAAAGGGACTAGTTATTGCGGGATTCAGCCGACAGTTAAGATGCCACCCCCACCCGGACCCGCAGGTCTTTGACCTTCCCGGGTCCTAAGGCCCGGTCCAGGGCAGCCATTATTTTCGGCTTCAGGAATTGAAGTTCCTGGCTCCAAGGGCTGGCGCTGACTTCCACCCAGAGTTCCTTGCGGCGCAGGTCCACCAGCCGGGCCTGGCTCAAGAGCGCGGCCGGGACCACCGCTTCCCAGACTTGGCGGATGCGCTGCCGCAGTTCTAAGGCGTCCCGGTCGCCAGGAGAGAGAAGACCCTGGACTACTTCTTTGACAGGCACCGGCCGGGGCAGCGAAGGACGTTTGGCCATAAAAATGCCGTTTTCGGTTTTCGGTTTTCGGTTTTCAGTTTTCGGTTTTCGGTTAAAAAATTGCCGGGGTCTTACTTCCTCCAGATGTGGCGCAAAGGGGGCCGTTATCTTTTCATTTTCTCCAAAACCCGGGCAAAACCCGGGGCCGCGGCCTGAATGACCGCCTCGGAGACGCAAAAGGCCAGGCGGAAATAACCGGCCCGGCCAAAGCCCCGCCCCGGCACCGCCAAAATATTTTCTTCTTTGAGGGCCGCCACGAAGCTCAAATCATCCCCGCCGGGGGCCTGGGGAAAGAGATAGAAGGCCCCCTTGGGTTTGAGAAATTTATATCCCGCGCCGGCCAATATATCACAGAAAAGCTCCCGGCGCCGGGCGTAGGGGGTAATATCCAAAGTCACGTCGGTGAGCTGCGCCACCACCCGTTGCATCAGGGCCGGGGCATTGACAAATCCCAGGATGCGGTTGGCCAGCACCATCGCGGCTTCCAATTCGGCCCGGCCAGTTGCCTTGGGGCTTATGGCGATATAGCCCAGGCGTTCCCCGGGAATGGACAGGTCCTTGGAAAACGAAGTGACCAACAAGGTGTCGGGGGAGGCCGCAAAGACGCTGGGGACCTCTGCGCCGTCATAGACCAGGTGTCGGTAGGGCTCATCCGCCACCAGGTACACGGGCCGGCCATGGCGCCCGGCGTGGTGCCCCAGAAACCGCCCCAACTCCTTCAAGGTAGCCGCGTCATACATCTGGCCGGTGGGGTTGTTGGGGGAATTGATGATAACTGCCCGGGTCCGGGGACTCAGGGCCTCCCCCAAGCGGTACAGATCAATCTCGAAGTTTTCGTCCGTCTCCGCAATCCGGGCGACGCCGCCGTGGTTATCGGCATAGAACAGGTATTCAGGGAAATAAGGGGCCAAAACCAGGACCTCGTCCCCCGGATCCAGCAGGGCCTTGAGGATGACGTTAAGCCCGCCGGCAGCGCCGCAGGTGAGTATAACGTCCTGGGCCTTGAATTCCAGGTGGTGCCGGCGGCTCAGCATTTCGGCCAGGGCCTGGCGGGTGGCCAAAAGCCCGGCATTGGGCATGTAGCTGTGGAGTCCAGGGCGCGGGTCTGCGGCCGCCTTGACCAATTCTTCCTTTAGGCGGAGCGGGGGCTCCAAATCCGGATTGCCCAGGGTGAAATCATAGACCTGGTCCGGCCCCAGGCGGGACTTGAGCTCCGCCCCTTCTTCGAACATGCGGCGGATCCAGGAGGAGTTTTGGATCGCGTTTCTGATGCGGGTAGAAATGGTCATTGGTTGAGTTTCCTGTTTTTGGTTTTCAATTATTTCCTTAATTCCGAAATTCACAGGACTTACGCTAAGAGAGGAGAGTGGTTTTCTTCCCTCCCCTTTGATGGGGGAGGGGCGGGGTGGGGGTGGCGTCATATTTGAACCCTCATCCCTGGGAAAACCTTCACTTTCCCCCTGACCCCCTCCCATCAAGGGAGGGGAAACTTTAACGTTCTTCAATGTCCTTTTCTGGCCCTGCTAGGTTTGCTGGTTCAGGAGCTAAGGCAATAATCAGTTTGGTTTTTAGTTTTTAATTTTTGGCGGTTTGGGAGGTGCCCCTTGACATGCTGCCTTTTGGCGCTTTATCAGTATGCCAATACCATGAACAGGTTTGACTTTGAGGATACAACAGAAAACCGAAAACTGAAAACCGAAAACCGTCTCTTAAGGCTTTTCTTCCACTTTATAGCCCGCCTCCTGCAAGGCCGCCAGCACTGCGTCACCGTGTTCCGGTCCCCTGGTCTCCAGGTTGAGCTCCACCCGGGTATGATCCAGGGGAAGTTCCGGGGCCAGGCGGTCGTGAAACAAGTGGAGGATGTTGGCCCCCTGCTCACCTAGCAAAGTGGTGAGGCGACCCAGGGAGCCCGGGTGATCTGTGAGGGCCACCCGCAGGGTCAGAAGCCGGCGGCGCTCCAGCAACGCCCGGGGCACCACCCTCTCCAGCAACGGGATGTCGATATTGCCGCCGCTCACCACCAATACCACCTGGCGACCCAGGTCCCGGCCGGCCAGGGGGCCCAAAAAGGCCGCAGCAGACACTGCGCCCGCGCCTTCTGCCAGAACCTTTTTCCCCTCCAGCAAGAAGAGCAACGCCTGAATTATTTCCCCCTCCGCCACCAGCACCACCTCGCTTAAGTATTGTTGCAAGAGGGGGAAAGGGTGCCGGCCTACCCGAGGGACGTTGATACCGTCCGCCAGGGTAGGCCGGGACGGCACCGCAGTGGGGGCGCCCGCACCCAGAGCCGCAGACAGGGAGGGCACCTGGGCCGTCTGTACGCCGATGATCCTCACCTGAGGCTGGCACGCCTTTAAAGCCACGGTAACACCCGCAGCCAACCCGCCGCCCCCCACCGGCACCACCACGGTCTCCACTCCGGGGAGGTCCTCGATTATCTCCATCCCCAGGGTGCCCTGCCCAACAATCACTTCGGGGTCGTCGTAGGGGTGAATGAAGGTGTATCCCTGGGCCACCAGGGTTTGGGCCCGCTCCAGGGCCTCCCCCAGATCACGGCCGTGGAGAATCACTTCGGCGCCATAGCCCCGGGTGGCCAGTTGCTTGGAAATGGAGGCCCCCTGGGGCATGACGATGGTAGCGGGAAGCCCGACATAAGCCGCAGCGAAGGCCACACCCTGGCCGTGGTTGCCTGCGGAAGCGGCCACTACCCGGGTCCCCTCCCCCCGCTCCTTGAGGAGGGTCAAGCGGTTGATGGCGCCCCGCAATTTGAAGGAACCGGTGGTCTGGAGGTTCTCCAGCTTCAAAAAGACTTCCCGGCCACTGGCCCGGCTTAAGGTATGGGAATAGATAAGGGGGGTGCGGAGGACCACCCCTTGCTGGCGTTTCCGGGCCGCTTCAATGTCCTGGAGTTTCATGGGGTAGGTTGAAAGGCGGCCTCCTTAATCGAAAAGGTCAATTCACAGCCATGAAGCCGGCGTGGCATATAGTCGGCCACCCCTGCCGATAGTTAAAGACCGAATCTACTTGAACCTGATGGAGTCGATGATTCTTTGCAATTCGGCCCGGTTGGCGTTGAAATCTTTGGGTTCACTATGAGCCATGAAGCTATACATATAATTCTGGCCGTCATAGCACTGCCATTGAATCCTCTGAAAACCTCCCGAACCCTTTTCCGCGGTTTCGATAGTTTCCCAGCCGATAACTCCGCTTTGGCCGCCCTGGTCCCGACGCTTCACAGCCAGGTATTTACCGATGGTCATCTCTTCTTTGGCCTTCTTATAGCCGGCGTCTACTGCAGCTTTCCGGGGGAAGCTGGGCACCATCTGGGTCCAATGGATGTTAAAACCGCAAGTGGTCCCGGGCTTCATGAAAATGATGTTCTCTCGTTCGGCATTACCGGCGGGGTCGCCCCTTTCCAGGCGCCAACCTGCTGGAATTGTGTAGGAAAACGGCCGCACTTTGTTCTGATAGGTCACCGGTGTGGTGGATACCCCGGTTTTCGTATCACTCATAGATGCCGACCCTTCGTAAGCTTTGGGGGGTGGACTCTTCTGCCCTTCACCGGCGCGACGGGCCGCATCTACTCCTTGTTGGATCGCGCCCCACTGGGCCCAGAGCTCCTGGGATGTGGAGACGAACAGAGAAATTCCACACAAGATCACAATAAGCACCCTCCGACCAACCTTCCGCATGTTTGACCTCCCTTGGATTATGGGCTCTGAATTTGTCAGAGCTTCAGGTGGCCTGGGCCTTGCGCCAGCCGGCAGCCTTGAGCTGAGCCACGTGCGCAACCCATTCGGTGCGCAACATTTTGAGATAAAGGGCCAGGTCCTGCTGGATGAGGGGAGCCAGACGCTGATGCAGTCGAGTATTGATCTCCTGGTCGCCTGGGGCTAGCCCCTGCCAACTCAGATACCCTTCATCGAAGATAAATTCAGGAGTGGCCGAACTCTTTATCCCCCGGAGGGCAAAAAAGGCCTGGGCCCGTTCCACGTCGTATTCCAGGACCCAGCCGCAGTCCTGGAGCATGGTGTCATTTGTTGGATACTCAGGTCGGCATTGGGGGCAAAAAAGATTAATTAAAATTTCCCCGGGTAAGAGATTATCCCGGCAACTCAGATAGGCGGAATTGCGGCCACAGGAGCAGAAGCGGCGCACGCTCATGCACATGGCTTGGCCTCCCTTGGTTGGAAAGAACCTCTAATAAGACCGGTTATACATACTATTTTTCGGCTATAATGACAACAGACATGAATTGCCTAATTGGGGGGATTATCCGAAACTTGCGGCTCACCGCAACCCAAATGGGACAATTTTTCTTCTAACAGAAACCAGGGAGGGGCCGCTATGCAGGTTATCGCGGATTTACTGACCCGTTATCCTGGCCGCTTTGCCACTGAGTTGGGGATTGACCTGAAAGCGGGCCCGGAAGCCAGGCAGCGCTGGTTTCTGGCAGCCATCTTGTACGGGGGGCGAATCTCGGGGCAACTTGCCGCCCGCACCTACCGGGTCTTTGCAGCCGGGGGCATTTTCACCCCGGAGGATATCCTGGCGCAAGGTTGGGACAATCTAGTAATAATACTCGATGAGGGGGGGTACACCCGGTATGACTTCAAGACCGCCACTAAGCTCCTCAAGGTTATGGGCGCCTTGAAAGAAAAATACCAGGGGTCCCTGGAGAGGGTCCACGATCTCGCCCTGAATTATGAAGATCTGGAGGGACGTCTGCGGGCTCTGGGACCGGGAGTCGGCCCCACTACAGTAAATATTTTCCTTAGAGAACTCAGGGGCATATGGAGCCGGGCCACTCCGCCTTTGAGCCCTTTAGCCCAAAGTGCCGGGGAACACTTGGGACTATTCCCCTCCGGTCTCAATCTCCAGGCAGCCCTGGAGGCGTTGGCCCAGGAATGGGAGTCCCAACCAGTGCAAGGCTATGAAATGGCCGACTTGGAAGCAGCCCTGGTGCGGTTGGGACTTGAGCTGCGACGCCGGCAAAGGCAGAAAAAGCTCTAAACTTGCGGTTTCTGTCTGCATAATTTTTTCACCCGAAAGGAGAGCCATGCGAGACTGCATATTTTGTCGCATTGCAGCCGGGGAGATGCCTGCGGTGCAAATCATGGATACCCCGACGGTATTGGCCTTTCTGGATATCGCTCCGGTGCACTATGGCCATACCTTGGTAATCCCCAAGGCGCATTACCAGAACCTGCTGGATCTGCCGGATGCCCTGTGGATGGAGATGGGCCAGGTCTGCCGCCGGGTGGCCCAGGCCCTAAGAGCCACGCTCTACGCCCAGGGATTCAACCTCGGCATGAACAATTTCGAGGCCGCGGGCCAGGTAGTCTTCCATGCCCACCTCCACGTCATACCCCGCTATCACAGCGACGGCCTCCACCTCTTTCCCCAGGGAGACTACCAGACCGGAGACATGGAAAAAACCGGGGAGCAGCTCCGGCGGGCACTGGAGAAGATGGAAAGTTAACCTCCTGGAGTGCGGACACATAGGCCCCGCCCCCTACAGCCCGTTGGCCATGGCCGTCAAGATTTCCTGGAGAAAGGCTGTAGCGCCGCTGATGGGCAAAGGCGTGCCGTCGATGGCGGCCACCGGCATCAAGCCCATGAGGGAGTTGGCCAGCCAAAGCCCCTGGACCTCCCGAAGCTGCCTGACGGCGGTAGGCCGGCTATCCAACGTCCGGCCTCGAGCGATTAATCCTTGGCGCAGTACCTCCAGGGTCACACCAGGAAGTGCACTGGCCGCTTCGGGGGTATAGAATTCCCCCTGGAGGAGATATACCAGGCTGGCAGCGGCCGCTTCTGAAACCAGGCCATTGGCCTCCAGGATGATGGCTTCTTTGGCCCCGTGGTCAATGGCATATTGCCGGGCCGCCAAGTAAAACAGGTAATTGAGGCTTTTGTGGCGGCCCAGGAAGGTGGAGCGACCCTCCGGGAAAACCGCCACCGGCCAGCCCAAGGCGTACTCCCCCGGAGATGGGGGCGCATACGGCTGAGCCCAGATGACCAGGGTGGGGTGGCAGTCCTCCGGCAGGCCCAAGCCGGGGGCGATGCCACGGGTGAGCAGGATTTTAATGCGAGCTACACCCTGGCTAAGGCCATTGGCGGAGAGTAACCGGCTCAAGCGTTCTTCCCAGGGGACCTTAGCGGGAAAGGGCAGGCCAAAAGCCCGGACCGAGGACCGGAGGCGCTCCAGGTGCTCCTTTAGGAACTGCACCCGGCCCGAGTCTGCACGCAGGGTTTCAAAAAAGCCGTCGCCATACAAAAAACCCCGGTCGTTCACCGAAACCCGGGCCTGGGTTTCGGGGACCAGGTCCTCATTGAGCCAGACAAACTGCGCAGCCATTTTCCCCTTTTTCACCTCGACTTATCTAGCAAATGGCGAAAGTTTTTTCCTTTGTGGCCCACGATCCAATACCTAAATCCCCCTACCCCCCTTTTCCAAAGGGGCAAACTTAGCGGAATTCCTTTATAAGTCCCCCTTTAAAAAAGGGGGATTTAGGGGGATTTAAAAATCAACAATCGGAAGAAATTTTTGGCAACCGCTATAAGTCTCCCTCAATCAGCCGAAACAAAGTTCGTCCTTTGTGCAGGGTCTCTTCGTATTCGTCTTCTTCCACGGAATCATAGACCACGCCCCCCCCCACCGCGAAATGGCCCTGGCCTTTTGAGACGATGGCGGTGCGAATGGCGACGTTCAAGTCCAGGTTGCGGTGGAGGCCCAAATAGCCGATGGCCCCGCAATATACGTGGCGCACATGGGGCTCCAGTTCGTCGATGATCTCCATGGCCCGGATCTTTGGACATCCCGTAATGGAGCCGCCGGGAAAAGTGGCCCGCAAAATATCCACCGCACTGCAATCGTCCCCGACCTCGCCGGTGACGATGGACACCAAATGATAGACATTTTGATAGGCTTCCAGGCGCTTGTGCTCTTTGACCTGCACTGTCCGGGGCAGGCAGACCTTGCCCAGGTCGTTGCGCAACAGATCCACGATCATGGAGAGTTCCGCGTCGTCCTTGGGGCTTGCGGCCAACTCCCGGCGCAGCTCCGCGTCCGCGGCCGGGGTAGCGCCCCGGGGCCGGGTGCCCTTGATGGGCCGGGTTTCGAGATAATCCCCCTGGCGATAAAGGAAACGCTCCATGGAGGTGGAGAGTATCTGGAAATCCTCGCATTGCAGGTAGGCATAAAAGGGCGCGGGGTTCACTTGAAACAAGCGTTGAAACAGGTAATACGGCTCCCCGGACAAGGGAAAAGTAAAGCGCTGAGTCAGGTTGACCTGGTAGACGTCACCATTGCGGATGTATTCCCGGATGCGGGTGAGGGCCTTGAGATATGCTTCCCGGGTGAAGTTGCTCTTAGGCTTGCCCACGCGGTAGGGGCCCACGGGCGCGGCCGGAGGCCAGGCCAGGGGCTCAGCCGGGGCGGCATTCCGGCCCTGGGGGTCTTCATAGGTGATGTCCACCTGCTGGAAGTGCCCGGCTTGGCGGTCGTGGACTATCAGGCGCCGGGGGAAGGCGAACATCATTTCAGGCAGGTTAAGGTCGTCCACCGCGGTAGTGGGCAGGCGCTCCAGATGATTTTTCAGGTCATAGGCCAGAAACCCCATGGCGCCCGCGGCCAGGGGTGCCAACGGAGTCTCCCCGGGCAACTCCAAGATTTGCAGGATTTCTTCCAGCACGTCAAAAGGGTTGCTATCATAAACCCGCTGGCTGGTCCCCTGTTGCACCGAGACCCGGCGCCCCTTGGACCGGAGGACCAGGTAGGGGCCCCAGCCCATGAGGGAATAATTGGCACAGTCCAGGTTCCCCCCGCTCAAGAGCAACATGGCATAAGGACGCTGGCGCACGGCCGCGAAAAGCTCCGCCAGGCTGCTAACCCCCGGTGGAGGCTCGTAGGGTTTAATCTGGATATCTACGACCCGGCCTACCATCAAGCTTCCTCTTTCTCCTTCCGCAGGGGCGGACCTGTGTGTCCCCCGAAGAGGGCGCACACATGGGTGCGCCACTACAAGAGTCTTGTGAGGGGTTGGGAGGAGGATTATCCGTGTCCTTCACCCCCTGGCACCCTCCCCAGGGAATCACTTTCAGCCAAAAAGTTCGCGGCCAGGGCGTGGCCGTGGCTGGTGAGGAAGGATTCCGGGTGAAATTGGACCCCGTGCAGGGGAAAATGACGGTGTTTGAGGCCCATGATAACGCCGTCTTCGGTCCAGGCGGTGACTTCCAGGTCCGAAGAGTTGGGTTGCGCCATTAAGGAATGGTACCGGGCAGCCATGAAAGGCGAGGGCAAGCCCTTAAAGACCCCCTGGCCCGTATGAAAGACCTGATGGCGTTTGCCGTGCACCGGGACCGGGGCCTTGACGGTGTCGCCGCCAAAAACTTCGTTTAAGGCCTGGTGCCCCAGACAGACCCCCAGGATGGGGATAGACCGGTAAAAATGGGCGATGGCCGCTTTGCTGATGCCCGCCGCATCCGGCGCCTTGGGGCCCGGCGAGATGCAGAGCCAGTCGGGGTTAAGGTCCGCAATACCTTCGAGCCGGATCTCATCATGGCGGAAAACCAGGACTTCCAGGTCGAATTCGTAGAAGAGCTGCACCAGGTTATAAGTGAAGGAGTCGTAATTGTCGATCATCACCAAGCGCATCGGCCCTGCCTCCAATAAAAAACCACCCAGTTGAGTCTGGGTGGCTCGCGCCTGACATAACTCTAAGATGTTTTTATATGGAACCGGCGTAGCCCTGTCAACTTTTTTCTTAACCAAACCAGGGGCCACGCCCCAGGAGCGCCCGCAGCGGATTAATGGTTGGCCTGACCCCTCAACCGTATAAAATACAGGGTCCCGAAGGAATTGGGTTCCAGGCGGTGGAGTTCGACGTTGTACTTCTGCACATAGCCACAATCATAGTCCTGGCCTTCAGTCAAACTCAGGGCCCGGTCCATGTCACCGTCAGAGGCCATGAGCAGGGCCTGCAAAAACACGGCACCGCCGTTCCGGGCGGTGGGGTCGTGGGCAAAAACCGCGCCGCAATCACAGACCCCCCCGGCAAAATCGTACCACTGACCGCCCTCCACCTCCCCGGGTCGCAGAATCTCGGCTTTGCAAAAAGGGCACCGGGCCGGCTGGGTGCGGTCCTGGAATAACTTCGGCATTTGGATATCCTCGTTAGCAATTGATTAACTTTGCCACAGTCAACCGGGCTCAGTCATCTATAATTATCGCCGATTTTTCCAAATGCGCAAATGTCTCGCCTTTCTATTGACACTAGGACGCCTTGAACTTACATTGTGTTCACCGAGCAATGAAAGGAGAGGTTGCTAACATGGTCATTACCTTTTCGGATCAGGAGCAGCAGAAGGTTGAGGGTATCGTCATTGACAAGGACGGGGAAGAAGCCCTGAAGTATTTGGCTGATTTGGTTCACAAATTCAAGTCAACGGAGGGCCACGCCTGCGGCCCCAAAGCGGCCGAAGGCCCTCCGGGGCACGGTTGATAGGTGGGGAGCCGGGTGAGCTACGGTTCACCCGTTTCCCCCTCTCTCCCTGTCACAAAGTCAAACAACCCTCGAAAAGGATGCGGCAAGCTGCCAAAGTGCCGCCGCCAGGGTTTATCAACGTCACATCAAGCGCTTTTTGGGAGCGCGCGATCACATTACGACTAAGGTGAGAAGCTATGGCAGATAAGCAGATCGTGTTTTCGGACCAGGAAAAGGTTCAGATTGAAGGCATTGTCATCGACAAGGATAAAGAAGAAGCCATTAAGTATCTGGCCGCCCTGGTGCAGCGTTTCAAGGGCACCGAAGGCCATGCCTGCGGCCCCAAACCGGCAAAGTAAACTTTTCTAACCCGCTCTTAGTGGCTTCTCGAAAGACCATGGAAAGGCTGGCCCTGGTGGCGGATACCCATGCCTACCAGGCCGGCCTTCCTGCGTTGCTGGACTTCTTCCGCGGCCAGGGTCTACATCACTTGGCCTGCCTGGGCGACTGCCCGCCGGAGCCGTTTCACCTCTGGCTGAAGATGGACCCCGGGAACCAGCTCTACTGGGTGTACGACGTCTTCGGTCCGCAGATGCCCGAGGCCACCGCCTGCGGCATCGCCCTGGAGCTGGAAGGCCGGGTCTTTCTGGCCCACACCCGGGCCTTTATCTGGACCCACTTCAATGAGCGCATCCGGACCTATGGCCACGCCCCCCACAGTTACCGCCCGCCCCTGTTGGCCTGCCACGGACACACCCACGTTCCTTGCGTCACCCGTTATACGCCACCTTTCAGCCGCATCCTCTACATAAACGATGCGGTGCGACCTCAGGAGTTTCAGGCACGCCAGGCCTGCCTGAGCCTGAACCCGGACACCGTCTACCTCATTGTGCCAGGGGCCTTCACCCTGGAGGAGCAGCGGTATCCCACTTTCAGCTTCGCGGTCCTGGACCTGGTCACTTCCCGGGTGGCCATGGTTTCCTTGAGAGATCTAAGTGACTTACCTTCGGTAGAGCTTTTCCCGGAGGATTAAATTTCTTTTTGCGTCCTTAGGCCGTTGGGTGAGAATAATTTCTCAGCAAGCCGCAAAGCGCAAACAACGCCATATCTTAGAGAACAGACTCCGGAATGAGCCCTGCCCCGCCCTCCCGGAGCTCGGCCAGGACCAGGGCATCGGTGGGGAAGGCCAAAGGCTGCGGCGGGGACGCCAGGGGAAAAAACTCCACTGCCTGCAGGTCATCACCGGCGGCCAGATTGCCACTCACCACGCGCCCGGCGAACCAGACCCCCACAGTAAGGCGTTCGGGATCGTGGAAGTTGGAGTGCACCGCCAAAACCGGCCCCACCTCTACCCGCAGTCCCGTTTCCTCCAGGAATTCCCGGGCCGCGGCCAGCCTCACCTCCTCTCCCCACTCCACGTAGCCGCAGGGGAGGCACCAGGCGCCGCCATAAGGCCCGCCTTTTCTTTGGCCCCAGAGGATGGCTTCACCCCGGCGGATTACCACCGCCACTCCCACCGCAGGGTTGATATAGACCACCCGGTGACAGTCACCGCAGACGAGCCGGTCCCGGTTGCCTCGCCGCCGGGGGCTCAAAGGCCCCCCGCAGCAGGGGCAGTAGCTGAAAGCCGAAGGATTACAAGACATAACGCTCCTCAATTATGGCTTCGCAATTTTAAAGGTTGAAACTCGGACCAAATTCATTTACAAAGGTCGATGTTGTCTTTTCCGGAGTGTACCCCGTGACCACCCCCCGGCTCAAGGCTATTCGCAACATCGGCATTATTGCCCACATCGACGCCGGCAAGACCACCTTGACGGAGCGCATCCTCTATTATACCGGCCGCACCCACAAGATGGGGGAGGTGCACAACGGCGCCGCAGTCATGGATTGGATGCCCGAGGAGCAGGAGAGGGGCATCACCATCACCGCGGCGGTGACCACCTGCCAGTGGAAGGGCTGCGTCATTAATATCATCGACACCCCCGGCCATGTGGATTTTACCATCGAAGTGGAACGGTCCTTGCGGGTGTTGGATGGGGCCATCGGGGTCTTCGATGCAGTGAGTGGAGTCGAACCCCAGTCGGAAACTGTCTGGCACCAGGCCGACAAGTACCGGGTGCCCAAGCTGGCCTTCATCAACAAGATGGATCGCATGGGAGCCGACTTCAAGGCGGCGGTGGCGTCCATGCAGGAGAAGCTGGGCGCGCACCCCCTGGTCCTCACCATGCCCTGGGGTGAAGAAGACCGCTTCCAAGGAGTGATTGACCTCTTGAACCTGAAGGCCATCAGGTGGCGGGAAGAAACTTTGGGGGTGGCCTTTGAAGAGCTGGAAATTCCCACCGACTATCGGGAGCGGGCCCAGGAGGCCAGGGATGCCCTGGAGGAAGCCCTGGCGGAAGTGGACGACGAGGTGATGGAGGTCTATCTGGCGGAACAGCCCTTGACCTTGGAAGCCCTCAAAGCCGGAATCCAGCGGGCTACTTTGGCCCTGAAAGGGGTGCCCACGTACTGTGGCTCGGCCTTGCGCAACAAGGGTATCCAACCCCTTCTGGATGGCATCAAGGACTTTTTGCCCAACCCAGCCCAAGTTCCGCCGGTGACAGGACAGAGCCCCATTACCAGGGAAGCGGAGACTCGCCCGCCCAGGGATGATGCCCCATTGGCCGCCCTGGCCTTCAAGATCATGGTGGATCAGAGTCAGCGCCTCACCTATGTGCGCGTCTATTCTGGCACCCTGAAATTCGGCCAAGAAGTTTACAATTCCGTTAAGCAGACCACGGAAAAGGTGGCCCGTATCCTGCGCATGCACGCCAACAAGCGGGAACCTTTAGAGGAGGCCCATGCCGGAACCATCGTCGCTCTGCTGGGGCTAAGGGCCACCACCACCGGGGATACTCTGTGCAGCCGCCAGCACCCCATCGTGTTGGAGCCCATTTCTGCCTATGTGCCAGTGATTTCCCTAGCCATTGAACCGGTGACCCGGGACGACCAGGCGCGGCTGGGACCGGCCCTGGAAAGAGTCTCCGAGGAAGACCCCAGCCTTAAAATCCATACCGACGAGGACACGGGCCAGACCTTGCTGTCCGGCATGGGGGAGCTGCACCTGGAAGTGATCATCCACCGCCTGGAGCGGGAGTTCCATACCCACGTCAGGGCGGGCCGACCCCAGGTGGTTTACCGGGAGACCATTGCCCAGGCCGTGGAGGAAGCCGGGGTCTTCAACCGGGAGTTGGCCGGCAGGCAGCATTTCGGGGAAGTCAAGTTATCCCTCAGTCCCCGGCCCCGAGGCTCGGGCAACAGCTTCGTGTCGCTTCTTCCCGAGGATCATCCGGCCCAAGGCTTTGTGCCCATGATCGCCCAGGCGGTCAAAGAAGCCCTGGAAGGCGGGGCGGTCTACGGCCACCCCGCGGTGGACATCGCCGTAGCCTTGACCGACGCTACCGTCAAGGAAGGACAAGCCTCGGAGATGGCCTTCCGGGTCGCAGCCATGACCGCGGTGAAGCAGGCGTTGCACCAAGGCCAGCCGCAGTTGCTGCAGCCCATCATGAAAGTCGAGATCATCACCCCGGAAGAGTTCACCGGAGAGGTCATGGGAGATTTTGCCTCCCGGAAAGGTAAGGTGGAAAATCTCCTGGCCAAGGGGCCGGTACGGATTATCTCGGGGCTGGCGCCGCTGTCGGAGATGTTCGGCTACGCCACCGCGCTGCGCTCCCTGACCCAGGGCCGGGGCACCTTTACGCTGCAATTCGATCACCATGGGTATGTGGAGAGGTAGCTGTCAGCTTTCAGTCAGCTAACAGCGAGGATCAAGCGATCAGCAGACATAGGGCGCGTGCGCACCGCCCCCCCTGGGCTTAATTAATATTATAAAGCAAAGTAGGGTGCGCCCTGCGCACCATTCCTCTTTTGAATAAGATAGCAGATGGAGAATAAGCATAATGCCCCTAGAACAAACCCTATCCATGATCAAACCCGACGGCGTGCAACGCGGTCTCATCGGCGAGGTGATCGGCCGCTTCGAAAAGAACGGCCTCAAGATCAAAGCCATGAAGATGCTGCATCTTTCCCTTCACCAGGCCCGGGCCTTTTACGCGGTTCACAAGGAACGGCCCTTTTACGACAGCCTGACCCAATTCATGAGTTCCGGGCCCATCGTGGCCATGATCCTGGAAGGCGAGAATGCCATCCAGGTCAACCGGGACCTGATGGGGGCCACCGATTACCGCAAGGCCGACCCAGGAACCATCCGGGCGGATTTCGCCCGGGATATTGAGGCCAACATCGTCCACGGCTCCGACGCCCCCGAGACCGCCAAGGTCGAGATAGCGTTCTTTTTCAACGCCTTGGAGCAGGTTTGAGCGGAATGCCCATGGCGGGATGCGCTTCGCTTTTCCGCCCTACGCTGCGCTGTGCCGGGCGGGCAGTGCCCCCCTACATTTTTGCTTTCTTTGATGCCCACTTCTCACTGCCCACTAGCAACTGGCAACTTTTTATCTGGGGTCGGGTCGCCCTCCCAGCTTGACAAGGCCGCCATTGATTCCCATTTTTATCAATAGAATTCCAAGGGAGATTTGCGGATTTTTCCCGGAATTTGCCTTCGCGGGCCTGAGACGCCCGGGGGCGGGACGCTGCCCAAAGAGAGACGTGATGCCTGGGGAAAAAATGATCCCGATACTGGAACAGGTATGTAAGATCTTGCGGTCCGCCACGACCCACCGGCGGCGCACCGGCCGCCCCCTGGTCACCCTCAGTTACGCCCAGAGTCTGGACGGCAGCATCGCGGATCGTCCCGGGCGCCCCTTGGCGCTCAGCGGTTCCCAATCCATGGCCATGACCCATGGCCTCAGGGCCTCCCACGAGGCCATCCTGGTGGGCATCGGCACGGTCCTGGCCGATAATCCCCGCCTCAATGTCAGGCTGGTAGTGGGCAAAGATCCCCAACCTGTAGTAGTGGATAGCCGTCTCCGTTTTCCCTCGTACTCCAATCTTCTGAAAAACGGGCGCACCCCCTGGATTTTCACCAACGAGGATGCCGACGCCGAGCGGCAGCAAGCCCTGGAAGCCGCAGGGGCCAAGGTCCTGCGGATAGCCGGGAGCAACGGCTGGGTCGATCTGGTCGGTCTGCTTGAATACCTCGGGTCCAGAGGGATCAATAGCCTGATGGTGGAGGGGGGAGCCCAGATCATTACGAGTTTTTTGACTTCCCGGTTGGTGGACCAGGTAGTTCTGACCATCGCCCCGCTTCTTGTGGGTGGACTCCGGGTAATGGATCACCCAGGCCATTTATCCCTGAAGGAATTTCCGCGCTTGAGCAATCTCAGCTTCCAGCAACTGGGGGATGACCTGGTGCTCCGCGGTGAACCGGACTGGAACCGCTGAATGGAACGACAGGCCCTTTATTTTACGTCGCCGCAGAAGGTGGCGATTGAGCGGGAACTCCTCTCCTCCCCTGCTTTTGGCCAGATACTGGTGCAAACCATCATTTCGGCTATCAGTCCGGGGACTGAGTTGTTGATTTACCGCGGGCTGGCTCCTGCTGACCTGGCCAAAGATGACACTATTGCTTCATTGGCCGGAGATTTTTCTTTTCCCCTGAAATATGGCTACGCCGCGGTGGGGCGGGTCCTGGAGGTGGGCCGGGGGGTGGCTCCTGATTGGCAAGACCGACTGGTTTTTGCCTTCCACCCTCACGAAAGCCATTTTCTGGCCACTCCGGATGAGCTGCTCAGGCTGCCCCAGGGTCTCACCCCCGAAGATGCGGTGTTCTTCCCCAACATGGAAACTGCAGTGACATTTCTGCTGGACGGCCAGCCGCTCATGGGGGAACAGGTGGCCATATTCGGCCAAGGAATCGTGGGACTGCTTCTTACCGCCCTCTTAAGCCGCTGGCCCTTGTCGTCCCTGGTAACCCTGGACCTGTATCCCAAGCGCCGCCTGCTCTCCGAAGATTTAGGGGCCCACGTGAGCCTTGATCCGTCGGAGTTGGCAACGCCGGAGCGACTATGCGACCTTCTTCAAGGGAACGGCCCCTATCCCGGGGCCGATCTCTGTTATGAGATTTCCGGCAACCCCGCAGCTCTGGATCAGGCCATTGCGGCCACTGGATTCAGCGGTCGGGTGGTCATAGGCTCCTGGTACGGACTCAAGCGGTCGGACCTGAACCTGGGTGGCCGCTTCCATCGCAGCCGGGTGCGACTCATCGGCAGCCAGGTCAGCAGCATCGCGCCTGAGCTTACCGGCCGTTGGAACAGGACCCGCCGTTATCATACCACCTGGCAGATGCTGGCCCAGGTCCAGCCGGGCCGTTTTATCACCCACCGGTTTCCCATCGGCCAGGCAGCCCAGGCTTATGCCTTAATCGACCAGCACCCGGAAGATGTCATCCAGGTGATTCTGACCTATTGAAGCGCATCGAACTATTGATCTGTTTCTAATTAGATTTTCTAAAATTTTGCAAATATTTCCCCCTCCCCTTGTGGGAAGGGGTTAGGGGGGATTGAAGACAGAATATTGCGGAATCGTTGGGATTTTATTACCCCACCCCAACCCTCCCCCATCAAAGTGGAGGAAATTTATGAACTTCTTTGGGATGGCTAATTGCGAAACCGACCACTTGAAGTCGAGGAGTGATCATGCATAAATACACCTTGGCGGTGAAACGAGACTTTGTGGCGCGTCATTATCTCGTGGGCGGGGATTGGGGCGCAGAAAATGAACTCCACCCCCACCATTACCGGGTCGAGGTTCAGTTGGAAGGGAAAACCCTGGACGAACACGGCTACCTGGTGGACATCGTGGCCGTGGAGACCCACCTTGAGGAACTGACGGCCTATTATCGCGACCAGACCTTAAACGATCTGCCTGAATTCGTAGGACTCAATCCCAGCATCGAGCACTTTGCCCGCCTACTCTGCCAGGAGCTTTTAAGCCGGGTGAAAGAACCCCTGAGCGCCGTAACGGTGCAAGTTTGGGAAAATGACATTGCCTGGGCCGCCTACCGCGAGGAACGTTAGTGCATGTTGGTTTCCTTATTTATGGGAGCCTGGACACCGTTTCCGGGGGCTTTATCTATGACCGACATCTGGTGCGCTATCTCCGGGAGCAGGGTGACCGGGTGGAAATCATTTCCCTGCCCTGGCGCCCTTATGTCCGCAGCCTGCAGGACAACCTGAACAGCCTGCTTAAGCGCCGGCTGCACCGGACCGCCTTTGACGTCCTCCTCCAAGATGAACTCGTGCACCCCTCCTGTTTTTACCTCAACCATCGCCTGCGGCCTCAAATAAATTATCCCATCATCGCCATCGTCCACCACCTGCGTTGCCGGGAACATCACCCCGCCTGGGCCAATTTCCTGTATCGAAAGTTGGAAAAACGTTATTTGGACTCCGTGGACGGCTTCGTCTGCGTCAGCCGCACCACCCGCAAGGATGTGGAGGCTTTGGCCGCCTCGGACCGGCCTTTCGTAGTGGCTTCTCCTGGCCGTGACGGCCTGCCAGGGACAATCAGTGCCGGGGAAATCAGGACCAGGGCCGCGGCGCCCGGACCTTTGCAAGTAATCTTTGTGGGGAATCTAATCCCCCGTAAAGAGCTGCACACCCTCCTGTCAGCCCTGGCCCAACTCCCCCGGAACAACTGGCGGCTGACGGTTGCCGGCAGCCTGGATATGAATCCCGCTTATGTCAAAACCATACGCCACCAGATTGACGCGGCCGGCTTATCTTCCCGGGTATCCTTGCTGGGGGCTTTGTCAGCCCGGGAATTGGCGGCCCGGTGCGCAGCCAGCCACCTCCTGACGGTACCGTCATCGTATGAAGGCTTCGGCATAGTCTATCTGGAAGGCATGCATTTCGGCCTGCCGGCCATCGCCTCCACTGCCGGTGCCGCCAAAGAAATAATCACTCATGGCAAAAACGGCTTCCTGGTTGACCCCGGAGATTCTGCGACCCTGGCCCAATGCCTGGAAGCCTTGATGATGGACCGCCAGCGACTGTTGGAAATGAGTCTGGCTTCGCATCAGTACGCTGCGGCCCACCCCACCTGGAATGAAAGCTCCGCCCAGGTTCGGGCTTTTCTTCAGAGTTTCCTGGGATAACGCATGCTGAAGCACGACGCCCCCGCCTATATCCGCTATCTGGCCGCCAAAAAGGCCCTGGATGATCGGTCCCTGAACAGCCAGGTGTGGAACCGGCTGGCCCAGGCAGTTCGAGGTCGGTCCAATGCTGCCCCCCTCCGGGTCCTGGAAGTGGGCTGCGGCATTGGCACTATGCTGGAGCGGCTGCTGGATTGGGGATTGTTGAACCAGGCCATCTACACCGGCATTGATCTGGAGGCGGAATTCATCCGGGAGGCCCGGTTGCGCCTTGGCGCTTATGCCGCCCCAAAAAATGCCGACCTGAATCCCCTTCCTCCCAACCCCCTCCCACCGGGGGAGGGGAAGTTTAAGGGTCCTGGGCAACGCGGCGAGTCCCTGTTACTTAGGACCACTGGCGTTAAGGTGCGGGCAACCTGGGAGGCTGCCGATCTGCTTGATTTCATGGACCGGAAGGAGGGCAAATCCTATTGGGACCTGATAGTGGCCCACGCGGTCCTGGACCTGATGGACCTCCCCACGACCTTGCCCCGGCTGTTATCGCTTCTGGTTCCCGGCGGAATCTTCTATTTCACCCTCAATTTTGACGGCGCCACCATCCTGGAGCCCACCATTGACCCGGACCTGGACTGCCGCATCGAAACTCTGTACCATCGCACCATGGACACGCGCCGCCACCGGGGAAAGCCTGCCGGCAGCAGTGTCACCGGACGCCGGCTCTTAAGAGGTCTCAAGATTGCTGGTGCCCGGCTGGCTGCAGCAGGCAGCTCAGACTGGGTGGTCTTTCCGGGGCCGGACGGCTATCCCGGAGATGAGGCCTACTTTCTGCACTTTATCATCGATACCATCGGCCGGGCTTTAACAGGTCACCCTGACCTTGACTCTGACACGTTTCAGGCCTGGCTGGCCCGGCGTCGCCGTCAGATCGATTCGGCCGAATTAATCTACATTGCCCACCAATTGGATGTTATGGGTTATATTTAATTAAAGCAGGCAGGCTATCGCCTGCCCGGGATGGTTGGGTAGGTTTTAGAGGTGTTTCAAGTCATCATTTACGATTGCGATGGGGTACTCATCGACTCCCGGGAATCGAACCGGGCCTTTTACAACCACATTCTGGCCCATTTTGGGCTGCCGCCCCTGAGCGAGTCCCAATTGGATTTGGTTCACGTCAGCACCGCCCAAGGCTCCCTTGATTTTCTTTTTCGGGATAATCCCGTTTTGGAAGAAGCCCAGGCCTACCAGCGAACCATCAACAACGATCCTTTTCTGGCTCTCTTGCGCCTGGAGCCCCATATCAGGGAAGTCCTGGTCCGGCTGCGGTCCCGTTATCGTACCGCTATTGCCACCAACCGGGGCAAAAGTCTGCCCCTGGTGCTCAAGACTCTGGGGCTGGACGGCCTCTTCGATCTGACCATCTCGGCCTATGACGTGAGCCGGCCCAAACCCAACCCCGAATGTCTTCTAAAAATTCTTGCCCACTTTCGAACCGAGCCGGACGCAGCCCTATACATCGGAGACGCGGCTCTGGACCAGGAAGTAGCCACCACCGCGGGCGTGCCGTTTGCCGCTTATAAAAATCCAGCGCTGCCAGCCCGTTATCACCTCCGGGACCATCTGGATCTATTGGAAATCTTAAGGCTGCGCTGAATTCGCAAGTTCCAAAAATTCCAAGATATTTTCTGGGCTTGCTTGGTCCCTAAAACAAACCACCGTCCAACAACGTTTATGATTTTTCGGCCAGCAAGGTGGCGATATCCGCTTCCTGCCGGGCAATGGCGCCCATGCGATCCAGCAGAGCCAGAAAAATGGGAGCCGCCTGGGGCAGGCAGAGACCCTCGATCATGCGGGCCTCATGCTCCGTGGCAAAGGATATGCATGCTTCCCCTAATTTGCGGGCTTCCTCCAGGACGTACTTCTTCAGGAAGTCATTATCGGTTTTAAAGATATCCCGCACCGAGCGAATGATGCCAGCGTGCTGATCAAAGAGAAAATTAGATTGGGTCACGGCCTTGTCGGAGAACAGGACCCCACCCCGGATTTTTTGCTCGATGGGATCTGCACACCCACCGATGTTGTCACCGATGACAAACAGACGGTCAAGGACTTTCTGGACTTGCATTAAACCCAGTTGTTCCTCTTGTGATTTCCGGGCGATTGCCGCTTTCAATCCTCCGGCCGTATCCTGAAAAGTTTGCGTCAGACTGCCTTGAAGGGACTTCAGTTCCCCCAGCCTGTCGCGACTATGGCGGTTAAAAGCATCCCGGGCTGCTCCCATCATGGTTAGCAGCCTGTCGGTTATAGGGCTGAGGACCGCGAACTGCTCTTCGGTAAACCGGTTTGCCATCATGTGAGCCTCCTTTTACTCTTTTTTACAAATTAAAAGATAATCATCCTGGCGGCAAAAGCCAGTTTGAGGTGACAGAAGTGCCGGATCTTATAGAGCCGTGTGGCCGGCCAAGACGCTGGGGCCTTTCGGCTTAAGGCAGATACTTTAGTGAGAAAAAAAATAGAGTAATTACAGGGGAATGAAAAATGCAGGGTGGAGTAGTCCCTTGTTACAACTTAGGTGGCCCCCAACCCGTAGGGGCAGTTTAAGATCAGGTGGGGCAAAAAAGGCCCACCATTTCCTTAACTTCCCCCAACCAGGTCTGGCGTTGGGCGTCGGTGCTGGTGACCACCACTGCGAAGTTTTTGCGAAAAAACAGGGGAACCCCGCACAAGCCAAATATGCAGTTTTTCCAGAGGGTTTCCAGAGGGTCCCCGAAAACCGTTAGTTCCCGGTCCGGAGGAGTATTGGAAGTGGTAAACACCAGGGCGGCCTTGGCTTGAAGCAGGCCCACCGGGACGCCTTCGCCGCGGTCGCCTTCCTGAAACCGGTAGGCCACCTCAGGCCGAAGCACCCGGTCCACCCAACCCTTCAGAATGGCCGGAGGCTGGCCCCACCAGTTGGGATGGACGATGACGATGCCTTTCGCCTGGGCGATCTCCCGGCAATGTTGCTCCAAATCGGGGGGAAGAAAGACTTCCCGTTCCAGTTCCGGTGCCAACAGGATGGGATCAAATTTTTCCTGGTAAAGATCATGGAACCAGACCTCGTGCCCCTGGGCCTCCAAGGTCTGGACCGTGGTGGCAGCAATGGCATGGTTGAAGCTGCCAAGCCGGGGGTGTGCCAGAATTACTGAGATGAAGGCCATTTTAATCCGTTTTCAGAAAGGATGGGGAAGGGCGCCAGGATACTGCGGCTTATATGGAGAAACAGCCTGACCGTGCACCCTCCTTCGAATCCGCCACCACCGAGGACCTCTGCCGGAGGGTTTATGGGTTAGCAGCCACCGCGACACAGACCGCCTTGTTTACCGCTGCTTCCTCCCGGACCTGACGGGGTTCACAAGCGTCTGTTGCGCAGGGTCCAACCCGCCCTCTGGTCAGCCATCAACGGCAGCGCTGCAATCCTCAATGAGGGAATTCAACCCCGCCTAAGCGGATTTCGGGTTACAGGGCACCGCTAGCTCCCCATCTAGCACGGCCAGGTTGCAAAAAACGGCTCAGCGATCGACGCGCTCCCGTAATTCCTTCCCCACCTTAAAGAAGGGCAATTTTTTGCCGTCCACTTTGATGAGGTCGCCGGTCTTGGGGTTGCGGCCCTTATAGCCATTGTAAAACTTAACTTTGAAACTGCCAAAGCCGCGAATTTCGATGCGTTCTTTTTGCACCAGGGCATCCGCCATGTTCTCAAAAACGGCGTTGACCACCATTTCCGCCTTTTTCAAGGTGATGTTCTCAGCCTTGGCCAGCGCTTCGATGAGCTGTGATTTGTTCATCCCGCCCGACTCCTTGGCGGCGTGCGCCTGGGCCTGTGCCGGCCCCGGCAGCTTGATCGCCGATAGCTTATTTACCTAAAATAATAAAAAAAATCCCGCCCAAGGTAAAGAAAAAAATGCAGTCTTTAAAACTCCCATCTCTATACCCTCCGGCGAAAAATTCTGGTTATACTGTTTTCAATGGCAAAATCTAGTGCTGTTAAATTGAATGAATAATCGGAGAACTAGCCATGAATCTCAGCAGCCTTAAATTTCGGGTAGGAGGGATGGTGCAACAGGGCGGGTTTGTGTGAAGCGGCTGCCCTGACGCCGTGAGCGCCGCCATTACCCCGCTTAAAGGCATCGCCGCCGTGGCTTACGACGCCCAAGAGGACCTGTTCACGGTCAGCTTCGACCCCAACCAGACCAGGATCGAAAATATCTTTGCCGCAGTCTATGCGGCCGGCAGGCAAGAAGGCCGGGAATATTTGCCCCGGGTCGTGTCCTGAACGCCCGGCCTCTGGGTTGGCCGATTCAGGGAAATCCGGTGTGAATAATAATCGGTATCCTGACCGCAACTTTTAGTTTCTTTGCGGCCACCCTTCACCCCTTCCGCTGAACGGAATGGTGACCTTCATCAAAAGAGGTTAAGACTTTTGTGACCCAGGGAATCACAATTCAGGGTTCCAAAGGGGTTTCTTGGGGATATCCCTCCATCGGGGTTGACAACTCTTCACCATGGCCTTCCGGCATAATAAAACGGGCCAGAGAAAGTAACAAAAATCCCAAAAGAACTCCGATGATTAACCCGGCGTAAAAAGCGATCATGGCCATTTGTCTGCCTCCTGTATCCCCCAGGACGCCCCCCATTGGCCTTTACCGCATAAAAAAACCGGCCCCCTACCTTCAGATTAACTCTCCCAAAGAAGAGCCGGTTTAACTACCAAGCATATATTTTTGCCTGGTTATTAAATGTAAATTTATTTTATTCATTCTATCCCCAAAGTTCAATGGGTAAAAATACCTATTTTTAAAGTCATGTTTAAGCATCTTCAGAAATGGCCGAGGCAATCCAGCCCAGATAAAATTAAGGAGGAAGTGAGCCGCATTGCCTATCCAGCTATAAATCTCGCGGCAGAAGCGCCATCACCCCGGCCCCGGCATGCAGGAACGCGACCAGGCACAGGGTGGGCACAATGCCCCACACCGGCAGCACCAGCAGGCTGACCCCCAGGGTCCCCAGGGTGGCCCCCAACAGGTCGGCGGCATAGAGCTTGCCGCCCTGGCCACAAACATCCGGAGCGATGGCGGCCCAGAGCGTGGCGCTCACTGCGAAAACCCCGCCGCCGCCCAACCCCGCCGCGAACAGAATGAGCCCATAACCCGATTGGGTCCAAAATCCCCAAGTCGAGGCCACCGGAGAGCCTCCCCACTGCAACCACAGGGCCAGGCCCGCAGCCAGGACCGCCAGGCCGCCTTGCAGCCCTGCCAGAAGTCGCGGCCCGGGTTCGTATCGGGCTGACCACCGGGACCCCAAAGCGCTGCCCGCCGCCATCCCGGCCATGAAGGCCGCCACCAGCACCCCCAACTCCTGGTAAAGGGAACCCAGCCGAATCTGGTAAAGGATGAGCACCAAAATTTCCAGGGCCATGGTCCCCAGGCCCATCACTACCACCTGATAGAGGACGTGCACGCCAGGGCGGCGGCGGACTCCGATTCCCGCCAGCATCGTGGCCAAGACCAGGGCCGTCCAGGGGACCAGGGCCGGCAGTTTTTGCAGGGCCAAGAAGACCTCCTTGACTCCCAGGTCTTCCTGAACTGTACTCAGCACCAGGTCATAGAAATAGCAGCGGGGGGTCAGATCTGTGTTAATCTCCACTGGTTGCTGGCGCAGGATTTGGTTAAGGTACTGCCGGCGCCAGGGAGAAAGGTCTTGTAAGAGATAGTATTCCCGGACATACTGCAAGTTGAGATGCCGGTCCTGAAGCCGCTGCACCAATACCTGAGGGTCGGTGGCCAGAGAGTTGGGGCTGGGGGAGGCGAAAAAACGCGTCTGCCCCCCAGGAAAGGCTACCACGTCCGGGAAGACTTGGCCCAGGGTTTTATAGGCCATGGCCAGATACGCAGCCCGCAGAGGATGCAAACTGGTTTCGGTCCCGGGGAGGGCAAAGCTGAAAACCCCGCCGGGCGCTAATTTTTGGGACACAGTACGGAAAAATTCCCGGGTATAGAAGCGGTTCAATTGGGCGCTCTTGGGCTCCGGCAAGGCCATAAGAATGACGTCGTAGCGGTTTTTCGTGATGGCCAGGAAGCGGCGGGCGTCCTGGTAGATCAGGTGGACCCGGGGATCCAGGTTCGGGTTTACCACTCCGGGGATGATGTCCTGGGCCAGATTCACCAGGAAGGGGTCCAACTCCACGTAATCCAGATGGGTAATGCTGGGGGTCTTGAGAATCTCCGCACCCAGGCCGGCCACCCCGCCGCCCAACAGGAGTACCCGGCGGGGGTGGGGGTGTTCCAGCAGGCCCAACTGGACCTGGTGTTCCGCGGTCAGGGGGTCGGGATAGGTGAACTGCCAGAGGTTATTGGCAAAAAAGCTGATCTGCTCGGCTTCCCGATTGGCGGACAAGAGGGCATAGGGGCTGTCTATTGTGGCGATAACCTGGCGGCCGGGCCACTGCCAGGCACGGCTGAGCACCTCCAAGCGGGGGGCCGAGGCTAGGGCCGCGGTCAGGACCAGGAGATTGAGGGCAATTACGGCTCGGGCCGCCAACGATTTTGGCTGGGCCAGGAGCCAGGGGGCCAGGGCCAGAAGAAAACCCACGGCCAGACCCAGACTGAGGTTGGCAAAGCGGCCAATGAAAATGAGTTGTAGCAGCGCCACCCCCAGGGCCGCGCCCAGGGTCTCCAGGTAGTACACCCGGCCGGTGTTCCCCTGGGGGTTTTTGTTCGAGTCATACCGATTTTCCGTTAAAGAACCATTCTTGGTAGACGCAGGCTTTATCGTAAAAAACCAAATCCTCCTAAATCCCCCTTTTCCAAAGGGGGACTTTAACCTCCCTTCTTTGAAAGAGGGGGGCCGGGGGGGATTTTCCATCCCCTGGGGGTGAAACCCTTGTGGTTCAAGCAGATTTAGCCTGCGCGGCACAGGCGGGACGCCTGTGCCACCGTTCAAATGCGCAAAGGTATCAGCAAGAACCTGGACTGCGCTGGGAAAGAAATAGCCTGAGACCAGGCCAAAGGGGGCCAGCAGGACAAAAAATAGGCCAAAAGTGGTGGACAGAGGCAGGGACTGGCCTAGCGGCAGTCGGGCCAGGGTGGGCAGCGCCCGACCGGTCAGGATAGTGGCCGGGAGTAGCAGCCCCAACAGCGCCAGCAACCCGCCCAACCGGCCCGGCCCCGCGCCGGCAGGGGTGAAGCGGCCTCCCGCCAGGCTCCCCAACCCCACCCACAAGAGCCAGCACCACAACCCCAGGGCCAGCTTCAACTCCTGCCCCTGGGCCAGGACCAGAAGTTCCCGCAGGATCAACACCTGGGCCACCATGGTCCCGGCGCCGTAGAGGAGGATGAGGGCGTGGAGGCGTTTAAGGGACAAGAAGTTCAAAGGACCCTCGTGCCCAAGTTGCACTTATCGCTCGTTCCCAAGTTGTACTTGGGAACGAAAATGGTTTGCCAAGCTCAGCTTGGCGGGTAAGGCGTTCCCAAGCCAAGCTTGGGAACGAGACAGCCAGGACCAGACTCTCGTGCCCAAGTTGCACTTGGGCACGCAAACCTGGCGCAAAGCTGGGCTTTGCTCATAATTCAATCAAGTCAATCTCCATCACACCATCCCCGCTGAAGTAATTTCGAGCGCTGGAATAGCGCCAGTCTTCGGGGCGGTCCACCAATCCAAGCCTCACGGGGTTATAGTGAATATAATCCAGCTTCTGCCTGAGCATATCTTCTGAGATAATCGCCTGGGGGTGAGCGCCTTCCTGCCAAACCTGATGCTGGCTTTTGCCCTTATGCAGACCTTTGAAGAATTCAAACTGCTTGAGCAGCCATTGTTTGTTTTCTTGAGTTGCGGCCGCCAGGATTTCTTTGGCGGTATGTCTTTTGAAGTCTCGAATCAATTGAGAGAGATTTTCTGCGAAGACTAGAAGATGCAGATGATTGTCGAGGATAACATAGGCATGGAGGCGCAGCCCCTTTTGTTGTCGGCAGAAGGTTAAAGAGGCAGTGATAATGTCCAGATATCTTTGGCGGGTGAAAACGGGCAGCCAGGCCACAGTGGTGCAGGTAATGAAATGGGGGGACTCTGGTTCGGCGATTTTATAGCGGCTGCGCATTATAATTATAAGGTGTCAAAGCTAAGCTTTGACCAATATAGCGTTCCCAAGTGCAACTTGGGAACGAGGGCGAACACTCTTGTACCCAGTTGCACTTGAGCACGCACAAATGGCGCAAAGCTGGGCTTTGCTTTATAAATGGCTTTATTCAAGATTATACCGCTTCAACTTCTCCCTCAAAGTCTTGCGGTCGATCCCTAAGGCCCGGGCGGTTTCGCTCTTGTGGCCGTCGTAGCGTTGCAGGGTCTGGATGATGTGGTCCCGTTCCAGGTCTCTAAGGGAGCCGCCTTCGGTAGAAGCCGCGGCCGGCGTCAGGATGGTGCCGGCAAAGACCAGGTCCGCGGGTTCCAGGTAGGGGCCGGTGCTCAAGACCACCAGGCGCTCCATGGTGTTTTCCAACTCCCGGACATTGCCGGGCCAGTCATGGCGCACCATCAGGTCCAGGGCGTCCGGCGAGATGCCCCGAATCTCTTTGCGCAGGCGGGCGTTGTATTTTTCCAAAAAGTGTTGGACCAGCAGGGGGATATCGTTTTTGCGCTCCCGCAGGGGCGGCATCTGGATGAGGACGACGTTGAGGCGGTAAAACAGGTCTTCCCGGAAGGTGCCGTCTTTGATGGCTTTGGCGAGATCCTTGTTGGTGGCCGCGATGATGCGCACATCCACGGTAATCACCCGGTGACTGCCCACCTTGGAAATTTTACGTTCCTCCACGGCCCGGAGCAATTTGGCCTGTACTTCCAGGCCGATGTTGCTGATTTCGTCAAAAAACAGGGTGCCGTTCTGGGCCAGTTCGAATTTGCCCACTTTGTTGGCGTCGGCCCCGGTGAAGGAGCCTTTGACGTGCCCGAAGAGTTCGCTTTCGAACAGGGTCTCCACCAGGGTGCCGCAATCCACGGTGATGAAGGGCCGCCGGGAGCGCTGGCTCATCTGGTGAATCTTCCGGGCCACCAGGCCTTTGCCGGTGCCGGATTCCCCGGTGATGAGCACGGTGCTGTCCGTGGGCGCCACCCGGGTAATCATGTCCATGATCCGGACCATGGATTCGCTCTCATAGACCAGGACGTTGCGCTCGTCTTTGGTGCGCAGTTCCTGGCGCAGATAGAGGTTTTCCAGATCCAGGCGGCGTTTTTCCAGGGCCCGGCCCACCAGGTTTCTCAAATCGTCGGGCACGAAGGGCTTGGAAAGGAAATGGAAGGCCCCGGCCTTGATGGATTCCACGGCGGACTGGATGGTCCCGTAGCCCGTAATTATGATGACTTCGACGTCAGGGTCCAGGGCCCGGATTTTTTTCAGGGCTTCCAGGCCATCCATGTCGGGCATGACCAGGTCCAGGAGGATGGCGTCGAAGGATTGGCGCTCCAGCAGTGCCAGGCCCTGCTTGGCGCCGGGGGCCAACTCCACCTGGAAGCCTTTGCGGGAGAGGATCTGGAAGCAGGCGTCCCGCATGGCTTTGTCATCATCGATCACCAGAATATGAGCCGGGGCTTCGGTCATGGAGGGAAGAATTCCTTTTAGGAGTCAAGCACTTATTATTTGTAAATTTTTGATTTTATTCTATAAAAACCAACATAAAACTGTCAAGGGAAAGGATTTCATTTCCGCGGCAGATAAAGGCAATTAAGGGCCGCCTCAATTCACCGCTCCTGTTGAGGAAACTGAGGCGATTCTTCCCTCAGCATCGGCATTTGTGATAAAAGAACCAAAAGAGAGAGAAATTGGTCAAACTTTTCATACCCTGCTTCCTGGACCAGTGCGCACCCGAAGTGGCCTTTGCGGTTACCGGTCTCCTGGATGGCCTGGGGGTTTCTTGGGAATACCCGGAAGACCAGACCTGCTGTGGCCAGTTCGCCTGGACGGCAGGAGATTCGACCACGGCCCGCAAGCTCATGCGGCATTTTTTGCAGGTCTTTGCCGGAGCCGAAACCATCCTTTGCCCCAGCGCCTCCTGCACTTACCTGGTGCGGCACTGCTACCCCGAATTGGCCGCGGGGACTAACGAATGCCAGGCCGTGGAAGCCCTGGCTTCCCGGGTCCTGGAGTTGAGCGAGTGGCTGGCCCGGTTAGGGCCGCTTCCTTGGACCCCAAAATTTAAAGACTCCCTGGTCCTGCACCAATCATGTAAGGCCAAACAGTTGGGGGTCTTATCATGCGCCCGGGAAATTTTATCCCAAGTGGAGGGCCTGGAAGTGCGCACAGTTTCACCTTATTTGACCTGTTGCGGCTTTGGCGGGACTTTCAGTATGATGCAGCCCGATATCTCCCGAAAGGTCGGCGAGGCCTATCTGGAGGCGGTGGCAGCTACCGGTGCTTCGGGGTTGGTGTCCCTGGATTACAGCTGCCTGCTCCATTTACAAGGGCTCGGGGTCCCGGCGGCTCGAAACTTGAATTTTTACCACCTGGCGGAGATTTTGAAAAAACGGTCATAATTAGCAATAGAAGCACCCTAAAAGCTGAAAGTCCTATGTAGGGGCGATCCGGCGGGTCGCCCCTACGGTGGGATTTTCGCGGTAATTGCTGAAGACTTCGAAGCTTAATCGGAGATAAGCCATGTCCAGGGACAACCCGATCAACCCCGATCACCCCGCTTTCTGGGGTCAGCTTCTCATGGTGGGAATTCCCGGCCCCCGGATGGACGCGGTGGCCCGGGAACTGGTGCGGGACTTAAAGGTGGGGGGCATCATCCTCTTTGCCCGGAATATCGAGGGCCCGGAGCAGGTTTGGGAGTTGACGAGGGAGCTGCAACACCAGGCTCTGGCAGCCACGGGACAGCCGCTGCTTATTGCGGTGGATCAGGAGGGGGGTCGGGTCCAGCGCCTGAAGGCGCCTTTTACGATCATCCCGCCGGCGCGAGAATTGGGGACTACAAAAACGCCCAAGGAGGTCGCACATTTGGCCCGGCACGTGGCCCGGGAACTTTCTCTGGTGGGCCTCAACGTCAATCTGGCCCCGGTCCTGGATGTGCCGCGCTCACCACGCTGCCCCCAATGGGACCGCGCTTACGGCCGAGACCCAGAGCACGTGGCCCGCTTTGCTCTGGCCGCCATTAAAGGGTATATGTCCGGAGGGATAATCCCGGTGGCCAAACATTTTCCGGGCCTGGGGGACACCGGGGTCGACTCCCACGAAGCCTTGCCCCTGGCGCAATCTGGCGATGCCGAACGGAAAGTGGACTTACTCCCCTTTCAGCAGGCGGTGGCCGCAGGGGTCCCCATGGTCATGACCGCGCACCTTCAGGTGCCGGAGTGGGAGGCGCGCCCGGCCACCCTTTCTTCGGTGGCTTTGCACAACTGGTTACGGGGGCGCCTGGGGTTTAAGGGAGTGATCATCACCGACGACCTGGAGATGGGGGCTATCGCCACCCAACTATCGGCGCCCCAAGGGGCCAAAGAAGCTCTGGCCTCGGGGGCCGACCTGCTGCTCATCTGTAACAACTGGGAGGCCGCGTGGGACACTGCCCGTCTCCTGGCGACGGAGGCGGACCTAATCCCGCGGGGCCGGGAAGCGGCGGATCGTCTGAGTTCTCTGAGAGAGACCCTAATAACCGGGGGATCGGAGTTAAAGATGGTGCAGGAATACTTCGGCGGCCGGACATGTCTATAAAGGGGAAAAGGGGGCGAAGAAGCAAATTATGAAAATTGGCGCCGTTATCCGGCACAAAAAATTAAGGTATGGTTAACTAAGAAAGGCCAAAAATATAATGGCCGGGAGGGGGAGCCCGGCCATTAGGAGAAAGGAGAAATTGGTATAGGGTATTTTCGGGGGTAACCTGCATTATAGTACTGCACAAATGGTGCCAATCTCGCTAAAAGGCAGCTTAGCCAATAAAGACAACAGGTTCCGGATATCAGAGAGACTGGCTGGTCTGGATATAGTTCAAATTTTTGTACGAATCTGACTTAAATTTTTAGCTTTTGCCCGATCATGGAATAGAAATTTACACCACCTCTACCCAAAATCGCCTGGCCAAAATTTTTAACCGCCTTAGGCACAAAGAGCAAGTAACCGGTGTCAAAAATCCTGGAAATCCTCTCTGCCAGCCTTTTGGGCAAAAGCCGATAAAAGGCTGGCCGCAGCGGCCAGAACAGTTTTCGGCGACAGCGCCTCCATGCATACAGGCTCCTTACAGGCAATGGTACGGCCTGCGGCACAAGGGGCCTGGGGACAGGGTGCGGTTAGGGCATGCACGTGCGGCCCCAGAGGCGCCCATACCCTTGGGTCGGTTGGGCCAAACAGGGCCAGGACATCAGGTCCAGAAACTGCCGCGGCCAAATGCGTCAGGCCGCTGTCGTTGCCCAGGTACAGGCGGCAGTGGGACAATACCATAGCTATCCAGGCCAGGGGCCGGTTCGCCAGGAGAAGGTGGTCCTGGGCTTTTGCCAGAGCCTCCAGGTATGGCAATGCAGCTTCTTCGGCGGGACCGGCCAGCCACACCACTTTGAGACCGAACTCCCAGGCCAGGGCCCGGCTGACTTCGTAATAATGGGACAAGGGCCAGTTTTTGCGTGACTGGCCGCTGCCTGGAGCCACCGCCAGCCAAGGGCCCGGCCCGGGGAGTTCAACCGGTTCTTCCTTATCGTCCTCCAGTATCAATTTAAACGGCCCAGGCGTATAATGAACCTCCAGTGCGGCCAGATGGCGGGCCTGGATGACCGCCACCGCCTCGGTGCCGCTTTCCGGAAAGGAAGGGAGCCAGTGGACTAGGGGAATTCCGGCTTGGTGTAGCTGGTCCAGTAGGATGGTTTGGGGTCGGGGACTGAAGACCAGGGCTAACTGGAAGCGGCTCAAGCGCTCTCGAATTACGGCGGGCAGGGCCCTGCTACCGAACAATGGAGCCCAGATGGCCTTGCTACTGTCCCAGACCTCATCCAGGGGCAGGCTCCCAGCCAACAAGCCCCAGCGCTCGGGGTGTCCCAGGGCAGTGATCCGGGCCCCGGAATAATGGCGGCTTACGGCTGCCAGAGCCGGACCCGCCAGAAGCAGATCCCCCAGAGCCCCCTGGTGCCAAACAAGTATTTTGGTTATTTGCAACGAAGAATATCTCTGGCAGATAAGGTTGTTAGCAGGTTTGGGCTGAACCCGGTTAAGCACCTTGGTAAGGGTCATTTATAAGAAAAGCAAAAATCAACGCACAAATGGGCTTCTTTATTTAATTGGATCCTCCATCAGTGATGCTTTTCTGCCAGGGCCAGCGGCCGGTGATCTCCAGCTCCAGTGAAAAACTCAAAAAGGTACGGATCACCACCAAGAGGGCCAAGATCCCCAAGTCTTTAAAAGTTGGCCCTACCGCCACCGTACCGATTATATCGGAAGCGATGAGGAATTCCAAACCCAGCAATATGGCCTTGCCGAAGTCGCTGCGAAACCTCCGGTAACAACTGTCGAGACTTCCCTCCTGGATAACCCGCCAAGTAAAGACGAGGGTGGTGATAATGGCCCCCAGCATGATGATGCCGATGGCTATGGATTCGATGCCCACGGCGACCCATTTTATGGATTGATCGAAGCCTTCGAAACCCTTGCCGGCAACCACCATCATTAAAACCGTTTCTGTTCGGCGTTTATGGTTTGTGGTTAAAATAACCTAAAAATGCAACTCTTACAAATCATGTTTGAGATCTTAAATGGACCTGGCATCTATGAAAGCTTATCGGTTCAGGCCCAATTTCTCTTAAAAGCTGCGGCATCCCATGCAGTCCGGTAGCTTAATCGGGCTTAGCTTCGGCCAGACGCCGGGCTGTGCGAGTGTTGAACTGCCGGGGTGATCCGGTTTCTACCGCCAACAGGGTTAGGACGTCGTTATACAGCTGCCGGTTCAAATCACGTTCTGCCCCTTTACCAGCCAGCAATTCCAGGATGGCCTCGGTGATCTCCGGCTCGGTTTCCAGTTCGGCCAGAAATTCCTGGGCCTTGCCCGGCGCCACCCTATGAAGTAAAACTGCAGCCAAAACTACTTTGGGGTCCCCCCCTTCGGCTTTGAGGAGGTCTTGGGCAAATTTCACGCCCTCGAAGGTGCGTTCCCAGGCCACCTGATCTTCCTTCAGATGGGACTTGACCATCTCAGAAAGCAATTCTTTGAAGTTCTGGGCGGCTTTTTTTGCCCTTACCAGGTCAGGCACACATTTTTCGGCGTATTGACACCATTCGGCGCAACCCAGCTCGATTTTGGGATTGTAAAACATGTGGCCACACCAGGCACAACGGCGCCGGGCGTCGTCCTTAAAAAACTCGATTTCCGCTCCACATTTGGGGCATTCAGCCACAAAGATATCATCGGGTTTCCAGAAGCGGGTATCCTGGCCGGGACATTTCATCTGTTCCATGTCAACCTCATTTTCCCTTGATTTTTTGCTGTTGCAGAAGCTGCCCGGCGGTTCCCAGGGTGCAGATGGTTACCGGCAGGCTTTTGCCAGAGGCCTCCAAAGCCTGACGAACGATTTGCACCAGCCCGAAACAGCAAGGCACCTCCATATTGACGATGGAAATTTCCTGGATGTCATTTTCCTTTAGAATTGCAGTAAGTTTAGCCACATGCTCCGGGACATCGTCGAATTTAGGGCAGCCACAAACCACCGCGTTACCCTCCAGATAGCGGGAGTGGAAATCCCCGGCGGCAAAAGGAGCGCAGTCGGCCGCCACCAGGAGGCTGGCCCCTTTGAGAAAGGGGGCCTTGGGCGCCACCAGACGCAGCTTGATGGGCCAATGGGATAATGCCGAGGTTTCGGCGCCTGGAGCTATTTCCACTTTTTCCCGCTTGAACTGCTGCATACGGCTGCCCGGGCAGATGAAAACCTCTCCGGCCGGGGCCGGCGTTTCTGGATGCGCAGCACCGGGGGCCGGCCCCACAAACTCCTCTGCCTCCCGGGTCTCAATGGTCAAGGCTCCCTGGGGACATTCTCCCAGGCAAGCCCCCAGGCCGTCACAAAACCGATCTGCCAGCAACTGCGCCTTACCTTCCACGATTTGAATGGCCCCTTCGGCGCACGACGGGACGCACAGGCCACAGCCGTCACACTTTTCTTGATCTATTCGAATAATTTGTCTTGTTGTCATGGAGACATTTCCTTGTTTCATATGGATTACGGGGCATCAGGTTCCCGGCAGCAATGACCGAGAAAAAGATGCACTCATCAGTTAATTAGATTTTAACTATTAAGATTGGCAAAACCATGACCTAAGTCAATGGTTGATAAGAATTTACGAAGGAAGGACCCGGGATAGGCCTGGCTTTTGAAGCCCTAAGACCAGAAGTTCCCTATAAGTTTTATTATCATATGAAAAAATCAGAGTATTATTTAGGGGTTGACCAGATGAATTTAGACAGCGGCAGGCCCTTGGAAGAAAAAAATCTCCAGAAACGCCATGCTCAAGAAACAAAATAGCTTCGACAGGCCCGGTCTAAATTTTCCGCGGTAAGGCGGGGGGGAATATTATAGTAGCGGGAATAATCCAGGATCTTCTCCATCAGGTCCCGGGGGTGGCACGATGTCAGGGGATTTTTACCGCCGTCATAATAAGTAGTCAACAGATACTCCACCACTTTCGGATCAAACTCAAACTGGTATTTATTACAGTAGAGCCGAAAAATCTCCACAAACTGGTCGCGGGTTACATAATCCAATTTTACTTTGGAACGCAGACGACGCAGAAAGGCTTCATCCACCAGGTTACGGGGTTCCAGGTTGGTGGCAAAGACAATAAACAGGTCAAAGGGAATGGCGACTTTTTGACCGGTGCGCAAGTGGAGGAAATCTTGGCGATTTTCCAAGGGGATAATCCACCGGTTGAGCAACTCCTGAGGGGAAAGGCGCTGGCGACCGAAATCATCCACAATAAACATCCCATTGCTGGCCTTTAATTGCAAGGGAGCTTCATAATACTTGAGGGTGGGTTTATAAGCCAGTTCCAGCATGTCCAGGGTAAGTTCGCCTCCCACAATCACCGCCGGGCGGCGGCACCGCACCCACCGGCGGTCTTCGCGCTCCACCTCGGAGGCCTCTTCCCGGATAGGAGAATGAATCATTTCATCCAAAACCTGAATCACCTGGCCAGCCACGTATATGGCATACGGCACCAGGATGCTGTCATCCCAAATTTTTCCCAAGCGCAGGGAAATGAAAGTCTTGCCGTTTCCGGGCGGACCATAGAGGAACAGGGGATAGCCACTTAGGGCAGCCACTCCCAATTGCTCCAAAATTTCGGGGGCCAACACCACCCCTTCGAAGGATTGCTGAAGACGGTCGGGAGTAACCTCCGCCAACTTAATGCTCTGCCTTTTCACCTGTCGCCAGTATTCTTCCAATATTACCGGCACCGGACCGGTATAAGCATCGTATTCCAATAACTGGCTGGCCCGTTTTTTCCCACCATCGGTCAAAGTATAACGTTGAGCTAAACTTATCGCGCTCACCACCGGCCGCAACGGGTCAGGCCCCCTCACTTCCACATATTTTTCTTTTCTTAGATAATCCAAAACCTTTGAGATGATGCTGGCAGACACCTTCAGACGGTCTACCAGGTCCCCCAGGAGAAAAACGTCCAGGAAAAAACAGTGCTTCAGGGCGAGCTGGGCCAGGAATATTGGCGGCAGGCCTAGTTCCTCCACTGACTGGGGCAAGGGCGGGACAGCCTCTTCCCTGTCATTCCCCAATTTGAGTAATGAATCGGTGTCGAGCATGGTTTTACTAATTAAGTTTTCCATTAATATGCTTTTCGACCACTTTGGGGAAAACTTAAATCTTTCCCCCTTCTCCGTGTGAAATCAGTATCCGTATTTTAGGCAACTTGGATTCGATCTTTTTGATGCGTCCCTCCCGGAAATACGTCGCTTCCTACAAATCAAGGGCTCAGGCCGATATTTTTTACTTCTGCAAAAAGAATATTAAAGTTTCCAAAGATGATACCGATAAACCCACCATAGGCATCCTTACCACCGAAAAAGGCGAACTCCTCCGAAAGGTGAAGACGCAAAGTTTCCGGCCTAAAGCCTGAGGGCCATGGCAGCGGGACTACCGAAGTGGAGAGGGTCAGTATGACAAAGGCATCACAAAAACGGCGGTCCTAAAAAGGAAATGGCGCGGGATTTAACTTATAAAGGAGGAGGTGGAGATCAAAGTTACTGTCCAAGACAGGGTTGCCTGAAATCCGCTCAATTAAATTTTATCTAATCACAATAAAATTGAAGGAGAATGAAAGTGAAAATGAAAACCTATATGAGCAAAGCCATGGCTTTCATCCGGGATGAGGACGGTGCCTCTGCCATCGAGTATGCTCTGCTGGTGGGCTTGATCGCCTTGGCGATCATAGCGGGCGCGACTACCCTCGGTACGTCGATATCCAACAAATTCACCTCCTCAGCGGGCAAGTTAGATGCGGCCGGCAAGTAAGCAATAATCCCAGGAATCCGGCAACAGAAACGGGGGCGTGGCTTCAGAGCTGCGGCCCCGTTATTTTTGGAAAGTGGATTTTTCCCCGATTAATGATTTGAATTGCTGACAAGTTGATTTTTGCATCAGGGTTTAATTCCCGCTTTGTTCCAAACTTAATTTGAAGCCCCCTCTTTCTTCCCAATCATGCATCCATCTGTATGCAAGGTAGCCCAACTTGGGCTTTTTAATTGCGCCCTCCCTGGGATAACCCACCGGGAGTAGAATCCAAGGATTCTGTCCGATATTTTTCATTTTTTCAGAAAGATTATTAAAGTTTCCAAAAATGATACCGATACACATAACAGAGATGTCCACGCCACCGAAAAAGGCAAACTCCACCGAAAGGTGAGGACGCAAAGTCACCGGCCTACAGCTGTAAGCCAGGGCAGCGGGACTGCCGAAGTGGAGAGGAAAGGATGCCCAGGGCACTTGAAAACGGCGAGTCCAAAAGGTGGGCGGCGTGGATTTAAACCAATCAGGAGGAGGTGAAGATCAAAGATTGCATGAAGGTTGGATTGGCAGAAATCCGCGCAGTTAAAGTTTGACTAACCACCAAAAAATATAAGGGGACTGAAAATGAAGACCTATATGAACAAAGCTCTGGCGTTCATCCGAGATGAGGACGGCGCCTCTGCCATCGAGTATGCCCTGTTGGTGGGCCTGATTGCCTTGGCTATCATAGCGGGCGCCACTACCCTCGGTACGTCGATTTCCAACAAATTCACCTCCTCAGCGGGCAAGTTAGATGCGGCCGGTGGCAGTTAATCTAGCCTGCGGGTTATGAGCACCTGGGCCGTAACCTCAGGGTTACGGCCCTTCTCTCCTAAAGAGAGTCAATTTCTCAGATGGATGATATGCTTACTGAAACATAAAGTTACTTTATTTAGGAAAATTGGATAGAAATAAGCCCCGTCTAAGGCTCTAAAATCCAAGGGTGAAAAAATAATGAAACATCAGATGGTACCCATTTATATGAACCCTCGGTTGAAGAGATAACCTATTTAATGGTCTAGACAATTAATACGACATGCTCCGCCAAGGGTGAAGCTCCGAAGGCATTAAATATGCTCTGGTGGTCATCTAATTGTTTGGGAAGACATTGGGGGACCGTTCTTTCCACATTGAATAAAAGGATAAATTATTTATCCTGATTCATATCTTCTTTTCTTTTTAATAAAAATATAGTAGAGTTCAGCTTAAGTCGAGGACGTAATATCTTTTCGTGGACCAAACTGATGGCAACAAAAGGATGGGGAACGTAGTATGATGGGAAAGCTCCAATTTATTAAGCTAACCGCGTCCTCACGCAAGGAGTAACAGCAAAATGCGCCAACTCCCCAGTTGGGTATGGCTGCTTTTGGCCGTTATGTTTGCTAGCTTGGCCTCCTATATGGCCTTGGGATGGCTGAAAAAGCAGGCTGCTGTACCCGTAGCAAAGGAAAAAACCCTTCTGATGGTGGTGGTTACCACTGCTAAAGTGGAACCGGGCGGCATTCTGAACAACGTACAACTGAAGACGGAGCCTTGGCGTCAGGAAAATCCTCCCCAAGATTACTTTACCAGTATAGAACAGGTGGTAGGGCGAGAGGCCAAGGCAATTCTGAAACCGGGCGATCTTATCACCAGAGAAAACACGGCAGATAAACGGGTGGGCCTTATTGCGCAATTGAGCCCCAACCAGCGGGCCATGACCGTTAAGGTGGATGAAGCCTCCGGCGTGGCTGGGTTTTTGGCGCCTGGAGATCGGGTAGACGTGGTGGTGGTGGTGGATAAAGGTGAATATGATAAAGATCCTGTTTCCAAGATCCTTTTCCAAAACCTAAAAGTTTTAGGAACCGGTCAAAGGATGGAGTCTCGCCCTGGGGATAAACCTCAGGTTGTTCCCACGGTTACGCTGGAAGTAAGCCCAGAAGAAGGAGAACGTCTGGCCCTGGCCGCCCAGGAAGGGCGTATCTCCCTGGTGCTGCGGGGGCGAGGGGATCAACAACTTGTGGAAACTATGGGGGCGGATACCACCAAGTTGCTTGGAATACCATCAAAGGCAAAAAGGCTTCCTCCCCCTCGTCGGACCGTGGAGGTGATACGCGGCATACAACGGGAACCTCTGGATTTTTAAGATCTAGCGGTTGCCGAAAGTTGTTGCTGATTATTTGGTTAGATTTGTCTTTCTGAGCGCGGCGAAGAATCTCGCTTTTTCGAGATTCTTCGGTCGCTTAGCTTCCTCAGAATGACAATAATAGGTGGATCGTGAGGCTCTCGAATAGGAAAACACTTTTGACAATTGCTATATTACCATGACCTGTTCATAATTGGGATCGTAATGGCCAATGCCTATCCATTTTAGTGTTTATTATCACGATCCGGAAAAAAAGGAATACCTCCGCCAAGTTATCGATGCTTCCGGTGATGGCCAACTGGTGGATGCTCAGGATTTGGATCATCTTCCTGCCGAGGCCGTGAATGGCATTGATGTAGTTTTTTTGGAATATCAGGAAAGTAATCCGCAGTTGGACCATTGGATCGAAACTACCGCAGCCAATCCCCGCAGCCCTGCCATTTTCCTTTTTTTCCAAGAAATCTCCACCAGTAACTTATGGAAAGCGTTGCGCCTGGGAGCCAAGGAATGTTTCACCTTCCCCATTAAAGAAGAAGATTTTCAAAATGCCCTTCAGCGCGTCGCCAGCCGGACCGAGGTCAGACTGGTTCTGGACCAACCCACACAAATCATTTCCTTTCTCGGATGCAAAGGGGGGGTTGGGACCACTTTTCTGGTTGCCAATGTGGCCAGCCTTTTGGCCCAGGAAGGCCGAGGGAAGGTGCTGGTCGTGGACTTGGACCTGGGTTTTAGTCAGCTCAACTATCTGTTCGATATCAACCCTGAACACACCATGACTGAGTTGGTGGAAAATCTGGAACGGCTGGATAAGGTGTACTTACAAAGTATCCTGCACCGGGTCGGCAATAATTGTTATATTCTACCGGCCCCGCCTCGTCTGGAAGAAGCCGAGATCATCAATGCCGGTCATCTGGAGAAGATTCTTCAATACATCAGAGAAAACCTGGGGTTTCGCACGATCCTGATAGATTGTTGCCATCAATTTGATGAAATTACCTTGAAGGCATTGGAACTCTCAAACATTTTGATGCTGGTGACTGCGCAATCCATTCCGGCTTTGTCCAATGCCAAGAAGATGTTGGAAATCCTGAATCTCCTGGAATTAAAGGATCTCGATATTGAGGTTTGGGTTAATTTTTGGGACCGGCAAAATGAATTGTCTCTGACCGACGTTGAAGGCTTTTTGGGGAAAAAAATTTCAGGCACCATAACCTGTGATTATAAGCAGGTGGGGTTCAGCATTAATGAGGGGCGGCTTTTAGTGGAAGGTAAAGGTCGGCATCCCATAATCGATGAATTGAAATTAATGGCTGGGAACATCCAAAAGGACCAAGCGGTGGAAGGAAACGTTAATTCAGGATGGAAATGGCTTCAACGCCTCTGGAGGAAGAAGTAATTATGAGCCTCCTGGACAGAATCCGCCAGCGGCAAGGAGAGGATCAGGCAGCCCAAACACAGACCTTTGGACTGGACCAGAAACAAGAGAAGGAGAGGCAAAGGAAAGACGATTCCTTCAATGAATTGAAAGGTAAAGTTCACCTGAAGCTCCTCAATTTGTTGGACCTAGCCCGCCTGACGGAAGCCTCCGAAAGCGCCCTCCAGGAGGACTTGCGCCGGGGGGTCGAAATGATCCTGGCCGAGGACAAGATCCCGCTCCCCTCGCCGGAAAAAGAAAGGCTCTGTCGGGAAATCAGAAATGAGCTGCTGGGTTACGGGCCCCTGGAACCCCTCCTGGCCGATCCCAGCATTAACGATATCCTGGTAAATAAATACGATAAAGTGTATGTGGAACGCCGCGGCAAATTGGAACCTGCAATTATCCGGTTTACTGATAACGCCCACTTACTCAAAATTATTGAAAAAATCGCTGCCGGCGTGGGGCGTCGCATTGATGAATCCTGTCCCATGGTGGATGCCCGCCTGCCTGACGGCTCCCGGGTAAATGCCATCATTCCTCCACTGGCACTTGATGGACCGGCCCTTTCTATCCGGAAATTTGCTCGTATTCCCATAACCGTTGATGATTTAATCGGATTCGGCGCCATCACTCCAGACATGGCCGAGGCCCTGGGGGGAATGGTCCGGGCCCGGCTCAATATCTTGATCTCCGGCGGCACCGGCAGTGGTAAAACTACGTTCCTTAACGTCTTGTCCAGTTTCATCCCTAATGATGAACGTATCATCACCATTGAAGATTCCGCAGAACTTCAGTTACAGCAAGACCACGTAGTTCGCCTTGAAACCCGTCCCCCCAACCTGGAAGGTCAGGGAGAGGTTACCCAGCGGGACCTGGTGCGGAATGCCTTGCGCATGCGGCCCGAGCGTATCATCCTGGGTGAGGTGCGCGGTGGCGAGGCCCTGGATATGCTTCAAGCCATGAATACCGGCCACGACGGTTCCCTGGCCACCATTCACGCCAACTCTCCCCGAGACGCCCTAACCCGTTTGGAAACCATGGTCTCCATGGCCGGCCTCAATCTTCCTGAAAAAGCCATCAGGCATCAGATTGCCTCTGCCATTCACGTTGTTATTCAGCTCGCCCGCTTGAGTGACGGCAGCCGTAAAATGATGAACATGTATGAGATCGTCGGCATGGAAGGAGACATGATTACCATGCAGGAGATTTACTCTTTCAATTTGATGGGGCTTACCGAAGACCGGAAAGTAAAAGGCCGCTTCTCCGCCAGCGGCATCCGCCCCAAATTTATGAAACGTCTGGAGGGTATGGGCATTACGTTGCCCAGCAGTCTTTTCCAGGACCATTAGCTGTCCTTGATGGAGGTTGTGTTATTTCCTTTCCTCTATATCTGACAGAATCTCCCATCTTCTTCCGCTGTTCCAGGGCAGGTTCCCATCAGGGAGGCTATGATGGTAAGTGAATTTATCCAATCTAAAGATTTATCCCTCCTGATTCTCGCCCTTCTTATTTTTCTCAGCTTATTTTTCTTCTTAAGGGCTATCCTCTTTTTTCTGACAGACCCTCAAAGACGTTACCAAAGACGCTTAAAACAACGACTTAAAGAAATAGAAGGTATCGAATCGACCCCAAATGCTACCACCCTTCTGAAAACCAGCACCCTGAAAAAGTCCCTTATGGATGAGAACCTGGATAAATTCCGGTTCACCAACCACTTACAATCTTTACTGGTCAGGGCGAACTTATCCTGGAAACTTTCCACCTTTCTGTTCGTTGCCGCTTTCTCAGGCGTGGTGGGTTTGGTGGTGGGGGCAATTAAATGGGGCCCGGTGGGAGGTCTGGTCGGTGTCGGGCTGGGTTTGTACATTCCCTATAAATTTTTGGTCCACAAGGGTAAGGTTCGGTTACATAAATTTGAAAAACAACTACCCGAAGCTTTAGACATGCTGGCTCGAGGCCTAAAGGCGGGGCACGCTTTCCCCTCGGGATTGCAGCAAGTAGCCAAAGAAATTCCCGACCCTGTGGGGACGGAATTTTCCATCGTATACAAAGAATTCTCCCATGGCCTGGACATGAGCAGCGCCCTGCTCGGCCTCTGCAAACGCATAAACCTCAGGGATTTAGACTTCTTTACGACTGCGGTCTTGATCCAACGGGAAACCGGAGGTAACCTCACAGAAATTTTGGAGAAGATTTCCGTCCTCATTCGGGAGCGCTTTCAATTGCGCAACCAGATCAAGGCCTTAACCGCTGAAGGCCGGCTGTCTGGACTTATCCTCGTCCTGCTGCCGCCGGTATTGGTCGTCCTATTGATGCTAATAAACCCGGGATACGAGTCCACCCTGTTCAATCATCCGGTGGGTCAGATCATGTGTGGGGTCGCTCTGGCTTTTCAGGTGTTGGGAATGCTTTTAATTCGCAAGATTGTCAATATCAAAGTTTAGCCCAGGTTTAATGAAATGCTGATCTTACAGGCCGCCGTCTTTGGACTCTTAATTGGGGGGATGATTTTCTTCCTAGGGTTTTATTTTCAACAGCGACAAGCTTTCGTGCGCCGGCGTCTTCAGCCCCCTCCGCCACGTCAAAAAACTGAATTGCTCCGGCCGTTAGTGGAGGAGAAACCCGCCTTCTTAAGCGCCGACCTGATCAAAAAACTTGAAAACCATTTGAACTTGGGGAAAGACAGTACCAGGATCAAGGAACTCCAAAAGCGGCTTATCCAAGCTGGTATTTATAATGATCGAGCCATCCCCGTCTTTTTTGGGGTAAAGCTGGGGCTGCTGCTGGTCCTGCCGATGGTAGTGTTATTTTTCTGGTGGGGTGAGACTGATCGGCGGGGTTTATTGATCGCTGGATCCATCGGACTCTTAACTTTGGGATATATTCTGCCCGATCTAATCCTGGATCACTTGGTGAAGGCCCGCCAGCAAAAAATTAGAGAAGCGCTTCCCGATGCCCTGGATTTGATGGTGGTTTGTGTCGAGGCCGGTCAAGGGTTGAACGCCGCCATCAAAAGGGTTTCGGATGATTTAATGGCAAGCAGCCCGATTATGGCCCGGGAATTGCTCATGGTCAATCTCGAGATCATGGCCGGCTTGGAACGGGAACAGGCTTTGAAAAACCTGGGGGAACGGACCGGGGTGGATGAGTTGATCTCTCTTTGTACAATTCTCATCCAGAGCGACCGTTTCGGCACCAGTATTGCTCAAGCTCTAAAAACCCAATCCGATTTCATGCGGACTAGCCGGCGCAAAAAACTGGAGGAATTAGCCGCCAAGACCCCGGTCAAGCTGGTCTTTCCGCTCCTGCTGTTCATTTTTCCAGCCATCATTGTGGTTGTCTTGGGGCCGGCAGTAATTCGTATCTCAGAATTCTTCAGCAGTAGCCCGAAGTAACCCGACCCCAAGCCGGTTGAGGGGAGGGGTTCGCACCGTCAGACCTCCCCCCCAGGTTCCGCTACATCTTTAGTTCGTCCCGGGTTTTGGCCACTGCGGCCGCGGATTTCTGCAGCATTTCTTCTTCCGCTGGGCTCAACTTCAAGGTAAGAATTTTTTCGATACCCCCGCCTCCCAGGATTACCGGGACGCCGAAATAAAGGTCGTTCAGGCCGTATTCCCCCGTTAGATAGGCAGATACCGGCACCAAGCGCTTTTGGTCCTTTAGAATGGCTTCAGCCATCTGCACCGCGGCAGCCGAGGGGGCATAATACGCGGAGCCGGTTTTAAGCAGCGCCACTATCTCCCCTCCGCCTTTGCGGGTGCGGTCCACCAGCGCGGCGATGCGTTCCGGTGCCAGCAGGTCGGTTAAGGGCACGCCCGAAATATTGGTGGCGCTGACTACGGGCACCATATCATCGCCGTGGCCCCCCAGAACCATGGCCTGAATTTCCTCCACCGCCACCCCCAATTCCATGGCGATGAAACAGCGGTAGCGCCCAGTGTCCAGAATCCCCGCCATTCCCATAACCCGTTCCCGGGGCAGGCCACTCACCTTTTTGGCAACATAGCACATAGCGTCCAGAGGATTGCTGACAATGATCAGAAAGGCGTTGGGCGACTTGGCCATAACTTCTTTGGTCACCGTGGCCACGATGTTTTTATTGGTATTGATCAAATCTTCCCGGCTCATCCCAGGTTTCCGGGCAATGCCCGCGGTGATGATCACCACCTGGGAATCTTTTGTGGCTTCGTAGTCATTGGTCCCCACCACTTCGGCGTTAAAGCCGAAGACGGGACGCGCCTGCATCAGATCCAAAGCTTTGCCTTGGGGCATGCCTTCCACTACATCCACCATCACCACATCGCCCAGTTCACGGGCGGCAGCCCAATGGGCGCACGTTGCCCCAACGTTCCCCGCCCCTACCACAGTAATCTTCGGGCGACCCATAATTGACCTCCTCACAAGATGATTTCCAAAGCCTCCCCTTGAAAAAGGGGATTAAGGGGGATTACAAAATTCAGCAATCGAGGCTCTTGCAAAAAGCCTTTTTGTCATCCTGAGCGCAGCGAAGGATCTCGTATTTTCCTCTGGCTTAATGAGATTCTTCGGTCGCTTCGCTCCCTCAGAATGACAGGATAAGAGACTTTTGCAAGAGGCTCAATCGTCTTAAATTTTTGGCAACCCCCCTAATAATTGTCAACCTGTTTTTATTAACCCGTTTACGTTTATCCTGCAATGAAAATCTCTCGGTCCGGCGTTGACAGTAACATGCCGAAAACCCTATAATCGCATACTGGGGTAATAATTATGAATCCTTTGGTTTACCTGCGAGCCATGCGGCTCCCCTTTCTTACCGGCTCGCTTTTCCCGGTGGCCGTGGCCACGGCTCTGGCCTATCTCCAGGACCACACCTGGAACCTTCTCCGGTTCGGTCTTACTGCTCTGGGCGTGGCCAGCCTGCAGTGTGGGGCAAACCTCATCAACGATTATTACGACTCCTTCGGCAGCGACCCCTTGAACCGCAACGTGACGCCCTTCAGCGGCGGCAGTCGGGTTATCCAGAACGGCCAGATGAGTCCGGGAGCGGTTAGGACCCTGGCCTATGTATTGTTCGCCCTGGGAGTAGGGTGCGGTCTGGCCCTGATTTACCTGGGCCGTCCCTGGGTGGCCCTCATCGGTCTTATGGGTTTGGCCGCAGCCTTTTGCTATTCCGCCTCGCCCGTGCAGCTTATGAGCGGCGGCCTGGGGGAAGGGCTCATTTTTCTGGCCTTCGGGCCTTTGCTCTCCTGGGGCGCTTATTATGTGCAAACCGGGAAACTCGCTCTCATCGGAGCAATGGTGAGCCTGCCCCTGGCCTTTCTCATCACTGCCATCATCTGGATCAACGAATTTCCCGACCTGGAGGCGGATATCGCGGCAGCTAAACACCACCTGGTGGCCCGCCTGGGACTGAAGCTTTCCCGCTGGGTCTATGCCGCCTTGATGCTGGCCCCTTTCCTCAGCCTCTTTGTCCTGATGGAAATTTTTCACTTGCCCGATCTCATCATAGCCGGTCTAGCGCCGCTGCCTCTGGCCGTGCGGGCCGTGGGCCTGGCCTTCCGCACCGTTCCCACTGACCCCGAATTCGTCACCGCCCAGGCCCTCACCATCCAGACCCACTTTTTCACGGGCCTGACCACCACCCTGGCCCTGCTGTACGCGGCCTGGTGGCGGTAGAAACAGCTGTCAGCTTTTAGCAGTCAGCTTTTAGCCGAGACCTATGTTTGAAGCAGGTAAAAATGGAGGGTGGGCCCGGCCCACCATAACTGCTAAAATTCCTTTATTCTCTGAAAATGTCTGCTCGAAAAGGTCGTTAGTAGGGCGCGTCTTACGCGCCCAAAATGGTGCGTGAAACGCAACCTACATTTTCATGGTTTTGCCGTGCACACCGATTTATGGCGGCCAGGAGCCGCCCTATAATTGAGGGAAATTATGCAGAAACAACCACCCCCACCGGTTTTAATCGAAGTCACCCGAGGCACCCTCGTAGAGAGCTGTCACCGGGGCCACATCGTGGTGATCGATGCCCAGGGCAACCTGCGCCAGCATTTGGGCGATCCTGAGTTGCAGGTGTGCCTGCGCTCCCTGGCCAAGCCCTTTCAGGCCCTGCCGGTGTTGACCACCGGGGCCGCGGATGCCTTCGGGTTCGGGCCGGAAGAGATGGCCCTGTTTTCCGGGTCGCTGAGCGGCCAGGATTTTCAGGTGGACCTGGTCAAACGGGTCCTGGCACGACTGAAGCTCACCCCCGCGGTCCTGCAATGTGGGGCGCATCCGCCCCTGCACCGCGCCTCGGCCCAGGCCCTGGCCAAGGCCGGGGAAAAACCCAGCCCCCTGCACCACACCTGCGCCGGCAAACACGCAGCCATGTTGACCCTCTGCGTCCATCACGGCTGGCCCGTAGATACTTATTTAGACCAGGATCATCCGGTGCAGCAACTTATCCTGGGCGCAGTGGCCCGGATGGTGGGGGTGCCGCCGACACAAATCACCGTGGCCGTGGACGGCTGCGGCGCGCCGGTCTTCTACGTGCCGTTGAAAAATATCGCCCTGGGCTACGCCCGCCTGGCCGCGGCCCGGCCCGATTCCCCCGGGGGCATTCTCATGGCCGCGATTCTGGCTAATCCCAAGCTCATTGCGGGCAATGGCCGCCTGGAAACCTCGGCCATGGAAGCCCTGCCGGGCAAGCTCTTTGCCAAGTCCGGGTCCGAAGGAGGTTATGGCTTAAGCCTGATGGAAGGCGGCTTGGGGGTGGCCTTCAAGATCGAAGACGGCGCGGTGCGGGCCATGAATCCCACCGTAATGGCCATCCTGGAGCAACTGGGGGTGATCACCCCCGCCGCCGCGGAAGCTCTGGCCGCCTTTCGGCAGCCGCCCATCCTCAATCACCGCAAAGACGAAGTGGGACGCATCCGGCCGGCTTTTAACCTCTCGTCTTAGCGGCTTGAGACTCTGTTTTGTGCCGCCGGGGGCGGCAGCGCTACCTTTTCTTGGTCTATGGGAGAGGAAACTCGCTTTCCCCAGAGGCCAAGGCTGGAAGAAAAGCCCTTGAATCTCTGCCCGATCGTGCTATATTTCAATGATATGTGTAATTATAAGTCATTTACTGGGGTGGGTCCGTCATGAAAGTCTTGTGGGCCCCGTGGCGCATGGAATACATCCTGGGCGAGGATAAAACCCCGGGCTGTATCTTCTGTCCTGAGCCGGGCGAAGATCTGGCGGAACGACTGGTACTTTACAGCGGCAGTCTCACCCGCATCATGATGAACAAGTATCCTTATATCAACGGCCACCTGTTGGTCTCTCCTATCCGCCACCTTCCCGGTTTGGACGACCTGACCCCGGCAGAAATGCTGGATCTCTTGACCAAGGTTCGGGAGTCCCTGGCCATCTTGAAGAGCGTCATGCGCCCCGACGGCTTCAATGTGGGCCTCAACCTGGGGATCGTAGCCGGCGCCGGAGTGGAAAGCCACCTCCATTTTCACATTGTCCCCCGCTGGAACGGGGACACTAATTTCATACCGGTGTTTGCCGATGTCCGGGTGATTCCGGAGCATTTCCGTCAGACTTATGAACGCCTGGCGCCCCATTTCCAGGCCCTGCCAGATGAGGATAAAGCATGCGTTTCATTAAAATAATCATCTCCACCGTTATCGTCCTCCTGGGCATCGTCTTTATCGTCGAAAATCTGGACATGCTCAAGCAGGCCGTACATATTAAACTGGACCTCTATTTCTTCACCTTCCAGAGCCCCGGCATTCACCTCTGGGTTATCATTCTTTTCTGCTTTTTCCTGGGGGTGTTAACCACCTCGCTTTACGGCATCTATGAGCTCGTTAAAAGCCGCCAGACCATCCGCCAGCTCCGGCACAACCTGGAAATTCTGGCCAGCGAACTGAAGCAGGCCGGCGCCACCGCGGAGATTTCGGCCACGGCTCCCAAATCCCGGGTTGTCCCGCCGTCTGAAGAATAACCTGGGGTGACCTTGGTTTTCAGGAGGGCCGGAGAAGCCAGACCAAGCGCCGACCCTTCCCCGGATTCTCAGTCGTCATGACCGCCCCATCCCCGGATAAAATCACTCCCATGTTGAAGCAGTACCTGGACCTCAAGAACAGGTATGCCGACGCCCTGGTGCTCTTCCAGATGGGGGATTTTTACGAGACCTTTTTCAACGACGCCGAAACTGCAGCCCGGGCCCTTAATATTACCCTAACTTCCCGCTCACGCCAGGGTGAAGACCGCATCCCCATGGCCGGCTTTCCCATCCATGCCGCCGGCAGTTATATCCCCCGCCTGTTGGAGCAGGGCTTTAAGGTGGTGGTGTGCGACCAGACGGAAGACCCGGCCCAGGCCAAAGGTTTGGTACGCCGGGAAGTTACCCGCATCCTCACCCGTGGCACTGTGGTGGACCCCGCCGCCTTGGACGCCCGGGCCGATAACTACCTGGCCGCAGTGACCTTCAAGGGTGCCAGATGGGGCCTGGCTTTTCTGGAACTATCCACGGGGGAATTCCGCCTCACCGAGGGGGCGGGCCCTGATGCCCTGGCAGATGAGTTGTGGCGGCTGAAACCTGCGGAGCTGGTGGTCCCGGACAACCTGGACCCTTCACTCTTGGCCCCGGCCCTGGTTCCCTTCGACATTCCCCCCACCCAACGGCTGGTATCGGCCTATGCCTTTGACCCGGAGGCGGCCCGCCGGGAGGTGGGTCGAGCCTTGGGCACCCTCTTCCTGGACGGCTTCGGGCTGGACGGCTACCAACTGGGGGTTGCCGCCGCAGGAGCCATCCTCCGCTACCTAAGGGATTCCTATACTCCTGACCTCCCCCACCTGGACCGCTTGCTGGCCTATCATAGGGATGACTTTCTGGGCCTGGATGAGGCCACCCTGCGCCACCTGGAAATCTTCGAGACCTGGCGCAGCCGGTCCCGCCAGGGGTCGCTCCTGGAAACCCTGGACAAAACCGTTACTCCCATGGGGGCCCGGCGCCTGAGCCAGTGGTTTCGTTATCCTTTGCAGGATCAGGTCCAGATTGAGGCCCGCCTGGATGCAGTGGAGTTTTTCAAAGACAACGCCTTGCTGCGGCAACGATGGCGCCAGACCTTAAAAGGGCTGGGGGACCTGGAACGGCTCACCGCCCGGGTGGCCCTGGAACAGGCGACACCTCGCGAAGTCTGGGCCGTAAAAGAGGCCCTGGCCAGGGTCCCCATATTAATGGCATTACTGCCTGAGGAGCTTCCAGCCCTGGTGGCCCTGGTGGCGTCCGAGCTGGATGGACTCCCGGAACTCCAGGACCTGATTGGCCGGGCGATGGTGGATGACCCTCCCGCCAGTCTCCAGGCCGGCGGCATCATCCGGGAGGGCTACGATCCCGAATTGGACGAACTCATCGGGCTTTCCCGGGAGGGCAAAGATTGGATCGCCCGTCTGGAAGCCAAGGAGCGGGCCAAGACCGGCATCAACTCCCTGAAGGTGCGCTACAACAAGGTCTTTGGCTACTACCTGGAGGTGTCCCGGGCTAATCTGCACCTGGTGCCGCCTGACTATATCCGCAAGCAAACCCTGGTGAATGCCGAGCGCTTCATCACTGCAGACTTGAAGGAGTATGAGTCCAGAGTCCTGGGGGCGGAAGAGGCGCGCTTCAAGCGGGAGACGGAATTGTTTCAGGAATTACGCCGGCGCCTGGGGGAGGAGGCCCTCCGCCTTAAGCAAGTGGCTCGGGCCTTGGGAATTCTGGACGTGTGTGCCGCCTTGGCAGAGTTAGCCGCGCTGCATCAGTATAACCGGCCCCTAGTGGTGGCCGAACCGGTGCTCAGGATTAAACAGGGACGTCACCCGGTCATCGAGCGGGTTCTGCCGCCTGGCAGCTTCGTGCCCAACGACGTAACCGTGGACGGAAACTCCCAAATCCTCATCGTCACCGGGCCCAACATGAGCGGTAAATCCACCATTCTACGCCAGGTGGCCATCATAACGCTTCTGGCCCACGTGGGAAGCTTTGTCCCGGCGGCGGAGGCGGTCATCGGGCTTACCGACCGCATCTTCACCCGGGTGGGGGCAGTGGATGACATCGGCCGGGGCCAGAGCACCTTCCTGGTGGAGATGCACGAAACCGCCCGCATTCTACACCAGGCCAGTCCCAGGAGCCTGGTCATCCTGGACGAGATCGGCCGGGGAACCTCGACCTTTGATGGCCTGTCCCTGGCCTGGGCCGTGGCGGAACACCTCCACGACCTGGGAGGCGAAGGCGTCAAGACCCTGTTCGCCACCCACTACCAGGAGCTCACGGAATTGGGCCGCCTTAAAACCAGGGTGGGTAACTTTCAAGTCCTGGTTACGGAATCCGAGGGTGAGATTGTCTTTTTACACCGTCTGGCTCCCGGCGCCGCTGCCCAAAGCTACGGCATCCAGGTGGCGAAGCTGGCTGGTGTACCCCCGGAAGTCATCGCCCGGGCCCAGGAAGTCCTGGAGAACCTGGAAGCCGGCAGTCTGGACCCCATGGGTTTGCCGCGACTGGCCCGGTCCCGGCGGCGCCAACTCCGGGAGGTACCTCAACCTACTCTGTTCGACCCGCCTTCGGAAAATCCCCAAAACTGAGACTCGATCCTTCTGCAACCTGAACATTGTTCATTGGTCTAAACATGATTATTGAAGAATGAGTCAATATTATTAAATAATATTAATATGATACTCATCTGGTATTTAATTTGCATTGTGTTGATTATATACATTTTGTTAAGATGCAATCCAGATGCAAAGAAAACCCGTCGACATCCTGCATGCAGCCATGACGAATCATTTCGTCATTCTCGCCGTGGCCATAGTGCTCTTCTTGCTGGTGATCATCCTGGTGGACCAGACTGCAAGCGATATTGGTGAGGTCTGGATTTAGGTAAGCCCGACCTCCCGGGATGTCTGGCGCCAATTTCCTCCTTAGACCCCTCCGATGTAAAACTATCTAGCAAAATGGTAACAAATGTGACATTTTTACCCATTTGTATATTATTCTTGTAATTTAAATATGTTACCCATAGTCTCTTGAATTTCCGTCCCAAAATATCCTGCTTTACCCAGTCACGAGAATAAGCGTCTTTTCCCTGAAAGTCGCACGGAGTGCAGGTTTTCGCAATCATCTTCTCAGGGCATAGCCTTTGCATAATAGAAAGTGGGATCATTGATGGCAGCGATAATTCGGTCGAATCTTCCGGGGTCTCGGCAATGAAGGAAAAATGCGGTACGCTGCTGGTTGCTGAACGCGGGTGCGAACTGGCGCAGAGTTTGAATTTCTGGGTCACCGAACAGGGGCACCGGCTCAAGACCGTGGACAACATCAAAGATCTTCTCATGACCCTCCAGAATGAAAAGATCCATGTGCTGGTCATGGATGCTCGTCTGCCCGAAGCCATGGGCTATGAGGCCATCTCCATCATCAAAGGGCTGGACCGCAAGCTGCCCATCATCATCACCGCCGACCAAAATAACCCTGAGCAGGAAAGCCGCATCCGGCATCAGGGAATTTTTTATTATCACGTAAATTCCTTTGGCATGGATGACCTCATATTAGCCATCTCTAACGCCATGGTGCGATCATCCCAATAATCTCAGAGAGGGACGCGATGCCATTACAAGAGAAATTGACTTCCGGTGAATTCGTCATTCTGGCGGAGATGGAGCCGCCCAAAGGCACGGATGTTTCGGACATGGTGGCCGCCGCCACCAGCGTCAAGCGCCTGGTGGACGCCTTTGTGGTTCCGGAGATGAACAACGCAGTAATGAGGTTGAGCTCTCTGGGCGGCGCGCTCCTCTTGCAAACCAAGGGATTGGAAACGGTATTGCAGGTCTGCTGCCGGGACCGCAACCGCCTGGCCCTGCAAGGCGACCTGTTGGCAGCCTGCGCCCTGGGAGTCACCAACGTCATGGCGGTGGCGGGGGAAGAGATCACCCACGGCGACCATCACGAGGCCAGACCCGTTTATGACATTAATCTCCTGGAGTTGATCTCCGCTATCGGGACCCTGCAATCCGGAAGGGACCTGGCCGGGGTGGATCTCAAGGGGTCCCCCCAATTCCTGGTGGGCTCCACTGTCAAGGTGCCTGGCGGCTCCGAAGGTTTGAAAGCGGAGCTGGCGGATCTGGATCAGAAAATTGCGGCGGGAGCCCGGTTTTTTACCACCCAGCCGGTCTTCGACGTGGAAGTCCTGGAGAAATTCCGGCAACAGGTGGGCAAACGCCAGGCGGCCATTATTCCCACGGTGCTGCTCCTCAAGAGTGTGGGCATGGCCCGCTACATCAACCGCCACCTGGAGATCAAGATTCCAGAAGAGTATATCAACCGGATTCAAAAAGCCCCTGACCGGGTGCGGGAGTGTGTGCAGATTGCCGCGGAATTTGCCGCGGCCATAAAAGAAAAGGGGTTCCCGGGAGTGCTCATCTCCACCATCGGTTGGGAAGACAAATTGTCGTCCATCCTGGGCGCCGCCGGTTTGTAGAGGTTTTCCGGTGAATCTATGATTGGTATGAAAAGTTTTTTCTTTTATAGCACATGGTCCAAGAAGCAAAATCCCCCCCAGCCCCCCTTTTACAAAGGGGGGAACTTGGCGTAATTCCTTGTAAAGTCCCCCTTTGAAAAAGGGGGATTTAGGGGGATTTAAAACCGGTAATCGGAAGTTCCGGCAAATGCTTGATTAAGGGATAAAACGATGCCCCAAGAAAAAGACACCACGGCTCAAGAACCATCCCGGAACCACGGCAACGTGGGCTCCGTGATGGTGGTAGGCGGAGGCGTAGCCGGGATTCAGGCCTCCCTGGACCTGGCCAACTCCGGCTTCTATGTCCATCTGGTGGAAACCAAGCCGGCCATCGGCGGGGTCATGGCCCAATTGGACAAGACCTTCCCCACCAATGACTGCTCCATGTGCATCATCTCCCCGAAGCTGGTGGAATGCGGCCGCCATCTGAACATCGAGATTCATACCCTTACCGATGTGGCGGGAATCAGCGGGGAGCCGGGCAACCTCAGCGTCACCCTGAAAAAGCAGCCCCGCTATGTGGACCTGGCCAAGTGCACCGGCTGCGGTGAGTGCGCCAACGTCTGCCCGGTGACCATTTCGGATGCCTTTAACGCGGGGCTGGCCGACTGGAAGGCCGCCTACCGTCTCTATCCCCAGGCGATCCCCGCCGCCTTCGGCATCAAGAAGCTGGACCGGGCCCCCTGCACCCTGACCTGTCCGGCCGAGATTAACGTCCAGGGCTATGTCCAGCTCATCAAGATGGGCAAGTACACCGAAGCCGTGAAGCTCATCATGGAACGGCTGCCCCTGCCCGGAGTTTTGGGCCGGGTTTGCCCCCATCCCTGCGAAGCCAAGTGCCGCCGGGCCGAAATGGACGAGGCGGTGGCCATCTGCAACTTGAAGCGTTTTGCCGCGGACCAGGTGGATTTGACCAGCATCACCCCGCCCCTGGTGGAAGCCAGAAGCGAAAAGGTGGCCATTATCGGCTCCGGCCCCGCGGGCCTGGCCTGCGCCTATCACCTGGCATTGAAAGGTTATCGCCCCACCATCTTCGAGGCCCTGCCCAAGGCCGGCGGCATGCTGCGGGTGGGCATTCCCGACTACCGCCTGCCCAAGGATATCCTGGATAAAGAAATCGACAACATTCTGCGCCTGGGGGTGGAACTCAAGACCAACACCGCCCTGGGCCGGGATTTCACCCTGGACGGACTGCTGCAGGAAGGCTATAAAGCCGTTTTCCTGGGGATCGGCTGCCACGTGGGCAAACCCCTGGGGATTGACAAAGAAGACGCTGACGGCGTCATCCAGGGCGTGGAGTTCCTGCGCCGGCAAAACCTGGGCGAACCCCTGACGGTGGGGAAAAAGCTGGCGGTTATCGGCGGCGGCAACGTGGCCATTGACGTGGCCTGCACCGCCCGGCGCCTGGGTTCGGAGGTGACCATAGTCTACCGCCGCTCCCGGGAAGAGATGCCCGCGTTTGCCCATGAAATCGAACAGGCCATCTGCGAGGGCGTGGAGATTGTCTATCTGGCCGCGCCTTTGAAAGCGGTGACCGACCACAATAACAAAGTCACGGGCCTCATCTGCCAGAAAATGGAGTTGGGCGAACCCGACGCCTCGGGCCGGCGCAAACCGGTGCCCATTGAAGGCGCCACCTTTGAGCTGCCGGTGGACATGATTGTGCCCGCCATCGGCCAGGAAGCGGCCCAGAACGCGTTGGAGGCCTGTGGAGTCAAAACGTCGCGCTGGGGCACCATCGAAGTTAATGAAGTAACTTACGAAACTTCCCGCCCCGGAGTGTTTGCCGCAGGGGATGTGCACACCGGCCCCTGGATCGCCATCGAGGCGGTGGGAGGCGGCATCGAAGCCGCGGAGTCCATCGACCGATATCTGAAAGGCGAGGACATGGTCGCGGGCCGGACCGAAGGCAAAGAAGCCCATAAACGCTGGGCCGAGATTCCCAAGGACGAGGAAGGCGCCCCCCGGGAAGTGATGGCCGCGTTGCCGCCGGAGTACACCTGTAGCTGCTTCGATGAAATTGCCCGGGGGTACACCGAGGAACAGGCCCAACGGGAAGCCGCCCGCTGCCTCAACTGCGGCGTCTGCTCCGAGTGCATGCAGTGCGTCGCTGCCTGCCAGGCCGGGGCCATTGACCACAGCATGAAGCCCGAAACCACGGAGGTGAAGGTCGGGGCCGTAATCCTGTCGCCGGGCTTTCAAACCTTCAACCCCACCACTTGCACCACCTACCATTATTCAGATCTGCCTAATGTGGTGACCTCCCTGGAGTTCGAGCGGATACTCTCGGCCTCGGGCCCCTTCGGCGGGCACCTGGTCCGGCCTTCGGACCACGCCGAACCCAAGAAGATCGCCTGGCTGCAATGCGTGGGCTCCCGGGATGTGAAGACCCATTCCTATTGCTCCTCGGTCTGCTGCATGTACGCCATCAAGGAGGCGGTGATCGCCAAGGAGCACGCGCCTTATCCGTTGGACACCGCCATCTTTTTCATGGACATGCGGACCTTCGGGAAAGATTTCGAACTCTATTATAATCGCGCCAAAGGCGAACACGGGGTGCGGTTCATCCGCTCCCGGATTCACAGCATCGACCCCGTGTCGGGTGACAATTTAGCTATCCGCTATGCCGATGAAAGCGGCGAAGAAAAGACTGAAGTCTTCGACATGATAGTGCTGTCAGTGGGCATGGAGGTCAATCCGGCCGTAAAGGAGTTGACTCAGATCTTGGGCGTGGAAGCCAACGCCCATGACTTCGTGGCCACTTCGCCCTTCGCGCCTGTGGCCGCCTCCCGCGAGGGCATCTATGTCTGCGGCGCCATGCAGGGTCCTAAAGACATACCCGAGTCAGTCATGCAGGCCTCGGCTGCGGCCGGGGCGGTGAGCGCTTCTTTGGGTGACGTTCGCTGGACCGAGACCAAGACCCGGGAAGCACCCACCCCCAGAGTCATCAAACCGGAAGACGAACCCCGCATCGGGGTCTTTGTCTGCAACTGCGGCATCAATATCGGCGGCATTATCGATGTGCCGGAATTGTTGGCCTATGCCAAGACGCTGCCCAACGTGGCCTATGTGGAAGAAAACCTTTTTACCTGCTCCCAGGACACCCAGGTTAATATGACCCGGATCATCGAGGAACAAAACCTCAACCGGGTGGTGGTGGCGGCCTGCACGCCCATCACCCATGAGCCCCTTTTCCGGGAGACCCTGATAGACGCGGGTTTGAACAAGTACCTCTTCGAAATGGCCAACATCCGCAACCAGGATTCCTGGGTGCATATGAAGGAGCACGACAAGGCCACAGATAAGGCTAAGGACTTGGTGCGCATGGCGGTGGCCCGGGCCTCCCTGCTCAAGCCGTTGGCGGAAAAACCCCTGACCATCAACCAGCGGGCCCTGGTCATCGGCGGCGGGGTTGCGGGTCTCAATGCCGCCCTCAATCTGGGGGACCAGGGTTTTGATACTATTCTCCTGGAAAAAGAGCCGCAATTGGGTGGCATGGCCCGCCGGGTTCATAAAACCATCGAAGGCATGGACGTCCAAACCTATCTGGATGGGCTCATTGAGCGGGTAAAAGCTCACGAGAAAGTTCAGGTGCTCACCGGCGCCCTGGTGGTGGGCTTCAGCGGTTACAAGGGCAACTTCACCACGGAAGTGTTGGTGGGCCCTGGCATGTACGAACGGAAAATCGATCACGGGGTCACGGTGGTGGCCACCGGCGCCCATGAGTACCAGCCCAAGGAGTTTCTCTACGGCGAGCATGACCGGGTGATGACCCAGTTGGAGTTGGGCGATTTTCTCCATAAGACCCCGGCGGAAGCCAAAGAATGGAACCGGGTGGTCATGGTGCAGTGCGTGGGCTCCCGGAACGAAGAGAATCCCAACTGCAGCCGCATCTGCTGCCAGGGCGCGGTGAAGTACGCCTTGCAGTTGAAGGACCTCAACCCCGACATGGACGTGGTGATCCTCTACCGGGATATGCGCACCTACGGCTTAATGGAGGACTACTACCGGGAGGCCCGGGACAAGGGGGTACTCTTCTCCCGGTTCGATCCGGAGCAGTTGCCCCAGGTCGCCAATGACAACGGCCAGTTGAGCGTCACCTTTGTGGACCACGTCCTGGGCCGGCCCATCAACATGTTAGTGGACGCGGTGGTGCTGAGCGCCGGGGCCCGGGCCGCCGATACCGAGGAATTGGCGTCGCTGCTGAAACTGCCCCGGAACGCCGGCGGGTTTTTCATCGAGGCCCACGCCAAACTGCGGCCGGTGGACTTTGCCTCGGAGGGCATCTTCCTCTGCGGCATGGCCCATTCTCCCAAGCTCATCAGCGAGAGCATTGCCCAGGCCATGGCCGCATCCTCCCGGGCCGGGGCATTTCTGGCTGACGTCAACCAGACCATCAGCGGCGTCACCGCGCACGTGGAGCCGGACCGCTGCGCCGCTTGCCTGGTGTGCGTCCGGACCTGCCCGTTTGGGGTGCCGCAGATCAACCGGGATAATGTTTCGGAGATTAACGAGGCGCTCTGCCAGGGCTGCGGCACCTGCGCCTCGGAATGTCCGGCCAAGGTCATCCAGGTGGCCCATTTTGAAGACGACCAAATCAGCGCCAAGATTAAAACTTTATACTGAGGAGTCCGCCGATGGAACCGTTTGAGCCGAAGATCGTCGGGTTTTGTTGCCACTACTGAGCGTATTCCGCCGCGGACCTGGCAGGTTCGATGCGATTGCAGTACCCGCCCAATGTGCGGATAATCGAAGTCCCCTGCACCGGCAAGGTGGACATCATGCACTTGCTCATGGCCTTTGAATACGGGGCCGATGGGGTGATTGTGGTGGGTTGCCTGGAGGGCGACTGCCACTATAGCGCCGGCAACCTGTACGCCAAGAAACGGGTCAACCGGGTGAAGGAAATCCTCGATAAAGTCGGCGTCGGCGGGGAGCGGCTGGCGATGTATAACCTGTCTTCCGGGATGGGCGGGCGGTTCGCCGAAATCGTCCGGGAGATTACTGAAAAAGTTCTGGAACTGGGTCCGAGTCCCATTCGAGTTGCGACAGGTACGGCCACCAGGCCTATTGCGGAGGTAACCACATGATCAAAGCAGTGCCCAAACCCCTGGAAGAAGTCCTTGGCCTGGTCAAAGACTTCAACAAGTTACTCATTGCCGGCTGCGACGGCTGCGTCACCGTGTGCGAGGCCGGCGGTCTGAAAGAAGCCAAGGTATTGGCCTCGGCCCTCAGGCTCTATTTCACCCAGGAAGGCCGTCAGGCCCAGGTGGACGAAACCAGCCTGACCCGTCAGTGCGAAAAGGAATACCTGGCACAGCTTTCCGACAAGATAGACACCTACGACGCCGTGGTCTCCCTGGCCTGCGGGGTCGGCGTCCAGTACCTGGCCGAAATGTACAACAACAAGATCGTCTATCCCGGGGTGGACACCTGTTTCATGGGGGTCAACGAAGAGCGGGGAGTCTATTCGGAGCGTTGTCAGGCCTGCGGCCGCTGCATCCTGGCGGAAACCGGCGGCGTCTGTCCCATCGCCCGCTGTTCCAAGCGCATGCTTAACGGCCCCTGCGGCGGTTCCGACAAGGGCAAGTGCGAAATCAGCAAGGACGTCCCCTGCGGTTGGGAACTGATCTACGAACGGCTGAAGACCCTGGGGCAGCTGGACCGTTTTGAAAAACCCGTGGATCCCAAAGACTGGACGACCTCCCGGGATGGCGGACCGCGCACCATCGTCAGAGAGGACTTACGGATATGAGCGTCACGACTCCCAGCAAACTGCAGAAGATGATCGCGTCGGGCAATTTTGCCGTTACCTCCGAGGTCGGTCCTCCCCGGAGCGCCGATGGCGCCGTGATCGAACACAAGGGCAACCTGATCAAGGACTACGTGGACGCCATCAACGTCACGGATAACCAGACCTCGGTCTGCCGGGTCTGCAGCCTGGCCTGCTGCATCCGGCTCAAGCTCATGGGGCTGGAGCCGGTGCTGCAAATGGTGACCCGGGACCGAAACCGCATCGCTCTGCAAAGCGATATCCTGGGGGCCGCGTCTTTCGGCATCCACAACATGCTCTGCCTCACCGGCGACCACCAGCATTTCGGCGACCACCCCAAGGCCGCCAATGTCTTTGACCTGGATTCCATCCAACTCATCCAGACGGTGAAGATGATGCGGGATGAGGGCCGGCTTTTGGGGGGACACGAATTCGAAGTGCGCCCCCAGATGTTCATCGGGGCCGCGGCAAACCCCTTTGCCGGGCCCAACGTGCCCATGCGCGCCTCTCGGCTGGCCAAGAAGGTGGCGGCCGGAGTGCAATTCGTCCAGACCCAGTGCATTTACAATATGGACACGTTCAAGGAGTTCATGAAGATCCTGGTGGACCGGGGCCTGCATGAGAAAGTGGCTGTCCTGGCGGGCATCACCCCCATGAAAAACGTGGGCATGGCCAAGTACATGCAGAAGCGGGTGCCGGGCATAGACGTACCTGACGACGTGGTGCGGCGTATCGGTGGCGTCCCCAAAGAAAAACAGGCCGAAGAAGGCATCAACCTGGCGGTGGAGCAGATCCAGGAACTGAAAGAAGTGGAAGGCGTCCGGGGCTTCCACATCATGGCCATCGAATGGGAAGAGAAGGTCCCGGAAATCGTGGAACGGGGCGGCCTCTACCCCAGGCCGCAGGTGGCTTGAGACCGGGGCGGCGCCGGAAAAATTTTCCAAACATACAAGAGGCCTCATGAGCCTTGTAATTTCCAAATTTTGAGTTCATAATGGCAATATGTTCATCTTGAAAGGGGAGGTCTCATGTCTGCAAAGTACGTACTGATCGTCGACGACGATCCGGATCTGGTGGAAACCGTATCCATGATGTTGGAGTCCAAGGGCTTCGAGGTGGGGAAGGCGTACGACGGAATCGAAGGGGAGGAAGCCATTAAAAAGCGCCGTCCGGACGTGCTGATCCTGGACGTGATGATGCCCAGAAAAAATGGCTACCAGCTCTGTAAGGAGTTGAAATCCAATAAGTGGACCCAGGAAATTCCCATCATCCTCCTCACCGCAGTGGGAGAGGCAGTGCCCACCACCAGTTACAGCCATGCCGAAGGAATGTCCGTGGAAGCCGAGGACTTCATTCCTAAACCTGTGGACGCTGCCACTCTGGTGGAAGCAGTGCAAAGATTACTTTAACTAAAAAAGGCATGTATCCGACGAATTTTGGAAAAATTTCACCGGATCAGGATAGGTGGCCTTAAAGTCCTGGAGGGGGGCGCTTGTGTTGCGTCCTCCTCCCCGTTGGAAGACAACCGCCTGGGCCCATCGGTATGTGCGCCTCTGGCCCAACACCGCATCAATCTTACCTTCTTGACCCATGTGTCCGGCGACCGCGAAGTGCTCTGTACTGACAGCAACGCCGGGGAAGCTGCCTTAACCTTGCTTCAAGCCCAGGCCGACCCCCAAGCGTCGCTGGCCCTGATGCCGGGCACCTCCATTCTGGCCGTTTATCCCCACGACAAGCGTCCCGAAGTCATCGGCATTTTCATACGGAGCCTGGCCAAAGCCCGGGTGGTCATCCACGGTTTGGCCAGTTCTCCATCTGCCATCTCTGCGGTGTTGTCGTCCACAAGAATTAAGCCTGCAGTGGAGCAGTTGTTCCAGCACTTTCATTTTCCGGGGTTTGCCTCACCCCAGGAATTTTTTTCAGCCCAGCCGCCTCCGAAAGAATACGTAGAAAAGGTGGTTGCCACTTACCAGGAGAAAATCACCAAGGTCTATTGGATCATCCCCCAATCGGACCTGGATCTTTGGGGCATGAGCATCGCCACCTCCGACATCCTGGCCGGGTTTGCCTCTGCCTTGATGGAAATGGGGGACTTGGGGCTGATTATCCCCTTTCTGGTGGCGCTGCCTGGACTTGGAGGCCGGGAATTTATTCTGTCGTTCAGCACGGCCCGGCGTCAACCCGGTTCCGCCGACCAGGGCAGTGAGGTCCGGCGCATTTTAAAGGACCATCTTCCGGATATTCGCCCCATGCGCCTTACCCCGGTGGCGGGCATTTTTCTTCACGGCCCCCATTTCGGCGACCGCTACGGCATTGCCTACACCTTGGTGGAGGCCCTGGAAAAGGCCCATATCAAACTGCTGGCCCTGAGTTGCACCATATCAAGCATTTCGTTGATCATTCGCCAGCACGAACTGGCCGCGGCTCAGGTAATTCTGGGCAACACCTTTGCAGCCCCGGTGGAATGCGCCCCCTCAGCCTCCGGGCGTTAAGGCGGGCATGGGATTTTATTAATTTGGATTTTGCTGGTAAATTTATTTCAAATGCCAGAATTTTTCTCCATTATTGGAAATGTCCCTGGAACCAAAATCCCCCCTGACTCCCCTTTGGAAAGGGGGGGAATTATGGGAAAATTCCTTCTAAAGTCCCCCCTTGAAAAAGGGGGATTTAGGGGGATTTTTAAATCGTCAAACTGAAGGAATTTGTGCTAAGCATTGTAAGTCAATGGTATTTTTATGATTTATCCCATCTGGCCAGCAAAAAGGAACGGGCCGTGAAATCAAAAGACCATGCCCAATCCGGGGAACCCATCTCCCCCCAGCCCGGCGGCGTCGCACCTATTCCGGTGGGGTTCCTGAGTCCGCTTCTCAATGATTTCCCTGACCCTGTGGTAGTCACTAACCGCGAGAAAGAGGTGGTCTTTCTCAACTGCGCTGCCCAGAAACTCTTTGGCGGTACCCTGCGTTCCGGCGATCCTTGTCCCCTCTGTTCCGAAATTTCCATCGTTGCACGGACAGGGGAGAAAGCCTCCAGCCCGTACCATTGTCCCAGTTTCGGGGAGAGCTACAAGCAAGTCCCGGTCCTGCTCAAAACGAACTGGCCTGTCGGGGCCCCCCTCTCTTTGAGCGCCACTCCCATCCGGGGCGCGGACAACGAAAAGGCCGGTTGTTTTATCCTTATCCGGGAACATGCGGATTTGCTGGTCCACCCGGTTATGGAACAGCAGGCGGCTATCTTGTCCAGCATCCTGGAAAATTTTCCCATGCCTTTCTTTCTGGTGGACCCTTTCCTGGTGGTCACCCACATCAACGACTACATGGAGCAACTCACGGGCTACTCCCGCAGCGAGGTGGTGGGGCGGATGACCTGCGGGGAACTGCTGAATACCGCCCAGTGCAGCACCTGTGATTGCGTCCTCAAGCAGGTCATGGAGCATAAAAAACCCCTCTCCGGCCTCCGCCGGGCGGTTCGAACCCGTGACGGCCGGGAAATCCAGGTGTCGGTTTCCGCTTCCATCATCACCGATCCCGAGGGCCGGGTCATCGGCGGGTTTGAGGCAGTGCGAGACATTACCCAGGTGGTGGAAGCAGAACAAAAGCTCGATCTCCTTACCCAATTGGCCCAAGAAGGGCTCTTGATGGCAGATGAGAACCATCGGATCATCTTTGCCAATATTCGGATGACGGAAATTCTGCATATTCCCAGGAGCCGACTCATTGGCATGCCTTTGGGGGAGGTCCTCAGTTCCCAGCATCTCCATATGGCCCAGGAACTGGGAGATCTGGTGGACCAGAATTTTCAACAGGAGACCCGCTTTTGCAGCATCCTGGACCGGCCCCAAGATGACGACCAAATCCCCCGGATCTTCGAAACCTGCATGGCTGTTTCGCGCCTGGGCAATAAAACCCTTACCTTTTTGTACCTGCGTGACCTCACCAACCGCATTCTCATGGAACGGGAACTGCAAAAGACCAATGCCTTTCTCACCAACATCATTCAGAATTCGGTGGACGGCATCGTGGTGGTGGACACTAAGGGGGTGCCCCTGATTTTCAACGAAGGCGCGGAACGCATCCTGGGCTACAAGGCCGAAGAGATGATCGGCAATGTCGAAAACTTCCGCCGTTTCTATCCCTTGGAGGTGGCCACCGAAATGATGCGGCGGATGCGCAGCGACGAGTATGGCCCGCCGGATAAGTTGAACACCACCCGGATGACCTTTATCAATAAAAATGGGGAGGAAGTGCCGGTCAACTTTTCCGCCACCATTATTCGGGAGAGGGGCCGGGAAGTCGGCAGTGTGGGAATCTTTTCCGATCTGCGGGAAATTCTCAAAGTCCATAAGGAATTGGAGGCAGCCCAATCGCAGTTGGTGCATACGGAAAAAATCGCCTCCTTGGGACGGATGGCCGCGGGAGTAGCCCACGAAATCAACAATCCCCTGGCCGGCATCCTCATTTACGCCGAATTGCTGCAACGGGACCTGGCCGCGGATGCCGTCCACCGGGAAAATATCGAGGTAATCATCAACCAGACTATGCGCTGCCAGCAAATCGTTCACCGTCTGTTGGACTTCAGCCGCCAGTCATTAGGAGATAGAAAGCTATTTGATGTTAACGACGTCATCCACCGCTGCGTGGAACTCATCAGCCATCAGGCTTTTTTCCATAACATCAGGGTAATTCAGCGACTGGACCCCTTTCTGCCCCAAATCGTGGGGGACCCGGGCCAGTTGCAGCAGGTCTTTACCAACCTGTTGCTCAACGCCGCGGACGCCATGAACGGGCAGGGCCAGATTACCATCGGCAGCCGGCCCACCCCTGCCGGAGACGGGATCATCCTGACGTTTAGCGATACCGGCTGCGGAATTCCTATGGCGATCCGGGACAAGATCTTCGAACCCTTTTTTACCACCAAACCCCCGGGCAAAGGCACGGGTTTAGGACTGTCCATCGTTTATGGAGTGATACAGCGTCATGGGGGGACGATCAGCGCCGACAGCCCTCCGGAAGGGGGGACGACCTTCACCATCAGGCTGCCCTTGGAATCCCAGGACCAATTGTCAGTTGCGAAGTTCGAGGAGGCTTGATTTAGGTTTCAGGTACGACCATGAACGAGCAATATACCGTTTTAGTGGTGGACGATGAAGAGGTGCTGCGGCTGGGGTGTAGCCGGGTCTTGACCAGCGAAGGTTATCTGGTGACCACGGCTGCCAACGGCCAGGAGGCCTTGGATAAGTTGGCCTCCGAGCCGGTCAATGTGGTCCTCTGCGACCTGAAGATGCCGGTAATGGGAGCCCTGGGGGTGCTGGAGCAGGCCACCGTACTTTATCCAGCCATTCCGGTAATTATCATGACCGGCTTGGGCACCGTGGCCGACGCCGTGGAGTGCATGAAAAAAGGGGCGTACGACTTCGTTACCAAGCCTTTCAGCATCGATCACCTCTGCCTGGTGGTCAGGCGCGCCTTGGAAAAGCAGCTCCTGGAGGAGCAAACCCGCCGACTCCAGGAGGAGCAGGCCCGCAATCTTTACAATCTGGCCATGGAGCAGAGCCGGATGCACACCATCGTCAACTGCATGGGTGACGGGGTGTTGGTAACCAATCGGGAGGGCGAGGTGGTCCTGTGCAACTCCACCCTCCTGCAGCTTCTGGGGGTGCACTCAACCCCGCCTCAACCAGGGCCTCTCCAGGCCTATTTAAACGACGACGCCTTTAAAGAGGCCATCGGCTCGTTATTAGCGGGCGGCAGCCAGGCTGAAGGGAGGTCCATCACCCAGGAGCTTTGCCAAAACAACGTGCATCTGCGGGCCCTATCAGCCCCATTTTCCGGGCCGGATCAACAGGTGCTGGGCACGGTCACAGTATTCCACGATGTCACTCATTTTAAAGAATTGGACGAAATGAAGAATGACTTCGTGCGCATGGTGTCCCATGAATTAAGGTCACCCCTGGCTGCCATTAAACAGCAGCATGCCGTGATCCTGGACGGGCTGGCCGGGGAACTGACCGAGAAACAGCGGGAGCTTCTTAGTCGGGCCCATGCCAAAATCCAGGGTCTGCTGGACTTGATCAACGACTTGCTGGACGTGGCCAAGATGGAAGCCGGCTATGGCCAGATGGAGCAGGCGCCCCTGGATTTGGGCCCCATCCTGGCCGAAATCCTGGAACTGCTTCGGGAGAAGGCGGCCAACCAGCGGATTTCCTTGCAACTGGAGATCCCGGAGAGCCTCCCCCCCGTACAGGCCGACCGCCGCAGCATGGAGGAAGTCTTCACCAACCTGGTGAGCAATGCCATCAACTATTCCCCGGATGGAGGGGAAGTTAAGGTTTCTGCCATTTCTCACGGCGACTATCTGGAACTCCTGGTCCAGGACCAGGGCATCGGCATTGAGGCAGAGGAAATTCCCAAAATTTTTGATAAATTCTATCGGGTCAAGAGTCCCAAAACCCGGCAGGTGATCGGGACCGGCTTGGGCCTGGCGCTGGTCAAAGGCCTCATTGAAGCCCACCGCGGGTCTGTGGACGTGGAGAGTACCCTCGGAGTCGGCACCACTTTTCGGGTTAAACTGCCCACCGCAACCGGGGCAAAGGGTGTGAATGAAGGATAGTGACCTCGACCGGCAAATCCTGGTAGTGGATGATGAGGCCGCAGTCCGCACCGGCATCGCTCAAGTTTTATCGCGTCAAGATCTGACGGTTACTGCGGCCGCCGACGCTGCCCAGGCGCTGGAAAAACTGGCCCTTCAGCCTTTTGCCATAATCCTGTTGGACATCAAACTGCCAGACATGGATGGAGTGGAGGTGCTGAAAATCCTGCGCCGGGAATATCCGGAAGCCGAGGTCATTATGATCACCGGATACCCCACCATCCAGGGGGCGGTGGAGTGCATCAAGTTGGGAGCCTTGGACTACCTGGTCAAGCCTTTCCGGATCGATGAACTGGAAGTGGTAGTGCAAAAGGCCCGTGACCACCTGGCCCAGAAAGGGAAAAGACCTTCCCTGGAGCCGGAGGAAGCACGTGGCCTGGGCCTGGATTTTATCATTGGCGATAGTCCCGCCATGAAGCGAGTGTTCGCTAAGATCAGACGCGCCGCTCCCAGCGACAGCACCGTCCTGCTCACCGGCGAGTCCGGCACCGGCAAAGAGTTAGTGGCCCGGGCCATCCACCTCCTTAGCCCCCGGGCCGACAAGGAATTCGTCCCGGTGGACTGCTCTGCCCTGGTGGAGACTTTATTGGAAAGCGAACTCTTCGGGCACGTCAAAGGCTCCTTTACCGGGGCCCTTCAGACCAAGCACGGGCTCTTCGAACTGGCCAACCATGGAACCTTTTTCTTCGATGAAATCAGCAACTTGAGCCACAACATCCAGGCCAAGCTCCTTCGGGTGCTTCAGGAGCGGGAGTTCATGAAGGTGGGGAGCCAGCGGCGCATTAAATTAGATATCCGCATCATTGCCTCGTCCAACCGTGATCTGGGGGAAGCCATCAAGGCCGGCACTTTCCGGGAAGACCTTTATTACCGGCTCAGCGTTATCCCCATCCACCTGCCCCCTCTGCGGGAGCGCACCGGGGACGTTCCGCTTCTGGTGGACCATTTTCTTCGTAAGCACAGTCAAAAAGGCCGCCGGGAGATGACCGGGGTTTCCAGCCGGGCCTTGAAAATGTTGAACGATTATTCCTGGCCCGGCAATGTTCGAGAGTTGGAGCATACCATCGAGCGCATCCTGATCCTGGAAGATGGAGACAGCATTCAGCCGGAGCATCTGCCTAGTTTTATTTCGCAGCGACAGGGAGAGTTTCAGGTCTTTTCCGACGAAAATTATACTTTGGAGGAGCTGGAAAAACGTTACATTCAGTTCATCCTGCGTCGGACCAAGGGACGGCGACAGGAAGCCGCCCGCATCCTGGGGATCAACCGCAAGACCCTGGGTCACAAGATCGAGAAGTACAATCTTCGGGTTACATGAAGAATGGAGGCCAAACCAATAAGGATATGGAACAAGGCGGGTTTGGGCCTTCTGCCTGGCGACCCTCATATTGCTTCCTAGTAATCCTAGAGAACTTTACGAAATGGCTTTCCCTTGACAAAAGCACTGATGGTCAGTATATATAAGCCAATCGTGCCTTCGGGCCGTTAGCTCAATTGGTAGAGCAAGTGACTCTTAATCACTAGGTTTAGGGTTCGAGTCCCTGACGGCCCACCAAAGAAATCAAGGGGTTAGCTGAAGCAGTTAACCCCTCTTTTATTTCTGGGTACCATTCTGGGTACCAATTTAAAGGCATATTGAGATCTAAATATTTCTCGGGTACCGGCTGGGTACCAAAAGTTCAAAGAGAATCATTATCGTGGTCGCAACGCTGCCTTGAGTTTAATTTCTTCTTATGCAAGAAGATCACCCAGACCAATGCCGCCAAAGAGGCTCCTGGCCATGGCCGACGACACCACCATCCTGACATCGATCCGCCAAGAGGGTCTGGCCACGGCTACGAAAATGCATGGGGCTCCAGCGTGATGTTGCGAAAAGCTCGGCTGGCGCTCAGATCGTTATTCATTTAACCAAAATGGTATAGTCGGTCCAAGCGCCGGCGCCCCCCAAGGCCCCCTTATCCTCATCGACGGTCACCAGGCGCAAGCAGCTATCCTCTTTCCCCCCCCTCTCCACGGCCAGCCGACATTCTTTCATCCCTGCAGACTCCTACCCAATCGCTTGCCCCCTATTGCCCTTCCCATGACTTGCCAAAACTGGACCACCGCCCCTCAACCCAGCCCTGCAGTCGCCGGTCAGCTCTGGGTCCCCGCCACCCTTCAGCCTTTGCCCCAGCCCTGTCGCCTCGGGAGCATGTCCCCCACTTCCCGGTTTAGCAGGGAAACCCGGGGACTGGGACTCCTACCCCCCTGGTCTAAATATTGGCCCCGGACATAATTTCAAAAAATTCATTTCCGTCCGTTGGCATAGTCCTGCTCTGATTCAGATTTCGACAATCAATTGGCATATAGAAAAATCATATGTAGTTAATGATGGATAAATCTTGATTCTGCGGAATCTTCATGGGTCTGGGGGTTTGTAGCAGTTTTTCCTTGACAAAGAATGCCATAAGCATATTAATGTATATTAATATTTTATAAGCAGAAGGAGTCTATGGTGTCGGAAGCTGAATTTTTCGATCTGGTCATTATTGGCGGCGGCCCTGGCGGGCTCAGCGCCGGGATTTATGCCATGCGAGCGGCACTTAAGGTCGTGCTGATTGAAAAGGGCCTGCCTGGAGGCCAGATCAACCTGACAGAAAGCGTGGAAAACTATCCCGGGTTCGAGAATATCAGCGGGTTCGACCTGTCCCAAAAGGTCTTGAAGCACGCCAAATCCTATGGCCTGAAAGTGATCCAGCAAGAGGTAGCGGCCGTGGAGCCGGGGTTGGAGTTCCATGCCGTGCGGCTGGCTGATGGTGAGCTCGTAAATACCCATGCCGTGATCATAGCCACCGGCGGCAGCCCCAGGAAGCTTGGTGTTCCCGGGGAACTGGAATATTACGGCAAGGGAGTCTCTTACTGCGCCACCTGCGACGGCTTTTTCTTCCGAGGCAAAGACGTCATCGTGGTGGGTGGCGGCGATACCGCTTTGGAGGAAGCCCTCTATTTGGCCAAAGTGGCCCGCCACGTCTACCTGGCCCACCGGCGGGACGCCTTGCGCGGCAGCCGCATCTTGCAACAGCGGGTTATGGCGGAAGCCAAAATCGACATCCTCTGGAACACCATCATTGCCGAAATTTTGGCCGACGACCAGGGAGTGCGCGGGGTGTCACTGCGAGACACGCAGACCGGAGCCTCGCAGGAACTGGCCGTGGACGGTGTGTTCATTTTCATCGGCTTTATTCCTAATAACCAACTGGTCCCTGCCGGCATCCGGATGGATCACGACGGCTACGTGGAGACCGATGAAAAGTGCGAAACCAACCTTCCGGGGATTTTTGTCATCGGTGACCTGAGACGAAAATATGCCAAGCAAATCGTCCTGGCTGCCGCGGACGGCTGCACCGCGGCCCTGGCCGCGGCCCATTGGGTAGAAATGAAAAAAGCGGGCCAGGCTCCTCCGGCATAACCGGAATGATGGGCAAGGTGCATACGGCATAATCCTATAAACCTATCTGCTTTTCCTTAGCATGGTTTCTCAAAGAGAAATTTTTTCTTGACTTTGGCTTAAAAATATATCAATGTCAATTTATATCCTTATTGATGGGGATGACTTGTTTAAACGAGGGGCAAGTTTGGCAAGAAGAGACCTCACCAACATGGCATTTCTAGCCAGGATCTTGACGGATGAAAATCGTTTGCGAATCCTGCTCTGCCTGCGCCACGGGAAAAAAGCCGTCTCCAGTATTGCGGAGGAACTTGACCTTGCCCAGCCCCTGGTTTCCCATCATTTAAAGGAATTGAGAATTTCCCACCTGGTCACGGTGGAGCGGCAAGGGGTTTTTATTTATTACGAGATGACCGATTTCAGAATCGTTGACATCATGAGGTCCTTGGAGTGGCTGGCCACTGATTTATTAGCGGAAAGTAAAACTTTAAAGCCTGTGGAGATGAAGAAATGGCGAACAAAATCCAGCAAGTAGTAGATACCATGAAACCGGAAGAAGCTCTAAAAGCAATAGCCGGCGTGGTTAAAAGCCTTTTCTCCATTTCAGGCGAGGAAGCATTGATTTATTTCGTCATCGGCTTGGCGGGCGAGTCCAGAGCCGACAAGTTAGCCAGCATGGTCCATCTCTGACTGGCGGAATGCATGGGCGAAGGTGTCGACCCCACTCAAATGTGCCGGAGCTTAGTAAATAAAGTGGCGCGATTTGAACAGCTTAAAATGTTCGCGGACCCGGAACTTTTGGTTCTCTTTGAAGACTGGCTGGAAGATTTGGTCGAGGAGACCGTCGCTTTAATGAGAGAAACCGGTCTTCGAGATTCAGCCAGGCTTGCAGAAAAGTTGAGGATATCGCGTTCCGGGGTAGAATTACTTCTTGGAAAACTCCAAAGGGAAGGGAGGCTTTAATGTTAGGTTGGAGATGGTGTTTTCCTTAATTTGGGAGGATGTAAGCAACTACCGGTTTAAAGGAGGGAATATGGCGGAAACTGACATTAAAGAGATCAGGATAGACAGAAAGAACCGCAAGATTGGGAATATTTCCCCCAACCTGGCGGATCGCTGTTATACCTGCGGCACTTGTGCCGGCGGCTGCCCAGCCACCGGCCTGGTCCCCGGTTGGGACCCCCGTAAGGCCATCCGGGCGGTAGTTTTCGGCATGGAGCAGGAGCTCATTGACTCCAAGTGGCCGTGGGTTTGCACCCTGTGCGGCCGGTGTGAAGAGCAATGTCCCATGGGGATCGAGTTAATCTGGACCTTCCTGTATGCCCGGGCCGCCCGGGAGCGGGATAAGGTGCCTGGCCCCATCCACAAGGGCACCATGATGAACCTGGAGAGGGGCAACAACCTGGGAATCCCTAAGGACGATTTCCTGTTCCTGTTGGCGGACCTGGGGGTGGAGATGGAAAACGACGAAGAGCAGCCCTGCCCCGGCTTCTATGTGCCGGTGGATAAGGAAGGGGCCAACATCATCGTCACCGTCAACTCCAAGGAGCCCTTCGGCGAGCCGGACGACATGAAGTTCTGGTGGCGCATCTTCTACGCCGCCAAGGAAGACTGGACCGTGTCTTCGGTTAACTGGGAAGGCGTCAACTGGGGATTGTTCGGCGGTGACTTCGAAAGCATGAAAATCCAGGCGGGGCGGGTCCTCGAGAATGCCCGACGATTGAAGGCAAAAACCATCCTGTTACCCGAATGAGGGCATGCCTACCTGGCAACCCGGTACGGGTTCCAAGAATGGTTTCCGGAAGCCTTCGATGAATTCAAGGTGATCAACGTCTTCGAACTGTTGAAGGAATATATCGAATCCGGCAGGATCAAGCTGAATAAATCCAAGATTCACCATGTGACTACGGTGCACGACCCCTGCAACTATGTGCGGAAGTCCCAGATCTTCTTTAAAGAGCACTACGCGGAAATGTCCCGCTGGATCACGAAGCAGTGCATTGACGAGACCCTCTATCGAGAAATGTGCGACGAGCCTCTCAATAATATCTGCTGCGGGGCCGGGGGCGGCGCCTGGGCCATGCCCTACACGGAAGAACGCCTGGCCTACGGCAAAATGAAAGCCGACCAGATCAAGGACACCGGAGCCGAGCTGGTCATTGCCCCGTGCCACAACTGCCGGGACCAGATTCTGAAGGGTCTTCCCACGGCCCATGATATGGGCAACTACCAAGAGACCATGTACATCTGGGAACTGGTGGCCAACTGCCTGGAATATGATCCCTGGAGTCAGGAAGAGATCGAGAAGTCGCACGCAGAGCGCGATGCCCAATTCGAAAGGGACGGAATTGAGTTGGAGACCGAGGAGGAGGCCGATTCATGAAACTCGGAATCATCATTACTCAAACCGACGCGGAAACCGTGTTCAACGCCTTGCGTCTGGCCCAATACAGCTTGGAACAAGGCGATGAGGTGCGTCTCTTTCTTTCAGGAAAAGGTGTGGAAATTGACCGTATTGGCGACCCGAAATTCGATGTGAAGGGACAGGCTCAGAAAGTGCTGGACGTGGGCGCCAAATTCTTCGCTTGCGGTTCCTGCCTGAAACTGCGCGATTCCATGGGGTCGGAAATCTGCCCACTTTCCACCATGAAGGACCAATACGAGATCCTTCGGGATTCGGACAAGGTCATCATGGTTTAACCATCGTTTCACATAGTATCTTAAGTTCACTTACAAGCCAGTGGCAAGGCGCTTGTGCCACTGGCTATTTTGTCACTCAAATTCATAATTTTTGCTTGACTCCAAAAGCATTCATATATAAATAATTATGTATATATTAATTTTTGAAGAAAATATGTCGCTTCCTTGAAGGGGTTGCCTTGAACGAGAGCCTGTCTAAAGTGGCCTTTCTGGCTAAAAGCCTGGGAGATGAAAATCGTTTGCGTATCCTCCTTTGCTTGAATAACGGGAAGAGATCCGTGTCGCAAATTGTGGAGGAACTGAACCTCTCCCAGCCCCTGATTTCCCACCACCTGAAGGAATTGAGAAGATCTCTTCTGCTCACGGTGGAGCGCCGCGGACCCTTTATCTATTACGAAATGAGCGATTCGAGGGTCATTGATATCTTAAAGGACCTGGAGAGTCTGGCTACGGATTTATTGACGGGGAGGACAACCTTCTAGTCAGCGAGAGCGAGAGATGAGCATAAACAAGATTCAGCAGGTCGTGGATACCATGGAGCCGGAAGAAGCCTTAAAGGCCGTAGCCGGCGCGGTGAAAAACCTTTTCTCTTTATTGGGCGAGGAAGCTTGGGCGAATTTTGTCATTGACCTGGTGGGCGAGCCTGGGATGGACAAGTTGGCCAGCATGGTTCACCTCTGACTGGCGGAATGCGTGGGCGAAGGTGTCGACCCGACAAATATGTGCCGCAGTTTAGTGAACAAGGTAACCCGCTTTCAACAATTAATGGCAGTGGCAGACCCTGAACTATTGGTTCTCTTCGAAGATTGGCTGGAGGAGTTGGAAGAAGAAGTTGTTTCTTTTGCTAAAGAAGCCAAATCCCTGAATGCGGAAACACTTGCCGAAAGGTTCGGGCTGTCTCCTGCGGGAGCGGCCTTCCTGCTCACCAAGCTTAAGAGAGAAGGCAGATTGGCATAGACCAGGATTGACAGATTAACGCAGATAGGCCCACTTTAGATTCTTTCATTCAAGTCTGCCAGCAGTAAATACCCGATAGATAGGTTTGGCTACCACTCAAATTAGGGGGCATCATGGGCGTGGTGAGGTGCACAGACTGTAAGTATTTTCAACCGGATGCGGCATCATTGCGGATGGGAACATGTTTTCATGCTGAACCCTGGGATGGGAGTAAAGAGCAATTCGCCCGGGATGACCATGTTTGCGAAAACTTTGATTCTCACGGTGGGAAACGCCACCTTAGCCCTGAAGATGCGGAGAAATATAAAAATTCCTCCTATTACTCATAAGGGAAAAGAGCCTCTACTCTAAGAATGGAGCAACCTTCCTCTTGTCCAACTATCCAGAGAAGGAAAAGTACCATAACCGCGACGAGGTGAGTAATGCAACGAAAGGGAACAACAATCTTAACCCTGGTGGCCGCAGCCCTGACGTTAAGTGTTCTTTGGTACCTCAACCGGCCGATCATAGTTAAAGAGGCCACCTGGGAGGACGTCAAGGCCGAAGCCCAAAGCGGCGGCTATCGCCTGATAACTACCGAGGAACTGGCAGAACGCTATCGGGAGGACCCCGGCAAACTCTTGTTAGTGGATACCAGACAGGATTGGGAATACCGCACCGGTCATATGAAGGGCGCGGTGAACTTCCCCATAGAGCCCAGCGCCTGGGGTCGGTGGCGCTCCCAGGGGGCCCTGGGCAAATTTCTGGGACCCGATAAGGACCGGCACATTGTTTTTTACTGAGCGGGCTTAGCCTGAGTCCGCAGCGACTCGGCGGCCCGGGTGGCCGTAAAGCTCGGTTATAAAAACGTCTATCGCGATCCCTTGGGGTACCCGGAATGGCAAAAAGCTGGCCTGCCCGAGGCCGCGGCGCCCATGGGGCTTAGCGAAACCGCGTCGGCGGCAACGACTCCCGGCCCCCTCAGCGGCTGGGCCATGGTCTGGACCTTGCTGGGAATTTTTGTGGGTGGCATGGCTCTCAACCTGACGCCTTGCGTCTATCCCCTGCTGCCCATCACTGTCTCTTATTTCGGCGGCAAAACCGGTCAGGGTCAGGGGCGACTATTGGTGCACGGCCTTTTTTATCTGGCGGGCCTGGCCCTGACCAACTCTATCCTGGGAGTGGCGGCGGCCTTAACCGGCGGCCTCATGGGGGCCATGCTGCAAAATCCCGTGGTGTTGCTGGCAGTGGCGGCCATCCTGGTCTTCTTTGCCACCAGCCTCTTCGGCTTCTGGGAGTTGCGCTTGCCGGGCGGTCTCACTCAGGCGGCTTCCAAGTCCTATGCGGGCTACTTCGGTAGTCTGTTCATGGGATTGACCCTGGGGTTGGTGGCGGCGCCCTGCATCGGTCCCTTCGTGCTGGGGTTGCTCACCTGGGTGGCGTCCCTGGGGTCGCCGTGGCTGGGCTTTCTGGTCTTTTTTACCCTCAGCCTGGGGTTGGGCCTGCCCCTCTTTATCCTGGCCATGTTTTCCGGCAGCCTGGAGAAACTGCCACGGTCCGGGGAGTGGATGCTCTGGGTACGCAAGCTCATGGGTTGGGTCCTGGTGGGCATGGCGGCCTATTTCATCAAACCTTTGCTGCCTGAATCCGTAAGCGTGTTCCTGCTGGCTGCCGTAGCCCTGGCCGCCGCGGTGCACTTGGGTTGGCTGGACCGCACCACTGCGGCTTTCCGGAGTTTCCAGTGGCTCAAGACCATCGCAGCTTTAACTGGGGTAATCATCGCCACCTTCCTTGCCGGGTCCTGGGCGCTGCGGGGTCCGGGAGTAGCCTGGCAGCCATATTCGGACCAACTCCTGGCGCAAGCTGTGAAAGAGCGTAAGCCGGTGATCATCGATTTTTACGCCACCTGGTGCTCCCCCTGCCGGGAATTGGATGAGATCACCTTTCATAACCCTGATGTGGTGAAACTGGCGGACCGGGATTTTGTCATGGTCAAGCTGGACCTGACCCAGAAAGGGAACCCCGTGCATGAGCGTTTGCTTGGCCAGTATGGGGTCAAGGGAGTGCCCACTGTGGTCTTTATAGATAAGCAGGGCCGGGAATGCCTGGACTTGCGGCTGGTGGATTATCTGCCGCCGGAGCAGATGCTCTCCCGCATGGCGACAGTCGTTAAGAAATAACCCTATAAAGGAGGCAGAAAATGCTGAAAGTTAGATTTTTCCTGAACGAACCTTGCGGCAAACCCTGACAGCGGTTGCAAGAGATGCTGCCCAGGTTGGGCGAGAAATATGAAATTGAGGTGGAAACCATCTCCAAACCGAATGCCGAATATAAGACCGCGGAATACCTTCAACTGGGTCTTCCGCCGGCCCCAGCCGCGATGGTGGGTGAAGAAGTGGTGGTCCAGGGACCCAATCTTTCCGAGGACCAGGTGGAAGCCGCTATTCGCCGCCATTTGGGATTGCCAGAATTGCCGCAAGAGGCCAAAAAAGGATTTCTGGACCGTCTTTTGAAAAAATAACCCGGTTTAACCGATGCGGATTAACCTCAGTAAAGGAGACACCATGCTTAAAGTCAGATGCTTTTACAACGAGCCCAACGGCAAGCCCTGAAAGCACTTCCAGGAAATGGTGCCCAGGTTGGGCCAAAAGTATGAGTTCGAGGCGGAGGTCATCTCCAAGCCCATTGCCGATTACCAGACCGACGAATACTTCGAGATGGATCTCCCCACGGCCCCAGCCATCATGGTGGAAGAGGAAATCGTGGTGGAAGGCGCCGACGTCGCCGAAGATAAACTGGAGGCCGTCATCTGCCGGCACCTGGGGTTACCGGAGCCGGAGCCCAAAAAGAAAGGCTTCCTGGGCCGCCTCTTCGGCAAGTAACCATTATTCTTTGCCGCCTGGTTTCCCGGCCGAGCCATCGGTCTGCCCGAGAAGCCGGGCGGCAAGCTGAGTAGAGGTCCAGACATGCAGACTGGTAAATTTCGCAGGGCAGCCCTCTTGAAGGCTGTCCTACTGATAATGTTTATCGTGGCCGCGGTGATAACTGTCCGTTTTACCGGCGTCAGGGAATTTCTCACCGTGGAAAAGTTCGGGGCCCTGCTCACAGCCGCGGGAATCTGGGCGCCCCTGGCCTTCATCTTGGCCTATGCTGTGGGGGTCTGCCTGTTCATTCCCGGGACCCTGCTCACCGCCCTGGGGGCCGCCATCTACGGCCCCTATTGGGGATTTATCTACGTCTGGGTGGCGGCGATGTTGGGGGCGGCGGGGGCTTTTCTCATAGGACGCTACCTGGGGCGGGAATTCGCCGCCTCTCTCATCGGCGACAGGCTCAAGAAATACGATGACGCCATCGAACGAAACGGTTTTGCCACTGTGCTCTACCTGCGCCTGGTGTATTTCCCCTTCACCCCGATGAACTTCGGTATGGGCCTGACCAAGGTGCGTTTCCAGGATTACCTCTGGGGCACAGGCTTGGGCATCCTGGTGGGCACCTTTATCTTTACCTTTTTCGTGGGGACTATCAAAGAGGTATGGGCTACCGGCCAGTGGGCCAACCTCCTTACCTGGAAAGTGTTCTTCTCCTTAGGCTTGTTTGTCTTTTCTCTCTTCATTCCCAAGATCATCAACAGGCTTAAAATATGGCAAGATCTGAGGGCCGCTTAAACCGAGAGAGATTTTACACCCTATCATGATGGAGAAGAAATGTACTTACCGGACGAAGTGAAAGAAGAGATGCGACGAAATATCTTATCTCGACTGAAGAAAATCGAAGGCCAGGTCCGGGGACTCCATGGGATGGTGTGTAACGACAGAGAATGCGAATCGATTCTGACCCAATTGCGGGCAGTCCAATCCGCCCTGAAATCGGTGACAGCCTTAGTGTTAAAGAGTTACCTGACAAAGTGCTTTCGCGAACTCGATGAAAAGCCAAACGCTGAAGACTTATACCATAGGTTGGAAAAATCTATTGCCATGATGACCAAATTCATCTAAGCCCGGTTAAGTTATTAAAACTCGCGGGAGCCACAAGCCAATGTTGGTTCCAGAAATCTCCCTGGGAAGCCCGCTTGGCGCTCCGGCCCCTCTGCCTTTTGCTCCCCTGTTCCTGGTGGCGGTCTTCCTGCTGCTCTTATTCATAGAGGCGGCCTTCCCCCTCCGGCGACGCACCCGGCCTCGCAGCCAGCGCTTGCCGGTGAATTTCGCCCTGACCACCGGAGCTATGGCGGCGGGCCTTCTAGTGGTGCGGCCGGTTGGCATGGCTGTGTCTTTCTGGGCCACGGACCGGAACCTCGGCCTTCTGCACCTGGTTAGCCTGCCCACCCCCGCCGCCGTCCTGCTGGGGCTTGTCCTCATGGACTTCACCTTCTACTGGTGGCACCGGGCCAACCACAGGTTTTTCCTGCTTTGGCGGTTCCACGGCATCCATCATCTGGACCCCGATATGGACGTCACCACCGCCACCCGCTTCCATTTTGGGGAGGTTCTCTACTCCACTGGGTTCCGGGTCGTACAGGTGGGCCTTCTGGGGGTGGACGCCTTCACTTTTTTGCTGTACGAAGCGGCCTACCAGGCGGCCAATATGTTCCAGCACGCCAACCTGCGCTTGCCCCTGCCCTTGGAGCGGGCCTTGAACAAAATCCTGGTTACGCCCCGCATGCACGGCATTCACCACTCCGTCGTCAGCGAGGAGGTGGGGGCCAACTATTCCGTGGTTTTCCGCTGGTGGGACAGCATGCACCGCACCCTGAGGCTCAATGTTCCTCAGCATGACATCACCATCGGTATAGCGGGCTATCTGTCCCCGGGGGACAACCGCCTCTGGCGCCTGGTGATCTTGCCCTTCAGGTTCTCGAAGAACTACTGGCTCTGGCCAGATGGCACCGAGCCTAAACGCAGCCCTTCCGCCGTATTTGAGAAGTCAGGAATCATGGTTGAATAGCGATCAAGCTGACCTTCGTGCTGCTATGACTACGAAGCCCCCCTCGCCATAGCCTGCTTTTACCGGCTCCAGATCGATTATATCCTGGATGTTCTTATAGAGAGTTTGGCACGTCATCAAGTTTTCATAACCCAGTCGTTGGAGCCAATCCAATACCTGGCTGACCGAGTGAAACCTCGCTTGGCGGTAAAACTTGTTCTTTTCCTTTTTTTCCTCATAAGATTTGCCCAGAGGGCTATCCGGATCGATCATGCCAACAATCAGCCGGCCTTGCGGTTTAAGGACCCGCGTCGCCTCTTGAAGAGCGCCGAAAGGGTCTTTAAGAAAGCAAAGAACGGTGACCATCAGGATAAAATCAAAAGATCCATTTTTAAAAGGAAGTTCTTCCCCGCAAGCCTCGCAGACCTTTATCCCCCGTTCCCTGGCGAGATCGGCCATGGCCTTGGCAGGCTCCACCCCCACCTTGATCCCCAACGGCGCGGCAAACCTTCCTGTCCCCACCCCGATTTCCAAGCCCTGGCCTTCCTTCGGCAAGAAGGCCTTGATAGCCGCTAATTCGGACTGGTAAGCAGACTCATGCCGCACAAACCACTCATCGTATTCCCGGGCCGATTCTTCAAAAACATTGTTCATCGTAAAGGCTCTCTTATCCCTCCATTATAAGAACAGGCCGGAAGGCTGGTCAACGGACTTTGGGTGCGGACCAGGGCATCATCTCAGGTAATGATCGATGATGATGAGGATATCATTTCGCCATCAATACCCCGGTAACCAGCAAGACTGTGAACCCCAGGACAAAATTGGCTTTAACGAGATTTAAAGAAAACTTTTGCAGCCCGGCGACCTGGGCAGATAAGGAAGGCGATTCTACGGCTTGGGCGGATAATCTTCCTATCTTGGGAGCCAAAAACCATCCCCGATAAAAATGGATCACCACCATCGAGAGCACCAGGAGGTGTTTTACCCCCATCATAGGGGTCCAATGATTATAAAATTCCAGGGGATTGGTCATATTTTTGCCTAAATGGCCGAGGATCGGACCGGTTATTATTAATACCAGGATGCTGATGTTAACCATGGGGGTGAGTCGCTTGGTTATCTCTTTCATCAGTTTGCCGGTCAATTGCGGCGATTCCAGGGATGTTTTGGCTGCAGGCATTATCACCAGGAGGACCATAAAGATGCCGCCGATCCAGACCACGGTGGCCAATAGATGGAAAAAATGGCTTAAGCTCAAAATCAGCAACTTCACGGCGCGTCTCCTTTAAGGCTATGATTATTCGAAAGAACCCGGAGGCAGAGAGTTTCCCTGCCTCCGGTCTTGGATGGTCCGGCCTACTTCGTGGCTTTGGGCTCCTGCTTCCCTTTGGCGGCTTCAGCCTCGGGTTTCTCCGGCTTCGCCAGGCCACAGCCACAGCCGCACTTCTTTTGCTGTTCTGCCATTTGGATCACCTCCTTTCTTCTATTCTGATGATTAAGAATTCGTGCCTGCCAGTGACCGCCTTGTTTCACCTGTCCTGGAGCTTTGTCAGGTGCTCCTCAACCCCGGCCAGTTCTTTCTTTAGCTGGTTCCGGTAGTTCTCCAGGCATTCCAGTTCTTCCCGGGATGAAAAGAACTTGCGGAAAGAAAGGCCACAGCCGCAGTCGCAACGACATACCGGGCCCGGATGGTGCGTTCCTCTGGGCGTACACATGCTGATTCACCTCCTATTTGTTAGTTATTAAGCAATTGCTAAATTATATTTCCAAAAAAATTTGGTAGTTTCCTATTTGGATTCTAAATCCTTAATTTTGGCCTCCACCAATGCGAGCTCCCTTTGCAATTCCCTTTGATATTTCTGGAGCGATTCCAGGTCGGCATCAGCCGGCTCCGGTTTCGGCTCGGCGCCTGACCCTTTGCAGCCGCAGGTGCAGACTCGGGAAAGTTGCTGGCCGCATTTTTCCAAGGCCTCTGCATTAATGGAATAGGGAATCCAATACCCCTTCCTCTCGCTTTGCACCAAGCCTGATTGTTTCAGCAATCTCAGGTGCTGCGACACCGCGGCTGGGGTGACCCCCAGTTGCTTGGCGATTTCCATGGCTCCTAAAGGCCCCTGCGTCTTCAGGAGTTCAATGATTCTTACTCGGGTGTTCACTGCCAGGACCTTGAAGAGTTCAGCAGATTGAGATTCCATAAAGTAACCGCTATACTAATTAAGTATTTACTTAATTATATAAGCTTCTGGGAATTCCTTGTCAAGCCTTTTTGAAAAAAATTTTCAGACTGCCGCATAGAACTGCGTTGTGGGATGGGAAATTAGTGGGTGTGGTTGAGTTGCCCGTCTTTGAGGTGATAGACGTAATCAAACCCCTCAATCATCCGCACATCGTGAGTCACCACAATCACGGCCGACTGGTTCTCCTTGGCGATCTTCTTTAATAATTCCATGACTTTTTTGCCGCGCACCGTATCCAGGGAGGCGGTAGGTTCATCGGCTAGGATAAGCCGGGGATTGTTGGCCAGGGCCCGGGCGATGGCCACCCGTTGCTGTTCGCCGCCGGAGAGCAGGGCGGGCAGGTAGTCGGCCCGGTCGGCGATCTCCATGTACTCCAGAAGTTCCATGACCCGGCTGTCCGCGGCCTCTCCCTTAAGGCCCACCAGACTCAAAGGAAACAGGACATTTTGCCGGGCTGTCAGAAAGGGGATGAGGTTGTGGGACTGGAAGATAAAGCCCATCTTTTCCCGACGGATGCGTCTTATATCTACTCCGCCGGACCAGCCATTTTTTTGAAAGATCGTTTGGCCGTTAAAAACGATTTTGCCGGTGGTGGGGTCGAGAATCAAGCTGGCGCACAGCAGCATGGTGGTTTTGCCAGAGCCGCTGGGGCCTAGCAGGGCTACCAAATCTCCCGCGGACACGGAAAGATTGATATCCTCCAGGGCCCGGACCTCCAAACGGCCGGACCCGAAAATCTTGCTGAGGCTCTCAATCCTTAAAACTTCCATCACTGCCCCCCCAGGGCCAGGGCCGGCTGGGTCTTCAAGGCCTGCACCAAGCCCAGGACGCTGGCCAGGATTCCCCCGAAAAAGACCACCATAAAGGTGACGACCTCATCACCCGGAACCAGCAGTATGGTCTTGGGAAAGAGATGATAAGTGTTATTGATGATGATCAGGGCGAAGATGAAGGCACTGACGGTCAGGAGCATGGATTGCTCCATTACCAGGCGGACGATCACCCGGTTGGGAGCCCCGATGAGCTTCATCACTGCGATGGAGCGGATCTTTTCCATGGTGAAGGTATAAATCACCAGGGCAATGATCACCACTGAGACAATCATCAGGAGAATCCGGAATAGCATGAGCTGCTTGGTCATGCCCGCCAGGCGCCCTTTGAGCATCAGTTCCGCCTCTTCCGGAGTGGTATAAACGGAAAAATACAGCCAATTTTGAATGTGCCGGGCCGCCTCGCCAAGGTTGGCTCCGGGCTTGAGCCTTACCAGGACGGCATTGATGATGTGGGTGTCAGGCTGCAGGCCGGGAAGCAACTTTTCGGCGCTCTGCGGGGTTAGAGAACTTTGGCGGGTCAGACTTATCGTCAGGCGTCGCCGCTGGGTGCGCACCTCTTCGTTGTCCTTCTGGTACAACACCTCCTGGGCGTCAGGCAGAGACAGGTACACCAGGGGGTCGCCGCTGGTATCCACCGCCTCCTTGGTCAGACCTACCACCGTGTAGGTATGAAGTCCCAAGGTCACCTTGTCACCCAGGCGCAGCCCCAGCTTAGGGTGGGCGACCAACTCGTAGTGGGCCTGCTGAATGCCCCGGCCTGCATAAATCTGTTGCGGCCCGCCCAGCCCGCCGAAGATGTCATAACCCACAATGCTGAAGTGCTGGCTTTCGCCGCCGATCTGCCGCTCCACGGCATAGTAAATAAAAGGAGAAGCCTGCTCCACTCCGGGAACCGCTTTAACACTGTAATAGTAATACTCGGGCATGGTAGACTGTTCGTTAAAGGGGCCGCCCCGGAACCGCTCCACCACCCAGAGGTCCGGGTTGATGGCGTTGATGACTGCCAGGCCTTCGTAGATGTTCCCCCGGTAGAGGCCGTTCATGGCAAGAACGATGGTAAAGAGCAGACCCACGCCGATGATGGTGGCGATGAACCGGCCTTTATGCAGCTTGAGGTCATAGACCGCTAAATCCATCAGTCCCCCGGGGCCGCCGGCTGGATTTCCGGGCGAATCTTCTTACCAGGCAAGAGGCCCGCGGGTTTGACTACCACCATTTCACCCACTTTCAGACCCTGCGTTACCGCGGTCCTGGAGCCATCTTGCAGCCCCAAGACAACTTTGCGGAAGCGCAGGAGGCCGTTATCGGCCACCAGGACGCCTTTACCGCCGTTTTTGGCAATAATGGCGGACAGGGGCGCCATCGGGGCAGTCTGGCGGCCGGTGTCAATCTCCACCTGCCCTTCCTCACCGATAACCAGGGGTTTGGGCAATTGGTCAAATTTCACATCCACTTCCAACTCCCTGGTCACTGTATCGCCTTCCTGGTTAATCCGCGCCACCTGTCCCTGAAACTTTCGGCCGGAGCGCAGGGTAATCCGGGCTGCTTGGCCCTCCTGCAGTTGGGCCACCAGGGCTTGATCGATCCAGGCGGCCATCCAGATCTGGTCCAGGTCCACCATCTGAAAAATGGGGCTGCCGGGAACCAGGGTAGTGCCCACCTCGGCCTTGCGCACGGTAATAAGTCCGGACATGGGCGCCACGATGCGGGTGTAATTGTGGAGCGCCTCCGCGGCCTTGGTTTCTGACTCGGCCTGTTTCACCACGGCCTGCAAGGCCGTGACGTTGGCCTGATAGGCGGTCACTTCGCTTTCCGCCACCTTCAGTTGCGCCTTGGTGGTGTCAAAGGCCGCCTGGGATATGTAGCCGGGTTTGAAGACCTCCAGGTCACGCTGGTAATTACTACGCGCTAACCCCAGGTTGGCTTGGGCCTTGCCTATATCTGCTTGGGCCCGGGCCAGATCGCGATGAGCGCGGTTTTTGGCAGCCTGGGCCGCGGCCTCCCGGGCCCGCAATTCTGCAGAATCAATCTCCGCCAGGAGTTGCCCCTTTTGCACCAAGTCGCCCTGATCGGCATAAAGCTTTTCCAGGATGCCGGTGATCTTGGGGCTCACCATTACCGGCACCTTGGATTGCACTGTGCCGGGTCCGTGTACTTTCCCTTGGATTTCCGCCTGCTTGACCACGATCACCGGCACCGCTGGAGCATGCCAGATCAGCCGGTAACCCAATAAAATCAAGATGACCGCTCCCACGGCCATCCCGGCGGCTTTCTTACCCCCAGGAAGTCTCACTGCCTTACCCCCGCATGATTTTGCCGGCTTGGTTCAAAGGGACCGGCGCCTTTGATTTGCTGAACGCGTGCCTTGCCGATTTCGTAAGCTACGGCATATCTGATAAGCTGGAAGCGGGAGCCGGTCAGGTCCACCTGGGCCTGAAGCACATCCAGGCCGATGGCCTTGCCGACGCGATACAGAGCCTGAGCGCTGGCATAAGCCTCTTCGTTGGTGGCCACGGTTTGCTTGGTGGTGGCCACCCCCTGGCGGGCATTTTCCTGGTCCTTCCAGGCTGTGGTCAGGTCCACCTTGATGCCGTTAAGCCGGTCCCGCTTTTTTTCCAGCAATTGCTGATATTGGGAGGCGACCTTGGCCACCTGGGCCCTGGTCAGGCCCCCTTCAAAGAAGGGAAACTCCATAAAGACGCCGGCGATCCACTCCGGCTTAGTGCCGCCCAGGTCCCGATGGCGCACATCGCTCCCGGCTTGCAAACTCACTTCCGGGAAATAGCCGCCCCGGGCCGCTTTAATCAGAGTCTGGCTCTGGGCAATATCCAAATCTAATTTTTTGATTTCCGGGTTACTTCTGAGGACTTCCTGCCATAAGGAATTCATATCTCCCGCGGCAACAAATTTCTGAGGGAGCTTTCCCTTAATGTCCACCTGGACCTGCTCTTTCAGCCCCAGGGTGCGGGCCAGAATTTCCTTGGCCAGGCGCACCGCGTTTTGGGCCTCCACCACCGCCTGTTCGGCCTCGGATACCTGAGATTGGGCGCGCACGTAATCCAAGTTGGTGACCTTCCCGGCCTGGTAAAAAGCCTCGGTCAATTTGCCGAATTCCTGGCGTTGCTCAAGGGCATCTTGCGCCACCTTCAGATTCTCTTTGGCCTCGATTAACTGGTAGAAGGCTTGGGTCACTGTAAAGGCCAATTCGTCTGCGGTCCTTTGAACTTCTTGCTTTTGTGCCTGGGTACCGGTCTGGGCGGCCTGGGAATTGTAATAGGTCTTCAAGCCGTCAAAGACTAACTGCTTGCCATAAACGCCGGTAAATCCTTCACGTTTGAAAAGCTCAAACGGGGTGAAACCGCCCGGTGCGAAGCGGTTGGGGGGTTGCCGATCATAGTAGGAGGTTAATACCAGCCGAGGGAAAAACTTGGATCGGGCCGCCTGGTAATCCGCCACCAACTCCTGGATTTTCTCCTGACTGGCGGCCAGGACCGGATTGTATTGCCGGGCCAGGGCCAGGCAGTCATCCAGGCTCAGGGGCCGGTAATCGGATGGTTGCGAGGCAGCCGCCCGAGGGAACGCGATTACAGTGCAGGCGAATGCCAAGGCCAGAAAGGTTTTGAATGGATAACGCATCACTGATACCCCAACGCGGACATTGGTCAGGATTTATTTAGTTAAACCCCAGCAATGGGAAAAATCGGCGCTTTTTAATAATTTTTTCTCAAATCGGTAGCCAGCACACCTTATGAGTCTTTGGAGACGATGGCCGGAGAAATCCGATCCAAAAGCCGAGAGGCAATGATCCCCGCCAGAATTATCAACCCCGCGGCCCCCAGGAATACAGGCTGGAACCCCCAATTATTCAGAAGGTGCCCGTTCAGCCAGGTGCCGATCCCGCCTCCCACGAACATGTTGAAAGAGGCCAGGGACATGGCCGTGCCGCGCCTTTTTGGCAGGAGCTGCTGCGCCGTGGCGATGAGGGTCGGCTGAATCATGATGAACCCGAAGCCGAATCCGGCCAGGGAAAGGGAGAGAAATGCCGGGGAATGCCAGGCTCCCATGAGCGCCCACGACGAAGCGGCCAGGATACCTGCCAGCAGAAGAAGCTTGTTCCCCAGTTTCTGTCTCAGTAATCCGGCTTTCCTGCCGCCTACCACCGTTGCCAGGCCGAAACAGGTGAGGATCAGGCCGACCAGGAGGATATTGTAACCGGTACGGGATTCAACGAATTTCCCCGCATAGGTAAAACTCCCGAACACGGAAGATCCCATGAGAAAGATGATGCCCACCGTTTTAATGAGATTGGGATTGGCCAACGCCTCACTATAAGCTCCCTTGAGGTCCAGTCTGGCGACGGTTCCGGGTTGCTTCTCCAGGATCCTCAGCATGATGAAAGCGATGACGAGTTCCGCAATTCCGTAAACCAGGTAGACCAGTCTCCAGGAGCCCACGTACGCCAGGGCGCCGCCGATGGCCGTGGCCGCCGCCCCGCCCAGGAACGCCATACCAAGAACTTTTCCCAGGGCGTTTTGGACCTCTTGGGGATCTCGGCCAAAGCGATCCCCGATTAGCGACATGGTTACCGGCAGGATGGCCGCGGCAAACGCCCCGTTTACCGCCCGGATGATGCTGAGGGAGGCAAGGTCGAAGGCTACCGCCCCCAGGGCGCTGAAAATGGCCGTGCCGAAGGCTGCAAGGTTAATGATTCTGGCCTTCCCGTACCGATCAGCAAGAGGCCCGAAAAGAAGAGTAAAAAGACCGAAGGGCAGCATGTAAGCGGTAACGGAGAGGGCCGCCTGACTGATGTCCAGGTGAAGGTCCTTGGCGATCTCCACAATGAGGGGCGCGGCCGCATAGTTGTCCCCATTGCACCAGAAAGCCATCAACCCTAAAATCAGCACCATCCGGCGTGAACCTTCCTTATCCATAAAGCCTCCTATGATCCGCATGCTGGATAAATGGTATGATCCCCTTCTGAAAAGAAGTATGATTTGAATCATAGAAACGAAAATCTTCTCAAGGGAGAGGATGAAAATTGCCGGGGACGACAGGAATGCTGGTAGGATTCCCGCTCTTCGCCAACCTGGAGCAGGAACAACGCGAGAAGTTGGAAGAGATGGCCCAGGAGATTTGCCTGAAAAAGGGAACGATGCTGTTTGCTCCGGGGGATCAAACCCAAGGTCTTTATCTGGTCCGGGAAGGAGCGGTGCGGGTTTACCGGTTGTCTCCCCAAGGTAAAGAGATTACCCAGGAGATCGCCGGCCGCGGGAGCGCCTTTGCCTTAGCCAGCCTGTATTCCGACACCTACCATTGCTTTGCCGCGGCCCTGAAAGAGAGCCGTCTCTTCCTCGTAAAAAAGAAGGAATTCATGGACCTGGTAACCACTGACATAAAATTCGCAGGTGAATGGATTCGCATGCTGTCTCTGTTGGTCATTCGCCTCCGGCAGCGCCTGTCTGATTTAACCCTCAAAGCGCCCAAAGGGAGAATCGCCAGCTACCTTTTGCTTTTATCCGAGATGCAAGATTCCCGCTCCATTACCCTTCCCGTCCCGCGCAAAGAGCTGGCCACCCTCTTGGGCATGACCCACGAGACCTTCTACCGCACCGCCAGAGAACTGACCAATGAGGGCCTTGTGCGGTTTACCGGGCAATCGGTTGACGTCCTCGACCAAGGCCGGTTGGCGGAAATGACGGAGTGAACTACCATTCAGAGAGCATACGAGACAAGAGGGATAATCTTCTTGAGATAGGGTACATCAGTTTCTCCGGCGGGGAAGGAAAGTCTTGACCATTATATCGGACCGGCCCAAAGGGGGATTCCCTTGTCGTCGCGCAGCTTTAATATCTGACCGCCTTTTTTCACTTCGGCGGCGATAATCGTAGCCTGTCCCTGAATCGCCATTCGAGCTCCTGTAACTTCCAACTTGTCTTTGGAAGCAATCGCAAAATGTTGCTGTTCGACATACCAAGCAGGCCCCAAGATAATGGGCAGGCTCTCCTTATCGGTCTTTATGGTCACCATCAGACCATACGAACTTCCACCCCTCCCTGGGGTGAATTTCTCCACCGCGGTCACTTCCCCAGCCACGGTCGTAACCGAACTGGCGTCCCACACCGTGCCGTAGTGCATCCCGCCGCCACGACCGCCCGGCCCCCCGCCCGGCTGCGCCCGCGAGCTGGTGGCCAGCAGGACCAGGCATCCCATAATCACTAAACCGAGTCTGCCTTTCATGGTTATTGACTCCTCCGGAAAGAAGGAAAATCCGATTGCCTCTAATTAGCAAACCCCGGAGATCACGTAATCCGGCGCCCCTGAATTAATTTTTATCATTTGCTCAGAAGATTGGTAGGGATATACCGGCTGCCGCAATCACCACCAAGAGGAGATTTATCCGGAAGGCAATGAAGGCCGCCGCTGCCCCCACCACGATACCCCAGCTTTGCCAGTTTAACATCCAAGCGCGACCCATTTTGAAAAACCACCAGGATCAGCATCCCTACCAGGGCACAGAGAACCCCGTAGATAAACGGGCGCATCCATCGGGTTCCCTTAACCCATTGGTAATATGGGCTTAAAAATATGATTATCAGGATGGGAGGCAGAAATATGGAGACAGTGCCCACCACGGCCCCCACCAACCCTTTTATCCAGTAGCCGATAAAGGTGGCGGTGATGATGATGGGGCCGGGGGTAACAAAGCCAAGGAGGATGCCGTCCAAGAACTGGCGCAGGGTAAGCTAGCCGAGATGGTCCACCATGTCCCACTGCAGGATGGGGATCATTACGTAGCCGCCGCCGAAGGCGATAACTCCGATCTTGAAAAAAATGAGGGACATCAGCCCCAACTGCTTGTTCACAATCCATAATCCCCACACTACTATGGCCAACATGGTCAACGCACCGATTACCTGGGTGACCACCAAGCCGGTGTTGGGAACCGAACCGGCCGTTTCCTCAACGGCGGATTCAGAGAGGGGAATCAGTTTCTAACTCAGAACCAGCCGGAGAAGCCCCGCCCCCAGAAACACCGCCAGGTAATTGGCTCCGCCCCAGAGTGCCCCAAGGGTCAACAAGGTGATGGTGGCATCCAGCCAGTGCCGGCGAACAATTTCCTGAAACCGCCACAAAGTCTGGACCAGCAGGGCGATGACCACTGGCCCCAGGCCCTTGGATACAGTTTTCACCCAGACCAATTCGCCGTAGCGGAAGTAAAGCCAGGAGAGGACTATCATGATACCAAGTTGCGTCCAAACAAGTAATATTTTCGGTAGCCGCAGGCTTTAGCCTGCGCTGGCACAGGCGAGACGCCGGTGCCACTGATTCTTACTCTTTTGACGGCAACTTGGTATGAGGAGAAAAGCTGGAAAGATAAAGGCGGCAGCCGCAATCAGGGCGCCTCGTCGCCATTTCTAGCGGCGTGTATCGCTATCTCCGGGAGGGCCGCATGAACTGGCCCCTCACCTGGGTGGTGATCCTGGGGACTTTACCGGGTCTTTTGTTTGGGGCTTTGATCCGCGTTAAGTGGCTGCCTGACTAAAAAAACTTCAAGCTCTTCGTAGGTTGCGTACTGCTCTATATCGGCGTTCAGCTATTCTATGACCAGACCCCCATGGCCAAACGGAAGAAGGCCAAAATCCAGGAATTTGAAGCCAAAGTATAGGAAAAGCTGAAGGCAGTCATGACGGCGAGCGGCCAGACCAGCGGCCGCGCCCTACCCCCCCCGCCCGGGTCAAGACCGCGGCTTGGAGCCGGAGGAAAGTATCTTATGAATTGCTGGGCGAAACCTTCTCTTTCAGCGTCCCGCCCTGTTCGCCCTGGCTCTGGTGGTGCATCGGCCTGGGAATAGTCATCGCCGGACTGGCCTTGCGATATATCTTCGGCTTCTTTATCGGGTGATCCAGGCGACCTGCTTCTCCAGGCTTAAAATGTGCTCGGCGACTTACCCCAGCCCCAATTCCTGTACGGAGAAGTGCGGCGCGGCCAGCAGCCGTTCACCGAAGTCGTTGAGGGCCGGGCGTAAGCTCACGGTCTGCTCCACGGCCCAGATGACGTCCAGCAACTGGCTTTGGATTTCCAGGGTCAGGGGCAGGCCGATGCGGCGCTTGACCCACTGACGCAGCACTTCATAGCCGCTCACCACGTAGCCCCAGGCCTCCGGCGACACCGGTGCGGCGTAGGTTGCCACGGCTAAGGACAGGCGGCGGCTTTGGGGGTCGTAGTCGCTCTGCTTGATGGTGGTGGCTGTCCCCTGGATAGTGAGGGAGCCATCGCCGGGGTAGCGTTCCCGAAAGCTGTGGAGGTTGACCAGGCGTTGTCCCAACTCCCTGCCTTCCTGAAACAAGCCATAGTCCCGGGGAAAGGGGACCCGGGGGAAGCTCCGGGCCAGTTCCCGGGCAAAGTGCAGGCTGTAGCCCTCCCAGCCCAGCACCCCGTAACAGTAAGCAAACAACTCTTCTGGGGTGACCTCCCGGCCCCAGTGCGCGGTTAGATTCTCCAGGAGGGCGGGATGAAAGTTGTGGGTGGTCCAAATACCGGCATCGCGATTCCAAAGCGGAAATATATGAGCCCCATGTCCGCCATAAACATGACGATTGGGAAGAACTGATTGTAAAAATGCCACGGGGCCCTGCCCGTGACGATATTGAAGCGAGGCCAAAGATAGGTTGTTAGAACCCCAGCAAGATTGTAACGTTGGCCTAGGGCGGTCAAGATAAGCAGAATTGTTATAAAGATATTGATTATCTAGAGGTCGATAAGCAAAATGCGTAATTTTTGAGAAATCAAAAGGATAGTTTAATGCCTTGCTTATTGTTCTCGCTTCGGTCTCGTGAAATAACTCTGCTTGTTGATGCATTGGTGCAGCGATAAAGCCTCTAATTCTGCCTTCTAGTTCTTGTCGGGTAGGAGCAACGACTAATTTATCCCGTTTCGTTTCAACGCCACTAAATTTTTTAATGAAAATGGAAGCCAAATCAGGCCATGCGGAGAAGTCTCCACCCAGGCCCGGATAAAAAGGGTCTTGTCCGCCACCAGGGACCACCTCAAACCGGTCCAGAGGCAGGTTTTCGGGGTACTGGTTCAGCCATTCCTCCTTGCCCGCCCTGGTCCCCCACGCCTCGGCATAAAAGACCTCGGCTTCGGCCTCGCCCCGGGAGCCGTCGGCCACGCATACTGCAATGGCCACCCCCACCTGGATGTCGAAGACGTTCTGGTCGGCCTCCACCCCCGCGGGCAGCGGCGCCCGGCCGTCGCCGTGCAGATCCAGGATATAGATGCGGTCAAAGCAGCGCCGGAACATCTGGCGCATGCCGCCGAAGGCCCCGCCGATGAGCCAGCGGGAATTGGTGATGAAGCTCAAGATTCCCTTCTTTGCGGCATGTTCCTGCTCAAAGAGCTTCCATAAGGCCCAGCGGTAAAAATAGGCGTACCATTCGGCCAAGTTCTTCAAATCCACCCGATACTCCGGCGGCACCCCCTTGCGAAAATCCTCCATCAGGACTTCCCAGACCCAGCCGGTTTCGGCCTTGCCCCGGCCATAGGGGGGATTGCCCAGGATCACCATGATGGGGATCTCCGCCTTGATGCGGTCGGCGCCCTGGCGCTCTTCGGTGATGGGTCCGGACATGAAACCGAAATGGGGCATGACCTGGGGTTGACCGTAGGAGGGCAAGAGCGTGTCGGTAAGATAGATGGGCAGGCGCCCGGTGATGTGCCCGCCGTATTCCTGCACCGCAGTGGCCAGGCGGTAGTGAGCCACGGCATACGGCCCCACCTGGATTTCAAAGCCGTGGAGGTGATTGCCCAGATGGGTCGCGGCCTGGGACACCGCGGCCTCCCCCATGGCCCGGCGCAGGTGGCGGCAGCCCTCCCCCAGGGCCGACACCAGGTAGGTGCCGGTGCCCACTGCGGGGTCCAGAATCTCAATACCCTCATCAGCCAGGCCGTAGCGGCGTTGGAAAGCATCTACCAGCAGCCGGTTGATCACCCGGGTTTGGAAGTTCACCACCGCGGGCGGGGTGTAATAGCTGCCCCGCTTGCGCCGCAGCTCCGGATCGTATTCCGCCAGGAAATCTTCATAAAAATAGAGCAGCGGATCGTGGCCGGGGTCTTCGTAGGCCAGCACCCCCGGGTCCACCTGGTTCACCAGTTCCAACAGCGACGCCAGGCTCCAGCCCACCATGGCGGTAACTGGCGGCTGGGCCAGGAGATTGAGAGTGGCGCTCAAAAGCCGGTGCCGTTCCGGGCTGATGAAGGTGTGGGCCGTGGCCAGGGTGAGAGTCTGGCCGGTGGCCGCCTGGCGGGCCAAAAGTAAGCCATAGGCCAGGGTCTGGGCGTAGGCGTCGGCAAATTCCTTCTTATCCAGTTCAAAAAAGAGAATGTCCCGAAATTCGGAATAAATCTGTCCTAAAGGAGAATCCGGGGGTGCCACTTCCATGGCCTCTTCCACTGCACCCCGCACCAGGCGAGCGGCCCGGGCCAGGTGCTGGCAGAGCTGGGCTGGCTTGGCGATATAGGGAATGGAGTAGGCGAAAAATCGGGCCAACAAATCCATGGCCGGAGCTGGGTCGTGGGCCGCCAGCCGGGCAGTATACGGCGTGGCGGGGTCCAGGCAGGGCCGCGGCAAAAGCAAGGCCTGCTGGACTTCTTGTTTCTCCTGAAAGAGCTTCAGGTCCCAAAAGTTGGTGTAGAGCAGATTGGGCAACTCCAGGTACTTCTCCAACTGCTTTTTGTCCTGCCCATGCAGATTGTCCAAACTCTTGTTGGGCTCCTTGGCCTCCAGAAAGGCCAGGGATTTTCCCGCCGGCTTAATGCAGTAATCCGGCGCGCCGATCTCGCCGGTGGAATATTGCTGGATAATGGTGATGGTGGTATCCAGGATAGAGGCCAAGTCCCGCAACAGATTTTCCAGGGGATTGTAAAGGGAGGTTTCAGGATGATGGCCAGGGTCCTGGCGGATTTGGCGGATTGCCTGACAATAACGGGTGATAGCGTCCCGGGTTTGATTCAGTTTGGCTTCATCCATGGAGGTTATTCCACTTGAAAGTCACGTCGCCGGGGTTGGCGGAGCCGGACAGAGACTCGTTGATGCACTTGCACTCTAAGCCATTTGCGGAAAAATTTCTATCATATCTTGATTGTATTCCCAATTATTGGTTAACTTATACCCATATACTGATATGCAAGGGGATTCGAAGTTAATCGAGGTGAAATATGTCGGAACACATGAAGGTGCAGACTACCGGAGAATTTGCTGATATTTCCATCCGGGTCCCCGCAGCCCATGCCTCTAAGGTGTGTGCGGTGATCGAAAATGTGCTGGCTCTGATTCCGGGTCATGAGGCTGGGGGAGAAGCTGATGAGGACCGGCTTTATACTGTGGACGAAGTCTTTCCTGATATGCAGCCGGGGGATATTCTCCGGGGGGCCAGACATCGGGAGGGCTTGACTCAGGCGCAACTGGCGGCCATGATCGGCGTCAAACCCAGCCACATTTCCGAGATGGAGAAAGGCAAGCGGCCCATCGGCAAGGAAATGGCCAAACGCCTGGCCAAAGCTCTTAATACGTCGTACCAAGTATTTTTGTAAGATTGAAAAGATATGCCAATGAATCGATATTTCAGCGGGTTAAGATATACTGAGGTTCTGTGGGGCCGGAAACAAAAGGTACAAAAAATATGTAAAATAGAGGCAGGATCGGGGAAAAATATTCGAATTTCGCCCAAAGTCGTCGATATTTTTCACTTATTTCCTATTTTGAATTGGCCAAAGATTCCTATTTTTGCCTTAAAACCGGCTGATTTTTGAAGAGAAAATCCATTTTTTGTAAGTGGGCATAAACTAACATAAATTCTCGCAATGCCTCTGCTGGGGTTAGGCCTTTGTAGTGACAAGCAGTACGAAAGGTTTTCAGGTCCCGATTTTCGACAAATTTGAGATTGAGTAGTTCCATGATCTCAAAAATATCGAGCTGGTAGATTTGGCATAATTTCTTGAACTGGTGGAGCTGAGGCACGATTCGCCCATGTTCATAATCATGCAGGGTGGATTTGGGGATGGCACTCATTTCCTCGACTTCTGCCAGCGTCAACCCCAGGCGCTGCCGGCACTCCAGAAGTTTCCGCTGGTCCAGGATAGAGGCCGCGGCCGGCCGCCTCTGCTTTGCGTAATATTTTGAGGTCATAGGGCACATCTCCTTTAATGAAGAATCACCTTATGGAAAGTGTTATCTCTGAGCTCGCTTTCTCCCGCCAGGAACCAACTGCCAAGAGGGGGATTTAGCGGTGACCCCTGGAGTGGACATATCAAACCTTTCACCGGGTTGGAGAGGAGTCAATCTGGGCCAGATTCTCGCCCTGTTGGTTAGTTTTCCGGTACTTTTCCAAGGCGGCCCGGCCCCTCTCCGCCACCTTCAGGCGAGCTTCGGGGGAGAGCCGCCTTCTAACCCTAGCTCCGGCAATCTTCGCCACCAGGTGCAACATCTCCGGTGGAAAGTAGAGCACGGCTTCGCCATCCATGTGAAAGTCAGCCTGGCACCCCGGCTGGCTTTTTAGTTGCTCCCATATAATCCGGGCGTTCTTGACCCGTGGAGTATAAAGCTGCAAAATGGTGTCCGGGGTCTCGGCATAAAGGCCAATGAAGGCCCCGCCTTTGCAAGGGATTTGCAGATACCAGCGCTTATCCGGCCCCCGCACTTCCTGGACCTCATGATACCAGGATTCTTCCAGAGCGAGCTTATACCTGCCATTGGCAAGAAAAGCTAAATCAGAACTCGTCGGTTTCACATCCTTTAAACCAGGGGACGAACCCGCCGCGGTTGTCGGTCTCCGGTCGGTATCCCCTTGATTGATAGCCATGGCTTCGGTCATTGTTAGTGTCTCCATTCCCGGCACCCTTCAAGTTTGCCGCGTTAATGGTGATTATAGGATTCTGGAAAATAGGGTCGGCACATCAATGCTGGCCCCCTCCAGGAGCTAGCAAATTGACCCCACGTCTCCTTGCCTGAATCAGATTTCCGCATAAGTGGCATAATTGAGCTGACCAACTCCTGCGAGTTAAAATTATGTAAATTCAATGACTTAACCATGTCTTGCATAAGTGCATAAGTGTTTTCCTATAGATTTTATATTTAGGGGAACATTGTACTTTCTTCACTTTCGTTGGAATCAGCAGGGGAACCACTTATGCACTTATGCGGAGTCTCCATAACGCACTTAAAAGATTGAATATAATCCCGCATGAGTGAAAATCTCGACTTATGCGACTGCTGCAAAAGTTTTCATTTTAGTGATTTCAATAAGTTAGTACTTGCCAGCCGTTCGCCTTGGACTTTTTATCGGCCTCCGGGACCCGGACCAGGTGAAGCCCCAGATCGCCGAAGTGCACCCCTTCCTTGATTTGCAGCGCCCGCCCGAGCGATTTTGCGAAGCTGCCTTTCCTGACCATGGCCTCTGCCAGACGGCTGGGCAAGGCATCCCGGAGGGCCGACCCCTCCTCTTTCTGTGTTTCTTCCACCAGTTCCTTGACCAAGACCACGCCGTCTCCGTAATGATCGTGCCAGGCACCCAGGAAAGCCTCCCATTCTCGGCCCTCCAGGTCCGCTCTATCGTGCATCGCATCCAGGTTCCCCAGAAAACCCTCTATACCGCTAAATTTGAGGATGCCACCCACGGTTCGACACCAGGCCTGATAACTCCCCAGGATGGGGGAGTCAGACTCCGGTTGGCCGGCGACATACCAGGCTCGTGCCATGGTCAACAAGGCTGCGCTCAGCCTGCTCCGGTTTTCTGTGACCCAGCCCTCCAGGTCTTTGTGTCTGAAGTCAGACCGTTTCCAGGGCTGTGACACTTTGGCGTCCAGCCGCACCCAATAGCAACGCCGGGGCAGGTCTCCGCCCAGCTGGATATTATTGCCGGTGGCGAACCACGAGCAGATTACGGGGATTTCCGGTTGCTGGTTTGTGCCCAGAAGTCGGTCACTATAAACTTGGCTGGTCAGGGCCAGGCAAAGGCTGGCGGATCGCAATACCCCATCGATGTTATCGAAGCAATTTATGGTAGAACCTTTTAGGAGAGCGGATGTAATGACTTTGGACCATTCCGCGTCGTCGTCACGCCTCATAGGAGGAGTGCGCATAGGAGTCCAGCGTCCCGTGGAAATCATGCCGATAATCTCCACCAGCTTGGTCTTACCGGTTCCTGCTTGCGGAGCGTCAAATAGGCCCATGGGAACAGGTCCGACAATGACATGGCGGACAATGGGAGTCAGGAGGGCCGCCAGGGTATTTGCCCGGGAAGCATCATCCACAAAGGGGAAGTCTGGCAGCAGTTCGTGGAGAATAAAATTGACGCTGTTGATGGCATCTTGCTGGTCGGGACTTGCAGATATTATCGTGTCAACGGTCGTTCCTGGTAAGGGGTGATAATAAAGTTTGGTGTCTGGGTCGTATCCGGGTTCCGTTAGGATGGAGCCACCAGGCCGTAGCACCGGAACCTCCACGATTCCCCGCAGCGGTGGGAAGGGTAGGTTCGGAGTTGCCAGAATAGTCTGGGCCAAGATTTTTGGGGGGCTGACGTTGGTGACTTCATCGCCTTTCCTGATGAAATCCGCCGCCTGTGTGAGGTAATACTTGACGTCAGTCTCTTTTATAATCTCTATCGAAGGACGCTCATCCTCATCGATTTTTATCTGGCAAAGCTGGCCCATCCGCATGAAGAGTTTAGGCGGAGCATTGGCTGCTTGCAGGGCGTTGATAGCAAGTGCGGTGGTGTCTCGCAGTTGCCGGTTGTTGATCTGAATTACTGGAAGCCCTGTTTTTTCAGAGGCCGAAGTCTTATTTCCCTGCTTTGCTGGCCTTTTCTTCTTGGCTCCCTTCCACACCTCTGTGGTTTCAGCGATTGCCTTTTCAATGGTCTTTTGACCATAAGTAAGTTCCCCGCGGTATTCATCCCACTTGGGCCGCATGAGTTTCGACTTTCTGAATAAACGGTCCATCCATCCGGGGGATTTCCCGGTCCAGAAAGCAAGGATTAAACATAGGGCAAGGTCAGCCTCAGATGCCGAAGCATAGCGATATTGATATTTCAGGTAATCAATATCCCCGCGCCAAAGATCACGAAATTTGTTCGCTATCTTAGATTTACAGATTTTATTGATGAGTTCATCATCGGATAGCTCGTCTGGAGTCTCTTTGGTGGGCCGGTCCGAGTTCTGCTTGGGTTGCTCGGAGGATTTGCCGAAAATTTCATAATGCAGGGCCTCAAGCTGTGCTTGCCGGGGCTCGATGTTTAAGGATGTTCCCTCCAGGTGGTGACCGGTCATCGTGAAATACCGGGCGGAGTCGTACATTTCAATTTGCCCTTTACGATTGCCGCCTGGCGGAAGCTTGCCTCGAACCAATATGTGTAATCCGCTACCAGAAGGGGAAAATTCGGTGTAGCTTTGAAGCCGATCGATGATCTCCTGAGCCCATGGTTCAATAACCCCGGTTTCCAAGTCCCGGCACTTGTCCAGGTCTACCCCGGTATATGGGTCCCCAGATGAAAACTCAAAGCCGATCCCGGCAATGCCATTACCCCTGTGGGCCTCCCAATGCCGCACCACCTGGTCGAATTCACCCCAAGTGTCCGGGTCATCAGCCTTGGCGTTGTCGCCGGTCTTAGGGTTCACGGGAATCTTGTTTGAGCGGTAACACACCCACTGGCGGAATGCCTTCAACTCCGGCGGGATTTTATTGAGGTCCGGGGTCAACATGCCGGTCCTTTCTAAGAATCATCCTCGGTCCGCTTCAATGCGTGTAACCATGCCTCTACGTCACTCCGCAGCCACCCGATAGCACGCCCCCCGGCCCCGAGTTTTACTCGACGAGGGAAAGTACCGAGCCTTTCTTTTCTCCAAATAGAAGTGCGAGATAAACCAACCACTTTGATTACTTCTTTCTCTCTGAGAATTTGCTGATCCATAACAACTCCTTAATTATTCCATCATTTTTACATTACGATACATCTGCAATAATAAAGAATCAATACGAAGTAAAGTAGGCAACCATTTCTTACTTGCCGTAAAACAACAAAAAATAACTTAATTGAAGGGACAATTTCGGCAAGTTAGATTTACTTGCCAAAATTAAGACTAAAAAAGCCCCTTTTTAGGGGCTTTCTCGGCAGGTAAACTAATATGAAGAGGGGGTTGATGTTCAGAAAGTGCTAATAGATACTTATTCTGTAATAGTGATAGGGGTTTGATTCAAAATTCTTTGCTGCTCTCTGCCAATATAGTCGCGCAAAATGGATTTGCTCACGGGGTCTCGTTCCAAAGCTTTAAGTATAGCATTCACCCAATCGGCTATCCTGTTAGGAGGAGCCTGGGGGGTTTGAGAAATTAGAATGTCTGCAAACCGATAATATATTTCCTTGGGTGCAGTTCCCACCGTCAGAACGTGGCGCCAGTGAGGTGATATTTTACCTTCAACGACCTTGGTAGATATTTTTTCTCGCCAGGTCTGTTTGATCTTTTCAATTTGACTCTCCCTGACTCCACCCAACCGGGCGATCCCTGCTGCCAAGTCAAAATATTCTTCGAAGCTTTTGATAATATCCAGGTGGAGTATGGGAGGGATGATATCATAATCAAGATGAGTCTCTACCAAAAAGTAAATCAAATCTCCCAGATCGATGGGGTAGTTTTTCTTGTGACGAGCGTGGCCCTTCAGGGTATTATCTATGAAGATACCAGAACCTAGAATGGCCAGGGCAGGCTGTCTCCAATTCAGTGATCTCCACAAGCCAGATTGAGGCTTGCAATATTGAGAGAAAAGTCGTTCGGCTTCGGACTGCCTTTTGGTCCTAGCCCTCTCCAAAACCCGTAGGCCGAAATTCTCATTGTCTTCCATGCTACTTCCTCCGGTAGCTCCTCAAGAATACTCCCCCCAAAGTGATGAGGGAGGTCACCCTGTCCTCCATGGTGATTAGCCGGAAGTGAGGGGAAAAACTCGGACCTGAATCAACGTACCATCGGGATTACGTTGGTTTCCAAACCTTCGATTATAGCCTTTAGTTTGAGTCCCCAGGCCTCCAAGGCTTGGCGTTTTTCCCGGTCGTAACTGTGACGATCATAAACAGCGGTTACCCCATTCTCAACATGGTTCAAAAGCTTTGAGACAACCAAGCGAGAAGTCCCTCCGCCGGCCATGTGGCTCGCCGCGGTGCGACGCAAGTCATGGGGGACAAAGTGTTCCATCTCTGAGGTTTTAAGTGCCAAACGCAAGGCATGGTCTACTGCTGTTGGAGTGATGTGTCGGGGCCCCCGAGGTGATGGAAATACCCAGGGAGAATCTCCAGCGATGGTCTTGGCAGTCTGCAATAGATCCAGGGCCATTGCGGACAACGGCACCCGGTGGGGTAGGCCGTTCTTGGCCTTCTCTGCTGGGATTGTCCACCACCCTTCATCCAGGTCAAAGTCGCCCCATGCTGAGGATATGACTTCGCCCTTACGCTGGGCGGTGACCAATTGTAGTTTCAGGGCCAGCCTTATCCCTTCAGTAATTCGAGTCTTGAACAAGCCCTGCCAAAAGACTTTGATTTCTTCGGCTGTCAGCACCCGATCCCGGCGGTTCTCCGGGGCTGGGGCTTGCACTGCCGTGCAGGGGGATGTGGGTACGATATCACGGCTTACGGCAAAATTAAACATTTTGCGGATGACTGCCAAAGTCCTGTTAGCCATGACCCCGCCTCGTTCCGCAACCCCATCCAAAAGCCGGATTATATCCCGGCGGGTGATGTCCTTAGCCTTACGTCGCCCCCAATCCGGGAGCACATCTTTTTCTAGGATGCGCTTATCCACCAACCATGAGCGCTTCCTTGGTTTGGCCCATTTCTCCAGATATTCCGTGGTCAGGTTCGCCACGGTAGGGGCCTTGCGATCCTCTTTGCGCTCGGCCACGGCTTTGGCGCCCGGATCGATCCCTTGGGTTACCATCTCGCGGGCTTCAGCATAAAGACGATGTGCCTCAGCAAGCGACATGGCCGGATAGGTGCCCAGGGAAAGCCGTCGTTTATTGACCTCTCCGCGCATTCGATAGAGATAAATGAAGGTCTTGCGTCCGGTGGGGGAAACCCGAACTCCAAATCCACGGTCCTCGAACACTTCATACCTTTGATCGCTTGGCTTCAAGTTTTTGATTTGGCGATCAGTAAATTTCATTTTTGGCCACTCCTCTCTGGGTACCAGTTTGGGTACCATTTTTATAGTGGCAATACAAGAGATTCTTTGAAACCAACTGAAACAATAATAAGTTTATTAATTCATAATGTCAATTACTTATATGCTTAGAAAGGCAATATTAAGAAACGGGCTGAAACTTTGTGAAAGGCCTTTTGGCGAGACTCTTAATCACTAGGTTTAGGGTTCGAGTCCCTGACGGCCCACCAGAGAAATCAAGGGGTTAGCCGATTTGGCTAACCCCTCTTTTTTACTAGGGATAACTCAGGGATAGCCTCCATCGGGATTTTAGGGCCAGGATCTGAAGATCAAGGAGACCCAGAGGAAAGAGGGCCGGGTGCATCATGTAGGCGCCACCCGGGGGGCTCTATGGTTTCCCAAATAGGCGGCAAGGGAGGATTGCCTATAAAAAGAGCTAATGCCCATTGAACAGGCAATTTCTATGCAATCAATTCGATAACTTATTGTTATGAAATGATAATTGTCACTTGCTATTCAGTGACCATGGGCGCGTTTCCAGGCAATTGTCTTATACACCAGAAGAAGACTACCTTTACCAGCCCCGCAGCAGAAACCTCTTCCGCTCCCCGGCATCCAGGACTCGAGCACACGATTCCCAGTTCACTTTCTCAATTTTCTGGTGGTATTTGATCTCGAAGGGATGATGACGGGGCAGAGCATCGATGGTCTGCCTGGCGGCTTCGATTTCTCCCATTGCCATGTGAATCCAAACGTCCTCCAGCACATCGGGAATCTGGCCGAAGAGGTCATAGATTTCTTTCAGGCGTCCTGACAGCAGCTCATGGACCCGGTCTTCCACCGACCCCTGGTAACGCATATTATAGACATAGACGGTATCCTTCAATTGGCCTATCCGCTGGATCCGGCCTTTGCGCTGCTCCAGCCGGGTGGGGTTCCAGGGCAGGTCCAAATTGATAAGAGTGCCCAGGCGCTGGAGATTTAACCCTTCGCTGGCCGCATCGGTGCCCAGAAGCAATCTGATCTCGCCTGTGCGCACCATTTCCTTTAGCACCTCTCTGGTCTGAGGGAGAAATTCTCCTCCTGCCATCATGCCGGACCGCTGCGCCCCCGCATAAATCCCGATCTTCTCTACGGGCAGGTCTTCTTTAGAAAGATGCTGGGCCAACCATTCGATGGAGTCAAACCACTGGGAAAAAATGATGCAGCCTTGCCCCAGCCATTTCTCTCTAAGGAGCAGGTCCAGCACCCGCTGGTACTTGGGGTCCCGCTCCTGGTTGGCATCCAGGGCATAGATGAAGGCTTGCAACTTCTGCTTTTCTTCCTGGGTCAGGGTCTGGAACTGCGGCCCGGACACCATGGCCTCAGCTTCCGCGCCCACGGTGTCGGCATCGTCTTCTTCCGCTTCCACCTCGGGCAGGAGTTGCCAGTTGTTGAGGATTGCCAACGCCGTCTTTCTTCCGGCATATATGGTACTCCCAACCCGGCGCAGCAAGTGGGTCCGGAGAAATCCCGAAGCGCTGATCCTCTTACCCAAAAGGCGGCAAAATTCCTCAGCCAGATTATAGGCGTCCTGCAGGTAAGCCGGCAGACGCAGCGCCTCGTCCTCACCTTCCCCCAACAGCTCCACCTTTACCGGTTTGAGGTAAGGTTCCTTGGTTTCCGGGTCGATGGTCGTTTCCAGGTATTCCCGGGTGCGGCGCACAATATGGCGGATGAAGGGATTATGATTTTGACCGAATTCCCGCCGCATGCCCACCAGACGGTCCCGATCGGGGGGCGAGAGCCGGTCAAAGGCATTTCCGGGCGACACCGCGACCTCCTCTCCCAACCCGAGAGATCTGCGCACCAGGTAAAAGTTACGGTGTTCGCCCTCAGGGGGCAGGGGATTGCGGATCCACTTCCACAATTCCCGGTCATCGCCCGGTAGAGGTTGGCGGCCCATGACCACTTCCAAAGCCGGGGCCGATTGCCGCCATGGGCTGCCGATATTCCCCAGGACAAAATCATTGCCCTTGGCCAGGAGGCTCATGAGGTCCCAGGCCTCCAAAGGGTTTATCTGCACCGGGGTGGCGGTGGCCAGGAGCAGGCTCCGGGTGTGGCCGGCGATTTCATCCATGAAGGCCAGCAAATTATTGGGGTCCGGTTTTTCTCCGGCCTTCTGGGGACCCAGGTTCCGCCGCCGGGCATGGTGAGCCTCATCCAGAACCACGCATTCATAGCTGTTTTTCAGGAGGTGGTCCGCCACCTCTGATTTCCTTTTAATCAAACCGGTGGACACGATCCCCACCCGGCGGGGGCACTTCAGAATCCCCTCCGGTCCCAACACCGGGTGTTCGATGCCGTTCTCATCCACCCATTTCTGTCCGGCCCAGACCGCCGCGTGCATGTCCAGGAGATTCCGCATCTCATCCTGCCACTGCCAGACCAGGGCCTTGGGGGCCAGCACCAGAATGGGGCCATCCCCGTGCAACGCCATGAGCATGGCGGCCAGGGCCAGTTGCACGGTTTTCCCCAGCCCCACCATATCCGCCAGAAGATAACGCGCCCCAAACGGTCCCCGGTGGGCGTCGAAGGCCAGCTTCACGAAATATTTCTGGTGCTCCCAAAGGCCGTATTCCTGGCGGTAAACCGGGGTTTCGATGACCGGCGCGGCGGGTTCGGGGTCCTGCCGCCACTTCTCCACCGACGGGACCACGGTGCGCCGGGCCAGGCGGCCGATGTCCTCGATGACAAAATCCGCCAGCTTAACCGCATAGGGACTCTGCCACAGGGCGTCAAATTCTTCCTGGACCCAGGCCACCGCTTCCGGGGAATCATCCTCCCAGAGAATTTCGTAATTGAGCTTCCAGGCCTGGAAGGTTTCGTTCACGCTCCCCAGGAAGGCGGTCTTGCTGCCGCTCTCCAGGGTGATGACCCCGGCCTTGCCGTGGATAAGGCCGAATTTGTCATTGGGGAGGACTTTGACCTGCAGCTTGCCGTCCCGGAGAAACCGGTAAAGGCGCTGAAACCGGCCCTGGCTCGGCTCGCCAAACTTTTCCGGTCCGGAGGCGCACCACTCCCGCCTCATCCCGTATTGGGCCGCCCGGGCGGTCTCCACATCCTGCACCTGCAGATCGGAATTGCAGATGACCCGAACCGGCCCCTGCACCGATTCCAGGGCCTCGCCCGCCACCTCCAGGATAGAGGAGCTAAAATACCCGGCTATGCGGTCATAGGCCAGGGCATTCCTGAGACGTTCAGTGAGAAAGGTCTGATCCAGTTTATGGAGGCGGGAGGTGAAGCGTTGGATCATGCGGATTCCTACATTATGGCTTCAGATGTGGTCATTTTCCACTGCCCCGGCCACCAGGCGGGCGGCTTCCCCATCCTGGCGCCAATTCTCCGACTTGATTCCCATGGCGGCCAGATAATGAAGCACTGTGATCAGCTTCTGGCGTTGATTCCAGTAATCGGCCAGTTCGGTTTTCAGCCAGTCTCTCCCCGTGATCGCCTCCCGGGTCCGGGAGGCCTCCCGCACCGCAAAGAGGGCCTGGCGCAAGAGGGAGCCCCCGAAGCCGTCTCCCCCCAGGGTTTTGTTGCCGAATTCCGTGGCGGTTTTGCACCGGGTCTGGTTGGCCTGGGTGCCGGCCAAAAAAGGCAGGTATTCCCGCACCCCGAAGCCCCGGGCCAATTCCTGGTACACCCCGAGGCGCCGTTCCCCGTGGCTCTCCAGCTCCAAGCCCTTCAGGTAAAAGCGCTCCTCCGAGGTCAACTTTTTCCAGAGCTGGGGGGCAAATCCCTTGGGAATCCGGTGTTCACAGGCGGTTTGCCTCGCTTCCTTGATAATCTCCTCAATCGGGGAAAGTTCACCCACTAAACGCGGGCGAGAAAGCTCATGTTCTATATCCAGGTCTTCAATCTTCTGGTACTGGGTCAGGACCCGGAGGGCCGCCGCATAGCCCGCCAAGATGTAATCGGTTTCGCCGAAGTTGGGATCCTCCCGGTCGTCCAGTGCTAGCATACTGTCCATCTGGGCCTTGACTTCGTCTTCAATGAGGACGGAGATTTCGTCCCGGAAGGCAGTTTCTTGGGAGGTACGCTTCCGCAACACCAGGAGGACGGTGCCCTGGACATAGTTGCCCTGCTTGAGGGAGGACTCGGTTTCGGTGCCGATGGTCCAGGCCGCGGTGACGTGCAGGCCCGCGGCCCACAGGATCAGGGCCAAATCGGCCCACACTTTCACGTCCTGGTGGGTGAACATCACCACCTGCAGGCCATGGTCGGGCATGTGGGCCGTGAGGTTGCGGTAGGCGGCCACCATGCTGCGGCGGAAATGCTCGTCTTTGCCGGTGATGGCCAAGGCGCGTCTGCTGGTAATTTGCCAATCGGGAAATATATGATGAAGAAACTTTTCGTGCCAGGATAAGAAAAATTCAGATAATTCGTGGTAATTGATAGCATCTGCATAAGATGGGTCAGTAATCCACATATGACAATCCTGAGAAACATTTCTTACATCCGCTGTTTCAACTTCGGAAAGTACATCAAAATGCATTACAGGGTAATCTATAAAATATGATGTCTTTAAACTTAAAGTTGTCCTAACGCCATAATTCAACAAAGTATTTAATGCCTGATTGCTAAAGACTTGCTCACTCTTTTCATTAGCGCCATGAGAGTGCCAACGTGAAAGTTTGGCATTATAGTCGTAACATCTACTAACTCCTAATAAAAACCCTACAAAACTTTCTTTATCAGGCAATGAACATAATGCCGCTTCATAAGAGAAAAGCCCATTCATAAGCAACTGCCGCGGATTAAACAGATGATGCCAATGGGTCCAGCCCCTTTCCCGCATAAGGCGGGTTGTTTCGTCTCCCGGCTCAATGGGGCGGCTGGGAAGATAGCCCTTCGCCTGCCAGTCATGGAAGCGTTCCCGGAGCAGGGCCAGGACCCGGGCTTCCCGCTCCAGGTCGTGAGCGTCAGGGGCGCGGTAATGACGTCTGGTCCTCTCTTTTCCTTCCTCATCCAGATAGGTTTCCACCCAGCGCAGGCAGTAGAGGCGCTCCTGGAAGACGTCCTCCGGACGGGGCACCAGGTCGTCGTTCTCCCAGAGGCGCAGGCCGTACTGCGCCCCCTCCCCGGTGCGCCGGTCGCCCCGGAGCATGGCGAAGGGCGTGGACTTCCGGCAGGCCGGACAATGGAGGGAGTTGCTCTTGACCGTCCCCGATTTTTTAGCTTCGGCCATCTCTTGGGCCGAAACTCCGGATCTGATGTGGAGGTCAAAGCGCCGCTCTGGTTCGTTAAACTCCAGGACCGCGATGGTTTTGGTCCCCTCGCCGATGACCCAGGAGGGGGCCAGGGGAACCATGACCCCGCACCCCTTTTCCGGGCAGCGGGTCTCCAGGCAGTAAAGGTAGGCGTCGGCCCGCCAGCCCTGTTCGTTGTGCTCAATGCCCCACTCGGTGACCTGGCGGTCCACCGCGGCATAGACTTGTTCCTGGGCCTCCCTGACTTTCTTGGCCACCTCAGGGCCGCCGCCGACGATATGCAAAGCTGCCCAGGTGAGGAGCGCGGCCACGGGGCTCAAATCCGAGGCGTAGACGTCGCACCCTAGCCGGGCCGCCTCGAAGGGTATGCTGCCCCCGCCGCAAAAAACGTCCCCCACCCGGGGGACGTGGCCGAAGCGGCGTTCCCCCAACCGGCGCACCAACTCCGGGAGGCTTGTGGCGCTGGTCCCCAGGTGAGCGTTGATTTCCTGCCAGGCCTCGGGCGAGGGGCCTTCGAGATGCTCCGGCCGCTGGCAATATTCCAGCTTTTCATCATAGGAGGAGAGGCCCTGAAACACCAGGTGTTGCAGCTCCCTTTTCTCCTCCGCGGTGACGCCTTTCCTGTACCTGGGCCTATCCGGCGCGGAATCCCCTGTGAACCAGCGCTCCCGTTCCTTATCGGGCAGCCGGGCAAACAGCTCTTTCAGGGAGATGCTTTTGTCTTTGCGCCGCCACAGGCCCTCCTCGTCCATGGTCATGAGCTTGAGAAAGATTTCCCGGTCTTTTCGGGGGTCAGCTGTGGTGGGGAGCAGCAGTCCCAGGATGGCGGCCCGCACCACCACCAGGGGCTTGCGGCCCCACCATTTGCCCAGTCCGGTGAGGGTTTGGCCCAGGTTGGCCTTGCGCTCCTTGTAGCTCTCCTTGGAGAGCCGGGATACGGGGAACTGGGTTTCGATGAAGGATTTGCCTGACGGGTCCATCATTCCAAGAGCTTCTTCTGCCGCGCCGCGGTGCCCAGGGCCCAAGGCCGGTCCTGTTCCTGCACGCGTAAGAGGGGTGACTCGTTGGGGGGGGCCAGGTACTCGTTGGACACCGGATTCTCGGCCAGGGCGTAATACAGGGCCTTGCGCCAGCCCCGGCCCCGGCCGGTGACCGCGTGGCCGGTGGCGGCGTTGGTCATGGTGAAGAGCCACCAGCGCTCTTCCGGGGCCAGCCCCAGCCAATTCTTCACGGCCAGGGGGATGAATTCCGGGTCCGCGTCTTCAACGGCCCAGGCCAGGAGCACCAGTTCCTTGCCGAAGAGCCGGGACAGGGGGACCGCCCCGGCCTGCCATCGGCCGGCCTTGCGCCCGTTCTGCTTCAGGCGGCGGTTGAACTCCGCCTTCACTTCCTGGGCGATGGCTTCCCACTTGCGGCGGGGCAGGATCACTCGCACCTTGTTGTCCACCTCACCCAACCCCAGGCTGACTTCCGTCTGGATTTCCTTTTCCCGCCACTCAAAATGCTCCGAGATCAAGACCGGGGCGTCTTTGGCCGCGGGAATGGTCACCAGGAAATGGTGGCGGCTCTCCGCCGGAATGAAGCCGAAACCCAGGACCTGGGGCTTTTTGGCCATTACTGTTCGACCTCGCCCGCTTTCAGCTCAGTTTTGGCTTCAGCCGCCCAATCCAGGAGGTGCTGCCCCAGGGGGAACCAGAGGCGGGGCACGGTGACGCCCACCTGGCCATCAGGGAGCAAGCGCCGCAAATATTCCACCGCCTGGCGCATCTTCTCGCCGTCCAGTTGAAAATCGGGATGGACCGCGAAATCCAGCCATTTGCTGCCGGTCACCATCAGCCGGGGGCCGCAGGCTGCGGCCTGATGTTTCTGAAGACGGTCCAGGAAGTCGTAAGACTCCATGGTAGTATCAAATTTGTGTTCCCGTCTCCAGGTGGCCGGCTTGGTGGGGTCGAATTCCGGCTCGTCCCTATCCCAAGGAATTTCCCGGCGGTGTACCTCGGAAACGATGCCGTCCTTTTCCGCCACGGCCAGGACCAAAAAGGTGTTCTTCCCCACCGCAAAAGGTTCGGCATAGGAGGCGCCTTTATCCAGGGGGCTGGAGCCGTCCATGGTAAAGCGGATGGAGGCCGGGGGTGCTGCCCGCAGTTCCACCATCTTTTCGGTGCCATCCCGGCCCTGGTATACTCGGGACTTGAGGGTGATCTTGTTGCGCCATTCCACGGCCGGGCCGGTTTGGTGCTTGCCGGAAGAATCCACGCAGAGGAAAGACACCTTCAATTCGGCGGTGGCAAAGTTTTTCGGGTCTTCGACGCGGCCGGACTCAGGAGTGGCTTCTTTCCCTACCTCAAAGCAGATGCGGTCCCCATGCACCGGGTTAAGCCGGAGGACCGCTTCGCCCGTATCGTCATTCCGGGACAACTGTTGAATCTGAACGCCGGTTTCCGGAGGCGGGAAGGGGGGCTTTTCCACCCAACCGTCGGTTTCCCGCCACTGATCGGCGTGAACCATCCTTTCCTTGAGGCGGTCCAGGGCGTCGGGACGGTGCCAGGGCCAGGCGGTGTTGGTGGCGGACCGCTTCTTGACTTCGCTCCAGAGCATGGTTTTTTGAGTAAACAGGCGGTCTTCGCATTTTTTCCGGAAGGCTTCGCTCTCAATATCGTCGGTGAATTTTTGCTTGCTCTTCAAAGCCTCCCGGATTTGCTTTTCGCCGTTGTAGTTGTTGTCGGTGAAGCTCATCAGGAAGTCGCCGGTGCGCAGCTGGTTCATATGGGGGAAGATCAGGGTGGTGAAGGTTTCCCGGGCCGCGCTCAGCAACTGGAACCTGATGCGATCTTGGAGTTCAATAGCCTTTAGCCGCTGGGGATCGTTTTCCGGATACTTTTCGTCGTCCATCTCCTTCAGGATGGAGCCGATGGCCTTCAATTCCGCAGCGCGCTCCAGCAGGTGCTCCAAGGTCTGATACTGGCCGGAGAGAAAAAGAATCCGGTTTTGGTAATCCAGGTCATCATAGAATTTCTGCAAATCCGGGCTCAAGCCCTCTCGCTCAAACGGCTCACAAATGACCAGGGTGACTTTCTCGGGCTTGATCTGAATCTGATCAATGGCCGGCAGGGCCAGGACCTCCTGGTAACAGTCTTTCATGACAGGCATGACAGGCTGAAAGATATCGGCAAGGAAAGAGCGCAGTTCTCTCAGGCAGGCTTCGCGGTTGTAGGAGTCAGCCCGGGTCTTGAGGTCTGCCACCAGGTTTTTGAGATTCTTAAAGAATAGTTTGCCATCGCTGCTGGCCCAGAGGTACCAGGCGCTGGTAAAGAACCTTTCAAAGACATTTTTCTGAAGCTGGGACACATCCCGGCTCGGAGCGCAGAGGTTAGAGACAATATCCGACTCGGACAATCCCAGGACCGCGTTGGGGACATTGGCCAAAGAGGCCACCAGGAGCAGCTTGCCCACGTCCTGGGTGTCATTGCCGCCGCCAAGGTTGGTGTCCATGATCTCGGCCACGGCACTGCCACTGGAGGCAATGTCATGGGCGATGGCGTTATCCAGGGTAGGGTTGATGGCGGTGATTTCCGCCAGGGTCTCTTGGTGGTTGAGGTCCAGGTCATACGGATGAATAAGATGGATTTGCTCGCAACGCTTCGTATCATAAAGTCGGGATACCAGCACCCGCATGAGGCGAATGAGGCCGCGGGTCTGTTGAAAGCCGGGGTTCTCCCGGAAACGGGCATAAAGATCCCGGATGGTGAAGTGAAAAGGATAGGATGACCTGATCTGGGCGGCAAACTGCTCCGGGGACGCCTTGGTGATGTCCATCTGCCTGGCGTCCCGGACGGCTTTCGCATAAGCTTCGGCCACGGCGGCGATCTCGGTCTCAGCAGGCAACTTTTCAAATAGGCGTTTCCGCAAGATATGGTAAACATCGTCGGTGTTCATGCCCACCGGCTCCAACCGGAGGGCCATACGATGGACTTCGTCTTCAAAGTTGGCCAGGGCCTTTAATAGGTGCGCACTGCCTTCCTCATAAGTGGCCCGGAGGTCGGAGATCACCACACAAACATTGCCCAACTCGGCCTTTGCCACCGCCACCAGCAAGTTGGCCAGGGCCGCAGTCGTTACATTGGCCAGATTAGTGTCGCCGATGGTTTTGGCCTTGGCATGCTCGAAGTAGGGGGGTAGTTCGTCCAGCAGAATAAGCTTTGGTTCCCCCTGAAGAAGTCTTATCCAATCTGACGGGCCCGGTGCGGATAGAGGCGAATAAAAATTGTTGAAGACCTCTTTTTTGTCAAGCTGGTCAGCAATGGCACCCCAGATTCCGTAAGGGGCACTGGTTTCCCGTCCGGTGAACCCCACCACCCGCACCTCCCCTAAATCCTTTTCCTCATAGGCATCGCCCATGACCTGGGATCGAAGGTGAGGGTGACGGGCCAGCAAACCCAGGGCTATCATATTGTGGGTCTTGCCGCCGCCCATGGCCTGGGTAAGGACAAAGACTCCCTGCGTGGACTTCCCGGCAAATCTTCGAAAGGCCTCCCGGAGGAGGCGGGCCATGCCGTCGGTGACAAAGTTTTCGATGAAGAATTCTTCCGGAGAAATGCGGCGATCAATCAGGTCGGTGACATCCAGCACCGTATCCCGGCGGCTGGGATCGAAGATGCTCGATCGGGGCTGACAAAGCTGCTGCAAGGTCTTCATGACGGGCCTTCCTTGATGGCAACCTGGCCCCAATACTATTTCCATTTGAGGTTTATATCAATAGGCAAATGCTCCTACTGTGTCTTCCAATACGATCAATCCCCTCAATAAATTGGCTCTCTCGCTTGAAGGCTTTTCCCGCGTTGCTTTCCTTCGGCCAGGAGAGGCGCTGCCGGCATTGCAGGCACCGGAATGGATAAACGGGATGTTTTTCATTTACGCCTCCGGCCGCATCATGCCCCCGCACACCTGGCAAGTGATGACCTCTCCCAGCCACTTTCCGGGGAAGTAGATATGAAAATTCTCGCACCGGTACATGACGGTGCAAACCATCAGTTTATCGCGGGCCTTGGCAATGACATCCGGGTTTTCCCTGGCAAACCTTTCGATGAGCTGGATGTCATGCTGGTACACGGTCAATCTCTCCCTCTCGAGGTTTTAATCTGGGCCACCCAGGGTTTGGGCCCCAGGTATCCCGGCCTGGTTCATGCCGCTGCCAGGGCGCCTTGCCAATCGTTACCAGCGTTGTGCCGCCAGGTGTCCTCATAGCCGGGGCCTTCGCCGTCAACATTGGAAACGGTGAATCCGCGCAGCCGGCCCTGGCTCTGGATGTAGGTGGCCATAAAACCGTAGGCTTTGAAGAACATGAACTTGCGCTCGTGGTACTGAGGATGGCCGGAAAGCTCCAACAGCCGCAGGACGCCCTGCTGGATCAGGTCCTCGGCCTCAATGTACCAGGGCATCCGATCCTTGAATTTGCGGTGATAGATGAAGCGCACCATCCGGTAGGCCGCCTCAGCATCGAACTCGCTCAATGAGGGACAGACCATCCGTTTATTGAAGTCCACGATGAAATAGCCCCGGGCCAGGCTCGCTTTGGCCACTTTCTGATTACAGTTAAAGTGGACCATCACGCCTTCGATGGTGTTGATGTCCTCGGGAATGGGGATGGTCTCCCGCTCCCTGCCCAGGTCCACCGGGCCGTCCACAAATCCCCGCTTCGGAGGGATGCCCTTTTTCAGGTAATCAATGATGTAGTAGCCTCGCTTTTCGGCAGTTACGGCAGTCATGTAAGGGCAACCAGTGAGTCGCATAATGTCTTTGCGAGTCATCCCGGCCACCGGGATTACTTCGCACTCACGTTTGGGCCAGCCCACCATCCGGATTTCCGTTTTCATTGTTGCACCCTCCATAGTAAGAAATGTTTTTTACTATGAAAGTTGCACACAATATGCCTATCTACTCGATATTACATATAATTTAACACAAGCAAAACATAATACGGATAATGAGTTACGCACGTTTATTTATATTTATACTGACCTTGCACAACGTAACGTGCTGGTAATACAGTATTTTATACTTGCCATATCGTTGTTGCTTTTTAAAAACCTTTTGCGTAATACGTAGTTTAAGTTACACAGTACAAGTTGCTTGACCTCTTGTAAGGCAAAGTACAAGTAATTGCACGTGGTTACAGTTACTTAAAACGGTGCCATCGAACTGGTTCGAAACAACTTGCCTGAGCCAGTAAATCTCCTCGGAGATCAGCGCCGGTGCGGGGCAATTTTACAGAGCTTGTCTCCCTCATAGGCTGCCAGGGAGACTTTGTGCTTGATGCAGGTTTTAAGGGGATATCAAGAGGAAAATCATGGGTTGAAGTGAGTGGGGGAGAAATCGGAAATCAATCAGGAAACTGTTAAACGATGGAGCTAAGTGCACAAAGTTTCAATTTAAATTGACGTATAAGGAATTTTTGACTACCATGCTTTCCACCAGAAAGGTTGCTTCGGTAAGGCGGCTAGTTCGGTCTTAACAATGGTAGAAAAGGTTCCCAACTATCGGTTTTAAACCGGAAATGCCAGGGCTGCGAGATAATCCCGGCAATAACCGGATAAGAGAGGAGGTCCACATGCCTAACGAAATCGCGTTTGAGATGGCGGCCGGCAACCGAATGCGCTTCGGCAAGGGGGCTACCCGGGAAATCGGCATGGATCTGGCGGATATGAAGGTCCGCCGGGTGATGGTGCTTACGGACGCCTATCTGGCCTCACAGCCGCCGGTGGCCGAGGTGCGACAGTCCCTGGAAGACAACCAGGTCCCCTATGTCTTCTTCGACCGCGTGCGCATCGAGCCCAACGACGCCTCCTTCCTGGATGCCATTGAGGTTGCCAAACAGGAGGAGGTGGACGCCTTCGTGGCGGTGGGCGGCGGCTCCACCATGGACACCGCCAAGGCGGCCAATCTCTACAGCACTTACCCCGGAGACTTTCTGGATTATTTTGCGCCTCCGGTGGGCAAGGGGCGGCAGGTCCCGGGCCCCTGCAAGCCCCTGATCGCGGTGCCCACCACCGCGGGTACCGGCAGCGAACACACGGGCATCGCAGTGGTGGACATTGAAACCCTGCATGTCAAGGCGGCCTTTGTGCACCAATACACCAAGCCGGTGTTGGGGATCGTCGATCCGGAAAACACCAAGACCCTGCCGCCCATGGTGGCCGCGGCTACCGGCCTGGATGTCCTGAGCCACGTGTTTGAATCCTACACCGCCATTCCGTACACTCAACGCCCGCGGCCCGAACGCCCCAGCCTGCGGCCGCCCTACCAGGGGTCCAATCCCATCAGCGACATCTGGTGCCTGGATACCCTGCGGACGGTTGCCAAATATCTCATTCGCGCCATTGAGGACCCCGAAGATGAGGAGGCCCGGAGCCACATGCTTCTGGCTTCTTCGTGCGCCGGGGTGGCCTTCGAAACCGCCGGAGTAGCTATGCCGCACGGCCTGTCCTACCCCATCGCCGGCATGGTGCGCCAGTATCGTCCGGAGGGCTATCCTCCCGGCGACCATCCCCTGGCGCCGCACGGCATCGCGGTGATCCTCACTGCGCCGGCGGTAGCCCGGTTCACCGCACCGGCCTGCCCCGAACGCCATCTGCAGGTGGCCGAAATCCTGGGGGCCTCGGTCTCCCAGGCCAAAGGAGAAGATGCCGGCAAAATCCTGGCGGATGAAATCGTCGCCCTTATCAGACGCTTGAAACTTCCCAATGGCATCGCCGCGGTGGGCTTCACCCGGGAGGATATTCCCCAGATGGTGAAGGGGGCTTTGCGGCAGCAGCGGAACCTGCACAACGCCCCCAGGTTCCCCAGCGAGGATGACCTGGCGCAGATCTACGAGGAATCTTTGGTCCTATGGTAATTACCGCTCCACCGTGACGGAAGAGAAATTTTTGCACATCACAGGGAGGCTGCCTTGGCATCAAGCATCACCACCACCATCGGCAAGTATTTAGTGAAACGTCTGGAACAGGCTGGATTAAAACATATTTTCGGGGTGCCGGGAGATTATGTGCTGGACTTTTTTGATTGCCTGGAAGAAAGCAACCTGCAGGTAATCGGCACCTGCAATGAATTGAACGCCGGATACGCCGCCGATGCCTACGCCCGTCTGAATGGCATAGGAGGAGTTTGTGTTACTTATGGGGTCGGGGGGTTCAGCGCCTATAACGCCGTGGCCGGGGCCTTTGCCGAAAGACTGCCGGTGGTGCTGATCAGCGGCGGCCCCCGGCTGACCGAACGCCCCGACCGCCACCTCCTGCACCATACCATCGGCAGCATGAACTTACAGTATTGCGTTTTTGAGCATATTACCGCGGCCGCGGTGATTTTGGACAAACCCGAGCAGGCACCTCAGCAGATCGATGCTGCTCTGGCCGCCTGCCTCCAAAGGCGGCGCCCGGTCTATATCGAGATTCCCATGGACATGGTGGCCCAGCCCTGCCCCGCACCCGGACCTTTCGAGGTTGATACTGCAATCCCCACTGACCCGGAGGTGCTGGCGGAGGCCGTGGAAGAGGCCGTGTCTTTGCTGACCGCGGCGAAAAATCCCATCATTCTGGCCGGGGTTGAGGCCCACCGGCTGCGGGCTCAAGATGCCTTGGTAGAATTTATCAACCATAGCGGCTATCCCGTAGCCACCACCTTATTGGGCAAATCCGTGGTTCCGGAGTCGCATCCGCAATTCATCGGGGTCTATAAAGGGTTCCTCGGCCGGGAAACCGTCCAGCGGGCGGTGGAGGACGCCGACCTGATCTTATGCCTGGGGACCTTGATGACCGACGTGAACCTGGGCCATGGGACCGCCCTGTTGGTGGACATTCCCAAGATGATTGTGGCCAACTCAGACAAAGTCCGCATCAAGCATCACCTCTTCAACCAAGTCTGTTTGCGGGCTTTTATCGAGGGCTTGACGGCCAAACTGCCCAAAGGAGCTGCGACCCCGGCCAAGTGCGAAGGGAGGCAAGAAAAGTTTATCCCGGTGAGGGAGCAAAAAATTACCCATAAACGCTTTTATGAGCGGCTGCAACACTTCCTGGGCAGCAACCATCTGCTCATCGTTGACACCGGCGACTCGATTTTCAGCGCCGCGGACCTGTTTCTGCCCGGCAACGTCCCCTGCATCAACCAGGCGTTTTACATGTCCATCGGCTACAGCGTGCCCGCCACCCTGGGGGCGAAATTGGCCGCACCGGAGCGGCGCCCCATTACCATCGTCGGGGACGGCGCCTTTCAGATGACGGCTCAGGAATTGTCCACCATTATCCGCCACCGCCAGAACCCGGTCATCTTCCTCATCAACAATGACGGCTATACCATCGAGCGGGCGCTGCACGAAGGACCTTACAACGACTTGCATATGTGGGACTATTACCGGCTGACCGAGGTGTTCAGGGGTGGCTGGGGTTGCCAGGTTACAACCGAAGGCGAACTGGAGGAGGCCCTGCACAAGGCTCAGACAGAACCGGATACTCTGGCCTTTATCGAGGTGCGGCTGGACCGGTTGGACTGCTCCGAGGGCATTTTGCGGCTAGGTCAGATCTTCAAAGGGAAGGCAGCCAAGAAGTAGGGGCAGGTTGACCGCTTCCGCCCGCCTTGGTCATTGACGAGGAAAACCCATGAAAGTCGCCTTTTTTAACCTGGAAGGCTGGGAACCGGAGGTCTATGAGCAGGCCTTTAAAGGACATAACGTCGAGGTGCTCCAGCACGCGTACACGAAAGAGGGGGTGACACCGGAAAAGGCGGCGGCCATCGCCGCCGCCGAAATCCTCTCCATCGGCGCCCTGAGCCTGGTAAATCAGGCGGTGCTGGAAGCCTTGCCGCACTTGAAATTGATTGCCACCCGTTGTACCGGCGTTGATCACATTGACGTAGCTTGCGCCAAGGGAAAAGGCATTGCGGTGGCAAATGTGCCGGACTATGGGGCAAACACGGTGGCCGAGTTCACCTTCGCCCTGATCCTGACCCTGGCTCGCCGCTTGACCACCATTTTCGAACGTTCCAAGCAGGGGCGGTTAATGCGGCAGGACGTGCGAGGCATCGACCTGGCCGGCAGCACCCTGGGGGTGATCGGCACCGGCCGCATCGGGGCCCACGTGGTCAAAATCGCCAGCGGCTTTGACATGCACATCTTATGCTTTGATACCTACCAGAAGCAGGAGTTGGTGGAGCGGCATGGGGCAAGATACGTACCGCTGGCGGAGCTGCTGCGGAATTCTGACATCGTCACCATCCACGTGCCTTATGTGCCCGAGACCCACCACCTGATCAACCGGGACAATATCACTTTGCTCAAGCCGGGGGCGCTCCTGGTCAATACCGCCCGGGGCCCCATCACCGAGACCTCGGCGCTCCTCTGGGCCCTGGAAAACGGCCTTCTGGGAGGCCTGGCGCTGGATTCTTTTGAAGGGGAGCTGCTGTGGATCAAAGAGAGCGAACTGGTGCACGGCCGGGCCGATTTCTCGCCCCAGGATTACCAGTCGGCTTTCGAAAGCTTTTATTTGCAGCGGTTTCCCAACGTCATTCTTACCCCCCATAACGCCTTCAATACCACCCAGGCGGTGCAGCGGATTCTTCAAACCAATCTGGATGCCATCCTGACCTTTATAGAAAAGGGGCAGGTATGTAATCCGGTTAATTGATCCTTGCGGCTACCCTGGCAGAGGCTGTTTGGCGTGATCGGCTGACCTTCATTAAAGCTCGGTAGGCTGACAGAAAGCAGCAGCCTCATCGGCGAAAAACGGTTTTATTGGCCCACCCGCTCCTTTTCCTGGAGGATATAGGCGAGAAGTTCCTTGGCAAAAGGAGAGTAAAGGTGGATGGTCGCCGGGTCCAATTCGGCGTTAAGGTGCTGGAGTCGCAGAAAGTCCCCGTCCGGGGCGAAGTGCGGCAGGACGCCGGAGAAGAAGAAGCCTTCCGCTTCGGCGGCTTCACACAGATAGGGCCCGCCGCCTTGCGCCAGGGGCAGTAAGAGTCCCACCACCTTGGCTCCCACCATGTTGCAGAGGTCCTGTCGCGCCTGGGAAATCTCCGGCAGGGTATCGTTGCCGATGCGGTTCACCTGGATGGTGCCGACGCCAAGGGCCTGGTCGTAATGAACCTTTAATTCCCCGGGCCCCGTGGGGTGGCTTCCCTTTAGAAATTGCACCTTCACCCCCAGGTTCTCATAGAGCTTCGCCAGCATCTCCCGGTGCCGGGGGAGAGCGCAGATAGCTTTGGGGCCTGGTGGCAATGAGTATTTGAAATAAAGGACCGTGGTTATCCGCTGAAGCCCGGGCTCCGCTTCGTTTTCCCATTGGCTGGAGGGGGGGCGCCGCTGGGTTAGCGTTTTAAAATGCGCTTGCACGTCCAGGAGATGGATGGCGGTGACGTGGAGGCCCCGGATTTCGCTGGCCTCCTGGCTGATGGTGTGGATAGTCACCGCCTCGCCGAACAGACCGATCAGCCCAACCCGCTCAATCTCTTCCTGGAGGCGGTCCCCCATTAGTTTGTGAAGCTCGTGGCCCCGGTGGGTCGGCGCTACCGCCATAACGCCCAATTCCCCCAGTGGACCCATGTCCTGCCGCAACAATGCCTCATGACCGACAATTTCGCCACCGGTGGCTAATGCCACCACCCCCACCAGCCGCCCGGTGGCAACGTTGTGGTTGATCCAGTCCGGATAATAGAAGTCTTCGCGGGGGTAACTATAGCCATAAACGCGGTAGATTAACCGGGTGACCTGGAGGCCGTCTCCCGGACGCAGTGGCCGGATGGTGTAATCGCCAGGGGCCGCCGGCTGGACCGCTTCGGTCCGGAGGCCGGTGAATTCACTTTCTGGGGTTAACAGGGGGCAGAACTTTCTCAGGTGTTTGGTGAGACGCAACTCGTTGCCCTCTACCCCGTGGTATATCCACCGCACTTCGTCAAAGCATTGGTGGATGGCGGGCGATACCCGGCTTACTGCGGCTGGGCTTTCGAAACTGGGCGAACTCAATACTCGAGTCTGGTAGAAAGGCAGACCCTGATCACGAATGGACATGGTCAAGGCCGCGTCCGTCAACTCTCCCGTCAGTTTCAGAATGCCGGAATCCTCATCTGCAAAGGCGTGCTCGATGGCATTCCGGCAGGCCTCCCAAACCGCCAGGGCAAGTGATTCCCCCTGGTCTTCCGGCAGCGCGGCCAGTTGCGCCAGACCCCGCACGTAATCCTGCGCCAGTCGCTGCATTTCCCTTTTCGCCGGCAGACTGAGTTCGGTTTGGAAGAATGGGGGCATGAAATTCTCTGCAAAAATTTCCGCCGCTGTGAAGCGGTTTTAAAGAGGATTATCCGGCAGATTAGGGTTTCTTGCAAGACCCCTTTTTCAGGACATATTTTGGAGGAAAGAGGCTGCTCTATACTGCTCCCCTGCAGACTGAGACACGGAGCTAAACGAGTATAATGTCTCAGGGGGTGCGTATGAAACGCCGGGAGATTGATCCAGAAACCAAGATGGCGGCGGTCCTGGAGGGGCTCAAGGGCGAGAGCTCCGTGGCGGATATCTGCCGTAAGTACCAGATCAGCGAGAGTCTTTACTATCGTTGGCGAGACAAGTTTTTAGAAGCAGGGAGTCGGGCTTTGGCCTCTCGAAACGGCTCTGGTCCCGAAGCCGCCGGGAAGGCCAGGATTGCCGAACTGGAACGGATCATAGGCAAACAGGCGGTGAAGATCGAGATTTTAAAAAAAATTACCGAGTAAATCCGGAGAGATATGCTGTAGCCTCCGAGCTGTGGCAAGCAGGTTACCAGATCCAGGCCATCTGTGAAACTGTGGGCGTAAGTCGCTCCGGTTTCTACCGGTGGCGGCAGGCGGGGTCCGGCTTCCCAGACCGCAAATATCTGGGAAGCCGAGACCCCGCAGGTGATGGACAGATTTTGGCCAGCATCCAGGGGATCAAACTGCGGCATCCGTTTTGGGGCTATCGCCGGGTGCGGGCCTGGTTGAAATACCGGGAGGATTTACCGGTGGGCCACAAACGGGTCTATCGTCTGATGAAGGAAAACGGACTCCTGGTGCCGCAGAAACGATACCAGGCCAAGCGCCAACCGGCAGGTCGTAAGCCCCGAGCCCAACGGCCCGGTCAGTTTTGGGGCATCGACATGACCAAGTTCTTCATTCCGGGCCTGGGTTGGGCTTACCTGGTGATTGTCCTGGACTGGTTCAGCCGCAAGGTAGTCGGCTGGCAGTTATCCTGTCGCTGCCGCACCCAGGAATGGTGCGAGGCTCTGGAAGAAGCGGTGTTGCAGGAGTTTTCTCAAGGAGTGCGGGGCCAGGGTCTCAAGCTGGTGTCAGACAACGGCTGTCAGCCGACCTCCAGGTCTTTCTTGAAGGTGACCGCCACCCTGGATATCGAACAGATATTTACCAGCTTTAACAACCCCAAAGGCAACGCCGAAACGGAGCGGTTTATGCGAACCTTGAAGGAAGAGCTCCTATGGCTGGAGGAGTTTGCCGGTCTGGAAGAAGCCAGAGAGAAGCTCGCAGCCTGGATAGGCTTCTACAATAAAGAGTACCTGCACTCGGCTTTAGGCTATAAGAGTCCATTGGAGTATGAGCTGATTTTTCGGGAGGAGAAGCTTCGGCAGGCAGCCTGAGCTCGTCGGGTGAGGTTGTGGTGCTACCTGGGTGCATCCTTTTTTAGTCTGGCGAGGGTGGCCCTGAAAATCTTGAGGCGTTGAATTGCGGCCTTCATTTCCTTGGTGTATCGGCCGTGCTTGATTTTTGATTGCCGCATGCGTTCCAGACCTTCACGGGTACGGGGACCGGTGCTTTGGCCGCCGTGTAGTCTACAACGCCGACTCTGCTTCATGGCCGGGGCCCGGCAAGGAGTTCCCCGCCTGGTTTTGGCGCCGCATCGGGGCGCCTTGGTGAAATCACCCCCAGGGTTGCCGTTTCTTAGACATCCCCTGCGCCGCTGTTCATGGGGTTGTCCCTCATTTTCAGCTTTCACCCCTCCTCCTCCCCCTCCCCCTGGGAGCAATTACCCCCACTACGGCCTGGGCGCCCTGATGGACATGCACGTGCTCGACCGTGACTTTCTGATGCGATGTCTTTCCCTTGAGCTTCTTGAGGCACTCCACCTGGTCCAAAAAGATTTTCATGAACTGGGTGGCCCGGGTGACATTGACATCGACCCCCTCGCTGCATTGCTGTTTATGCATGGCCCGGCGAGAAAACTCCATGGCCATGTTGTGAGCGGCGATTGTCTGCACGGCCAACATGGCCTCAACTTCGTTTACCGGATTAATCCCGGCGATGGCGGCATGGACCCGGTTAAAGTATTTCTCCATTTCCTTTTTAAGGTCCTCTTCAGTGAGCCCCATGGCACCCCAGGATTGCGCCATAAACTGATATTGCAGTTCCATGTCCGCGGTCCCCAGGAATTTACCCTCGGTATCAGGGGAACTTACCGCTTTGTCCGCTTCCTTACATCGGGCGGGGGAAAATTTTATTCCCCTGAGATGCTTATCCTTTATTGTATTCTTCCCTGCTTTTTTCAATGCTCCCCCCATCCTCTTGCCGTTTTTCGGTCTTGGGTTCACTCTTTTGACCCTTGCCACGGTGGATGCAGCTTGCCTGCTAGCCCTTCACAAGTTGGCTGGCAGGCCCAGAGTTGTTCTTCAGTCCAGGGTATAATTCAATGAGTGAGTCCCAGTCGCAAGCCGCGCACAGGTCTCGTCCCTCGAGGTCAGGGATGAACATCGTCCCTCCGCATTTTTGGCAATAACACCGCAGAAAGAACAACACCTCGCCCCGCACTCTTTTACCAATTGCAGGAGAGGCCGCACCTGGCCGGGATCGGGTTTGCCCTGGCCTTCAAAACGCCAGCGCAGCCGCTCCCCCGCCGCCTCAAAGCGATAACCCAGAGCCGTCAGCTTCATCACTGCTTCTCCAGGTTTCATATCTTGCCCTCCAGGAGGTCGTCCTCCCCCGATATAGAATTAGAAGGGAATTCAGCGTCCGAAGCGTCCTGAGCGTCCATCTGCCTGATTTCTTTATCGTTTCCGCTGGACGCTTCATTCTGCGAAGCGTCCGGGTGGACGCTGGAAGCGTCCCAGTCCGGGGAAGCGTCCTCGGAAGCGTCCGGCGGATTTTCAGATTCCTCCTGCCCTTGGGCGCTTTGGGCGCTTTGGACGCTTTTTTCGCTACCTTTTCTAATTGTTATCTTCCGGTCGCCTGATTTTGAGAATTCCACCTCCAGCCCCACCTTCCGGAGGAAGGTGGAAGCCCGTTTCAATCGGTTGGAGAGGATGTGGGCCGCCTTGGGCCAAGGCTTGCTTCGCTTGGTGGATTCAGGGATTAGCATCTCCAAAGCCTCAAGCAGGGCCGAGGCATTACCCTGCCAGGAATCTCGCTCGGCCATAAGGAAACGTAAAGCTACCGCCACCTGGTCAGCTTCCAGGCTCTGCTCCACCACCGCATTGCGGTTGCCGGTATAAGCCTCCAGAAAGCTTCCTGACGGCCAGCCCAGGGCAGGCTCCGCGGCTGTAACCCAGATGGCGAAGTCGGCCATGCGGGGCAGGGCGTCAAGGCGCACCCGATCATGGTTCGCCAGGCTTCCAACTACCGTGTCCAAAAGGGCCCCCAGGATGCGGGGTCTGGCTTTCTCAAATTCCTGCCAAAATACCTTCTCAGGGAGCCTGTCCTTATCTTCTATTTGAGGGAGATCGATAATTACGGCCCGGTCAGCCAGGTCTTGCTTGGTTACCAGCGAAGTGATGCCGTTAAGGACTACCGGGCGCATGGACTCAAAGAGACATTCTTCGGCGTCGGTGTAGAGCTCCCGTGTTCCGAAACCCCCGCCTGTGGATAGCCGGCAAAAGGCATCTGTGAGCCAGTCCGGCAGGGTGCTCAAGTTATCAAAAGTGAGACACCAGGAATTGTTGGCGGCGATCATTAAGTCCCGAACCTCTTTGGGGACGCTCCGCAGGGGCGTCGTGTTGGGATCAAGAAGCGCTTTCAGTAATCTGGCGGCCGTAGTCTTCGCCGCTCCCTGCTCACCCTGAAGCGCCAGAATAGGATAGGGGCCCGGGGAGAAAGCGGCGATCAGGATGGCCATGAACAGGCGCCAACACCCCTCTGACTTGACATTTAAAAAACGCCGCAGTTCTTTTAGACTGCCACCCTGCTGGGGGAGAGGCAACGCTGCCATCCCCTTGGAGCGACGGAATTTCACGGGCGGGTGGACCACCACCTCCCACATCTGCGAAGTGACCTTCAAGGCGCGCCATTTGTCGTCACACAAATCGATATAAATGGCATCCTCGGCATGTGCGACTCTGACATGGACTTCGTACTCCTGACCTTCGAACTGGGCCCGGGCCTCCAGGACCCCCAAAGCATCATGTACCGCCTGTGCACCGGGAGCCTTGCCATGCGCCTTATAAAAACGTCGAAGCAGCCAACGCCTGAACCCCTTCGATCGGATTTGCCAGTTTTCTTTGTGGTCGTCGACTTGGACAGTGGCGTAGCAGACAAAGTCAGTGGTATGCCAGAGTTCGGCATCAGCCGCTGACAGGAGGAGCAATTCGGCCTGGCTGGGTTTCCGCTTCTTTTCTCCACTTTGCTCACCCGGCTTATAGCGTCCCACGCTTTTAGCGATTTGGCGCACCTCGCTCTCGGCGAGTGGAGGCTTACACCGCCTGACGTTTACCGCCAACAGGGCCGCCTCAATTTCTTCCACTGTCATGCCGCGCTGACGCATGGCACCGGCCAGACTGGTGAGGGTGGCATTCCGCTGGTTCTCGCTGATGACATCATCGTCAGGGGCTTTTGACTTTTGGGCTCGGCTGCCGTTGGAGGTTACCAGGCTCAGAAGCCATTGTGGGCACTGGGCTGGCGGGGCTGAATCGGGAGATATCTGCCAGGAATATCTCTGCCCGGAGATATGAAGGGAAGGTGGGGCGACGATGCTTCCGCCTTTAGCCTTGATGTCGATCCCGGGGTATCCGGTCAGAACTGCGGATTTGATGTTATTACCATTTTGCAGCAGCACATGGTGCCATCCTCCGCCTCCAGTCCTGGAAGTGGAGGTCAGGGGGAGTGTACCGACTTCGGCTGTGATCTTCTTCCAGGACGCCTCGCCCCCGTTACGGGGATCCACATCCACCGCCAGCAGGCCGCTCTCTGGCCCGGTGACAATGGCCACGTTGGCCTGGGGATATTGTTTCCACCAGCCACTGATTATTTTGGGGTCAGTGGTGGCATTATTTCTGCCTTTTGGAACGAGTTTTCCCAGGGGATGCTTGCCAGGTTTACTGCAATCCGGCTTCCCGCAGGCGCAGCCGCCGTTCTCCGGCCACCAGACGGGGAAGACCGGCCAGCCAAGAGCAGCATACTTTAAGGCAGCTTCGAGATTATCCATAGCGTAAATGAGGGCCTCATCCTGTTTAATTTCATTCATTTATCTCAGCGAGGGGATTTTGGAGGACTCTTCTTTCAAAATCTTCTACATCGTTAAGTCTGAAACGTACTATGGGACGACTACCTTTCCCTCCGGAAAGATCAACCCATGGAATGAGCCCGATCTGCCGCCTTCTGTCCACCGTGCGGATTGAGGTCTGCCATCTTTCGGCCAGTGCTGAACGCGTTAATAATTCCATGACCACCTCCGGTGTTTAATGAACTCTGCTGTCAGTATAAAGCGCTGGTTTAACAAGAAAATTCCCCTGGAAGTTTGGAAAACTGTTTTCGAAAAAATGCACGGGAGTTTTTTGAAGGGAAAAGAGGCTGAAAAATAGAAATTACGTGCAGTTGGAGGGAGGAATAGAGCCGGAAAATAAAAACTCCCGTCCAAAAATGCACGGGAGTTTTCCTCATGTTCTTAGAGAGTTGTTTTCCCTTGATTGAGGGAGAGATAGCTAACTTTCGGTCTTCCTAGTCGACCTCGTAGATTTAGGCCGCCTCCCTGGTTTTCGGTTGGGGCATAGATCCTTTATCCAATCACGAAGAGTTTTTTCAGCGAACATATCTCCACAAACATTTTCAGTTATTTGGGTAATATCGTCTCTTACAACCATGTCGGCAATAGGAATTGATTCATTTTTGCTCCAGAGTTCACCAGCTTTCTCTCTTACTTTTTCTCTGGCTATTTGTAGCTTAGTCTTTTTTCTTTCTTTCTTAAGAGATTGGCCGTTCAAATTTATATTGAATTCTTTTTCAAACCGCTCGACTTCGATCAACTTAAACATTAGCTGTCCAATCCTGTCAGCCATAGGTATATAATTCAGGGGGATGGAAACACTTGGACCAGGTATCTTATAATCATAGACTTCTGGATGGGAAAATTAAATCATAAATCGATGGGTTATCTTTCTTAGGCGGAGGTAGAAGAGGAAATAAATCGGGATGGCCAGCCCGGATAATGTATTCATACTCATACTCATATTCAATATCTTCAACGATCCTACCATCAGGTTCATAGACTGGTAATCTCTCATAAATAACGATATCAACAAGACCAAGGGAATTAATTTGCCACCTCTCCATCAACTCCTTTCCGCTGATCCATTGATATAATCTCATCATTAGTTGTTCCTCTCAGTTTCAGCGGTTGGCGTATCCGTTGTGTTTGATCCATTATGGTTCTTGGCTACCGCTTCAAACACTATTCGATGGCTGTCCGGGGCCAGATGGGCATATCTTTGCGTCATGACCAGGGTTTTATGACCAAGGGCTTTCCCTACCACGTAAAGGGGGACCCCGGCCATCACCGCCCAGGAGGCGTAGGTGTGGCGCAAGGTGTGAAAACTTAACCTCTCTCGACGATCAATGATGCCCTCGTTTAGGCCCAGAGTCCTAACTACCCGGCTAAAGGTCGCGCTTAGCCAGTGGACGGGAACCCCGGTCCTGGCCTTGAACAGCAGTTCGTCAGGAGGGCCGCTCGGCAGCTCTTCCAGGACCCGGCGGATGGGTTCCGTGATAAAGATGGCCCGGGAGGTGTTGTTCTTGGCGTCCAGGATGGTGATAATGCCATTCTGCAAGTCCACGTTGGACCAGGTTATCCCCAAAACCTCTCCCAAGCGCAGGCCGCCATAAAGGGACATGGCGGCGATGTGGTAAACCTGGGGGCTGCGCTGGCGCAAGGCCTCCAGTAGTTTAGCCGCTTCTTCAGGACTAAGGAACCGCTGGCGGGCATTGTTGGGGGAGGGAAAGGCCACCCCCCGGCAGGGGTTCTCGCCCTGCCACAAGCGCCACGCCACCGCCTTGTTGAAAGCCTGGCGCACCAGTCCCAGGGCATGCCGGACCGTGGCCTCGGCCTTGCCGGCATCCCGCATATCTCTCTTCAGGCGTTCCAGGTCCAACGGGGCGATGCTTTTCAGCGTCCGCCCGGCTAGCCTGGGCTTTAGCCAGTTACGGTAGAGGTGAAAATCCCCGGCGAACCTTTTCTTATTCTCCCGGGACCAGGGGGGTAGTGGGCCTCCATGAGCTCCCCGAAAGTGAGCAGGTCGGCTTTGCGCTCCTGCTTGGGCTTGTAGGACCCGGCTCTATCTTCCTCCAGCAGTTCATATCGACGGCGCTGGGCGGCCTCCGGGGTCCAGCCCTCCGATGCCCAGTCGCACCGCTCCCAGCGGAGCTTGCCGTGGGCATCCTTAAAGTTCACCCAGCAGCAGCGATCCGGCCGCTCCCGCCACTTCTTGATGCTGGACTCTGTGTAATAAACTCCGGTATATTTCTTGACGGATATCTTGGCGGCCATGTTTTCCCTAATCACTCAGTCAGGCAGGGTTAACCCAGGGATAACCACCGTGAGGAAATTTCAGTCAGTTCGGTTGCATTAATGTCTATAAAAAAACTTCATTAACCCATTGAGTCAACAGCTTTTTTTCTATTTCAGGATATTCTTGTCATCTGATGTCTTTTATTCAAAGAAGACACTCTTAATCACTAGGTTTAGGGTTCGAGTTCCTGACGGCCCACCAGAGAAATCAAGGGGTTAGCCGATTTGGCTAACCCCATTTGTTTTAATGTGTGTGAATTTGTGTGTGACTTTTCTCCAAGATGGTATCCTGGCAGGCCCGCTCAAAGGCTGCCACGGCTTCCCGCTCGGCCTCGCCGATGGAATGGGGATAGATCTCCGTAGTGGTCCGCTTTTCATGGCTCAGGATCCGATGGATAAAACCGATTGGGACATTAGCTCTCTCCAAGACCGAGGCTCCGAAGTGCCGCAGAACCTGGAAGCCAAAATGCCGTACCCCAGCCAACGACAGTTGCTGGCAGCAACGATCAACTCATCAATGAGCCGAGACTTCCCTTACTTTTGCTATCGGCTGAGTCGGTAATACAAGTGGCCGCCGACGGTGTTAGGCCGAGGTGATAGTAACTAACCCGGCAGCCGCCTCCTGAGGTATTGCTTGCACATTTCTCCAAAGGTGGCCTAAAGCCTGGGTGTGGGAAAGATACTGGCATAGGTATCAAATAAGGTGCCGGTAAAGAAGCGGCCGAAGCGGACTTTGGCCTCCAACTGCTGCTCCCAGTTTGCCGCGTTGGTCACCCGGATGGTGGTGAGCTGCCGAGCAAAATCTTCGGGCGTTATTACCAGGATTCCTCTTCCCAGGATTGGACTTTCCTGACTGTCGCCATCATAGACCGTAATGTAAAGGGTGGTGTTGTCCGTCCAGGCATCGAAACCCGGGTCGTCATGAATGACCTTAAACCCGTAAAAAGAATAGATCCTCCCTGCCGTGGTGGTCATCGTCAGGCGATACCGCATCTGCCGGGTTTTAGGATGATTCGGGTCCTCATCAAGCAGGTTAAATTCGCCCCCCGTGACAGTTAGCGGTTGCGGAGAAAGGAACGGGGCGGTGACAGTGCCCAGGGCGCGGGCCCGGTGCTCTGGCCCGGTAAGCATGGCCTCCAGATCATTGGCAATAATGGTCAGAGTGAACTCGAAAGAAGAGCCGTCCTCTTTGCCTTGTCTGGCACCCTGGGCGAAATCATCTTTCGCTTTAGCAGAAAAAAAGCCTGTCATTCTTTCAGTGAATTGCAGGCCCAGGAGGGCCGGCGCCGCAACCTGGCAGGGAGCCGAAGGGAGCTGGTAATTGATTTGCCAACCCCGATCCTGCGCCAACAGGGCCACACTCCGTTCCGCCAAGGCGCAAATCGTCATAAGCGGATTTACTCCCAGGGAGCGAGGCATAATGGAGCCATCACATACATAGAGGGAATCATAGGTGGCAACGCCACCGTTGCCTGAAAAAACCTGGCCCTTGTGATTAACCACCCCGTTTGCAGCATCTGTCGCCATGCGGCAGCCGCCCAGGGGATGCACGGTGATCAGACCGTGTCCAAAGGCTTTGGTCCAGATGGGGTTCTTCACATAAGTGCCCCCCAAAGGAATGGTAGCCTGCTTGAGGAAATCATTCACCCGCTGGAAGATGGGCTGTTTGCCCACTCCGGGCCAGGCAATCCGCAGGCGGTCATCTTCCAGGTACATGCGCCCGGTGCTGTCATCGTGAGTCATCACCAGATAGGTTTGCGTGTTGCGCATGGCGCCGTGGTAAGGCCCACGAATCCAACTACCCCACTCCCGTCCCTTTTCCTGAATGGTATCCAACCAACCGCTATCGGTATCCTGTCCTATGGCCTTCGCCGCCAGGGCCATGGCCTGAGGGATAAACGTCGCCAAGACTCCCGGAATGGCCCCTTCTTCAATCACCAGGCCCTCATCCACCTGCGGTTCCTGGCGCTTATCAATGATGCCGGTAATGGTCGGACCCACCGGCGGCAGTTGGCCAGGCCAATGAGCTCCCCAGCCCACCCCGTCAATCTCCTCGTCGGCGTTATAACTGAACCCCAAGGCATCGCCATTGCCGGTAAAATGGTGCCCTAACTGGTCGGACAAAGATAAGCCGGCGGCCTGCGAGCGCAACAGGATTTCCGTAGAGCCCAACGTGCCGGCGGCCAGAATCACCATGTCGGCGCTGACAAACAACAGGGGTGCGTCAAACACCTCCCGGCCTGCGTCCAGCACCTGATAATACACCAACCAGCGCTCATCTCGGCGCTCGATCCTATGCACCCCCACGCAGGTATAGATTTCCGCCCCGTGATTTTTGGCATCAGGGAGGTAGTTCATAATCAAAGTGTTCTTGGCAGCGTAGTTGCAACCTGAAACGCAGTCGCCGCAGGCCGTGCAGGCTTGCTGCGGCACCCCCACATGATTAACCCCATCTTCGAAGGTAACCTTGATGGGAGGCCGATAAAATTTCCCCTGCAAGAAATGGGCGGACTTTTCTAAGGCCTGGAGCTTGTGCAGCAGTGGAAAATTCTCCGGAAGGGGGGTGGGCTTGAGCATTTCCTCGGCCCGGCGCAGGCCCTCGGCCACCAGAGTGGAGAGGTCCTCCCGCAACTCGGGGGGCCAGCATGGATCAGCGAAGACGCGTGGGTCGGGGGGCAGGCAGACGTTGGCGTTAATCAGCGAGGTGCCTCCCAGGCCGCACCCCAGCACGACGTTGATGTCTTCATTGAAGCGGAAGTCATACAGGCCTGTGGGGGAGCCGAGGCGGCCCTGGGGCGCATCGGTTTGCATTTCGGCCAGGGCTGCCACTTCGGTATTGGGGTATTCGCCGGGCTGAAACTCTTTGCCCCGCTCCAACAGGCACACCTGTTGACCGGCCCGGGTCAGGCGGGAGGCCGCGATGGCGCCGCCATAACCGGAACCGACAATCACCACCGTATAATGGTCTTTGATATTTTCTATGGGCGATGCTAAGCGTGCCATGGCCTCCCTCCCCAAGTTAAATAAATTTTTTCCTGTTTGACGGCGTCTCAGGGTCGCCGGGCTCCATCTCCCGGCCATGAATCATCCCAAAGGCGATCCTCTCCGCCAGGGCGCTGATGGTCATGGCAGGGTTGACCGACAGCGCCGTCGGGATGATAGAGCCGTCGGCCACGTATAGATTGGGGTAGCCCCAAACCTGGCCCCACTGGTTGACAACTCCTTTCTCAGGGGCCTCACTCATGACACACCCGCCCAAGGGGTGAGCCGTGAGCAGCTTTCTTAAGGGCCACTGCCACAGGATACTGGTGACATAACAGCCTTCGAGTTCCCGGCTCAGGGTCTTGAGGGCGTCTTCCATTTCCCGGAACATCTGCCGGCTCCGGCGATGGCTCCAGGCGATATCGATCCGGCCGTTCTGCAGCCGGCAGCGACCATCCGCGGCATCGGTGCCCATGCCCAGATAGGGCAAAAACCTGGCGGTCTCCCCGCCGGTGAAGAGCCGCCCCAGCTCGAAACTGATCCGGCTTGAGCCCCCGTGCAACCCCAGACTGGCCAAAAGATAATTTTTCAAAGACAGGACCAGGTTTCGTATCCGCCCACTGGTGGGTATGGCGCCCTCCAGCATCCAGACGAAGGGGTCGGGGAAGCCCAGGTCTTCGATATGGATCTGATTGGCCGGGGTGGAAAAGTCGGCCACAGCGGTAATGCTGGGGCCTCGGGCCGGATCCACCACCCGGTTGGCGCCCATGGTCCCGGCCAGGAGAAAATCGCCATTGCCGGAGAATCTCTGTCCCAGAGCCGGGCTGAGGCCCGGGAGCGTGCGGTGGACCTCCCGGCAGCGCAGCAAGAGTTCATTGGTTCCCAGAGTCCCCGCCGCAAGAACTACCTGCCTTCCGACTACCGCCCCTGACTCCCGGCGCTGGGGATCATCAGGATCATAACGGGCAAAATGGACCCGATAGCCCTGATCGCCCATGGGCTCGATCTTATCCACTAGGTGAAGAGGAAAGACCTCCCCGCCATGGGTTTCCGCCAGCGGGATATAGTTCAGATCCAGAGTATTTTTGGCGTGAACCTGGCAGCCTAATAGGCAATTGCCCGAGTAATCACAGGGGCTTTGGGGCACCCCGCCATGGGGGTTTTCCCGGGGCGAGCCCGTGTACACCGCGATATGCAGAAGTTCGGGCTGACGGCCGGCGCCTTTGGCGGCGCTTAAGAAGGCTTCGGTCCTGGCCGGCAGGCCCAGGCCGGCCGGGGGGATTAGGGGTACTGCATCTAGCATATCCTGTACCAAATCATAATAGGGGTCCATAATGGGGCGGTTTATCTGGACCGGCCATTCCGGCTTTACGAAAATCTGTTGGGGGGTTCTCAGATGCACATTGAAGTAATGGAGGGAGCCCCCGCCGACCCCGCTCCCCTGAATAACATCAATATTCTTAAAAACTCGGTAGTCAATGAAGCCGGAGGTTTTGCCCGGCCGCCAGAAAGCCCTGGCAATCTGGCCGGTGGTGCGCGGAAAGTCCTCCTTGCGCCAGCGCCTGCCCCGCTCCAGGATGCAGACCGAACGCCCGGCCTGGGCAAGCCGGCAGCCAGTGATGGCTCCCCCAAACCCCGATCCCACAACCACTACATCATACTCTGATTTCATGGCGGTCCATTTCTATCTGTGATGCTTCTCGCAACCCCAGGTTTGCATTACCTGCCCCTGCTTCATTTGCCTATTTGCTTGGCAAAAGCTAAAAACCGCGCAAACAGCACCACAAAGACCAGGTCCCCGATGACCGGGATGAGGAAGAAAAAGGGAATCTTTCCCGGCCCGAACAGCATGCCGGCAATGAAGATGATCGAAAAACTTAACTTGCCGATAACCCCCAGAATTACCAGGTTCTTATTCCCATACATGTCTCGGAATACCAGGTAATAGCCGATCCCAAAAGTCACGAACAGGGCAATCCAGGAATAGTAGTAAACCCAGGGCTCAGGCGGGCTGAGCTGGGCGGTGGCAAAAATCCAGCCGGTGTAGCGGACGATAAGTACCCCGCCCGCCACATTCCATAAGGCTCCCACCAGGAACATTTTTTTATAAAAGCTTTCGTCCATGCGTCCCTCCCCATACTGGCTGGGCCATCGGCTTACATATGGAGATATTCGCCATAACCTCTACCGCTGATCCGCTCCCCTTGAAAAGTTCCTTCATAGGAAAAGTTGTAGTACATCATGTTGCTGGCAATGCGGGCTGCCGGCCACTCCCGCAACCCGACATACTCCAGCTTCCCCGCTGTGGTCTCTGCCTTGATTTTCCAACTCCGGTAAAACTTTACAGGAGGAACCCCGGGGCTCAGAGGCATCAGGTCCGGAGGCGGGTCGTCCAAATAGTCCACTTCGATATTATGGATTTTCAGGCAAGAGCCGTTCACAAACAGGCCTCCGTGGTTGCGCCAGGTGATCCCGAAGGCCCGGACGAACATAAAACCGCCCTGGTGCGGTCCATCCCCCAGGAGCAACTCGTAGTGATAGCGAACCGGCCGCAGCGAGGGCATAAGCTTTTGCAGCCACTGGACCGGGAGCCAGAACGTATCGAAATTGCAGGGCTTGCGGGCAAAACCATGCTCGAAAGCACCCCGGCCTCCAAAGGCGAGAACCGTCTCCGGGCCCTGGTCTCCGGAGAAGGTTATGGTTCCAGCAAACCTCCCCAAAGCTGCAAAGTAAGTAAAGAAAGGGAGATCGGCCCACCAAAGGACATTTTCGCCGTGATAGGTTAAGTCGAAATTGATCCCGGTTTCCCGGTTGCGGAATTCCAACTGATAATGCGGCCAGGCCCCCTGGATTTTGCCAGATAACTTCGCTTCCACGTCGGGTTCGCCATTGCCGGTGACCGCGACCTCCAACTCTTGTGGTCTCATAGTTAAAGTGGCTGCCTTGGGCAGATAATGTTGGCAAAACCGATTCGTCTGTTGCACCCCGCCGCCGCTCGCGTCTTCCATTGGGGCCAGGATTAAATATTCCACCACGTCAAAGGCGGTGCGACCCAGGGGCAGCTTTGCGTAAGTGTCGATGCCCTCGAGACCATAGAGCCCGGTCATCAGGGAGGCCCGCACCATCTTTATGGGCATCTGCCGGTCATCAGGAAGCCCGAAGAAGTACCAGCCGTCCCAGCCGGGCCACCGCCTGGAGGGGTCCACCTCCCCCGAAGGCTTCAGGGTATAATATCGGGGCACCTCATAGCTTTTGGGGAGCGCCCCCGTATCTCGGCGCCGGGCCCGGTCAAAATACCGATAGATCCACAGAGGCAGGGCTTTGAGGAAAAGGTACCCCAAAATCATAGCCCCTACGACCACAAGGAATGGTGTCATACATCAGACCATCAAGATAAGGCAGGACATGACACGGTCGGCCCTGAAATTCTCAGGCCTCCAGTTGTTTGCCTTCCTGGAGGAGGCTGCGCAGAAAGAAGGCCAGGCCAATACCCCAAATAAGTAAACTCACAATCAGCATCGCTAAAAACGTCGAGTCTTCATAAAACCGGGGAGCTTGGCCCGCTTTCCATTGGGCATAGGTGCCCAACCGGGTGGTGCTCTCCGTTTGGCCAAAAATCCAGGCCGCCGAATACAGGAAAATGGCAATATACACTACCCGGTTGGCCAAGGGTTTTCCATTCATGATGAGCCGGTGACCCACGAGAAATCCGGCGTTGGCAGCGGCAAAGAAAATTACCAGGAAGATGGGCACAAAAAATGGATACTCAGTCACCGCATCTGCATGCCACCACATGTGGGTTGTTTCCCACCCGAAGTAGTTGAGGATGAAGTAAACGGGGACCCAACTGAAAAAAAATATTTGATAAATATTATTTAATAATAATGTTCTATAATAATATTTAGCCCTCCCGGTTTTTAATTGTCTCCGTGCCGCATCGGCAAACATCGTCCCAATCGCAAACGCCACCGGAACATCTACCTGGACCATTTCGTCACCTCCAGACCAAGCAAGCCCGACCGAAAAGAGAATGAGACAGAAATTTATTTTGATTTTAGATAAGCACTGTCTTAACTAAATGGAAGAGGTTAAGAATATCTTTTGTTTAAAAAATTTAACTTATGGAATTGATTATCGGCAAATTATATGTAGAGATTATTTTTTCTAAAGTAAACTAACATCAATTATAAATAGTTTTTAAAGGTCAACCAAAAAGAAATATCATCCAGGCAAATGCGCTGTAAGGAACCTTTTTAACGCCCGGGAATGCGCCGAGCGCATGATCAACCACTGCCCTTAGGGTCTGATCTGTTTGTTTTCTCCACCGAGTCTCTAGGCACCGCCGGGAGGATAACTTATTCTTCCACCAAGGCCGCCATGAGCGTGACGCCGCAAGTTTGAAACAAAATTCAAGCCTTCGTGGCAGTGTAGGTATTGCCGCGCTTCGCCTGCGCGCCTGTGGAATTAATCCCCCAATATGCACTTAATCCTTGCCACGATTACCCAGAGCGGTCAATATGAACAACTAAAAAGAGAGCCTGTCTAATTTCAAATGTTAAAGAGCCTGCACAATTGGTTTGTCCGGAATATCTTGGAACTTGGCAGAGAGATGAGGTTATCTTATCTCCCTCCCCTCATGGTCTATGTCGCCGCCGGGATCTCCGGCCTCACCGCCATTGTGGGCACTTTTTTCGTAAAGGAATATCTCGGCCTGTCTGCCAAGTTCCTCGCCGAGTTAGGTTTCTGGGCCGGCATCCCCTGGGCCCTCAAGATGCCCATAGGCCATGTGATTGATCTGATCTGGCGTTACAAGTCCGCTTTAGTCTGGCTGGGCGCGACCCTGATTGCCGCCAGCCTATGCATTATGCTGGGGCTGCTGGGCTATACGGGCACCATGCGCCAGATCATGCCGGTAGATGCCTGGTTTGTTCTGAGCGTGCTGCTGGCACCCCTCGGCTATGTAATCCAGGATGTGGTGGCCGACGCCATGACTGTGGAGGCGGTGCCCCGACTCGATAGCGAGGGCAAGCCCTTCGATGAGGGCACCACGCGCCTGATGCACACCACCATGCAGACCCTTGGCAGGGTGGCCATTGTGGGCGGCGGCATCATCGTCGCCCTTCTCAACATCTTCATGTTCAGCCGCGTGGAGTCCATGTCAGAGGCCGCCAAGATCACTATTTACATCAGGATCTACAAACTGGCCCTCCTTATCCCTCTGATCTCCGTCCTGGGGGTGACCCTGGGGGGACTGCTTAAGATCCGGGAATCAAAACGCCTGGTCCGCTTAGGGTTTTCCTGGAAGCAGGCCTGGGCCACGATACGAGTTCAGGCGGAACAGCCGGCGGTGAACTGGTGGATTTTAGGGGGCAGTTTGGTATTTGTGGTGTTCACCCTGGCTCTGGGTCTCGGCAGGTTGCCCTACAACCAAGAGATCATCTTTCTCGGGTCTTTGGCCATTGTGCTGTTTCTCATGTCACGGCTGGTGCAGGCCCTCGACCTCCCGGCCCGTCGCGTGCTGGTGGGCACCGCCATCATCATCTTCGTTTACCGCGCCATACCGACACCAGGATCGGGGTCCACCTGGTGGATGATCGATAAGCTTGGCTTTGACCAGCAGTTTCTCTCAGTGCTTTCTCTGATCAGTAGCAGCCTCGCATTGGCCGGCATGTTTATATTTCGTCGTTTCATGGCGGAGCGGTCCATCGCCTACGTCGTAGCCTTCCTGACCATCGCCACTACCCTGTTGGGCCTGCCCATCATCGGACTGTACTATGGACTGCATGATTGGACTGCGGCTCACACTTGGGGCATCGTTGATGCCAGGTTCATTGCCCTGGTGGACACGGCGCTTGAATCCCCCTTGGGACAGATCGCCATGATTCCCATGCTGGCCTGGATTGCCAACTCGGCACCGGCCAACCTCAAGGCCACGTTTTTCGCAGTCATGGCTTCCTTCACCAATTTGGCCCTATCCCTGAGCCAACTCGGCACCAAGTATCTCAACCAGATTTTCACGGTGACCCGGGAGGTGCAAAATCGGACCACCGGGGTGATCACTATGCCTGCAGATTACAGTGAGCTGGGCGTGCTGCTCATCACGGTCAGCGTCATCGGCTTGGTGCTGCCCCTGGCTGCCATCCTGCTGGTCAGAAGTCTGGGCTTACGCAGCGCTTAGGCATCTACCTCATCATGGCCAACCTCATTCAAACTGATATTCAGGCCAAATCTTGAATTTTTCCGGGTGAGAGGATAATTTCTTGACTTTTAATTTGTAAATATTACCCAGTCATTCATAATAAAATCAACATTGCCAAGGAGATTGAGCACTCCTGCCCTCGGCTCCCGGCAACCGAGGGCATAAAGACACGAACATTATCTCAGGGTTTTTTCTTGGCCGAAGAGGAATAATTAGAGTGCATTCCTGCGGAGGTGTCTACTACATGAGCAACGGATAATATTTATGATGAACTCAAACAAAGCCGCCAATACGCCTCCCCTTGACAGAGATTTCAGGGGAGTCTTATCTTATAACCATTATTTTTAAAAACGCACGAGCAGCTAGGCTTTAAAAACACCGTGGAGGATTTTCAGTGGCAGGAAGGACGCTCTGGAAAGGGTATATCCACTTTGGGGATACCGATGTGCCGGTGAAACTCCATACTGCGGTCCGGGAAAACCGGATTCAGTTTCACTTGCTCCACAAACGCGACGGGGTGAGATTGCGGCAGCAGATGGTCTGTGAGTATGAAAAAGTGCCGGTACCGGCGGAAGAGCAGGTCAAAGGGTTTGAACTGGAGGAGGGCAGATATATCCTCGTCGATCCCTCCGAATTGGAACAGACAGAACCTGAGAGCAGCAGAGAGATGGAGGTTCACGAATTCGTCAAAATCGAACAAATCGATCCCATCTTTGTTGAAAGAGTATACTACCTGGAGCCTGATACGCTCGAAAAAGGATATAACGCTCTGGTTGCCGCGTTGCAGGAGATGGAAGTAGCAGGCATCTGCACCTGGACCATGAGAAAGCGTTCTTATTTCGGAGCCCTGGAGGCCAGGGAAAAGATTCTACACCTGAATATTCTGCGATATGCCGATGAAATGATTTCAGTAAAATCTCTTAATCTGCAAGAATTCCCTTTGTCCGAAAAAGAACTGAAAATAGCGAGCGATCTGATCAATCAGTTGACCGTGCCTTTTGAGCCGCAGAAATTTACCAATGAACATCAGCAGAAACTGCAAAATTTGATCGATAAAAAGGCGCGCGGGGAAAAACTTGCGATCCTGCGTCCCCGGCCCTTGAAGTATACTGCCCCGAACAAGCTGTTGCAGGCTTTGGAAGAAAGTCTGAAGAAAGTCGCCTAAATGAGCAACTCCCGATCCCATACCGGTGCGTCGCACTCGTTGCCCAGCAGCGGCAAAGAAGCGGCGGTGCACGGAATCTGGACCGGGACCATCAGTTTCAGCCTGGTGGCGATTCCGGTGCAGCTGGTTAAGCTGGTGGATCCCGGCCGGGTCTCTTTTCGCCTGCTCCACGGCAAAGATTATTCCCCCCTCTCCAGAACCATGTTTTGTCCTGAAGAAGAATCGCCGGTCCTCCCGGAGGAGATTATCCGGGGATACGAGATCAGCCCCGGGGAATACCTGCCGATAACCGACGAGGAGCTGGAATCCGTGTCCCCCGAACGGAGCCGCACCATCGAGATCGTCGAGTTCATTGATATAAAGGAAGTAGCTCCCGTCTATTTTGACCACCCGTATTATCTCATCCCTTTGAAGGGAGGCGAAAAATCTTATAGGCTGCTGGTCGAAGTGATGCGCCGTACCAATAAAGCCGGGCTCGCCAGATTCGTGCTGCATGAGCGCGAGTATTTGGTAGCAGTCAAGAGCACGGAGGGAGCGCTTGTACTGATCACCCTGCATTACCACGAAGAAATCCTATCGGCCAAGGATATCGCACCTAAAGAAGGCGAGGTCGCAGCCAAAGAAAAAAGCCGCATCAAAGAGAAGATCAAAAAAATGCTGGCGGATTTCAATCCGGGAAAATATGCGGACATACGGCGGAACCGGATTATGAATCTCCTGAAGAAAATGGAGAAAGAAAAAGCCCTGGTGGAGCCTCCTGAAGCCGAGGAAGCAGCGGGAGAGGGTCCCGCCGATCTGATCGCCGCCCTGGAGGAAAGCATGCGTAAGGTCAGGAAGGGTATGCGACAGGTGAAGAAGAACCGGTGAGCCGCACAGTGGTCGAAATCGCCGGGAGAAGACTCTCTCTGGCGAACCTTGAAAAGGACCTTTATCCCTCCTATGGTTTCACCAAGGCCAAAATCCTGGATTACTACCGCCAGATCGCCCCGTTCATCCTGCCCCATTTGCATGATCGGGCCCTGACTTTAAAGCGCTATCCCGAAGGAGTGAACCGGGAGTTTTTTTTCGAGAAGCGTTGTCCTTCTCACCGTCCCTCCTGGGTAAAAACCGAGGAGATCCCCAGGAACGATGGCGGGCGAATGACAGTCTGCCTGGTCAACGATCTCTCCACCCTGATGTGGGTAGAGAACCTCGCGTCCCTGGAACTGCACGTACCGCTGGCCCGGGTTGCTTCCCCCGGGGTACCCGATTTCATGGTCTTTGATCTCGATCCCGGCGAGCCAGCAAACATTTGCACCTGCGCCAGGGTAGCGCTGATCCTGCGGGAACTGCTCACACCATTGCAACTGGCCAGCTATGTGAAAACCTCTGGGCAAAAGGGGCTCCATGTCTATGTCCCCTTGAACCGCCCCGAGACGACCTTCGAGCATACCAAAACCTTTTCCAAAGCCGTGGCGGAAATAATGCAGAAAAATTATCCGGATCTGGTGACCGCCAAAATGGCGAAAGAATACCGGATAGGCAGGGTTTTCATCAACTGGTCTCAAAACGACTCTGACAAGACGATGATCTGCGTTTATTCGCTCAGGGCCAGAGAAAAACCCGTGGTCTCCTTTCCATTGGCCTGGAAGGAATTGGAGAAACTATCCGGGCAAGGCAACCCGGAAAGATTGCAGGTCATCTATTCGGAGGCCGTGAGGCGGGCCGAAAAACATGGAGACCTCTTTGCCGAAGTGCTCATGAAAAAGCAGAAGCTGCCGCTATGAGATGCTGATGGCGGAATAAGCTTCGCTTTCCCGCCTTGCGGATTGACTGATATGGCATTGAAGGAATATGAAGCCAAACGGAAGTTCGATAAGACTCCCGAACCGAAACCAGGCCTTCGGCATAACGGGAACCACCTCATTTTCGTGGTTCAGAAGCACGCGGCCCGGCGGCTGCATTATGATCTTCGGTTGGAGCTGGAAGGGGTGCTGAAGAGCTGGGCGGTGCCGAGGGGGCCCTCGCTCGACCCTGCCTCAAAACGGCTGGCGGTTATGGTCGAAGACCATCCTCTGGATTACCAGGATTTTGAGGGGGTTATCCCGGAGGGCAACTACGGCGCCGGCAGCGTCATCGTCTGGGACCGGGGCTTTTATCAGCACCCTGCCGCCAGAGATCGAGAGGAAAGCGAGAGACTGCTGCTGGCGGGATTGAAAAAAGGGAACTTCAAGTTTGTGCTGGCGGGAGAAAAGCTTCGGGGCGAATTCGCCCTGATCAGAACGGCCAAGGATGAGAAGTCATGGCTGTTGTTGAAGAAAAAAGACGGCTACGCAACCAAGGGGGATATTCTCCGGGAGAACCGATCGGTAGTCTCTCATAAAACTCTGGAGGAAATTTCTGCCGCGAACCAGAAGCAATCCTCTCGCCGGAAAAAGATAAATCAAATCCGTCTCGGCGAAGTGTTGGAAAGCGAAGACCTGCAGAACGCCCCGGTCAAACCGATGCCCCACGGCATCAAGCCCATGCTGGCAACCCTGGTTGAGGCCCCGTTTGATCGTCCGGAATGGCTCTTTGAGGTGAAATGGGACGGCTACCGGGCCCTGGCCGAAATCCAGGACGGCCAAGTCTTCCTTTACACCCGGAACCAAATCTCCCTTAATCAAAAGTTTTCCCCCATTACCGAATCGCTGCGAAAATTCGGGGTTGAGGCGGTTCTGGACGGCGAAATAGTCGTCGTGGACCAGCAAGGACGTCCGGATTTCCAAATGCTGCAGAATTACCCAGCAACCGGCAGAGGCCATCTGCTCTACTATGTCTTTGATATCCTGTTCTGCAACGGCCGCGATTTGACGCATCTGCCCCTGGTCAGGAGAAAAGAACTCCTTCAAAAAATTCTACCCGCCGTGGGGAACATAAAATTCAGCGATCACGTCTGGCAAGAGGGCACTCTATTTTTCCAAGTCGTCAAAGAAAAAGGACTTGAGGGCATCGTCGCCAAGCATTCGCAAAGCTCCTACCGGATGGGCACCAGGAGCCGTCAGTGGTTGAAAATCAAGACGCGGTTCACTCAGGAAGGAGTGATCGCGGGATTCACAGAACCCAAAGGAGGGAGGAAATATTTCGGAAGCCTGGTCTTAGGGGCGTTTGCCGGGGACGAACTGGTTTACATCGGTCATTCGGGAGGCGGATTCGCAGCAGAAAACCTGAAGAAACTATATGAGAGATTGCAGCCGCTGATCCAGAAAGAATGCCCCTTTAAAATAAATCCGACTCCCAACACCCAGGTGACCTGGGTAAGGCCGCTACTGGTCTGCGAAGTTACTTTCGCCGGCTGGACCGAAGGCGGATTGATGAGACACCCAGTATTCTCCCGGATGCGCAAAGATAAGAACGCCCGGGAGGTGGTAAGGGAAAAGCCTGAGGAAATTTGATCTGATCAAGTGGCAGCGCAGGCTTTCCAGCCTGGGCGGAGCAAACACTTCAGGACCGTTAAATATGAAAATCTTGGTCGGCACCAGCGGGTACAGCTACAAGGAATGGAAAGGCACATTCTATCCTGCCAAGATCTCACCCAACGAAATGCTGCGCTTCTATGCGGAACGCTTTACCGCAGTAGAGATCAATAATACCTTCTATCATATGCCCACTGAAAAGGTTCTGACCTCCTGGGCGGAACAGGTCCCCGACGATTTTGTTTTTGCAATCAAAGCGCCGCAGATCATTACGCATGTGAAGCGATTGCGGGAAGTGGGCGAGGAGACCGAGTACCTCTTCAGGACATTGTCAATCCTGGAGCGAAAACTGGGTCCGGTCCTCTTTCAGTTTCCCAAGAGTTTCCGTGCCGACCGCCTGGCGCTGGAGAATTTTCTCGCTCTGATTCCTGGCCAGATCTCCTGCGCTTTCGAGTTCCGCCATCCATCTTGGCTCGAGGGGGAAATCACGGAGCTCCTGCGCGGAACGGGATGCAGCATATGTTTTGCGGATGCCGATGACAATCCGGCCGTTGAGATTATTCCCACCGCGTCATGGGGTTATGTCCGCCTCCGCCGGGCCAAATATACGGATGCTGATTTGGAACAATGGCTGGGAAAGATCCTGGCGCAGAAGTGGAAGGAGGCTAGCGTCTTTTTTAAACACGAAGAGGCCAGGGGGCCCGATATGGCGAGGCGTTTTCGAGAGCTTACCAAATTAAAGGTTACAGAGAATTGAAGATCGGCTCAATAGAATCTATCCATAGAAAATTCCTGGGGGGGGGAGGCTCCTTTAAAATGGGCGTGAAAGTCTCCAATGTTCCCGTCATCCTCACCTCACCACTGCGGCATTATTTGAAATCAAAAGACCGTTTCTTAAATAGCGTTAAACAGGCATCAACAATATTTTGGTCGTATAGAAAACCACTGTTCTGCGAGACTTCCTGCAGGGCTTTCTCCACCCCCAAAGCAGGCCTATAAGGCCTGTGTGAGGTAATGGCTTCTGTTACGTCTGCCACTGCTAAGATCCGTGCTTCCAAAATAATATCATTTCCCGATGACCCTGAAGGATACCCTGATCCGTTTAGTCTTTCATGGTGCTGCAATATAGCCTTTGCCACCGGCCATGGAAATTCTATGTCTTTTAATATATCAAAAGCATTTTGAGGATGAACTTTTATAATGTTAAATTCATTTTTATTCAATTTACAAGGCTTACAAAGTAATTCCGCTGGAATAGCCATCTTTCCAATATCATGAAGGCAACCGATCACTTTTAGCCCCTCAATTACGTTTTGCGACAATTTCATTTCTTGAGCTATTGCACAGGCAAGCTGCGCAACTCGCTGTTGATGGCCGGCCGTATATGGATCCCTTTTTTCTGAAAGAGAGGCTAAGGCAGTCACGGTCCCATCCAACGTCTTTTGCACTTTCTTTAAACTATCTTCTCGTTCCTCCTCGACTCGTACGCGATAGGTGATGTCACGGAGATAATTGATCGTCCCTATTATTTTTCCTTCGCGATAATCCCGCCAGGGAAATGAGTAAACTTCCAGCCATCCCAAGGGGTTGCCCGTGCTTCCTCTCCAAGCTACTGTTTCAAAGTGAGTTTTCCCGGTGATAATAGCTCGTTGCGCTGGACAAGGCCTGCACGGCATGCTTTGTCCTTGATAAGCTTCAAAGCATTTTCTCCCTACAAGCGGCATAGCATGCGGGTACCATTTTTCCATAGAAGGGTTAACTTGGATAATATTAAAGTCTAAGTCCATGATACTCATGCCATCCTGGATGTTGACAAAGACGCTTGAGAGGATTCCTCTTTTATTCTTGTGATACAAGTTCTTCCGCTTAGCACTCTTGTGGTCTTCCGGTTCGACTCTTACAGACGGCTTCAGAGCCAGAATGGCTTCTCTCGTTTTCATAAATTCTCGGTAGATTGAAGTCATGACCTATTCCGTTCCATTGCATCCGATCATAATTAATTAGATTCTTGAGAAGTGGTATGCGTCAATGTCCTCTGGTGTTTAGGTTATCGGTACGATAGAGAATTTGATAAATTCTGTGGCGGACTCTAATCCTTACACCCTGTCTTTTTCCCAAGCCTGTGGGTTTTCTCAGGGAAAAATTTTTAGAAGATCCTCATACTTAGAAGTTTAACTGGTTCTTCCCTCGCTCAGAAATAAATATCCAGGGTCGAAAATCCCAAGTCCGGTTTCCGGGTGCCCCTCTGTAACGTCATTGCACACTGAAAAACATAACTGGTGAAAAAAAATTTTTTGGGCACCTTAACACCAACAGTAAAATTTCGCTCCTTAACATTTGCCCCGGTCGTCAGTCAAATTCAATGAAGGCAAGACCACCCCTGGGGGTGGGAAATCATCGAGGACATTCAGCGCTGGATTTCCTGAAGTAACCCGGAGGACTGAGCAATGAAAACGTGGACCAAAGGTATTATGGCCGGCCTAGTGATGGGTGTGATCATTTTGGGCAGTCTCCCAGCTTTGGCTAACCCCCGCGGCCCCTTCAAGTGCGGACCGGCAATGAGCCAGCCGATTGGTTCCTACCATGGACCCCGATCAGGGCAACTGACTCCCGGAGAATTCCACCGTCTCCAAAACCAGCAGAAGCACGTACAAATGGCTGAGTCCAGGATGATGAGAGACGGCCGACTGGATCGGGTCGAACGGGCCCGGCTGATGCGTATGCAGAGCCACGTTGACCGCAACGCTTACCGATATGCTCACAACAACCGGTATTATCATCCCAACCGCCAGCATCGCCCCCACTGGAGGCCAGGTTGGCATTAGGCCTGGGAATAGGACGGACCGGAGGGTGGTAAACCCTCCGGTTTTACTTAACCGGAATCGACCAATAAGGCGTTTTATATGATCAAAGAACTTTTGCGGGTCTTGCTGGTGGCTCTTATCCTGGTTTCGAGCCTGGCCTGCGCCGCCAAGCGCCCTGTCCTTTATCCCAATGCCAGGTTGCAGGAAGTGGGGACGGTTGCGGCTCAGCAGGAAATCGACGACTGCCTGCAACAGGCCGCCGAAGGAAAGCTGGGGGCCAGCCAAGCCGGTAAAATTGCCAGGTCCACCGGCTTGGGAGCCGCAACCGGGGCCGCAGTGGGCGCAGCGGCTGGGGCAGTGGTGGGCAGCGCCGGGAGAGGCGCAGCCATGGGAGCAGCCGGGGGCGGTACCGGCGGTTTCCTCCGGGGGCTGCTCAACTTTAAAAGTCGGGACCTCGACCCGGAGCAGCGTCGCCTGGTGGAACAATGCCTTCGGGAAAAAGGCTACGAGGTCGCCGGTTGGAAATAAATCTTAAACCCCCTTGATATGGCCTGCTTCCCCGCAAGTTAACCGCCCATAACCCCAACCTTGATTAAGAATCTGCACATTTCTGTTTTTGCATTTCTCTAAAACTTTCCCTTCAACCCTACAGACCGCGTTGATATTTTCTCTAAGATGATTATAGGCTTTAATTAAACCTCGTATTTAAGATGATTCGGGCCTGGCAGCCGGCAGGTGGCGACTGGAAGCGAGGACTTCAAACTGAGGGGACCTAAGTCCAGTGAATACCCCAAAAAATCACCCCGTTACAACTCCCTCACCTCTGTCGCAAAAGGCAGAAGAGAGTGTGAGAGATCAGAACGCCCGGGGCCGCCAATGGTGGCGACCGGTGGTCTTGCTGGCCCTGGTGATCGCCATCCTGGTCCTGGCCCGGTTTTTAGGGATCGCCGATAAGCTGGGGGCTTTGCGGGACTGGATCAAGGATCTGGGGCCGCTGGGACCCGTGGTTTTCATAATAATTTACGTGGCGGCAGTGGTGGCAGCTCTCCCCGCGTCACCCTTCTCAGTAGCCGCGGCCGCCCTGTTCGGCTCAGTCTGGGGAATTATCTTTATTAATATTGGAGCCACCTTAGGGGCAGCACTGGCCTTCCTTGTAGGCCGTTATTTTGCCCGGGACGCGGTGGTCAACTGGCTGGGCAGGAATGAAAAATTTCGCCGCTTGGATCGCCTGACCGAAGTCCACGGCGCCATCATCGTTGCGCTAACCCGTTTGGTGCCGATCTTCCCTTTCAATCTGCTCAACTACGGCTTTGGGCTCACCCGAGTGCCTTTCTGGACCTATGTTTTCTGGACCTGGCTCTGCATCATTCCTGGCACTGTCCTCTATGTGGTGGGAGCCGACGCGTTGTTGCAGGGTGCGGCCCAAGGAAAGGTCCCCTGGAGGCTGGTAGTGGCTTTTGTGGCAGCCTTGGCCGTTTTAACTCTCCTGGTGCGCTTTGCCCGGCAGCGACTCCAAGCCGAGGAGCAGGTCAGCGGCGTCGACAGATCCACCCTCACGGGACTCAATACTATGGGTAACGAACCGGAGATCACCCCCCTCGATCAATACAACGAAGCCCTACTGGCCAATGTTCACCCGCAGGATTGGGTGAACCCCGAGCCGGCTCCCCGCTACAATCTGGTGGTGATCGGCGGCGGCACTGCTGGATTGGTGGCTGCGGCTGGGGCTGCAGGTTTGGGGGCCAAAGTTGCCCTGGTGGAACGCCATCTCTTGGGAGGAGATTGCCTCAACTACGGCTGCGTGCCGTCAAAGGCCATTATCCGCTCCTCTCGGGTATGGGCGGACCTCCGGGATGCCAGCCGTTTTGGACTTAAAGTGCCTTTGGGGACCGAAGTAGACTTTCCCATGGTCATGGAGCGCATGCGCCGGTTGCGGTCCGATATCAGCCATCACGATTCCGCGCGGCGCTTCCGTGATCTGGGGGTGGATGTCTTTTTGGGAACGGCGCGCTTTTCGGGACCTCTGAGCGTAGTGGTAGCCGGCCAAACCCTGAATTTTGCCAAGGCGGTGATTGCCACCGGAGCCCGGGCCGTAGACCCGCCGGTTCCAGGGATGGCCGACTGCGGTTATCTCACCAACGAAACGGTTTTTTCCCTCACCCAGCGGCCAGCGCGCCTGTTAATCATGGGAGGCGGACCCCTGGGCTGCGAATTCGCCCAGGCCTTTCAGCGTCTGGGGTGCCGGGTAACCATACTCCATAAATACGCCCGCCTAATGAACCGGGAAGATGCCGATGCCGCAACCTTGGTACAAAAAGTCTTTGAGAGGGAAGGTATCCATCTCATCCTCAATGCCAAACCTGCCCAAGTATCGAAAACTGCCAGCGGGAAACTGATCAGATATGAGAGCGATGGTGGGGAGGGTGAACTTGAGGTTGACGAAATCCTGGCGGGGGCCGGCCGGGCCCCCAATGTAGAGAACCTGGGTCTGGAGGAGGCTGGCGTCAAATACGACAACCGGGAGGGGGTGGTGGTCAATGATCAGCTCCAGACCACCAACCGCCACATTTACGCCGCGGGAGATGTTTGTCTGAATTATAAATTTACTCACATGGCCGACGCCACGGCTCGGATCGTCATTCAAAACGCCCTCTTTCTGGGCCGGAAAAAGCTGAGCGCCCTGACCATCCCTTGGTGCACTTATACAGATCCCGAGGTGGCCCACGTGGGGATAAGCGAAGCTGAGGCGGAAAAGCTTGGAATCCCGGTCCAAACCTTTTTGAAGCCGTTGAGCGAAGTGGACCGGGCCATCGTGGACGGCGAAGACGAGGGGTTTGTTAAAATCCACGTCAAACCAGGGACCGACACCATTCTGGGGGCCACCATTATCGCCAGGCACGCCGGGGAAATGATCAGCGAAGTCACCCTGGCCATGGTGGGAAAGGTAGGACTGGGAACACTGGCCTCAGTCATTCATCCCTATCCCACCCATGCCGAGGCTATCCGGCAGATTGGCGACCTTTACAACCGCACCAGGCTGACACCCTTCCTCAAGAGGTTATTCACCCGGTTCCTGGCCTGGCGCCGGTGAATTCATGTCATTGTGCCTGCCAAATGGCGAGATATTTTGCAAAAGTGCCGTGAGAAAAAATTTCTTGCATTGGCATAAAGATTGCTATAAATAAAACAGGGAGATACCTTATCTGCCATTTCTCCCTTCTGAATAACAGTCCGCTCTTTTTGAGAACCTGCGCACAGCCCCTCGATGTCAGAGGTGGAATATATAGGAGAAGAAGTCATGTGCGCGCTCGCCTCCCTGGAAGCTATACATAACAAAAACCTTAGTCCTTCCCTGAAGTTTCTGAACCTTGGCTACTCCGACATCCTGGACCACTTCCCCGAAGGAGTGTTTCTGGTCAATACCCGCTGGCAAGTCGTATACTTCAACCGTATGGCCGAGGAAATCACCGGTTTCAGTTCGGAGGAAGTGGTGGGCAAGTTTTGTTGGGACGTATTTCGCGCCGACCTGTGCCAAAAAGACTGCCCCATGCGCATTTCCATGAGCACCGGCGAAATCCTGTTGGACCGGGAGGTGGAAATCACCACCAAACACGGCCTGAAAAAACTCATACTGGTTCATACGGCGCAGCTCAAGAATCCGGGGAATGTGGTGCTGGGCGGGGTGGAGACCTTTCACCATCTGACCTGCCCGGAACTGGAGGCCCAGAAGCTTGAGGCCAAGCCCTTTGCCGATATCGTGGGGGTAAGTCCCCGAATGCAGGAGATTATTCATAACCTGCCGGTGGTTGCTGCGTCCGAGTCCAATGTGTTGATCCAGGGTGAATCGGGCACCGGCAAGGAACTGGTGGCCCGGGCCCTTCACTATCACAGCCCCCGAGCCAAAGGGCCTTTTGTGGCTCTGAATTGCTCAGCCATTCCCGATACTTTGCTGGAATCCGAATTATTCGGGTATGAGCGGGGAGCCTTTACCGGGGCGGTGACCAGCAAACCGGGACGGTTCGAACTGGCCAAGGGCGGCACCCTGTTTTTGGACGAGATCGGCGACCTCAAGCCCGAACTGCAGGTGAAGCTGCTGCGCGTCCTGGAAGAAAAGGCTTTTATGAGGGTGGGCGGCACCCGGAAGATTCCGCTGGAAGCCCGGGTCGTGGCGGCCACCAACGTGGACCTGAAGGAAGCCATGCAACAAGGCCGGTTCCGGGATGATCTGTATTACCGGCTTTTCACCGTCCCCATTGACCTGCCGCCCCTCCGGGAAAAACGGGAAGACATTCCCATTTTAGTTAAATATTTTCTGGAACAGCTCAACCGCAAATTCAACAAGCGCGTCCGCGGGGTGGACCCCAAGGTGATGAAGATCCTCTGCCGCCATTCCTGGCCCGGCAATGTCCGGGAGCTACAGCACGTGCTGGAATACTGTTTTGTCTTTGCCAAAGGCCCCCTCATCACCGAGCGCCACCTCCCCCGTCTGGAATCGGCCTGGGTGGGGCGGGAACTGGAGCTGCCCATTACCGAAGGGTCCGTGAGCCCTTTGCAGTCCCTGGAGAAGAAGACCATCCTTATGGCTCTGCAAATGACCCAGGGCAGTAAGCAAGAGGCCGCCCGGATGCTCAAGATCAGCCGCAGCAAACTGTGGCGCAAAATGCGCTTATACAAAATCAGTGACAGGGACTTTAAAAATTAATACATATGACAATTTTGAAACAAATTTTTTGATAAACTAACCTCTTAAAATTATAAAAAAACTAACCTTCCTAATTTTTTTCTTTTCATTTCTGCAACATTTTTTCGTCTGATAAACCATGGACTCCGGTAAAAATAGAACGTATTAGATTTTTGCGACATTTTTATGCTTTATTTAACTTATTGAAATTTCAGTTTATTTTTAAAAGACTCCGAAAAATGTTTTAATTCCGCGAATTTTTTGCCCCGATTTTTGCCCCAACTTCTCCCTACCATCCTTATTAATAAAGATAATCAGCTAGTTATAAATATGGCCCTTTCCTTGCTCCATTAATTGCCAAAGGAAAAATCCCCGGCAAAGGAGGAAAGGTCTATGAGCGTCACTTTTAAAGCCCTGGAAAATATCTTGGAGCGTTATCCCCCCAGTCCGGAACACCTCATCAGCGCCCTGCAGGATGTGCAAGCCAAGTTCAATTACCTTCCCCCCGAAGCCATGACGGCCGTATGCGACCATCTGGGCGTGCCGCTTTCCCGGGGTTGGGCAGTAGCCACCTTTTTCAAATCCTTTCGACTCGAACCCCGGGGAATGCATGGCATCAAGGTGTGCCTGGGAACCGCCTGTCATCTCAAAGGTGGAGCCCGCCTCGTGGAGGGGTTGGAGCGGGAGCTGGGCGTTTGTCGAGGTCATACCACCAAGGATCAAAATTTCGATCTGGACACGGTCAACTGTGTGGGCGCCTGCGCCTTGGCCCCGGTGGTGGTGGTTGATGAAAATTATCAACCCAACGCCACGCATCGCAAACTGAGAAAAGTGCTCAAAGACCTGAAAGCTTAGAGCTTAAAAGGATTGGGTGATGCTATGGCACAAGTAAGTACAGCAAGAAGGATTGAGGATTTTCGGCTTCCTTCCGCTGAGGCGCTGGCAGCTTACCGGGAAAGCATCCTGGCGGAGCGAGACCCGAAACGAACGGTGATTATTGTCTGTCATGGCACCGGTTGCATCGCCAATGGCAGTCCCAAAGTGGCAGCGGCTTTGCGGAAGGCGATTGCCGGGGCCGGCTTGAGCGCCCAGGTAATCCCCGAGATAAAGAACACCGGCTGCCACGGCTTCTGTTCCCGGGGCCCCCTGGTAATCCTGCATCCCTCCGGCCTGTTTTATCAAAAGGTCAAGGAAAGCGATGTCGAGGAGATTGTCAAGACCACCCTGCTGGAAGGCAAGCCGGTGGAGCGGTTGTTATACACCGATCCTCGAACCGGCGAGCCGATCCCCCATGACTACGAAATCCCCTTCTATAAGTACCAGCAGCGGATTGTGCTCCGGAATATCGGTAAGATCGACCCTGCCGACATCCGCGACACCATCGCGGTGGGCGGCTATCAGGCCCTGGCCAAGGCCTTGACCACCATGACGCCGGAGGAAGTGACTTTGGCGGTCGAAGAAGCGGGGCTGCGCGGCCGAGGCGGCGCCGGCTTTTTAACCGGCCGGAAGTGGCGTTTCGCGGTGGAAAATGCCCGCAAAAATCCCGGGCCCGTTTATATAGTGGGCAACGGCGACGAAGGCGATCCCGGAGCCTTTATGGACCGCACCCTCATGGAGGGCGATCCCCACGCGGTGTTGGAGGGCATGGCCATCGGGGCCTATGCTTTGGGATCCCACCAGGGCTACATTTATGTGCGGCTGGAATATCCCCTGGCCATCAAGCACCTCACCATAGCCCTGGAGCAGGCCAGGAGCCTGGGTTTGCTGGGAGAGAATATCCTGGGCACCGGCTTTAACTTTGACATCCAGATCAATCGTGGCGCCGGAGCCTTTGTCTGCGGCGAAGAAACCGCCTTGATCGCCTCTCTGGAGGGCCGGGTGGGGGAACCCGTGCCCCGGCCTCCTTACCCGGCGGAAAAGGGCCTCTGGGGCCGCCCCACTATCATCAACAACGTGGAGACCTGGGGCAATGTGCCGCAGATCATTGAAAACGGGGCTAAATGGTACGCCAACATCGGGGTTCCCCATAGCACCGGCACTAAGATCTTTTCCCTGGTGGGCAAGGTCAACAACGTGGGATTGGTGGAAGTGCCCATGGGAATTACCCTGGACCGGATTGTCAACGAAATCGGCGGCGGCGTTCCGGGCCAGGATAGCTTTAAAGCAGTCCAGACGGGCGGTCCTTCCGGTGGTTGTATTCCATATTCACTCAAGGACACCCCGGTGGACTTTGATTCCCTGACCAAAGTGGGCGCCATGATGGGTTCCGGCGGGATGATTGTCATGGACCGGCGGGACTGCATGGTGGACGTGGCCCGCTATTTTCTGCATTTCCTGCAAGAAGAATCCTGCGGCAAATGCCTCCCCTGTCGGCTGGGCCTGAAGTCCATGTTGGAGTATATGGACAAGTTCGCCAAAGGCCAGGGGTCCGCGCAGGACATTGAAGACTTGCACAGCCTGGCCCGGGCCATCATGAAAGGCTCTTTGTGCGCCTTGGGCGGCACCTCCCCCAACCCGGTCCTAACCACCATCAAATACTTCAAAGATGAGTATCTGGCCCACGTGGAGGACCAGAGGTGCCCGGCGGGAGTGTGTAAAGACCTGATCACCTATGCCATTGATCCGGAAATCTGCAACGGCTGCGGCGTTTGCGCCCGCACCTGCCCCCAGGGATGCATCAGCGGCCAGAAAAAGAAGCCCCACACCATCGACGCGAGCGCGTGCATCCGCTGTGGCATGTGCATGGATGAATGCCCGGTGAACGCGGTTACGGTGACTTAGGAGGTGGGTCCATGAGCGCCAAGAAAGAAAAGAAGGCCAAAAAGGAAAAGAAAGCCAAACCATCCCAGGATTTGGGCCTGATCAAGTTCACGATCAACGGCCAGCCGGTGGAGGGAAAAGAAGGCTGGACCATCCTGGAGACAGCCCGTCAATTTGGGATTGAGATACCCACCCTGTGCTTTCATCCGGCGATGGAAGCCATCGGCTCCTGTCGGCTTTGCGTAGTGGAAATTATGCAAAATAAGCAATCGAGGGTGGTGGCCTCCTGCATCACCCCGGTGCAGGCAGGAGTGGAAGTCCTGACTAATTCAGAGGAAGTTCAGAACGTGCGGCGCTGGGTCCTGGAGATGCTTTTGGCCAACTGCCCCGCGTCCACCCAGATTCGGGAATTGGCCAAGGAGCATGGGGTGACTTCCACCCGCTTTAAGGTGGAACATCCTGAGGACGCCTGCCCCCGCTGCGGCCTCTGCGTCCGGGCCTGTGAGGAAGTAGTGGGCATTCGGGCCATCTCCCTGGGCAACCGGGGCGTATTTAAAGAGGTCACGGCGCCGTATCACCAAAGGAATATGGATTGTATAAGATGCGGGACCTGCTTGTACGTCTGTCCCACCGGCGCCATGGAACAGCTGTTCCCGCAGGTCAGCGCCCCTTAAGCGCAGGCCTAGGAAGGAGAATGCCATGAACACCGAAAGCAGAACCGGAATCTTCCTGTGCGAATGCGGGGGGAAAATCAGCAACCGCATCGACCTTCCCCAGTTGCGCGATATGCTGCAGTATGAACCTTGGGCTCACCTGGGAACCTACCCTTACCCCTGCCTGGCTCCTGGACTGGAGACCATGAAACAGGAAGTCCAGGCCAAGGGGTTGAACCGTATTCTGGTGGGCGGCTGCTCTTCCCGGGTCATGAAAAAGAGGTTCACCAAAGCTTTGGCGCCGTTGGGCCTGGAGCGGCATCAGGTGGAGATTATCAATCTGAAAGACCATGTGGCCGCAGTCCATGAAGCCTCCCCCCAGGAGCTGGCCCGCAAGGCCGCGGCCCTGATCGCCGGGGGCCTGGCGAGCCTCAGGCTTCTGGAACCCTATTCCCCGGTATCGTTGACCTTCGAAGGGCCGGCCCTCATTTTGGGGGGCGGCGTCTCCGGCTTTGCCGCAGCACAGGAACTGGCCCGCCACGGCATGGAAAGCATCTTATTTGCCAAAGCCCAAACCCCTGAGCGGGTTTTGGATGAACTTCATTGGACTTTTCCCGGCTGCCGCATCTTTTGCGGGGATCTGGCCGACCTCCTTAAGGAGGTATTCAACAGTCCCCTGGTCAAAGTGCTGCCGGATCAGCCCATTGACTACATCATCGGCGGCGTAGGCGACTACCATGTGGGCTTAAAGCAGCCCGACGGCAGTGTAACCGAAGTGGCCGGCGCAGCCATCATCACCGCCTTGGACCGGGAGTTCGGGCCAGGTAACATCGATTATATCGGAGGCGGCGAGCGGGTATACGACCTGTTGGACCTGGAAGAAAGACTGGGTTTAGGTGAGGAGGCCGAAATCCAGCCGGGTAAGATGGTCTTCTGGGTAAACAGCCCCCAGCACGGGGAAGAAGCCCAGAAACTGGCCACGGTGGCAGCCTGGCGGGACAGCCTGGTATTGACCCGGGAGCATCCCGAGGTCAAACCTACCATACTTTATCCGGCTAACATCGCACTGCCCCTCACCGGCGCCGAACTGATGGAAGCCCGAACTCACGGCATCGGGCTCACCTCCTACGCCCCGGAAGTGCACCCGGTGGTCCAGTCCGGCTACATGAGCTTTGTGAGCCCTGCGGACAACCTGGAACACGAAGTGGAGTGGGACACCCTGGTGGTGCCGGGGGCGCCGGGAGAGCCGGCGGCCAAGGCCCAGGAACTGATCCGGTGGCTGCCCATCTACCCGGAAAACGGGGGCCGGCTGCAAAAGAGCCATATCAAATTCTGGCCGGACCAGGTTCCGGATGAGTCCCTCTTTTTCACCGGGTCGGCCGGAGGCGCCTGCGACTTGAACGAGGTCTTGCAGCAGGGCAAAAAAGCGGCCCGCGGGGTTATGAATCTGCGGGACAAGGCCCTCCAGGGCAGACTGGTGAGTCCGGTGGTGGTTCACGTAGATAAAGACCTCTGCGAAGGCTGCGGTTTATGTACGGAAATCTGTCCCTGCGGCGGCATCGAACACGTCAAACCGGGGAGTGGCCCGGTGGCCCGGGAGACAGACAATCATCTTTGCAGCGGCGGCGGCACCTGTGCGGCCACCTGCCCCCACGAAGCCATTAAGGTCGTCAATAACACCGCCCAGCAACTGGAGGCCAGGGTCAAGGCCATCCTGTCCCGGATGCAAAAAGATGAACTTCTGGGCTTTGTCTGCGGGTGGGGCGGCCTGGCTTCTGCGGAACAGGCTGCGGTCAAGGGGCTCACCTATCCCAGCGGCATTAACCTGGTCTCGGTGAACTGCCTGGGGTCGTTGGATCCTTCCATCCTGTCCATGGCCTTTCTGAACGGGGTCAAGGGCATTATGCTGGCCGGCTGTACCCCCAAACACTCCTGTCATTACCACTATGGGGTGGACCACTGCTGGTATCGGGTCAACGCCATGAAGAAGCTCCTCTCCCTGGCAGGCCTGGAGCGCCGGCGCATCGCCATAGGCTACGTGGAGGTCAATGAGCCGGAATCCTTCGTGCGCATGGTGGAATCCAACATGGAGGCCATGGAAAAACTGCCGCCTCTCCCCACGGATGACAAGACTAAAGCCAAGCTGTGGGCGATTCACGCCACCATGCATCGGCCCCGGGTGCGCTGGGTCTTGGGCACGAGCTTGCGGCGGCCTGCGGAGAAAGAGTTCCCCGGTTCCCAGTTCAACGCGGTGGAAGCGGATGAGACCATGCTGGATGTCCTCAAGGAAGAATTCACGATTTCCCGGATATTCAAAGCCTTGCGGGATCAGCCCCTTAACCCGCCGGAGCTGGCCCGGGCCATGGATGAGCCGGTGAAAAATATTACTCCGATTCTCACTGACATGGCCAAGGACGGCCGCATTATCACCAAGGGTTGGGAAAAAGGATATCCCGTTTATGCCATGGGCAAGGCTTGACAAAAGAACCACTTGACTCCCCCTCCTGTAATGGGAGGGGGTTGGGAGGGGGAAAAGACAAACGAAATCCATTAGCTTTTTTCACCCCACCCCTAACCCTCCCCCATCAAGGTGGAGGAAAAAAGATAAGGAATTAAGGTGGTTGTATCTGGGGCGCTGCACCAGGGCGCTTCAGGCGAGGGCCAGACTCCACTGGCCCAGAGGAGGGGTTATGAAAACCTTTGCCGATCTGGTCAAAGAGGTCCAGGAACCGGGCCTGTGTCACCACTGTGGCGGCTGCGTCACCTTCTGCACCGCCATCAATTACGGGGCCCTGGCCATGGATGAAGACGGCAGACCCCGCTATAGAGACAAGGACAAGTGTATCGAATGCGGCATCTGCTATGCCATTTGCCCGGAAATCACCGATCACGAAGAAGAAACCCGAAGACACGTCTCCTGGAGCCCACCCATGGGCCGGATAATGGGCACCACGGTGGCCCGCTCCCTGGACCCGGAAGTGCGGAGCTACGCCACGGACGGCGGGGTGGTGACCGGCTTGTTGCTGGGCCTGTTGGACAAAGGGCACATTGACGGCGCCATTGTCGCCAAAAAGGCTGGGCCCTTTAAAAGAGAGCCCTGGCTGGCGCTCACCCGGGATGACCTCCTGGCCGCGGCCGGTTTTCATTTCGATACCTCCCACGGCATGGAACGTTTTTCCGAGGTTTATTCCACGTATTCGCCTTCCGTCGCCCAGTTGGAACAGGTGACCAAAAAAAGTCTGAGCCGGGTGGCCATGGTGGGCACTCCTTGTCAGATCAATACCCTGCGGCGCATGGAAGTCATGGGGGTCGTGCCCACCGAGTCCATCAAATATTACTTCGGTCTGTTCTGCGCCGGCAACTTTATGTTCGGGGAACCGGAACGTCGGCGACTGGAAGACCTCGGCAATTTTAAATGGCCGCAGGTCCGTAAAATCAATCTAAAAGAAGAACTGATGATCCACTTGGACAACGGGGAAGTCCGGTTCATCCCCTTGGATAAACTGGACTTCATGAAAAGGCATGCCTGTAATTTTTGCTCGGATTACGCCGCGGAATTCGCCGATCTTTCCTTCGGCGGCATCGGGGCCGAAGAAGGCTGGACTACTGTGATCATCCGCTCCCCGGTGGGGGAAAACCTGATGGCCAAGGCCATGGGAAAACATATCGAGGAGTACGATCGCAGGAGCAAACCCAACTTCAAGAAAGAAGCCTTGGCGAAAGTACTGCAATATTCCGGCTTGAAGAAAGCAAAGGCCCAAGTGGAGAGGGAAAAGATGGTGGCTTAAACTTGGTGTTTATGGACCGCCTTCTCACTTACAGGGTTTGCCGAAAGTTGTTGCTGTTTATCCGGTTAGATTTGTCATTCTGGGCGCAGCGAAGAATCTCGCTTTTTCGAGATTCTTCGGTCGCTTAGCTCCTTCAGAATGACAATCATAGGTGGCTCATGAGGCTCTCGAATAGGAAAAAACTTTTGGCAATTGCTATATATCGTGGGTTCTGGGAAGGGTTTTGATTGGGAACGACAAACGTTGGGGGGGCGGACCTGCACGTCCGCCCCCAAATAGGGCCGGCGCTTACCAATAACCATACCTCCACGAAGAAAAATTCCAAGGGCTCCCTGGCTTTCTCAATTGTCTCTGGCATGAAGTTCGTCAAATCTTATGGAGAAATTCGACCTCCCATGGAAAGGGTCACGAAGATGAGGACCGTTCCCAGGAGTCCCAAGGCCACCATTACCATGACGTACAAAGAGGATTTCTGCATCGCTCCTGCCCTCCTGAACCTTTTTCGGTAGAAATCCGAAAAAGGCAGCTTTTAACGGAAACTGCCCATCCTGGACCTACCAGTGCCCCGGGATGGGACTCCGGGTAATGGTCAGTTTACCCAGAAAGTTGGAACCTTGATGGAAAGCCGGGAGGATAGAGGGAGGAGGTTATGCCATTCCGGCATTTTGTTCTCCCGGCATCCCGCCAAGGCTGGTGCGTCTATTAATGAAACGATGGTCTAATGATCCTACATACCTACCGGATTTCAGGCTGCCGGTTCGCTGGCAGTTCGGCCCTTGCCAGCAATTAGGAATCATGGTGGCCCGCATATTATTTCCATTAGTCCGGGGGTCAGGTCCTTTAATTTCCGGCTTTCTTGGCCCGCAATTTGCTCTGCATTACTGGGCTGTGCTACAATTTGCCAGAAGCGACGACGCTATCGGTTTCCTTTAACAGCCGTTTAATCAATTATTATGCCAGGAGGAGTTGGGTGGCTCCCCATCAGGCTCTGGACGCATGGGGTTTAAAGCAGCATGGAAACTCGGGTAATAATAGGAACAAAATGCACCCTATTATTTTATTTAGGCATCAAATTGTTCCCCTATTAAAAAGATGGAGATTAACATTCACTGACTAAATTTTGGGGGAGACGTCATGGCTTCTGAAACTTTTAATTTATCCGGAATTGTAAGGCCAGCTCAGGAAGCTGATCTGAATAGCATTCTAAAGATCGAACAGGCTTCTTTTGAACAACAATGGGGTTGTGACCAATTTAAGGCAGCTTTAAATGACATCTTTCTATTATTGGAAGAAAAGGAGATTGTTGGATTTGTCATAGCGTGTTACTGTCAACTTGTTAACAAAGGGATAATAGTGAGAATCGCCGTTAATCCATCTCATCGAGGAAAAGGAATCGCCAAAATATTACTCGGAGAAGCTTTAGATAGGCTGAAGGCCTTAGGCGTTAGAGAAATAGAATTAAGCGTTGATATCGTAAAGACAGGTGCTATCAAACTTTATGAAAAATTCGGATTCAAAGTGTTGCAAGTGGTTTCTATGAATTTTAACGATAACGACGTAGATGAAAGTTTTTATATGATGAAATTAAGTCTGGAATGAAGCCGGAGATGCTTATATTTTTCACGGGGGTAAAGTAATTCCTGGTATTCAGCTTCCCGCTTCCTTAATCCCCTGCCACCTCCGCCTACAGTGCGTAAAGATAAGTTAAGCTGACCTGTCTTAATGGGTCATGGGGACATTCGAGACCGCAGCCGGAAAAATTGCTTCCCCTTTTAAACTTAATACGGCCTCCCGCAAAGTACCCGGTTGGCGAGAAACGCCTTGATGCCTTTGGTGGCCTGAGGCCCGGACGTGCTTGTTTTTGCGGCCAGAGTGTTTTTATCGATGCCCAGTTCGGGCCGCCGCCATTCGGCGCCAGACATTTAGGGTGAATCCCACAGGCGGTACCCCACCCCTGGTTCCGTCAACAAATATTGGGGTCGGGTGGGGTCAGCTTCCAGCTTACGGCGGAGATTAAGAATAAATATGCGCAGGTAAGGGTTTTGCTCGGTATATGAAGGGCCCCAGACTTCTTTCAATAATTGCCGGTGAGTCACCACTTTGCCCCGATGCTTGATGAGGACCGACAGAAGTTTGTATTCGATGGGGGTAAGGTGAACTTCCTCTTGGCCCCGAAAAACCAGGCGCCGCTCAAAATCCACCCTGATTTCGCCAAGAGTATACGTAGCTTCCGGCTTGCTGTCCTCAGCCGCCGAAGACTTGCGCAGGGCCACCCGCATTCTGGCCAACAGCTCTCCTACTCCGAAAGGCTTGGTGAGGTAATCATCCGCCCCGGCATCCAGATTGGCGACTTTGTCGCGCTCCTGGCCCCGGGCGGAGAGGACGATGATGGGGACGCTGGACCAGGTCCGCAACTGCTTAATCACTTCCAGACCCTCCATATCCGGCAGACCCAAATCCAGCAGGACCACATCGGGAACTCGTGAAGCCGCCAGGGCCAGGCCCTCTTTTCCCGTTTCGGCTTCAATCAGTTCATATCCCTGAGTAACCAAGCTAGCCCGCAGGAACCGGCGAATCTGGGCATCGTCTTCAATGAGCAGGATGCTGGGGTTCATCAGTATGATTTTTCTCCATCTCGGGAATAGTCTTATCCAAAATGGGCGCCCCTTCCACCAACGGGATGGTGAAGCTGAAAATCGCGCCGCCGTCCGGGCGGTTGGCCGCCCAAATACGGCCGCCGTGGGCTTCGATGATGCTGCGGCAGATGGTGAGGCCCAGGCCAGCCCCCCGGGCGCTTCCGGGGGCCACCTGGTAAAACTTTTCAAAGATGCGCTCCTCCTGCCCCGGAGGTAGACCAACACCACAATCCGCCACAGCCACCAAAATCTCTTTATCCTGAATGCTGCCGGAAATTTCCAGGGGCGTCCCCGGGGGCGTGTACTTCATGGCATTTTCCAGAAGATTAATCACCACCCGTTCCATAAGCAGGGCGTCGATCTGCACCAGGGGCAGGTCGGTGGGTAGGATGATGCTCACAGGATGATCATGCAACTGCGCGTCCAGTTGGGTCAGGGAGCTACCGATTACTTCTTCCAGGACATACCATTCCTTATTGAGCCGGGCCTCGCCGGCTTGCAGGCGGCTCATTTCCAAAAGGTTATACACCAGCCGGTCAAGTCTGCGGGCCTCTTCATAAATCGATTGAGCCAACTCGTGTTTAGTTCCTGCATCCAGGTTTTTCTCCCCTTCCAGCAGGCTGCTGGCGGAACCGGCGATGACGGTCAGGGGAGTGCGGAGGTCGTGGGATACTGAACTGAGCAAAGCATTGCGCATCTGCTCGGCTTCGATCTGAAACCGGGCCAGTTGCGCCTGATGGGAAAGGTCCTCCCGTTCGATGGCCAAGGCCACTTGGGTCCCCAAAGCCTCCAGCAAACGTAGAGAGTCAGCCTCCACAATGCGGTCAGGATGAGTGGCTTCCAGCCTCAAAACCCCGATGACGTGTTGGGAAGCGATCAGCGGCAAATAAATCCCTTTAACGGCCGGGAGGGTATCGGTACCGGCGCCCGCCAGGTGCCCGTGGCGGAAGACCCATTTAGCCACCATTTCCTCCCGGACATCTTCCTCGGAAAACTGGTGTCCCGCCCGAATGTGCAACTTTTCCCCGGAATCCGGCATCAAGATGGTTACCCGGCTGTCAAATATCATGGAGATTTGCTCTGCCGCCACCCTCAGAAGTTCCTCCAGGCTCTCGATGGCCGCCAGGTTTTGGCTCATTTCATAAAGGGCCGCGGTCTGCCGCTCCTGCTGGCGAGAAACCCTGGCCTGGTGCCTTACCCGGGTCGTCAAGCCGCTGACCAAGAGACTAACCAGGAGCATGACTGCCAGGGTGATGGCGTATTCGGTGCTGGCCACCGCAAACGAGTAATACTCCGGTACAAAAAAGAAGGCAAAAGCAGACACACTGAACAATGAGGAAAAAATGGCCGGACCCCGGGACAGGAAGCAGGAAATAATCACCACGGTGAGTAGATAGATCATGGCCAGATTGGTGAGGACCAGGTAAGGAGAAAGAATAAAGCCCAGGCCAGTGCAGAGCCCGACACCGCCAGCCGCCAAGAGGTATTCCCAGAAGCGCCGTCTGGCCTTGGCGGTCTTGGGTTTCTCGGGAAGGGCCTCTTCCCCTTCTCCGGAGATGACAAAGATATCGATGGGGCCGCAATGCCAGACCAGGTGATCCACCAGGGATATTCCCAGAAACCGGCGCCAGCGCCTCTCATAGGGCTTGCCCACCAGAATTTTGTTGACCTGGTTTTCCCGGGCAAAGGCCAGGATCTCATCGCCGATTCGAAAGCCGGAAACCTTAACCGCCTGGCCTCCCAGCTTCGAGGCCAGATAAAGAGCCTGGCCCACTTGCTCCTGGGCTTCCGGGGAAAGCCGGTCATGAGAGGGGGTCTCCACATACAGGGCAAACCATTTGGCCCCTTGGGCGTCGGCCAGGCGTTGGGTGGCTCGAATCAACGGGATGGAAAAAGGGCTGGGGTCGAGGCAGACAAGCAAACGTTCCCGGCTGGCAAGTCGCGACTTTTCCTCTGGCAGCAATGAGACCTCTACGGCCGGGTCCGGTTCCATATGTTTTTAATATCCTTCAATAATAATTCATTGAAGGATATCCGGTTCTATTGCTCCGGTCAAGTATTGGGGACGATGGTGGGGGACGATGGTGGTGAAAATGTGGGGGCGCACCTGCGTGTGAGCCTTAAAAGGGCGGATACCTAGTGTCCCGCAAATATGCTTCAAAATCCAGGCCCTTTAAACTCACCCTCCCCTGGTGGGAGGGGGTTGGGGAGGGGGAATAATAAAATGAAATTAGCCAATTATTTCACCCCCTCCCTAACCCTCCCCCATCAAGGGGGAGGGAAAAAGACCAGGAATTTATGTATCGTATATCTGGGACGCCACACTAGGTCCGCCCCTTGAGGATAAATCGCAGATCAATAAGCAATCAACAGGTAACCCATGGCAATGGCAACGGTGATCATCATGGGCCACCAACAGGCTTTCATATAGTATAAGAAGGAGATATGGTAGCCCGCCTTTTCCGCCAGGCCCACGGTAACCACGTTGGCGCTGGCCCCGATCATGGTGCCGTTGCCGCCCAGACAGGCCCCCAGGGCCAGTGACCACCAGAGCACCCCGCTTTCCGCGCCGGGGATGGTCTGGTTCAGGAAGGCGATGATGGGCAGCATGGTGGCGGTGAAGGGGATGTTGTCGATAAAGGCCGAGGCGATGGCTGAAACCCAGAGGACCAGAATTATGGCCACCGTCAGATTGCCCCGGGAGACATCCTTCACCCATTCGGCAATGACCTGGATGAGACCGGTTTCTTCCGCCCCGGCAATGACCATGAACAGGGCCATGAAAAAGACCAGGGTGGGCCACTCCACTTCATGCTCCAGCATCTCCACGATATCCACCCGGGAGACGGCCAGCAGCACCATGGCGCCGATCAGGGCGGCCACGGAAGGCTCCATGTGCAGGACCCCGTGGATCACGAACAGAAAGATGACGAAAGCCAAAATCCCCAATCCCATGACCGTCAGCTTCTTGTTGGTGATCCTGTACTCTTCTTTCAAATAGGCAATGGTGCGGTCCACGTCCTTCACTTCGGCTTTGAGGTAGCCTTTCTTATACCACCAGAGGTACCAAAGCGAGGTGAGGATGAGACAGACGGTGCAAACCAAGGCAAGATTGATAACGAATTGAGAGAAGGTTAGCTTGGCATAGGAGCCGATGAGGATGTTGGGCGGGTCCCCGATGAGGGTGGCGGTGCCGCCCACGTTGGAGGCAAAGACCTCGGGGATGAGCAGGGTCAGGGGATTGATCTTCAAGGTCACGGCAATTTCAATGGTCACCGGGATCAACAGCAGCATGGTGGTGACGTTGTCTAAAAACGCGGAGCACACCGCCGTCACTACCTGGAGGATGAAGGACAGGACAAAAATGTTACCACGGGCCAAGGCATAAGACTTATAGGCCAGCCACTGGAAAAGGCCGGTTTTCTTCAAGACCCCCACTATAATCATCATGCCCATGAGGAGGAAGATCACGTTCAGGTCTATGGCCCGCATGGCATCGTGGAACGAGAGGATAAAGTAATTTTTATCGAAGGTGCCGGCGGTGTAGGAGATGAACAGAATAAACGCTCCTCCCAAAAAGGCCGCCAGGGTGCGGTGCATCACCTCAGCCGCGATGAGGATGTAGACTAAAAGGAGAACCACGGCCGCGATCCAGAAGGCCGGAGTGATTTGCCGCTTCAGGGTCAGGGTGGTTTGGGCCTGGAAGAGGCGGTTGCCGGCCTTGTCCGTGCCTGCGTCCAGAACCTGGAGGGGCTCGGAATCCAGGGCCTGCCAACTGGGTTTCGCTGCCCGCACCTGCACCTTTGCGTCCGGTAGGGCGCCCTGGGGCAGCCGGTAACGCCCGATAAAGCCGCCCTTGCTCCCGGTTTCCAGGTATTCGTCTTCGGCGGAACTGACATGCTTGCCGTTTACCAGCACCTCGATCTCCACTTCCTTGACGCCTTTCCCCTGGGCGTCTTCAATGACTCCGGAAACCGTCAGCTGGTCCCCTGCCTCCCCCTGGGCCGCAAGAGCCTCCCAAGGCCAAGCGAAAGCCGCGAGGAAAAATGCCATCAAAACCGGGACTGCCAGGTTTTTTTGCCAAGTCATTATTATTCCTCCAGATTATTCGTATTTTCAGTTTATGCCGACTAAAGACAAAGGCCCGCCGGGCTGACAGACTCCACCCGGCAGGCCTTAAAATTCTCGACCTGATTATGTAAGGTTCCATGGGATTCTTCAGCTAACGCCGGAGAAGGCCATGGGGTGCCAGATTCCCTCTGGCCGGCTTATCCTTTGTTCCTAGTCTTTTCTCTTGTAGCTCTACTTTACAGCATCACTTGCCCAAGAACCACATATGATAGGAGTATACCATCATTATCCAGGTATTTTCCCCTCCCCTGGTGGGAAGGGGTTAGGGGGAGGGAGAATTGCAAGACCCCGCCACCCCACCCTAACCCTCCCCCATCAAGGGGGAGGGAATTTTAAGGCCCAATAGATACGGGTGAGCATACCCCAGCATCAATAAGCAATCAGCAGGTAAACCATGCTGATGGTGACAGTGATTATCATGGGCCACCAGCAGGCTTTCATGTAGCTAATGAAGGAAATGTGATAGCCCGCCTTTTCCGCCAGGCCCACGGTGACCACGTTGGCGGAAGCCCCGATCATGGTGCCGTTGCCCCCCAGACAGGCCCCCAGGGCCAGGGACCACCAGAGCACCCCGCTTTCTGCGCCGGGGATGGTCTGGTTCAGGAAGGCGATGATGGGCAGCATGGTGGCGGTGAAGGGGATGTTGTCAATAAAGGCCGAAGCAATGGCGCTCACCCACAGAACGATGATAATCGCGGCAGTGAGATTGCCCTGGGAGACGTCCTTCACCCAGTTGGCGATCATTTGAATCAGGCCCGTTTCTTCGGCACCGGCGATGACCATGAACAGGCCGATGAAGAAGACCAGAGTGGGCCACTCCACTTCTTTTTCCAGCAGTTCCACGATGTCCACCCGGGAGACGGCCACCAGGATCAGGGAACCGATGAGGGCCGCCACCGACACCTGCATGTGCAGGATGCCGTGGGTGGCGAAAAGCCCGATGGTGAAGGCCAGGAGCAGGAGGCCCTGGAACGTCAGCTTCTTATTGGTAATGCGGTACTCCTCCCTTAAAAACTCAATGGTGCGCGGCACATCCTTGACTTCCGCTTGTTGGTAGTCCTTCTTGTGCCACCAGATGTACCACAGGGTGCAGGTCGTCAGGCATATCAGGCACACCAAGGCCAGGTTTTGCACGAACTGGCCGAAAGTGAGGCTGGCATAAGAGCCGATGAGGATGTTGGGGGGGTCGCCGATCAAAGTGGCGGTGCCGCCGACGTTGCTGGCAAAGACCTCGGGGACCAACAGGGTCAAGGGGTGAATCTTCAGGGTGATGGCAATCTGGATGGTCACCGGGATCACCAGAAGCATGGTGGTGACATTGTCCAGGAAGGCCGAGACCACCGCGGTGATGATTTGCAGGATCGCAGACAACACAAAGACGTTGCCCCGGGCCCAGGCATAGGCCTTGTAGGCCAGGAACTGGAACATGCCTGTCTGTTTCAGCACTCCCACAAAGAGCATCATGCCCATGAGCAGAAAGATGACGTTGAGGTCGATGGCCCCCATGGCGTCATCAAAGGAGAGGATGAAAAAGGATTTGTCGAAGGTGCCGAAAGTATAGCTGACAAACAGAATTATGGCGGCCCCCAGAAAGGCCACCAGGGTGCGGTGCATCAACTCCAGGGAGATGACCACATAAACCAGCAGCAGGATGATGCTGGCAATCCAGAAACCCGCAGTCATGGTGCGGTTCAGGGTGAGGTTTTGGGCCGCCTGGAACAGTTTGTTGCCTGCGGCGTCCGTCCCCGCCTCCACCACCTTCACCTCAGTGGCCGGAATGGGTTTCCAGGAAGGCTTAAAGGCCTTGACCTCAACTTTAGCCTCGGGCAAGGTGCCTGGGGGCAGGATGAAATCCGCCACATAGCCGCCGGGCTTGCCGGTGATTATTTCGGCCTCTTTGCCCGTGGGCTTGACGTGCTGGCCGTTCACCAGCACCTCAACCTCCACTTCCTTGAGGCCTTTGCCCATGGGATTGGTCACCAGCCCGGATAAGGCCAAGCGGTCGCCGGCCGGGGCCGGGGCCGCCACCGCCAGGGAACTGAGGCAGAAGACCGCGGCCAGGAGTGCCGCGAGAGAGAGCAACGCCAATCGTTTTATCCGGTACATTTGATGGATCCTCATAAGTATGTATTCAGCGACTAAACAGTTTCCGAGTTTGAAATCCCCCTAAATCCCCCTTTTTCAAAGGGGGGACTTTTTATCGGAATTCTGCTCAGTTCCCCCCTTTATCAAAGGGGGGTTGGGGGGATTTTCCTCCCGTTCTCGTTCCCAAGTTAAACCTGGGAACGAAAACGACGGTTATCACTTAGGCAGCAACACCGGCATCCCCATAACAGGCCAGATAACATACACAAATACCGCCAGGAAGGCCATGAGCACCACGTTGGGAATCCAGCCGTACCCGAAAAACTCCCCAGTAGTGAACTGCTTGCTCTCGTAGGCAATGGCGTTGGGCGCCGCGCCGATGAGCAGGTTGAAGGGCATGCCCGCAGTGACCAGGGAGGCGAAGAGAATGACGTGGGGGGCCACTCCCAGGTACTTGGCGATGACCAGGGACACCGGCAGCGAGATGGCGATGGCCGCCACGTTCATAATGAAGTTGGTCATAATCAAGACGAAGAAGGCGATGCCCAGGACGAACACCAGCCAGGGGGCGTTGAGGAAGAAGGAGAGCCAGTGAACCGCCAGCCATTCCGCGGCCTTGGTCTGCCAGAGGCAAAAACCGATGGACATGGCCCCGCCGAAGAGCAGGATGATATTCCAGGGAATGGTCTCCAGGTCCTCCACGGTGAGGGTGCGGGTCAGGAAGAAGAGCACCGTGCCCACCAGCATGATCCCGGCCCGGTCCATGTCGGTGAAGGCTTGGATGGGCAGAAAGGCCTTGGCTATGAATAGCCCCACAATAACAATGACCATGAACACCACGAATTTTTCCTTGTTGTTCATGGGACCCAGTTCTTTAGTCAGATCTTTGGCTTTCTCCATCAGCCCTTCGATGACCGGGCGTTCCGGTTTGAAAAAGGTGATGATGATGAGCCAGATGACGAAGACCATGATAAGGCCTACGGGCAGCATATAAAAACTGAGTTCAAAGAAGCCGATGTCAGTGCCGGTAAACTCTTTGAACATGCCCGCCGCGGCCACACCCCGGGCCGCGCCCAGGTAGGTGATGATGGAGCCTGCGCCCGCGGCCCAGGCCATGCCGATGAACAGGCCTTTGCCGAACCGGGTGGGCTGGTCGGATTCACTGTACAGGGCATTGATGGCCATCAGCAGAGGGAAAAGGGCGGCGGCCACTGCGGTGTGGGCCATGATCAAGGTCATGGCCGCAGTGACCAGAAAAACCCCCAACAGGATGAAGTTGGTTTTTTCCCCGACAACGGTAAGCATCTTGTAGGCCATGCGCTTGGTGAGGCCCGAGGCGGTGAAGGCGGTGCCGATGACCACGGAGCCGAAGATGAACCAGACGGAGGGGTCCAGGAAATCGCCCAGGGCTTGTTTGGGGGTACGGATAAAAAAAAGCACCTGGAACAGGCCGATGGCAATAGCGGTGGCCCCGATGGGCATCACCTCAAAGACCCACCAAATCCCGGCCATGAGAAACAGCCCGATGGCCATCTTGCCGGCCCAGGACAGTTTAAAGACCTTGCCCCCGGGATCCACGGCATCCGGCAGGGTGGGGATCATGTAGAATAAGACAAAGACTCCCAGACCCAGGAGAATAAAAATTATGCGTTTATAGTCAATGGCCACCTTCTTGGGAGCAATAATGATTTCTTCAGGCATCTCCGGCAGGCCGGCGCCTACGGGCATTTTTTTGATTTCTTCCGCCATGATAGCTAACTCCTTCTGAAATGAGGGTCCTGGAAAAAATTACTCGCCCAACACCATCTTGGAGATTTCCCCAAAGAGATCGCTCATACGAATCATGCCGGCCACTTTGCTGCCCTGGATCACCGGCATCATGCCCACATTTTCCTTGATCATCAGAAAGATGGCCTTAGCCAGGGGATCGGTGCCTTGGACCGTAACTTTGATGGGACTCATGACTTCGCTCACGGCTTTTTGGGAGGCCTCTTTCAGGCCGGGTCCGAAAAGATCGCCCATGAGCACCGCCAGGTTGGGGTCCGCTTTGATCAGACCGGTTTCTTGCATAAACCGGGGTTCCAACCCCTTGATGATGTCCCGCAGAGTCAGGATGCCCAAGAGCTGGTACTTTTCGTCAAAAACCAAAACCGCCCGGGGCTCAAATTGACCTTCATACTTGATGGCCGTTTCCCGGACAATGGCCATGGCCTGACGCAGGGTGAACCAATAGGGGATGTGGGGATAATCCTCCAGGGGAATCATTAAATCCTTCACTTTCTTGTCGTACGGCATATGAACCTCCATCCAGTTAATTTTTGCTAAGCCCCGGAATAAACCTGCTTTTCGGGCCTGTGGTCGGAGCAGGTTTTCTTTGCATCAATTATTAGCAAGGGAAAGATTAAAACAGGGTTAAAATGAGGGAAAGGTGCGTTAATTTTCTGTTAAAATAGTGCATTATTTCACAAGCAGAAGTTCACTCAGGGGTTCTCCTTGACTTTTCCAGGACCCTCCTTTAGAAAATAACCAGAATTTTCTATAATTTGAGCTAGGATAATTTTGGAGGATGCTATGCCTTATCATAAAACCGCCAAGGATTTGATGATTGCCTTGGAGGATTACCCCCACATCCCCTATTGGTTCACCCTGCGCCAGGCCATGGCCATCATTCGGGAGGCGGTCCTCAAGTTTGAAGGCTCCTTCGAACCCCGGGCCGTTTTGGTTTTTGACGAAAAGTACCAGCTCTTGGGCATCCTGACTCTGCGGGACATCATCAAGGGGTTGGAGCCCCGGTTTCTCCAGGAAACCGGTCTCATTAAGATGGATCCCAGCCTCACCGTTCTAATGGGGGATTTCTTCGGGCCCAAAATGCAGGAGCAGTCCCAAAGGGCGGTGAGCGAAGTCATGAGTCCCATCAAGGTCACCGTGAACGCCGATGATCCTATCACCAAACCGCTGTATTTAATGATTAAGGAAACTATCAGCCTGATTCCCGTCCTCCAGGCCGGAAAAGTCGTGGGGATGCTCCGGCTGAGTGATCTGTTTAATGAAATCTCCAAGATCGTGTTGGGCGATTAAATTCTATGCTCCTTTTAATAAAAATGAATTTCCCTTAAATTCCCCGGGACCCGGAGGACCTTCACCTGAAACGCGTCTGGCAACGCCTCGTGCAAAAAGACCGGGGAACCAATATCCAGGCGGCCTTAGCGGACAAATACGCTAATTTTCAAAGACTGCTGGCTGCCAACAATGCTGTCTTAAGCTTGATGACCGACATGGAGGAAAAGCTTTCGGGCGATTTCCTCTTCGACCTTCAGTATATCCGGGCCAGCGTCAATCAACTTGCCCAAGAGACCGCCACCCTGGTGGAATCCCTCAATAATCTGGGGGACCAGCGCTATGAGGGCCTGGTTGAGGCTTACAAGCGCGTCATTACCGAGGTGGAAGACGTCCTGAACCAGCGCCGGGAAATTCAAAAAGGGCCCCTGACCATACCTTTTGAGCATCTGGACCTGGAAATGGTGGAAATGGTGGGGGGCAAGAACGCCAACCTGGGAGAGGTCAAAAACCGGGTGCGCCTGCCGGTGCCATCCGGTTTCGCCATTTCCACCTATGCTTACAAGCTGTTCCTGGATTACAACCGGCTGACGACGCGGATCCCGGAACTCCTGAGTATCTGGCGGCTTGACGATCTGGACAGCCTGGCCAGCGTCAGTGAAGAATTGAAGTCCATGATCCACCAGGCCCTGGTGCCGCCGGAACTCGAGGAGGCCATCCTGGCGGCCTATGGAGAGTTATGCCAGCGGGAGCAACGACATCCCTTGGTGGCCATGCGTTCCAGCGCCGTGGGAGAAGACCTCTCCCTCACCTTTGCCGGACAATACGCCACCTATCTCAATGTGCCCCCCGGCGAACTGATTAGCCGCTATAAGGATATTGTGGCCAGCCTGTTTACCCCCAGGGCCTTGTTTTACTATAAAAACAAGGGCTTCCGGGAGGAGGAGATGGCCATGGGCGTGGCCGTGCTGCCCATGATTAACGCCAGGGCCAGCGGGGTCCTGTTCACCCGGCAACCTGAGGCCGCGGATCGGGATGCGGTGCTGATCAACGCCGTATGGGGTCTGGGCAAATATGCCGTGGGCGGGGTGATCGAGCCTGACTATTACCTGGTGGCGCACCACCCTCCCGGCGAAATCCTGGAACAGCGCATCCCGCCCAAGGAAGTGATGCTGGTCAACCTGCCTGGAGGCGGAGTGCAAGAGGCGCCAGTGCCCCCGGAGAAGGTCGATGCTCCTTGCCTGAATCACAGCCATTTGCAGCAGTTGGCGCAGTGGGCCATAACCCTGGAGGCCCATTATCAGCGGCCCCAGGATGTGGAGTGGGCCCTGGACTTTGAGGACCGGCTCTGGCTCCTGCAAAGCCGTCAACTGCAAATGCCCGCCAAGAGAGCCCCTGAAGGCAAGGCCAGGACTCTGAAGCAGTACCCCGTGCTCCTGGATCAAGGGAGCGTGGCCTGCCGGGGAGTCGGCGCCGGACCCGTGGTTCTGGTGCGGCGGGATGAAGACTTGCGAAATTTCCCCGCGGGCGGAGTCCTGGTGGCGAGGCACACTTCCCCCAAGTATGTCACGGTAATGCCCCAGGCCGCAGCCATCATCACCGACGCCGGCAGTCCCACGGGTCATATGGCACTTCTGGCCCGGGAATTTCAAGTTCCTGCCATTCTCAATACCGGCATTGCCACCCAGATTTTGCAACCCGGCCAGGAAGTGACCGTGGACGCCAATTATAACAACGTCTATGAAGGCATCATCACCGAACTGCTGGAGCCCTCCCCGCCCAAGACGGATGACTTATCCGACAGCCCGGTTTTCCGGACCCTGAAAGCGGTGCTTAAGAAGATAATCCCTCTCAATCTGATTAATCCCCAGAGCAAAACCTTTGCGCCGGAAAACTGCCGGACCATTCATGACATTGTGCGCTTCGCCCATGAATATTCCATGCGGGAGATGTTCAAACTGACGGAAAAAGAAGTGCAGGGCGGCAGGGAAGTGGTGGAACTGGACTCTGACCTGCCTTTTAAGCTTTGCATTCTGGACCTGGGGGGCGGCTTAAAGAGAGGCTGGAAGCGCAAAGTCCGGCCGGAACAGATTAATTCCATTCCTTTCAAGGCCTTTTGGCAGGGACTCACCGCCATGCGCTGGCCCCGAGGCAAACCCGCCGGAGCCCAAAGCTTGAGTTCGGTATTTGTGAAAAGCGAGGAGGAGGTGGCCCAGGGCGCCGAACCTTACCGGGATCAAAGTTATGTGGCGCTCTCCGAGAATTACATGAACTTCAGCATCCGCCTGGGCTACCATTTTTCCGCAGTGGAAGCCTACCTCAGCGACCAGATTAACGATAATTATATCACCTTCACTTTTCGGGGCGGCGGTTCCACACCGGAACGTCGCGAGCGGCGGGCCAGGCTGATCGAAGCCATCATCGACCACATGGGCCTCAACTACCGGCGCCAGGGTGACACCATCGAAGCCAGATTGGCGAAATATCCGTTGGAGCAAATGATCCAGCGCCTGATTTTATTCGGCAAGCTCACACTCTATACCAAACAACTGGATATGGTCCTGTTTTCCGAAGGCATTGTGGATTGGTACATCAAAGATTTCATTCGGGAGCACATCGAGGGAAAGAATTAGAATGTGGAAAGAGGCAGCGTTTCTGCCTGTATCGTTTTGAAATATTAGCAATGTGCTTTTTCTATGGGGGTTCTTTACTGTTTGCTTTCTTTGGCTTCCATAGCGATTTCAGGTTGCAATGAGACAAAGAAAGTGGTGCCGTGATTGCCTCCGGCAGTTTCTTCCAATCTGGTTTCGAAGCGGATATTGCCCCCATATTTATTGACTATGGCATAGCTCACCGATAGCCCCAGGCCCGTGCCTTCGCCTACTTTCTTGGTGGTAAAGAAAGGATCGAAGATGCGGTCGGCGATTTCCTTGGGGATGCCGGTGCCGGTATCTGCAAAAATCGCCTCCACCATTTGGCTGTAAGGGTTAACCTTGCTTATCACCGTGAGCTTGCCGCCGTTGGGCATGGCTGCTGCGGCGTTATTCACCAGATTGATAAACACCTGCTGCAGTTCCCCGGAATCGGCGTGGACCCGTGGCAACTCCCGGGCCAGCCTCATTTCCAATTCGATTTTATTGGTCAGCAGATTATTTTGCAGTAAGGACATTACGGTTTCAATGTCTTGGTTAAGATCGGTGGATTCTTCCTGCTTTGCGGGCTGCCGGGCATAGGTCATTAACTTTTCCACAATCCTCTTGGCATTGAGCCCTTGCCGTTCAATGGTTTTGAGAATTTCGTGTTCCTTGCTGCCCGGTGGTATGCGGTCCAGCAAAATCTCTGTAAACCCCAAAATAACCCCCAAAGGGTTATTAATTTCGTGGGCCACTCCGGCTGATAGCGTCCCCAAGGAAGCCAGTTTTTCGGTCTGGTAAAGTTGCTCTTCTAGGCGCTGGCGTTCGGTGATATCCCGGGCCATCACCAGCACCCGGTCCACCGTACGGGCGTCCTCCCCGAAAACTGGAACGAAGTGAATGGAGAGCCAATAACTCCGACCCTTAATATGGACCGTGGTTTTGACTTCGGAGCCTTTCCGGGTGTCCACCACATCCCGAACCTGGGAAGATATGGCGGTGGCGTCTTCGGGTGGAAAGAGATCGGAAAGAGATTTTCCGGCAATGGCCGTGGCCGGAGTGCCGAAAACCCTGGCGGCGGAGGTATTGGCGCTGATGAATTTACCCTGGTCATCAAGCAGGAAAATAAAGTCCCGGGCGTTTTCCACCACTGATTTGTACTGTTCCCGGCTGAGGCGCAAATCCGCAGTGGTATGGTCAACCTCCCGCTGCAGTTCCACGGACCAGCGCATTTCATAATAGATTACCGCACATGCCGCCAGAATCAGGGCGAAAATCAGAATCCCCTGGATTAGGAATTGCCGTATGTACAGGGAATGGATGGTGCCGTAAACTTCATCGGTGGGCGCCACCACCGCCACCGGCCAGATGCGGGAATCATCCGGGTTAACCTTGGTATGGCTGTAAGCCAGGAATTTTTCCATTTGCCGGATGACGCCCCGGTGCCAGCCCGAATTGTATAAGGAAGTTCCTTCTTCTCCGGCCAACATTTTTGATTTTTGAATTTCGTTGATCTTGGTGAAACTGATCACTGGGTTGCGCCGGCCCCGGGCCGTAAAGGCGTCTTCGCCAATAAATTCCCGTTCGGGATGATAAAGAAATACCCCATCACTGTTCAGCACCCAGCAGTAGCCTGTGCGCCCGGAGCGAATACCGGCGCAATAGTGCCCGGTGAACTGGCTGGCATTCACTTTGAACAGCAGCACCCCGTCCAGCCTGCCCGTCGCCTTGGGGTGAGATTCGTCCACGCTCTCTTCATATACCGGTGTGGCCATGGTAAAGAACGGCACTTTGCGATCATGCCGTAGTTCCAGTTCAATCTGCCCTTGGTAAATGCGGCCACGATTGGCCGGGTCTTTGGCCCAGGCGACCACAGGGGAGTCATGGGTCTGATTTTCCAGCACCCGGGGACCTTTGGCGTCCAACACATAAGTGCGGCCAGCGTTAGGTCCCTCAAAGTCCAGCCTCTCAATCTCGGTCACCCCCAATTTGGAGAGGTCGTTGAAACTTACCTGCATGCGGTTGGACCAGGCCACCGGTTCCAGGTATTGGATGGCCGGAGAATAATTGAGAATTTTGAGCTCCCGCCGCAAAAACTCCAGGCCGTCTTCTATCTGCCGGGCCGTGGTCTTGGCCAGGATCAGTTGTTGCTGTTGAAAATCTTCGGAGACTATCTCGCTGGTGCGCCTTAGGGATAGTAAACCCAAAACAAAGGCTACCGCCAGCAGCAGAATTACCAACAGGCCCAGGCCTGTCAGCAGTCGCCGTATATTGATCTTATCCATCGGATTGCCCATGATGCACCAATACCCTTAAATCTCTTGGCTACGGGTTTACAAATCGAGTTTTGTTATAAACACAAGGCGAGTTACCCGCCACAAGTTTGGCCAATCTTTGCTAACATCTTGTTTTATTTTAAAATACATTCGTGCTCCCTTCAACTTATACTTCGCCTTATTGGGGTGGCGGTCTGCTTAAGATTGGCCCGAAATCTATCCATCTCAGATAAGAACTTCTATCAAATCTTAATTTTATTATAAATATGGGGGAATTATTCCCGGCTCATGAGAGATTGGCTTAACACAAAATTTGCTGAAGAGATTTGCAGGCTTTCGGAGTCGATGCGGCTCAGGCATGCAAACTGTGCAGCATGCTCGAAACGTACCGATACTTATCATCAGTCAGGATAGACTATAAAAAACTAGGTAAAATAAATTAGTTATAACAAGGATGAATTAGGCGCAACGTTAACGGATACTTGTATCAGGTAATTGATAAGCTCTCTCGGCTGCAGCGGTGTGGAATAAAGAAATATTTATAAGCTCACCTCCACCATCACCTGCGTTCCCCGGCCGGGCTCGGACTCTATGCGGCACCGGCCGCCCACAGCCAAAGCCCGCTCCCGCATGGTCATAAGCCCCCAATGGTGGCGGCCCTTGGAGATATCTCCTATCGGGTTCAGATCGAAGCCTACGCCGTTGTCGGCGATACTCAGGTGCACGGTTCCCTTAACTTCTTCTTCGGTCAGCACTACCCTGGTGGCTCTGGCATGCTTGGCCACATTGTTCAGGGCTTCCTGGGCAATGCGAAACAGGGCCAGTTCCACCGGCGGAGCCAGGCGGATAGCCTCCTTTCCCTGGACGTCAACACGGATGCCGGTGCGCTGGGAGAACTGCTCAGCCCAGCGGCGCAAAGCTTCCAGAAGGCCGTAATGGTCCAGGACCGTAGGCCGCAAACCTTCCATAAGTTCTCGAGTAATCTCGCCGGTTTGCTCCACCAAGACCGCAGCGTCCCCAAGCTTGGACAACAGCAGTTGCAGCGGCTCTTGCTGCGCCTTGATCTTCAGAGATTCCAGGGTGAGGCCCAACATGGCCAGGTTTTGACACACCTGGTCATGCAACTCCCGGGCCAGATTCTGGCGTTCTTCCTCTTCCACCATCGCCAGCCGGGTGGCCAGCCCTCGCAGTTCCTCCCGTTGACGAATAACCTCCTCCTCCGTCTCTTGGCGGGCGGTGATGTCCATGACAGTGCCGACCATGCGCAGAGGATGATCATTGTTGTCGTACTCGGTCCGTGCGAGATTGGTCACCCAGCGCACCTCGCCGCTGGGGCGGATGATGCGGAAATCTTCGGCATAAACCTCTTTTGCCTCGATTGCTCTTCTGGACGCGGTCATGATGCGGTCAAGATCTTCAGGGTGTACGAGGTTTATAAAGTCAGCCAGCGTCAGTTCCTTAAGGCCCTCCAGGCCGGTAATCTCATAACACTCCGGCGACCAAAAGACTGCATCGGTTTGAATATTCCACTCCCAGACGCCCATCTGCGCCGCGGCCAGGGCCAGATTGAGCCGTTCCTGGCTCTCCCGCAGTGATTCCGTTAACGCGGCCCGTTCCGTCAAGGTGCGGGCCAGCTTGATATTGCTGTAACTCAGCAGCGACAGCATGTTAGCCAATTTAATTAAAAAAGCCATGCCTGCGTTTACAGTTTCCCTACTCAGACGCGGAACTCGTTCCAACGCGGCGAGATAAGCTTTTTCGTCAAAACAGTATTTCCTGGCCTGTGATCGGAAGAGTCCGTAATCCAGCGATTCGTCCTCAAAGAAGAACTGCCCGGAAAAGAGATTGCCCAGATGATGGCCGCCTATCACAATGGGCGTGGCGATGTTCCACATCTGGTTCTTGCATTTATAGGGCCGGAATTCACCCGGAGGCACGTCTTGAGAAAGTTGCGTGTTGCTTTCCAGGCAATACCTGTAAGTCTTCGGATGGGTGCGATGGAACTTCGTGCAGACATCTTGCCAGCCCACCCCCACCAGGACCTTGCCCTGAAGATCGATGAGGCTCATGGGGAAATGAGCCAGCTCATAGAAGTCATCCATCAGCGATTGAATCGTCGGGACATCGATAATGTCGGCAAGCTCCAGGTTCCCCAAGTCCCCTTCCGGGGACAGAATGCTTTCCAGTTTCAGCCGGACTCGCTGTTCGCTTTCCCGCAAGGCCGCTTCGGCCAGCCGGCGTTCGGTGGTATCCCGGAGGACCCCCATAAAGCCTGCGAAGCGGCCCTGCGAGTCCCGCAGCAAGGTGGCGTGGGCCTCGCCCCAGATAGTGCCGCCATCTTGGCGCAAGACTTCCACTTCCAAAGTGACGGCAGGTGGGACGGCTGGCTTCTCTCGGAGTTCCACCTCCTGAAGTTGGGCAATCATGTCTAAAGCTGCCTGAAGGGAGGCGGGGGTCAGCATCCCTGCCAGCCCCCGATCCATGGTATCTTCCGGCGAAAATCCGGTTAAAAGCTGGACGGAAGGACTGACATAGGACAATTGCTGGTTCTCGTCCATTCTCCAGATAACATCCCGGGCATTGTCGGCCAGGAGACGGTACCTGGCCTCGCTGTCCCGCAGAGCCGCTTCAACCCTGATTAGTTCGTCGATTTCCGCCGTCAGATCGATATTGGCTGCCTTAAGACCCTGGATATAAGCAGTCAGAGACCGGGCCATGGTTTTAAAGTTGGCCACCAGGGAATGCATCTCGGTGGCCGAGCTCTCGGGCCAGGTAATATCCCGGTTCGCCAACAACTTGTCAGGCAGATTGCTGGTGACCAGGGCCAGGCCCGCCAGGGGACGGACCAGCCAGCGGGTGAAAAGCACTGACAGGAGCAGGACTACCACGGTCAATCCGGTCATGATGGCCAGATTACGCACGTAAAGAAGGTACAGATTTTTCTGCAGGGGGGCCAACGGCGCCTCCACCACCAGCTTCCAGGGTAAATCTGGGATGCTGTATTCCCCCACATAAAAAGAGTTTTTCCAGCGGGCCATGGATGCCTTCTGCCGGTTATCCGGGAGCCACTGGTAAACCGAACCTCGAAGAGGTTGCACGGTGCCGCCTTGACGGACCCAGGGCACCAGGGGCTTCCGGTCTGACATAGTGCTGATGATCACCTGGCCCTGGGAATCAACCAGGGTGATGCCCAAATTCAACTGCTCACCGAAGGGTTGCAGCATTTCCTGAATGCCATGCAAATTCAGAACTCCCAAAGCGTAGCCTCTAAAATTCTCCCCTCTGAAAATGGGAACCGAGACGGTCACCACAGGGAAGCGCATGACCCGACCTATTAAGACCTCGGAGACTACAGGACGCTTGGTGCTAAGCATATCCTGGTAATACCGCCGGTCGGCATAATTAATGCCGATATTGCTTTGTCCTTCAGCACTTACCGCAGGAGAACAGGAGATACTGGTCCCCTGGGCATTGGCCACCAGCATCGAACGGAACCGGGCGTGGGCTTTCTCGATGACCTCCGTGTCATGCTGCAACGCCGGTGAGGGTTCCAGGGAAGTTTTGGCAGCCAACTCCGCCAGTTGGGTTACGGCGTGTAAGTTTTGTTGATGCCAGAGAGAGAGTTGGGCGACAATATTAGCACCGGCTATCTGCATATTATCAATGGTATGGTCCTGACCTTCTTTTACCCCCTCCCGGCTGTTGAAGATCATGATAACCAGGGCTGGCAACAGAATCACCGCCACCATCAGATTTAACAAGGTCTCCCTGAGGGAGGTGGTCCGGCGGGGAGCGCCGGGTTCCAAGAATTTCTCAAAGGGCAGGTGGTTGACGGCCAGGCTTGCCAGCAGGGCGTTAAAGACGCCGTTGATGCCCTGTTGCAGCATGATAAAGGCGCCGATGATAGGACCCAAATGCAGCACCTTGGTATGAAATACGTAAGCCAGGGGCATACCTACCAGCAGCCAAAATAATCCATCCAGGAGAACCAGGTTCCGACTGCCTGAACGCAGGAAATAGCCCACGAAAAGAGCCTCTGTGATAAAGGTGAGACCGCCATAAGGATGACCCCAGAGGAGGTAGGTAAAGCTGTTGGCCAGCACAGCCGCCACCATCCCCCATCCTAAACCATAAAAAGTCAGCACTAAGAAAACCGCGATACTGCCGAAGATAAAATCAGCTCCGAAAAACAGGGGTAGGGTAAAGTAATTCCCGAGACATCCGAGAATCAGCAATAGAACCAGGAGAACTCCGGCTCTCATGTTGAGGGGACCGATTGGTTTAATGGCAGGATTTTCCATGGCCCATCCATTCTCTGACAGGTATGAAAAGAGTTTCTTTGGGTGTCGGTTTCGGTTCAACGAGAAAGCATCCGACCCGATTTGGTCAGGCCTTCAATCTCCCGGCTAAGTAACGAAGCGGCCTCAACATCGTTAATAAGCCGCTGCCGGCCAGGATGCAGCGGGAGTCACCAGCGCAGGTTATTGAAAAATAGAACTTTTCTTAATTCATCGGCAATTTGAAATTATTACTAAAATAACCAGCCTGGCTGCGCCTAAACCCTTCGAGCCGCAAATCCTGCCGACATATGCATGAAAATCGCCAGGGGCTTGAAAGAATCAGAAAAATCTTGCAATAGATGATCATTATGCTATTTTCTATGCAGAATAGCGAGAAAATGCCTGCTGACCACTAGGGGCACTTTTATTATGCAATCGCTATTCTTTGTTGAGAATAGCCAAATATTACCCATAAGGAGACGGTGGAGACATGGATTTCAAGACGGTTCTCACCACCTGCCCCTATTGTGCGGTGGGTTGCAACATGCTTCTGGAAGTGCTGGACGGTCAGGTCGTCGGCACCCTGCCGGCCAAAACCGGGCCGACCAACGAAGGCAGTCTCTGCATCAAAGGCTGGAACGTCCATGAATTTGTGCACCATAAAGACCGACTGACCACGCCGCTCCTGCGTCAAAACGGTTCTTTGCAAGAAACCACCTGGGACCAGGCCCTGGATTATGCCGCCTCTCAGCTAAAGAGGCTAAAAGACACTTACGGGCCGGAGAGCGTGGCCTTTGTAGGCTCGGCCCGCTGCACCAACGAAGAAACCTATGTCTTCCAAAAATTCGCCCGCACGGTGTTTGGGCATAACCACATAGATCATTGCGCCCGTCTCTGACACGCGCCCACGGTGGCCGGGCTGGCCGCCGCATTCGGCAGCGGGGCAATGACCAACTCCTTTGTGGAATTGGAGAGCGCCAACTGTATCCTGGCCATCGGCACCAACACTACGGTGGCCCATCCCATTGGCTCAATGCGCCTGATGCGGGCCAAGGCCAATGGGGCCAAACTCATAGTGGCCGACCCCCGGCGCACTCAGATCGCTTCCCTGGCTCACCTCCATGTACAGCACCGCCTGGGAACCGACGTGGCCCTCATAAACGGCCTCATGCACCTGATTTATAAAAACGGCTGGCACAACCAGGCTTTTATTGAAGAAAGGACAGAGAACTTCCCGGCCCTGGTGGAGATGATTGAGAAATTCCCGCCGGAGCGGGTGTCCGAGATTACCGGGGTGCCCATTGACCAACTCCAGCAGGCGGCGGAATGGTACGCCCGCTCCGAGGCCAGCGCCATTTGCTACGTCCTGGGCATCACCCAGCATTCCACCGGCACCGACAACGTCAAAAGCCTGGCCAACCTGGCCATGCTCTGCGGCCATATCGGCCGGCCCTCCACCGGGGTCAACCCCATCCGGGGGCAAAACAACGTGCAGGGGGCCTGCGACATGGGGTGTCTGCCCAATGTGCTTCCCGGTTACCAGTACGTGACGGTGCCGGATAATATCGCCAAGTTCGAAAAAGCCTGGAACGTAAAGTTGTCCGCCACTCCTGGGCTCACCATGTTTGAGCAGATCGAAGCCATCCTGGAAGGGAAAGTCAAAGGCCTGGTAGTTTTTGGGGCCAACCCGGTGGTGAGCTACCCCGATGCCAACCGGGTGGAAGAAGCCATGAAGGCTGCGGAATTCCTGATGGTTATGGACATCTTCCCCACCCCCACCTCGGTGCATGCCCACGTGGTGTTCCCCGCGGCCTCGTTTGCAGAATCGGACGGCACTTATTCCAACTCCGAACGCCGGGTGCAAAGGGTGCGGCCGGCCATCGACCCCATCCCGGGCAAGGCCAACTGGCAGACCCTCCAGGAACTTTCCAGCCGCATGGGCTATCCCATGAATTTCACTTCGGGGGAGGATATCTTCAACGAAATGGCCTCCCTGACTCCGGCCTTCGGCGGCATGAGTTTTCCCCGTCTCAATGAGAAAGGCTTGTGCTGGCCCTGCCCCACCCCGGACCACCCCGGCACCCAATACTTGCATAAAGGCAAATTCTCCCGGGGTCTGGGGATGTTTCACGGCATTGATTTCCGGCCGCCGGCGGAAGGACCGGACACCGATTATCCCTTCTGGCTTACCACCGGCACCATTTTTACCCAATATCTCACCGGCACCATGACCCGGCGTTGTCGCACACTGCACCATGAAAACCCGGTGGTGGAGGTGGAAATTCATCCTGAGGATGCCCGGCGTCTGCACATCCAGCCGGGAGAGCAGGTTAAGGCCAGCAGCCGCCGGGGCAGCATCATGGTCACGGCTTTGGTGACCGAGCGGGTCAAGCCCGGGGTGGTGTTCATCCCGCTGCATTACGCAGAAAGCGCCGCCAACCGGCTTACCAATGCCGCCCTGGACCCTGTTACCAAGACCCCGGAATACAAAGTGTGCGCGGTGAAGCTGGAAAAAGCCGCTTAGAATTTTGTGCCGTAAGTACCTTTCATAAATTTAAGTCTTTAAACTACCCCTCCTTCGTGGGAGGGGGTTGAGGGTGGCGGAATAAAGCAAAGTGACTTGCCGGTTATTTCAATCCTCCCTAACCCTCCCCTATCACGGGGGAGGGAAAAAACCAGGATTTTAGGCAGGTAATATAATATTATAGCGTAACGCTAAAGAGTTTTTCGCAATTTTCAGAGGTGTCCTGGAGGACATCGGCCTCCGGGAGTCCTGCAATAATTTTTCAAGGACAAGTAATTCCTAATGCAAATCGGTCCCTATTCGTTTAAAGAGTTTTTGGCCCAGGTTCAAAGTTTCCATGGATACGCGGCTCCCGGCGTGATCATCGGTGGAGTCATGGTCAGCCTGGCCCAACGCCTCCTGCCGGATAACATTCTCTATGACGCGGTCGCGGAAACCGGCAACTGCCTCCCCGACGCCGTGCAACTCCTTACTCCCTGTACGGTGGGGAACGGCTGGCTCAAAATCGTCAGCCTGGGTCGCTTTGCCGTCAGCCTCTATGACAAATATACAGGCGTGGGAGTGCGGGTGTTCCTGGACCCCGCCAAGGTGACGGCTTACCCCGAAATCGCCGCCTGGTATCTCAAGCTCAAACCCAAGGCGGAGCAAGACCAACAGGTCCTTTATCAGCAGATTGAGGAGGCCGGTGAAATAATCCTGGATTGGCACCAGGTTAATGTCCGTCCCCAATTCTTGCATAAACGCAGCAAAGGCCGCATCGTCGTTTGTCCTTTGTGCCGGGAGGCCTACCCGGAGCAGGACGGCGGCATCTGCCGGGGCTGCCAGGGTGATGGACCTTATGTGCAGCCTGTGCCGGGAGATCGGGAGATATCCCTTCCCGACCCCATCCTCCGATCCGTCCCCTTGGCCGAGGCCGTGGGGCAGCGGGTTATACATGACATGACCCAGATCATCGCCGGAGAGAGCAAAGGGCCGGTCTTTCGGCGCGGCCAGAACATAACCGTTGGCGACCTTTGCCGCCTCCAACAAATGGGCCGCCAGCACCTCTATGTGGAGGCAGAACCCGCTGACTCTCAATGGGTGCATGAAGATGAAGCGGCCCTGGCCTTCGGGCAAGCCATGGCCGGGGACGGGGTGGCCTTTACGGAAAATCCCAGAGAAGGCAAGGTCAACTTCCGGGCAGCTAAAAATGGACTGCTGCTGGTGGATGACCGGCGCCTGGAGCAGTTCAACCTGCTTCCCGGCGTCATGTGCGCCTGTCGTCCCGGGTACACACTCCTCACCTCAGGGCGGGTCTTTGGCGGCACCCGGGCTATTCCATTGTATCTTCCCAGGCCTGACTTCGAACGGGCCCTGACTGTCCTGCGAGAGGGCCCGTTGTTTCAGGTGGTCCCCCTCAAACCAGCCCGGGTGGGCGTCCTGGTAACCGGCACTGAGGTGTTCATGGGTTTGGTGGAGGACAAATTCATCCCAATCATCCAGGCCAAGGTGGAGAAATTTGACTGCCGGGTGGCGGCCTCCAGAATTGTGCCTGACGACCGGCGAGCCATCCGGGAAGGGATTGAGGACCTGCTGGCCGCGGGGGTGGACCTGCTGGTGACCACGGCCGGGTTGTCGGTGGACCCTGATGATGTGACCCGACAAGGACTCGTGGAAGCCGGGGCCACTGATCTTCTTTACGGGGCCCCAATCCTTCCGGGTGCCATGACCCTTTTGGCCAGGATTGGTGAGGTCCCGGTTATGGGAGTGCCCGCCTGCGCCCTATATTTCAAAACCACCAGCTTCGACCTGCTGTTACCGCGTCTTCTGGCGGGGCAGTCCATCACCCGGCAGGATTTGGCCAAACTGGGACATGGCGCTTTCTGCCTGGAATGCAAGGTATGCACCTTTCCCAAATGTCCTTTTGGCAAGTAATCTTGGGGCCTTTGAATAAATGACTTTGTTTGAAGGTTAGTCGGCAATGCTGGAAAGCAGCTCTCAAAAAGAAGTTTGAATAAGGCTGAAGGCCGGGAAAAGATAATGGAGGCTGCGCACGGCAACCATTAAGCAGTAATAAGCAGGACCCAGAATTACGGTAGGCATGGACGTCTATCCTACCGGCTATTTTCATAGAAAGCAGGAGAAATTTATGTCCGGGAAAAAAGTGTTCAGCATTTGCGGGATGTGCACCGTTCGCTGTCCCATCGAAGTGGAAGTGGATGGTCATGGCGTGAAATTTATTCAAGGCAATCCCCACGCTGCGGGTTTAGAAGGAGGGTTGTGCGCCCGGGGCAGCGCCGGTTTGGCCCTGATTAATGATGATGAGCGGCCCCAATATCCCATGATCCGGTCCGGGGAGCGCGGTGAGGGGAAATGGCGCCGGGTGAGTTGGGATGAAGCCTTGGATTACATTGCCGATAGACTTAAGGAGATCATGAACCAACACGGGCCGCGGTCGATCTTGTTCTCCGACCGGGGCGGACCCTTCCGGGATCTGCACCAGGCCTTCGTGCGGGGACTCGGGTCTCCAAACTATTCCAATCACGACAGCTCCTGTGCCCGGAACGTTATGCACGCGGCCCAGTCCCTTTTCGGCTTTGGGCGTAAGGACTTGGTCTATGACCTGAAAAATGCCCGTCATGTAGTCCTCCAAACCCGTAATATCTTTGAGTCCATTAATGTAAAGGAAGCCAATGACCTGATGGCGGCCTTGAGAAACGGCTGCAAGCTGACAGTCATCGATATTCGGGCCAATTTGTCCGCAATGAAAGCCGACCGGTTTTTCCTGGTGCGGCCCGGATCGGATTATGCTCTCAACCTGGCAGTAATCCGCGAGTTGCTGGCCCAAAAGCTCTATGACCTTGAATTCGCTCAAAGGCATATAAAAGACTTTGATACCCTTCAGACTCTGGTGGAGCCCTACACCCCGGCCTGGGCCGCCGCCGAAACCGGGATCGAAGCCCATCGCATCGTTGAATTCGTGCGGGATTTGGCCGAAGCCAAACCTGCAGTCATCTGGCACCCTGGTTGGATGACGGCCCGCTACCGGGATTCTTTTTATGTCTCCCGCTCCATTTACCTGATCAATGCCCTCCTCGGGTCCATCGGGGCCAAAGGAGGTCTGCCCTTGGCCAACAAGCCGGGAGATGTGGGACGCAAGGGCCTCAAAAAGCTGGTAGACCTTGTCCCTAAGCCTAAGGAGCCCCGCGCTGACGGCGCCGGCTGGCGTTACCCCCATATCGACGCCGGTCCCGGCCTTCTGCACCTGGCCTTCAAAGCCATGGAACAGGAAGACCCTTATCCCCTTAAGGCCTATATCGCCTACCGACATGACCCCCTTATGGGGTTTCCTGAGCCGGAACGCTTGAAGCGCATCTGGTCAAACCTTGACCTGCTGGTGGCGGTGACCTTCAGTTGGTCCGACACCGCCTGGTTTGCGGATGTGGTCCTACCCCTCTCCCCGTATCTGGAGCGGGAAAGCATCCTGGCCGCCAAGAACGGTCTTAAGCCTTACTTTTTCCTCCGCCAGCGGGCGGTGGAGCCCCGCTTCGAGAGCCGGGCCGATTGGGAGATTTTCACCGGCCTGGCAAAGCGCTTGGGGATTGAGGCCCTCGCCTTTGACTCCATTGAAGACATCTGGAACTACCAACTGGAAGGCACCGGCATAACTATGGATGATTTTCAAGCCACTGGCCAGGTGCCCCTTACCGACAAAGCCCTTTACCAACCCAGGGAAAACCTGAAGTTTAAAACCCCTTCCGGCAAGATTGAAATCAGCGCCAGCCGCTGGGAGGACCAGGAGATTCCTTCCTTCAAAGTCTACGAGCCACCGGCTCGCCCCGGCCCGGGGAGCTTTCGCCTGACCTTCGGGCGCTGCCCGTTTCATACCCAGGGACATACAGTCAACAACCCCCTGCTGCATGAACTGATGCCGGAAAATGTCTTGTGGATTAATGATGGGGTTGCGGCTGAGCTGGGAATCAAAGACGGCGAGGTGGTGGAGGTGAGCAGCAACGGTCATGCCGGTCGCATTAAGGCCAAGGTTACTCCTCTGGTGCATCCCGAAGCGGTTTTCATGGTCCATGGCTTTGGGCATAACCTGCCGGCGGAAAGTCGAGCCCGGGGCAAGGGGGTAGCCGACAATGCTCTCATGCCCGGAGGTTTGGATATTTGGGATCAGGCCGGTGGAGCCTTGGCTCTACAAGAACATTTTGTGCGGGTAAGCAAGCTCGGTTGAAGCATATGCCCCTCTCTGTTTTCAGGATCAGCAAAAGGGGACCATTTGACGAGTTTTTGCCCATGACAAAGTAGGACCCGCTAAGCATGGGTCAGAACCAAAATGAACTCTAACCGGGAGTCATCATAATTATCGAGCCACAACGAGCCCGAATGCGAATGTTACCTCTCACATCCTGAATTGCTCTCTACCGAAAAAAGCCAGGCAAACAAAAACCCCCTGAAAAATCAGGGGGTTATTTTTTATAGCTGACCGGGACGGGCTTGAACCGCCGACCAGCTTGCGGCCTGATGAACCGGGTGATCACTGGCGCGGCGGAAAAGGTTTGCCGGGTCTCATTTAGTCATAATCAACCGCATAATCGGGGAACATTCTGCACCCTGTATATAACCTGCAGAGAGCTAACGGCGCCTTGATGAGATTGGCATACATCGTGCTTTAGCCTAATAAAAAGACATTAAAAAAAAAATCATCCTGCAATTTTTCTGATTTACAAAAAAGAGAGATGATCGCCTTACCAGTCATGCGAGGTAGAGTGGCGCCAGTGCTTAATTGGTGTTCCAGAATTCAAATTTTCCCGGAAGAGCCATATCAGGAGGGCGGGGGCCAGGAACTGGTTCTGCCTCAACTGGAGGCGGCCCAGCGCCTGCAAGTATTGCGCGATAAAGGAGTTAAGACTCTGATCTGCGGGGCTATGAGCCCCGATCTCCTGCGTTTTGCCGAGAACCTGGGCCTCACCGTGGTCAGTGGAGTGGCGGGCGAGGTGCAGGAAGTGGTGCAATCCTACTGGCAGAATACCCTGGACCATCCAAAGTTTTGGCTGCCAGGCTGCCGCCTGCGCCGGTACCGCGGCGGATGGTTAAAAGGCAAGGGCCTTTCATGCAACGGGCGGGGAAAAAGGAAAAGAGAGGGCAGGAACATCAGCCCATCCAGTTCCCCGCCGGAACAGGGTTTGGGTCCGGGCGGGTTCTGCCAGTGCCCGGCCTGCGGCATCAGGATCCCTCATGAACAAGGCATCCCTTGCGTGCAAGTGAGGTGCCCCCTTTGCAGTCAGATTATGGAGCGGGTGTGAAGCAATAAGGTGCTGAATGATTATTTCTGTAGCCAGTGGCAAAGGCGGCACCGGCAAGACCACCATCGCCACCAATCTGGCGGTGGCTATGGACGAACCGGTGTATTTTCTCGATTGCGACGTGGAGGAACCCAACGCTCACCTCTTCCTCCACCCGGAAATCACCCAAAGTTTGGCATTTGAAGTGGAGGTGCCGGAAATCGATGCAGCCAGATGCACCTTGTGCGGCAAATGCCAAGAAATCTGCCAGTTCAATGCCATAGCCGTCCTTCCCGAAACTGCCCTCACCTTTCCGGAATTATGTCATAGCTGCGGAGGATGTTTCCTGGTCTGCCCGGAAGCTGCGGTGCTTTCCCGCAGGCGCCTGGTAGGACAAGTGCAAACAGGCATCCTAGGCAAGATTTCATTCGCTCATGGCCGGCTGCGGGTGGGGGAAGCCATGGCCCCGCCCCTCATCCGCCGGGTAAAGCAGGAGGCCCCACGCCAGGGGTTGACTATCATAGATGCGCCCCCTGGCACTTCGTGCCCGGTGGTGACTACCATGTGGGGCAGTGATTACGCCATCATGGTTACAGAACCCACGGCCTTCGGGCTGAACGATCTAGAATTGGCGGTGGGCATGTCCAGACAGTTAAATATCCCTTGCGGCCTGGTGATCAACCGGTCCGATTTGGGGGACCAGCGGGTCCACGAATATGCGGGTCGCGAACACGTGCCGATTTTACTGGAAATTCCCTTTGACCGGGAGGCGGCTGAAGTCTATGCCCAGGGCGGCTTGTTGGTTGACGAACTACCTCGGTGGCGGCGCCTGATGGGAGATCTGCATGCCAAACTTAAGCAAGGCATGCACTGATTGGTGAGCCAATAACTGAACTACAAGGAGGCCGCAGATGACTGACCCCAGGATCTCCAAGATTAAGGACAAACTGGCCCAGGACTTGGGCCGGTTGAGCCGTGAAGACGTGGATTGGCTCATAAAACGGGTGGAGGAATTGGAGAAACAAAACGAGTGGCTGAAAAAAGAACTCACTTATGCAGAATACCAGGGTGAAGTGGGCTATTAACCTGGAATGGTCTAACCAGGCCAGACTGCCGTAAAGGGAAATTTGAGATGCGTGATATACGTGAACTGGTGGTCCTGAGCGGCAAAGGCGGCACGGGAAAGACCAGCCTGGTGGGCGCCCTGGCGGCCCTGCTTCCAGAAAAGGTGATCTGCGACGCTGACGTGGACGCGGCGGATTTGCATCTCCTGCTCCGCCCCGAAGTCCGGGAGAGACACGATTTTTATGCGGGGCACAAGGCGGTCATCGATGCCGACCGCTGTGTACAATGCGGCGAATGCCTCCATTGGTGCCGGTTTGGGGCCATCAGCGAGTCTCTGGTTATAAATCCCCTGCTCTGCGAAGGCTGCGGCGTCTGCTGGTATCTGTGTCCTGCCGGCGCGATTGATTTTCCAGACAATCTTTGCGGCGAGTGGTTTGTATCCGATACCCGCTTCGGGGCTTTAGTGCATGCCCGGCTGGGAATTGCCGAAGAAAATTCCGGCAAGCTGGTAAGCCTGGCCCGCCGGGAGGCCCGGCGGTTGGCGGAGGTACAAGGCAAATCCTGGATACTCACCGACGGCCCGCCAGGGATTGGCTGCCCGGTGATCTCTTCTCTCGGCGACGCCGATGCGGTCCTCATCATCACCGAGCCCAGCATCGCCGGGCACCACGATCTGGAGCGGGTGGCGGCCCTGGCTGGGCACTTCGGCCTGCCGGTCTGGGTCCTGGTAAACAAAGCCGATCTGCATTGGCAAACCGCCGAGAAGATCTCGCAATTTTGCGTCAAAATGGGGTACGGGTTTTTAGGGTTTTTGCCTTTTAATAAAGACTTTACCCGGGCTCAGGTTGAAGGCAAGACGATAATGGAGTATCATAACAAGAAATTACAGGCACTTCTCCAAGAGGTCTGGGAACGATTACTAAGCGAGATCAACGGGCGGAAGCCTCAAGGAATGGCGCAAAGACTGGCTCAGACCGGGAGTGCGCCAGCGCCGGAAGCGCGTCACACCTCCCTACCCAGACCGAAATCATCCTGAACAGCATCGCCGACGGGGTGTTCACGGTTGACCTGGACTGGCGGGTGACTTTCTTCAACCAGGCAGCCGTGGAGATTATCGGCTTGCCGGCCGACGAAGCCCTGGGGCGGCCGTGTTGTGAAGTTTTCCGAGCCAATGTGTGTGAATCGGCCTGTGTCCTCCGGCACACCTTGGAGACGGGCAAGCCCGTGGTGAACCAGGCCATCGCCATCCTCCGGGCCGACGGCAAGGAAATTCCCATCAGTGTCAGCACCGCCCTGCTCAAGGACGAGAGCGGAAAGATCATCGGCGGGGTCGAAACCTTCCGGGATCTGAGCCTGGTGGAGGAACTGCGCCGGGAAATCTACCGGCAATACCGTTTAGAAGACATCCTTTCCAAGTCTCCCTTGATGCAAAAAATCTTTGCCCTGCTGCCGGAAATCGCCCGCTCCGAGAGCACAGTGCTTATCCAGGGGGAAAGCGGCACCGGCAAAGAACTGGTAGCCCGGGCCCTGCATAACCTGAGCCGCCGGGCTAAAGGGCCTTTTGTGGCGGTCAATTGCGGGGCGCTGCCCGACACCCTTTTGGAATCGGAACTTTTCGGGCACACCGCGGGGGCTTTCACAGATGCCCGAAAGGATAGACTGGGCCGCTTTGCCCTGGCCGAAAAAGGCACCCTGTTTCTAGATGAAATCGGCGACATTTCTCCGGCCCTCCAGGTGCGCTTGCTCCGGGTGCTGGAAGAACGGACCTTCATGCCGTTAGGTTCATCGAGGAGTATTAAGGCCGACGTGCGCATTATCACCGCCACTCACAAGGACCTGGCCAGGCTGGCGGAAGAAGGCACCTTTCGCTCGGACCTCTTCTATCGCATTAATGTGGTGAAGTTGACGCTTCCCCGGCTGGCTGAACGCAAAGAGGACATTCCCCTGTTGGCCGAACATTTCATCGACCGGTTCAACAAGCTGAAGGAGAAAAAAATCCTGGGATTGAGTCACGAGTCCCTGGCCATCTTCATGCGCCATGATTGGCCCGGCAACATCCGGGAACTGGAAAACGCCATCGAGCACGCGTTTATTCTTTGCCCTGCGGGCCTTATCCAGCCACAGCATCTGCCGGAGCATTTGAGGCCGGAACATCATCCTGGCCCGGCCCTCTCGGGCCTGACTTTGAACGAAATTGAAAAGCGGGCCCTCTGGGAAGCACTGGAGCGCCATCAGTGGCGGCGCCTGGCCACGGCCCGGGAACTGGGCATCGATAAAAATACTCTCCGCCGCAAAATAAAACGCTTCGGACTCAACCCACCAGCTAATTCAAAGTCAATTTCTTAATACCATAACTTTCATTGCCATCATCATTATCCGGTCAAACACCTATTGTTTATGTAGCATTGAGCTATAGAGAATTTCTAAGGAATCATTTTGAACCCTTGAGAGATTAATTTGGGTTCATATTGTTCCCTCCAAACCCCTGCCTGTTTGATCAGAGCCACAGTCACAGCTATTTCCCTTTGGCACATTATTTGATCTGAGAATTGGAAATAGCGAATTTAATAAAGGAGTGGTTCGCCATGAGCACTTGTGACAGCCGCCAATGCGGACAGGGCGGCGTCAAGCATCATCGCCAGGAAGGGGAAGACGATTCCCGTCTTCGGGAACAACTCCGGCACATCCGGCACAAACTCCTGGTCATGAGCGGCAAGGGCGGGGTGGGCAAGAGCAGCGTGGCTGTTTACCTGGCCCTGGGCCTGGCCCAGAAAGGCTATCAGGTGGGATTGCTGGATGTGGACCTTCACGGCCCGGATGTCCCCCGCATGCTGGGGATCAGCGGCAGGTTCCGGATGGATGCCGCGGGGCATCTGGTCCCTCACCGATATAACGATCATCTCCAGGTGGTATCCATCGAGTGCTTGCTGCATGATCGGGATGAGGCGGTGATCTGGCGGGGCCCCCTCAAGCACAGTTACATCCGGCAGAGCATGTCCCAGGTGAATTGGGGCGAGTTGGACTTCCTGGTCATCGATTCCCCTCCCGGCACCGGAGATGAGCCGTTGAGTGTTACCCAGACGATCACCGGGGTCCAGGCCGTCATCGTCACCACCCCCCAGGAGATCTCCCTGGCTGATGTGCGCAAGGCCATCAATTTCTGCCGAAAAGTGGAAATGCCAATTCTGGGGCTGGTGGAAAACATGAGCGGCCTGATCTGCCCGCACTGCGGGGGAGAAATTCGCCTCTTCAAGCAGGGTGGCGGCAGGAAAACCGCGGCCTTGATGAAGGTCCCCCTCCTGGGCAGCCTGCCTTTTGATCTCCGGGTGGTGGAGAGCGGTGACGCCGGCGAACCCTTATCCCCAGCCGCGGACAACAGTCGATTCATTCAGGCTCTTGGGGGTCTCGTGGACGAGGTGGAGGAACGCCTGAGGCATTCCCATAAATTAGTGGAAAAGTCCAAACAAATTCTATCATCGGAGGAAATCGTGTCTGACCCTAATACTTTTAAAGTGGCCATACCATTGGCTGAGGGCAGGTTGTGCAATCACTTCGGCCATTGTGAACAGTTTGCCGTAATCCAGGTCAAGGAGGGATTGATCAACGGAAAAGAGCTCCATACCCCCCCGCCTCACGAACCGGGAGTCCTGCCCCGCTGGCTGGGGGACCTGGGAGTGAACCTCATCTTAGCAGGCGGCATGGGCCAACGGGCTCTTAGCCTCTTTGCAGAAAGGGGCATCAAGGTGATCACCGGCAGCCCCAATCAAGAGCCGGAAGCTTTGGTTCAAGGCTACCTTTCCGGAGCTTTAATCAACGGGCCCAACGTGTGTGATCATTAAAGGATCGTCTCTAAGGGGATGGTAATGCCTGCCATCCCGTCAACCAACTTTCCTCCTGAGCGGGAGGGGAAGGATCTTATCCATTTGACTCGGCATGGATATCTCCTCCCTTTCCCTTTCCCTCCCGCCGGGAGGAAAAGCAGGTTGAGCCGTTGGGATATGACGGTGCACTTTTATGAGGCATGAGATTATGGGTGGTATGCCACCCGGAAAGGAGGAATGGTGAGAGAAACAGAAAGCTGCGGCCTGCTTGACCAGACCGGTTGGCTTTCGGTTTGACTTTATTTGCGGCCGGATTTGGCGCAGATGACGTCTGAAAGCGGTTAAAGCTCCGGAAGAGTGAGGTTCTCCTCGAAATCAGCACAGGTCAGGTTGAGCAGGCGGCGCCACAGCACCCCTTGGCAGGGGTGAGAGGCCATTAAGCGCTCAATTTGCAGTTACTCACAAGGAGGCCTTATGAAAACCGTAGCAATCAGTGCCAATGGCAAAGACCTCGACGCCGGCGTCGAGCCCCGCTTCGGACGGGCGCGATTTTTCATCCTGCTGGATCCTGTTACCCAGCAGTGGGAACCGCTTGACAACCTGCCCATCCTCTCTTCCCGGGAGGATGTTGGGATTTTAACGGCTAAAAACTTGACCAAAAATCGGGTGTTGCAAACCGTGGTGACCGGAAACTGCGGGCCTAAGGCATTTAAAGAGTTAAAAAAGGCCGGAGTAAAGGTCTTCCTTAACGCCCAGGGCACAGTGCGCCAGATATTGGACAAGCTGCGCCTGGGTGAATTGGAGGAGGCCCTGGGCCCCAATGTTCCGGTATTCCGAGGGTAATAACGTTGACCGGGGAAAGGGGAGCGCCAGCAGCGACTACTAACGCATCCGATGTGCTTTGTTTCTCCGCGGGCGTTCCCCCCAAGCGACATGATTTTCCCCCTTGAAAAAAATCATCCGGGAGTAATGATGAAGATTGCCATAAGCGTCAATGGGCCGGATCTGGAAGCCAAAGTGGACCCTCGATTTGGGCGGGCGCCTTACTTTCTTTTGGTGGATCCGGAGTCTCTGGAATACGAGGTGCTGACGAATGGGCTGAACCTTCAGGCCGCGCAAGGGGCAGGTATCCAAGCAGCGGCCCAAGTGGCACGTCATCGGCCGGTAGCGGTGCTGACCGGTAACTGCGGCCCCAAGGCTTTTCAAACGCTCCAGGCTGCCGGTATCCGGGTAATCTTGGGAGTAGAGGGTTCGGTGCGCGAAGCGGTGCAAAACTATCGGGCAGGCAAACTTAAGCCCGCGGGAGGTCCAAACGTTACCAGCCATTGGATTTGATCTAGTCGGTGTTAAGGGGGCTTTATTGAAACCTGATTCAAAAGCATTACCTTTATTGTAAAGAATCCAAGAAAGGATGGCCCCTTTTGGTCTCCCGTCCAGAAAAGGCGAGGTGAAAAAAATGACGCCCCCGGAAAAGGAAGTACCCATGGAATGCGCTTTGTGCGGGTATACGGCTTCAGGGAAGTTTACTGGGGATATCTGCCCGCAGTGCAATTTGACGTATTGGCGTTGCAGCAATTGCCGGTGCACTATCACCGCGGCTAAGCCTCCGGATGAATGTCCCAGCTGTCATCAGAAGGTGGATTTCCTCAACATCACCTGCTATACCCCGGAATGCGGCGGGCCCGGGCAGATTGACCCCCGGCTGTAGGCTAAAGGTTCTTGAGAACAATCCATGAAGCTTACCATCGTTTATGACAACGAGGCCTGGCAACCCGGGCTTGAAGCCGCGTGGGGGTTCTCCTGCCTGGTGGAGGCGGGCGGGCGCCGACTGCTCTTTGACACCGGAGGACAAGGCGAAATCCTGCTTAAGAACCTGGTAGCCCTGGACCTGGACCCGGGAAGTATTGCCGAAATATTTATCTCCCACGACCATTGGGACCATTTGGGGGGACTGCCATCTCTGCTGCGGCTTAACCGGGATGTCCGGATTTACCTCCCCGGGTCTTGTTCCAGGCCTCAAGAGGCCCGAGAGGTGATCAGCGTCCAGGGTCCCCTGGAGATTTCTGAGAATTTTTTTTCCACCGGGGAGTTGCCAGGGGCGGAGCAGTCCCTGGTGGTCAAGACCAAGCATGGTCTCGCGGTGATCTGCGGCTGTTCCCACCCTGGGGTGGGAACCATCCTAAAGGCTGCCTCCCGGTTCGGAGCAGTCACGGCCCTGATGGGTGGCTTGCATGGGTTCGAGGAATACGAACTCCTTTCAGACTTAAAGTTAATCTGTCCCTGTCATTGCACCAAGCACCAGGCGGAAATCATGGCGCGGTTTCCGGAAGCCGCCATAAGCGGCGGCGTTGGCAGGGTGATCGAGATCACCTAGTCCACAGGGGGGCAGCCCGGGTGCCGTACATTTTAGGCTCATCAGGCTCGTCGGCCTTGGTTGGCAAGCCCAAGAATAAGGGAGAAAAAATGGCAGAAAAACCTTTGGATAAATGCGTGAGTCCGGCGAAAGGGCCGATCCCGGCCCCGGCCGGGGAAGCGGCCGCAACTGCTCACACGCTACCTGCCAAGGAGGAGCACAAGATGATGGCTAAAGTCGGCAAACCTGCCCCTGACTTCGAGGCCGCGGCCTTTGTAAACGGCGGGTTCCAGAACATCAAGCTTTCGGATTATAAGGGGAAATGGGTCGTCCTCTGTTTTTACCCCGGTGATTTCACTTTTGTCTGACCCACCGAACTGGCGGCAGTTGCCGCCAAGTACAAGGATTTTCAGGCCCTGGGCGCAGAGTTCCTGGCCATCAGCACCGACAGCCGCTTTTCTCATAAGATCTGGCAGGCAGAGGAGCTTTCCAAGATGGTGCCGGGGGGAGTCCCCTTTCCGATGCTGTCGGACTCTAATGGACGAATCGGTCAAGTGTACGGCGTTTTCGACGATGAAGCCGGGGTGGACATTCGGGGCCGCTTCATCATCGATCCGGACGGTGTCGTCGTAGCCTCCGAAACCTTGACGCCGCCGGTGGGCCGCAATCCCGCCGAATTGATCCGTCAGATTCAGGCCTTCCAGCACGTGCGGGCCACAGGTGAGGTCTGTCCCTCGGGCTGGCAGCCGGGGAAGCCCACTCTGAAGCCCGGCCCCGAACTGGTGGGCAAAGTCTACGAGGTCTGGAAGCCGGAATAGAGTCGCTATTGAGCCTGCTGAACCGGCCTTTTGACTTAATTGCTTTCGGAAAGGGGGACTGCCATGCAAGGCAAGCACGAACACAAACATTTACATTCTCATGAGCATACCCATGGGCACAGCCATGAGCACAAACACGAACACCACCACCATGAGCATCCTTCTGGACATGCCCATGGGGAAGCGCACAGCCATGAACACCACCATGAGGAGGTGGTCCACCTGCATGAGCATACCCACACGCACACGCATGAGCATCTGCACGAGCATTCCCACGAGCATATTCATGCAGAAGACCCTCATGTGCATGACCACGGCCACAGCGGAGACCATGGGGTTCACGAGCACGAGCATCCGGCGCACGAGGCGGAAGTTCATGAGCATCCCCATTGAAGGCGAAGCGCCGTTTAAGTTCATTCTTTGAGTAGCACCCGATGAGCAATTAATCGTTGCTCCCGACAAAAGGAGGCAAACTATGCCAGGATATTATGGCCGACGGCAGTACGGTTATGGCCCTGCCTCTGGTTGGGGCCGGGGTTTCGGCTTCGGCAGAGGATACGGCGGCGGCTGGTGTTGGTGGCCCCACCGCCCCTGGTGCCGGGGCTGGGGAGGGTGGGGGCCGCCCCCGTGGGAGGCTGGGCCGTATGGACCCCCGCCCTATTGGGAAGAGCCGCCATATTCATCTCCCCAAGAGGAAATGGCAGACCTCAAAGAGCAGGCCGCGTCATTACGGGGGGAATTGGAAGCTATCCAGAAGCGTCTGGCCGAATTGGAGAAAGAGGCCTCGGGGCAGTGACCAACGGAAGGGTTCCTCTCCTTTGCGGGGGAGGAACCGAATTATCAAATGAGAAAGAGCCCGATGAAAGGCGGCTTAAGCAATGCTGGCCTGGATTATCATTTTCAGCCTGCTGGGAAGCGTGGGGGCTTTGCTGGGGGCGGCGCTGGTCCTGCTCTTGCCGGAAAAACTCAGGAAATACCTGGTCGCCAACTTGATCAGCTACGCCACCGGCGTTCTCCTGGGTGCGGTCTTTTTGGGCCTCATCCCCAAGGCCCTGGAAAAGTCGTCCTCGCCGGGAATACTCGTCTGGCTTCTGGCGGGGATTCTGTTCTTTTTCGTCATGGAGAAGCTTATCCTCTGGCGCCACTGCCACCTGCCCGAATGTGATGTCCATGCCAGCGCCGGCCCCCTTTTGCTGATCGGCGATGCCTTCCATAATTTTACGGATGGGGTGATCATTGCCGGGGCTTTTCTCTTTTCCATTCCACTGGGCATAGCCACCGGTCTGGCAGTAGTTGCCCATGAAATTCCCCAAGAATTGGGAGACTTCGCCATCCTGCTGGAGAGCGGTTATTCCCGGGGCCGGGCGCTTATCTACAACACAGTCTCGGCCCTGGCGACGCTGCCCGGGGCTCTCCTGGGATACTATTTTTTGGGGCATATGATGCAGGCGGTGCCTTATATCCTCCTGCTAGGGGCGGCCAGCTTCCTGTACATCGCCCTGGTGGACCTGACTCCGTATCTGCATCGGCGCTTCGGTTTGGAGGATAGCCTGCTGCAACTTGGCTTAATCCTGGCCGGCATGGGCACCATTTGGCTGCTCCATAAGGGGGGTTAAGCTAATCCGGCAAAAACCCCGTTGGTTTAAAAATGCGGACGCTGATCAAATCTTTTTTAGAATATTGTCAACGGGTTTGGAGCCTGGAAGCTCCCCGCTGGGATTATCTTCAGGTGGAGGTGACTACGCGCTGTAATCTGCCGGGCTGCATTATGTGCCCCCGTATCGCCTGGCCGGAAAAATGGCAAAATCGCGATTTAACCTGGGACACCTTTAAGGCGATGTTGCCATCTCTGCAATTCTTCTCGCACGTTCACCTAAGCGGGTGGGGGGAACCGCTGCTTCATCCCCGGCTTTGGGATATGGCGAAAGCCCTGAAGGCTCAGGGATTAAAGGTCAGTCTAACCACCAATGGCCTCGGGTTGAACGAGGAAGTCCAGAATCAGGTTTTGGAGCATCTTGACATGGTGGCCATCTCTCTGGATGGAGCCCGGGCCGAAACTTATGAAAGCATTCGCCCCGGAGCCGACTTTCAGCGGCTGATCCAGCAAGTTGGCGCCCTCTGCTCCCGCAAGCGGTTCCTGGGGCTGGAGAAGCCCGAGGTGGTCCTGCTTTTCTTAAAGATGCGGCCAAACCTGGCGGAATTGCCCGAGTTTCTCAGATTGGCCTCCTCCCTGGGGGTTGACCGGGTTAACGCCCCTAACCTGGATTTTATTCCCGTGCCTGAAATGGAGCCTTTGAGTCTCTTGACCCCCGGCCTCATGGACCCTGAGATTGAGGCCTTTCAGCGAGAAGCCGCAGCGGAGGCCGAGAGCCTGAAAATGCCCTTCCGGAATTTTAGCCTCTCACCTAATTTTGACCTGAGAGTCTGTGACGCCAACCCCCTGCGCAATGCCTTCGTGACCGTATCAGGGAAGGTTTCCCCGTGTGTGTATCTGGGACTTCCTATTGCCGGGCTTTTCACGCGTCAGTATTTTAACGAATCTTATCAGATCGGTAATTACTCCTACGGGAATGTCCGGGAGCATGACATTTTAAACCTTTCCCGGCAACCGGCTTATCTTAACTTTATCGATTATTTTAGGGGCCCCGCCGAGATATTCGCTCTCTTACAGCCGTTAAGAGATGCTGACCAGTCACCGGCTGAACTTAAAGGGGCGAAGTCTGCTCCCGGTTCCTTTGGCCGTTGGCCGCCCTCCTGTCGCGGATGCCTAAAGAGCCTGGGGTTTTAAATGCGCGGTTGTACTCCAGTCGAGCTTTGAACGGACCGGAGTGATTCGAAGCTTAACCAAATGGAAATGGATGACGGTGAACGTCTGGCGTTAGCCTCGGTAATGGTCAACCTCGTGGTGACCGGGTTGAAGTATTTCTTGGGGGTGTTTTCCGGCAGCATGGCCCTTTTGGCCGATGCTGTGCACTCCAGCGCCGACGTGGTCTCATCAGCTTCCATCTGGGCCGGGATCAGACTCTCGCGCCGTAAAACCAAGCGGTTTCCCTACGGCCTCTATAAAGTGGAGAATCTGGCGGCCTTGATTACCTCGGGGCTCATTCTTTTGGCGGGCTATGAAATCGTGCACAGTGTTCTGTGGGCCGGCGAGCGGGTCAGGGCGGAACGCCTGCCTTATGCCATTTTCGGGGTGATCGCGATTGCATTGATCCTTTTGGGCTTTTCACGGTATGAACTGAGAAAAGCCAGGAAGCTAAACTCCCCCAGCCTGGAGGCGGATGCCCAGCACCTGACCGCCGACCTGTTTTCTTCCTGCATCATTCTGGTGGGATTGGCCGGGGCATATTTTCAGGTCAAATTGCCTCTGGACCAAGGGGCGGCCCTGGTCATAGTGGTGTTGATCGCCTGGGTGGGGATGAAAATCGCCGTCGATGCCATAAGGGTGCTTTTGGATGCCTCTTTAGACTTTAAAACCTTGAACTTCATTCGAGAGATCATTCTGGAAACTCCCCAGGTGAGCAACATCAATGCCCTTACCGGGAGAAATTCCGGTAAATTCAAGTTCATAGAAGCAGACCTGGCCCTCAAGGTCAAGGAATTCCCCAAAGCCCACTTTATAACTAATCAGATCGAGAAACGCATCAAATCCAGGGTCCCCAATGTCGATCACATCCTGATTCATTATGAACCTATGAAAAAGGAAACCCGGGTCATTGCTTTGCCAGTAGCCAAAGATCGAGTGCACCTGTCGGAACATTTCGGAGAAGCGCCTTATTTCCTGGTGCTCACATTGAGGAACCATGACAAAAGACTTCTGGAGGAAAAACTTCTGCCCAATCCTTTTCAGACGGTGGAAAGCGGCAAAGGCATTAAAGTGAGTGAATGGCTGGTCGGCCAGGGGGTGGATGAAGTGATAGCGGCCAAAAGTTTTGAAGGCAAAGGGCCTTATTACGTCTTTGCCGACGCTGGAGTGGAGAGTGAGACCACGAATTACCGGAACGTGGAAGAAATTAAAAAAGGAAAAGGAATCTTGGACCAGTAAAACCGCGGCGTAAATCTTGGAAGCAGCTAATGGCGTGGGCAGGAGTGGGAGGAAAAAAGCCAGGCCCTGGTTCTTGCTGCGACACTAAATTGGAAATTTTACCAAGATATACCTGTGAATATATAATATTTCAAAGAGCTTCACGAAAATGCTTGCTTGGCTTCCCCTCACCGGATAAAGAACAAGGTGGAACCTTATGCGGCGTCTGTCTCTTATGCCGTGCCTCACAGGGCTTATCCTGGTCCTTTGTCAACCCCAGGCCGCGCTGGCTCTTATCTCCCATGGGCATCCGGAAGGTCTCTATGTTCATCAGATAGCCCACCTCTTATTTGCCGGGGCCCTGATTTTTCTGGTTTACCGCGTGCACAAGGAGGGACTCCAGAAAAAGAGCGGCTTCCGCCTTTTGACCTGGTCCTGCGTCTGGCTGGTGCTCTGGAACCTGGACGCCTTTGTGGGGCATTGGGCCGAAGTGCTCTTGAGCGCCCAAGATTTTATCGGCCAGGCCAGAGAGTTTTCCCAGCGCCTCCTCATGTCCGGGCCTGTAGCCTGGGTCTATTACCTTACCAAGCTGGACCATCTGCTCCTGGTGCCGGGCTTCTACCTCTTGTATCGCGGGCTTAAAACCCTGGAGCACCTCCCGCCGGAGGCCGGGCCATGATCACCCTGCCCCTTTTCCCGCTCTGGGCGGTGGATATCCTGGGATCGCTGCTGGTCATCATCCTGGCCTGGGGTTCCTTCGGGGTGGCGCGCCGGTTGCTGGCCAGAGACCCGGAGAACGCCCAGTGGCTTTTTCTCTTCTGGTTCACCCTGGCCCTTTTGGCCTTTGCCCTATCCCGCAGCATCGGCCACATCCTGCAGCATTTACTGCTCTTTTCCGGTCATGGGGCCATTTGGGAGCATCTCCGCCCCTTTAGCGGCGGCCTGAACAGCATCAGCTTTGTGGTCATTGCCGCGGTGAGCCTGTTTTTTTACCACATCCAGCGTCTGTATCGGCGTATCCTGGCCAACCACCACCAGTTGGAGGATACCAGTAGGGAAATTTTGGACCTCAACCGGGAGATGGAAGCACTGGTGATGGAACGCACCCTGTCGGAAATCGCCCTGGGAGTGGCCCATGGCATTCGCAACCCCTTGCACATTATCGGCGGTTTCAGCCACCGTCTCCTGAAAAAAACCGCTGCCGATGACCCCGCTCATCCCTGGGCCGCCGCCATCGCCAATGCCACCCGGTGCCTGGAGAAAATGGTGCAAAAGTTTGAGACCCTGGCCCAGAGGAAAGAATCCTTCTTCAGTCAGGAAGACTTCAATGCCATTGTCCAGGATATTCTGGAGATGCTGCACCCGGAGTTGGTCAGCAAAAATATCCACCTGGAAACCGAGTTGTCACCCAAGCCTATCATTGCCCGCCTGAACAAGCATCTTCTCAAGGTCGCCCTGGCCCATCTCTTGCGAAATGCCATCGAAGCCACCCCGCCTCAGGGCCGGATTAATATCAGGACCTGGGTGGAAAAAGGCCTGGCAATGCTGCTCATCCGGGATACTGGACGAGGCATGCCTCCGGAAGCCGCGGAAAAAGTATTTGAGCCCTTTTTTACCAGCGATATGGGGGGCACTGGGTTGGGCATGGTCTTTGTGCGTCAGATCGTGGATGAACACCGCGGCTCCATTACCCTGAGCAGCCAGGTTGGCCAGGGCACCCAAGTGATCATCCAACTGCCTTTGCGCTTCGTCGAGGCGCCGGAAATTTCTCCAGAGGAAACTCGCTCTTAACGTCTTGGAGTTGTCTCACCAATAAAGTGAGGGAGGTTCATCGGAATATCGGCATGCCTTATGCAGATAGGTAGCTTTAAAAACAGGAGTTCAAAGATGATTTATGCCAGAGGACAGCGTAGGGGTGGTGGGCCCGGCGGGACAGGAGGCCGCAGTGGCGGCTTTGGTCGTCCCGGACCCGGCGGATTTTGCCTCTGCCCGGCCTGCGGCCACAAGGCACCTCACCAGCAAGGAATGCCCTGTTTCGAGATGAAGTGTCCGCAGTGCGGCACCGTGATGACCCGGGAAAGATAATTATAAACACCGGGGTCCAGTTAAGCGCGTCATTCTTATTAACATGGGAGGTACAAAAGTATGCCAGGTTACAATGGTACAGGACCGTTGGGAACAGGCCCGGGTACCGGCTGGGGACTGGGTCCCTGCGGCGCGGGTCGACGGCGAGGGTTTGGCCGCGGCATGGGCCGAGGGGCCTGGGGTTTCGGCCGCGAGGTTTATGGCCGCCCTCGTTGGGGTGGGAGGGCCTTCAGTTACGGTCCTTTCGGGGCGGGCAGTCCCGGCTATGGACTTGCTCCCCAAAATGAAGCCCAATCCTTGAAAGAAGAGCAGGCCTACTTGCAGAACGAACTGGAGGCCATCCAGAAACGGATCGCGGAACTAGAGAGTTCCTGACCTTAAGGAAAACCCCTGCCCATGCCTGAGCCGGGGCAGGGGTTTTCCCCAGGCTCTTCAGACCCCATTTTCCCAAGAGCAAGGATGAAGTCCGCCCCTTTTCGCTTCTGAAGGAAAAGGGCTACCGGTGCTTTCGGCTAACTGGGGCTTTTATTTAGCAATCAAGAAAAACAGTCGGTCTCTGGATGAATTTTGCAGGAGCCTATAAAAAAAAAATTATGAAGAAAAAAAATGTAATTTTGACTGAAACGCACGATTGGCCTCACTTTATCATCCAGAGCATGGCAGATGCAGTGATCACCGTGGATGAAAAGTTGCGTATTACTGATCTCAACCGGGCCGCTGAAAGGCTTACCGGTTACTCCCGGGAGAAGGCCCTGGGACATTTCTGCGGCGAAGTCCTGCAAAGCAGCATGTGCGGCCACGAATGCCCATTGAAGGTGGCCATGGTAAGCGGAGAGGCAGTCTCTCGGGAAGCAATCCTGCAAAACCGCTTGGGCCAGAAAACTGAGGTTATGCTGACTGCTTCTGCTCTGCGGGATAATCGGGGAAACCTTTTGGGAGGCGTGGAAACCTTTCGCGATATCGGCCCGATTAAACAGATAGAAAAGGAGCGCCGCCAATTGGCGGGCATGTTTGCCCATGACTTGAAAGGTCCCGTAGTAGCGGTGGGCGGCCTGTTAAACCGTATGCGTCAGGGGAAGGTGGGGGAAATCAGTGAGGCTCAGAACGCTTATCTAGAAACCATTTACCAGGAAATCTTGCGTCTGGAACGTCTCATCACTAATTATTTAGACTTTGTTAGACTGGACTTGCATATGCTAACGCCCCTGCCTAGTGCGGTTCAGGTGGAAAAGGAATGCCTGGAAGTCATCAACCGCTGCCGCCCCCTGGCCGAAGCCAAAGGCGTGGCCTTGGAGATGGAAACTCCACAAGAAATCATCGTCCTGCAGGCTGATCCGCTGTTATTCCAGCGGGCTCTCTGCAACCTTATGGAAAACGCCATCAAGTATTCTCCGCCTCAGGGCCAAGTGTTCCTGTTTGTGCGAGATCTGGGGAAAGAAGTGGAATTTGCGGTAAAGGACCAGGGGCCGGGAATTGCCCCAGAGGACCAGCCGCACTTGTTTGAACTGTTATTCCGGGGCAAAAGCGCTGGCCAGGAAACTGGATTGGGGTTAGGACTGGCCATTGTCAAACGCATCGTAGACGCCCATGACGGCCGCATCTGGGTGGAAAGCGAAGTGGGCAAAGGAGCCGCCTTTTTTTTCACTTTGCCCAAGCAGTCATCCTGACTGGAAGAAACTGCATCACCATTTTTTTGAGATCAGCGAGCAAGTGCAGATCCAGCCTCTTGAGGAATAACAGACGGAGACTCTTGAATGGCCGTAATCTTGGAAAGGAATTGGGAATCTCGATGGTGCATGACCTCGATGGCCTTCCGGGGGCAGGCGCTGGCGCAACTGCCGCAGCCCTGGCAGGCCGCGGGGTCGATAGTGACAACGCCTTCGGACGGGTCCACCCGGGGCACCCCGAAGGGACAGGTGCGCATACAGGTGAGACAGATGGCGCATTTTTGGGGATCAACCACGGCCACCGCGCCTCCCACGTACATCACTTCCTGGGCCAGGACCCCGAGGGCCCGGGCCGCAGCCCCCTGGGCCTGGGCCACTGACTCCTCGATAAACTTGGGGCTGTGGGCCAATCCGCAGAGAAAGATGCCGTTGACTGCGAAGTCCAGGGGCCGCAATTTCAGATGGGCTTCCATGAAAAAGCCGTCGGCATCCAAAGGCAGCTTCATGAGGCCGGCGATCTCATGGGCCACGGGATGGGGCCGGATGGCAGCGGACAGCGCCAAATAAGCAGCTTTCAGCTTGACAACAGCCTTCAGGTTCTGATCAAAGACCGATACCATCAGGCCGTCAGCCGCCGGGGTCACCTCCGGTTTCTGCTCCGGCGCATATCGGATGAACTGCACCCCCAGGTCTCGGGCCTTTTTGTAGTAAATCTCCTTCAGGCCATAAGTACGGATGTCCCGGTAGAGGACGAAAACCCGGGCTTGAGGCCGGATTTCCTTAATTTTTATGGCGTTCTTGATGGCCTCGCCGCAACATATCCGGCTGCAGTAAGGGTGCTCCGGTTCCCGGGAGCCTACGCATTGAATCATAACGACCGTGGGAGCCGGGTCTAACTCTTCCGTTGAGTCAGCCAGCAGGCCTGCCAACTCGATTTGGGTCAACACCCTGTGGTCATCCCCGTACAGGTATTCTTGGGGCGCACATTCCTGGCCGCCGGTGGCGACCACCACTGTGCCGACGTGCACCGACCACTTCCCCCGGGGTGATTCCAATTCACAGCGAAAATTCCCCTGGTGTCCGGAGAAGCCGATAATTCTGGCATTTTCCCACCAACGGATATTGGGATGGGTTTCTACCCGAGTCACCAGTTCCAACATGAAAGGTTGGATGGCATGGCCTTCGAGGGTGTAGCGCATGTCCCATGCCAGGCTGCCTTCGAAGCGCTCCTGATTTTCGGGAAGGTAAACCCGGTAGCCGGAATCGGCAATGGTCAGGGCTGCCGTCAACCCGGCCAGCCCGCCCCCCACCACCAGAGCCCGGGGCTGCACCGGGACCGGCAGTTCTTTTAAAGGTTCCAGGGCCTCGGCCCGGGCCACCGCCATTTTCACGAGTTCCTTGGCCTTCTCGGTTGCCAGGACCGGTTCGCCTTGGTGCACCCAGGAATCCTGGTCCCGGATGTTGGCTATCTCGAAAAGGTACTTGTTAAGCCCGGCCTGGCGCAGATTATCCTGGAACAACCCCTCATGGGTCCGGGGGCTGCAGGAGGCCACCACCACCCGGTTGAGCCCTTCGGCTGCAATCACCTCCCGCATCTTTTCCAAAGAGTCAGTGGCACAAGTAAAGGTGTAGTGGTCCGCATAGACCACGCCGGGGAGTGTTTGGGCATAACGGCTCACCTGGGCCACGTCCACTACTCCGGCGATGTTGATGCCGCAATGGCAGACGAACACGCCGATCCGGGGTTTCTCCCCGGCGATATTTCTCTCCGGGGGATATTCCATCCTGGAGAGCAAAGTGCCCCGGGCCTCGCTCAGCAAGGTAGCTGCGGCCCCTGCGGCGGCCGAGGCCTGGGACACGGTCTCGGGGATGTCCTGGGGCGACTGAAATACTCCGCAAGTGAAGATCCCCTCCCGGCTGGTCTCAACCAGCTTAAAGGGTGGATTTTCCACAAAGCCCCATTTATCCGTGGCGATCCCACAGACTTGCGCCAATTGCCGGGTGGCCGGGTGGGGGCTCAAACCCACCGAGAGCACCACCAGGTCAAACTCTTCCGTTTGGACGCGCCCGTCTTCGTCAATGAAATTCAGCTCCAGGTTGTGAGTCCTGGGATCCTGGGCTACCCGGGAGATCATGCAACGGATGAAGCGCACCCCGTGGTCGCTTTGGGCCCGCTGGTAGTAGCGGTCAAAACCCTTGCCCTGGCCCCGGAAGTCGTTAAAGAAGATAGTCGGCTCAATGCGGGGGTCGTGTTCCCGGGCAATGATGGCTTGTTTGGCCGCATACATACAACAGACGTAAGAGCAATATTCCCGGCCGATGGAGGCGTCCCGTGACCCCACGCATTGGATCCAGGCGATCTTTTTCGGCTCCCGGCCATCGCCGGGCCTCTGCACGTGGCCGCCGAAAGGCCCGGTAGCCGAGAGAATTCGCTCGAACTCCAGGGATGTAATGACGTTGGGATAACGGCCATAACCGTACTCAGGCTTTTGACGGGCATCAAAGGGCCGGAACCCGGCAGCCAAAATCACCGCACCCACTTCCAGGGTCTGGTGCCGGGGTGCTTGCCCGTGGTCAATGGCCCCGGCCTGGCAGGCCTCCACGCACTGCATACATTCGGAACAGCCGCCGCAGTTGAGACAGCGGGCCGCTTCCCGGCGGGCCTGCTCATCAGTATAGCCCTTGGAGATCTCGTCGAAACAGGAGCAGGTGTATTCCGGCGGCAAGGCGGCCATTACTTCCCGGGGTTGTCCTGTCGCGTCCTTGGGAATTTCCCGCCAGCGTTGGTGGGCCTCTTTGCCCTTGGTGCGGCCGGCGGCCAGGTCCACTCCCCGAAGATACCGGTCAATGGACTCTGCCGCTTCAATCCCGCCCCCCACCGCCTCAATGGCGATCCAGGGGCCGGTGTGCACATCTCCGGCGGCAAAAACCCCAGGGCGGGAAGTCTCATAAGTTACTTCATTAACTTCGATGGTGCCCCAGCGCGACGTTTTAACTCCGCAAGCCTCTAAGGAATTCTGAGCCGCTTCCTGGCCGATGGCCGGCACAATCATGTCCACCGGCAGCTCAAAAGTGGCCCCTGCAATGGGCACCGGTTTGCGCCGGCCCGAGGCATCGGGTTCGCCCAATTCCATCTTCTGGCAGAGAAGCCCTGCGACCTTGCCGTCTTTGCCGGTCACCACTTTCAAGGGCGCGGCCAGGTAAATGATCTCCACGCCTTCGCAGATGGCCTGTTCGATTTCATGGGCAAACGCGGGCATCTCCTCCCGGGAGCGGCGGTAAACGATGGTCACTTCCGAACCCAGGCGCCGGGCAGTGCAGGCCACGTCGATGGCCACGTTGCCGCCGCCTATGACTGCCAGCCTCTTGCCCACCGCCGGGGATTCGCCCAGGTTTTGCCGGCGCAGGAACTCCACGCCTTGGATGACGCCCTCGGCGCCTTCTTTTTCAATCCCCAGGGGTTTGCCCACGTGGCAGCCGATCCCCAAGAAAACGGCTTTATAGTCCTCTTCCAGCAAACCGTCCAGGTTGAAATCCCGGCCCAGGGCTGTATTGGTCCTAAGCTCCACCCCCATCCGCAGGATGTTGTCGATTTCTTTATCCAGGATATCCTTGGGCAGCCGGTAGTCGGGAATGCCCACCCGCAGCATGCCGCCGGCTTTGGGCAGGGCCTCGAAGATGGTGGGGCGATAGCCCTTCAAAGCCAAGTGATAGGCGCAGGCCAACCCCGCGGGGCCTGAGCCGATGATCGCGATTTTCTCAGTCCTGGCCACCACCAGGGGCGGGGTAATGGCCCTCAGATCTACCTGGTCCGCAGCAAAACGCTTGAGGTTGCAGATGGCCACCGGTTCATCTATCTCCCGCCGCCGGCATTGGTCCTCGCAAGGATGAGGGCAAATCCGCCCCAAAACCCCGGGCAGAGGCAGACGCTCCATAATGAGCTTTACGGCTTCCTCGTATTTGCCGACTTTGATAAGCTGCAAGTAGCCTTGCACATTGATAGCTGCCGGGCAGGTGAGGACGCACGGGGCGCGGTCGTACTTCTTGATGGCAAAGGTTGAGGGCACCGCCTGGGGAAAGTGACGGTAGGCCGCCGGGCGCTTCCCCAGACCCTCATCGAAGTCAGAAGGCAATTCCACCGGGCAGGCTTCGGAACAGGCGCCGCAGGCATTGCACTTGGAGGCGTCGATGTAGCGGGGTTCCCGCGTCAAAGTCACGGTGAAATGACCCGCTTCTCCCTCCAATTTTTCGATTTCCGTCAGGGTCAGAATCTCGATGTCCGGATGTTGGGCGACTTCGATGAGTTTGGGAGAAATCATGCAGGTGGAACAATCGTTGGTGGGGAAGGTCTTGTCTAACTGGGCCATGACCCCGCCGATAGAAATATCCCTTTCCACCAGGTAAACTTTAAATCCAGCCGATGCCGTGTCCAGAGCGGCTTGCATTCCGCCGATGCCGCCACCCACTACCATTACCGCGCCAATTTTTTGATTTGGATTTTCCATATCTTTCTCGGCGGCTTGGCGTGAGATCCGCGCCCTAAAATGCTAATCCCCAGGGGTTTTCTTAAGGTTCTCTTCCGTCCGAAGTATGAGTTACTCAATTAATGATAATCATGGGTGCCCAGAATAACCGGGATGCCGGTTTTGGTCTGGAGCATCTGGGCAACCTGGTCGGCACTGATGTAAGGGCAATCCGGTTTGGCTTTGGACAGACACGAACTGAGATAAATGGCCTCCGGCTTCATATCCGCCAATTTTATGGCCATGCCCGTGTTGGCCGCCAGACTGCGTCCCGGGCATTGGCATTTGATGAATGACATCACCTGCACCGGCTCATCAAAACTTCCTTCCCCCAGCGTGGCCGCTTTCAGACAGCGCCACTCCCCCGGACAGCCATAACCGCTGTCCATGTAAGCTCCACAACCAACTACCATGACCTTCTTCATCGTTTTTCCCTCTTAGCTTTTAGAATCTTGCCAAGCCCATTCGGCACATAATGATAATGGGCGCATTGACCCCCCTTAAAGAGATATTCCTTCCATTTAAGGGCAAAGTCCATGCCAGTTCTAGATTTTCCCTTCATAAGAAAAGGAAATGGCCTTCCTCCCGGTTTTTCTTAGTTTGATGGAAAGGCCGGACCGCTCACTTGAACTTAAAGACGCAACTCTTTTTCGGTAACGGGTGCATTTTGTCATCCGAAGATTTGCTACTGCAGGTGCGAGCTAAGAAAAAACGGAAATGAATGGATTGGTACAGAATCTGCTTGCATTACTTGAAATTCTCAAGTTGCCCGGGTTGGACATGTTGAGCCAGAGGGAAATTTGGACCGCTTTCCTTAACTCTTTTGACAAAGAGACGCCACCCCGGAGGGGTGGGAGATCCCTCATATGCAAACAACCCAGCGAGGCAAGTATTGGCTTTGAGGGAAACAGGTTGCACCGAAAAATCTTTGACATGGGTTCATATTGTTCCCACGAAAATTTTTCGAAAAAACTAGGTAAGCCGAAAATGATAAAGATTTTCTTCCAGATATTATCCCTAACTTAAGAAAATGAGGACAATGCTACGGCGGATCAAAAGTTCGAAAACTATCCATTGACCCGGCGATCCAAGAGGTGCTTAAAAGGCCCAGGCAGATGGCATTGAGACGACTTTTTTATCGCGCTAAAACCATGAAGCCCTGTCCCATCGGGCGAAAGGGGCTTGCTGCCACATCTGCTCCCCTTTGGATTTTCAGAGCACTGGTCAACATCCCCATTATGCCTCTGTGCTCCTTTATAGGCGACATCTGAAATTGTACGCCCTACAGATACCTGTGAAGTATCCCCATCCCATATATGGAACTGATTGATTTTCTCGTGAAGTTATGGTCTTGGCAAGCTGTACGTAATAAAGTCTGTTTTTTCTATTGATTGTGGTGGGTTAGGTGCTCCTTTTTCTCGCATCATTCCATTTCTGTCAAGCGATTTTTAATAGAGCCCTCCTTTCCGGGGGAGTCG
>JBMORG010000028.1:0-152211 GCA_049322355.1 Thermodesulfobacteriota bacterium | reverse complement strand
CCTTTATACATACCTGGACGACCTGATGGATATCCTGACAGTGACTTTGACAAACCTAACCCCGAGCCGCTTTATGGAGCTTTGCCAGTGCTCCTATTTGTTGCAGTAGAAAGCGAAAATGGTATAAGGGCTGAGTGAAATAGCAGAAGGGGGAGAAGTGGGAGCAAAGGTCCAAAGACCTTAGCTCCCTGGGAATGATTTAAAGGCCGGGAAATATCTTAACGGAGTTGCTGGCCAGATTGTAGAGATAGCCAGGGAAGATACCGATGAGCAGCACCCCGGCGGCGGTGACGGCCACCACCGCAGTTTGTGCCGGAGAGAAGGCCACCGGGCCCAAATCCGCCTCCGCGGGCTTCATGTACATGAGCACGGTGATGCGGAGATAATAGTAAACCGACACCAGGGAGTTCATGACGCCGAGGATGGCCAGCCAGATGTAGCCGGCCTGGACCGCGGCCGAGAAGATATAGAATTTGCCCACGAAGCCGGCAGTAGGTGGAATACCTGCTAGGGCAAACATGAACAGGGCCATGGATGCCGCCAAGACCGGGTGTTGCACGGCCAGGCCGGAATAATCGTAGATATTCAGGTAGCTGTCTTTTTTCCGTCCCACCAGGATCACCACCCCGAAAGCCCCCAGGTTCATTAAGGTATAGGCCAACAGGTAGTAGAGGAGGCTGACCGCGCCCAACTGGTTGGCGGCCACCAGGGCCACCAACAGATAGCCGGCGTGGGCGATGGAGGAGTAGGCCAGCATACGTTTGATGTTGGTTTGGGCGATGGCTGCGATATTTCCGATGGTCATGGTGGCCACAGCCAGGACCCAGAGGAGCATGTTCCAGTCCACTTTCATGGCCGGGAAGGCCAGGAAGAAGACCCGGGCGAAGGCGGCGAACGCGGCGGCCTTGACGGCCACGGCCATGAACGCGGTCACCGAGGTGGGCGCGCCTTCATAGACGTCCGGGGTCCACATGTGGAAGGGGGCCGAAGCTACTTTGAAGCCGAAGCCCACCACCAACAGGGCGATACTCAAGAGAATCAAAGGCTGGCTGGCGGTTTCCAGGGCCAGGCGCTTGGGCAGCTCGCTCAGGAACAGGGTGCCGCCTGCGGCGCCGTAGAGCATGGCCATGCCGAAGAGCAGGAAGGCGCTGGAAAATGATCCCAGGATGAGGTACTTCAGGGAGGCCTCGTTGGAACGCACATCCTCCCTAAAGAAGCCGGCCAGGACGTAGACGGCGATGGACATGACCTCAAGACCCAGGAAGATCATGATCAGATGGGCGCCTGCTGCCATGAGCATCATGCCCAGGGTGGCGAAGAGAATGAGGGCGTAGTATTCACCCAAATTTTTGCCGTAGTCTTCCAGGTACTGCCGGGAAATGAGCACCGTCAACGCCGCCCCCAGGATAAAGACCAGGTAGAAGAAGCAGCCGAAGCTGTCCAGAAAGACCATGCCGGCGAAATCGGTCCCGGTCTTGCCCCAGAGGCCGATGGTCTGGAACGCCGCCACCACCAGGCCCAGCAGGGCGAGCCCGGAGAAACACGCCTTCTTCCCGCCTTTGGGGGACAGGGCATCCAGCACCAGGATCAGGATGGCGGTCACTGTTAGGGTCAGCCACGGCCCGATACTGCTCATTTGGAAGCCAGGGATGGTGAGGGTCATTTCGCCTCCCCCTTAAACACGTGGAGTTGGGAAACTTGCGTGGTTTTGGCCTTTTCCATCATAGCCAGGAAGTTCTCCGTGGTGGCCTTGGTCTTGTCCAAAAAGGTGTCAGGATAGACCCCGATCCAGACGATAAAGAGGATCAGGGGCGCAAAAATGGCAATCTCACGCCAGGACAGGTCCTTGAGTTCTTGGTTCTTCGGGTTTTCAACCTTGCCGAACACCACCCGCTGGAACATCCACAGCATATAGCAGGCCGCGAAGATGACCCCGGTGGCGGCGATAGTGGCATACACCATGTTGGTTTTAAAGGTACCCAGAAGAATGAGGAATTCCCCGATGAAGCCGTTCAATCCAGGCAGCCCGATGGAGGAGAGTGAAACAATCATAAAGATGGTGGCATAAACGGGCATGGGGGTGCATATGCCGCCGAAATCGGAGATCATGCGGGTGTGCCGGCGCTCATAAATCATCCCGACAATAAAGAAGAGCGCCCCGGTGGACAAACCGTGGTTAATCATCTGGATAATGCCGCCCTGAACCCCGGGCATGGTAAAGGTAAACAGCCCGAGCATGACGAAACCCAGGTGACTCACAGAAGAGAAGGCTACCAGGCGTTTCAGGTCATTTTGCATCATGGATACCAGGGCGCCGTAAACGATGCCGATAATCGCCAGAATGCTGAACAGGGGTACAAAGTAGTGGGCCGCCTGGGGAAAAAGCGGCATATTGAAACGCAGGAAGCCGTAAGTTCCCATCTTCAGGAGCACCGCGGCCAGGATGACGGAACCCACGGTGGGGGCTTCGGTATGGGCGTCCGGCAACCAGGTGTGGAAGGGAAACATGGGCACCTTGATGGCGAAGGCCAAACCGAAGGCCAGAAACATCCAGAACTGCATATTGAAGGGGATGGACAGGCCATACATCTTCAGCAAGTCAAAAGTATAGGTGCCGGTGGTTTTGCCGTAGTGGAAGTAGAGGACCAAAATGGCCACCAACATCAGCAGGGAGCCGAACATGGTGAACAGGAAAAACTTGATGGCCGCATACACCCGGCGGGCCGGATTGCCCCAGACCCCGATGAGCAGGTACATGGGGATGAGCATCACTTCCCAGAAGACATAGAACAGGAAGAGGTCCAGGGAAACAAAGACGCCGATCATGCCGCTCATCAGGGCCAGGAGGCACACCATGAATTCTTTGACCCGATGCTGAATGTCTTCCCAGGTGGCCAGCACGCACAGCGGGGTCAGGAAGGTGGTGAGCATAATGAGCAGGAGGGAAAAACCGTCCACCCCCACGTAGTAGCTGATGCCATAGGTGGGCAGCCACTCGTAGCGCTCCACGAACTGCATGGCCGCAGTCTTGCTGTTGAAGTTGAACCATAGGGGGAGGGAAACCAGGAACTCCGCCACGGAGATGATGAGGGCGGCGACCTTAAGCTCCTTGTGGCGCTTGCGGTCCAGGATTACCAGGACCCCTATCCCCACCAAGGGGAGGAAGATTAGAATGGAGAGGATTGGTAGCTGCATTGAGCCCCCCCTATCGCCCGATTAGATAGCCGGTAATGAGCACCACGCCGATGAGGATGGCCAGGGCATAGTTTTGCACAAACCCCGTCTCCAGCTTCCGGAGGTGGCTGCTCAGCCAACCGACGGTGGTGGCGCTGCCGTTCACTGCGCCGTCCACCACTTTTTCGTCCACGCCATGCCACAGGAAGTCAGAGCCGTTCTTGATGGGCTCCACCACCGTGGCGTCATAAATTTCATCCACGTAGTACTTGTTATAAACCAGGTCATAGACGACCGGAATTTTCTCCACCACTTTTTCAGGCATCTCAGGCTGCTTGATGTACATCTTGTAAGCCAGGAAGATGCCCGCGGCAGCCACCGCCATGGAGAAGATCATCATGGTGATTTCAAACCAGGCCGGAGCATGGACTTCATGCACCAGCGGGGTGATGGCCGGGGCCAGAAAGTCCTTGAATTTATTGGCCCCCTCGATGATGGGAAAGCCTATCAAACCACCCACCACAGACAGCAACGCCAGGGTCATCAAGGGCACGGTCATCAGCGGCGGGGACTCATGGGGATGCACGTGGTGATGGTCGAACAATTCTTTGCCGTGGAAGGTCATGAACACCGCCCGGAACATGTAGAATGCGGTGATGAAGGCCGCCACAGTGGCGATGCCCCAGAAGACGTAGTGGCCGCTCACCAGGGAGTGGAACAGGATTTCATCCTTGCTGAAGAATCCGGCAAAGGGGAAAATGCCGGCAATGGCCAGGGTCGCCAGGAAGAAAGTCCAATAGGTAATGGGCATGTATTTTTTCAAGCCGCCCATATGACGCATGTCTTGTTCGCCGTGCATACCGTGGATTACGGACCCGGAGCCCAAGAACAAGAGAGCTTTAAAGAAGGCGTGGGTCATGAGGTGGAAGATGCCGGAGGTAAAGGCCCCCACGCCACAGGCCAGGAACATATACCCCAACTGGCTCACGGTGGAGTAAGCCAGGACTCGCTTGATGTCGAATTGGGTGATGCCGATGGTGGCGGCATATATTGCGGTGATGGCTCCCACCCCTGCGACCACCGTTAAAGAGATGGGCGACAACACATACAGAGTGCTGCACCGGGCCACCATGAAGACGCCGGCGGTGACCATGGTAGCCGCATGGATCAAGGCGGACACCGGGGTGGGGCCTTCCATGGCGTCGGGCAGCCAGGTGTACAGCGGAATCTGGGCCGACTTGCCGGTGGCTCCCAGGAAAAGAAACAGGGTGATGGCGGTGAGGACGCCGGAGCCCACAGGATACTTGGCCGCCTGGGGAAAGACTTCCGTGAAATTCAGCGAGCCGAAGGTCCAGAAGATCAGGAAGATGCCCAAAAGGAACCCGAAGTCGCCGATCCGGTTAACCACAAAGGCCTTCTTGCCCGCGTCGGACGCCGACTGCTTCTCATACCAGAACCCGATGAGCAGATAGGAGCAGAGACCCACGCCTTCCCAGCCCACAAACATCAGGAGGAAATTGTTGGCGCTCACCAGGGTTAGCATGGCAAAGACGAAGAGGTTAAGGTATGCGAAATACCGGTAAAACCCCTCGTCATCGTGCATGTAGCCTATGGAATAAATGTGGATGAGGGTGCTCACTCCGGCAACCACCAGCATCATAATCAGGGAGAGAGGGTCGATGAGAAAAGCCACCGAGACCTTGAAGGGACCCGAGGCGATCCAGGTATAGACCACCTTTTCCACCGACCGGGCATCCGCCGGAAGCTTGAGGAATTCCAGGAAGATGGCCACGGTGATCAGGAAACTCAGACCCACAGCTGCGGACCCGATGGTCCCCACCACTCCCTTGGGCAGACTCTTGCCCACCAGGCCGTTGATGAAAAAGCCGATGAGGGGTAAGAGAGGTATCAGCCAGACATAATCCATCATGGGGTTCGCCTCACCACTTGAGGATGTTGAGATTGTCTACGTAAACAGTGCCCTTGTTGCGGAAAATAGCCACGATCAGGGCCAGGCCCACCGCCACTTCCGCCGCGGCCACAGTCAGGACAAAGAACACGAACATCTGGCCGTCCACTGCTTTGAAATAGTCGGCAAAGCCGATGAAGGCCAGGTTAACGGAGTTAAGCATCATTTCAATGCTCATGAAAATGACCAGGGCGTTGCGCCGAATCAGGACCCCGATCACCCCCAGGGAGAACAGGGCCACGCTCAAGGCCAGGTAATAGGAGACAGGCACTACCATAAACGTTCTCCGGTTTAAAAGTCTCACGCAAAGACGCCAAGGCCGCAAAGCTTATTTCTTTGCGCCTTTGCGCCTTGGCGAGCCATCATTTCAACTTGCTTTTCGCCAAAACCACTGCGCCGACGATGGCCACCAGGAGCAGGACCGAAGTGACCTCAAAGGGCAGCAGGTAGTCGGTAAACAGGCTCCGGGCAATGGATTCGGTATTGCCCAGGCCTGGGGTCATTTCCTTGCCAGCGGTCAACGCCGCCCGGCACACCCCATAGATCAGGATCAGCCCGGTGAAGCCCGCCAGGACTATGCCCGCCAATTTTTGACTGATAAAGGGAATCTGGGGCGACTCTTCCGGCTGCCGGATATTCAGGAGCATGATGACAAACAGGAACAGCACCATGATGGCCCCGGCGTAAACGATCACCTGAATCGCGGCGATAAACTCGGCGTGGGCCAAGAGGTAAATGCCGGCCACCGCAAAGAAGTTGACAATGAGCCAGAGGGCGCTCCGCAACGGATGCTTCTGAAAGACCACCAGAGCGCCGGAAATTAAGGCCATGGCGGCCAGGATGAAAAAGAGAATCTGCATCCCTCGGGCCTCCTATTCCTGCCGCACCGATTCGGGTTTGGTTAGAAGGTTCATAGCCAATCCCCCAGGCGCAGTTGCGGCTTGCTCTGGGTTGCCCTCTCAATATCGAGAATGAGCACCTGTTTGTCGTATTGGGCCAGTTCGTAAAGGTTGTTCAACTTGATGGCGCCCTTGGGGCAGGCCTCCTGGCAGAAGCCGCAAAAGATGCAGCGCTGCAGGTCAATGGTGAAGGCGATGGGGTACTTTTCGTGCTCCTGGCCTTCAGCCGGCACAATGCCTTTGATGGCGTTGGACGGGCAGACCACCATGCAGAGGGTGCAGGCCACGCACCGCCGGGTGCCGTCCTCGTTGATGGTGAGTTCCGGATGGCCCCGCCAACGGGGAGAAACCTGTCGTTTCTCTTCCGGATACTGCAGGGTAATGGGTTTGGTGAAAACCATCCGGAGGGTGGTCGCCAAACCTTTAAGCAAAGGAATAATCATGGATTAACCCTTGATAAATAAGATTGCTGCCCCGGTGACCAGGATGTTCACCAGGCCCAGGGGCAACAGGACCTTCCAGCCCAACTGCATAAGCTGGTCGAACCGGAACCGGGGGAAGGTGCCTCTTACCCAGATAAAAAAGAAGACCAAGGCAAAGGTCTTGCCCACAAACCAGATGACAGGGGGCAGCACCGGACCCTGCCAGCCGCCCAGGAACAGGGTGACGGCCAGCGCTGAAGCCACGATGATGTGGGTATATTCTCCCATCATGAACAGGGCCCACTTCATGGAGCTGTATTCCGTCTGGTATCCGGCCACCAGCTCGTTTTCGCACTCGATGAGGTCAAAGGGCGTCCGCCCGCATTCCGCCAGGGCCGCGATCATGAAGATGACAAAACCCAGGGGCTGGTAGACAACATAAGGGACATACTTCTGGGCTTCTACGATCTTGACAGTGCTTAAGCTCCCGGCCAGCATGATCACTCCGACGACGGAAAGCCCCAGGGCCAGCTCATAGCTGACCATTTGGGCGCTGAGGCGCAGGCCCCCCAACAGAGAATACTTGTTGTTGGAGGCCCAGCCGCCCAGAACCGCCCCGTAGACTCCTAAAGAGGCCACCGCGAAGATATACAGCAGGCCGATGTTGGTGTCGGCGATCACCCCTTGGTTCAAGTTGGCCACGGTTAGGTCGAATTTATACCCGTAGATAGTGATTTCCGGAGGCAACATGGTCTGGGCAAAGGGGATGACCGCAAAGGGCAGGAACGCGGCCCCGGCCGTGAGGATCGGTGCGATGATAAAGAGGACCTTGTTGGCTCCCGGCGGCGTAAAATCCTCTTTAAAAAGCAGCTTGAGGAGGTCGGCCAGAGGCTGGAGCAAGCCCCAGGGGCCTACCCGGTTGGGGCCGTAGCGCAGCTGGATGAAACCCAGGACCTTACGTTCCATGAGCACGGTGTAGGCCACGCAGGTGAGCAGGACCACCAACACCACGAGGATCTTAAGGACGCTGATCAGTATAACTAGGGGTAAATTCATGTTCTCAACCCTTTTGGATGGTCACGCGCACCAGGTTGGAGTTAAGAGTCAATTCGTTGGCTGCCGGGGTGGCAAAATGCTCCGGCAGGAACACCACACCCAGGGGCAGCTCGTTGGTCAGTTTCACCGGCACCGAAATTTCCCCCTGGGAGGAAATGATTTTGGCGGTCTCACCCGCGGCCAGTCCTAAACTTTTGGCGTCTTCCGGGTTCATCTTCAGGAACGCCTCTTTGGTTACCGTCAGGGTGCCACAGGGGTGATGAGTGGTAAAGGACCCGGAATGCTGCAAAGATTTACCTACAATCAGGGTGTAGGGCCGCCGGCCGGGCAGGCTGATATCCACTTCGAAGGGCACAAACTTCCCGCTCACCTCGGCCTTGATCAGGGGGCACGGCGCACTAAGTTTGGGCGCCAGCCCGGCCCACAGAGGCATCTTCTTGGCCAGTTCCTTGAAGATCTCCTTGGGGCTGCTGTAGTTCATGCCGGCAAAGCCCATCTTCGCGGCAATCTGGCTGATAATTTGCCAGTCGGGCCGCACCCCGTTTACGGGCAAAGCCTGGCTGATCAGGCCCAACTGACCGGTGCTGCTGAGGAAAGTGCCTTCCTGCTCGGCATGCACCGCCACTGGCAGCACCACTTGGGCCAGCTTGGCGGTGTCTGTGAGGAAGGCGTCTTGCACTACCATGAACGGCACTTTTTTCAGGAGTTTTTGCACCCGGCTCCGATGGGGCAGCCACCGCAGCAGGTCCCCGCCCAGGAGATACAAGGCCTTAGGCGCGGCCGGCTCGTCTTTCTCTAAAAGATCCAACACTTCTTCCAACGTGGGACCCGGTTCGGAACCCTCCACCGGCATAAAGCCGGGGCCCATTTCTGGCAGAACCCCAACTTCGCTGACGCCCCGGGAGTTGTTCTTTTCAGCCACGGGGTACAGGGCGCTGCCGGGAGCTTCGGGTTTGCCCACCAGGAGGAAGAGATCGGCCAGGGCCAGGGCATTCTGGTGGCCCTTATCCTGGCTCAGCAGTTCAGTGCCGAAGATGATGGCCGGGGCCTGGGCCTGGGCCAGCAGGGCCGCGGCTTCCTTGAGGGCGCTTTCGTCCACTCCGGTTTTGGTGGTGATTTCCTTGGGGGGGAGTTTGACGCTTTCTTTGAACTCATCCAGGCCGCTGGCTTTAATGGCCGGGGTCCAGTCGGGATTTTCCGCCAGGATGAACTTGATCAGGCCGGCAATGAGAACCCTTTCGCTCCCGGGCTTGTATCGCAGAGACAGGCTGGCGTAGCGGTCGAACTTGGTCTTGCGGGGATTGGCCACCACCAGCCGGAAGGTGTCCCGCTCCGCGGCCTCCAGGAGCTTCCAGCCCAGAGGCGGCAGCTCCGGGGTGACGTCGGTGTCCACCACCAGGACCACGTCGGCCTTGGGGAGGTCCTCCAGCTTACCCAGGACAAAAGGAAAGCCGCTGCCGATGGCTTCTTCCGGTACACTGAAAGGAGATTGATACGGCACCGGCGGTTTAGGAAGAGGCTCAGGAATTGCCGAAATCTTGGGGTTCCCGAAGACTTCGGTCATGGCCTGGATGGCCCGCACGTAGTTATACCGGCCCGGATTGTCCAACTGATTGGTGGCCAGGCCTTCCCGGAAGAATTTCTGGAACGCGAAATTAGCTTCATTGGTGGCCCGGGGCGAACCCACCCCATAAACCGCCTTGGCGCCGTCCGCCTCTATGGTTTCTTTAAACTTTGCGGCCACCAGGTCCAAGGCCTCATCCCAGGAAGCTTCCCTGAAGTTGCCGTTTTCCCGGATCAGCGGGGTCTTGAGGCGGTCGTCCGCTTCCACCACGGGCCAGCCGAAGCGGCCCCGGCCGCAGAGCAGCACGCTGTCCTCGTTCAGGACCCGCATGATCTTGCCGTCTTTGGTGTGCACCTGGTAGGTGCAGCCGCCGCCGCAAAAGGGGCAGGCGATTTCGGTCTTGTCCACCTCCCAGGCCCGGGAACGATACTTGAACTGTTTATTGATCAACGCCCCCACCGGGCAGATGTCGATGCAGGACCCGCAGAACTCGCAGTCCAGGGGTTGGGCGCCGCTGGCCAGTTCGGTGAAATACCCCCGCAGCGTGAAGTTGATGGCCATGGCCCCCACCCGGTCCCGGCAGATGCGCACGCAGCGGCCGCAGGTGACGCAGCGGTCCGGATGGCGCTCCACCAGTTGGGAGACGTAGTCGTGATGGGGCTCAAGTTTGACCGCGTCCAGGTCCACCGCGGGCACGCCCAGGGCATGGGTCAAATCTTGGAGCTCGCATTCCCCGCCCTTATCGCAAATGGGGCATTCCAGGGCGTGGTTGATGAGCACCAGCTTCATCAATTCCTGGCGCAGGGCCATAAGTTTGGGCGAATTGGTCACCACCTCCATGCCCTCGTTCACGGTGGTGGCGCAGGCCGGCAGAGGCCGCGGCGGCCCGGGCTTGATCTCCACCACGCAGATGCGGCAGGAGCCGATGGGTTTCAACGCCGGGTGATAGCAGAGGAAGGGAATATAAATCCCGTTCTCTTTGGCCACTTCCAGGATGGTCTTGCCAGGTTCCGCCTGGATGGCTCGGCCGTCGATGGTCAGGTTTACCATAGTTCAATCCCGTATTAACTACTTTGGGCTTAAAGCTGTCAGCCTTCAGCTATCAGCGTTCAGCTTTTAATGTAGGGTGGGCACTGCCCACCATCCTTATATTACGGCGGGGAATGCCCGCCCTGCATTTTTATAGGCGCAGGCTAAAGCCTGCGGCTACAGCGGCGCGGGGGACGCCCGCCCTCCTATTATCTATCCACATCCGCCAACACAATATCCATAGTGCCGATCAAGGCAATCAAATCCGCCAACAAGCGGCCTCTTGCCAGCTTGTCCAGGGAACCCAGGACCACGAAGGAAGGGGTCCTGACCTTGATCCGGAAGGGTTGGGGCCCGCCGTCGCTGACAATGTAAAAGCCCATCTCACCCTTGGGAGCCTCGATACACTGATAAACCTCTCCCTTGGGCGGCGTAATGCCTTCCTGGATCAGCTTAAAATGGTTGATCAGGCTGGCGATGTCGGTATAAACCATCTCCTTGGGCGGCAAAGACACCCGGGGGTCGGCGCACTTGATGTCGCCGGGTTCGGTCCCGGCGATCTTTTTCAACGCCTGCTCGACAATGCGGTTGCTTTGCAGCATCTCCTGCATGCGCACCAGGTACCGGGAATAGGTGTCGCCCTCCCGGGTCCCCAGGGGCACTTCAAACTCAAATTCGTCATAACTGGAGTAGGGATTGTCCCGGCGCAGGTCCCAATCCACCCCGGAGCCCCTGGCCATGGGACCGGACCAGCCCCAGTCCAGCGCTTCCGCGGCGCTCATGGTGCCCACTCCCACGGTGCGCTCTTTCCAGATGATGTTTTGGGTCAGGAGGTTATCGTAATCCTGCCAGAGTTTGGGGAAGGATTTGACGAACTCTGTGGCCGCGGGGATGAAGCCCTCGGGCAGGTCCGCAGCCAGGCCGCCGATCCGGAAATAGAGCGGGAACATGCGGGCCCCGGAGGCCATTTCGCACAGGTCCATGATCTTTTCCCGCTCCCGGAAGGCATAGAACAGGGGGGTCATGGCCCCCAGGTCGTGGCCGTGGGTACCCAGCCAGAAGAGGTGGGAGGCGATCCGGGTAAGCTCCGCGATCATCACCCGGATGTACTGGGCCCGCTTGGGAACCTCGACGCCCAGGAGCTTTTCCACCGCCAGGCAGAAGCCGAAGTTGTTCACTTCCCCGGCCAGGTAGTCCACCCGGTTCATCAGGGGCAGACACTTGTGGTAAGTGCGGTACTCGCACATCTTCTCGATGCCGCGGTGGAGGTAGCCGATATCCGGGTCGGCACTGAGGATGAGCTCGCCGTCCAGCTCCACCAGGACCCGAAGGACCCCGTGAGTGCTGGGGTGGCTTGGCCCCACGTTCAGCAGCATGGTTTCGGTGCGTGTCATGGCTTGGGTTTGATCCATTTATATTCCCAACCTTAACTCCCCCTCCCCGGGTGGGAGGGGGTTGGGGGGAGGGGGTTTCACCCCCACCCTAACCCTTCCCCATCAAGGGGGAGGGAATTAATCGTGTTTACATTCCCCGCAGGGGGTAATCCTTGCGCTGGGGATGGCCCACCCAGTCGTGGGGCGTCAGGATGCGCCTCAAGTCCGGGTGACCGTTGAAGCGGATGCCCATCATGTCGTAGACTTCCCGTTCGTGCCAGATGGCCGTGGCCCACACCGCGCAGACGGAATCGATGGTGGGCGCCTGATCATCCGCCAGCCGGGTCTTCAGGGTGATGCGGCTGTGGTGCTTATGGCTGTAAAGGTTGTAAACCACGCCGAACCGGGGGCTTTCCGGGAGATAATCCATCCCGGCGATCATGGAAAGATATTTGCAGCCGGTGTCGTGGCCGTCTTTGAGGGCCGTGCAGATCTCCACGATCTTCCCGGGCTTGACGATGACGGTGGTCTCACCCCGAAATTCCACCACCTCCACCACTTCGTCGCCGAACTTTTCTTCCAGCAGGGCCACCGCTTGTTTCATGCCGCCACCTCCCGCCGGGTCTGCAGGCGTTCTTTGTACTGCTGGGTCAGAAAGGGGTCTTGCAGGATTTTCTCATGCAACTTCAAAATGCCATATAAAAGTCCTTCGGGCCGGGGGGGGCAGCCGGGCACGTAGACATCCACCGGCAAGTATTTATCGATGCCCTGGACCACGGCGTAGGAGTCGAAAATCCCGCCGGAAGTGGCGCAGGCCCCCATGGCGATGACCCACTTGGGTTCGCTCATCTGGTCGTAAACCCGCTGGATGGCGGGCATCATTTTTTTGCAGACCGTGCCCGCAATGATGATCACGTCTGCCTGACGGGGGGAGGCCCGAAAAGCCTCCATCCCAAACCGGGCGATGTCCCAGCGGTTGGCCGCAGTGCAGATCATCTCGATGGCGCAGCAGGCCAACCCGAAGGTGGCGGGCCACAGCGAGCTTTTCCGGCCCCAGTCCACCAGCTTCTCCAGGGTGGTGGTCAAGACGTTATAGCCAAGATGTTCTTCAATACCCATGAAGCGCTCCAAAAAACCGTTTTTGGTTTTTCGTTTTTGGTTGTTCGTTTTTAATCTAGTTAGGCAACTTACGTTGGTTTCGGTTTTTGCTCCGGGGTGGAAAGGAGATTATTTCCCCCTCACCCTAACCCTCTCCCCCATCGGGGGAGAGGGGAAAATTGCAGTCTCTTTGATTGAAGATTTCGTTAATTTCTTCCCCAGAACCTAAAACCCAAAACCCAGAACCTGCTTTTTTATTCCCATTCCAGGGCGCCTTTGCCCCAGACGTAAACCAGGCCCACCGCCAAAATCGCAATGAACACGAGCATCTCCACGAATCCAAACCAGCCCAGGGGCTTGAAGACCACGGCCCAGGGATAGAAGAAGACGGCTTCGATGTCGAACACTATGAAGAACATGGCGATGACGTAAAAACGCACCGTGTAGCGGTGGCGGGCGTCGCCGATGGGGTCCATACCGCATTCATAAGGCAGGTCCTTGGCTGGGAAGTGCTTCTTTTTGCCCAGGAGTTCGGATAAGAGCACAATCACGCCCACCAGCCCAATGGCGATGACCATGTAAATCAGAATCGGCAAATAGTCGATCAGCATAGATTAGTCCTCAGCCAGTAAGTTGAACTCCGCACACCATTTTTCCCGGCAAGGGTTGCCCGTCTTGAGGGGGTTAAACCTGCCCTTACAACATACCGTCATTAATGCGCGGGTTCTTCCGCTTTGCATACCCCCAGCGGACAGTTGCCCGCCAGATGAGCGTCGTATTCGTCCCGGAACCGCTCGATGGTGGTTTTTATAAAAAAGTATGGACTCATGCCCAAGGCGCAGTTGGAAGAATCCACCATGATCTGGGAGAGCGAAATCATCCGGTCCAGGTCCGCCTCGGTGCCTTTGCCCGCAGCCACCTTGCTGATGAGCTCGTAAAGCACCCGGGTGCCCCGGCGGCAAGGCAGGCAGAAGCCGCAGGATTCGTGCTGGAAGAAGTACAGGATGGACTTCACTACGTCCACCACGCAGGTGGTGTCGTCCATCACCAGCATGGTTCCGGAGCCCAGGGCGCCTTCGGCCTTGGCCATGGCCATGTATTCCATGGGGGTGTCCAGGTGCTCGTCCTTAAAGAACCCGAAGCTGGAGCCGCCGGTCTGACAGGCCTTGAAAGTGCGGCCGTCTTGGACGCCGCCGCCGTATTTCTCGATGAGTTCCCGGACGGTCATGCCGCAGTTGGCTTCCACGATGCCGGGGTTTTTCACCTGGCCCACCACCTGGAAGATCTTGGTCCCTGCGGCGTCCTCGGTGCCCTTGGACTTGTACCACTCCGAGCCGTTTAACACAATGCCCGGCACGCTGGCCAGGGACTCCACGTTGTTGACGATGGTGGGCTTGTACCACACCCCCACCTGGCCGGGGAAGGGCGGTTTGACCCGGGGATTGCCCCGCTGCCCCTGGATGGACTCGATGAGCGCAGTTTCCTCGCCGCAGACGTAAGAACCGCCGCCGGTCTGCACCTTAATATGGAAGGAGAACCCGGTGCCCTGGATGTTGTCCCCCAGCAGGCCCCTGGCTTCGGCGTCGGCGATGGCCTGGTTCAGCCGGTACATGCAGAGGTAATATTCGCCCCGGACGTAGATGTAACCGTAGTTGGCGCCCACCGCGTAGCCCGCGATGGCCATGCCCTCCAGCACCCGGTGGGGGTCGCCTTCCATGATGTAGCGGTCTTTGATGGTGCCGGGCTCGCCTTCGTCGGCGTTGCACACAATATATTTGGGAAAAACCGGACTGGGCAGGGTGAAAGACCATTTCAGACCGGTGGGGAAGCCGGCGCCGCCCCGGCCCCGGAGGCCGGAGTTTTTCACCGTATCCACCACCTCCTGCTGGCTCATGGACAGGGCTTTTTTCAGACCCTCGTATCCGCCCCGTTCCAGGTAGGTGTCCAGGCTCAGGGGATCGATTTGGTCCACGTTGGCCAGGAGCACCAGTTCATCGCCGCTGGACAAATAATCGCTCAGGGGATTGGTGGTGCGCGGCAGGGTCCGGTAGTCCACGGTCTTGCCGGCCCGGTAGTCGCTGATAATGTTCTTGATGCGTTCAGCCGTAAGCCGCCCGAAGACCACCTCGTTGATCTGCATGGCCGGTGAGACCTCGCAGACCCCCAGGCAGGCGGTGTGCTCCAGGGTGAAAAGACCGTCGCCGGTGGTTTCGCCCACTTTTTTGATGCCCAGTTCGCTCTTTAAAACCTCAAGGAGGTTGTCGGCCCCCAGGATGTGGCAGGGGGGGGATTCGCACATGCGGATGATGTACTTCCCCCGGGGGGCCGGTGAAAACATGGTATAAAAGCTCATGACGCCATAGAGATAGGCGTAGGGAATATCCATGCCCTCGGAAATCAACTTCAGGGCTTCCATGGGCAACCAATTGCCGCAAATGCCCTGGACTTCGTGCATGGCAGGCAGCAACCCGCCCTTGACGGCTTTGTGACGGCTGACGGTTTCCTGGATAGCGGATATTTGCTCGGGGCTTAACGCGGCGCTGACAGGAGTTTTGATCTCCATCCTTATCGACCCATTGTGAGATGTTTCTTTGTGAAATTTTTCTTTATTACCAGGACTTTTTATTACCAATCCCCCCGGGTGTCAAGCAAATTTTTCTTTTTTCTGCGCGGAAGAGGGAGCCCGCATGTCAGGTTGCGAGGTCCAACCCATTTTTCCCATGGGTTCTAAACGGGTTAGCCTATGCCTGTTTCCTATAGTCGCCGCAGAGCCAAACGTCCCAACACCTTCAGCCAAGCGCCGCCTTCCCGAACCGCCATTTTGCCCAACCACAGAAAGCGCCGGTTGCGCCAGTAGTGGCGCGCCAGGCCCCGGGCCGGCAAAGGGAGCACCTTAATGCCTTGGGGATGGAAATGCCGTTTGAACAACAGGTGGGCCCGGGGAAGGTGCAAGGTATCCGTTACCAGACCCACGCCTTGACCTCCCAGTTTTTGAACCAGGGTCAAAGTATGACGGGCCGAGGCTGCAGTGTTGAGGCTGGCCTCCTCCAGGATCAGGCAGGATTCCAGGGACTCCCGCACTTCTTCCCCCCAGTTCTCCGCCGCCCAGGACAGGCCCCAGTCCGCCATGGCCCGGGCTTCGGAGTTGGCGCAGCCAGGCCAAAAACGGCCGGTGAGGAGTATAAAGGCCCGGCAATCGCAGCGGCGCCAGAGGTGCAGGGCGTGAAGCAGGCGCAGCCGGGCCACCCGTCCCGGTTCGCCTTGGGGGTTAAGGCGGGCTCCTAAAACGATGAGGCCGTCAATGGGAAGATTGGGTGGCAAAGGGGAAAAGGGTAAAAGGGGAAAAGGGGAGGAGCCTCCGATTTGATAACCCTTTGGCATGTTAGCCACTCTTTACGGTGAAAGCCTGAACGTAGGGGCGAGCCGACGGCTCACCCCTACAAATGATTTTCTATTCATTTTCGCCCTTTTCCCTTTTCGCCTTTCGCCCTTTCCTTTCTGAGGGCCCGGGTCCCGGTCTTCCAGGCAGGCTCACCCTTTTTCCCTTTGGCCTTGGGGGCTGGTTGAAACATCCCGGGCAGGTCCGGGAAAAAACTACCCGGTGCGGGAGCGGCTGGCCGGGCTTTCTCCGGTTTGGGTTTTTCCGGAATTGGGGGCGGGGGCGGCAGTTGCAGGACATCCCGGGGCAGGGCCGGAGCCAGGTAGAGGTCCTCACCGTAACCTGTGAAGGCGATGCCCCGGCGTGCGGCCATCTGGGCCTGGATGATGACCACAATGGGATGAGAGGCCTTGCGACGCCCCAACTTCATGGCGGTATCCTTGCTGGCGGCCAAGACCAATTCCCGGTCCGGCGGAGGCTTCAGGCCCTCCTCCCACACCCGGGCGTGGGCCTTGGGTGGAATGGCTGCGTAGAGCAGGGCGGGGGGCATCTCTCCCGGGGTGCGGCGGAGCCGGGCCGGAGCCGGCGAAAGGGCCCGGATTTGTTCACCCACAATCTCAAATGCGGGAGGTGAAATCAGGCCTGTCAATTGATCCAGGTGGTGGTGCCGCACAAAGCCCCAGCCCGGTTCGGCTGCCAGGGTCTGGAGGAGATGTTTGATGGGTACGAACCCCTCTTCCGAAAGCACCAAGCCGAATTCGTCGGGCCGGTGGCCTAGGATGTAAGTGAGCATCCTGGCCAGGCCTTCCAATTGCCGCGGTATACGGGCCATGATAATTGGAGTTTAGATTTTGGGTTCCAGGGTTCAGTTTTCCAGTCGTGGTTGTGGTTCCACAGTTAGCCGGGTTTGGGAAAAACCAAAGTTAGTGTTCGGAAGCTTATTTTTGCCTCAAAAGCAGAAACCGGCTTTACTGAATTATGCCATGGGCTTCCTGAAAAAAGAAGCTTTTTAGAATTGCTTTCCAGACGTTTAGGTATCTGCTTTTTTGGTCTTGGGAGCCCCATTAAAATTCATGTTCTTTTTCCTTTTCCTCTATTAAAACCTCCTCAGCAGTCTTCAGGTTTTTTAAATTAAAATACAATAATAAAATATTAATGTATAGAATTTAGCAAATAAGCAATTATATTATGATGAATGCCTTTGGAAAGGCTGCGTTATAAAGTCCGCCAGGGAAAGGAGGTTCCAAACATCACCAGGTACCTAAAAATGTAAGGTTGATGCACAATCCAAGATGCGAGGTGTCCACAAAAATTTTTGCCCTAAGTACGACGTACTCTTTGTGAGATAAGGAGGCAAGGCCATGTCTGAGGTAATACAAAGGCCAGGACTGGGGTGGGTAAGAGATTTACCCAGCATTCTCGACTACACAATCAGCTCTGATAAAGTCTCTGCCAAACTTAAAGCACTGGGACAAAAAGATTCAATCAAAGACATGCTTGCACAGATTGGAGTTGCGGCACCGCCGAAAAGACTGCCGGCCACTACAGATTTGAGACAATGGTGTTCGCCCATAGAAGATCAGGGCAGCCTGGGGTCCTGTACCGCCCAGGCCGGGGCGGGGATGTTGGAGTTTTATGAGAAGAAAGCCTTCAACAAATATATCAACGCCTCCCGGCTCTTCCTCTATAAGGTGACCCGCAACCTGTTGCAGTGGACCGGCGACACCGGCGCCTACCTGCGCACCACCATGGGGGCATTGGTGTTGTTCGGCGCTCCCCCGGAACAGTATTATCCATATATAATCTCTAAATTTGATCAGGAGCCGCCGGCCTTTTGCTACGCCTTTGGCCAGAATTATCAGGCCGTCAGCTACTACCGGCTCGACCCTCCGGGAACGACTCCGGAGGCCCTTTTAACCCGGATAAAGACCAATCTGGCGGCGGGCCTGCCTTCCATGTTCGGCTTTACGGTTTACAGTTCATACACCCAGGCCAACACCACCGGCAAGATTCCGTTTCCGGCCAAAGGCGAGACCGTGGTCGGTGGCCATGCCATTATGGCCGTAGGGTATGACGATGCCATGAAGATCAAGAACACCAATGCAGGAGGGGTTCAGACCACCGGGGCCATCCTGTTCCGCAATTCTTGGGGGACAGGCTGGGGTGATCAAGGTTATGGCTGGCTGCCTTATGACTATGTACTGAAAAGGCTGGCCGTTGACTGGTGGGCCCTGCTCAAAAATGAATGGGTTGAGACCGGCGCTTTTGGCCTGTCCGGATAACCTATAATTTTGGAAAATCTAGCCAGGGTTGCCGGGGCCGTTGCTGCCTTGGCAACCCGCGCAAGTCCATAGCTGAATTTTCGAATAAAAAGCGATAGAATCCAAAGGCGAATACAAAAAGGAGGCAGGGATTTTGTGGTGTATGGATTAAGAAAGAAGGCGTGTCTGTCGGGTTTCCATTCATTGTTGATAATATTGGGAATTGTTATAGCTGCGGCTGCCGGGGTGACGAAAATGAACGTTAGCTTAGGCAAGGAATTCAACATATCTCTTGAGGCTAATCCCACGACTGGCTATACCTGGGAAGCGAATTATGATGCCCATTTCCTGAAATTAAAGGGAAAGAGATTCGAGCCCCTTGCACCCAAGGGTCGTGAGACAATGCCACTGCTCGGGTCTCCAGGGAAAGCCGTGTTCACTTTCATTCCCCTAAAAACCGGGCAAACCACCATTAAAATGATCTACCAAAGGCCGTGGGAAAAGACGCCGGCCCAAGAAGAGGAATTTACGGTCGTAATTAATGAGGGGGGATGATTTTAGGCGTATAAAGCTTAGCCCTGAGTAAACCTGGGGGTGGAGAGGTCGTCGTAAAAATGCACCCACTTTTTCATGATTTAAGGGCGAGCCAGAGGCTCATGGACGACTACTTTCGGGGTCCGGCTTGGGTTTACCGAGCGCTTCGGGATTAAAGACTCTTTTGAGTTAAGACGGCCTGCCTGAAGTGAGCGCATTGTGGCTTCTAGCTGTTTGAGTAATTCTGTATCACCGGCGCGGCGGGCCAACTCCACCGCCTTTCGAGATGCCTGAATTGCCTCGGAGAAACGGCCGGCTTCGGCATAAGCTGCCGCCAGAGTATCCAGCATTCCTGGCTGACCATATCCGGTAAACTGATTGGCCTGCTCGGCCAGGCTTACGGCGGCAGGGCCATCGCGCAGATTCCGGTCCGACGTCGTGGCCAAGATCCAGGCCAGATTGTTCAACGCCTGCGGATAATCTGGCTTCAACCGTATGGCTTCCTTATACTGCATCATCGCCTGATTCATTTTGCCTTGGATGGCCAGAGACCTACCCATATTAAAATACGCTTTGGCATCATCGGGCCGGAGCCGGGCGAACTCGGAGAAATGAACCAAAGCCTGATCCACCTTCCCCTGGGATAATAAGGCATTGCCCAGGTTATTATGGGCCTCGCCAAAAGCCGGCAGGAGGCGAAGCGCCTCCTGATAGTGGAATATGGCCTCCTCCACTTTGCCTTGGGCAACCAAGATATTAGCCAAATTATAATGCGCCTTGGCATGATCAGGTTGCATCCGTATGGCCTCGGCATAATGAAACCTTGCCTCCTCAGTCTTGCCCTGGGAGGATAGAGCCAGCCCAAGATTGTTATGCGCGTCGGCATTATGGGGTTGAAGTCGCAGGACTTGTCGATAATGCTCCATGGCTTGGTCTGTCTGGCCGTTTGCAGCCAGGGTATTTGCGAGGTTGTAATGCGCCTCGGCAGCATAATCAGGTTGGAGCCGCAGAGCTTCTTTATAATGGAAAATGGCCTGATCCTTTTGCCCCTTCGCACCCAGTGCATTCCCTAAATTAAAATGGGCCTTATGATAATTCGGCTTGATCCGCAGAGCTTCATAATAATGGGAGATTGCCTGGTCCCGCTTGCCCTGGGAATTCAGGACTACCCCCAGGTTGTTTTGGATCAGATAATTTCCCTGGGTAACCCGCAAGGTATATTCATACAGGGTCAGCCCATCCCGCCAAAGACGCACTTGAAACCAAGTGCAGAGTGCCAGTACGGACAGAAGCATCCCGGCGGTCAGGGGCACTAAAACCCGAGCGCCGCGGCCCCCGGTGGTGAGATCCCTCAGCCCCCAGGCCGCAATGATAAACAGGCCGATAAGCGGCACATACGTGTAGCGGTCCGCCAGGGCCTGACCGCCCACCTGGACCAGACCGATAACCGGCACCAGAGTCCCCAAGTACCACAGCCAGCCCATCAGGAGATAGGGCCGCCGCCGGCCTTGGCGAATTATGAACAGGGAGATGGACACCAGCACCACGCCCGCCACCAAAACCTGCCAGAGGGGGAGGTCTTGCTCCGGATGGGGATAAAGGGGGGCCAGACCGGAAGGCCAGACCATCTTGGTTATATAAGTGAGGTAGGCTACTGCCGCGTTAGCGAGGCGACTGGCCAGAGGAAGATCGGTGATATTTTGTACGGACCCAGATTCTTTCTGAGCATGGAGGGTGATTAGGCAAATGAGGGCGCTCAGCACCAGGAGGGGGGCTTTCTCCAGGATTAAGCGCCGGAGGGGAACAGCGTGAACGGCCAGGCTGCCGGACTGGCTCAGTTTCGGGCGGGCTGCGGTGGTGCCATAAGGCGACCAGCGGCCCAGGGGCCAGAAGTCCAACAACAGTAACACGAAGGGCAGGGTCACCAGCATGGACTTGGACATCAAACCCAATATAAAGCACACCAGCACCGCGAGGTACCGTCCCCTTCCCGGGGACTCCACATACCAGATATAAGCCCACATGCTAAGCAGCCAGAAGAAGGTGCTCAAAACATCCTTACGTTCCGCCACCCAGGCCACCGACTCCACATGCAGGGGGTGCAGCGCAAACAGGGCGGCGACCAAAAAACTGGGTCCCGGAGCTTTAGTAGTCCGGAGGCAAAAGAGAAACAACAGCAAGGTATTAGCGACATGGAAAAAAAGATTGATGAGGTGGTGGCCCCCGGAGTATAAGCCGAAAACCTGGCAAGCAGCCATGTGGGAGAGCCAGGTCAAGGGGATCCAATTGCCGGTATCTGTGGTGGTGAAGGCATAGATAAGGCTTTTTAAAGTGAGCCCTGTCTTGACCTGGGGGTTATTGGTAACATAAAGATCGTCATCAAAATTGAGAAATTGATGGTTTCTCACCCCTTCATATGCAGCGCAAGTTGCCAGGACCAATAGCAGGCAGGCTAGAATTTTCCAATAACGGGATGACATACTGACCCTTTCAACTCATGAAAGTTCCCACCAGGCAAATAATTCTTTGGAAGGGCTACCCTGAGCATAGTAAGTCAGACCATGAGTGCCAATGAGCTAATATGTATTTAGCAGAAAGCCGGATTTTTTACAAATACATCCCCAAAGCTGTACCACTTTGTTGTCAGGTCCCAGCTCTCATGATATAAGAACCTCTAGTTTTTATTAAAGTTTATGTCTGCCTCCAGTGATCTGAATTATTCCCATATTCCCTTTTAACCAAGGGGGGGGAAGGGCAGGGATAATATCATTTTTGCTCCCATCAAAGCTTTGGGAGGCACGTCCAAGGAGACCGGGATGCAACAGTGCGAGGTCAAGCTTTATTCTTTAAGCACCTGCAGCCATTGCAAAGATACCAAAGAATTATTGAATCAATGCCAGGTCGATTATGACTGCGTGGATATTGACACCTTGAATCCGGAGCAACGGCAGCCCCTTTTGGAAAAAATCAGAGAATTGAATCCTGAGTGCGCCTTTCCTACCCTGGTCATCGGCGACAAGGTAATTGTGGGGTTTAAGAAGGCTGAAATCAAGGAGGCCCTGGGAATTCCATGAAGGTCGAGGAACTATATGATTTCCTTAAGAAAGTCCAGGAGGCTCAAGGATTTTTATTTAATAAAGATAAGTCGCGGGTCTTTGAACTTTTGGAGGGATTGCTGACCAACAAAAGCCGCTATGGCTACATGTGCTGCCCCTGCCGGTTGGCCGCAAACGACCAGGAATGGGATAAGGATATCATCTGCCCCTGCGTCTACCGGGAACCGGATGTGGCCGAATACGGCAGTTGCTATTGTAATCTCTATGTGTCCCAGGCCTGGAACGACGAAGCTATTCCCCACGTCTATGTGCCGGAGCGGCGCCCCCCAGAGAAACGCTTCCCCATATAGAGTTTGCTCCTGCGCCTTGCATAACGAAAACACCGTCAAGGCACCTGGCCAGATATCTCTGCCCATTGACATAATCTTTAATAATGGTAATATTATCTAGTTAAATGGAACAGGCGCATTATTTCCGTCAGCAGCACAAGGAGCACTTGAAAGAGGCGACGGTCATCGCCGAGGAGGTAACCTCCGATTTTTTCAAGTTGTCTCCCAGCCACTGGCGCCGGGCCCGATACGACATCCTGACCCTGGAGGCCTTGCGGGCTGAGGAAATCTCGCCCCACGCCCTGGCCCTGGTAGCCAAGTATAACGGCCGCCACCAGGATCGCCTTTTACAGTCTGCGGTGTTCGACTTTTACCGGGTTTGCCTGCAAGACCACAATATCCTCAAAACCTTGAAATATTGTAATGACTTGAGCCTGTTTCCCCTGCTCCTTTACATCGTCACCCACGAGCTGGTGCACGTTGTGCGCTTCAGCCAGTTTTTAGCCCTCTACGAGACTCCCGAGAAGGGCAAACAGGAAGAAGAGCGGCGAGTGCATCACCTGACGCAACAGATCCTGGCGCCCCTGAAGGTTAGGGATTTACCGCCAGTGATAAAATATTATGATGATAACCTTCAAGGAGGTTGGCAGTATGCCCATTTATGAGTATCAATGCGCCGCCTGCGGCCAGGTAGTGGAGCGCTGGCAAAAAATTTCCGATGCCCCCCTGACGGAATGCGCGGCGTGTGGCGGTAGTCTTCACAAACTCATCAGTTCCTGTGCCTTTCACCTCAAGGGCAGCGGGTGGTATGTAACGGATTACGCCGGCAAGAACGCGGCCGCCGGCGCCGGTGACAACAATGACGGGGCCAAGGCCGCAACAAGCAACAGTGACAGCAAACCCGCGGAAACCCCCAAGGCCGAGGCGACTACGGCCTCTCCGATAAAATGACGAACCTGCTGATTCTCCCGGTTGGGAGAGAAAGAGAGCAATAATTGGCGGAGATCAAGAGCGCCTTAGAGTTGGCCCTGGAAAAGGCCGAACAATACGGCCGGGCCAGCGCAGAAGAAATGGCGGTTACCCAGTATCAGGAACAGGGCCGGCATTTGGCGGTTCAGTACCTCAAAGGGGAGGGTGACCTGGAGGCTGACCTCAAGAATCTCCCAAGCCAGGGCCAGGCCGCCGCTAAAGGGGCCATCAAAGAGATCTTCCTGCGGAACATCGGCCTGCCCCGGGAAAATTCGGTGGACCCTCGTCAGGACCGGGCCGTGGAGGGGCTGCTCCTGGTGGCCGACAACAAAAAGAGCATGGCTCGTCTCCAGACGGAAATGGAGCAGATTTTGCAACAATTTCTCCAGATTCGCAGCAATGCCTTGCAGCAGCTTAAGGCCAGGTTTGCCGCAGGGGTGGGACAAGTGCAACGGGCTATAGAGGCGCAATACCGTCAGAAAGTGAATCTGGATGTGGAGCACCTGCCCCAGTTCCAAGAAGAATGGCGACGGTTCTTGGGGCAGCTCAACGATCAGTTCGAACCCATGCTGGCAGGGCTCAAGGAGAAGATGCGCCAGGTCTGAGCGGTATTGACTTAACCATATATCTGACATGTTTGAGGCGACCGCGACAGGTCGCCTTTCTTCGTTTATCGGCCATACCAGCTTTTTTCCACTTATAGCAATTGCCAAGCTTTCCTGTTTAAAAGCCTCATCAGCCACCTCTGATCGTCATTCTGAGGGAGCTAAGCGACCAAAGAATCTCGAAAAAGCGAGATTCTTCGCTGCGCTCAGAATTTCAAATTTATCGGGATGATCAGCAGTAACTTCCGGCAACCGCTGTAGATTCTCCGGCGTGCGGTCTTGCGGCCAAGATTGACTTTTATGTAGGAAACCTTATTTTAGGAGAAAAAGCAGTATTAATTTACCGGGGTTACGGCTGGGTAGCCAATGCCAAGACCGCGGGAGGCAGTCATGAAAATGGTAATGTTCATGATCATTTTGCTGTTTATATCGGTGGCCGGATGTGCCACGGACCGTTATTCGCCCTCGAGTTATCAGGACCGGGCAGCACTGGAAGCTGCAATTGCTAATGATCCAGATTATTACCGGATGTGGAGTGAAGAGGCGGGCCGCTGATAATGGCAAATTGAATCTTTAGCAAAGCTCTTATAACCTTTGCGGATGCGTTCGGCCTGGCAAAATCCCCTTTTCGCTGAGTCTCTGCCTACTCACCGGAACTGAAACCACTTTTACCAGATTTGCACCCATAAAGGCAATATTTTGCCGGGGCAGAACTCTTTATATGCGTCCATTTCCAACACCACAACCTAATATAATGAATATTTTGCCGTTTCCTTAATCAAGTCTGCACAGGCGCCGAAAGTTGTCTCCCAGGATGGCCCGCATGTGGTCATGAGGCAAATCCAGACTGAGGATCTTAGCCAGTTCGGAGGCCGGATTGCCAAAAGGGTAGTCGCTGCCGAACAGCAGGCGCTCGCTGCCGAAGCGGCGGAGGAAGTCCTTGATTTCCGGGAGCGCAGCTACGGCGGTATCCGCAAACACCTGGGGACGGCGCCAGACCCCGGCCCGGTCCAGGGCCACGTAGCCCCCATTCAAACCGCCTAGGTGGGGAATGATCACCGCCAGGTCCGGAGCCAACTCGTCCAGGAAGAAAAGGGTGTTTTCCAGCGACTCTTCCAAGAGAATGGGCAGTCGCCGCTCTCTCACCGCATCCAAAAACTTCCCGCAGCGTGGGTCGTCATAATGATAAACCGGCTCATCGGGGTGGCGGTGCCACTTGATGGCCACGTACTCCGGGCCTAAATCTTCATAAGCGAAATCGTTCCACACAAAAAAGTAAGGATAAATAGCAATCTCAGGGTCCTTCAGCTCCAGAAGGTACTGATGGGCCCGGCGGCGGCAGGCCTGCCAGGCCGGCGTATCGGTGAACCGGTGATTGTACCGGTCGTAGATATCCTCCACCGGCGGAATGGGAGCGGCCCCGGTGATCCCCGCCGCCAGCAGCAGCGGCCGGATATGATCCCAATCCCAGTTAACGTGCTGCACCCCTGAGTGCAGATGACAATCGATGATGGCCAAATCTTTGGACATGATGGCTCTTGTTCAGCAGGTCAGGTGCAAAGCCGCAGCCAGCCGGCGCTTGGGACTTAATTCGTTGATCACCTGGCAGGCGTGCTTGGTGGGAAAGACCATCAGATCCACCCCCGTTTCCCGGAGGTAAGCGGCCAAGGCCGGGTCCACTTCCATCCGCCCGGGATTACCTTGACCCACAACCAGCACCTGGGGGGCGCAGACCAAAGCCTCGGCCACATCGTCCAATTGCAGCAAGTGACTTTCCCGGCGCCACCAGTCACTCTTGATCTGGCCAGGCCATATCAGAATGTCGTTCCGGAAAGTTTGGCCATCAATCCGGATGAGACCGAATTCATAGGAGTCGATATGCATTTTTTTCCCCTTCTGCACCGGTTTTTTTTAGAATATCTAACTACATATAGCTTTTCCCCCAAACCCGAACCTGAAACCCAAAATCTGCATTCAAAACCGGTGGCCACCCCTCCAGGGGTCAAAATAGGGTGGTGTGTAGCAGTATTCCAATTCCGGAGAATACCATTCCCGGGGAACAGGATAATAGTATTTTTCCCAGACCGGGGGTTCCAGCAGCGTCACCTGGCGCGCCTTGAGAACCAGCAAACCATCCTTTTTGCCCTGCACTATGCCGGCCACCACCACTTTGCTCTTGGGAAGGAAATAATTGGAATCCAGCCACTTATCGCTCTCCACCAGAAAAGTGCCTTCGGAAGCGGTGCCAACGGGATAATTTCGGGAATCCAGTTGCCGCTGATCCACCGTGAGTAGACTGCCCTGCCCCCAAGGCTGCACGGTCATGACCAGGCCCCCTAAAATTTCCAATCGGCCTTTGTAATTGTCCGGATGTGCGGCCAATTCGGCAAAACCTGCCCCGGGGCCGGCCTCTTGCAGTAATGTGGGGGATATGGCCGGCGCGCAGCCAACCGACAACAGAAAATACCCTAATAGCAGCCGGAAACAATGCATCCTGTACTTCTTCCACCAAGCAATATCGCGGTTGGTAAAAATTTATTTATCCTCTTTTTCTAGGCTAAATCCTTGCCTATTAGTGATATTTCAACTTTAATCCTCACTCTCCTATGGAAAAATCGGTGAGAAATAAATAACAGCAGAAAAAACATTTAACAAAGAATAAAACTGCTCTGTCAAAAATATAAGAATCGCAAACTATATGGCAAGGGAGAGATGGAGGTCAGACTGTCCGGAAACTTGAGGAAAGTTTTTTTTGGGGGTATGAAAAAGCCTGTGTTATCATCTTGCAGCGGGCCGGCGGCCCTCGATGGAAATCAGAGGCGGATAGTCCTCCGGATGCATGATTGGCAGAAACCGCGTTGGAATAGTTGACAAATTAACCTTATCCTTTGATTAATGGAGTTGATATGAAAAGGGCCTTAAGCATCATCATGTGTTGGGTGTACTGTATGACATTGATCACCGGATATGCCTTTGCTCAACCGCAACCGCCAGAACCTGACCCAAAGAAAAAAGTGCAGAAGGTTCCACCGCCGCCCCCAAAGCCACCGGGGCCAGGGGTACAGGGTCCTCAAGGACCTCAGGGACCGGGACCTCAATACCAGGAACCGGTTCCGCCAAGGCGACCCCCTAAAAAACCGCGCCCCCATCGGCCGGAACCGCCTCCGCCGCAGGTAGGTCCCCAAGGACAAGGACCTCAGGGACCGGGACCTCAATACCAGGAACCACGTCCGCCTCGGCGGCCTCCTCAAAAACCGCGCCCCTATCGACCGGAACCTCCGTCGCCCGCGGTAGGCCCTCAAGGACCGGGACCCCAGGGACCAGGACCGGGCCCCCTAGAACCGCAGCCGCCAGGTTCGAAGCCGCCTCTCCCAGGTTCACAAAAACCATGGCCACAACCAAAAAAACCGCAGCCTTCTCCTCCGGGACCTGTCCCACCGGAGCCAGGTCAGCAGGTGCCACAACCTCAGCCACCTCGCGAGTAAGACCAACGGGGTACTCCCAGGCTGCTTGCCATTATCAGGAGAACCAGCAGAATCACCTTTTGGGGTGATGAAGGAGAAAGAGGCTCGGGGGATTCTGGAAACGCCGTTTCCGGAGTCCCCCGGCATTGTCTTTTGCCGGTGAGAAGGAAGTTAGGTGAAGAATTTTGTAGAGGGTAATTCGGGCACAACTTTTAGCAACCGGTGTAAGTGCTCATGAAGGACCAAAGAGGCCAAGGGAAGCCGCCTTATCGGGTGCGCCTGGAACAGGTGGCCATTGTCCTGTTCCGGCCCCAATTGGCTGAAAACATCGGGGCTGCGGCCCGGGCCGCCTGCAACATGGGCATCCACCGGCTGGTGTTGGTGCAGCCCGCGGACCTGCACCGGGAGAGGATGGCCATGATGGCCACCGGCCCCGCGGCGCGTCTTTTGGACACCATGGAAATCCACGACGACCTGGCCGCGGCTTTGGGTCCCTTCCAGTACATCGTGGGCACCACCGCCCGCCTGGGCGGTGTCCGCAACGACTATTACTCCCCCCGGGAGATGGCGGCCATGCTTGTGGAAATATCCGCAGCAAACGAGGTCGCCCTGCTCTTCGGGCCGGAAAACTGGGGCCTCACCAACGAGGAACTGCCCTTCTGCCACGCCCTGGTGACCATCCCCACCGGCGAGTGCTCCTCCCTTAACCTGGCCCAGGCCGTGATGGTCATGGCCTATGAGCTTTTCACCGCGGTGAGCGCCAAACCCCATTTCATCCCCCGCCTGGCCAATTCCCGGGAGCTTGAATCCATGTACGCCATGCTTCAGGAGACCCTGCTCAAGATCAACTTCATCAGCCACCAGAATCCGGAGCACTGGATGTTCAACGTCCGCCGGCTGTTTTCCCGCCACGGTCTTCGGGCCCGGGAAGCCCAGGTGATCAAAGGCATCTGCCGCCAGATCGACTGGTATGTGGGCAAGCGCCTGGACGAAGATAAATCACTCAGGTAATACTTCTACATGACAAGATAAAAATAGATTTCATTTTCTTAATCAAAAATAGTATATAGGGTGGTAAAAAAACATTAAAGATATAAATTAGAAACAACAAGGCTGGAGGGTAAGAATATGGAAGAAAAGAAATCCTTCTGGACCACTTTGCCTGGAATTCTTACCGGTATTGCCTCGATTCTAGCGGCTCTCGGAGGGCTCATTGGAGCCTGGTATCAGTTCGTGCGTCCGGTGCCCCCAGTGCCCAAAGAGCCCACCAGTGTCACTCAGTTTGTTGGGGCGCAGAAGCAGCCCACTCCCTCTCCCGGCCAGGGTCAAAAACCAGAGCTTCAAACGGCTTTAAAACCCACTCCCAAATCTGCTCCGCAAGCTCCCGCTCCTTTATCCTCAACACCCAAGGCCGAGGCTCTCAAGGTAATGTTTGATTTCGGTCACCGAAGTGAGATTAGAGCCGGTGAAGGCGGTTTTATTAGAGTACTTGTCTTATCGCCAGATGGGAAGGCGGTTATTAAGGGGGCGAAAGTTAAATTAACGGCCAGCGAGGGATTTTTTGAAAAGTCAGGTTCTGCAGAGATCAAAGGGACTACAGATGGTGAAGGAAGCTTTGGTGAGCATTGGTATACTCATGCAATTCTTTTTTCCAAGGGGGAAACTAGTATTTCATTTGACGCACTGGTCAGCAGAGATGGAGAGGAAGGGCATGGCAAAGGGGGTCTCGTAGTAACCAAACAATGATACTTTCCCCCGAAAATGAAAAATAAAACCTTAAGTTAGTATTCCCTAAATTTAAGAAGCTCTCGCAAAAGCCTCTTTAACATCATGAGCGAAGTGAAGCGCTCTCGTATTTCCCTCTGCTTATTGAGATTCTTCGGTCACTTCGCTCCCTCTGAATGGCAGTACCGTAAGGCGGGAAGACGCAGCGCATCCCGCTTTCGCATTACTCCATTTCTAACCCTCGAACGTTATCATCTGATGCTCAGCCCTAAGGCTTATAGTACATCAACTGCCGGGCAATGGGGGCTACGGCCTCTTCCAGGGCCTGCTGTTCCTCCGGGGTCATGGAGATGAAGTTCCGGGCCGCGGCGGCCAATTGGCGCACTTGAGCCGGCGAGTCCGCTCCCACCACCGCCAGAGTGACCGGGTGGCTTAAGGCATAGGCCAACAATTCACCCACGATGGCGTCGGGTTCCTCCGCCAGTTGGGGAAGCTGCCCCCGGCACAAAGTTTTCATGGCAATGACCCCCATGCCTTTGTCCATGGCCTCCTTTGCCAGGGGTAGAAAACTGGCATGGTATGGCTCCGCTGGGTTCACCGGCAGAAGAATGGTGTCAAACTCGAACATCTGCAAAGCCCGGCGCAGGACCTCCGGGTCGTGGTGGCCAGTGATGCCGATGAACCGCGCCCAGCCTCGGTCCCGGGCATGGTGAAAGGCCTCCAGGGCCCCGCCTGTCGCGCTCAAAGCTTCGACTTCTTCCATGGAACGGATATCGTGCACCTGCCAGAGGTCCAGGTGATCCGTGTCGAGATTCTTCAGCGTGATGGTCAGGTGGGCCATGGCTTCTTTGAAGGTGCGGCCATGGGACTTGCTGGTAAGAAAGATTTTGTCCCGAAGGCCCTTGAGGTTGAGACCCAGATAGGCCTCGCTGCCGGAGTAGGCCCGGGCCGTTTCGAAGTAATTGATGCCCTCATCCAACGCGGCCTCGATGACCGCCTGGGCCTCGCGCTCGCGACCATAAGTCCGGAGCACTCCTTCGCCTCCCAGACCCAGTATGGTGGCAGAGTAGCCGGTGCGTCCCAAAGTTCTTTGGGGAATAGCCATATTTTTCTCCTTGAATCGCCAAGACACCAAAAGCACCAGAGTTTAACAAGTATTTATTGGTTCTTGGGTTCCGGTAGTATGTTTCTCAAGTTAGGTATACTTATATATGACCCATAATTCCCCCTGGTGGGAGGGGGATAAGGGGAGGGGGAATTAAAATGCAAACCTAGTGAAATCATAGAAATTTAATCACCCCCACCCTAACCCTTCCCCATCACGGGGAGGGAATTAAGCGGAGCTTCAATCGGATAGCTAATTATGAAACAGAACGCCAAGTGGTCAAATCTATACTGCCTTGACACCCCACTGCTGCCTGTTATCCTAAAGATAAGATGCCCAAGCCTGATGTAAAGCCCGCTTCGCCATATCCGGCCCTGACCGCAGCCCTGCCCAATATCCCTAAGGGCAGCGGGGTCTACCTGTTCAAGGACGCCGGAGGCCGGGTGCTTTATGTGGGCAAGGCGGTGAATTTGAGGCACCGCCTATACTCATACCTTAAAACCCCTGAGAGGCATGATCCCAAGACCGCGCTGATGTTGAAGAAAATGGCCCGGGTGGATGTGATCCTCACCCCCACGGGCCGGGAAGCGCTAATCCTGGAGCGCAACCTAATCAAGGAGCACCGGCCCCGCTACAACGTCATGCTCCGGGATGACAAGAACTATCTCTGTCTGCGTTTGGATCTTAAGGAAAGCTTCCCGGCCCTGCGGTTTGTGCGGCGGTTCAACCCGGACGGGGCCCTTTATTTCGGACCCTATGCCTCTGCCAGCATGGCCCGGGAAACCCTGAAAGTGATGAAGCAAGCCTTCGGGGTGCGCACCTGCAAGGAACGGCGCCTGTCTCCCCGGTCCCGCCCCTGCCTGGAATACCAATTGGCCCACTGCCTGGGGCCGTGCGCCGGGATGATCGATGAGTCCGCCTACCGCCAGGCGGTCCAAGAAGCCGTGCAATTCCTCAAGGGCAAGGGCAAAATTCTCTTAAAAAGGCTCAAGACCCAAATGGAGCAAGCCTCAGCGGACCTGGACTTCGAGCGGGCTGCGGTCTTCCGGGACCGCATCAGGGCCATCACCCAGACCCTGGAACGGCAGGACATGGCCCGGCCCAATTTCAAGGACCAGGATGTCCTGGGTCTGGCGGAAGAAGGGGGTCAGGCCGTCATTGTGGTGCTGTTGGTCCGGGCCGGCCTAGTTACCGGCAGCCGGGAATTTTTCATTCCGGAACCGCCCCTGGACGGCGATCTGTTGGGGGCCTTCCTTAGGCAATATTACACCGAGGGCCGGCCGCTGCCGGAAGAATTGCTCCTGCCTTTTGAGGTCCCGGATCGCCGGCTTCTGGAGGCCTTGTTCAGTGACGAAAAGGGCGCGCCGGTGCGCCTGTGTGTGGCCCCAGGAGGCGAGAAGGCCCGGCTGCTGGCCATGGCCGGGGACAACGCCCGGGAGGCCCTCAGGCGGCGCACCACGCCGCCTTCGCCCGGCGAGGCCTTGGTCGACCTGGGCAATCGCCTGAACCTGCCCCAGCCGCCCCGCCGCCTGGATTGCCTGGACATTTCCACCTTACAGGGCGAGCAGCCCGTGGGAGCGTTGGTGGTCTTCACTGACGGCGCGCCCGATAAATCCCGCTACCGCCGCTTCAAGATCAGGGAGGTAGCGGGGCAGGATGACTATGCCATGCTACGGGAGGTGGTGGCGCGCCACTATGGCAAGGCCGGGCAGGAGTTGCCGGACCTGTTGGTGGTGGACGGCGGCCGGGGTCAGTTAAACGTGGTCACCCAAACCCTCAAGGAGATGGGCCTGGCGCAAATCCCGGTGGTAGGCCTGGCCAAGGCAGGCGAACAGGACGGCCGTCCGGTGCGTGACCGCCTCTTTCTGCCCGGTCGCAAGAACCCTCTGTTACCCCCGGCCAATGCCCCGGGGTGGCTCTTGCTCCTCAGGCTACGGGATGAAACCCACCGTTTTGCCATCACCTACCACCGCCAACGGGCCCGGAAGGAGATGTTGGCCTCGGCTTTGGATGAGGCCCCGGGCATCGGCCCGGTGCGCAAGCGCCGCCTCCTGGAGCACTTCTCCAACCTGGAGGCCATTAAGAATGCCAACATCGCGGAACTGGCGGCTTTGCCCGGCTTTAATCAGAAAATTGCAGAAAACTTGAAACAGTGGCTGGCAGGGGCAGGGGAGGGGGTGTAGGGGGGGCCATGCGTCGGCTTCAATAGGGGCGACCCAACGGGTCGCCCCTACAATTTCTTAAGGGATTGGGGGAGGGGGTAAGGGCTTTTGCCCTTAGCCCTCTCCCCCACATCATGTCTTTAGTGCCGCGGCTCCGAGGCGTTCAGGGCCTCGATCTGCTCCTGGGTGAGGCCGAAGCGCCGCTCCCGGTGCTGGTAGGATTCCAGGGCCTTGAGCAGCTCGTCTTCCCGGAAGTCGGGCCACAGGGTGTCGGTGACGTAGAGTTCGGTATAGGCTGACTGCCAGAGGAGGAAGTTGCTCAGGCGGTATTCGCCGCTGGTGCGGATGAGGAGGTCCGGGTCGGGCATCCCGGCGGTGTACAGATAGCGGGAAAAAAGGGCGGCATCGATGTCCTCGGGTTTAAGGCGCCCGGCCTGGACTTCCCGGGCCAAGGCCTGGGCCGCCTGGACGATCTCGGTGCGGCCGCCGTAGCTCAAGGCCAGGGTCAGGACCATTTTGGCGCCGTCGGCAGTGGCGGCCATGGTTTGCTCCAGGTCGTGCAGGACCCGCTCGGGGAGCTGATCCAGGTTGCCAATGGCCTTAAGGGCGATCTGGTTGTCCCGCATCTCCGCCAGTTCCCGGTGCAGGTAGCGCCGCAGCAGGGCCATTAGGATCCGGATCTCCCTGGGGGGGCGCTGCCAGTTTTCTTCGGAAAAGGCGAAGAGGGTGAGGAAAGAGATGCCCAGCTTGCGGGCCAGGCGAGTCACCACCCGGACTGATTCCGCCCCGGCCACGTGGCCCCTGACCCGCATCAACCCGCGGCGCTGGGCCCACCGCCCATTGCCGTCCATGATAATGGCTACGTGTCGGGGGAGTCTACCGGGGTCCAGAGGCCTGAAATTCTCAGTCAATGTTGCTCTCCGGCCCATGATGCCCACGGGCTTCCTTGCAAGTTCGATGGGCTTGTTATTCGGAGTGAAACAAGGATTGCTGTCCCCCTCACCCTAACCCTCTCCCCCAGAGGGGGAGAGGGGAAAAGATGGAGTTCTTTCAAGGTTCTCATAATAACAGGCGATGCAAATGATAATCCAAATTATTTGACGAATCCTAAAATCCGGACCTCGGAACCCAGAACCCGCCTTAAAAGGACATGATCTCTTTTTCTTTGTCGGCGGCTTGGGCTTCCACTTTCTTGCTATATTCATCCGTGATTTTCTGGACATCTTCGGTGCCCCGGTGGGCGTCGTCTTCGGCCAGGAGCTTTTCTTTTTTCATCTCCTTGAAGTCCTCGTTGGCTTCCCGGCGGATGTTGCGCAAGGCCACCTTGGCCTCCTCCTCCATCTTCTTTACCATCTTCACCAGTTCCTTCCGGCGTTCCGTGGTAAGGGCCGGAATGGGCAGACGGATGATCTTGCCGTCGTTGGCAGGATTCAGGCCCAAGTCGGATTTAAGGATGGCCTTCTCGATATCCCCCATTACCGAGGTATCCCAAGGTTGGATGGTGAGCAGACGGCTTTCCGGCGCCGCCAGGGAAGCCACCTGGGACAAGGGCATGGTGGTGCCGTAGCAATCCACCTTGATCCCTTCCAGCAAGGCCACGGAGGCCCGCCCGGTGCGCACCCGGGAAAGGTCCCGGGCCATGGACTCCAGGACTTTGTCCATCTTACGTCTGGTTTCGGCGAGAACCTCATTTTTCATCAGTGCGCTTCTCCACGATACTCCCCACGATTTCTCCGAGCACCACTTTTCTCATATTTCCCGGCTCCAGCATTTTGAAAACGATGATGGGAATATTCTGCTCCATGGACATGGTGATGGCGGTGCTGTCCATAACCCGGAGGGATTTTTCCAGGACGTCGAAATAGGTCAGGCGGCGGAGCATCCGGGCTTGGGCATCCTTTTCCGGGTCCCGGTCGTAGATGCCCGAAACCCGGGTGCCTTTGAGGATGGCCTCTGCCCCGATTTCGGTGGCCCGCAGAGCCGCAGCAGTATCAGTAGTAAAATACGGACTGCCGGTACCGGCGCCGAACACCACGATCCGGCCTTTTTCCAGGTGACGAATCGCCCGGCGGCGGATATAGGGCTCGGCCACCTCGTTCATGTTAATGGCGCTCATCACCCGGGTGGGCATTCCGGCTTTTTCCAATGCGTCCTGCAAGGCCAGGGAGTTGATAACAGTGGCCAGCATGCCCATATTGTCGGCCACAGCCCGATCGATCCCTTGAGCGCTGGCCTCCAGGCCCCGGAAGATATTGCCGCCGCCTACCACCACCCCCACCTGGACGTTCAGATCCATAACGCCCTTGATCTCCCGGGCCATGGCTATCAGGGTGGCGGGGTCCAGGCCGAATTTTTTCTCTCCGGCCAGGCTTTCGCCGCTTACCTTCAACAAAATGCGGCGATATTTGACAGTCTCCGTTGCCATAAGGTCTTTTTCTAGACGCCCACCTGGTAGCGAATGAACCGTTTGACTTTCAGTTCCTTGCCCAGCTTGGCTCCCACTTCTTTGAGAAACTGACCCACAGTGATATCCTGGTTCTTCACAAAGGTTTGCTCCACCAAGCAGACTTCCTTATAAAATTTCTCCAGGCGGCCAACCACCATCTTCTCGATGATTTTATCCGGTTTGCCGCTTTCTTTGGCCTGGGCCTCGTAAATGGCTTTTTCCTTGGCCACGAGGTCAGGAGAGATTTCTTCCCGGGCCACGGCCGCCGGGGTCGTAGCCGCCACCTGCATGGCCAAATCCTTGGCCGCGGCTTGAGCCTCGGGCGCGGCGTCGCCGCCGCTTAACTCCAACATGACCCCGATCTTGCCGCCATGGTGGATGTAAGCGGTCACTAAATCGCCCTGATACCGGGTAAAGTGCCGGATGCGGATGGACTCCCCGGTCTTGGCGATGGTTTCATTGAGGTAATCGGTCACCGAAAGGTTAGGCTGGTGAGGGCAGGGTTGGCTCAGTAATTCCTCCACGCTCTCCAAGGCTACGGTGGCCAGGTGCTCCGTCAGCCTGGTGCCCAGTTCCACAAAGGCTGGAGTCTTGGCGACGAAATCCGTTTCGCAGTTGACTTCCAGCAGGATGCCGGACTTATGGTCAGGGGAAATGGAGGCCCAGATGGCCCCCTCGGAGGTGGCCCGGTCAGCCCGCTTGCTGGCCACGGCCAGACCCTTTTGACGCAGATAGGCCACTGCTGCCTCCAGGTCCCCGCCGGTTTCTTTCAAAGCTTTTTTGCAATCCATCATCCCCGCGTCCGTCTTTTCGCGCAGGGTTTTAACCAGTTCCGCGGTAATTTCCAACGTATGCCTCCTTATAAAGAGCTTTGCGATTGGCGGGAGAATTTTTTCTCGCCAAGGCGCCAAGAACGCAAAGAGTCATCGGTTATTTTCAACTAACCAGAAGTGTTAGAGGTGAAAAATTACCCTTAGGCTTCGGCTTCAGGCGCCGCTTCCGCTTCCGGAGCCGGGATTTCTTCCAGCGGGGGGATTTCCACTTCCGCTTCGGCCAACTCTTTGTCAGTGAGGGCCTGCAGCCGTTCCTCGGCCAGCTTCTTGCCATCCAACACTGCATCGGCCACCCGGGAAGTGAGCAGACGAATGGCTCGAATGGCGTCGTCGTTGCCCGGGATGGGGTAATCGATTTCCGTGGGGTCACAGTTGCTATCCACGATGGCCAACAGCGAGACCCCCATTTTCCGGCCTTCCGCCACTGCGATGTCTTCCTTCCGGGGGTCCACCACATAGACGATATCCGGCAGGCGGCCCATATCCTTGATGCCGCCCAGGGAGCGCTCCAACTTGGCGGCTTTCTTTTCCATCATCAGGACTTCTTTCTTGGGGAAACGCTTCAGCGAGCCGTCTTCCTTCATGACCTCGAATTCCTTGAGTCGGGTGATGGACCGGCTGATGGTTTGGTAATTGGTGAGCATGCCGCCCAACCAGCGATGGTTGACATAGAACATACCGCAGCGCTTCGCTTCTTCCGCAATGGCGTCTTGGGCCTGTTTCTTGGTGCCTACAAACAAGACGATGCCGCCGTTGGCCACGGTTTCCACCACATAGTTGTAGGCGACTTTAAAGAACTGAACGGTCTTTTGCAGGTCGATGATGTGGATGCCGTTTCTGGCGCCGAAGATAAAAGGGGCCATCTTGGGGTTCCAGCGTCGGGTCTGATGGCCGAAATGGACGCCGGCCTCCAGCAATTCCTTCATGGTGACGTAAGACATGGTACTTCCTCCTGGTTGGTCCGCCGCGCCGTTGCCGGCAAGGCCACCGACCAAATGCAATCGGCACCAGCCCGCCCAAACGGCACGTGAGAATTTTAAATCATATTTTTATAACAAAATGGTCAAATTTTGACAAGATTTTTCAGGAGGGTGGAAAATGTCGGGCGACGCCAGGGTCTCTGATCTTCTAAAAATTGAACCTAAAAAATTACTTCTGCCGCTTTATTTTTAAGCTACCTAATGGTAGCCATAGCAAAATTCATTCATAGAATACGGCTGGCATTTCTCTCTTGGCAGGGGTTTGAAAGACACCTTCTAAACTAAGACCTCTGCTAAGGTCTCACGTGAGACAATCGCCCTCTCACCTGCCCGGCTTTTATTCAGGTGCGGCCGCATGGGCCTACGCCGCATCTTGGTTTACGCGGCTGGCAATTGAGACTTTCTTAAAGGCCTTCAATTATGTTACCATGCAAGTGTTGAAAGAAATTGGCTTAATGAATAGAAACTTGGCGGGGTTAAGGGAGCCGAGAGGATTGAAAAATCATTGTTAGACTGCGGTGCCTTTAGTTGTTCTTAAGCTTGGCTTAAAGCTGCGTAGGCGGGAATTGGGACCGCCACCCCAAAAACCCGAAGGAAACCGGGAATTTCTGAACCTCACGCAATCAATTAGCCCCGGAAATCTATGGCTGACAATTTATTGTTTTCTAAAAATAGAGCGCAACACACACTCAAATATTTTCTTGTCATTAGTATAGTTTTGATTACAGTAATCAAACTAAATTTAATTGGAGCTGGTTTCTTAACCTTCGATGATGAAACTCGTTACTATCAATCAGGTAGGGCCTTGCAACACCTTTTGGAGTTAAATATCCATGCTGCCATTAAGAACATATTTTCCACTCAAGCTAGACCGGCAGATACCATAATAAAAATAATTCCCAACGCAATACAATATGCTACCGCCGATATATTTAAGCTATCCTACTATGAAAGCAAAAATTCTTATCCTTTATTTATTTTTAATTTTATCATTTATTGCTGTATACTTGTTATTCATTATAAATTTTCGAAACTAATATTATTAGACAGTTCATTAGCTTTATTCAGCGTCTTATTATTCAGTGCATTGACAAATTCTTATGTATACCTCAGACACGCGGTCCCATATGATTTAAGTCTTTTATTTTATTATATTATTATATACAAATTGGTATTATTTAATGAAGATAACAGCTTGTCTAGTAAAAAATCATTACTTATCGGCATTTTTTCTTTTATTGCATTTTTAATTTATCCTGGAAATTATACATTATATTTTGTAGTTCTATTCTTGTTGTTCTTTAATAATCTTTCTAATAATAATTTTACTAGAAAAATTTATTACTCAGGTTCCTTTATTTTAGGAAGTATCCTCTGTTTAGTTTTATGTGAAAAAGTAGCTAGAATGGTAGGAACATCTTATATATTGGATGCAAAAGGGTTGTCTCAGACCCTAAATCAAGGTTCTTATGAAGAATCATTTGCATTCATATTAAAATATCTTTTTGAAGTCGAAGGGCTAACCGGTATAATTTTATTTATAAGCTTAGTAATTTATTTTATTATAATGTTTTATCAAATTAAGAGCAAAACGTTTAAACAGCACTCGCTTATAAATTTATTAGCTATTATACTGTTATTGATGTATTTGACTTTTGCAAGTGTAGGATATTTTTTACACAAAGCAGTTTTTCAAGGTCGTTATTTGCATCAATACTTTCCATTTATATGTATTTTATCTGTATATTCATTAAACAAACTATTAATTAACGATAAAATAAAAAAATTAATTTTATTATCTATTTCTATTGTTATTATATTAAATTTTAGCTTTAACTTCATTAACTATATTTCATACTCATATCCCAGAGATATTTTATGGCAATTAATCAATGCAAATAAATTAAATAGAAATAATAATTTTGAATACGACAATAATCGGTGGCCTTTAATGCCTAAAGGGTCTGAACATATATATAATGACATTAATGGAAACCCCATTTCTGCGTATTATAACATTATCGTTGTTTGGGATTATAAGAATACTTCTATTTATTATCTTGCTAATAAAGCAACTAAAAACGCTTTCGATTCAAATGATAATTATTATTTATTGGAAACAAAACCTTCTTTTGCAAACTTTAAGGCTTATCAATATGACTTGGGATTTAACATGGCTTATAGGAATTGTTTGAGCCAAATGAACCTGCAAATCAGCATATTCTCTGCTGGAAATCCTGTAACCGGTCTCAGCAGCCAGGATCAGGCCAGAAATTAACCCGTTGGAATGGTCTTAGAAAAGATGCGCCTCGTATTTGGAAGCCGCCTCGATTATTTCCTGTTTCTACCTGTTTCTTCCAGATATTCGCCCTCCGAATTTACCGACCAAGGGTCGGTCTCCTCGCCCAGCAGGCGGCGAGCCGCTAAAATGCCGGTCATCATGGAATGATCCATATTATTGTAGCGAAATTGACCATACCTGCCGATGCAATAGAGGTTATGGAATTGAGCAAGCCACTTTTTGATTAGAGACAGATGCTTCTCATATCCATCTTCATAGAGGGGATAAGCTTTGGCATAGCGCACCACAAAGCCGTCGAGCAAATCTTCCTGTCTGTAAAAACCTAATAGCGATAAATCTTGCTGAGCTTTCCCGATGAGATTGGCGTCAGGCAAATTCCACAAAACGTCTCCTTCAAAACAGAAATACTCGAAGCCCATGGAACTATGTTCAGCGGTCGGCACCATGGCGGGACTCCAATTGCCATAAAGCTGTAAACGTCCGGCAGTGACTTCGGGACTATGCAAGTATATCCAATTATCCCGCAAGGCCGCACCCGCCCTAAAGAGCAGATTAACCGTTATAATGGAGCGATACCGGAGAGCCCGAGCCGCGTTCATGACCTCATCCGGGGGAGGAGGAGACATGCATTTCACCAGGTCGGTGATGGGCATGCTGGAAAAACAATGAGAACAATGTAACAAGTGCTCTTCTGTCCCATTACGGGTGAGGAGGGCGCTGACCTGATGGTTATCGTGGTGGACTTCCACTACCTCCAAGCCCTTGCGGACCTCGCCGCCAAAATCAGTGAGTCGCGCCGCCATTGCTTCATACATCTGCCCAGGGCCTAAGCGGGGGTAATGAAAATTATCAATGAGGCTCGTCACTTTTGTACCATTTTTCAGACCTATGGCATTTACCAACGCCAGGCCCAAGGATAGATTTTTAATGCGTTGGGCTGCCCAATCTGCACTCAGCACTGTGCAGGGAATGCCCCAGACCTTCTCCGTATAGGTCTTAAAAAAAATATTGTATAAAACCCGGCCAAACCGGTTAGAGACCCAATCATCAAAACTTACTTCAGGCTTTATGGGGAAAATTTGCGACTTGAGATAGCTTGAAATAATTTTGAGGGATTCGCCCAAACCAAGGCCCGCCAACGCATTACCGATTTGTAAAGGATAGTTAAAGAATTTTCCGCGATAGTAAATACGCGACAGCCTGGGGCGAACCAGAAATTCATCTCCGAGAGCTTTTTCCCACATGTTATGAATTTCTCGGTTTTTAGTAAAAAATCGGTGTCCTCCGATATCACATCTGAACGCTTTGTATTCCACTGTCTTACAGAGGCCGCCAATCTGCTGATCTTTTTCTAACAGCAAGCAGGGAATGTTCCGTCCCACCAGGGTAGTGGCGGCAGCAATTCCGGCTGGCCCTCCCCCAATAATTACCGGTCGAAACGATGACATGCCTTACTCTCCAGATTATGCGGCAATCTGGATCACCGATCGTCAAGAAATGATTAATCGGCCCTCTCAGCCGGGAAAATCCCCAAAACTTTCTGGTTCTTTTAAGCAATTTCTTTCAATGCTGACAAAATAGTATAATTTCCAGTAAATTTATCAACCCAAAAGCCCGGCAGAGAGCAATTTTTTGAATTACGGGCATGCCTGCACTGCAGAGTAATGGTGCGCCCGATCAGCATAGCACCATAAGATCTCTGCGAATCCGACCGAGGTGGGCTAAACTTACATCGCTTTGGGGGGCGCCGGGGCTTCCGTGGGGCCTGGCTCCGGCTTGGGCTTGGCCGGAGCCCGGCGGCGCGGGGCCGGCTTTGGAGAAACCGTAGGAGCAGAAGACAAATATCTTGGCTGCACCCAACCCACCAGGCTGCTTTGGGGATCCCGCACCTGGGCCCAGCCGCCCCGGTCGACCCCCAGCATTTCCACCGGGTCATTGAAATGCAAGGTGGTAAGGACGTTGGCATTGGGGTTGGGCAGTTGTCGTAACGGTAGACTGCTGACTTTGACACGGTACAGAGAGGCAGGTTGGGCGGGGGTGCCGGGACTGTAAGTGAGAAAATCATTGGGTATCCAACCTATACCGGAACGGTCCACCAGACGGACCCGGGACCACCCTGTGCTGGTGCGCTCCAGGATTTCCACCCGTTCTCCCTGGTAAGCCGTGAGCAGGACATCGCACTCTTTGGCGGCGCATTCCCGCAGCGGCGCACTGGCGGGGATCACGTAGTAATAGCCGGAGTAAGCCTGCCCGGCGGAATCAGCCGTTATCAAAATCAGGGGACACAGCAACAGGGGAATAAAGAATTTGAGGAGATGCATTAGTCATCCTCCTGTTCACGTTAATAGGACGGCTGCCTTTTATCCAAAGAATTTATATTCCGGCGGGCTGATACTGCGCCGCTTGGCCGTCAGTTTTCCTTCAAGGAACCGGAAGACCAAAGCCCGGCCATCTCCGTTGGCCTTGAGCTTTTTCACCAGCAGGTCGTCCTGCAGAAATTGAAAAAACTCGTTCTGATTTTCTTCTTGATCCAGAAGATAAATCTTCTCACTTACCCCGGCAATAGGCTGGCACCGGGCTATGCGCTCCAGAAAGTAGCGTTCCATGACGTGGTGGGGCACGGTTCGCGGCGCCTGCAGTCGGCCTTTCGATTCCCCCCCATCCAGGTTTTCGGTTTCGCGCAAGAGTTCCGCCACAAGATTGCTGAAGTCCAAATGGCAGGTGCCGTGATTGAGGAGGTAGAAAGTGGAAATGAGACTTTCCCTCTCCCACATTCTTCTTAGTTGGGCAATTACCTGGAACCGCTCCGGGGAGAGATGAAGGGGGCGACGGAAACAGAGATAATCCTTGAAATGGTCTTTCCGGGCATTAGCTTCGAAGGTGCCCTCATGTACCAGATATTCGGGGAAAAGCATGCACGGCAATGGCCGCAGCAGGTAAATACTGCACAGGTCATTTTCCAGAAAGGGGCAGGGTTTCTGCAGCCGCAAAGTAACAATTCGGATCCAGTCTTCCCGCCCATTGGAGAGCAACCCCAAGGAATAATGTGTCTGGTAAGCGACGGAGACCGGCTCATCCCGGTGAAGCGCCGCAGCCACAATATCGATGAGGCTCACCGGGACCTGCAGGTCTTGATTCTTACAGCCAGGTCTAGTGCAGGCCGAATCGCAGTGAAAGTCTGACATGAAAGCTGCCAGGTGGGCCCGGTTACTCAGATACTCTGCCAGCCATTGCCGGGAATTCCCAGCCTGGGATGAAATCGCCTGAATTTTTTTATTGATTTTCATTAATCAGAAAATCCCGATAGTTTGCCAATTTCCCGGAGCAGGACCCGAAATAGACATTTTGGTACTCAAAATGATGAGTTTGACTATGATTGAGACTATATCCCTTTTGATAAGAAATCAAGCAGATAGGGCACCGCAGGCCGTGACCCCACGCAGAATCCGCAATTGGTTAAGGAGCACTGTGCCCCCATAACCTCCTTGATGGCCGCCCTGATATCTTATATAGTGCTTTTTTCAAATAATCTGGATATCATTGAAAAATCCGTGGCTTACCATTTCTTTCGGGGGAACCCGCCATGATCAGCAGTCTCCTCGCCAGGCTGAAGCATTTGCGGTTCTTTCAGCTCACCATTTTCTTCATCTTTGTCCTCTTGACTCTCCCCTTCCGCACCGAGCATCCATTTTTTAACATCGTGATCCAGTTATTATTATTCAACTCCCTGGTGGTCACCCTGTCTGCCAGCGGCTCTTCCCGCACCTTGCGGTGGCTTCTGGTGTTATTCTGGACCCTGGGGGAAGGGCTCCACCTGCGGGGGCTCTTCATTTTAGGGCCTGGAAGCCACCTTTTAAATGTATCTTTAGTGGTCACCTGTTTCATGCTGATGATGGCTGTCTGCGTCGGGGCGATTTTGCTTTTTATTTTTAAGACGCACCGGGTCACTCTGGACACCATTTTCGCTGCGCTGATGGCTTACTTTTTTATCAGTTCCATTTTTGCCAATATTTACAGCCTGCTCTATCTTATGGACCCCAATAGTTTTAACCTGCCGCCTGCCATCGGCCGGGATCAATTTTATGCAGTTTACACTGAGATGATTTACTTCAGTCTCATAACTGTCGTGGGAGCGGGCTACGGGGATATCGTCCCTCTTTTGCCATTTCCCCGCCTCCTGGCAGCTATGGAGGCTGTCCTGGGCCATTTCTATGTTGCAGTGTTTGTGGCCTGGTTGGTGGGAACTTTCATTTCCCAATCAATTCAGCAGGAGGAGAAGCAGGCCCCAGAAGTGCCCAAAGAGCCCATGAATGACTAATGAAGCCTTCTAACCACCACTTTTGTGGCAGGACAATGCTGCGGCGAAAGGCGCTCTGGAGCTAAGAATTACCCGCGAAACGGGGTAATCGTAGGCGAGATGGCGTCGGCGGCCCCCCGCTCCATCACCGTAAAACCAAAATGGCGCAGTTCCGGATTTCTCCAGAGTACCAGCGCTACCACCATTGCGGCTAGGACGGCGCCCCCGGCGATGGTGGGACCGGCGCCCACGAAGTGAGCCGCGCCGCCGTATAAGATACTACCGATGGGTGCGAAACCCATGACAATGAGCCCGAAAAGGCTCATGAGGCGGCCCCGCAAATTATCCGGGACATTGAGCTGCAGGAGGCTGTTCCCGGTGGAAAGCTGGGTCACCATGCCGAACCCGGACAGAGCGATGAAAACCAGGGCCGCGTAGTAGTTGCCGCAAAGGCCCAGACCCAGCAGTCCCAAGAGAAACAGGGCTTGCCCAGCCAGGAAAGAAGGCATGGGCGGGCGCCGCTGCAGGCGCCGGGCCAGGGTCAGGCCCCCCACAAAAGCCCCTACGCCGCTCATGGCCATGAGGAGCCCGAAGCCCCGGGGACCCACTGCCAGGGTGTCCCGGGCCAGGATGGGAAGTAGCACATAATAGGGCATGGCCAGAACCGCCACCGCGGTCATGAGCATCAGGAGCAGTTTTAACTCCCGGCGTTCCCAGAGGTAGTCCAGAAGTTCCTTCCAGGCATGGAGAAAAGGCTTCCAGGGGGCGATATCGTTTCTAGGCAGTTTCATGAGCACCAGTGCCAGGAGCACCGCCAGAAAGCTGGCCGCGTTCAAAAAGAAGCAATTGGCTATGCCCACCGCGGCTATTACGACACCGCCCACCGCGGGTCCCGCCACCCGGGTGGCGTTAAACAGGGTGGAGTTTAAGGCGATGGCGTTGGGCAGATCCGGTTTGCCCACCAGGTCCACGATAAAGGCCTGGCGCACCGGGATGTCAAAGGCCATGGCCGTGCCCGAGAGAAATACCAGGACACAGAGCATCCAGACCTGCACTACTCTGACCTCCACCAGGACCCCCAGGACCAAGGCCAGGAGCATGAGGGCAGTCTGGGTGATGAACAACAGCTTGAGCTTGGAGGTGTGATCGGCCACCACCCCCCCCAGAAACGAAAAGAGGAGCACCGGCAAGGTCTGAAGAGCTCCCACCAATCCCAGATAAAACGAAGAGTCGGTGAGTACCAGGACCAGCCAGCTGAAGGCTACGGACTGCATCCAGGAGCCGGTGAGGGAGATCATCTGACCACCGTAAAACAGCCGGAAATTGCGATGGCGCAAAGCCGCAAATGTTGGGAAGCGCACCGGGTTCATCTTGACTCCCCTGCGGCAGTCGGGCAGGGTATGGCCACGGGGGCGGCTGGTTCAGGAGTTAGAAGGCAATTCGGGTCCAAGTTCGTAAAGGTGGACATGATGTTCCGGCTGGCGGCGATAAGCATTACATTATATTTTAAGAAAAGCCCGGAACTTCCGCAACGGCTTGGCGGAAAAGAGGTCATTCCGAGCAGTGCGCCGTTTGATTGCCCCGGCTCGGAGGTATAGGCTTGACAACTGCCTAAGTCGAGGCCTATACATATAGACCAATAAATACTTATGACCGTGGAGATATGGGGAATGTTCGCCCTGAGACACCTAGTTCTAGCTTTAGCCGATATCCTGGATCTGGCCCTGAATATTTACATGTGGCTGATCATCGCCCGGGCCCTGCTATCTTGGGTCAATCCCGACCCTTATAATCCCATTGTCAGATTTTTGTATAACATCACCGAACCGGTTATGGGCTGGGTCCGGCGCCGGGTGCCCCTGATTTTCGGCGGTTTGGACCTTTCACCCATCCTTATTCTCGTGGCCATTGTGTTCTTGCGCCGTTTTCTGGTCATGACGCTGATTGACCTGGCCCAGCGTCTTGGCTGAATTCCTAACTAAAGTGTGACCTCCTTCTTTTTGCCCACCTGCCAAGGTTACGTCCTGCGCCTGACTGTGGTGCCCGGAGCCCAGCGCACCCAGGTGGTGAGCCTCCACGGCGACCGTCTTAAAGTTCGAGTAGCGGCCCCACCGGAAAAAGGTGCAGCCAACCAGGAACTAATTGCCTTTTTGGCCAGGGTCCTGGACCTCCCCAAGAGTGCCATCAAGCTTACTCTGGGGGCCCAAAGCCGCAATAAAGTGGTAACCATCTACGACCTCTCTCCTGACCTGGGGGACAGGCTTTCCCGACTGGCGCCTGCGTCCCGGTAAAGTCGCCTATTTCATGGCCATCCTTGACAATGGGGAGCCGAATGATAAGAATTATGGGCACATGCGGTTCTGGGCCGCCATTCTCAATTCTCTGGGGTTTGTGGTCGCTTCCGGATGACAGATTATTACGAGATCTTGGAGGTCTTGCGAGAGGCCACCCAAGAAGAGATCAAAACCGCTTACCGGCGACTGGCTCTCCAGTACCACCCGGACAAGAACCCCGGGGATAGGCAGGCGGAAGAAAAATTTAAACAGATTTCTGAAGCTTACCGGGTCCTGGCCGACCTGGAAAAACGGCAGCTTTATGACCTCTACGGAGACGCCGGCTTGGCGGGCTTTGACTTGGGTGGATTTACCGGATTTGAGGATATTCTGAGTTCGTTTGATGAAGCCTTTGAAGATTTCTTCAATTACGGACGTACCCGGGAACGGACGGACAAACCCCAACCCGGCGCCGACCTGCGGCAGCGAGTGGTGCTGTCCCTGGAAGAGGTTGCCCTTGGCTTGAGAACCAGCCTCAAGGTGGAACGGCGCATTTCATGCCGGCTTTGCCACGGCAGCGGCGCGGCTCCCGGCAGCCAGCTTCAGACCTGTCCCGTCTGCCACGGGCAAGGGCAGGTGGGGCATCCTAAGGTACTTATGAAAGTTTTTAATACCTGCCCGGAATGCCAAGGAACCGGCAGCGTAATCACTTCCCCCTGTTCCGCCTGCCAAGGTACCGGAGTACTTAAAGAAAAGAAGCAGATTCAGGTGCGCATCCCGCCGGGGGTGGATTCCGGCACCCGCCTGCGTCTCCGGGGAGAAGGGGAAGCGGGCACCCATGGTGCTCCACCGGGGGACCTTTACTTAGAAATCGTTGTCACCCCTCATCCCGTCTTCACCCGCAAAGGCAAGGATCTCTATTATCGGGCGCAACTATCTTTTGTGGAGGCCGCCCTGGGCACGCAAGTCGAAGTCCCCACTCTGACCTCCCAAACCAGCCTGTACATTCCTCCAGGCACCCAGCCCGGAGCCGCCTTCCGCATCCCCGGTCTGGGTTTGCCAGGTTTGCGTGGCAAAACCCAGGGGGACCTGGTGGTGGTGGTGGACCTCCAAACCCCCACCGAACTCTCCGACCTGCAGAAACGACTCCTGAAGGAATTTCTCCGTCTAAAGGATAGCGAAGAGTTAAACGGGGTCAAAGGGATGGGGGCTTAAGGGAGACACGCTCTGTCCCGACTGATTGTCAGCCTGGGAGGGCGGGCGACCTAATAATCTGCAAATGCGAGATGCTACGCTGCGCTCAGCACGGCAACAAGCCATGAACGCAATGATCTTAACTCAGATTTGCCCGTAAAAAGTCCTATCACTCCGGCTCAAACCCTGAAAAAAGCATCGACTCCTCCGGTTTCCTGACCAAAATTGCCACAATCAAGTATAATCTCAATTAATCATGAAAGTTTTGCTGATCCAACCTACCGGGTTTAGGGAAAACGGCCGCCTGGACCGGCGCAAAGGGCGCTGGCTGCTAGGCATGACCCTGCCGTACTTGGCTGCCTTGACCCCCCGGGGCATCCGGGTGGAGATCAAGGACGACATGCTGGAAGATATCACCTTCCAGGAAGAGGCCGACCTGGTGGGCCTCTCCTTTATGTCTCACCAGGCCCCCCGGGCCTATCAACTGGCCGCGGGTTTCCGCCGCCGCAACATCCCCGTGGTTATGGGCGGTTTCCATGCCACCCTGGCCCCGGAAGAATGCCAGGAGCACGCCGACGCCCTGGTGCTGGGGGAGGCCGAAGAAACCTGGCCCCGGCTCCTCCGGGATTTCCAAGCCGGGCGGCTTCAGCCCCGCTATCAGGCGGAGCGCCTCTCGGACCTGAGGAACCTGCCGGTGCCCCGCTATGACCTGCTGGACCTCAAGCGCTACAAAGTCTGGAACATCCCCTCCCAGACCACCCGGGGGTGCCCCTATAATTGCAGCTATTGTGAAGTCACCCAGGTCTACGGCGGCAAGTTCCGGCATCGCCCCGTGGAAGAGGTGATCCATGAAATCCAGGAGATTCGCCGGTTAACCGACAGCGGCTTCATCTATTTTGTGGACGACAACTTTGTGGCCAACCGCCGCCATGCCATGGAGGTGATGGAACACCTCATCCCCCTGAAACTGATCTACGCCTGCCTGGCCACGGCCAACGTGGGGGATGACCCTGAGGTTTTGGACCTCCTGGCCCGGAGCGGCTGCCGCCACGTGAACATCGGCATGGAGTCCATCAGCCCGGACAGCCTCAAGGCCATCAACAAGAAACAGAACAAGATTAAGGATTACGAGCGTCAATTTAAAGCGCTGCGGGACCGGGGCATCGGCTTTTCCATAAATGTCATGTTCGGGCTGGACGGTGACCACCCGGAGATCTTCGATGCCACGGTGGATTTCCTCAACCGGGTCAAGGCCCCGGCTGCGTTCATGTTCATCCTGGCCCCCCGCCCCGGCACCAAGGTGCAGACCCAATTACTTAAGGAGGGCCGCATCTTTGACCACGATTGGAGGCATTACACCGGCTTCCAGGTGGTTTACCACCCCAAACATATGTCGGCCCGGGAACTCCAAGAAGGCTACTGGCGGGCCAACCGAAGGTACTATTCCCCTCTGGCCATGCTTAAGCGCTACCATCGGGCACCCTATGCCCTGAATATGCTGATCTTCAACCTCTATTTCGCCTGGGCCGTGCGCCGGCGCTTTCAGCCGTTGAACTATTATTTTTGATAAAGTTTGCGGGGAGGACCGGGGGAAGTCAATTCCCCCGCCCTCCCCGCAAACTCCTTTCCCAACCCCCTATAGAGGGTTACGGGAGAGGGTTTGGAAGAGGGGGCAGGGGCTTTCGTCCCTGGCCCCCTCCCCCAAAAAACTATCAAGCATACTTCAGATTCTCCGCCTCCAGGGCCCGGATGCGGTCCCGCAGGGTGGCGGCCCGTTCGAATTCCTGCTTCTTGGCTGCGGCCTGCATTTCTTTTTTCAGGCGTTTAATCAGCGCTTCCGGTCTTTCCACCAGGTAGGGCACCTGTTCCTCTGCGGCCATGGGCACGGTGACGTAATCGGCTTCGTACACCGAGGCCAGAACGTCTTTGATCTTGCTTTGGATGGTCTCCGGGGTGATGCCGTGTTTTCGATTGTAGGTTTCCTGGAGGCGCCGCCGCCGAATGGTTTCTTCAATGGCTGCGGTCATGGACGGGGTGACGTGGTCGGCGTAAAACAGGACCTGTCCATGGATGTTCCGGGCAGCCCGGCCGCAGGTCTGGATGAGGGAGCGCTCCGAGCGCAGGAAGCCTTCCTTGTCCGAATCCAGGATAGCCACCAGGGAGACTTCGGGCAGATCCAGACCTTCCCGGAGCAGGTTGATGCCCACTAGCACGTCGAAGACCCCCAGGCGCAAATCCCGGATGATTTCCATGCGCTCCAGGGTGGTGATATCGGAATGGAGATAACGCACCTTGAGGCCCAGGTCCTGATAGTATTCAGTGAGATCCTCGGCCATGCGCTTGGTCAGGGTAGTGACCAGCACCCGCTCGCCCTTTGCCAGGCGCGCCCGGATCTCCCCCAGGAGGTCGTCCACCTGGTTGGTGGCGGGCTTGACCACGATTTCGGGGTCCATGAGACCGGTGGGTCGCACTATCTGCTCGACGATGCGGCCGGCGGCCTGTTTCATCTCGTAGGGGCCTGGGGTGGCGGAGACATAAATGAGCTGGCGCACCCGGGTTTCGAATTCTTCAAAACTCAAGGGGCGGTTGTCCAGGGCCGACGGCAGACGGAAACCGTAATCCACCAGGGTTTGCTTCCGGGAGCGGTCTCCCCGGAACATGCCCTGAAGCTGGGGAATGGTGATGTGGGACTCGTCGATGACCACCAGGGACTCCCGGGGCAGGTAGTCCAGAAGGGTAGGGGGGGGCTCCCCTTCAGCCCGTCCGGTGAGGTTCCGGGAATAGTTCTCGATGCCGTGGCAGAAGCCCAACTCTTTCATCATTTCCAGGTCGAAGCGGGTGCGCTCCTCCAGGCGCTGGGCCTCCAGAAGTTTACCCTGGTCCTGGAACCAATTGACCCGTTCCTTCAGCTCCGCCTCGATGGCGGCCATGGCCTGGCGGCGGACCAGGTCCGGGGTAACGTAGTGGGAGGCAGGGTAGATCGTCACTTTCTTAAGCTGCCGCAAGGTCTGGCCCCGCAAGGGGTCGATCTCCCGGATGGCTTCCACCGTGTCGCCCCAAAAATCTACCCGGATGGCCCGGTCCTCTTCGTAGGCGGGAAAGATCTCCACCCGGTCGCCCCGCACCCGGAAAGTGCCCCGGTGGAAGTCGATGTCGTTGCGCTCGTAGAGGATCTCCACCAACTTGCTCAGGACCTCCCGGCGGTCCTTTTCCACGCCCTCCTCCAGGTAAAGGAGCATGCCGTGGTAGGCCTCCGGGGAGCCCAAACCGTAAATGCAGGACACTGAGGCCACGATGATTACGTCGTTGCGGTCGAAGAGGGAGCGGGTGGCGGAATGGCGCATCCGGTCAATGGCTTCATTGATGGAAGAATCTTTTTCAATGTAGAGATCGGCCTGGGGTACGTAGGCCTCGGGCTGATAGTAATCGTAATAGCTGACAAAATACTCCACCGCGTTGTCCGGGAAAAACTCCTGGAACTCGCCGTAGAGCTGGGCCGCCAGAGTCTTATTGGGAGCCAGGACCAGAGTGGGAAGATTCAGTTGCGCAATGACATTGGCTACGGTAAAAGTCTTGCCGGACCCAGTGACCCCCAACAACACCTGGTGGGGATTCCCGGCCCTGACCCCCGCGACCAGCTTCCGGATGGCCTGGGGCTGGTCGCCTTTGGGAACAAAAGAGGTTACTAATTGGAACTGGTCAGGCATGTATGAATAGATCGGGATTTTCTGCAATTAAGAGCATAGGAAAAGATACCATTTTTTGCAGGGAAGAGCTAAGTCCTGCGGCCTCAGATCTTTCCCTCCAATGCCGGGGGGAAGGGGCAAAGGGCGCGTGCCCTTTCCCCCTGCCCCGGACCCACCACCCCCAATCCCTTAAAACTTGAGTTTATCAAATTCTTCGACTGTAATCGCAGGTGAAGAACAGAAAGAAATCCCGGTCTGTTTGCTCAGGGCCACGGAGGTCTGCATAGCTGCCTCTACTCCCGGCAGGTCCACGATAAGGAGCAGGTCAGCCATTCCCAGCATGGCATACATGGCCTTGACCTGCCCGCCATACTTTTTGATCAGGTCCGTAGCATTTTGGGTTCGCTGCGGGCTGATCCCCTTAACACCTTCCGCTGAATACTTGCCGAACATCAGAAAAGTGGCCATTTTAACCTCCTTTTAATGGGATGATTTTCCGGTTTCGCCCAAGGCCTCTCAGGACCAGGAAAGCGAATTCCGCCTTCCGCGGCCCCTCTTCGGGGGGTGGTAGGAAAGCTATACACAGATGAACACGGAGCTCATCCAGGGCAGGCTGGACTCTTTTAAGATATGTCTTATTTTACCTTTGGCAATCTCTTTGTGGTTATATGGTTAAGCAGAGATATGACAGTGGCGTTTTCGACTTAAAATTAAGTTTGTTTTGATTTCAGCAAGAATTTTTTAACAAATACCATTAGCCTCTCTTCCAAATGGTCCCTTGCGGTGTGTCTTCCAGTAGAATCTCAAGGTCGGCAAGCTCCTTGCGGATAGCGTCGGCCCGGGACCAATCCTTATTTTTCCGGGCCTGGGTGCGTTCGTCAATGAGCCGTTGGATTTCCTCCGGGCTGATCTTCAGGTCCGCGGCCTTTTGCCGCAGGGTGGCAACCATGGTGTAAGGATCGGCCTGTAGGAGGTTCAAGACCCGGCCCAGGTCCACCAGCTCATCGTGCATCTCTTTGAGAATGGTGAGGTAACCCGGATCGTTGGAGGGGGCTTCCAGCAGGCGGTTGAGCAGGCGCACGGTTTCGAACATATATCCCAGGGCCTGAGCGGTGTTTAGGTCATCATCCAGGGCCGCATCGAACCGGGCCCGTAAGGACCCGAAGCGATGGAATTCCTCCAGAGTTAAGCAGGTGGGATAGTAATCCATGGGGTGCTGGGGTTTCAGGTTGGGATGTTGCTTCAGCACCTCCTCGATTCGGGCCAGGGAAGTATAGAGGCGCAGCAAGGCGGTTTCAGCTTCGGCCAGGGCCGCGTCCGAGAAGTCCAGGGGGCTGCGGTAATGGCAGTTGATGAGGAAAAAGCGCACCACCTCCGCAGGGAATCGGGCCAATACTTCCTTTACCGTGAAGAAATTCCCCAGGGATTTGGACATTTTTTCCTGGTCAATGGTGAGGAGGCCGTGGTGCAGCCAGAAACGGGCGAAGGGCTTGCCCGTGGCTGCTTCCGATTGAGCCAATTCGTTTTCGTGGTGGGGGAAGACCAGATCCTGGCCACCGCCGTGGAGGTCGAAGGTCTCGCCCAGATAGTGCATGCTCATGGCGGAACATTCGATATGCCAACCCGGGCGTCCGGGTCCCCAGGGGCTGTCCCAGGCAGGCTCGCCGGGCTTGCTGCCCTTCCATAAGACGAAATCCAGGGGATCTTCCTTGTTTGGGTCCACTTCGATGCGAGCCCCGGCCTCCATATCCTCCAGTTTTTGTCCGGAAAGCTTCCCATATCCCGGAAAGCGGTGCACCCGAAAAAAAACGTCGCCCCCGGCGGCATAAGCAAAACCCAAATCCACCAGGCGCTGAATGAGGTCGAGGATTTGGGGAATATGCTCCGTAGCCTTGGGTTCAATCTGGGCCGGCGGCACTCCCAGGGCGGCCATGTCCTCCTGGAAGGAAGCAATGTAGCGCTCCGCCACCTCTTTCCAGGACCGGCCCTGCTCCTGGGCCCGGCGCAGGATTTTGTCGTCAATGTCGGTATAATTGCGCACCCAGGTGACCTGGAAACCCCGGTGCCGCAAATAGCGTACCAGGACCTCAAAGGCCACGCAGGAGCGGGCATGCCCCAGGTGGCAGTCGTCGTAAACCGTCACCCCACAGGCATAGAGGCCCACTTTTCCAGGGACTAGGGGCTTGAAGGGTTCTTTGCGTCTGCTTAAAGTATTATAGAGCTGCATAAGAAAGAGATTTCAGGTTTCAGATTCTGGGGTCTAGGAAATCAGGTTCAATATTTTCCTGACGCCTGACACCTGAAAAAAGGCTTGACAAGATTCGGTTTGACGGATAGCTATTCAAGGCTATTTATTATTATTAACCAAAAACCAAAAACGGTATTTTAGCACTGGGGGGTAAGATGTCCGAAGCCATCAGTCAAGTCACCAAAAACGCCCGGGAAACGGTATTCCTTTCCCTTTCCGAGTATAAGGGTCATCGCCTCATCGATATCAGGGTGCATGTGCCGGGAGACCAGGAAGGGGACTGGGTGCCCACCCGTAAAGGGGTATCCCTGGCCGTGGGACTCTATCCCGCCTTCAAGAAAGCCTTGGCCCAATTGGAAGAAGCCCTTATTAAACAGAGTCTCTTGGACCCTGAAGACCTGGAGACTTCTGATTAAAACAGCCAGCGGTCAGCCTTCGGCTCATTAGGAAAAAAATCCCCTTATTGGTGAACTACATTAGTTTATAGCTAAAAACTATAAAGGACCGTCTGCTTTATCTATTTGGCTTTCGGCTGATAGCTGATCTCAGTATCACTATACTGAATCTGGCCCGCCGATGCAATGAAAAGGAGTTTGGGGGCTCTGGAAACCGAAGGCGATTTTCCGCGAATTGGCTGCACCAAAAGCATGAAAAACCTGGACTAGAAAGCTCACCGGTCATGATGATGGCACAAGTGTCATTCCATGTGCCTTGGTGAAAGCAGAGCAGTTGCCTGCAGTCGCCAAAGATGGCGGTAAGCGCTCCTGCCCCTAGCCTTAGGCTCCAACCCGGTTTTTCTTTGTAAGTTGTTTAGCCACCTGATCCAGGAGTTCTTGGGCCCGAAGAGGTTTGCTCAAGATGGGAGGCAGTTCCTGGGGGGGCTGGGTCAGGGCCGGATCATGGCCGGTGATAAAAATCACTGGTATATCTGATACTTGTGGATATTCTTTAAGAGCCCGATAAAGATCCATGCCACTATGCAGCACTCCCAAAGGCCGCACCGGTAAACCCAGGTCGATGGTAATCAGGGCAGGCCGCAGTCTTTTCGCCCCTTCCAGGCCGTCATCGGCAGTCACGGCGTAGGCCGTCCGATATTCATGTTTATGGAGGATGCGGGCCATCTGGTTCAGGACCTTGGGTTCGTCTTCCACCATCAGGATTAAAGGGCAGCCGGAGGGCCCCTGAGCCTTTAAGCCTCGTTCCCGATCGGTGGTGCGGCGCCAATACAAAGGCTGGGGGGTGACCAGGGGAAGGGTAAAGAAGACCGAGGCCGCTTTCCCCGGACCATGGTTGCCCGGCCAAATTTGGCCTCCCATGCATTCCACCAGGTTTTTACAGGCACTTATTCCCATGCTGCTGCTGTTTTCTTGCAGATCGACCGCTCCTTTATCCTGGTGAAGCTGCGGATTGGGGCTATCCTTATTCTTTTGGGATCTGGCCGCAGCTATCCTCTTAACCTGGAACTGAACATGACCGTAGTCGCGCCAGGACCGGGCCTGAACCCTCACCTCGCCTTTGGCAAGTGCTTGGACGGCGTTTGCCACCAAGTTCAGGAGCACCTGGGAAAATTTTACCGGGTCGGCCCGCACCAGAACCCTGGTTTTAGGGAACCGAACCGTCAGGCGGACTTTTTTCTGGTCCGCCTGACGCGTGGTGAGTTTCTCCACTTGGGAGAAGATCGCGGCCACGTTGACTTCGGTCAATTGGAGATCCATCTTGCCCGCCTCGATCTCTGCCCTGATAAGACGTTCATTAATCAAATCGAGGAGGCTGCGGGCGCTGTCATAAGCATTTTGTACGAAGTGGCGCGATTCTTCAGGGCTGTCACACAGGCCATCCAGCACGAGGCGCAAAAAACTCAGTATGGCGTTGAGATGGATGCGCAATTCATGGGAGGCTTCAGCTAAAAATTCTCTTTGCCGTCGCTGGCCCTGGTCGAACTCCGAGTTATGCAGTTCCAAACTGTGAGTAATTGACTCTAAATCCAATTCCTGGTCCCGGAACCCGCTGAGCTGGTCCTGGGATTGCTGGCTGTTCGACCGCAAAGCCACACCCTGCAAAGGCCTAAAAGAAATGTCCGGACCCCATTGTTGTGATTCCTGCCCCAACCCCGGCGGGGGACTCTTACCTTTTTTTTCCATTATTTAAATGTCGGCATTATGCGGAAAAACTTAAAACTGCCTCCAGGAAAAATTGGTTCCATTCCCTTGCATCAGGGTATCGCGGCACTATCTTTTAAAGAAAACACGATCCTGGCCCAGGGATCGGAAAGGAGACCATATGGCTTACGCAGCTAAAGATTTTTCCTTTTTATTGGGGATGCCGGGATTCAGCGACACCCTCCTCAAGAACCATTTCACCCTATACCAGGGCTACGTTAATAACACGAATAAAGTCATGGAACTACTGGCGGCCATGGTGAAAGAGGGCAAAGGGGCGACCCCCGAGTTTGCGGAATTGAAACGGCGTCTGGGATGGGAATTCAACGGCATGCGGCTGCATGAACTTTATTTTGCCAACTTGGGCGGCGACGGGGACCCGGCCAAAGCCCCGAACCTGACCAAAAGGGTGGAGGCCCAGTTCGGCTCGGTGGAGATGTGTGCAAAAGATTTCGAGGCTACCGCGGCGATGCGGGGTATCGGTTGGGTCATTTGCTACGAGGAGGTGGAAACCGGGCTGCTCGTCAACCAATGGATTAATGAGCACGATGTGGGCCACCTGGCGGGCTGCAACCCCATTCTGGTCCTGGACGTGTTTGAGCACGCCTTCATGACCGACTACGGGTTGAAACGGGTGGAATATATCAACAACTTCTTTAAAAACGTCAAATGGGAAGTAGTGGAACAGCGCTTGGAGACCGCTTAGAGGAGGGTTTGCCAAGAGAGAAGGAGGCTCACGGCGGTAGTCTCCCCGCAAAATATCTTTGCAATGCCGGTCCCTTCGGGTTACGCTGGGATAGCTCATAGCTAAAGGTATTCCAGAAAACCAGGAGGGGACTTTGCGTCGTACCGGCTATGTTTTTTCCCAACGCTATCTGCTGCACGATCCGGGCACATGGCACCCGGAACGCCCAGACCGGCTGAAAGCCATTCATACCTGCCTTGAGGAAGACAACATTCTAGACCTGGTGGTCCGCCTCACACCCGACTATGCGCCCCTCAAGTGGGTGGAGCGGCTCCATGATCCCGATTATATCCGCCGCTTCAAGCAGGCCTGTGAAAAAGGCCAGCGTATCTTTGGGGTTCCGGACTGCGGCATCAACAAGGAATCATACCAGATTGCCCTGTTGGCCGTGGGCGGGGTTATGGCGGCGGTGGACGCGGTGATGGCCGGCCAGGTGGACAACGCCTTCTGCGCGGTGCGGCCGCCGGGTCATCATGCCGAGCGCAACCGGGCCATGGGGTTCTGTTTTTTCAATAACGTCGCCATCGGCGCAGTGTACGCCCTGGAGAATTATGGGCTGGAGCGGGTGGCCGTCATCGATTGGGACGTGCATCACGGCAACGGTACCCAACACCTGTTTGAGGCAGATCCCCGGGTGTTTTACGTGTCGCTCCATGAGGACCCGCAATACTGCTATCCCGGCACCGGTTATCACCGGGAACGGGGTAAGGGGGCGGGCCAGGGTTTTACCCTTAATCTGCCCTTTCCACCCCGGAGCGGCGACGAGGACTATCTGGAGGCCTTTAATAAGACTGCACTGCCCTGTTTAAGGGAATTTTCCCCGCAAATGGTCTTCATTTCTGCAGGCTTTGACGCCCACAGCGATGATCCCCTGGCCCATATGAACCTCACCCGGGAAGGCTACCGGAAAATGACCCAGATAGTGCTTGAGCTGGCCCAGGATACCGCCGGGGGCCGGCTCATCACGGTGTTGGAAGGAGGCTATAACCTGGAGGTCCTGGCAGAGTGCGTGGAGGACCACATCAGGCTCCTCCTGGACATCCCCCTTGACCATTTTTAAGAAAACATTGCTCAGAAAAGTTCCTCAGGAAGTTTAGGGGAAAAAGCGCAGAAATTTCTTGACAGCGCCGCAGAGCTGTGCTATTGGCTGAATATCCTTTAGTCAGGCGTAGATGCAGTGCTCGGGGCGACACAGTAATAAAATGACGGTATGGCGGGAGCCGGCCGTTTTTTTTTGGCCTGCGCCCCCTCGGCTGAAGTCCGGCAAAGGAATCAAGGATTAAAGGAGCTGCGGGTTATGGTCTTTTCCGGCACAGTCAAATGGTTCAACGAAGCCAAGGGCTACGGTTTCATTAAACGCGATGACGGCCCCGACCTGTTTGTGCACTACACCAATATAGTGGGTACCGGGTTCCGCACCTTAAAAGAGGAGGACAAGGTGGAGTTCGAGGTGAGCGAAGGCCCCAAGGGACTCCAGGCCATCAACGTCACCAAGGTGTAACCGCCGATTATTGCCGTTGTGGGCCAGGGACGGTAGCATCTCCCTGGATAAAGAAAAATGCAAGGAATTGAGGGGCGCTCCGAGGCGTCCCTTTTTGTTTGGTTCCCCTCTGAGTTTAGTATACTTTAAATAATTAATTAAAATTAAATTTATAATAAATTGACATTAAATCATAAATGTGCTTAGTTTGGGGCACTGCCCGAAGCAGAAGGCGCTTGTCTTTGGGCTTAAGGAAGAGCCGGATTGTCTGATAGGGCAGTCCGGTTTTTTTATTAACCTTAAAACAATAATAATGGAGGTGGGAGATGAACATGCATGGGATTCTGCGGCTGATCTTGATGGTTCTGATTATTCAGACTTTTGCGACCATTAACGCTCAAGGCACTGATTATCTATGGACCAAGAGCACCAACGGCGACTGGAACGACACCAGCGCCTGGACCCCCACAGGGGCTTTTCCCAACAGTGGGAATGACACAGCAAGAGTGGACGATAGCACCCCTGGCGTTACGGTGTCCGTGAATGACAACTTCACAGTAGGTCAGATCACGCTGGTTGCGGACACCGGCGTGACAATTAACAACGGCCAATCTTTGCACCTTTACAACAGCAGCGGCCTCGCGCCGATTTATGCTGGCACCCTCACCCTCAATGGCACATCCGCTCCAACCTCACTCTTTGCCGATGGCGCGGATGTCGGTTTTGCGAGGCGCATTCATGTGGCCTTGGGCGGTGACGGCCAAAACTACTTGCAAGGGACCGGCAAATTTATCCTCGAGGCCTATAGTGCCATGGAGGGTCATGGCTACATTCAGTCGAACTTTGACAACCGGGGCACCATCACCGCCAAGGGCGGAGTCCTGGAAGTTGGGGCCATTTCCTTGATCAATAGCAGTACTATGACCAATGATTCTTTCGGCAGCTTTTCCCTGAATGGCACTCAGGTTAGCAACAACGGTACTATGAGTGGCAGCTTTTCCATGAATGGCACTCAGGTTAACAATAACGGTACTATGAGTGGTAGCTTTTCCATGAAAGACACCCAAGTTTCAGGTACAGGCCAAATGATTGGCTTACTTAAGATGGAAAACGTTACCCTGATTGACCAAAAATTAACCGGCAGTTTGGAGGTAAAAGGTGATAGCGAATTCAAAGGGGCCATAACGAAGGCAACGCAAAACTATTATGTTACCGTAAACAGCGGCCAGAAACTGTCCTTAAGCCCAAGTGCCAATGCACCTGTTTTTAATGGGGATATTGCCTTGGTTGGCTCCACGGCTCCCACCACCCTCTATGCAGACGGAGCTGTGGCAACTCTAAAGGGTAACACGGTACTTGGCGGCATCGGCAACAATTTTCTCCAGGGCACTGGCTTTATCAATGATCATGGCACTATATCAGGAAGTGGATATATTCAAACGAATCTTATCAACAGTGGCAAAATCATGGCCCAGGGCGGGGTTCTGGAATTTGGCAATGTTGTGGTTGAAAGCAGTGGTACAATAAGCGGCTCCGATTACTTATTCAAGGGGACGCAGGTTTCCGGTACAGGCAGTCTATTCCTGTCCAATGTTTCCCTGGAAAATGCTACTTTGATTGGCCAGAAGATAATTGGTGGAAATATCGGAGTCAAAAGCGACAGTGAATTCAAGGGTGTCACGAGTTTGTTTGATCAGGCTTTGCCTTTTAATGCTAGGATTAATTCTCGAGTGACCGTGGACAACGGCCAGAAATTGTCCTTAAGCGCCAGCGAGAAAGCCCCGGTGATCAATTACGGTTCTATCACTTTAAACGGCACTTTGGCCCCTACCACCCTTTATGCCAACGGCGTAACCGCGACCCTGAATAGCAATGTTATCCTGGGCGGTACCGGCAACAATTTCCTCCAAGGCACTGGCTTTATCAATTCTGGTTGGATAAGCGGTCAAGGCTATATCCAGGCGCCTATCACAAATACCAGCACCGGCGTTATCAGCGGGGCTCTTCAAATTCAGGAGTCTATCGCCAATAACGGCTTCATCATCGCCAAGGATGGAGTCTTGGATATCCAGAGCGCCATTACCGGTAGCGGTAATATCTTCATAAAGGATAATGCCACCCTAAAAGCCGGGCAGAGTATTCAGGCTGCCAATCTTTCCATGGATCAGATGGCCAATTTGGTGTTACCGGACAATGCAACGGTTGACATAAGCCAGGGGTTTATCTTAAATCAAAAAGACACCTCATTCTTTTCATGGGGCAGCAACACTACCTTAAAGCTTACCGGTACGAAAACCGGGCTTGAGGTGGGGGGAAACGATTTCGGAAACCATACGGATGGCTTTGCCAATAACTTCAACATAACCAACCTCGTAATCGACGGCATGAAGTCTTATGCCTTCCTGGCCGACTCCATCGACAATGGGCACCGCGGCGGACTCGTAGGAGCGGTGGAGGAAGCCCTGTATGTGGACTCGTTATTTATTGGTGAGGATGACACTTTGAATCTGAATAATCTCCACCTCTACCTAAAGGATTTTGGGTTAGTGACCGCCACCAATGACTGGCTTAATGGGCATGGGAAAATTATTAATGTGGCCGGCGATAACCTTATTCTTCCACCCAACCCTCCTGGCCCTCCAAATTACTTAGTGCCTTTGCCCTCCACCTTGCTGCTACTGGGCTCTGGCCTGTTAGGCTTGGCTGGCTTGAGGAGAAAATCTGGAAGAGGCTAGCAATCTACTGCTTATTTAATAGCAAAAGGCAGGTTAATGCGACCCTGCCTGGCCAAACCAATCTTGATTCCGTTCTCAAGCTCGAATGAGGCGGAAGAAAAAAAGGAATGTGGGAGGAAGAAAGGTTTTATGAGTTAAGCAGATACGCCAGTGGACCTTGATCACCCTATATATCAGTCAACTGATCTCTTCATCCGTCAGATAACACGCCGGGTCCGGGGCCCAGAGGTCGCCGGTTAAGGCTTCGGCCCGGACCCGGAAGTTGCCGGCGCAGACGTCCAGCCATTTGCACCGGGCGCAGCGGCCGGTCACATAGCACTTCTTGTCTTTCAGGCGGGCCATAAGGGGATTCGTCAGGTCAGTCCAAATTTGGCTAAAAGAGCGCTGCCGGACGTTGCCGAAAGAATAATGCCGCCAGAACTGGTCGGCGTGGACCTGGCCGTCCCAACTGACGCAGCCGATGCCCCGCCCCGAGTTGTTCCCTTCATTCATTTTTAGGAGTTCCAGGACTTCCGCGGCCCGCCGGGGGTCTTCTTTGAGCAGCTTGAGATAGATGTAAGGGCCATCGGCGTGGTTGTCCACCGTCAGCACTTCCACGGTGCGGCCTGAGTCAAATATCCGCCGGGTGCGGGCACATATCAAGTCCACCAAGTCCCGGGTCTGTTCGTGGGAGAGGGCCTCTTCCACCAGCTTGCTGCCCCGGCCGGCATAAACCAGGTGGTAGAAGCAGATGCGGGGAATGGCATACTCCTCCACCAAGTCGAAGATGGCGGGCACCTCCAGATAATTGAGGCGGCTCACCGTAAAGCGAAGCCCCACCTTGAGCCCCATCTCCTGGCAGTGGCGCACGCCGGCCATGGCCGCGGCAAAGGCCCCGGGCTGCCCCCGGAAGCGGTCGTGGGTGGCCTCGGTCCCGTCCAGACTGATGCCCACGTAGGACAGTCCCAAATCCCGCAACTGCCGGGCCTTGTCCCGGTCGATGAGGGTGCCGTTAGTGGAGATTACGGCGCGCATGCCGTGTTTTACGGTCCACTCCACCAGTTCCGGCAAGTCCGGGCGCATCAAGGGTTCGCCCCCGGAAAACAGCACCACTGGGACGCCGAAATCCTTCAAATCCCTGAGCAGGGCCAGTCCTTCCACGTGGCCCAGCTCATCCGGGGCCGCGCCGGCAGTGGCCTTGGCATAACAATGCAGACATTTGAGATTGCACTGTTTGGTGACGTTCCAGACCACCACCGGTTTTTTGTCGGCGGAAAACTGCAGAAGATGGGACGGCAAATCCTGGGCCCGGCGATGCCGGTAACGCAGCACATCACCGGCTTCCACCGCGCCGCAATAAAGCTTGGAGACCCCGATCATGTGACGGTTTACTCTCTGAACAGAGTGGTCTGGTAGTATTCCCGGATGACCCGGTTGAGGTAGGCGTCAAGGTCGCACAGGGCTTCCCGGGTGAGGATGAACTGGTCCTGGGCGGTGCGGTCCCGGACCAGTTTCAGGGCATATTCCAGGTCCTTGGACATCTCCTGGCAGACGGTGAGAGCCGAGGTTTCCCGGGCTAAGGCTTGCCGGATGATTTCATCTTCGGCCCCGGGCTCGAAGTTCAGTTGAATCCCGTGATTGTCCAGGAACTTTTCTTCGAACAGGTGGACCTGATCATGCAGCCGGGCCAACTCTTCGAACGCGGTTTTCAGGTCATAGTCCCAATGATAGTACTGGTCAGCCAGTAATTCCACCCGGGCCTTGGTGAGAGGCAGGTGGTAGCGGTTGATCAACTCCGCTTCCCGCCGCCAGATGGACTCTTTTAAAATATCCCGTTCTTTGGCCGCGGCCTGGCTAAACCTGCTCTTGAGGTCGGGGTCATCGGGGTCGGCCAACAGGCATGCCAGTTCTTCGTCCGGATGGTCCACGAGTTCCGGGGTTACTACCAGATTCATGACCGGCGTGGAAGGCAGGCGTTTTTCGAATTGAATCAGAACTCGTTCGATGACGCTGACCAGACCCCGGGCTCCAGTCTTCTCCAACGCAGCCTGTTCGGCCAACTTTCTTAGGGCTTCATCTTCAAAGGTGATATCAATGCCGTAAGCCCGGAAGTCCCGCTTTTTGCTGGTGATGATGGGATTGTTGGGGTTTTGCAGGATGGCGTAGAGATCATCGGCCGTGAGTTCCTCCAGCACGGCGATCACCGGCAGGCGGCCCACGAATTCCGACTCAAACCCAAATTTGATCAAGTCTTCCGCGGTCACCTGTTTTAGAAAGGTCCGATCCTGATCCCGGGAAGTGATCTCGCCCCGGAATCCGATCTCCTGCTTGCTGATGCGCTCCTTGACTATTTTGTCCAGGCCGTTAAAGGCGCCGCTGACGATGAACAGGATGTGGCGGGTATTGAGGGTGCGTTTATCCTTTTTGCCGGTGCGGCGGTAGTGTTCGATGGCCTGAATCTGGGAGACCGGGTCGTGGGCCACCTTCAAGTCCACTTCCGTCTCTTCCATGGGCTTCAGCAAAGCCCGTTGAACGCCGGTGCGGGACACGTCCGGCCCACCCCAGGCATGCCCGGAGGAGGCGATCTTATCGATTTCGTCGATATAAATGATGCCGTATTGGGCCAACTCCAGGTCGTCGCCGGCGGCGTAAACCAGGTCCCGGACCAGGTCTTCCACATCGCCGCCCACGTAACCGGTTTCACTGAACTTGGTGGCATCGCCCTTGATAAACGGGACGCCGATCTTCTTGGCAATGAGTTTAACCAGGTAGGTCTTGCCCACCCCGGTGGGGCCTACCAGGATGATGTTGTTTTTAATGGAACCCACCCCTGGTTCCGGGTCTCGTCCCAGTTCCAGGGAATGGCGGATGCGATTGAAATGGGTGCAAACCTTGGTGGCCAGAACACTTTTGGCCAAATCCTGCTTGATCACGTACTCATCGAGATAGGCTTCCAACTCTTCCGGCTTTAGATCGAATTTTATCCGGCTGAGTTTGGTGTCTTTGCCCTGGCTGTCCCCGTCTTTCTCGGGCTTGGCCACATAATGGGGTGCCAGCACTTTAATGCGGCTGCCATATTTTTTGCTGAGATACTCACTCAGTTCTTTTTCCAGTTCTTTTGGGTCGGGGATTTTTTCCATGAAAACGTACTCGGGGCCGACAACATTTTTATTTGAGGCCCAATTATGATAATTTTGGTTAAATTATAACCGCCACCAGAATTAGTTGCAAGACATGGTGATACTAACGTCCTGGTATATTCTCCCGATGAACTTATTTCTGGACTATCCCTTCCGGGAGCTGTGGTGACCACCATCAGCCACTATAATAGTCCACTGCTTGGTTAATTTTCTCCCCGGACTGGTTGACCTGAACTAAAATCGTCCCCACAATGGGTGAAAGAATTCAACTTGCCGCATCGGCAACCACCGCATTTGCGAGTCGGGAGGACAATGGATTCGACATTTCTGCAAGCCCTGGCCCAGGCGAGGCCTGACCCCGGCGGAGGCGCGGCCGCAGCTCACGGGGCTGCGCTGGGATTGGCCCTGCTGGAAAAGGTGGTCAGACTGGAGGAACAACGACAAAGTCGCGGGACCGGCCAGCCTTTTCCTTGGGATGATCTCTTAAGACGGGTACGCCTGGTAGCCGCGGCCTTGGGCCGCCTCCAAGAGGAAGATATCCAGGCCTACTTCAACCTTACTCAGGCAAGGGATAGCGGTGACCCTGAGAAGGTCAAAGGGGCTTTGGAGGAGGCGATAGGATGTCCTTTAAGGATTATGCAGCAGGCCCAGGAGGGCCTGGGTTTGATTTCCCAGGGGGGCGGCCGCTGCAAAAAACACCTGCTGTCCGACCTGCTGGTGGCCACCGAACTTTTAGGCGCGGCGTTTCGGGGGGCGCATCACATTGCCCGGGCCAACCTGCTGTTCATGGCCAGAAATCCCCGGCGTCTCGTCTGGGCTGAAGATCTTGACCACACCCTTAAGGCGGCGGAAGCCATGTTTCAACAGGTGTTGGCCGACCTTTTGGAAAGGCAACAATGCCCTTGATTGTTGCTGCTGACAACCTCCATGCTCTAGATCCGGTTGTCGCCAGGGCCTTGCTTGCCCTCAACCCCCAACCCCTGCAAGAGCTGGCCCGCCGGGTCGAGCAGACCGGCGCCCATCTCATCGATATCAACCCCGGCTACCTGGCCCCCCGGCACCTGGACCGCATGGCCTTCATGGTGGAGGCGGTTCAGGAGGTCAGCGGTCTACGCCTTCTCCTGGACAGTCCCAACGCCCGCGCCCTGGCCCGGGGTTTGGAGGTCTGCAACCAGACGCCCATCCTTAATGCCTGCACTTTGGAAGATGACAAGCTGCGGGAGATTCTGCCTCTGGCCGCGGCCCACCGGACGGACCTCGTGCTGCTGCTCCTGGATGCCCGGTCTTTCCCTGCAGCTTCTCTGGAGGGCAAAATCACCTTGGCCCTGGAGTTGCGGGAACACGCCCAGGCCGCAGGCCTCAAAGACGATCATTTGATCTATGATCCGGTCCTTCCCAATCTTTCCTGGCCCGACGCCTGGGAACAGACGAGGGCGGTGGTCCAGACCGTTCGGCTCCTGGCCGGCGGCGAGGTTTTGCAAACCCCGGCCCGGACCATGGTGGGGCTGTCCAATCTGCGGAGTGGGCTGCGGCACACCTATCCGGTGCGATTGGAGGAGGCCGCTTTGGGCGTCCTGGCCGGGGCCGGAATGCAAATTGCTCTGATGGATGTGCTGCAGCCGGGGGTGATGGAGACCGTCAAGCTCATAAATCAGGTGGTGTGATCTCAGATCCCAGATAGGCATTATTACCTATGATTAAATAAGTAACTTTGCCTATTGATTTGCATTTCCCTTCTTCTTAAGGTTAGCGTAGGCAGAGCCATCTCGAGGCGGGGACATTGCAACAGGATCATTTTAGCATTAATACAAACAATCGAAGACTAATGAAAGCAATACTCTTGTTTGGTGGTACAGTAATTTCACTGTTACTTTGGAGTCCACTAGCCATGGCTCTAGACTTGGCGCGAAATAATCCTATTTATGAGGAATTGGTAGAACATGGGAGAATGACGACAGGGCAGATAACCATTGTTTATGACGTGCCATGCGTAGAAATTATGCTTATGGATGGTGAAAGCATAATGTCATTTGTCCATTCCATACCTTCTTTAAAGATAAAGTCCCATATTGTCCAGGACAGGATTGCTCTCATTAATAGAACTCACTATTTATTGGTCATAAATGGATCTGGTAACATCAGCACCGATGTGAACAAAGTATTCGTGCCCCTCGACTATTCAATCAAGCCCCAAATTCTGCCGGAATTTTTACCTGCTGAGGCCAATCGAGAAAAGTACATTCTGATAGATCGCCGCCAGCAATATCTCGGCCTTTATGAATGGGGGAACTTGAAGTACTGTTTTCCAATTTCTTCCGGAACCTCGAATTCGACGCCTTTAAGAAAGTTTGTGGTTAATCATATGGATCAAGTTCATTATTCCATCAAATATGATGCCCCCATGGATCATGCCCTGAATATTGGCGGTGATTATTACATTCACGAAGGAATAGTTCCTGGATATCCCGCATCCCACGGCTGTATCCGATTGTTTCCCCTTCATGCCCGTTTTCTATTTTATCAGTGGGCCAAGCCAGGAATTCCCGGGAAAATAATAGGTTGAGGCCGCTGGAAGAGCCCATTTACAAGGACTTAAGATACGAACTCCGTATCCCATTGAGCCCTATGGCACGGCAGCAAGAAAATCCGGTCTCTATTCCGTTAATAATTCCCCTAAGTTCCTTGCCTGCCGAACCGGGTCAAGAGCCCCATCCCTTCTGGCACGCCGCACCTTCACAAATATCTCTTGGTATTCCGGAATAAGTGAGTATAATGTAAATAACAGCTTAATAATTCTCGGTAAAACTCCTTTATATGAAAATATTTTAGGTTTTTCGGGGCGTTCAACCGTAATCTCACTCTGATTATAGAGAGGTAAGCCTTATCCATCGTCCCCTAGGTAATCTCACCGGCCTAAAAACCCACCAATACAGGGCCTTGGAGCGCCTCTACCGCCGCAAGGTGCCGCCTGCGCAGTTGCTCACCCCCGAATTAGCCCGGCAGTTGGCCGAGATTTCCAATGATGTCCACCGCCAGGTCGGAGTCATGGTAGACCGCCAGGGCGCGGTGGCCTACGTCATCGTAGGTGACGCTAAAGGACTCTTCATCCCCACCCTGCCCCGGGAGCGGGGCGTCAAGGGCCGCCTCAAAGGCCTGCGCCTGATCCACACCCATTTGGACGCCAGTCCCCTGAGCCAGGACGATTTCATGGACCTGGCCCTGCTGCGCCTGGACGCAGTGGCCGTCCTGAACGTGGACAACGGGCAACCAGGCGCCATTGAGATGGCTCACTTGCTGCCCCAGCCGCTGGACGGCTCTAGTTGGGCCACGATCAAGGCCCGGCAGATGAGCGCCCTGGACCTGGATTTCGAAAGCCTGGTGGCTTCCCTAGAAGAGGAATTCGCCCGCCAGGCCCCCAGCGAAGACGGTAAGAGCCGGGAACGGGCCATTTTGATCGGGGTTACCGGGACCAATCGCCTGGCCGCGGAGGATTCCATGGAAGAATTGGCGGAGTTGGCCCGCTCCGCGGGCTTGGAAGTGGCCGGCACCATCATCCAACGCCGCCCCCGGTTCGACTCTCGGTTCCTCATGGGCAAGGGCAAACTGTCGGAACTGGTCATCCAGGCCCTGCAATTAGGGGCTGACCTGCTAGTGTTCGACGCCGAACTCAGCCCCTCCCAGGTGCGCTCCATCACCGACTTTACCGAACTGAAGGTCATTGACCGCACCCAGGTCATTCTGGACCTTTTTGCCCAGCGGGCCCGCAGCCGGGAAGGCAAGCTCCAGGTGGAGATGGCCCAGGTGAAATACCTCCTGCCCCGGTTGGTGGGAAAGGGCGACGCCCTCTCCCGGCTCATGGGCGGCATCGGCGGCCGGGGCCCCGGGGAGTCCAAACTGGAGATGGACCGCCGGCGCCTCCGGGACCGTCTTCACCGGCTGCAACAGGACCTCTCCCAAGTGCGGAATGAACGGCGGGAGCGCCGGCAACCCCGGCGGCGCCTAAATCTCCCCGTTCTTTCTATCATAGGCTATACTAACGCGGGAAAATCCACTCTGTTCAACGCCTTAACCCACGCTGCGGTCCTGGCCGAAGACCGGCTTTTTGCCACCCTGGACCCCACCAGCCGCCGCCTGCGCTTTCCCCGGGAGCGGGAGGTGATTATTACTGATACGGTGGGGTTCATCAAAAACCTTCCTAAAAATCTCCTGGAGGCCTTCAAGGCCACCCTGGAGGAACTGGAGGAGGCGGATTTGCTCATCCACGTGGTTGACCTCAGCAATCCCCGCTTCATGGAGCAGATGGCTGCGGTGGACGACATCCTGGCGACCCTCTCCCTCCAAGATAAGCCGGTGCTGCTGGTTTTCAACAAGCAAGACCTGGCGGACCCCAGCCTGGCGGCTTTGCAATGCCGGATGCATCACGGCGTGGCCATTTCTGCCGTGGACCCCGAAACCTTGCCGCCCCTCATTGCCCGACTGGAGGAGAAAGTGGAAGAACTTTGGGGGAAACCGCGCCAGCAAATGGAACCGGATGCAGAATGGGGGCGCGAAGCTCCCGGCTGGCTACAAGAATGATAAGCCTCGGATCCTAATATCTTTTAACAACCATAACCCATTGTTAGCAGGCTCATATCCTCTTTTGTCATTCCTCCTCGCCTTTAAACCTTGTGCATAAATACCATTGTGAGAAATTGCTCAACTTAGCGCCAGGCGCTTGTATCTTTATTCACATAAAATCCTAATTAATATAAATAGTTACTGATTGACAAAGATATGATGCAGAGCTATATTTAAAAAAACCGCTGTGAAAGTTAATCCAAACGAAAGGGGATTGCCATTGGGTATGGAACTTAAAATTGGTTTTGACGCAAACGGTTCTACTCAGGCCAAAAAACTTTGGGGTGCTTTTCTGGGGGTAGGGAAATGGGAGATTTGGTGGAACTCAGGCTCACCAAGAAGTCCATCTATCGGGCCGCCAGGCGCGAGATGGAGCGGATGTATCAGATGACGGGCGGTGGGGTGGACCCGATTGCCAGCAGCGAGTCCCGGGAACTTTTTGAACTGGGCCTGGTGGAAGAAGTGCAGTGGCTGGATTGGGATACCTACTGCACCGGAGTTCTCAACCGCATATTTGTGGAAGAGCCTCAGGATTAGGAGAAGCAGGTTATTTTCTCAGGCCTGCCAAAGACGCGGCTGAAAGTCCAGGCCCATAGGGCCCAGGGTCACAAGGCCCCAGCCACAATTGCGAGGTCCCAGCCCGGGGCGCAGGATTGCCGGAGTGCCCTGGATGGGCTGAGGGCAGGGCCAAGCGCTGGCGGGGAGAGAAATACTCAAAAGACGGGTTGCGGTTGGCGGTTGGCGGTTGGCGGTAAACGAAACCTCCCACCCATCATTACCAATGCTGGCCACTGGCCACTGACTCCAGATTCCTGCCTTACTGGCCCCGGCATTAACGACCCCTGTTCCATGAACATGCCCATGCAGGCAGAGCAACCGGCTGAAACGGCCCAGAAGCGGGGCAATATCCATGGCATCTCTGGTCCATTGCTGCCAGGGGTAAAAGATCCGGGGTAAAGGCGCGTGAGAGATAATAACCAAGGGCGTGTCAGAGTCCAGCCGGGCCAACTCTTGCAGCAGCCATTGGCGTTGGGCTGCACCCAATTCGAAAGCAGGACCGCAGTGGGTCTTACACCGGGCAGTGTCAAGACCCAGAAAGTTAACCCCCCGATAACGTCGGGAAAAACTGGGCAGGCCGAAGCGCCGGACCCAGGGTTCGACCCCGCCCCGGCCACAATCACCTTCCCCTCGCACCGCCCATACGGGAGCAGTCAGGCCCGAAAGGATTTCCCGGCCCAGGTCCAGGGCATCGGGGCGGCCTTTATGGGCCAAATCACCGGCGAAGAGCACCAGGTCCGGCGGCTCAGATAAGAAGCTTATCTCCGCCACGGCCCTGGCCAAGGCTTGAGCTTCGGGACTACGGTTATGCCCGTTTTTCAGATGGGCATCGGCCAAAAGGGCCAGACGCAGTTTCGGTGCTGTTCCCCAGGCGCGAAGGGGCGAGGCCAGCCAGCCGAAGGCCCAGCCTGCAATCAGACTCATCCCCATCTGCCTAATGAAGTCCCGACGATCCATCAAGCCCATTTTATCAAAGATTAGTTGAAAAAAGCGAATAAAGAGAAGGGAGATACAAAACAGAACAAAGAAAGCCGGGGACCCAGAAGCCTCCTTGCCAGGAGGGGGTTTTAACTGGGTTCCCCGGCTTCCCAAGGCCACGAAATACCCTTCCGGCGTATTCTGCCGGACTCGAATCTAACCCGATTCTTCGTGGCCTGCCTCACTGTTTCGGCAACGGAGCGGGCATCTATTGCCGCTTCCGGCTATCAGCGCCCAGCCGGCCACTTAAATTATTTGGATCAGGGCCGACTTTCTGCTCAGGGCCAAAACAGGTCACCAAGCGTTCAGCCTGGAGGGCGATCCAACCCTCGTTGGGGGGCGGCCCATCGGCCGTTTCCCCGTAACCCTCCCGGTGCTCAGGCTGAACTTCTTAGCGTTTTTAATAATAAGCATCTATTTCGAGAAAGCAAGGAGCCAAATGAATTTTTTTGAAAAAAATTCCCCACCAATTCGCCTTATCGAGAACAAGTCTGAATATCCAAATAAATTGACCTCATTTCAATTAGTTCACTTAAGCTCGGTGAAGAGATATTTAATCGTACGGGCGGGCCTCCACGCCCAATAAGGTCGCTTAAGTGAACAGCATTGGACCTACTTTGCTTTTCGGGCTAAGGGTTCTTATATTTCCAATTTAGGAGATTCTTAAAACGCTTTTATAAAATCTAGGAAATCGAAATTAAAGGACCTCAATTCAAAGGAGATCATAATGCCAACCACCAGAATGATCCGCAAGGTATTGAAGGCCAAGCCCACTTTGGAGGGCGCAGGGGTGCATCTGCATCGCGTATTCGGGTTCAGCGAGGTGCCCCTGTTCGACCCCTTCCTGCTGCTGGATGATTTTCGTTCAGATAACCCTGACCACTTTCTCAAAGGGTTCCCCTGGCACCCGCATAGAGGCATTGAGACCATCACCTATGTTCTCAGGGGCGATGTGGAGCACGGGGACAGCATGGGCAATAAGGGGGTGATCTCCTCTGGCGATGTCCAGTGGATGACTGCGGGCAGCGGCATCATCCATCAGGAAATGCCCAAGGGAGACCCGGATGGCCGGATGGAGGGCTTTCAATTGTGGGCTAATCTGCCCAAAACCCAGAAAATGATGGCGCCGCGCTATCGGGGGATTGCCAGCAGAGAGATACCCGAGGTGCAGATGGCAAATGGGGCACGTATCAGGGTCATCTGCGGCAGGGTAGGGGCGGTGGCGGGGCCGGTAACCGATATCGTCACCGCCCCGGAATACCTGGATATCAGCCTGCCCCCGGGGTCGGAATTCCATCATCCCACTAAACGGGGCCACACCGTATTCGCTTATGTCATTGAAGGCCAGGGCTATTTTTGTAAGGAAAAAAATCCCTTTACCTATGAGGTGGAAGGGGTCAACTATTTCGACATGCAAAGAGAGCCCTTTGTCAGTAACGGCATGTTGGTGCTGCTGGAAGATGGCGACGAAATGATGGTTATCACGGAAGAAGAATCGGTGAGGTTCCTGCTCATATCGGGGGAGCCTATCAGGGAGCCGGTGGCATGGTACGGCCCCATCGTTATGAACACCGAAGAAGAGTTGAAGCTCGCGTTTGAAGAGTACCGCCAAGGGACGTTTATCAAGTCAACCGGTTGAGAATAAAAAAGGCACCGCAGGGGCTGCCTTTATGTCGTGAAGCGATCCAGGGACCGGAAACGAGAGCGGCCAGCAATGCTAAGGCTCTTAAGGGTTGCGGCCGAACCTGGTCATATCCAGGGGGGTGAGGAACTGCACCGCCACTCCGTAGTAATAGGAGTTCGGTCCCGGCGGGTCGATACGGATAACCTTTCCCTGCCCTTTAAATATGAAGCGATCGGATTTATCCGTGAGGCTGGTGTCGTTTGAGGTGTCAATGTTGAATTCGATGAGGTGGCCCGCAGAAAAAGACGGAGCTTCTTTACATTTGAAATAAATGCCACCCAAGCTGATGTTTTTAAGAAAAGCCGGGTATTCCTTTGGCTCTTCTGCCTGCAATTCTTCATGCTTAAATTTCAAAGGAAGAAGCTTGGGGGTCCGGCGATGCTTACGCTTTTCCATAAGCGAGTCCTTTTAAGGAAAAATCAATATTAATCAAGGACTATCTAAATTTTATCCCGTTTCCAAAACCGCAGTTCCCATGGATCTCAATTTCCATTTTATTGAAAAAGAAATCGAAATCAACTGGTCTTTAGTTAAATCAAGGAAAGCGGTGCAGTCCTCTTATACCTCAAATGATACCTGTTTTGGAATTGATATGTTGCAACAGCGTTTAGTCCTTACGATCCGGGCGGCAACGTCGGCAGGGATGGTAACCTGCCTTGACGGCCTCGGCCCCGGAAGAGAATTTCAACAATTTATCCGAAGGAATATTTTCAACCCAAGAGCAAGTGGGAAGATGGTAAGCCTTGCCGCCTGGACTGGCCACAAATAATTCGTTTTTCAAGGACGTTAAAGGTTCTCCGGAACTTGTTTCTGATTTTTGCTCAGTCTTTGGAGTCTCCTGGGGGATTATGTCCGACTGTGGGGTTGGCGTTGGCAAAGGGGTAGCGGCCTGAGGTTCCTGGATTGCAGTGGCCGCCGGAAGCATTATCGGAATCGTCGCCACTGATTCGCCGACTTGATTTAATAATTTTATGCCAGGTTGACTGTCTGTGAGAGGAACAATTTGGGTAAGGATCTTTCGATCTCTATTATAAAAAATCAGCCGGGGTTCGCCTTCAGCACCCAGTCCGAGGCCCAGGCGGGGCTTGCCGGCCTGATCCCGGAGCTCCACCTGCACCTGCCCATCCCGCTCACCGACCCAGAGCCGGCAGATTCCCCCGGGATCTTTAATGGTTAGGCTTTCGCCAATAATCACGGGGCTCCGACCCGAGCCTTTGCTCAATGTCATAACTAAACCCGGGAGAAGAAGCATGACCAACAAAACCACCCCGATCCCCACAATCTTAAGACTGCGAACCTGTCCTTCCAACTTTTCCAACCGCTGCACTAGATGTTCGGGCAAAGATACGGCCGGCTCAAAAGGGATATCAGTGGACTTAACCTCCCGAACCGCGGTCTTCACTTTCTGAACCTGTGCAATTTCGGGCTCAGGTTGATTGACGGGGGCTTTCTGGGGGATGGGCGACTTATTTACCCGCGGTTCCGGCGATGTTATTACAGGTTGAGATGAACTGCAGAGCTGTCCCTGTTTCATGGCCTCCAATCTTTTTTTCCAGTCGATTTTACCAGGCTTATCTGACATGGCAGGTCTCCGGAAAAAGCCCAGATATACTAAGGTTGGTCAGGCCAGGAAGGGACTTGTTTATCTTCGTTCATTAAGGCTCAAAACTTACTCCACGAACCATATTGCAAAATTATCGGCACAACAGCGGCGCGACATAAATCCTGCATCATTCAATGAGGCTAACCCTATAAAACGGCCAGGCTATCAAACCGGTTGACCTTCCCGCCATTTTAGCATTAATTATGAGATAGAGCGGAGTGCAAACTATGGCCCAGGTTGAACCCACCAGAACCCTCCTGCGTATTGAAAACCTGACGCTACACTATGGCGCCGCCCAGGCCCTTTTCGGTATCGATTTGTCAGTGGGTCAGGGCGAAACCGTGGCCCTGGTTGGGGCCAATGGCGCGGGCAAAACCAGTCTGCTCAAGGCCATCATGGGTTTGGCGCCGCCGTCGGGCGGCCGCATTTGGCTGGACGGCGTGGAAGTCACCGGCTCATCTCCTGCAACCATGGCAGGCTGTGGCGTGGCTTTGTGCCCTGAAGGGCGGGAAATGTTTGGGGATCTGACGGTCATGGAGAATCTGGAATTGGGAGCCCTGGCCCTACGCATCAGCCACCAGGAGATGGCCCGGCGTCTGGAAGGGGTCTATGCCCGGTTCCCTCGGCTGAAAGAGCGCGTTGGACAGCGGACCGGCACCCTGTCTGGGGGGGAGCAGCAGATGGTGGCCATGGGCCGGGCCCTGATGGCCCAACCCCGCCTGTTGCTTCTGGATGAGCCATCCCTGGGGCTGGCCCCTTTGGTCACTGATGAAATCTTCGACATTATCAAACAGCTAACCCGGGCCGGAGTGACCATCTTGTTGGTGGAACAAAACGCCGCCCGGGCTCTAACCGCCTCTAAGTCGGCCTATCTTTTAGCCAACGGCCACCTGGTGGGCCAGGGCCGCAGCGAGAAACTCTTGGTGGATCCGGAGTTGCGCCGGGCTTTCCTGGGGGCGGGTTCCGACCACAACCCGGCTGCGTCCCGTTTAGGGGCGGCGGGATTTACCAATATCAGACTGGAGAAGCCGAATTTGAGTAACCAGACCTTTATGCCGCCTTTTGCCACCGAGGCCGAACTCAAGGCCCACCAGTTGGCAGGCCTGAAATGGACGGTGCGCCACGCCTATGAGGGCTCCAGTTTTTACCGGGCCCGGCTGGACGGGGCCGGGATTTCCCCGGCAGACATCCGTGATTTAAACGATTTAAACAAACTGCCTCTGACCACGGGGGAGGACCTTCGGGACAGTTATCCCTTCCCGTTCCGTTCGGTGCCCTTTGAGCAGATCGTCCGCATCCATGCCTCCAGCGGCACCACTGGCAAACGCAAGATACTATGCTACACGCAAAAAGACCTGGACGACTGGCGACACTTCTTTGCCAGGGCCTACGAGATGGCTGGCGTCACCCCCCTGGATCGGGTGCAGATTGCGGTGGGCTACGGAGTCTGGACTGCTGGAGTCGGCTTCCAGGCAGGCTGTGAAGCCCTGGGGGCCATGGCTGTACCCGTAGGGCCGGGAAATGTGGATTTACAGTGCGAATTCCTGGTAGACTTGCAAAGCACGGTATTGTGCTGCACCGCGTCCATGGGTCTGCTCATGGCCGAAGAGGTCAATAAACGGGGCATCGCCCACAAGATTAACCTGAAGAAAGTCATCTACGGGTCAGAGCGCTCGTCCGTGTCCATGCGCCGCAAGATTTCCGAACTCTTCGGGGGCGTCGAACTCTTCGATATTCCCGGCATGACCGAACTTTACGGGCCTGGGACCGGTATCGAGTGCCCCGACCACGATTGCATCCACTATTGGGCCGACTACTACATTTTGGAGATTCTGGACCCCGAGACCCTAGTCCCGGTGCCCAACGGCGAGTGGGGCGAGATGGTGATCACCACCCTGTGTAAGGAGGGGGCACCCCTGGTCCGCTACCGCACCCGGGACATAACCCGCATCATCCCCGGGGCCTGTACCTGCGGCAGCATCCTGCCGCGACACTCCCGCATCCGGGGCCGCACTGACGACATGTTCAAGTTCAGAGCGGTGAACATCTATCCTTCCAGCGTCGATCGCATCCTTTCAGAGGTTCCGGGCCTGGGGTCCGAGTATCAGATTCACCTGACCCGGGACGACAATGGCCGGGACCATATGCTTTTGAAGGTGGAGCGGGGCGAAGGGGTGGAAGCGGGCCGCACCGATGAATTGGGGCGGGAAGTGCGCTACGTGGTCAAACACAAGCTCATGGTCACTCCGGAGGTGGAGGTAGTGGGCTACGGCGTACTGCCCCGGTCGGAGCGTAAGAGCCAGCGGGTGTTCGACAACCGGATTACGGATTCAGTGGTCTAAGGTTAATCTGGAGACCACTAAAGCCTCTGAATTGTCCAAGAAGAAATAACAAAACCCTTGGACCGGAGCACTTGCTTTTTTTTCAGCAAAGTGTAGATAAAACCATATCCAAGGAGCTCTCACCATGGTTGCTCCGGCCTTGCATGCCGCAATGTCACACCAATGGTCCAGCCTGGCTGATCGGCGCGCGACCTCCGAGGCCTGGCCTGGAGCAACTACCCATCTGGCCTACGTCCACAATCCCTACATTTATTATATCGAAGTGAACCAGGAGGCGGTATGAAGCGTATGGTTCCAGTAGTTCTGGGGTTTCTGCTCGTGGTTGGCGCGGTGTCCGAAGGCTTGGCGGCAAGCGCCAAGGCTATTGCCTTGCGGCAGGCCCAGGGGCTTACAGAATTCACTCCGCCCGAAAAGTTCCTTTTCGGTAATTTCGTGGCCGACGAAATGAACCCTAATGTCATTTTCGGACCGATACAAGGCTTTGTTTCGACCCGTAAATGTCCTACCACTTGGCTCATCGAGGCTGGCCAAAAAGCTCGTCTCCCCGGGCAAGGCAGCCAAGATATGCCCCAGGAGTACACCGTCTACCTGGAGGAGGACTGCGCAGACAAAATAGTTTACTATGTCTTCATCGACCAGAGCGCCTTAACCCCCCAACAATGGATCGAATGGCGGGAAAAATTCCACAAAAGCAAGGCGGGAGAGCAGTTTGCCACGGCTAAATCCAAACTGGAGCAGGCCTGTACTGCGGGTTGCGGGGTCGGCGCGGAACTGAGGTTCGTTCAGGAGAACGGAGAACTGGCGGCCAAATCTCCGGAAGAAATCCTATTGCTCGATCTCAAATTTGCCCCGATCTACGATCTGAATCAACAGCAAAAAGTTTCCAAGTAGGCCAAAACTTCGGGAAAATCATGGCGCGGCGCAAGGCAAAGGTAAGTCAAGCACAGCGGTTAACCGGTTATGCCATCTTGGCCCTGCTAGGCCTGATCACCATGTGGCTGCTGATCGTGCAGTCCCGCCTCAACCCTGCGGTAATTGTGGCCCTGCGCGCCCCGGAGTTACAGGGACGTATTCAGGCCGTTTCCGGGCAGGCCCAGACTGTTACAGCTTCGCTAATTCCCGAAGTTTCCGGTTTTACTCCCCTGACCCCCATTGAGAGCTACAACCGGGATAATCTTTCCGAAAAAATCGACGGCAAGGCGGAACTCTACCTGTCCGCGGGTTTCAAGGAGATGTCCTGCCGCAGCTTTGATGCCGCCGGGACCCATGTGGATGTATATCTTTATGATATGGGTTTAGCATCTAATGCTTATGCCGTGTTCAGCGGACAGCGCCGGGCGGGTTCCCCCAGTATTCCTCTAACCGCCAATGCCTATGCCACCGCCAATGCCCTGTTTTTCACCCAGGGACAGTTCTACGTGGAGATCGTGGCGGACCGGGCCTCGGAGACATTGAGGAACACTCTGGAGATGTTCGCCAAGGCGCTTCTGTCCAAGTTGCCTTCCCAAGGGGAAGCCAAGGGTGAAACCGCCCTCTTTCCCAGAGAAGGTCTGACGGTGGACAGCGTGCGCCTGAACGCCGCCGATGCCTTTGGTTTGGAAGGCTTGAATAACGTCCTCACCGGCGAATATACCTTGAAAAGCGGGAAAGCCACGGCCTTTATAGCCCAACGGGATACACCGGAGCAGTCCCAGGCGGATGCGCAACGCTACCTGGATTTCTTGACTGCCAACGGCTACAAAAAAATTCCGAATCCGGGGGCGCCGGGGGCTATCTCCTTGCTCAGTCTGGAAGATTCCTTTGAAGTGGTCTTTGTGCAGGGCCGGATTTTGGCCGGGGTGCACGATGCCTCTTCTTCCGAAGCCGCCCTGGAACTGGCGGCTATGTTGCAGACCGCTCTCAAGGAGAAGCCGTGAAGCCGCCCACGGATGAAGAACTGCTACAAACCGGAAGGTTGAACCGCAGGGATTTCCTCAAACGGTTGGGATACGCCTCAGCCGCGGCCCTGGCTGCAGGCGGCCTGGGCCTGGCCCTCTATGACTTTAAAGGCCCCGCCACCTCCGAGGGCCAAAAAGCCTTGACCGGCTTGGGGGATTTTGCCCTTAAGACTTTGACTCCGGGGCAGGGGAAAATGGCCATCGTCAAAGGAATGAACCGGACGGCGATGGTGGAGCGCGGGGTTAAGGCCCTGGGCGGGATGGAGGCTTTCATCCAAAAGGGCGACCGGGTGCTCGTCAAGGTCAATGCGGCGTTTGCCACCCCGGCTTCCCTGGGGGCCACCACCCACCCGGAGGTGCTGGCTGCGGTGGCCGGCCTCTGCTTCAAGGCCGGGGCGGCCCAGGTGCTGGTGACGGACAATCCAATCAACAACCCTGACAGCTGTTTCGAGATTTCCGGGTTGGCGGCTGCAGCCCGGACCACCGGGGCCCGAGTCGTCTTGCCCCGGGCGGCCCTTTTTGCACCCGTCAGCCTGCCGGGGGGCAAGCTCATTGAAAACTGGCCGGTCATGGCCGGGGTTTTCCCGGGTGTAACCAAAGTCATTGTGGCCAGTCCGGTCAAAGACCACCAAAGGGCCGGGGCTTCTATGACTCTGAAAAATCTTTACGGATTTTTAGGGGGTCGGCGCAACGTCTTCCACCAGGACATCAACGGCATCATCACCGAGCTATCAATGTTGCTCAAGCCCACCCTGTGCGTTCTGGACGGCACGGTGAGCATGATGACCAACGGCCCCACCGGTGGGTCCCTGTCCGATCTGAAGGAGACCGGCACCCTGGTGGTCTCCACCGACCCCGTGGCCGCGGACGCGGTGGGCGTGGAACTGTTGGGGCGCACCCTGGCCGATATCCCTTACATTCTCATGGCTGAGAAAGCCGGGGCAGGAATAGCGGATTATCGCGGGCTCAACCCAGTACTGGTTGATACTTAGAATTACCAACAGAACCTGGGCAGGGTGCGCATTGCCACCATGTTTGACGGGCAGTGCCCGCCCTACGCCTCTCATTCCCAAGCTGAGCTTGGGAAGATTGACGTGCCCAAGCTGATCTTGGTCTGGAAGTTCGTTCCCAAGTACAACTTGGGCACGAGATAACAGGTATTTTCATGCGCATCGTCACGGTCCGCCGCATCAGCCAGGGTTTCTTCCTGGCGCTGTTCCTATGGTTCTGCATTGCAGCCACCCTGGGCGCAGCTTGGTGGCAGTTGCGGGGATGGCCCATCAACTGGCTGCTGGAACTGGACCCCCTCACCGCGCTGTCCACGACCCTGGCCACTCACAGCTTATATTCATCCCTGGCCTGGTCCCTGGTGGTCATCGGCCTGACCCTGTTTGTGGGCCGCTTCTTCTGCGGCTTTGTCTGCCCCTTGGGCACGCTCAACCAGGCCACCGGCTGGCTGGCGAGGCGAAGGCAAACCGCGGCCGCCCGGGTGGAGGCCAACCGCCACCGCCAAGCACAAAACTTGAAGTATTACCTCCTGGTCTTTCTGCTGACCCTGGCTCTCATGGGCACGGTACAGACCGGGGTTTTCGACCCGTTGCCCCTGGTGTACCGCAGCGTCAATCTGGCCCTGGCTCCCCTGGCGGATAACCGCCTGGGCCTGCTCAGCGACGAGCCCCGGGCATACGCCTCCGTCTGGCTGCTGGGGGTGGTGATCCTGGCGGTGGTGGGCTTGAACCTGGTCTTGCCCCGGTTCTTTTGCCGTTTCATTTGTCCTCTGGGGGCGCTCTTCGGCCTGCTGAGCCGCTTCACTCCCTGGCGCATCGGCAAGACTTCGGATAATTGCGGCGATTGCTGCATCTGCGAGCATTATTGCGAAGGGGCCTGCCGTCCCGCGGGAACCATCATCACCAGCGAATGCGTGATGTGCATGAACTGCCTGGACCGCTGCCCCGCCAGCCGCATCACCTTTGCCACCAGACCTTCCGCAGCCGGGGAGGTAGGGCTGCCGGACCTGTCCAAACGCGGCCTGGTCACGGCCGGAGCCGGGTTGCTCCTGGTCTCCATGTGGGAGATGGGCGGGCTGGCCGGGAGCAATAATAACCCCAATCTTATCCGTCCTCCCGGCGCCTTGGATGAGGAGCGCTTTCTTACCCGTTGCATTCGGTGCGGCCAATGCATGCGCATCTGTCCCACCAATATCATCCAGCCAGCTTTAATGGAGGCCGGCATCCAGGGTCTGTGGACCCCGGCGGTTAACTACCGCATCGGCCGCAGCGGCTGCCTCACCAACTGCATCGCCTGCGGGCAGGTCTGCCCCACCGCGGCCATCCGCCCCTTGAGCCTGGATGAAAAGCAAGGCACCGGCGAGTTCGCGGCTCAAGGGCCCATCCGCATGGGCACAGCCTTTGTGGACCGCGGCCGCTGTCTGCCCTGGGCCATGGACCGGCCCTGCCTGGTCTGTCATGAATTGTGCCCCGTAAGCCCCAAGGCCATTTTTACCCGTACCGTATTCGAGATCATCCGGGACGGCCGGGACTTGCCTGCCAGGGTTCTGCGACAGGGAGTAGACTTGTATGGCTCCATCCCCACCGGGATGAACTTGGCCAGCGGGGATTATTACCTGCGCACCACGGGGGCGCCTGACGCGGCACTCCGGCGGATCATCGGTTTTTCGGGCAACCGCCTGACCCTGGAGGCTCCCCTGAGCGAAGCCGGCCTCCAGGTTTTTTATGGGGCGAAGGTGGATATTGTGGTGAAATTGCAGCGTCCTTTTGTGGACGCGGCCAGGTGTACCGGCTGCGGCATGTGCGAGCACGAGTGCCCGGTTTCGGGCCTGCGGGCCATCCGGGTTTACAGTGAAAACGAATCCCGTTCCCGCCCGGGGCGGATGCTCATTTAGGGAAGTTAGCAGAAAGCAGTTAAAATCACTAACTTTTATCTCTTCCCAGTTGCACTGGGAACGCTGAAGATTCGCCCAAGCTGGGCTTGACCGCCAAATTCCGTTCCCAAGTGCAACGTGGGAATGAGCTAAGAAAAGTGTTATTCGGGAGCGAGCAATTTATGCTCATTTGAGGCGTTTATCAGACCCCTGATAGGAGGTTCCATGAGTAAGAAGATTGAAGGAACAGGCTTTTCTCGTCGAAATTTCTTAAAGACCGTCGGACTGGCTGGCCTGGCGTTGGGGACCGGCACAGTAGGGGCAGTTGCCGCCCCGGAGTCGCCAGCCGGGCCGGCGAAGGCCGCCACTGTCCCCAAACGTACCCTGGGAAAGACCGGGGTGGAGGTGCCCATCCTGAACCTGGGGGGCATGTTCGACACCATCAACAACCAGCTGCTTATTAAACAGGCCATGAAATGGGGAGTCACCTACTGGGACACCGCGGAGAGCTACGGCAATGGCCTGAGTGAAGAGGGCTTCGGCCGTTACCTCTCCCGCAACCCCGGGTCCCGCAAGGAAATTTTCCTGGTCACCAAGCTCGTCCCCAAAGGCGGCAACTTCACCGAGCGGCTGGATAAATGTCTAAAAAGGCTGCAAACGGAATATGTGGACCTGTTTTTCGTCCATGCCATCACCGGTATCGACGCCATGACCCCGGCCCTCAAGGATTGGGCTGCGGAGATGAAGAAAGCCGGCAAGATGAAATTCTTCGGGTTCAGCACCCACACCAACATGGAGGACTGTCTGTTGGGCGCGGCCAGGCTGGACTGGATCGACGCGGTGATGATGACCTATAACTTCCGGGTCATGAATACTCCCAAGATGCAGGAAGCTGTTAAAGCCTGCGCCAAATCCGGGGTTGGCTTGGTGGCCATGAAGACCATGGGCGGCGGGCCGGGGATGCCCAAATCCGAAAGCAAGGCCGAGCTTAAAATGGTGGAGCGCTTTCAAGAACGGGGCTTTACGGATAAACAGGCCAAGCTCAAGGTGGTGTGGGAGACTCCCCAAATCGCCAGCCTGTGCTCCCAGATGCCTAATTTGACCATCCTTTCGGCCAACGTGGCCGCAGCCCGGGACCTGACCAAGCTGGCACAGGATGAGTTCGACTCGCTGCGCCAGTATGCCCTGGAGACCAAGGCGAATTACTGCGCCGGCTGCGGCAACATCTGCCAGGCTGCGGTGGGCGGAGCTGTGCCTGTAAATGAAGTCATGCGCTGCCTCATGTATCACCAGGACTATGGCGAACCGGAATTGGCCCGGCACACTTTCGCTGGGCTGCCCGCTTCGGTCCGGCGGCAATTGACCGAAGTGGACTACACCCGGGCAGAAGCGGCCTGCCCCCAAGGTTTGGCCATCGCCGCGCTCATGCGCCAGGCCCAGGAATTATTGGCCTAGCATGATCCCTGATTTATTTACTGTGATCAACTTGATCCAAAGTTGCACCCGGAAACCAAGGTTGAAGCCAAGCTAACATAAGAAACGATTTCAGGGTGGAAAGGAAGTAATGGGAGGAACCTAAGGAAATTGTAAGCAAGCGCAATTTTGTGGCGACTTCAGCCGATGGATTGAGCGCTGGGCGGGGTGAACCCTTTCATAAGCAGATAGGACCCACCTGTAATTAAGAGTGTGATGACCGCGGTGACCAGGAAGCCATCCTGGAAGCCGATGCGGCCAATGACAGGGCCCAGGCCGGCGGAACTAATCATCATTCCCAGATAAATGGAGGAATTATAGCCGCCCATGGCCAGACCCCGGAATTGGGGCGGGACGGTTTCCACGCTGAAGGCCGCCACCGAGGTGAAAGCCAGACCCATGCTCAGCCCCATGGCCACGGCGCACAGGTCGAAATGAAGCGGGCGCCTGGAAAGGCCGTAACCGACCAGAGAAGCAACTACCCCCAGGAAACCTAAAAACACCAGGCGACTGCGGTGTTTAACCTTATCGCTCAGGTGTCCGCAGGGCAGGCGGGATAGGGCGTTTACTACCCCTTGAATGGCAAAGACCAAGCCGATCTGGCTGTAGGTCAAGCCCTGTTCGTGGGCATGCAGCGGCAGGAAGGTGAGAAAGATGCCCAGTCCGAAGCAGCCCCCGCCGGTGGCCAGCCAGGAGCCCAATAAAGGCAGGTTTTTAAAGGTCTCCCGGATGACGGCACCCCCGATGGGAGCCTGGCGGTGGCCTTCCGGCATGACCTGACGAGCCCGGGGCAGAAATAAGACCAGAGCCCAAAAAGTGGCAAATATGCTGAGGCCGGAAAGGATAAAGACCGTGGAGAAACCCCAGTCCTCAGCCACGAAGCCCCCGGCTGCGGGCCCCAGGCTCATGCCGGCATAGATCGCTGTGGTGTACCAGCCGTAAGACCGGCCCAAATGGGTGGGCGGCGAGATACCGGCCACGTAAGACATCGTGGTGGGACCGAACGCGGCCAAGCCGGCCCCGGAAAACAGGTAAATCCAGATGAGTTGGTGAGGTGTGGAACTGAGGGCCAGAAAAAAGGAAGACGAAGCCAGAATTAGGAGACCTATGCCGGCCAGGAGCTTCATACCCAGGTGGCTGGCAATTATTCCCAGGGGAAAGGACAGTGCTCCCGCAGCCAACAGAAAAGCGGCGTTGATCACCCCCACCAGAACGGCATCCGCGCCCAGGGACTGGGCAAAGAGAGGCACCACCGGGAACCGCATATAGGTGCCGAAGTAGCACCCCAGGACAATGGCGCAGCAGATAACCAGGAGGCTGGCGTAGCTATAAGGGCGAGCCGATTCAGAGGTCATGTGAAGTCGAGGGTAGGGCCGGGAAGGAAATCGGCTCTCCGGTTGTTTGATGCCGCCCTATGGTATGTAAGTTTCAAGAGTCTGCGGCGGCGGAAGCGGGCCAGATTTAAAAAAGAGGGTCCGCCTCCGCCTTTCCGCATACCTATCCAGTCTGCTGCAATTCCGACACCTTGGTCTTGAGGCGCCGCACTAGTTCGGCATAGGAAGATTCGTGGATAATGCGGCTGAATTGCGACCGATAGTTGCTCACCAGACTGACGCCCTCGATCACCACATCGTAGACCTTCCAGTTGCCGCCCGCCTTGAAAAGACGGTAGTTCAGAGGAATTCGGTCATTGGGCTTTACCACCACGGTGCGCACTTCGGCATATTCACCGTCCAGGATCTCGCCAGTGTAATCAATTTTTACCCGCTGCGCGTACTTTTCGATTTTATCCGAGTAAGAAGCCTCCAGAAGCTCGGAAAATAAGTTAACGAATTCAGCCTGCTGCCCGCCGCTAAGCTTTCCCCAAGAGGTTCCCAAAGACCGCTTCGCCATCTCGCGATAATCGAAGTAGGGGTCCACAATACCTTTAACTAAACGGCGCTTTTCCGATTTCCCATAGGAAGGATTTTGCAGGACATCCAGGGCCTTTTCAATGACCTGCCTGACTACTTCCGTCGGGGGTCCTGCCCAGGCCCCCGAAATCCCCGCCACCAATTGCAGGATTAATCCGAAAATCGCACTTCTTACCCACAAACCACGCATATATGCTCCTTTATTCGCGGGACCGAAAACTTCTCCCAGTGCCTGGTGATTGCCGGGGCAGCCTCTGCCATTGCGGCCAAAGAGAATTTCATTCCCGGCTATCACTATATAATTTAAGATGGGCTCTTTAAAGACCCGCAGGGGTGCTCAATGGGAAAAATTCCTTTTCCTTTTTCTGTCCACGGTAAGGTGCTCAAACCTTGCCATGGATATAACTGCCGATCAATTCCTCCAAGTCGATGCCGGATTCAGTGTTAAGAATCTTGCCACCCACCGGGATAATCTTTTCTGAGCTGCCCGGTGACACTTTGACAAATTTATCCCCGATGATCCCCTTAGTGCGTACGGAGGCAATGGCATCGTCGTGAATTTTAACCCCTTGACGCAATTTCAATCCCACCCGGGCCTGGCACAGGGGGGTGAGTTGAATAGAATTAACCTGACCTACCTCCACCCCGGCCACTTCCACCGCGGCCCCGGTCTTGAGGCCCGAGACATTGTCAAATACGGCAAAAATCTGATAGCCTTCGCCGAAAATCTCCATTTTGCCCAGATTAATGGCCAGGTAAGCCAGACACGCCATGCCTAACAGCACGAAGACACCCACTGCCAGTTCCAGTTTGGCTCTTCTCATATGATCGTCTAGTCCTCCAGAAAGTCAACTTCACCGTGGATGAAACTTTGCACCACCGGGTCGGGATGGCTTAGAATCTCCTGGGGAGTGCCCGCCGCAATGATCCGGCCCTTATGAAGCATCGCTACCTGGTGCGCCACAGAAAAGACCTCGGGAATGTCATGGCTCACCATTAAAGCGGTATAGCCGCTGTCCTCATGGGTCTTGGAGATGAGATGGAAGACGGTGTTGGTCATGGGCGGGTCCAGCCCGGTGACCGGTTCGTCGAAGAACATGATTTCCGGTTCCTGGATCATGGCCCGGGCCAGGGCCACCCGTTTTTTCATACCGCCGCTCAGTTCATCGGGAAACTTGGTTTCCACTTCGGAGGTTAGATTCATCTGGGCCAGACGCTCCCTGACCCTAAGGGCAATCTGACCCTCCGGCAACCGGGTTTTTTCCCTGAGGGGGAAAGCAATATTTTCAAAAACATTGAGGGAGTCGAAGAGGGCTCCTCCTTGAAAGAGCACCGCAAACCGCATTTTGAATTCCCGCAGGCTACGGCCTTTCAGCAGGGCGATATCCTGGCCGTTTACCATGATCTGACCCGAGTCAGGTTTAATCAGGCCGATGATATGCTTCAGGAGCACACTCTTGCCCACGCCGCTTTTGCCGATCACCACGGTAATCTGACCGGTGGGAATCTCCAGGTTGATGCCGTCCAAAACCTTGTGACCGGCAAAAGATTTGGTCAGATTGACGATCTTGATCATGGTTACATAAAGAAAGACGTGAGCACGTAGTCCCAGGCCAAAACCAGCACCGCCGACAGGACCACGGTTTGGTTGGTAGCTTTGCTCACGCCTTCGGCCCCGTGTTCGGTATAGTATCCTTTGAAGCAAGCCACCAGGATAATTGTGAGACCGAACACCAGGGACTTGACCACGCCGCCGTTAATATCGTTCATAACTACACTTTGGACCATACTGGAAAAATAAGCTCCGGAACTGACTCCCAGAAGTATGACCCCTACCAGGTAGCCTCCCAGGATGCCCACTACATCAAAAATCGCAGTAAGCAGGGGCACTGTAATGACCCCGGCCAGCAATTTGGGCATTACCACATATTGGATGGGGTTGACGGCCATGGTATCCAAGGCGTCCAACTGCTCGGTGATCCGCATGATGCCGATCTCTGCGGTGACCGCCGATCCGGCCCGGGCCGAAACCATGATCCCGGTGAGCACCGGACCCATCTCCCGAATCAAGCTCAGAGCCACCACCGAGCCCAAGGCCCCTTCGGAACCATATTGCCTTAAAGTGTAATAGCCTTGCAAAGCCGTGACCATGCCCGTAAAGGCCGCCGTGAGCATGACGATCAGGGTTGATCTGACCCCAATATTGTATATCTCCTGGAGAAGCCGTCGGAACCGGAAGGGCGGCACCAAGGCCAGTCCCAGACTCTCCAGAAGAAAGATCATCATGCCCCCGGCTTCCTCCACCAGGTTCAACGATCGCCGGCCAAGTTGACGCAAAGGATTAGTCATTAGAAATCCCAAAAAGGTCAAAGTATACATTTAAATGAAAAATGTCCAAAAAGCAAGAAGCAAAAGGTTTGAACGACAGTCCTGGGATGATAAGCCCCGGCCACAACCGTCGCAAAAAAGACCTTTTGGAGTGCCCCCGGCTTTTCAATTCTTACAGGTCGATGCCCCCTTTAAACCATCTGACCTTCTTTTCGGACAACTGCGCCAAAAAATAAAGATAATAAAATGATTGACGGCCAGAATAACTCTGATTAACATAAAGCCGCGTTAATAAAGGATTTGGGCCGTGCGCCCGGCGTTTTGCAGCAGGAGGGGGAATGGCGGTCAGAATAGCCATCAATGGGTTTGGCCGTATCGGCCGCTGTTTAGCCCGAATCATGGCCACCGGCGAAAAAGATTTGGAACTGGTGGCGATCAATTCCCGCGCCGATATAACCAGAGATGTCCATCTCTTCAAGTATGATTCCGTCCATGGCCGTTTTCAGGGCACTGCATTAGCTCGTGGCGAAAATATAATAATCAATAATCATGAAATACAAATCACCCGGATCCTGGAACCCCAAGGGCTCCCCTGGCGACAGTTGGGCGTGGATATCGTTCTGGAATCCACGGGGGCCTTTCGGGACCGGGCTTCCAATGAGGGACATCTCCGGGCCGGAGCCAAAAAGGTGATTGTGGGGGCGCCCGGGAAAAAGCTTGACGCCACCTTCGTTTATGGAGTCAATCACCGGGACTATGACCCGGTCCGCCATCAGATCATTTCCAACGCCTCTTGCACCACCAACTGTCTGGCGCCGCTGGTCAAAGTCCTGCACGATAATTTTGGCCTGGAATATGCTCTGATGACCACCTGCCATTCTTATACCATGGACCAGCGTCTTCTGGACGGATCTCACAGCGATCTGCGGCGGGCTCGGGCCGCTTGTCTATCCATGATCCCCACCTCCACCGGGGCCGCCCGGGCGGTTACCGAAGTCCTGCCGGAATTGGCCGGCCGTCTGGATGGTCTCTCCGTCCGGGTTCCCACTCCCAATGTCTCTCTGGTGGACCTGGTGGCCACGGTGCAGCGGCCTGCCTCCAAAGAAGAGGTTAACCAGGCCTTCGTGGCGGCCCAGGAAGGGCCGTTGCAGGGAATCCTGGCGATATCCCTCGAGCCCTTAGTGTCCTCGGATTACAATGGCTCCAGCTATTCCGCGGTGGTGGATGCCGAACTCACCAACGTTATGGGCGGCACCCTGGTAAAGGTGATGGCCTGGTATGATAACGAGATGGGCTTTTCCCACCGCATGTTAGACCTGGCGGCGCATATCGGCCGCAGCCTGGAATAATCTACCGTTAACAGGAGCTGGCAATGAAGTTCATTGATGAAATTGATATTAAGGGCAAGACCCTTTTTATCCGTGTAGATTTCAACGTGCCTCTGGATCAGAACCGCAACATTACGGACGACACCCGCATCCGGGCTGTGTTGCCCACCATCAACTATTGTCTGGAAGCCGATGCTAAGGTCATCCTGGCTTCTCATTTAGGGCGCCCCAAAGGCCAGGCGGTGGAAGCCTTTTCTTTGGCCCCGGTGGCCCGGCGCCTGGCGTACCGGTTGCATAAAAAGGTGGTGCTGGCGCCGGACTGTATCGGCCCCGAGGTGGATAAACTTAAGGCGGAAATGAAGCCCGGCGATGTGCTGCTTCTGGAAAACCTGCGTTTTCATGCCGAGGAAGAAAAGAACGATCCCAAGTTCGCCCAGGAATTGATGAAAGGCATCGACATCTACGTAGACGATGCCTTTGCGGTGGCCCACCGGGCTCATGCCTCGGTGGAAGCGGTCACCCATTTTGCCCCCATCTGCGTGGGAGGCTTTCTGATGCGGGATGAGGTGCATTACTTTCACCGCTCCATGGAAGATCCGGCCCGGCCCCTGGCGGCCCTCATCGGCGGCGCCAAGATCTCCGGCAAGCTTACTGCTCTGAAGAACCTCCTCCATCACGTGGATAAAATGATTATTGGCGGGGCTATGGCCAACACCTTTCTGAAGAGCATGGGCTATGAAGTGGGCAAATCCCTGGTTGACGATAATCTTTTGGATGCAGCCAAGGAGATCATGGCGGAAGCTTTGAATAAGAACGTGAAATTTTATCTGCCGGTGGACTGTGTTGTAGCCGACAAGTTGGACAAACAGGCGGAAACCAAGATCACTCCGGTCCAAGAAGTGCCCCAGGAATGGCTCATCGCCGACATCGGGCCGGCAACCGTGACTCTCTTTGGCGAGGCCCTCCAAAATGCCAAAACCATTATTTGGAACGGTCCCATGGGGGCCTTCGAATATGACGCCTTCAGTCGGGGCACCATGGCCATGGTCCAGAAGGTGGCAGATTCCTATGCCCTGACCATTGTGGGCGGCGGGGACACCGACGTGGCCTTGCACAAAGCCGGTGATTTCCAGAAATTTTCCTATGTCTCCACCGGCGGTGGCGCCTTTATCGAACTCCTGGAAGGCAAAAAACTGCCGGGGATCTTGGCCCTGGAGGAATGGAGCCAGAGGAATGCCAATGTCTGAACGGACGCCTTTTATCGCGGGAAATTGGAAGATGCATAAAACCATGGCTGAGGCCAGGGCCCTGGCCCGGGATATCCGGCAGGGAGTGGCTTCGGTACGGCGGGCCGAAGTGGCGCTGGCTCCGCCTTATACCGCCCTGGCCGCAGTGGCCCAGGAATTGGCCGGCTCCGACATCCGGTTGGCAGCCCAGAACGCTTTTTGGGAGAAGCAGGGGGCCTATACTGGCGCCATTTCTGCACCTATGCTCGCCGATGTGGGTTGTCAATACGTCATTATCGGGCATTCCGAGCGCCGCCAGCACTTCGGCGAAACCGACAACACCGTCAACCGAAGGCTGGCAGCGGTGGTGGCTGCCGGGTTGATTCCCATCCTGTGCATCGGTGAGACCAAAGCTGAACGGGAGGCCGGGCAGACCCTACACGTAGTAAGAAGCCAACTCTCTGGAGGATTGGGTGCTCTGAAGCCGACCTCTGGCGCCGGCCTGGTGGTGGCTTACGAGCCGGTGTGGGCCATCGGCACAGGCCTTACCGCCACCCCCCAACAAGCCCAGGAAGTTCATGCCTTTATCCGCAGCCTGCTCCGGGAGTTCATGGGCGCGGTGGCCGAAGAAATCCGCATTCAATACGGCGGCAGCGTCACCCCGGACAACGCCGCCGCCCTCCTGGCCCAGCCGGATATCGACGGCGCCCTGGTGGGAGGGGCCTCCCTCAAGGCCGAGCTGTTTTTGCCGATTATCGCCGCAGCGGGGTAAATCAAGTAAAGTTTTATAACAGTCCTCCTTCAAACCGGTTCAGGTGTGTCTTCTGAGCACCCACAGGCTAATACCGGATTGGGTTCCATAGAAACCATCTCCATTGTTGGGACGGGCCCGCCAAAATTTTTAGGGTTTGTCGAATCGGCGAAACCCACAGATCCATATATTATTTTGCTTGCGCCCAAGCGCTTATTTTTTTATATTATATAATTTATATGACTACTATTGTTGTGATCATCCATATCATCGTTTCCCTGGCCCTGATCTGTATTGTGCTCTTGCAGCATGGCAAGGGCGCGGGGATCGGCGCAGCTTTCGGCGGTTCCAGCCAAACGGTATTCGGGTCCACGGGCACAGCCCCATTTCTGGCCAAGCTCACAGCAGTGGCGGCCATTCTCTTTATGTGCACCTCATTGGGGCTGACCTTTCTGGGACGGCAGAAAGCGCCCTCGGTGATGCAGGGAGCAGAAAGACCTGCGGCCACCCAACCGGCCCAACCAGTCCCGGCGATTCCTGCTCAACCGGCCCAGCCGAATCCTGCTGAACCCCAGAGTAAATGAGCACTTATGTGCCGAAGTGGTGGAACCTGGTAGACACGCCATCTTGAGGGGGTGGTGGGGAATACCCGTGCGGGTTCAAATCCCGCCTTCGGCACCATGTTAATATTTTAGGCGTAATTCCAAGTAGTTACGCCTTTCGTTTTGGGTGCGGTCCCCATAAAGTCCCCAGTTGAGTCTGAGAATCCTTTTATATTAGTCAGCGAAAAGTTTGGTGCTCAGATACCGTTCCCCGGTGCTGGGGAGGATGGCTACAATCTGTTTACCACGATTATCTGGGCGGCGGGCCAGGTTGAGCGCCGCAAATACTGCAGCCCCGGAGGAGATGCCGCAGAGAATGCCTTCCCGTCTCGCGACCTCCCTGGCCGTTCTCAAGGCGTCTGCATCAGCCACGGTGATAACTTCATCAATAACTTCACGGTTCAACACTTGGGGGATAAACCCTGCCCCAATGCCCTGAATCAGGTGGGGGCCGGCGGGGCCGCCGGAGAGCACCGGGGAGGCCGCAGGCTCCACAGCTACCGCCTGGAAAGAAGGTTTTCGGGCCTTGATTACCTCCGCCACCCCGGTGATGGTGCCCCCGGTACCCACCCCGGATACTAAAATATTCACTTTTCCATCTGTGTCTCGCCAGATTTCCTCGGCAGTGGTGCGGCGATGGACCTCGGGGTTGGCCGGATTGCTGAACTGATCCGGCATATAAGCTCCCGGTGACTCTGCCGCAATCTCCCTGGCCCGATGCACTGCGCCGGTCATGCCCAGGCTTCCCGGCGTCAAAATCACCTCGGCTCCCAGGTGCGTCAGGAGCTTGCGCCTTTCCAGGCTCATGGTGTCGGGCATGGTAAGCAGGAGGCGGTAAGCCCGGGCGGCGCAGGCGAAGGCCAGGGCAATGCCGGTGTTGCCGCTGGTGGGCTCCACTATCAGACCGCCGGGCCGGATCAGTCCTTGTCGCTCGGCCTCCAGAAGCATGGCCGCGCCGATGCGGTCTTTCACGCTCCCCAGGGGATTCATGGATTCCAGTTTTGCCAGCACCGTGGCCCCCAGACCCCGGGTAAGTGCGTTAAGGCGCACCAAGGGAGTAGCCCCCACGGTGTCGATAATTTGGGAAAAGATGCGGCTCACCGGTCCCCTGTTCCAGATTTTCCCCTGGCTTCTTTGGAATGATTGCCTCGGAAAATCAGCTCCGGCTTTTTGAGAAATACCTTGGTGTCCGGGGGCACCGAGTCGGTGAGCCAGACGTTGCCCCCAATAACGGCCCGGGCGCCGATCACCGTGTTGCCCCCGAGAATGGTGGCCCCGGAATAAATTATAACGTCGTCTTCCACAGTGGGATGGCGCTTCCGGCTCCGCAGGGATTCCACCTGGTCCGGGGGCAGGGACAGGGCCCCCAAGGTCACCCCCTGATAAAGCCGGACCCGGCGGCCGATCTCCGTGGTTTCGCCGATCACCACTCCAGTGCCGTGGTCGATGAAAAAGCTTTCGCCAATCTGGGCCCCGGGGTGGATGTCGATGCCGGTCAGGCTGTGGGCGTACTCCGTCATGATGCGGGGCATAAGCGGCACGCCCTGCCGCAGAAGCTGGTGAGCCGCCCGATACACCGTGACGGCAAACAGACCGGGGTAGCTGAAAATGACCTCATCATGGCTCTTGGCAGCAGGGTCGCCGTGGTAGGCGGCCTGCACGTCGGTGGCCAGGATACCCCGGAGGTTGGGCATAGCCCGGAGAAAGCGCAATGCTTCCGCCTGGCCCTGCTCCTGGCAGTGGATGCATGGCAGCCCATAACGCAGACACTCATGGCGATAAGCGAGGGTGATTTGCCGGGAGAGTTCCTCGAACAGGGCCACCGCTTCCTCCCCCAGATGATAGCCCAAGTTTACGGCATCTACGCGATTGCGGCTGAAGTAGCCGGGATAGAGTAATCCCAAGGCCCGCTGGATGATGGCGATTACCGCCTCCCGGGAAGGAATGGGCTCCGGGCTTACGTGATCGAAGCAGTCCCCGTTAAGGCAGCACTTCACCAACTCCCGGACGACTCCGGGAATCTCCTCCCGATAGGTTTGCCCGGTTTGCATCTCGACCTTGCACTGCTCCAACTCCTGATGGGCTGAGGCTTCCATGGCTCCTGAACTCCCCACTTCCCTGCACGCAGGGTTGTTTTAACCATTTATGCTCATTACCAAAAGAGGAACTTGCAAAAAGCCTTTTTGTCATCCTGAGCGCAGCGAAGGATCTCGTAGTTTCCTCTGTTTATTGATCTTCTTAGGTCGCTTCGCTCCCTCAGAATGACAGGAAAAGAGACTTTTGCAAGAGGCCCAAAAGTTGTTTCATACCCCCCTCACCCTGATCCTCTCCTCCCGATGGGTAGGGAGGGAAAAAAGAGGAAAAGACTTTTGGCAATTGCTACGAAAAAGAGATTGCTTTAATATATAGCATAATGCTATATATTAAAGCAATAGAATATTAACTCCAATGTTGAAGATACCTTTGTCGAGTCATTGCTTATGGCTGAAATTTCCAGAGCAGCGCGGCCGCCGCTTTCCGAAGAGATAGCCTTGATGGCGGAGATTCAGGTCCTAAAGCTGGCCTTGAGGCCAGAACTCCTCATCCTCACCCACCATTACCAACGCCGGGAGATCGTGGCCCTGGGAGACTACCGGGGCGATTCCTTCGCCCTCTCCCAAAGGGCCGCCACCACCCCGGAGGCCCGCTTTATCGTTTTCGCCGGGGTGCACTTCATGGCTGAGAGCGCGGCTATTCTGACACAGCCCCATCAAACCGTGCAAATCTCCCACCTCAAAGCTGGATGCCGCATGGCGGACATGGTGGGTTTGGAGTTGGTGGAAATGGCCTAGGAAAACTTGTCCGGAATCTGGCCAAACTTTTATGGACCTTGGAAAATCTGGGATCGGTAAATGTCGTCACCATCCCGGAGGACATTAAAGCCGGCGCCCGGCTCGCGCTCGACCGTATGCTGAGTTTATCTGCCTAAGGGGGAGGAGTTGATTCATGAGCAAGACCATTCAGGAGATTAATGACAAGATCAAACAAGGTAGGGCCGTGGTCTGCACTGCGGAAGAAATTATTCAGGTAGTCAAAGATAAAGGGTTGAAACAGGCTGCAGCCACCGTGGATGTAGTGACTACCGGCACCTTTGCCCCCATGTGTTCTTCCGGGGCCTGCTTTAACGTGGGCCACGCCCTTCCAAGAATAAAGCTAGGCGGCGGCAAGGTCACTCTGAACGAGGTGCCGGCCTATGCCGGCTTCGCCGCGGTGGACATTCTCATCGGCGCCACGGCCATTCCCGATGATGATCCCCGCAACAAGGTTTTTCCGGGCAAGTTCGCCTATGGCGGGGGCCACGTGATCGAAGACCTGGTGGCGGGCAAGGACGTGCGCCTCACCGCCGCAGCCTATGGCACCGACTGCTACCCCCGGAAGACCCTGGATACCTGGATTCGTCTGGCGGACTTGAATGAAGCGGTGCTCTTCAATATGCGCAACGCCTACCAGAATTATAACGTGGCCGTAAACCTCTCGGATCGGGTCATTTATACTTACATGGGCGTGTTACAGCCCCGGATGCGGAACGCCAACTACTGCACCGCCGGCCAGTTGAGCCCTCTCTTGAATGATCCTTATTACCGCACCCTGGGAGTGGGCACCCGCATCTTCCTGGGAGGCGGGACGGGTTTCGTGGTTAGCCACGGCACCCAACATAATCCCGGGGTGCGCCGCTCCGAACTGGGCCTGCCCCGGGTGCCGGCCGGGACCCTGGCGGTTACCGGGGACCTAAAGGCCATGAGCCCCAAGTGGCTCAGGGGGGCCTCGTTTCCCGGCTATGGGGTGACCCTGGCTGTTGGCCTGGGCTTACCCATCCCCATCTTGAATGAAGAAATCCTGGCGTTCACCGCGGTAAGCGACGCCGAGATCAGCGCACCGGTAGTAGATTATAGCGAGGCCTACCCCAACGGCAAGCCGGAGATCCTGGCCGAAGTGACGGTGGCCCAGCTCAAGTCCGGAGAAATCACCGTCAACGGCAAAAAAGTGATAACCGCCGGCCTTTCCTCCTACGCCCGGGGCCGAGAGGTTGCCCTCATCCTGAAGGCCTGGATTGAGGCCGGAACCTTTCTCCTGACCGAGCCCGTGGAGCCTTTGCCTGCATTTGATTCCGGGCATAGCTTTAAGCCGCTTAAGGAAAGGCCTTGGGAAGGGTTGCGGGAGGCCGTATGAAAATTCTTCCTTGCTGAAAAGGATACAGTCATGCCTAAGAAGAAAGTGGTGCTCAATTTTCCGCCCCATCTCATTGATCAACCCATAATTTACAGGCTGATATCGGAACAAGGACTGCGGGTCAACATCTTGCGGGCCCGCATCACTCCCAAGGAATGGGGCAATATGGTGGTGGAGCTCAACGGTGATAAGTCTAAGGTGAAAGCCGGCCTGAACTTTCTCAGTGATTTGGGGGTTGAGGTGAAGTTTCTGGCGGAGGAGGTCAGGTGGCGGGAAGACCTCTGTATCCATTGCACGGCCTGCCTGGCTCCCTGCCCTACCCACGCCCTGTATGTGGACCGCGCCACCATGACGGTGGGGTTCGATGGAGAAAAATGTATTGCATGTGAGCTTTGCCTGAACGTGTGCCCTTACCGGGCTGTAGAGATTGCCGCCGTCAAGTGAGAGGGCATGCTTCCCAGGCTGCCTTTTTTGGAGCTCCCGGGGCGGCGGCATGGCCCTATCCCGCTTCACGACCTATGCTCGAAGTTCTCTGAAATCCTGGCCCTAACTTTTCGTGCCCAATGATTGCCAGGGGTCGTTCGTCTGCCATCTGGCGGACCCGAAACCGTGGATCCAAAAACTGGCCGACACGGCTTGAGCATTTGTGACTGACGAATTATCTTGATAAAAAACTATTGGTTGAAGGAGAAACCGTCAGCCAGTTCCCGCGGCCGGGTTATGTTTGACCAAAGAGGCGTAATTAGCAGACAATTAACCATTACCTTCCCGGGAGTCCTGGTCTGTCTCGTTGTCTTGCTGGTTCTGGGTGCAGGCGGTTGCAGCCGCGACCCGGAGCGTGCTACGGTGGATTTTCCAAGACCCTGCCCGCATCCCGGCCCGAAACTCAAACCGGCAAACCCAAGCCGGGGCCACTGAAATGCATTATGGCTCCGCGGTCCTTCCCGGCGCCATGTTCCTGGTGGCCTACCTGGGGGAGGTGCCTCTGCTGGGGGTGCCGGCCTGCGCCCTCCATCACCCGGTAACGGTACTGGACCTGGTGCTTCCCCCTGGCAGGAATGGCAGAAGCTACCTACCGGGGAAATTCTCAGCTATGAGGAATTGCTGCGGCTGGCCCGAATCGCCGCCAAGTTGGGGATCCGCAAGGTTAGAGTAACCGGCGGTGAACCACTCATGCGCCGGGGTGTAGTAGATTTCCTCCAGGATTTGCACCAAGTCCAGGGCGGGACACTCACAACAATTCTTGTGATGCTGATTGATGGCGCTGATGCGGATGGGGCATCGATCCGCCCCCTTGACCGGCGCGGTAGCCGGGGCATTCGGAATAACTTTCTCTCATATCCAACCCCCGACTCATTATCAGGTTAGATTCCATGTGGCGCTAGGCACACGCTGCCCGGATTTCCGCCTCCAACTGCTTCTCCCGGTTATGCATCAACTCAATGGCGCCCATGGGGCACTCCCCGGTGCACAGGCCGCAGCCCAGGCATTTAGTCGGGTCAATGGAGGCCGCGCCGGCAGGATTAGCTACCTTGGGCACCTCAAAGGGGCAGACGCGCACGCAGGTGAGACACCGGGAGCATCTTTCCCGGATCACCCGGGCCACCGTGCCTGCCACCAGCATCTGTTCCTGGGCCAGAACCCCCATGGCCCGGGCTGCAGCGCCTTGGGCCTGGGCGATGGCCTCATCTGCGTACTTGGGGCCATGAGCCAGGCCGCACAGGAAAATCCCGTTGGCGGCAAAATCCAGGGGCCGCAGCTTCATGTGCGCTTCCAGGAAGAAGCCGTCGGAATCAAAGGGGAGCTTGAACACCTGAGCCACTTCCTGGCTGCCCGGATGCGGCCGCACCGCAGCAGACAATACTAAATAATCTGCGGTCAAGCTCAGGGGCATCTGGAGATTTTGATCAAAGAGCGACACCCGCAACCGCTCGCCATCGGCCGCTACTTCAGGCTTGCGGTCCACCTCATAGCGGCAGAACTGCACCCCTTGTTCCCGGGCCTTTTTATAAAAAAGCTCTTTAAAGCCAAAGGTCCGGATGTCCCGGAACAACACGAATATCCGGGCGCCAGGCCGCAGTTCCTTGATCTTTAAGGCGTTTTTCACGGCAGCACCGCAACACAGGCGGCTGCAATAGAGGTGTTCAGGCTCGCGGCAACCCACGCACTGGATCATGACCACCGTGGGGTTTTCAGGTAGGGAAGCGGGATCCAGCTCCAGCTTGTTCTCCAGCTCCAGTTGAGTGAGCACCTGGGGGTGTTGGCCGTAAAGATACTCGATGGGGCGGTATTCCGTGCCACCGGTAGCGATTACCGCAGCGCCGTAGTCGATCACTTGTTTGCCCCGGGGGCCTTCCACGGTGCTGCTGAATTTGCCCATATGGCCAGAGAAATCCAGGACGCGGGTGTTGGTCAATACCTGGATGCCGGGGTGGTACTCCATTTCGTGCCTCAGGTTAGCCAGGTAGGGTTGCATCCGGTGGCCTTCCAGGGTGTAGTGCAGTCTCCGGGCCATCCCTCCCAGTTCCTCGGCTTTTTCTACCAGGCTGACCGGGAAGCCGGCATCTGCAATGGCCAACGCTGCAGTCATGCCGGCCAGCCCCCCGCCCACCACCAGGGCCCGGCGCGTCACCTGGAAGGGGATTTCCTGGAGGGGCTCCAGAGCGGCAGCCCGGGCCACCCCCATTTTGAGCAGAACCTTGGCCTTTTGCGTGGCTTTTTCCGGTTCTTGCTGGTGCACCCAGGCGTCCTGGTCCCGAATGTTGACCATGCGGAAGAGGTATTTATTGAGGCCGGCTTTACGCAGGTTTTCCCGGAACAGCGGCTCATGCGTCCTGGGGCTGCACGCCGCCACCACAATCCGATTTAAGGATTCGGCCTCGATCACCCGTCGCATACTATCCAGGGAATCGCTGGAACAGGTGAAGGTGAAATGGTCGGCATAGACCACGTGTGGCAGGGTGCGGGCGTATGCGGCCAAGGCTTCCACATCCACGATGCTGGCGATGTTGTGGCCGCAATGACAGACAAAGACGCCAAGGCGCGGCGCCTCCAGGGAGACGTCCCGCTCCTGGGGGTAGGCCGCCGTGCTGATTTTAGACCCCCGGGCGTCTTTCAGCAAATGAAAGGCCGCGGCCGCGGCCGCGGATGCCTGGACCACGGTTTCAGGGATATCTTTAGGCGCTTGGAAGGCGCCGCAGGCGAAGATACCTGGCCGATCGGTGGCTACCAGCTCAAAAGGCGGGCTCTCTGCGAACCCCCAGCGGTTCGTGGCAATGCCGCACTTGGCGGCCAATTCTCCCGTGGTGGGATGGGAGGCCAGGCCGACGGAGAGAACCACCAGATCGAATTCTTCGGTCTGGATGCGGTCTGCTTCGTCTACAAAGGTGATTTCCAAGTTTGCCGTGCGAGGGTCCTGGGTCACCCGGGAGACCAGGGAACGGATATAACGGACGCCGTGAACCTCCCGAGCCCGCTCGTAATAACGGTCGAAACCCTTGCCCTGGGCCCTCAGGTCCAAAAAAAAGATGGTGGCTGCCACTCTGGGGTCGTGTTCCCGGGCGATCATGGCCTGCTTGGTAGCCTGCATGCAACAGACCGAGGAGCAGTATTCCCGGCCGATGCTGGCATCCCGGGAGCCCACGCATTGAATCCAGGCGATGCGTCGGGGTTCAGTGCTGTCACTGGGGCGCTTGACTTTGCCTCCGCACGGCCCGGTGGCGGACAGCAGGCGCTCGAATTCCAGGGAATTGAGCACGTTGGGATACCGCTCATAGCCGTATTCCGGCTTGCCTAGAGCGTCGAAGGGCCGGAACCCCGGGGCCAAAATGACGGCCCCCACCTCCAGGTCCCGATCCTCGTCCGTCTGGGAGAGATTCACCGCCTGGGCGGGGCACAACTTCTCGCAGGCCCGGCAGGTACATTTGTCGAAATAGATACAGTGGATCTTGTCGATGGCGTATTTTAACGGCACCGCCTGGGGATAGCGCACGAAGGCGGCTTTGCGCCAGCCCATTCCCAAGTTGAATTCATCTTTGACTTTTCTGGGGCATTTCTGGGCACACACTCCGCAGGCCGTGCATTTTTCCGGGTCAATGTAGCGGGCATACTGCCTCACTTTGACGGCAAAGCGCCCCGGAGAACCGTCGAGAGCGATCATCTCAGCCGGGGCCAAGACCTCAATATTGCGGTGGTTGGCGCAATCCACCAACTTGGGGGAAATGATGCACATAGAGCAGTCGTTAGTGGGAAAGGTCTTATCCAACTGGGGCATCACCCCGCCAATGGCCGGCTCCTTTTCCACCAGATAAACAAAAAAACCGGCATTAGCCAGATCCAGGGAGGCCTGGATGCCGGCGATGCCGCCCCCCACCACCATTACTGCTCCAACCCTATCTTGTTTATCAGTGTCCATAGCTTTATGACTTTGATCTTTAGACTCAGAGACTCTCACATTTTATGGAGAAGCCCTTTGGTTGTTCACTCAGGCTGGGCCTGCCCTGGGAGTTCCCGCAGCCTCTTCCTGATATTTTCCTGATGGCGAGGGTCAGGGCAAGGATTAATCCATTTATAGCAAAACAATGATGGAGCCGTTTAACAACCCCCCACAATGGGGAGGGTATTGAAGATGCCGACGCCATCGGTAAAGTGGGCATTGCCGTCTCGGCCGGACAATGATCCGAAAATTTCCTGACCTTTCTCCAAGCCTCATAATCTACGAATATTTACTATATTAATATAGTATAGATTCTAACCCTCAGAAATACGAAGTCAAGTTGAGTGATCAGAAATTCCAAGTCGGACTAAAAAGATCCGCCAAGGCCTTAATGGCAAGGGCGTTCCGGCCTTTTACAAAACGCAGGCTAAACAGTCATGGCCGATTTTGGCCACCCCCGAAAATGAAAACCTTTTGTAGGGCGGCCGTTGTCAATAAATCTGACCGGACAACCAGCAACAACTTTCGGCAAACGCTATAAATCCCCCTAAATCCCCCTTTTTAAAGCGGGACTTTCAAAGCAATTCCGCTAAGTTCCCCCCTTGAAAAAGGGGGGGCAGGGGGGATTTGGAGTTTTAGAAGCAAGGGCCATCAGGAAACAACTCTTGGCAATGACTCTAACTGCTCAAAGGGGCCGAAATTGGTGAAAAGGAGAGCTACGGCGCAAAAGAAAGCTTGATAACAAAACCAGACGGCATTATCAAGACGCCTCGAGAAGCACCACCCTTGACATGCACAATTGGCCAAAGTGATTCTGGTGCGAATCTGTTGGGGAATTAATGTAAAAAGGAAAAAAGCCGATAGTTTTTTAAGAGTTAAGAAGTTATCTCATCAGATTCACGGCTGCCTCTGTTTTGATCCTCTTTAGCAGGGTGATGGGCAGCTAAAGCACGAAACGTTGTTCATGTGCGCGTTAAGGGCTTTTGGACCAATCAAAAGAGCCGGGAAGTATGAACGACAAGGCCCTGTCAAAGTGTTCCACGGGCAGGAATCTACCACCTGAGGCCTCTTTATCCGCCTGTACTATGCCATTGATAGATCGGGGCCTCCTGTTTAGGCTGCACTTGCGTCGGCATGCCATGGATTACAAAAAGATATGATGCCACAGCCTTTGAGTCCTGAAAAACTGCTGGCTGAATTAACCGAGGTTCGCCGGCGTCTGGCCGAAGCCAACGAACTCATCCGCGCCATTTGCCAGGTGAAAGAGGATTCTCCGGTGATCTCCGGGCCTCCAGGTGATGAAGTTCATCCTCTTATCTACACCCTGCGGCAACAGCTGGGGGTCCAGGAAGCCCTAATGGATACCATCCCCAACCCAATCTTTTATAAGAGTCTTGAAGAGGAGGTCCTGGGCTGCAATCAGGCCTTCGCCGACATGGTGGGGAAACCCAAAGCGGAGATCATCAACCAAAGCATTCAGGACCTGTTTCCTGCTGATCTTGCCGCCGTTTACCGGCAGAAGGATGCGGAGCTTATTGACCAGGGAGGTATTCAGGAATATGAAACCGAGGTTGGTGTTGGGGATGGGGAGCGCCATCCCGTCATCGCCCGTAAGACCCTTTTTTTTCAGCCAAATGGTTCCATCGGGGGGATTATCGGTCTCCTTACCGATATTACAGCAGGCAAACAGGCCGAAGCCGAACATGAACGACTATCAGCCATTATCACCGGCTCCAACGATGCTATTATCGGCAAGACTCTGGAGGGCATAATTACCGATTGGAACCCTGCGGCCGAACGCCTCTATGGCTATACAAAGGCTGAGATCAAAGGCAAATCCGTCTGGGAGCTGGTGCCCCCGGAACGAGAAGCAGAACTGGCCAATATCCTGGCAGAAGTAAGACAGGGCAAAGGAGTAGATCATCTCCCCACGGTGCGGCGGCGACGAGACGGCACCTTGGTGGAAATTTCCCTGACTGTCTCACCCATCAAAGATCAGGGAGGTCGTGTCGTTGGGGTTTCCTCCATCGCCCGGGACATCACGGAGATTTTGCGGCAAGAGCGAAAGCTTAAAGCCAGCCAAGAGCGGTACCGCCTACTGGTGGAACAAATCCCGGCAGTGGTCTATAAGGGGTATGCTGACGGGAGTGTGGACTTTTTTGATGACAAAATCGAGGTTTTCACCGGTTACCCCAAAGCCGACTTCGACTCCCGGCGTCTCCGCTGGAACGATTTAATTGTGCCGGAAGACTTGCCCGGTTACAAACAAAAGTTTGTGGAAGCCTTGCATGGAAATAAATCTTTTGTGCGGGAATACCGCATCCGCCGCTGTGACGGAGAAATTATCTGGGTTCAGGGCCGGGGCCGGATTTTTTTAGGCCCCGATGACCGGGTCACCCATATCAGCGGGGTGCTGTTCGATATCACGGACCGGAAGCGGTGGGAAAAAGAGATCGCTGATCGCCAACAAGAGATGCAGCTTATTCTGGACAATTCTCCGGCGTATATGTGGGCCAAGGATCGTTCGGGTCGGTACTTATACGTTAGCAAATCTCTGCTGGAAGCCTCCGGCTCCGCAGCCGAAAACTGGATAGGCAAAACCGATGTAGAAGTCTTTTCCAACCAGGAACTGGCTGCCCGTTACCGGGAGGATGATCTAACCGTGCTTAACACGGGGGTGCCGAAGCGGCAGATCATTGATCCGTTGGAAACCAAGTCAGGAAGCCGCTGGGTCCAAACCGATAAGGTGCCACTTTTGAGCGGGGAAGGGCAGCCTATCGGGGTATTGAGTATGGCCACAGACATTACGGACTTGAGGAAGGCTGCCGAAGAACTTGAGGCCGCGGCGGAAAAATGGCGGGTTACCTTCGATGCCATCAGTGACGGCATCTCCCTCCTGGATAGAGATCATAAGATCCGGCAGTGCAATCGTGCCATGTCTGAATTGACGGGGCGGTCCTTTGCCGATCTCCTGGGCCGTTCCTGCCAGGAAGCCCTGTTCGGACCCGGGGCCTCTCCCGAAACTTGTCCGGTGTCAGCCATGCTTCAGAGCAGGCAGCGGGAAAGTCTTATAGTCCCCCGGAACGGTCGCTGGCTCCAGGTTTCTGCCGACCCTATTTTCGATAAAGACGGTGAAATCAGCGGCGTAGTGCATATTTTTACCGACATTACCGAGCGCCAACAGGCCCAAATCAAGATTAAAGACCTTAATATCCTGCTTAAAGCCATTGCGGAGATCAATGAGAGCTTACTACGGGTTAAGACCGAACCTGATCTATTTAAAAATACTTGCAATTCGTTGATCGTGGTACCAAAGATCAAATTTGCCTGGATCGGCTTGCTCCAGCCGGGAACTCTTGAAATCAAGGTGGTGGCCCATGCCGGATATGAAGGGGGATATCTGGCTACCATGAAAGTTACATGGGATGAATCGGAGTGGGGGCAGGGACCCAGCGGTGAGGCCATCCGGAGTCGCAAGCCGGTGGTCATCGAAGATATGGAGACCGATCCCCGGATGGCTCCCTGGCGAGAAGAGGCCCTAAAACGCGGCTACCGTTCCAATATTGCTTTGCCATTGGTGCATCAAGAGGAAATAATCGGCGTCCTCACGGTCTACTCCGGAGAAGCCCGTGCCTTTGGATCGGAGGAATTTGAGTTCTTGTTACAGGTGGCTGGAGATATTGTAGTAGGAGTCAAATCCCTGCGCCTGGAACAAGAGCTTGTTGCCAGTTTCATCCAACTCCAGTTGGTATTAAGCCAGACAGTTGAAGCCATTGCCACCATTGCGGAACTTAGGGACCCCTATACCGCCGGCCATCAACGCCGGGTAACGAAACTGGCCTGCGCCCTGGCGGAAGAAATGGGTTTGGAGAGCAACCGCATCGAAGGACTCAGGTTTGCCGGTTTCCTGCATGATCTGGGAAAGATTACCATACCCGCTGAAATCCTCAGCCGTCCAGGCAAACTCAGTCCTTATGAGATGTCAATCATTCGCTCTCATGCTGAGGCTGGCTACGAAATCCTGAAAAAGATCAGCTTCCCTTGGCCGGTGGCCGAGATTGTACGGCAGCATCACGAGCGCCTGGATGGGTCCGGCTATCCCCGAGGTTTGGCTGGAGAGGATATTCTTATGGAGTCCCGGATTCTGGCCGTGGCCGATGTGGTGGAAGCCATGGCCTCCCACCGGCCGTATCGTGCGAGTCTAGGCATAGAAAAGGCCCTGGAGGAAATCACCAGGAATAAGGGAATTCTTTATGATCCGCAAGTGTCGGAGGCGTGTGTACGGCTGTTTACCGAAAAGGGCTTCAAGTTAGATACGGAATAATGAAGCTAGAATTTATGGAGATAGTGTACAGAGGTTTCTCCAAAAAAAGATGAGATACGGATGCTGCCTGGTAAAGAGCAAGACTTTGCTTGACTTTTAAGCAAATTCCCTCTTCGGCATCAAATTAGTTTATTTAGGCGTAATCCTTAATGGTTACGTCTTTTTTTGCCTCCTCTCTTGGTCTCGGTGTTTAGGCCGGATGGGGCGTTTGTTAAAAAAACTGCACCTATAACAGCCTTGACAACTGCCACAGACTGCCTGATATTGCATTACCAGCGTAACAAATAGCCGAAGAGCAGCGCTGTGGATATGACGGAAATTAAGGTCGTTTGGGCTCCATCCAGCTGGGAACTGGCCAAAACTTTTCTCCATCTGGGAGCCACAGCCTATGGCGGCCTGGCTATGGTGGAGCCTATCCGGAGGCGCATTGTCCAGGAAAAGGCCTGGCTCAGCGAAAAGGAATTTCTGGACGGCCTGGCCCTCTGCCAGTTGGTGCCAGGGGCCACGGTGGTGCAACTGGCTGCGTATGTCGGCTACCATCTCCGCAAAACCAGAGGCGCTCTGGCTGCGGCAGGTGCCTTTATCCTTCCCGCCTTTCTCCTCATGCTGAGCCTCTCCTGGCTCTACTGCCGCTATGGCGAGTTGGCCTGGGTGACAACTGTGTCCAAGGGCCTGGGGGCAGTGGTTATCGCCCTGTTGATCCAGACCCTGTGGCGGTTTCAGGAAATTGTCCGTCGACACTGGCTGGATGCAGCCCTCACCCTGTTGACGTTAGGGGCCCTTTGGGGCGGAGTCAACTACCTGGCGGTATTCCTGGGGGCAGGCCTTCTTCGGCTAGTTTTGGGATGGAAACTGTTTGGGCTCATGGGGACCCATGAAGAAGGCGCAGTCAGTGCTGCTCCCAACCCCGGTCTCATGATCTCCCAGGTAGTCGGCGCTCTAATCCTTCTGGCGTTGGCAGTTTGGGGATTATGGCACATAAATGAGCAGTTGGGAGTGATGTCCCTTACCTTTCTCAAAATCGGCGTGATTGCCTTCGGCGGCGGCTACGTCATGATCCCCATTCTCCAGTGGGACATGGTGGATAACCTTGGTTGGCTAACCCTGCGGCAGTTTTTAGACGGCATTCTCCTGGGATTTGTCACTCCCGGCCCCATTATTATCACCGCTACCTTTATCGGCTACTGGATAAAAGGGCTGGCGGGTGCAGTAGTGGGCACGGTTTCTATTTTTCTGCCACCCATCCTCATAATCATCTTTTTAAGCCCGTATTACCAATGGGTTAAGGAAACCCGGTGGATGCGCCCGGTTATTCAGGGCATTCTGTGTGCCTTGGTGGGCATGCTGGTCCTGGTGGTTTTTCAAATGGGGCGAGCTTCTCTGGTGGATTGGCAAAGCTGGACCATCATGTTAGGGGCCGCAATGGCCCTGGTTGCCCTCCGGATAAATCTCCTCTCGGTAGTAGTGGCTGCGGCTGGTTTATCCCTACTGATTTTTTGACCCGCAAAAAAATCACTCAAACGCGCCGGATTTCGAGGCCGGCGGGGTTTTCCAGTTAGAGCGGAGCCGCGGCCCCGTTCCCTCATACTTAAGGAGTGCCTGATTTGCCGCCGACCCAAGAATATCCTGATTCTGGCATTTGCCGCCGCCATGGCTTGGTCTGCGTCCGGCTTAGCCATGGATTACCAGGCCCTCAGCCTGGATGACTGTCTGTTGCTGGCCCGGAGGTTGTCAATCACCTGTTTATGGGAGGCGAAATCCCCGTGGGAAAAATTGAGGCGCGCCACATTCATGCCCGCATTGAGCATCTGCTGCATGACTTCGGTTGACCTGGAAGCAGGGCCAATGGTGGCCACGATCTTGGTTTTATGCCTCGGCAGCGGCATGACGATCTCCGTTTTAGAAAAATTTTACAAAGCCATTTCCACCCGCACCGTGCCTGATCCCGGTTGGTAAGCAGTTTCTGGTTACTTTCAAGATGGCTAGACGTCAGCCACTTCCACCCGGTTGCGCCCTGCGGCCTTGGCCCGGTAGAGGGCGTTGTCCGCGGCCCTGAGCAGGTCTTCTCCGGTGGCGCCGTGATCCGGAAATATGGCAATTCCCAGGGACACAGTGGTGCAGTCCAGCACCTGCCCCCGCTGGAATATCTGGAGACGTTCTATGCTCCGGCGGATTTCCTCAGCCCGATTTAAAACCACATTTCTCGGGGTTTCCGGGAGTATCAAAACAAATTCTTCACCTCCATAACGGCAAGCCACATCCTCCTGGCGTATATGGACCTGCAAAAAATGCCCCAGGGCCCGGAGCAGGTTGTCCCCCGCTTCATGACCAAAAGTGTCATTGAAGCGCTTGAAGTGGTCAAGGTCAAGCATGCAAAGGCTTAAGGGGGCACCTTTGCGTTTGACCCGGTGGATCTCCCGGCCCAGGGTTTCTTCTAAATAGCGCCGGTTAAACAATTCCGTCAAGGGATCGTGGATTACCTGATAACGCAGGGTTTCCCGAAGACGGATATTGGCCAGGGCCAGGGAAATGTGGTCGGCTACGGTCACTGCCAAATGCAACAGTGATTCCGGATGCTCCAGGTTTAAACCGCGCAGGCCCTGGACGTGTAACATTCCCAAGGTTTCAGATCGGGCAAGCAATGGCAGGCATAAGTAATTATCTTTGAAGGAAGGGTTGACATGACGGCACGTTATTCTCTGACTGGAAACTCCAACCAAGTGCAATCGTTCCCATCTGAGAGCCCAACAATCATCGGGATTGAAAACCAATTCGCCGGCCACAGGCTCCCCCCAATAGGATACCGCTTCTATCATCTGATTGTCGGGGTTCTGGAAGAACAAAGCCCCGGACTTGGCCGGAAAGAGGATTTGAACATGCTGGGTGATGATGGGATAGGCTTCCTCAGTTGAGAGGCATGATTGCAGCTTTTCCGACATGGAGTTGATGGTAGTAAGTTCGTTATTGCGCTGGTTAGCCTCCTGCACCATTGCTTGCAGTTGGGTATTGGCCTGCTGCAGCGATTGCTGGGCCTGCTTCCGTTGAGTAATGTCCCGGGCCACACTGAGAATCAAGGTGCGATTATCGAGGTTGAGCGTCTTGGCGTGAATCTCCACCGGCATAACCGAACCGTCTTTGCGGAGATGCGCGGATTCAAAAATTACTTCCCCTTTAGCCAACAAATCTTGGAGAAGTCTTTCCCGGGTCCCGGCATACTCCGGGTGCAGGATTACCGAAATATCTTTTCCCAGCAACTCATCTGGTTCAAAACCGCGGGAGATGCAGGCCACTTCGTTAAAATAGATAAAATTGCCTTCCAGGTCGTGTAAAAAAATAGAGTCTCCGGCATTATTCAGTAGTCTTTCCTTGAGCTTTAGATCCTCTTCTGCCTGTTGGCGCTGGATTTCACGCGTTTGGAGGGTTTCCGACAAGTGATCAAAGGATTGGGCCAGGGAATCGATTTCTCCCTTGCTATAATTCAAACCGGTGCGGGCGCTAAGGTCCCCTGCCGCCAGTCGTCGGGTGGCATTGGTCAAGGCTCCCATCCGCCGCATGATGAACCAGTAGCCCAAAAACCAGGCCATAATAAGGATAAAGACAAATGTAGCCGACAATGTTAAGAGATTGCGGATCAGGGCCCGATTGGCTGGCCCATAAACGGTTTCCAAAGGGATTCCCGCAAAAATAAACCCCGCAGTATGAGTCTGTCCCAAAGGCCTGAAGGCAAATAATCGGGGAACGCCGTCGCAGCCGCTTCCTTGAGCCAGTCCCTGACGCTGCTCACGGATGACTTTCACAATGTCGCTCCCGGCAATGTCCCTTTCAACCCAACGTTCAGGATAAGGTTGACGAAAAATGATTTTCCCTTGACTATCGATTATTGTAACCACAGAGCCTTTGGGAAGCATGGCAAAGGGCATGCCTTTGGCAAGCTGGTCAACATTGAGGCCCGCCACTAGCACTGCCTGCACCTGGCCCGCAGGGTTGATAACGGGATAGGCGCAAGGGAGCAGAGGTTTTCCCACAATTTGACCAATTACCATCTCTCCCACTGTAAACTTTTTGGTTTGAATGGCTCGTTGGTAATACTTGCGGTGAGAAAAGATCGGCGGCTCTTTTAGTGGTATCCCCGAGGCAAAAAGCTCTCCTTCAGGGGTAAGCGCAAGGATGTTGGCATAGAGGGAGCCTTCCTGCAGGAGGGTGGCAAAGAGCGCCGAACTGGCCTCAGCCTGACGCTGGCTGACAGCGGGAAATTTGGCTATGGCGCCAAGAAACTGACTCGTCTGATTAATGGCATCCTGGTAGTCATCCTCCCCCAGTTTGACTAGAATTTGCAGTTCTCTTTGATAATTTTGGGTGGCTTGGCGGCGCGCCTGCAAATCATTATAGATAATCAAACCTACCATGGGGAAAGAGGCCAACAAGACAATGATGATGATGCGGGCACGGAGACTCGTCACCTAAGCTGACCTCTTAAGTAAATGAATTACCAAGATTTTCCAAAACCAAATGACGCCCATAAAGGCAGCGAATCTTTAGGCCCCGGGCAGGGCCAATACCAGCCGCGGATTTACTCCTGAAAGGTTCCAGGAGCGGCCCCAGCGCTGCTACAAGTGCTCCTGGCCCGAAAACTTCCTAATGACAGCTAAAACTTTTGGCAATTGCGATAATTTTCTAACATATAGATGTAGATTGGCCGCTTTGGTCCGCCACCTAAGGTGCGCGGAACTTTATAACTCCACTCGTTTTTCTCTGAGAACCTTTAGACAGGCGTCTACCACCTTATGGTCGTAAAGGATACCCCGTTTTTTAACTACTTCCTCTATAGCCCGGTCAATTCCTAAGGCCGGGCGGTAGGGCCGGTGGGAAGCCATGGCTTCAACCACGTCTGCCACTGTCAATATCCGGGCTGGCATAATGATGTCCTCCCCTTGCAGACCATGGGGATATCCTGAGCCATCCATCTTTTCATGGTGTTGAAGGACGGCCAGGGCCACCGGCCACGGAAAATCCACTTCCTTCAAGATATCGTAGCTAACCTGGGAGTGGAATTTGACAATATTGAATTCATATTCGGTCAGCTTGCCGGGTTTGCTAAGGATCTCTGCGGGTATGGCGATTTTACCGATATCATGGAGGAAACCCATAACCCGCATCCCTTCCAGTTCATTCTGGGAAAACCCCATTTCTGCGGCGATGGCCTGGGCCAACTGCGCTACCCCCCGCTGGTGCCCGGCGGTATAAGGATCTCGGGTCTCCACTGCGGTGGCCAGGGCCGTGACTGTGCCCTCCAGGGTCCGGCTTAACCGGGTGACGCTGTCTTTGAGGGCTTCTTCGGCGCGCCGGCGCTCGGTGATGTCTTCCCCCGAACTCAGGCCGCCGATAATCGTCCCGTTTTCATCCTTCAGAATCGTATTGTACCAGGCAATAATGCGTTCCTCCCCGGTTTTAGTCAAAACAGGATTTTCATAATATTCTAATGAACTGATTTCACCCGACATCAGTCTGTTAAACATAACTTTCATGCCTTCTCTAATCTTTTCCGGAATAAAATGATCAAACCAGTTCTTCCCGATAATCTCTCCCTCAGGGTATCCCAAGATTTCGCACCCCTTTTTATTGATCAGGGTAACTTTTCCCGACGCTTCTATGACCGTAAAAATCACCGGTGCGACATCAAGGTATCTCTGGGCCGTTTCTTTCTCCTGGCGCACCGCCTCCTCGCCCTGCTTGCGCTTGCTGATGTCAAACAGCACCCCGCTGATATAGTCAACCTTGCCTTTGGGATCCAGCACGATCTGGCTCCGCTCCTGGACCCAGATGACCTCCCCACTTTTGCAGCGCATGCGGTATTCCCGGACGTAGGATCTGTTGCCCTTGAGGGCCCGGATGAAAATCCGGCTGGCTTGCCCCATGTCCTCCTTCAAGATTAAATCGGTCCATTTGAGACGCCGCTCATCAAAATCCTCCCGGGGATAACCGAGCATCGCTTCCACTTTGTTGTCCATAAACGAAGCGTAACCTTCGGCGTAGCCTTTGCAGACAATGGCGGGAACATTGCCCACCAACAGCATAAATTCATGGTCGCTGCGCCGCCGGGCTTCTTCGGCCTCCTGACGCATGATGAACCCGGCCAGGGTGTGGGCCACTGTTTTCAAAAATTCCTCTTTGCTGACAGAGTGGCGGTGTCCGGCTTGGACATACAGGTTCATCACCCCCAGGACCCGCTCGCCGAAAAGGATGGGCAGGCAGTAATGACCGTGTGGCGCCATGCCCTCATATCTGAATTCATGGGTCGCATCGCAGGCCCCGCTGAATTGAGGCCTTCGGCTGGCTACGGGCTGCCCACAGAAGCAGCGGCCAAAGGGAATTTGCGCACATCCCCGGATAACGGGTTCCGGGAGTCCTTTTTGCGCGCGCAGGACCAACGTTTCCGAATGATTTTCCACCAGAAAGATGGCCCCTTTCGATTCCAGGCCAATCCAGGGGATGTCCGTAAGAAGTTCAAGGCTGTGTTGCAGGAGTTCATCGAGGGGCAGGTCCTCCAAGGCAAGGCTCAGGAGACCGTTGATCACCCCTTGTTTGAGGAGATTAAGTTCCAGTTCCGCTTCAATGGTGTGTCTGGCGATCCCCTCAGATACCAGAGGCGCCATGGACTCGAGAAATTCCACCGCAGGAAAGGGCAGCTGGCTTTCTGCGCCGCCGGCCAGAAAGATTGCTCCCTGCAATTTCTCGTGATGCCGCAGAGGAACCACGGCCACGGAAACCAAGTCCCCTTCGCAATCCGGAATCTGGCATCTCATTTTTTGGTACTCTGGTAATCCCTCAATAAATTGGAGCAGATTGTGGCAGTACCAGGCGCCCCCCAGAGTTAGAGAAGGTGCCTCATAGGGTTCGGGTTGACTTTGCAAAAAGCGGAGGCAAGGGATTTGATCGGGCTCCTGCCCCGCCATGGCCACGCACCTTTTGAAACAATCGCATGCCCCTGCAGAGGATGCGAGTTTGAGGAATCCTTCTGAGTTTTCCATCAAAGCCAGGCCGACTCCGGTGCACCCGCACCATTCATGAATATGTTTAACTATCGCGTCCAGGAACTCCTGGTAACCGGCCTTAATGGTCAACAGTTTTAACAGCTCGTTATTGAAAGCAGTATTTCTGTCTAAGATATTTTGTTCGCTGAGATCGCGAATAAACACCAAAAAAAACTCTTCATTGTCTATTTCAAAATAATTGGTGCTGATTTCCACCGGGAAGATGACGCCGTCTTTCCGTCGGTGTGCGGTTTTAAATCTCGCAACTCGCTGCCTCCTTACACTCGCCATTCTTAGTTGAATTTCCTGAGCAGTTTCCATGGCTTCCAGGTCCCTAACGGACATGCTGAGCAGTTCTTCGCAGGAATACCCGCTCAATTTGCAAAAAGCCTCATTTACTTTAAGGATGCGGCCCTGGTTATCCAACACCCAAATGCCGTCCATAGAAAGGCTGGAAAAAGAATCGAAAATCTTTCCAAGGTTTATCTGGGCAGTCATGTGGACATCCCCTTACGGCCTTTACCTTCACCAATAGCCATTTCGAAATGCAACCTTAATCCGGTCTGACGTACTTGTGTGCCTAAAATAATCTAATTTTCTAATATCCTAACAAATCTTCATCTCGTTCAGGATGACATGATGCGGCATCGAACCTCCCGCATGCCGTCTTTCTTAGGGAAGAAGTTTTGAACTACTTTGTTGAGCCTCCCCGGGAAATAGCTCTATTTATGTGGTCCACTATCCCTTGGCCCGTTACCGTTGGCTTTAGCCACTGTGGCCACTGAATTAATTATGTGATTCATCGGATTTTTAAGAAAATTAGTTAAATCTAAGTGGCGAGATAATATTGAGGAATAGATCGATTTTAGGCGAGAAACCCGGGGGGCATTTTTTCCAACTCCTGGTCTCCCCCTGGTTTTGCCCAACTAATTCCAGCAATTCATGGTATAGTGAGTGAGTCTTATAGTGAGAAGATGTTAATAATACTAATGTTTTAAAATATTTATACCGATTACTCCAGACAGTTAAGGGTAATTACGGACAACCTAGTGTCCTGTTTCGCAATTAGCTATCCAGAAGAAGTTCCTAAATTCCCTCCCCTTTGATGGGGGAGGGTCAGGGTGGGGGTGGTAAATGCAAATTATTCCGCCTTCAATTCCCCCTCCCCCTAACCCCCTCCCACCAAGGGAGGGGGAATTATCTGCAAAGTATTTGGTCCATTTTTGATCCATCTAATTAAGAAACAGGCCATTAGAGCAGGAAGGATAAACCATGGCTTCAGCAAACACGAAACTTTCCTCCGAAACGCCTCTTACGGCTAGCTCTTGGACAAATCCACGCTTCATCCAGGTTCTTCGCCACCTGGCAGTTTTGTTGGTTTTTAGTGGGGCATTGGAGTTGCTGGTTGTGGGTTACCCATGCGCGGCCCACCCGGCGCCCAAGGCCCCAGCCGCTTCCGGGTTTGACGCAGCCAAGCACTTCACCATAGTCAAGGTCGAACCGGACGCCATGAAAGAGGAAGTCCGCGTCTATTTCAGCCAAGCCCCGGATCTTGACGTTTTGCGCAGCAATCTCCGGCTGCTGCCCCGGGTCAAGATCGACTGGCAGCGCACCACCATGAGCCCTGAAGGGGTCCTGAGCCTGCGGGGGGCCTTCCGCTACGCCACCGGCTACCTCATCACCATCCCCCCAACCCTGAGGGTGGGCAACATAACCTATCAGCAGACGGTACATTCCTTTTTCATGCCCGACCGGCCACCTAAAGTGGAATTCGTGGGGACCCAGCGCGTCATAGAGCGGGATAGCCGCCAGTTGCTCCACGTCCGGGCTCAAAACGTCAACAATTTACGCTTTGAAGGCATCCGGGTGCCGCCCCTGCTGCTGCCCCTGGCCTTGGCGGTGGAGGAGTCCCCTAGCGACTGGACCACGATCGCAGGCGTTCTCAAGACTGCCTACGCCGGGCTCAATCCCTTGATGGCAGCTCATAAAGACCTGGCCCCTTTTATCTTGGCCCCCCTGGAGGAGAAGCAGCTCTTTCCTGCGGCTGGCGAAAAAAATAAGCCCTGGGCCGTCTCCATGCCCCTGAGCTTCCGGCAGGGCAAGGAAACCGGAACCCTGGAACTCATTCGGGTGGCCAACAACCAGGCCGGAAGCGGTGCGGCCTCTACTCCCCGGGTCTTCGAAATCACCGATCTGGGCCTCACTTATAAACGCAGCCAGCGAAACCTGCTCCTCTGGGTCACTTCGCTAAAAGCCGGCACTCCTGTGGGTGGGGCCCGGGTCATCGGTTTTACCAAAGATATGGAGGTCTTCCCCCTGGGGCTGACCAATGCCGACGGGATTCTCTTTTACGAAAGCCGAAACCTGAGCGGCCTGTCCCTCAAGAATCCCAAACGCCCCACCGCAGTAAAGCGCACGGTGGACCAGGGCGACCTGGTCCTCCTGGTGGCCGGGACCAAGGACGACGTCGCCTTCATCCAGGCGCTGCCTCAGGGCAACCTCAAGCCCCAAGGCATCTGGCAGGTCCAAGGCGCCCAAAAGATCCGCACCTTACAGGCCCACATCTTTACAGAGCGGGGAGTCTACCGGCCCGGCGAAAAAGTCTTCTTCAAGGCCGCAGTCCGGGAATACGACCAGGGCCGCATCTTTCCGCCCACCGGAGAGGCCTGCTCCTTTGAACTCATCAGCCCTAAGGGTGAGCAAATCTTCACCTCCGAGGACCGCACCTCGGAGTTCGGCACCGCGGCCGGGGAAATCGAGACCCAGAGCTACTGGCCCCTGGGGACCTACACTCTCCACCTGACTTATGGCCCGGAGCCCCCGGATGATACCCCCGAAAAGACTCCTGGCCGGCGGCGCCGCGGCGCCGAAGCCCAGGAAGATAGAAACATCCGCAACCGGGTTAGTGTCACTTTTCAATTGCAGGAGTTCAAGCCGCCCCGGCACTTTGTGGGGATCACCTTCCAGCAGATTTCCCGGTCCCTGTCGGGCTACGTTAATCGTGGCGAGCAGCGCGCCCCCTTCGTCAAGATTGGCCTTACCGGCTCCTACTATGCCGGGGGACCGGTGAAGCACGGCCAGGTGCGATGGAAAATTTTCCAGTCCAAGACCAGCTACCAGGTGCCAGGGCATGACGACTTCACCTTTGGCTATGGCGCCGACGACCAGGGTGAGCTCATCGAAAGCGGCCAGACCATTTTGGACGAGCAGGGCAGGGCAGAACTGGAGTTTCCCCTGGACCGCCGGGTTATGAACGGGCAGCACGGCCTCTCGGTGGTGGCTACCGTACTGGATTTTGATGGCCGGGCCGCCACAGAAACCAAAGTTTTTCAGGTCACCCCGGAGAAGCTGGTGGGCATCAGCCGCCACCCGGAATCGGCCAGGGCTGATGAAGAGCAGGCCCTCCGGGTGATGGTGGCAAGGCCCGACGGCAAGCCCATTACCAAAGGGGTCGTCAAGGCCGAGATTCTGCAAAAAGGCTGGGCCTATGTGCCCAAACGCAACGAGGCGGGCGACCTCTATTGGGACGAACATGAGACCTGGAATAGGACTGTGACCACCGATCTGACCCTGGAGAAAGGCGGAGCCGCGTTCCGGTTTGCCTTCGCCTGGGGCGGCCGCTATCTCCTGGCCTTTACTTACACCGACGAAACCGGCCGCAGCTTCACTTCGGCTACGGCCTATGACGTGATCGGGCAAAACTATGCCTACGAACACCGGGAAGAACCCTACCAGCCCCTGGCCCTGGCCGCCGACCAGGCTGCTTATAAACCGGGCCAGATTGCCAAACTCACGGCCCGTCCCCAGCGGGCCGTATCCCGCTACCTTCTCACCCTGGAGCAGGACGGGGTACTCAAGTACCAGGTGATCACTCCCAAGACCGGTGAGGATCGCCTGGAAGTGCCCATCAGCGCGGAATACTCCCCCAATGTCTTTGTCTCGGTCCTGGGATTGACACCCCGGGGGGAATTCCCGGTTTATTCCGGGCATTATGATATTGATGCCCCCAACTTTTTCTGGGGAACCGTCAATCTTCCTGTGCGCCAGGAAGTAGAGACTCTGAAAATCCAGATTAGCCCGGGGGTGGCGGATCTCAAAGCCGAACCCGGCGCCAGCGTCACTTTGGATTTCACCGTGTTAAACGCCAAAGGTGACGGCGTGGAAGCGGAAATGGCCGTGGCCGTGGTGGACGAAGCCGTCTTGGCCCTTACTGGCTTTAAGACTCCCACTTTGGAATCCTTGAGCGAGTTTGACCGGCCTTTGGGGGTGTTTACCGGTGAACTTCGGTCATTCCTGGTGCACCAAACCCCCTTCTATCTCTCCAAAAACGAGCCCCTCACGGGCGGCGGCGGTTTGAGTGAAGAGATGATGTCCAAACTCCGGAAGCGCTTCGACGCGGTCGCCTTTTTCAACCCACGGGTGCGCACCGACGCCCAGGGCAAGACCCAGGTCTCCTTCACCCTGCCCGACAACCTTACCACCTACCGTATCTACACCGTGGTCCTGGATAAAGGCAGCCGCTTCGGGAGCGGCGAGCGGCCTCTGTTGGCTGCCAAAGACTTCTACCTGGAACCGGGTATGCCCAGCTTCTTCACCAAGGGAGACACCTTTAAGTTCCAGGTGGCCGCGTTCAACGCCACCAACGACCAGGGGCCGGTGCAGTTCAGCGCCGCGGGCGACGGCGGGCTGTTTCTCAGCGCCGCGGAAGGGGATAATCAGCTCAAACCTAAAGACAGCCTGAAACTCAACGTAACCGGCAAAGCGGCTACTAGCGGGCCCGCAGCCGCCCATTTCCAGAGCGAATTTCAGGGCCGCACCGACGGGGTGGAACTCAAAGTACGCATCAATTCCGGTTACGTCCGGGACACCCAGGTGTGGTTCGGGTCCCTGGCCGGAACCTCCGAAATCAAGGTGGCGCTGCCGTCCTACCTGAGTGGAAAGGTTGACCCGGAAGAGGTACAGGCGGTCCTGACCGTGGCCGGCTCGCCCTTTCTGCGAATGACCGAAGCCATCCATTACCTCCTGCAATATCCCTATGGTTGCGTGGAGCAGACCAGTTCCGGGGTCATGGCCCTGGCCGCACTCCGGGGGGTCATTGAAAAAGGCTTGGTAACCGGCGTCAGCCTGGCGGAAACCGACAAATACCTGAATAAGGGCCTGGCGCGCATCCTGGCCATGCAGACCGACAACGGCGGCTTTGCCTACTGGCCGGGCCAGCGGGAATCCCACATCTGGGGCTCCCTCTACGCCGCGGCGGCTTTGAGCCTGGCCAAGGAAAAGGGGCTTGAAGTGCCGGATTATTCCTTAAACCAGGCTTTGGATTACCTGAAATCCCAGATCCAGGAGGAAAAACGCCCCCTGGCGGTGAAGGCCTTTGCCTGCTACATCCTGGCTCTTAACGGTGCCCTGGATCCTAATACGTATAAAACCGTTCAGGCTCATTATGCCAAGCTGAGCCGGGAGAGCAAACTCCTGCTGATCTTGGCCGCCTCGTTTGCCGACCTGCGCCCCCCCAAAGAACTGCAAACTTCCCTGCAGCCCCTGGTGGGCAGCCGGGTGCCACCGGCCCCTGCCGACGCCGATGACGAATTCCGGGCGCATTTCCGCACCCCGGCCCTGGCCCTGCTCGCGGCTGCCACCCTCATGCCCCAGGACCCGGCTGCCAAAGAGGAGGCCCTTTTGCTCCTGATGGGCCTGGACAAACAAGGCATCTGGACCTCCACCAGCGATACCGGCTGGGCCCTCCTGGCCCTGGGACAATACTTCAAGGACGCCTCTTTTGGCACGGAGCCAGTTGAAATCTCCATCAGCCAGCCCGGCACTCCCCAAAACGGGCGCCTCAAGCTGGACCCCCAGGGCTTCCGCACCGTGGCCCTGGACGCCGCAGCCCTGCTCAAAAATCCGGTAATCAAAATCGACAGCCAGGCCGGCAAGACCTGGCTCTACAAGTTGGAATTAACTACGCCCCGAATGGATATCACCGCCAGCGGCGCGGACCACGGCTTCAAAGTTCGCCGGGAAATCAAAAACACCGACGGCTCAGACCTTATCAAGGTGGGCGACCTGGTGAAGGTCACCGTCTTCCTGGATGTTGCAGGCAAGGTGCAGCGCTACGTGATGCTGGATGACCCCCTGCCCGCGGGGCTGATGGCCCTTAATTCGGCTTTCACCACGGAAGAACCCATCCCGGAGGGTGGCGAGTCCGGCGACGACTTCGAATACCTCACCCGGGAAGGCACCATCCGGTTCCGGCCCAACTTTTTCGAGATCAGGAACGACCGGGTCCTGGCCTTCCGGGACCAGGTTTACTCCGGCTCTTACCGCTTTGAGTACTACTGCCGGGCCGTATGCGAAGGCAAGTTCGTAGCCCCTGCCACCCGGGTCGCGGCCATGTACAACCCCGGGGTGAACGGCTACTCCCCCCAGGGGGAACTGGAGGTCAAGGGCCGTTAAAGCCCCCTTTGAAAAGGGAAGATTTAAGGGGATTCCTCAAAGACAAGCTTGAGGTGATTAAATTCCGGGTAATTTTGGAAGAGGGTCATTTGTCAAAGAAAATATCACCCCGCCGGGCCTGTTTGTTGGTACTGGTCCTCCTGATCCTGGCCGCACTGGCCTGGCACCTTGAGGCCGTCTCCCGTCTGGACCAGGAGGCATTGATGCTCCGGCCCGGCCCCCTGGTGCTGGACCGGGAAGGCCGGATTTTGCGGCTGGTGCCCGAGTTCCAGGGTCGCAAGCTCGTTATCCTTCCCGAGGGCGAGGTGCCGCCGGTCGTGTCCGCGGCCTTCGTTGCCGCCGAGGACCAGCGCTTCTGGCATCATCCCGGCATCGACCCCCTGGCCATCCTCCGGGCAGCCGCGACCAATCTCACCCACGGCCGCGTCATCTCCGGAGCCTCCACCATCCCCCAACAACTGGCCCGCCTTATCTATCCCGGCCCCCGCAGCTACTATCGCAAGCTGGTGGAAATGGCCCGCAGCTTGAGGCTTTCTATACGTTATAGTAAAGAGGAAATTCTGCGGCAATACCTCAACCGGGTGCCTCTGGGCAGCAACCTCATGGGGGTGGAGGCCGGCGCCTGGGCCTATTTCGGCAAGACCGCCTCCAACCTGACATATGGCGAAGCTGCAACTCTGGCCGCATTGGTCAAGGCCCCCAGCGCCCTGAACCCCTACGGTCCTAATCGCGATCGTCTCCTGGTGCGCCAGCGCTGGGTCTTAAGCCGTATGGCCCAACTGGGATATCTCAGTTCCCAGGAGTTCCAGGCCTGCCAGGCCGAGCCGCCCCGCTTCCGGGGTCATGGCCCCCGGCCCCCGGCCTTTCCCTTTGAAGCCCCCCATTTTGTCAACTTGGTTCTGGCCCGGGAAAAATCCGCTTCTGGTCCCCAGCGACTCTGGACCACCCTGGACCTGCCCTTACAGCGCCGGGCCCAGGCCATCGTTTCCTCCCACCAGGCCCGGCTAAAAAAGGCCGGAGCCTCCCAGGCCGCCGCAGTGATAGTCGACAACACCTCCCGGGAGGTCCTGGCCCTGGTGGGCTCCTGCGCCTATAGCCCCAGGGACCAGGGTTATAATAACGGCGCCGCGGCCTGGCGCTCCCCTGGTTCCACCCTAAAACCGTTTCTCTACGGGCTGGCCCTGGACCAGGGATTTACGTCGGCTTCGGTGCTGGAAGATGTGGAACGGCGCTACCGCACCCCCCGGGGCGAGTTTATCCCCTCAAATTTTGACCGCGTCTCCCACGGCCCCGTCTCTTTCCGGGAAGCTCTGGGCAATTCCCTGAACCTCTCCGCGGTCCACCTGCTCAACCTGGTGGGGCCGGAAACCTATTACGACACGTTGGCGAACCTTAACCTCATCAACCGCCCGGAATTTTCCCCGGACCACTACGGCCTGGGACTGGTGGTGGGCAACCCCGAGGTCAGCCTCCTGCAACTGGCCGCGGCTTACGCCAGCCTGGGCCACCGCGGCAGCTTTGCACCTTTGCGCTTGACCCTGGATGCCCCCCGGCAAGCAGGAACGCCCATATTCTCCCCCCAGGCGGCCTTCATCATCAGCGACATCTTGAGCGATCCCATGGCCCGGGCCCGCATCTTTGGCGGCGCCGTCGCCATGAACCCGCCCTACCGCCTGGCCATCAAAACCGGGACCAGCACCCGCTACCGGGATGAATGGGCCGTAGGTTACACTCCGGAGTACACCCTGGCGGTATGGGTGGGCAATTTCGATGGCCGGCCCACTGTGGGGCTCAGCGGCGCCACCGCAGCCGCGCCCATTGTGGCGGATTTGGCCGCGGTCCTGTTTGCCGGGGCGCCGCCGGCACCCTTCAAAAAACCGGCGGGGGTCATCGCAGCCGAGGTCTGCGCCTTCTCGGGATTAAATCCGGGGCCGGGCTGCGTCCACCAGCGCCGGGAGTTTTTCATAACCGGCACCGAACCCCAGACCGTTTGCACCTATCATCACCGCAAGGAACCCTGGCACCGCATCCCTGCCAATTTCGCGGGCTGGCTGCATCAGCGCTTTGATAAAGGCGGGGAAGGACGCTTTCGCCTGGCCGACTTTGACCAGGATTTACGCAAAACCTTTGCAAGTCCAGTGGCCGCCGGCCCCAAAGCCAACGCCAGCCGGCGCCACCCGGAGGGCGCCGTGATTGCCGGACTCCCGTCAACCAACTTCGTCGCCAATTTGGCTTCCGCCCGATCGGATGGCCTGGCCCTTCAGGTCAGCATCAGTTCCCCCTTAAATGGCGACCGCTACTTGCTGCCGCCTCATTCCGAAGTAATCCGGCTGACTGGAAAAGCCCGGTGCCGGGACCCTCTTAAGAAAGTCAACTGGTTCGTGGACGGCCTGGAGGTGGCTGCCACCGGACCGCCCTATGAGTTGCTCCTGGAATTGGGCCGGGGCCGCCATCGCATCACCGTAGTGGGACCGGGCAATCAGGGCGATTCCGTGGAAGTTTTCGTGCAATGAGGGCTTATCAGCCAGGCGGAGTGTAATATTCTGTAATTGCTTTGGCCCCTAAACAGGCTTGACCCCCAGATTATCAGATTGGCTATAATATTTACCTCTGCTTTACTTCCACCCAAACTTCCGGGGCAAAATTTAAGGTTGCATCAGTAACCGGCACAACTTGTCAATGTCGTTTTTTTGGGCCTTTATAATGCGGTTCGCCTCTGCCTTTAAGGCTGACAGGTTGGCGGGGGAGGCATCGTCCATGTCGTCATTGGCGGTGTCCAAGGTGGTTTGGAACCGGAAAAATCGGTCTCCCAATATCTGCCGCAATTGATAGTCCACTGCATCACTGACCCCATCGAACACCACACTGATAAGTGGCAAGGCCCATTGCACTTTGCCCCAATCTTTGGCATCGTCATAAGGTATGGCCCGGGTCAACTGTCCCGTGCCCAGGGAAACAACCAGGAAGTCGGTTTCAGCCGGGAAGAGGCGCCGGGCCTCCGAATAGGCCGACATGGCGGGATTGTTGACAAAGACGCCGCCGTCAATCAATGCCATCTCTTGCCCCTCGACCTTAATCAAAGCGGGTTCAAAATACGTGGGTGCGGCAGAAGTGGCCCGGGCCGCATGACGCATCAAAACCGGTTTGGTTTCATCCCTCCAGCTTTTGAAGAAAAAGGGGTTCCGGGTCTCAATTTCATAGCTGCTGACCAGAACCCTGGTGAGCGCAGCGGAAAGCGGCACCTCATCGAAATACTCTTTGAGGATCCCCTCCAAGGGGCCCTGGGGATATTTTTCTTCGGTAAGCCCCGCCACTGAACTCACTCCCCGCCAAAAGGAACGATAGAAGATCTCCGGGCCGCGATTGACATACAAGTCCACCAGGTCCAGCGCCCGATACTTGGGCGCTCCATTGCCGCCATCCCGGCTCAATGCCAGGCTGATAATCCCGCCGGTTGAGGTTCCCGCCATGAGATCAAATAGAGATGCGGTGGTTTTCCTGGTTCTTTTCTCGATTTCCGCCAAAATCATGGCTGGAATAATGCCTCGGATGCCGCCGCCGTCAATGGAGAGAAGCTTTTTCATGACAATTACCCTCCCTTCCGCAAATAATTCTTTTATAAAAGGATTTCTACCATATCAGCTTTAAAATAAAATCACTATTACTTTACTAAGAAGACAGCAGTCAAATTAAAAGAGTTTAATTTATCCTGATTCTCCTCAGTAGCCTATCAGATCGTGAACTTGACAGTCGGGCGCGGCTGGGTAACAATGACCTGAGATCGATTTGACGCAGGTATATCTGAAACTTAAAACCTGAAACCTGAAAGGTTATGAGGTCCTCCATGGAGCTATTATTTCGGCCCCGGCGTTTAAGGCGGCGGGAACCACTCCGGCGCATGATGCGGGAGACCCACCTGCACCCCGAAGACTTCATCTACCCCATGTTTGTGTCCCCGGGGAAGGGCGTACGCCAGGAGGTTGCTTCCATGCCCGGCGTCTGCCGCCTGTCCGTGGATCTGCTGGTAGACGAAGCCAAAGCCGCCCTGGATGTGGGGGTGCCCGCGGTGCTCCTCTTTGGGCTGCCCACCCGCAAAGACGACACCGGTTCCGAAGCCGCCTCTCCCAAAGGCGCGGTGCAGCAGGCGGTGCGGCAACTCAAAAAGCAGGTACCCGAGCTGGTGGTAATCACCGACGTCTGCCTGTGCGGCTACACCTCCCACGGCCATTGCGGCCTGCTGGCGGGCCAGGAGGTGGATAATGACGTCACCCTCGACGTTCTGGGGCAGGTGGCGGTGTCCCACGCCGAGGCCGGGGCCGACATGGTAGCCCCCTCCGACATGATGGACGGCAGGGTAGGGGCCATCCGGGAGGCCCTGGATGAACGGGGCTTTGAGATGGTGCCCATCATGAGCTACGCCGTCAAGTATGCCTCCAGCTTCTATGGGCCTTTCCGGGACGCGGCGGAGTCCGCCCCGGCCTTTGGCGACCGCCGGTCGTACCAGATGGACCCCGCCAACATCCGGGAGGCCCTTCGGGAAGCCGCCCTGGACGTGGAAGAGGGGGCCGATATTCTCATGGTAAAGCCCGCTTTGCCGTACCTGGATGTCATCTCCCAGGTTGCCGCCGAGTTTGATCTGCCCCTGGCCGCCTACCAGGTGAGCGGTGAATACGCCATGATCAAGGCCGCCGCGGCCAACGGCTGGCTGGACGAAACCGCGGCCATGTTAGAGTCCCTGCTTGCCATCAAACGCGCCGGTGCGGATTTGATTTTGACTTATTTTGCTAAACAGGCAGCAACATTGTTGGGGAAATGATGGGAAGGCAGAAAAAGAAAAGTTTATGAATGGCACAGGTTGAAAACCTGTGCTGCCAGTTTATTGTTATATGAATCCAAATACTCCGAACTCTATAAAAATCCCCCCCCTGCGCCTCCTGGCCTGGGAGACCACCCGGCGCTGCAACCTGGCCTGCCTCCATTGCCGGGCTGCGGCGGGGTCCGGACCTTATCCGGGTGAGTTGACTACCAACGAGGGTATCAAACTCCTGGAAGACCTGGCAGGTATGGGCCAGATAGTGGTCATCCTCACCGGCGGGGAACCCTTGCTCCGGGAAGATATCTTCGACCTGGCGGCTTACGGCACCAGGTTGGGCCATCGCATGGTCATGGCGGTGAATGGCACTCTGGTCACTCCAGCCATCGCGACGCGCCTTAAAGAAGCAGGAATTCAACGGGTTAGCATCTCCATTGACGGGGCCACCGCCAGTTCCCATGACCGCCTTAGGAATGTGGAGGGAGCCTATTCCGGTGCCCTGGCGGGCATTGCGGCCTGCAGAAAAGCCGGGCTGCCCTTCCAGATCAACACCACCGTCACCCGGGCCAACCGGGAGGAACTTCCGGCCATCCACGAATTAGCCATCAAACTTGAGGCCGCGGCCCACCACGTTTTTGTGCTGGTGCCCACCGGCCGGGGGGAACTGCTCCGGGAGGAACTGGTTTCTCCGGAAGAATATGAGGGCACCCTGCGCTGGCTTTTGGAGCGCCAGAAGGAGGGCAAGCTCTTCATCAAGCCCACTTGCGCTCCGCAATACTACCGGCTCTGGCGCCAGGACGCCCATGCCCGGGGTGAGAAAATCACCCCGGCCAGCCACGGCATGGAAGCCATGACCAAGGGTTGCCTTGGGGGCCAGGGTTTCGCGTTTGTGTCTTATAAGGGAGAGGTGCAACCCTGTGGCTATCTGGAACTGGTGGCGGGAAACCTCCGGGAAACGTCCTTTCCGGCAATCTGGGCCGACTCCGAGTTATTCCGGCAACTGCGCCGGGTGGACGACTACCACGGCAAGTGCCATGCCTGCCAATACCGCAAAGTCTGCGGGGGGTGCAGGGCCCGGGCCTATGCCATGACCGGCGATGTCCTGGGGGATGACCCCATCTGCCCGTATGAGCCGATGGGATAAGATCTCTCGCAAAGATGCTTAAAGGCGCAAAAACATAAGACCTCCGAATGACGAAACCGAAAACCGAAAACCGAAAACCGAAAACTGATCTTCTTGACGACCTGGACCGGGCTATCCTCAACGAAATCCAGTCCCATTTTCCCATTGTGTCCCGCCCCTATGCCGAGATGGGCACAAAGGTAGGGGCCTCGGAAGCCGAAGTCCTGACCCGGGTCAAAGCCATGACCGAAGCCGGTATCATCCGGCGCCTGGGAGCCAACTTTACCTCCCGCAAGCTGGGCTATACCAGCACCCTCTGCGCGGCTCGGGTGCCTCGGGATAAACTGGAACATTTTGTGGCCGTGGTCAATGGTTACCCAGGAGTGACCCACAACTACCTGCGACAGCACCACTATAATGTCTGGTTCACCCTCATCGCCGACTCGGAGGCGCGCCTTTATCATATTCTGGAAGAAATCTCCCAGGCCACCGGAGTGCCGGAAATTCTCAGCCTCCCGGCCCAGGAAGTCTTCAAAATCAAAGTGGATTTTCCCCTGTAACCGCCTGTCCCTCCCACGGCACACACAACACCGGGCAGGGCAGCAGGCGCACCACCTTCTCCGCGGTAGAACCGAAAAAGACTTCCTCAATGGGCCCACGTCCGCTCCTGCCGTAGCCCCCCATAACAATCAAATCCACCGCCAGGTCCCGGGCCATAACCGCAATTTCCTGGAAAGGGATGCCCGCAGTCACCATGCTCTCAACTTCTACACTGCCGCGGCCATGCTCTTCCAGAAAGGCGCCCAACTGCCGGTGCGCTTCCTCCCGGAACTCCGGCAACAGGCTTTCGGGCTGAACCTTCAGATGTTCGGCCACCCGGGCCACGGTGGACTGCTGGATGACGTGGAGGAGGACCAGCTTGGCCTCAAAGCATTGAGCCAGGTATTTGGCCATCTTGAAAGCAGCCCCGGCGCATTCGGAAAAATCAGTGGCAACCAGAATGGCTTTGAAATCCATGAAAAAGTCCTCTTAACGTACTTGATGGGTGCCTCAGAATCAAGATAAGCCCGCAGGTATGTGACGTCAATCAAGTGGAGAGTGGGTCAGGCTGAGGTCAGCCTGACCCGATGTGGAAGAAGCTATTTTGCGACAGCTTTAATCTTTGCTATGACTTCATCAGCGCTTTCAAAGGAGCCGATATGAACGAACAAGATTTTGCCGGTCTTGTCCAGGAGCACGGTGACAGGGTAGGGAGTGAAATTCAAGGCCTTGCCAAAGGCGCTGTTGGGGTCGGGCACCAGGGGGAAAGGCACTTTGTTAAAGGCCTTCCACATCTTCAATTGGGCTTCTTCGTTTCCCTGACCTGCGCCGATAAATTTCAGCTTGCCTTTCAGTTGGGGATCCGCCTCCACTTTCTCATACAACTGGTTCATTATGGGAGCCTGGTGTATGCAATGCGGGCAACTGGTATTGAACTGCTCCACCAAAATATAAGGCGCCTTAACGTCTTTCAGAGAAAAAGGACCCTGCTTCGCCAGCCCCAGATACGTGGAACCCTCAGGCGTGATGGTCCCGGAGAATTTAACATCAGGGACCATTTGACCGACCTTGGGTTCCGCCTCGGCTCCCGCTACCATGGAAACGCTCCCTAACAAAAAGACCAGGGCGAGACAACAACTCAAGACCATAAACTTATTCCTATTCATTAACTGCCCCCTTTACCTTTTGGTTTTGCTGAATAATAAATCAAGCCTGGCGAAAGGGCAAAAGAAAACCGCACTTGTTTTGTTTTTCGGAACCGGAAAAGTTCATGTAAAAACCGAATTCCCGGATATTCAGCAAATCAGCTGAAAAACCGATCTTCCTGCCAATCCACCGGAATCCGCACCAGGGCCCCCTGGCGGTGTTGATAAATCAGATACCCGTGCCGCACCCCGAATTCAAAGAGGCGGTGGGTCAGGACTACGTCTTGCCTGCAATAGGACTCCAGTTCCTCCCACTTGCCCGCGGCATAGAGTTCCAGGGCCAGGAGGCCGTCGCCGGTCTTTTTCTCACCTAAGGTCTTTTCCGCTAAGTGATTGAGAGACAATCGGTGTCCCAGGAGGGTATGGACTTCCTCCAGGATGTCCAGGGTAGGCACTTCCGCCAGATTTATCTTGGTGTAGGGTTGCAGCACCCGGTAGTCAAAGCGTTTGATATTGAAGCCCACAATCAGGTCCAGTTTTGTTAAGCGCTGCCCGAGACGCTCCAGATCGTGCTCCCGATAAGCGGTGGCAACTCCGGTATGGCTCTCATGGAGCACCACCAGGGACACCCCCATGCGGTGGCACTGTCCCCAGCCGCCCACGTCCGCGGCGGAACAGCAGGTCTCCAGGTCCAGAAAACCCAGCCTCCGGTTCCGGAACCAGAGAACTCCCGCCTCGCCCTCAGGCAGGGGGCCGGCCTCAGGGGCCGGCGCTTCCACTATCTGCACCTCCCCGGGCGATTCCGCTTCTTCCACTCCCAGGAGCAGGCCGGCGATTTGCAGAGTGGCCTCCTTGTCCAGGGGCTTGTTGCCCGAGCCGCATTTGGGGGAATGGATGCAGGAAGGACAGCCGTCTTCGCAGGGGCAGGCCGAAGTGAGCTCCAGAGAACGCCGCATCAGGTCTTCTAAGATCTCGTAGGCCCTTACTGAAAGACCCACACCGCCGGGATAGCCGTCATAGATAAAGATGGCCGCCCGCCCCACCTGGGGATGGGCCGGATGCGAAATCCCGCCGATATCGTAGCGGTCCGCCAATGCAAACAGCGGAAACATGCTGATCAGGACGTGTTCCAGAGCGTGGATGCCCCCCATGAAGTGGCGTCCTTCGGCGTACACCGCGTTTTTCACCGCGTCCGGAATTTCCAGCCACATGCCCACGGTTTCGAAAATCTGGGGCGGCAACTCCAGCGAGACCGAGCCCAGGAGTTCCTGGCCGGGGAGCCGCCGCTTTTCGTAGCTCAGCAGGTGTTCCGTAACCTTGAGCCGCCCGATGTGGGCCTTGAACCGGGCCACTTGCCGGGACTCCAAAATCTCCAGGATTTCCGTCTCCTTGTCCGTCTGGATGCGGGTAAAATAGTTGGGCTCGATGGGATTGACCCATACGTTGCACCGGTCCAGGTCCAGCTTCTCCACCACCCAGGTGTGGGCCTTGTGCAGATAAACCGCACCGGGATGGCACTCCCGGAGGGCCCGGTGGCCGTCAATGGACCCCAGGGGCCGCTTTTTGCCGGTCTGGAAAATCGCGAAGCTCTCCCCGATGCCCCGGATATTCACTTCTTTTTGGGGGAACCGGGCCCGGGCAAACCAGGCGTCCCCCGCAGCGGAATGGAGCAGGTGCCGCTCCCGGGTAAGTTCCCCTATCACCTGCTCATGGGCTTTCAGGTCAAAGTGCTTCTCGCCCTTGGCGTTGAGCGGCAGCTCCTGGGCCGCACAGGGCAGGTGGGCCTTGACCACAAACGGGTTGTCCGGGTCCACCACCGCGGTTTCCATGGGCCGCCCGAAGAATTCTGCGGGGTACTTAATGAAGTACTGGTCCAGGGCGTCGGCCTGGGCCACCATAACGATGAGGGAGTCCCGGTCCTGGCGCCCCACCCGGCCGGCCCGCTGCCAGGTAGTCACCATGGTGCCGGGATAGCCCACCAGGATGCAGACGTCCAGGCCGCCGATGTCGATGCCCATCTCCAGCGCGCTGGTGGAGATTACCCCCCGCATCTTGCCGCTGGCAAGGGCCCGCTCGATCTCCCGGCGCTCCTCCGGCAGAAACCCGGCCCGGTAGGAGCTGATAAAGCGCCGCATCTCCGGGGCCAGGCGCTGGGACCAAATATGGATCAGTTCCGTGAGCTTCCGGGCCTGGGTAAAACAGATGGTGTTGAGGCCCTCTTTGATGGCCTGGGCAAAGATCCGGGCCGCGGTGGCCGGCGCGCCCGCCGGAGGATTGAGGAAGATGAAATGCCGTCCGCTTTGGGGCGCGCCGCTTTTAGCAATGATTTCAACATCTAAGCCGGTTAGCATCCGTACAAAAAAATCCGGCTTGGCGATGGTGGCGGAAGACAGGATAAATTGGGGCCGGGAGCCGTAATGGGCGCAGATGCGCTTCAGACGTCGTAGCACCTGGGCCATGTGGCTGCCCATGATGCCCCGGTAGGTGTGGACTTCATCGATCACCACAAACTTGAGGTGCGCAAAAAAGCTGGACCACGAGGCATGGTACGGCATCAGGCCCAGATGCAGCATATCTGGGTTGGTGATGAGCACGTGGGGCGGCTTGGCCTTGATGGCCTGGCGCTGGGCCGGTGGGGTGTCGCCGTCATAGATGGCCGCGGTAAGAAAAGGGTAGGGGAGGGCCGCATCCAATTCCTTCAGGGCCTTGAGCTGGTCCTGCTCCAGGGCCTTCAGGGGAAAGAGATACAACGCGTGGCCCCGTTTTTCTTGCAAAAGGGCTTCCAGGACCGGCAAATTATAGATCAGGGTCTTGCCGCTGGCTGTGGGCGTGGCCACCAGCAGGTTTTTCCCCGCCCGGATGTGGGCCAGGGCCTCCCCCTGATGGGAATAGAGCCGGGGAATCCCCAACCGGGCCAAGGCCGCCGCCACCCCCGGCGACAGGCCTGCGTCACCTTCGGCATACCCCACCGGATTGGGCTCCAAATAATGATAATGGGCCAGAATATCCCGGTATTCGGCGGTTTCTTTGAGTTGGTTGATGAAGTCTTGGAGCATTTTAAATGACGGTTTTCGGTTTTCGGTGAAGTCTCAGAATCATAACCATCAACGAAGGGAGCGTTCTTCTTCGTTCCCAAGTTGCACTTGGGAACGAACTAGGGAGCCCAAGCTGAGCTTGGGCACATCGTCACCGTTTCCAAGCTCAGATTAGGAACAGGATAGAAATTTTGTTTGCCTATCATTTATGAGTGCGAGTCCAAAGATGACGCTACATATATCAAACGATAATAGGTACGGATAATGTGCATTTCAGCGTAGAAAATACCTAAACCGACGGCAAAAAAAGTCTCCCCTTCACTAAACATAAATCTAGAACCAGTCCACCTGATGGTGTGGCCGATCTCCATACCGTAACGAGGATGGGAAGGTCCATGTTGTCGAGGCTCGGTAAACCCGACTCGCTTTAATGTCAAGGTTATTCTGAGTGGACTCGGGAGTGCAAAAGGACAATTATACGGTTCATGCGACATGGCGGATATGGAGTCCCCCACCTTCCACTGGGCCGGTATCATAAAGCCGTCTGACCAGGTAAAGGTTTCGTCCCTCAATATTGATCGCAGCCAAAGATACTGTGGGTATAATTTTTCACCAATTTGGATATGTTGTTCCTTAAAAAAATGCTCGGTGGTGCAACCTGTTCTCAGATTGAGCTTGAATCGAACTTGGTCCCCGGATTGACTGCACTCCGCCCTGGGGTTGGGGTTGTTAGTTGTTATATCTCTAAATTGCCACCAGCGGTTGGGGCCGAAATGCAGCGTTTCACCTACACAATGGCTTTCAACTACGGGTGTTGGATTCATAATGGAAACCTTCCCATAAGTTTGGGGTCCCGGCCGGGAGTGGCCGCCCTCTTACTCGTTCCCAAGTTGCATTTGGGAACGAACTAGGCAACCCAAGCTGGGCTTGGGCACAAACATCCCCACTCCCAAGCCCAGCTTGGGAACGAGACAGAACCCGGTGGCCCAGGCGTCCAGCCTGTGTTGGAATCTATTTCATAATATTAAAATGACTAATAACAACATAATTTGCAGTAGATCTAATAGAATCCATATGACCTGCATTGAAATCAATAATTAAGATTTCAATAGCATCTGTCCCTGGTTGGCCTAGAGCTCTTATAAAATGTTTCCTACCTGGCAGATTCATATTTGGATCTGATGAAAGGCCTTTATGTATAGTATAAATAGTATCATCTGAAATATTTTTATTATTTATTAAATCATATACGTGTGTTCTAATTAAGTTATGTCCTTCTAATATATATGTGTTCTCAAACTGCCCTTCCGATTCTTTTATTTTCCCATTTTGATAAAAGAAGCTATTAGTTTCCTTTGCATATATAGTTTCCCCACACAAAGCTGGCCCAGGTTTAAAGATGACTATTAGAAGCATAAAAATAATTTTTATCATCTTTTTCACTTAATCTTTTATTTGGATTTTCGAATGGTTATTGGAGTATGCTTGGTCTCGTGCATTATAACCCCAGTTTATGCCCGCCATAACATAATCCTACAGGGGGATGGGAGGGGAGCTTGAGGGGAGGGCGGGGGACTTTCGTCCCCCGGTCCTCTCCTCAAAAATCCCATAGCATTTGCTTCACTTCGTCCCCACATCCACATGCTCCCAGTCCGTGTGATAACCGGGATAGGCCCACGACTGGGGGATGCGGCAGCCCATCCAACTGGCGGCCCGATAGACCCACATGGGCAACTGCCGGGCGTCCAGCCTGTGCATGGCTGGCCGGTTGTATTGGCGCAGCGCCTTGCTGATGGGGTTGGGGGCCCCGTCCATCACCCCGGGGTAGTTGGAGTCATTGAAATCGAAAGCCAGCCCCAGGCGGTGGTTCGATCCCGGCGCATGGCCCCCGTGGTAAATTTCCGCCAGGCTTTGATAATGGCACATGACCACCGTGGCCGTCAGGGAATCCCCGTCGTTATCGGGAAAATCAAGGCACTCCACCGCCACCGACGGCGACGCGGCGCTCACCGCGTAGGTGTCTTCCCCCATGCGCACCGACATCAGCGGCACCCGCCGGGATGGGTCGAACCAGCCTTCCCGGAAAATATATTCCAGCAGCATCCCTGCCAGGGGCGCGAATTTGCTGTTGACCTCCACCTGGATCGTGGCCGGCCGGTAGTTTGCCTTGTCATTGACCTCCCGCATGGTGCGCACAAACCAGACATACCCCGAAGGCCGGGGGGTGGCCGCGGCCACGGTCTGCCATTTCTTGGCGAAGCCGCAATAAACCTGGAGGCGCTTTGCTTGGGCCGGCACCCACACGGGCGCCTCCAGGGTCACCCCCACCGGCTCGCCTCCCGGCCAGCGGCGGCGGCGCAGGTCCTCCCAGGAGCTTTGCTGCCCGGGTGACAGTAGAGCCAGGGTGTGATGCCGCAGTTCCACCAGACGGCCTACCCCCAACAGTTGCTTGGCTAAAGTGATTTTTTGCAGGAAATCCCGCTCCCGCTCAGGCTCCGACATCTGGGGGGCATAACTCAGGGCCACCTGCCGCAAAATTTTGGCGGTTTGCGGGGCCCGGGAAGATTCTAGAATGTGGGGACGAGGCGGCGGGGCAGGGGAGGCTGACTGCCGGATGACTTCGGCAGCCAAGATTCCTCCGGGCAGGATTATTGCCAGACAAATCGCCGCAACCAGTGACGCCGGGAGAGACCGAAAATGCATGGCTGTAATTGTATGTGAGCAGGGCAGGGGAGTCAATGTGCAAGTCTATAGGGCCGAACGAAGCAATAAGCCAGACATGCTCTAAAACTTCAAGAAACAATCTTATTGTAAAAAAATATTTATATATATCTTGCTTTAAGTAAGGTGCGTAATTATCGTGAAGACAGCAATTTCTTCGGAATCCTTTGGGATAGCAGCATTCTGAGGCCAGATAACGCTAGACGGGACATCCAACCAAAGGAACCAATTCTAAAGAGGAGAAAAATCAATGAAAGTCAAAACTGCCATATTGACTCTGTGTATCATGCTGATCCCGGTCGGGCTGCTTATGGCCCAACCACCTATGAACATCTATGAAACCCTGAAGGCCAACGGCAACTTCAAGACCCTGATTTCCGCCATCGACAAGGCCAACGTGGCTGAAACGAAGCAGATGCCGGGCCCCTTCACCATTTTTGCCCCCGATGATGTGGCCTTTAACAAAATGCCCCCTCAAACCCTGAAAAATATCATGGACGACCCCGCCATTCTGAGAAACGTAGTTTTTTTTCACATCGTTCCGGGCAAATACATGGCCAAGGATCTTCCGGAACTCAAGGAATGCAAGAGCCTGTGTCCCACCGCGGCTGCCAAACCCTTGACGTTCACCAAGGTCGGCACCGACAAATATATGGTTAATGATGCCAACATCACCAAACCCGACATGATGGCCACCAATGGCGTCATTCAGGTGATCGACAAGGTCTTGGTTCCCACGATGGCTCCCCCAAAGGTTCCTTAATACCCCAGGGTAAGCCAGGTATCAAACCCGTTCCGTCTATCGTTATCTGGCCTCAAAAGTACCCAGGAAGTATGATGAGCATATAGGGGGTGCCGTGCCCACGCCGATTCACGGTGGCTACGGACCGCCCTATGGGTTCGACGTGATAAAGCTACTCCACTTCCATAATCAAGCACTTGAGATACAGGCTCTCAGGCAGAGAGAGCAGGGCAGGGTGGTCCCTGGCGGCGCCCCGGCGCTCTATCAGCCGGGCTTGGCGATGAGCGTCAGCCGCAGCTTCCCGCACTATTTCCAGAAACTCGGGCTCACTCAAGTTATAGGAACAGGAAGAAGTCACTAAGACGCCCCCAGGGGTCAAAAGCTGAAAGGCCCGGCGGTTGATCTCCTTGTAGCCCTTGTAGGCGGCAGCCCGGTCCCGGCGGCTCTTGGCAAACGCGGGCGGGTCCAGGGAAATAAGATCGAAGCGCCTCCCCGCCGCTACCGCCTCCTTTAAGTAATTGAAGACGTTTGCCTTTACCAAATCAAGTTTGTTAAACACCCCGTTAAGCACTGCGTTTTCTTTGGCCAACTCCAGGGCCGCGCCCGAACTCTCCACCAGGGTGACCCGCTGAGCCTGGGGCGCCAGGTGCATGGCGAACGCGCCCTGATAGGCAAACGCGTCTAAAACTTCACCCCGGGAAAACGGCGCCGCGGCCACCCGGTTTTCCCGCTGGTCTAAAAAAAGCCCGGTTTTCTGGCCGCTTTGGATATCCGCCCACAGCCTGACCGAACCTTCCCGGACCTCCACCCGAGTCGGCAGTTCCCCGTAGACCGTCTCCACGAACAGGGGCAGCCCTTCCTGGTGCCTTACCTCGGCATCGTGCCGCAGGGTAACCGAGGCCGGGGACAGCTGCTCCACCAGAATCTCGATGATTGTGGGCAGCCATCTTTCCAGACCCGGATGCAGGGTCTGAATCGCCAGGTGCCCGGCATAAGTGTCCACCACCAGGCCCGGAAAACCGTCCGCTTCCCCAAAGATCAGGCGATAGGCATCGGTATCCTGCACCACCCGTCGCCGATAGACCAAGGCCCGCCTGAGCCGATCCTCCCAAAAAGAACGATTAATAACGTTATTTTCAGTAGTTAACAAACGAAGGGCGATACGCGAAGCAGCACTATAAAAGGCCTGCCCCAGGAAGCGGCCTGCGGCATCCAGCACCGCCACCAGTTCACCCGCGGCGAGGTCCGGTTGGGTCTCCAGGTCATTGCGATAAATCCAGGGATGCCCGGTGCGATGCCACCTGAGCCCCTTGGCCGTCAGGCGCACCTCCGGCAGAGGGCTCATGTCTGCGGCTCCGTTGGCCCGAAGATTCGTCGGCGGCAACCATTAACCTGTTGATATAACATAAAATTATATCCAGAAAAGGGGAGGGGGAGGGTTATCATGATTTCGGGTAGCCCCCATGGGTCCCTAGCCTGCCATTAGGGTTGCGTCTGGCAGGCCAAGTAAGTCTTTCGGATAAATTTGGCCGCGAAATCCCCGTGGCCGAAATAACGGGGAGCCATTGCCAAAACCCGGTCTTGCATATCTTTAAGGAGGTTCGAAAGCTCTATTGCCGCAATAAAGTTCCGTTCCTCTTTGTGGGAGAAAATAATTTCATCCCCCAGCGCCTTTACCACTTGGTCAGCCAACATTTTCAGCTCAGGCGGCAGTGTGCCTTCACTCACGGGAACGAATATCCGGGTCTCCAAAAGCACGTACCAGCGGTCCCCGGCCACGGGGCGGCTGTGGTCCCAAAGCTCCAAAATCAGGCCATTCGGCAGAGGGTGCTGAGAGAGCAATCTTCCTGAATTCATAACGAAAATCCGCTGCTCCTTAATGTGTTAGAATCCTGAGTCTAATTAAGGTATAGTATAATCAACTCTGGCCAATAACCAAAGAAAAGGGGCGCTATGAGACGCAAACCCTGGATAATCGTAGTAACCATCGTGGTCTTGGCCTCGGCCTTAACCGGTGGACTCTACTGGCGCTGGGCCAACTCTCCCCGCTACGCCTTGCAGCAGGCGGCCCTGGCCCTGAAAACCCGGGATATGGATAGGTTTTTTCAATATATCGATTTAAAAAAGATTGTGACTAATTTTTCCGAGGCTTCCCATAAAGACCTGGCGACTCAGGACGATCAACAGGCCGATGAGTTTACCAGGTATTCCCGGCGCATGGGGGGCAAGTTCGCGCAACTCTTTCTCCCTAAATTGATTGACTCTTTTGAACCCCAAATCCGCAGGCTTCTGGAACATTACCTGCTCGATCTGAATGACAACCAAATCCTGGGGATCGCGGCTGCTGCGACCATGGCCGAGATCGACACCCAGGGGGATGAGGCCCAGGTTAGCCTTACTGACCCCAAAACCCAAGAGAAGTTCCGCTTTCAGATGCGGCGTCTACCCAATCACGGCGCCTGGCAGATTGTTTCAGTGAATTATGACGATCTCAAGCGATTCGCTAAGCGAGAGTTGCAATACTAAACATAACGTCTGATAATATATATTATGTCAACTAAGATATGCTAAAGGAAGAAAAGTGCCCCCAGTGCGGTTATGTGACCCGGAGGCACCGCAATCCGGTGCCCACTGTGGATATCATTATCGAATATCGGGACCAAGGCTTGATTCTGATCGAAAGGGCCAATCCGCCATATGGCTGGGCGCTGCCCGGCGGCTTTGTCGATTACGGCGAATCTCTGGAGACTGCGGCGGCGCGGGAGGCCCAGGAGGAAACGGGACTTACGGTGACCCTGTTGGGGCAATTCCATACGTATTCGGACCCCCGGCGCGATCCACGGCAACACACTATTACCACCGTTTACGTGGCTCAGGGCTCAGGCCAACCCCGGGCCGCGGATGACGCCCGCAACCTGGCCATTTTTGTCCCGTCACATTTGCCCGCAGTGTTGGCTTTTGACCATAAGCGTATCCTGGCCGACTACCTCAGGGTTCGCCCTCTATGGCTTTCCAAAATTAAGAAGACTTATTAAGTTTGGCCACTAATAACTTATTATTCCTTTATAAATTAATCAGCACCGCCGGCGGCTTATTGGGGTGGCCGTATTTCTATTGCCACCTGAAATCCCGAGGCCAGGGAGAGAGCTTTCTGCCCCGCCTGGGCCTTAAGCTGCCGGAAACGCAAATGCCGGCAGGTTCTCCCCGCCTGTGGCTCCACGGCGTTTCAGTGGGAGAAATTCAGGCCGCCATCCCCCTAATCCGGGAGCTTAAAACCCTCCTGCCGGGGGCAGCTTTTGTCATCAGCACGGGCACCGAAACCGGTCAAATGCTGGCCCGCAAGCACTTTGCCCCCTTGGGCGCCTTGGTCTGCTACTTCCCCTTGGACATTCCCTGGGCAGTGCAGCGCTATCTGGACTTTGTGCAGCCCCAGGTGTTCATCGGTCTGGAATCGGAAATCTGGCCTAATTTCCTAACAATGGCGAACAAACGCGGCCTTCGTCTGGCTCTGGTCAACGGACGACTCTCTGAACAATCCTTAAGAAGATTTATTAAATATAGACATTATCTTACTGATATATTTGCAATATATGACCTAGTAGCCGCAGGCTCTGAGCCTGATTTCCAGCGTTTTCAACGACTGGGAATTTCTCCCGCCAAACTCCATCTCACCGGTAATCTCAAATTCGACCGCTTGTTTCAGGGCCGGGACGACTCGCGCCTTCAGGAGTTCCGCCGTATATTGGATAGCCCCGAGATCACAGGTCCGATGTGGCTGGCGGCCTCCACCCATCCCGGCGAAGATGAAGTGATCCTGGACGCATATGAGAAACTTCTGGCCCCCTGCCCTGCTCTCCAACTTATCCTGACCCCCCGCCATCCCAACCGCGCCCCTGATTTGGCCCGGCTCCTGGTCAGCCGCGGCCTCCCCAGCCAGCATTGGTCCCGCCTTAAGTCCGGCCAGGAGAACCGACGCCACCCGGTGGTGATCGTCGATACCATCGGGGACCTCTTTACCCTGTACGGCGTCGCCGACGTCACTTTTATCGGCGGTAGCCTCGTGCCCCACGGCGGCCAGAATATCCTGGAGGCCGCGGCCTGGGGCCGGGCCCCCATTTATGGCCCCCATTTGGAAAATTTCCTCTGGGCCCAGGCCATCCTGGAAGAGGTCAAGGCCGGGATCATGGTCACGGACGCGGCTTCCCTGGCCCTGGCCGTCCAGCGTTTCCTGGCACAGCCCGATCTCAGCAATGAATTGGGCCGCCGGGCCCAAGCCGCCTTGATCCCCCACCAGGGCGCCGCCCGCCGCCAAGCCGAGTTGATCGCTGCCCTGGCGGAGTAAAGTTTAATTATAGGGCGGCTGTTCTTACCGAGGTGGCAAAAATCGCCAAGAAAATAACTAGACAAGCCTGACCCCGGCTTCCGGCAATGGTTTACCCTGGCCTTTCCCCCAATCGCCTCGCCACGGGCTTTATATGCAGTCATTTTTGGGTCCGGCATAACAGGTTTTTTTACTTGATAAATTAAGGCTGTCATGAAGTCCCTGGCAAAACGAGACGAAGGATCTTTGAAACTGTTTCGGTCGGTAAAAAAAAACCGCGTTCGGACCTAGCTATGTTATATTTATAAGAAATCCACGAAATTTAGAGGTAGTCGTTGAAGGCGTTATTGGCATTGGAAGATGGCTTGATCTTATGGGGCCGGTCATTCACCGGAGCCGGCGAGTGCCGCGGCGAAGTGGTATTCAACACCGCCATGACCGGTTATCAGGAGATTCTCACCGACCCGTCCTACAAAGGGCAAATTGTCACCATGACCTACCCTCTCATGGGCAATTACGGCATCAATTATGAAGACCTGGAGTCCCAGGGGGTGCACGTGGAGGGGTTCATTGTCAAGGAGTACCACCCCTACCCTTCCAACTGGCGCGCCCGGGGCAATCTGGCAGACTATTTAGCGGCCTCTGGGAAGCTGGGGGTGGAAGGTCTGGACACCAGGGCACTGACCAAGCGCCTCCGGGAGGCCGGGGCCATGCGGGGGATTATTTCCACCCAGGATTTGGACCCCGTATCCCTGGTGCGCCGGGCCCAGGAGATACCCAGCATGGAGGGCCAGGACCTGGTGCCCCTGGTAACCTGCACCATGCCCTACTGGTGGCCCGAAGTGCCGGCCCCGGGCGCCGCCCCCCAAGACTTGGCCGTTTTATGGTCCCAAAAGTCCGGCAAAAAAGTAGTCCTTTACGATTACGGGGTAAAATTCAATATTATCAGATGCTTAAAAGAGCGAGGCCTGGAAGTCCTGGTGGTGCCCGCCACCACCCCGGCTGCGGGAATCCTGGCCCTGAAGCCCGACGGCGTCGTCCTCAGCAACGGCCCCGGCGACCCTGCGGCAGTCACCTATGCGGTGGACAACGTGCGCCAGTGCCTGGGGGCCCAGCCCATTTTCGGCATCTGCCTGGGACATCAGCTCATGGGTTTGGCCTTGGGGGGGCGCACCTTTAAACTCAAGTTCGGCCACCACGGGGCCAACCAGCCGGTTAAGAATAGACTTTCCGGCCGCGTGGAGATCACCTCCCAGAATCACGGCTTTGCCGTGGACCTGGAGTCCATCCCCGACCCCGCAGTGGAGCTGACCCATGTCAACCTCAACGATAATACCCTGGAGGGTCTGCGCCACCCTAAACTGGCGGCTTTTTCGGTGCAGTACCACCCCGAGGCCTCCCCCGGCCCCCATGATGCCAATTATCTGTTTGATGAGTTTTTAAAAGCTGTTAAACAGGCTTGATCTTATGCGGCCTCAAGGTCTTTAAGCTGACGGCTGAAAGCTTACGATGAAAAAACCCCTGGTCATCATCTCCATCCTCTTGGGAGCCCTGGGGCTGTGGGCCGCATACTATTATTGGCAAAATGTCCGGGGGGCCGGGCCTGCCCTCAGAAGTCCGCCCCAGGACATCAGCCGGCTTCTGGAAAAGCCATCGGCCACACCCCCCGCCGGCAGTTGGAACGAGATCGACCAGGCGCCCCTGAAACTGCCGCCGGGCTTTGAAATCACCATCTTTGCCCGTGATCTTAAAGGCGCCCGGGTCCTGGCCCTGGACCCGGAAGGCACGCTCCTGGTCAGCCTCACCCGCCAGGGCCGGGTGATGGCCCTGCCGGATAAAAATGCTGACGGTGTGGCCGATGAAGCAGTGCCCCTCCTTGACGACCTCAACCGCCCCCACGGCCTGGCCTTCGGCCCAGAAGAAAAACCCCGACTCTATGTGGCGGAGACCGACCAGGTGGCCGTCTACGATTACGACCCGGAGCACCTCAAGGCCGCCAATAAGAAAAAAATCATCGACCTGCCGCCGGGCGGTCGTCATTTCACCCGGACCCTGCTGTTCCTGCCGCCGCCCCAGGAGTATCGCCTGTTGATTTCCGTGGGCTCCAGTTGTGATGTCTGCGAAGAAAAAGACTGGCGCTACTCCAAGATTCTGGCCCTGGATGTCAGGGACGGCAGCCTTGCGACCTTTGCTTCGGGCCTGCGCAACTCGGTGTTCATGGCGCTCCATCCCCTCAGCAAACACCTCTGGGCCACGGAAATGGGCCGGGATTTTCTGGGGGATGACCTGCCGCCCGATGAAATCAATCTCATCATGGAGGGGGCCAACTACGGCTGGCCCTGGTGCTACGGCAAACGGATTCACGACGGCCAGTTTGATCCCAGCGGCAGCCACCGGGAATTCTGCAAGGACACCATACCGTCCTTTATCGATATGCCTGCGCATTCCGCCCCCTTGGGCCTGGCCTTCTTCCCCAAATCATGGCCCCAGGAGTTCCGCTACAACCTCCTGGTGGCCTATCACGGCTCCTGGAACCGCAGCGAGCCCACGGGCTACAAGGTGGTGCGCTACAAACTGGACACTGCCGGCAATTACCTTGGCTGTGAGGACTTCATCACCGGCTGGCTGACCCCCGCCGGCGCCCTGGGCCGCCCGGTGGATATCCTCATCAAAGACGACGGCGAGATTTTTATTTCCGATGATAAGGCCGGGGTAGTGTATCGGGTGGCTTATAAGTAACCAATAACAGTTATAAACAGCTAATAAGGAGTGCTCCGTGGACCTGGGCTAAAAGCTGACTGAGGAAATAGTTGATCGGATTTTGGCAGTGACCCCAGACGAGCGCATCATTATTTTCGGGTCGGCCGCTACCGGTAGTATGACCCGGGACAGTGATATCGACCTTCTGGTTCTAAAGTCTGCGCCCGTCAATCTCCGCCAGGAAAGCGTTCGGGTCCGGCGGGCTCTCAGTGGTTTGGGGGACCCCTTTGACATCATGGTCATGGCCACTGTCCGCTTCGAAGAAAGTAAAGGAGTCATCGGGGGCATCGCCTTTCCGGCCAACAAATATGGGAAAGTAATTTATGAAGCCGCCTGAAGCTCTGTCCCCGTTATTCCTTGCCATGCACAGGCGAGACGCCTGTGCCACCAGCCTATACCACCAAAAGGAGCGACCGTCATGCGGAAAAGAATTCGATTAGCCCTGGTTATACTGATAGTGATGGCATTATTGATTCCCATGACCCTCCACGCGGCCGTCGTCGGCCGCTTCACCCAGGTGCGGGGGCCGGTGGATTTGCTCAAAAAAGGCAATATCCCGGCCATCCCCGCCAAGCTCCGGGACGGTGTAGAGCCCGGCGACGTCATCCGCACCAAGGCCAGGGGCAAGGCCCAGCTCACCATGGTGGACAACTCCGTCATCACCCTGGCGCCGGAGTCCCGCCTGGCCGTGGCGGACTATGTCTATGATCCCGCCAAAAGGGAGCGCCGGGCAGTGGTCCGCCTTTTTCGGGGTCTGGTCCACACCGTGGTCAACCGCGTCATTCGAACGGAGGAGCCCGATTTCATTATGGAAACCCATACTTCAGTCATTGGCGTGCGCGGCACCACCTGGTACACGCTCCTGGCGCCCTCCTTCGCCTCGGTGTACCTGGTCCGTGGAACTTTGAGCGTCCGCTCCAATCTTCCCACCGTTCCGGCCTTGCTCCTGCTCCAGTCCATGCAATTCACCCAAATCCCCATAGGCAAACAACCTTTCCTGCCCCAACCACTCACCCCGGATATGCTTAGACTGCTGGATCAGTTAATGGACACCGGATTAACAGGCCGGGGATTGTCAGGATCAGACCGGCCTCACTCTTCAGAGGATAGCCAGCTGGGGTTCCCCATTAGTCCTGACCAGCAGCTTAGGCAAGAATATATACCCCAGATGCTCCAGCCTCAGCCTCATATATCGTCTCCAACTCCGTCTTTAACCACGACTCCATCTTTAACTCCCAGGCCGTCTTTAGCCCCCGTTCTCCCACCATCTTTTACACCGAGTGGGACTCCATATATAGCGCCGAGGACGTTTGACCCAGCAGTAAGATAAAATCTGTTTGCAGAGGAAAGCAAAAATCTACTGGCTTTGGAGCCCATAAAATATTATCATTTATTGTTAACTTACTTCACTGATTAATCTTTTGGTCAACGCTTGAATCCGACCTGGAAAACTACATATGGATGACCGCGCCTTAGGAGCAACATCCACCTTACACGTCAGAGAAAGGAATCTTGGGTTTAGGTAAAATTAATTTCCATTGCCTCCCAATTATCAGCTAAACAATGCCCAAACGCACCGACATCAAGAAAATCCTCATCATCGGCTCAGGCCCCATCATCATCAGCCAGGCCTGCGAATTCGACTACTCCGGCACTCAGGCCTGCAAAGCCTTGCGGGAAGAGGGCTTTGAGGTGGTCCTAATCAACTCCAACCCCGCCACCATCATGACCGACCCGGAGATGGCCGATCGCACCTATATCGAGCCCATTACCCCGGAAATGGTCTGCCAGGTAATCGAGCGGGAGCGCCCCGATGCCATCCTCCCCACCCTGGGTGGCCAAACCGGCCTCAACTGCGCCATTGCCGTGGCCGATACCGGCATCCTGGAAAAATACGGCGTCGAGATGATCGGGGCCAAACCCGACGTCATCAAAAAGGCCGAAGACCGGGAGCTCTTCCGGGACGCCATGGCCAACATCAACCTCCGGGTCCCCAACAGCATCATCGTGCGGACCTTGGAGGAGGCCGTGGACGCGGCCCCGGTCATCGGCTATCCCGTCATCGTGCGTCCCAGCTTCACCCTGGGGGGCACCGGCGGCGGCATCGCCTATAACCTGGAAGACCTCCAGTCCATGACCGCCCAGGGTCTGGAAGCCAGCATGATCACCGAGGTGATGCTGGAAGAGTCCGTGGTGGGTTGGAAAGAATTCGAACTGGAAGTGATGCGGGACTTCCAGGACAACGTGGTGATCATCTGCTCCATCGAAAACGTGGACCCCATGGGGGTGCACACCGGCGACTCCATCACCGTGGCCCCGGCCCAGACCCTCACCGACCGGGAGTATCAGGCCATGCGGGACGCGGCCATTGCTATCATCCGGGAAATCGGGGTGGAGACCGGCGGCTCCAATATCCAGTTCGCCATCAACCCGGAAAACGGCGATATGGTGATCATTGAAATGAACCCCCGGGTGTCCCGCTCCTCGGCCCTGGCCTCCAAGGCCACCGGTTTTCCCATCGCCAAGATCGCGGCCAAGCTGGCCGTGGGCTACACCCTGGATGAAATCCGCAACGACATCACCCGGGAGACCTACGCCTCCTTCGAACCCACCATTGATTACTGCGTGGTCAAGATTCCCCGCTGGGCCTTCGAAAAATTCCCGGGGGCCGAGGATTTTCTCACCACCTCCATGAAATCCGTGGGCGAGGTGATGTCCATCGGCCGCACCTTCAAAGAGGCTCTGCAAAAGGGCATCCGTTCCCTGGAAATCTCCCGCTTCGGCCTGGGCGCCGACGGCAAGGATTTGGATATTCATTGTTCCTTCGATTTGGCTGAAGAAGAATTGGCTAAAAAACTGCGGATTCCCCATTCCCAAAGATTATTTTATCTGCGCTATGCCTTTCAACTGGGCAAAACCGTGGAAGAAGTCTTCGAACTTACAAAAATCGACCCCTGGTTCCTGCACCAGATTCGTGACCTGGTGGTTTTTTCCGACGAACTGGCGACCTTCGGAGAATTGCTGCGCCAGGGGCGCGGCCAGGACCAGGTGGCGGACATGCTCCGGCGGGCCAAGGAGTGGGGCTTTTCCGACCGGCAACTGGCCCATCTCTGGGGCGGCGATGAGGAGCATCTCGCCCGAATGCGCCGGGAAAACGGCATCAACCCGGTTTATAAGCTGGTGGACACTTGCGCCGCGGAATTCGAAGCCTACACCCCCTACTATTACTCCACCTACGAATGGGAAGACGAGGCCCGGAAGACCGACCGGGACAAAGTCATGATCCTGGGCGGCGGCCCCAACCGCATCGGCCAGGGCATCGAGTTCGATTACTGCTGTTGCCAGGCTTCCTTCGCCCTGAAAGAATTGGGGGTGGAGTCCATCATGGTCAACTCCAATCCCGAAACCGTCTCCACCGACTACGACACCAGCGACAAACTCTATTTCGAGCCCCTGACCAGGGAAGACGTACTTCACATCACGACCGCGGAAAAGCCCCTGGGGCTGATTCTTCAGTTCGGCGGCCAAACCCCCCTGAACCTGGCAGTACCCCTGGGCCAAGCCGGGGTTCGCATTATGGGCACCGGGGCGGAGGCTATCGACCGGGCTGAAGACCGCCGGCTCTTCAAACAAATGCTGAACAAGCTGGGCCTCAAGCAGCCCCCCAACGACACCGCCACCAGCGTCGACCAGGCCCTGGCCATCGCCCACACTATCACCTACCCCGTGCTGGTGCGGCCCTCCTACGTCCTGGGGGGGCGAGCCATGCAGATCGTCTCCGACGACGGCGCCTTGGTCAACTTCATGAATTGGGCCTTGGAGGCCTCCCCGGACCATCCCATCCTCATCGACAAGTTCCTGGAAGACGCCATTGAGGTGGACGTGGACGCTATCTGCGACGGTAAGATCACCGTCATCGGCGGCATCATGGAGCACATCGAAGAGGCCGGTATCCATTCCGGCGACTCCGCCTGCGTCCTCCCTCCCTACTCCCTCACCCGCTCTATCCAGGAAGAAATCAAGACTCAGACCCGGGCCCTGGCTGCGGAACTGGGAGTGATTGGCCTGCTCAACATCCAGTTTGCGGTCAAGGGCGACCAGATCTACGTCCTGGAGGTCAACCCCCGGGCCTCCCGCACCGTGCCATTCGTCTCCAAGGCCACCGGCGTCTCCCTGGCCAAGCTGGCCACCAAGGTGATGCTGGGCCATAGCTTGGCCGACCTCGGCTTTACCAAAGAAATAGAGCCGCCTTACTTTGCCGTCAAAGAGTCGGTCTTTCCCTTCCGGCGCTTTCCCGGGGTGGACCCCCTGCTGGGACCCGAGATGCGCTCCACCGGCGAAGTCATGGGGCTGGACGAAGATTTCGGCCTGGCCTTTGCCAAGTCGCAGATTGCCGCGGGCCAGGTCATCCCTTTGGAAGGCGGCGTCATCTTCAGCGTCAAGGACGCAGACAAACCCCAGGCCGTGACCTTGGCCCAGGGCTATGCCGCCGAAGGGTTCAAGCTCTATGCCACCAGCGGCACCGCCAAATTCTTCCGGGAACACCAGCTTCCGGTCACCGAAGTCTATAAAGTCCGGGAGGCCCGGCCCCACATCATCGACCGCATCAAGAGCCATGAAATCGCCCTGTTGGTCAACACCCCGGAAGGCCGGGAGACTCCGGGCGATTCCCACTCCATCCGCAAAGTGGCCCTGGACTACAACATCCCCTATACCACCACCATGGCCGCGGCCCGGGCCACCCTGGACGCCATCCGGGCCCTGAACCGGGGCAAACTGGAAGTCAAAAGCCTGCAGGAGTATCATGCGAAGGTGCAGCAGTCGCGTCATTAATGGTAGTCGCAGGCTTAGCCTGTCCCATGTAGGATGAAAACTGCCCGCCGAAAGAGGGTAGCACAGGCCTTTCCGGCCTATGCAGAGCAAAGATTGGTGGTAGAGGCGTCTCGCCTGTGCAGAATTAAGTATTTTATCTCGTTCCCAAGCTAAGCTTGGGAACGTTGATGGTTTTGCCCAAGCTGAGCTTGGGCTCCAATTTCCTTCCCAAGTACAACTTGGGAACGAGAGCAAATGAAGGGTTTGCCTACGCTTGACGCTGATAGCCTCTTTATCTATTATAAGGATTAGAAATGCCTACGGTTCTTAGATCAGGCCCGTATCGTTTTTTCTTTTATGCTACCGATAGGTATGAACCGCCGCATGTTCACGTGGAGCGAGAAGATAAACTGATCAAATTCTGGCTTGATCCAGTCCGATTACAATATAGCATCGGCTTTAGTCGTATAGAAATCCAGCGCATTGAGAAAATCATTCAAGAACAACGTTTGCAGCTCTTGGAGGCCTGGAATGCCTACTTCAGCGGTTGAATTGCAGATACCGAATATAGAGAACCTGACGGTAACGGAAGACACCTTGACGGTGGAACTCAGTGATGGCCGTACCCTATCGGTGCCTTTGGCGTGGTTTCCCAGACTAGTGCAGGCCAGCCAGGAAGAACGCCGCAACTGGCGTCTCATCGGTAAAGGACACGGGATTCACTGGGAAGATTTGGACGAAGATATTAGTGTCGAAGGGCTGCTGACTGGAAAACCTTCAGGAGAGAGCCAAGTTTCTTTTAAGAAATGGTTGGAGGGACGCGCGGGTCAATCTTAATAGACACGCTACCCTGGACGCCATCCGGGCCCTGAACCGGGGCAAACTGGAAGTCAAAAGCCTGCAGGAGTATCATGCGAAGGTGCAGCAGTCGCGTCATTAATGGTAGCCGCAGGCTTCAGCCTGCGCCTGTAGGGCGGGCACTGCCCGCCGAGAGTGCGGTAGCACAGGCTTTCCAGCTTGTGCAATGCAAAGATCGGTGGTAGAGGCGTCTCGCCTGTGCCGGAGCGCATCATCCTGTTCGGTTCCTATGCCTACGGCAACCCCACGCCTGATTCCGACGTGGATATTTTGGTGGTTCTGCCCCTTGAGGGCAAGAATCTCTATAAATCTTTGGAAATCTTCAATCGTGAATCGGGCCAACCCTGACTTTTCCATCGACCCCTTAGCCCGGCGGCCGGATGACACGGAACGGCGTTATCGCGAGGGCGACCCTCTTTCAGGGAAGCCCTGGACCGCGGTAAAATCTTGTATGAACGGGCCGCAAGCCTCCCTATCCCTTGATATTGCTACCCATTTGCGAAAAAAACTGCTATCATTAGTTAAAGGCTAACCTCTAAGCGTTATAGAAATCTAAACATTTCAGGTCTTGCCCGCAGAAATGAAGGGCAGGGGTTTTTCTTTTTCTGGGCATGGCTCGCTCATGTTTAAGTGAGGATATAAATGAATATCCGCGAAGAAATTATCAAGGCTCTGGATAAGCTCTCGGAAGAGTCCCTGGAGGGGGTTCTGGAGTACGTTAAGTTTATCCAGGAACCTGAAGAAGTTGAGCCCACCGAAGAGGAAATTGCCATTATTGCACGAGGCAAAGCCGAAATTGCCAGCGGAGATTTGGTTGATTGGAGGAACCTCAAGAAAGAGCTTGAAAAAGATGCCTTATAAAGTCAAGCTCACCAAGTCTGCACAAAAAGTCTATATAAAATTACCGCCAAAATTGAGAGCCCGGTTTAGAGAAATGTTTCCCAATTGGAATATGACCCCAGAATCCATCGAAATATCAAAAAACTAAAGGGCCATGAAAACGATTATCGATATCAGGTTGGAGGCTGGCGCATTATGTATGAAATTGACGACGCCAAAAGATTAGTATCTGTTTACGATATCGGCCCCCGAGGAGATGTATATAAACATGGCCACTGAAAACCAGGCCATTTCCCCAGATGCCGATAAACCTAAAGAACATTGCGGCGTCTTCGGCATCTACGGCCACCCCGAGGCCGCCCGCCTCACCTATTTCGGCCTCTACGCCCTGCAGCACCGGGGCCAGGAGTCCTGCGGCATCGTCGCGGGCGACGGCGCCCGGGTCCGCATGCACCGGGGGCTCGGCCTAGTGCCCGAAGTCTTTAATACCGCCATCCTGGATCAGCTCCCGGGGCATCTGGCCATCGGCCACGTGCGCTACTCCACCACCGGCTCCACCATGCTCATCAACGCCCAACCCTTCGTGGTGCAGCACGGCGGCCAAAGCATCGCCATCGGCCACAACGGCACCCTCACCAACGCCCGGGACATCCGCTGCCGCCTGGAAACCGCGGGCTCCATCTTCCAGTCCACCATGGACACCGAAGTCATCGTGCATCTCATGGCCCGGCATCCGGGTGCCAATGTGGTGGAATCCCTGATAAACGCCCTGGAACACATAAAGGGCTCCTACTCTCTGGTGATTTCCACCGCCGGTCAGGTCATCGCCGCCCGGGACCCCCACGGTTTCCGGCCCCTCTGCCTCGGGCGGCTGAACGGCGCCTGGGTGGTGGCCTCCGAAACCTGCGCCCTGGATTTGGTGCAGGCCGATTACTGGCGGGACGTGGAGCCGGGGGAGATTGTGGTTATGGACGCAAGCGGCCTACACTCCCTCAAACCCCTTGCGCCGGCCCCGCCCCGCTTCTGCATCTTTGAATACGTCTATTTCGCCCGCCCGGACAGCTTGGTCTTCGGGCAAAGCGTCTACCTGGTACGCAAACGTCTGGGCGCCACCCTGGCCCGGGAACACCCCCTCACCGCCGACCTGGTGATGCCCTTTCCCGACTCCGGCACCTACGCCGCCCTGGGCTACACCGCGGCCACCGGCATCCCCTTTGAAATGGGGGTGATCCGCAACCACTACGTCGGGCGCACCTTCATCCAACCGTCCCAGTCCATGCGGGATTTCTCCGTCCGGATTAAGCTCAATCCCGTGCGGGGCATCCTTAAGGACAAACGGGTAGTGGTCATCGAAGACTCCATCATCCGGGGCACCACCACCCGCTCCCGGGTCAAGTCCCTCCGGGAGGCCGGCGCCAAAGAGGTGAGCATGCTGGTGAGCTGCCCGCCCCACCGCTTTCCGTGCTACTACGGCATCGACTTCTCGTCCAAAGGCGAACTCATCGCCTCCCAACAGGAAATCGACCAGATCCGTGACTTTTTAGGCCTCGATTACCTGGGGTATTTAAGCCTGGACGGCTTGGTGGGCGCCACGCAATTGAACCATAGCGACTTTTGCCTCTCCTGCTTCTCGGGCGACTACCCCGTGCCCCTGGAGAGCGACTTCTCCAAGACCTGCTTCGAAGACGACGTCTGCTCCCCGGGCCATGGCGAATCTATCCTGCCGCCGGTATGCGAGATGGGGGGGCAAGGCGAACAGGCGAACAAGCGAACAGGGTAAGCCCCTCCCCTGCTTCACAGCCTTTCCTAACAAACTCCTCTATCCTGTTACGAAATTTTCTCTAGCAGGGGGCGCACCGCACCCCATTACTATTTAAAAATCCAAAAAACTTGAATTTTTCAACAAACTTAGTATGATGGGCGCAAATACCGAAAAACTTGCGGAGGAGTCCCATGCCCGAGTGCGCCTGCGGTTGCGGTGAAGAAGCCAAGAAGGGAAAATATCTTCAGGGTCATGAACAGAAACTGCGCAAACTACTGGAGGAAAAGGTGGGCAACCTGCAACTCCTCTCCTCCCTGGTGAAAGTGACCGAGACGTACGCCCAGGGCCGAATGGGCCTGGATGACCTGGGCCGTCTGGTTAAGCTGATATACGGCAAGGAGTGACCGGACGTATTTGGAAAAGCGGGGAAATATCGTGGCTTTTCCTGGTCCAAACGAAATTATCGTGAATCCTGCCCTTCCCTTCTGCTATGCCTGAACATCGCATCGGCGTCATCTCCGATACCCACGGCCTGCTGCGCCCCGAGGCTGTCAAAGCCCTCACTGGCGTTGAGCTTATCATCCACGCCGGGGACATCGGCGACCCTCAGATACTTGACGCCCTGGCACAGGTAGCGCCGGTGCACGCGGTCCGGGGCAACACCGACCGGGGCGACTGGGCCGCGGAACTGCCCCTCACCCGCGTCGTGGAGGTGGGCGGCGTCCTCATCTACGTCCTTCATGAACTCTTCACCCTGGACCTGGACCCCGCCGCCGCAGGCTTTGCCGCGGTCATCTACGGCCACTCCCATTCCCCCCATATGGAGCGCAAAAACGGCGTGCTATATCTCAACCCCGGCAGCGCCGGCCCGCGGCGGTTTACGCTGCCGGTTACCATGACCTTGCTTCGGATTCAAGTGGATTCTCTACAAGCTAATTTTGTGAAATTGATAAAATAACTTATGTAAATATACTTCTACTACTTCTACTTTCAGATTTATTTTTGCTATAGAATTGATAGGAGGTTAATAAGATGGTGTCCGCACTTGCTATGATCATTGCAGTCATTTTAGCGCCTATATTAGCTGTGCAAATCCAAAAATAATTGGAGCGCGGGCGCGAAGCTGAGGAAAGGAGACTAAGGATTTTCAAAACGCTTATGGCCACAAGAGCTTCCGTATTATCTCCATTACACGTTGAGTCATTAAATCTTATAGATGTAGAATTTTATGGAAAATCTTCGAAAGATAAACGGGTAGTGGATACTTGGAAACTTTACTTAGATCGTCTTGCTAATTTTCCAAAAGAAGAGGTTAAGATGTCAGATTGGCATGAGAAATCTGCTGATTTCCTAACGGACCTCCTTTATGAGATGGGGCAAGCTGTTGGATATCACTTTGATAAGGTTCATATAAAGAGAAGGGCTTACATACCTAAGGGACACACGGATATTGAGAGTGAACTTGCATTAATTCGAAGAGGGTTAGTAGAAATATTATCTGGGAGATCTGCTTTACAACGGATGTTAGAAATTTCCCAGTTTCTCAAGAGAAAATTAAGGCTCAAAAAGAACTACGAGATGGGTTGATGGAATATCTTCGTGGAAATAGACCGATACCAATAAAGATTTTTAAAGACGAAGAAGAAAATCAAAGTTGAACTTTTTACTGCATGATCAAGCACAGGCGTGACACCTGTGCCACCATTCCCTTACGGGATTGGGGGTGGGGGTTTGGGGGAGGGCGGCAAGGGCTTCCGCCCTTGGCCCCCTCCCCCAATTCCCGGATGAAATTCGGGAGCTTGGCAATGGCAAGGGCTTGCCCTTGCCATTGCACCAGAAAAGCCTATATAATGTTTCTCTATGACCCCCAAGCGCCCCGTATATCCCTTCGCCGCCCTGGTCGGGCAAGAGCGCCTCAAGCAGGCCTTGATTCTCAATGCCGTCAATCCCCTCATCGGCGGGGTGCTGATCCGGGGCGAGAAGGGCACGGCCAAGTCCACCGCAGCCCGGGGGCTGGCGGAGTTGCTGCCCCCCATAGCCATGGTGGCGGGCTGCCCCTTTCACTGCCATCCAGAGTTGCCGGAGCTGATGTGCGACGCCTGCCGCAAGCGCCATGAACAGGGCGAAGTTTTGCCCCGCCGGGACCGGCCCATGCCCGTGGTGGATTTGCCCCTGGGTACCACCGAGGACCGGCTGCTGGGCACCATCGACCTGGAAAAGGCCATCAAAAGCGGCGAGAAGCATTTTGAACCGGGACTGTTGGCCTCCGCCAACCGGGGCATTCTCTATGTCGATGAAGTAAATCTCCTGGATGACCATCTTGTCGATGTGCTCCTGGACGCCGCGGCCATGGGAGTCAACGTGGTGGAGCGGGAAGGCATTTCCTTCACTCACCCGGCCCGCTTTATCCTGATAGGCACCATGAACCCCGAGGAGGGGGAACTGCGGCCCCAATTGCTGGACCGCTTCGGGTTGTGTGTTGAAGTAACGGGCCTACATAACCTGGAGGCCCGTATGGCCGTGGTGGAACGGCGCCTGGCCTTTGAAGTCGACCCGGACGGCTTCGCTGCCGGCTGGCAGGGTGAGCAGGATGCGATTCGCCAGGCTATTCTTGCCGCCCGGGAGCGCCTGCCTCAGGTAATTTTTTCCCCTGATCTGCTGCGCCTCATCACCGCCATTTGTGTGGACCAGGGTGTGGACGGCCACCGGGCCGATATCTTTATGCTCAAGGTGGCCCAGACCCTGGCGGCCTACCGGGGCCGTAAGGAAGTAACCCCGGAGGATGTTCGCGAGGCCGCGGCCCTGGTCTTGCCCCACCGCCTGCGGCGGAAACCGTTCAGTGAATCAGAAATGGACGAAAACCGCCTGGAGGAGACCTTTCGCAAGCATGCCGAAGACCTGGCGGAGCGGCGCGTGCAGGAATCTCCCCCGCCGCCCGGCGGCACTGCCTCCGAAGGCGAAGAAGTTGCCTTGATCGGCGAAGTCACGGTGGCTCCCGGCGCCACCTTCCCGGTTAAGCCCCTGGATTTGCCCCATGACCGCCAGACCAAAAAGGCCCCGGGGACCCGCACCCGGGCCGTAAGCGAGGATACCACCGGGCGCTATGTCCGCCCTACCCTTTCCAAGTCCGGCCCCCCGGATATCGCCCTGGACGCGACGCTCAGGGCCGCGGCCCCCTATCAGGCAGTACGGGAGCGGGGTAACCTGGCCCTGGCCATCCAGGACCCCGACCTCCGCTATAAGGTGCGGGAAAAACGCATCGGCCGCCATATCCTGTTTGTAGTGGACGCCTCCGGCTCCATGGGAGCGGACGAGCGCATGGCCGAAACCAAGGCTGCCATCCTGTCGCTTTTGATCGACGCCTACCAGAAACGGGAGCGGGTGGGGCTTATTGTCTTTCGGGGCTCCACCGCCCGGGTAGCCCTGCCCTTCACCCACAGCGTGGAGATGGCCCAGCGCTACCTGACGCATCTACCCACCGGCGGCAAGACCCCCCTGCCCCATGCCCTTAACCTGGCCCATGAATTGCTGCAAAAAGAGAAAGCCCGGCACCCCCGGGACGCCTTTCTTTTGGTGCTCATCACTGACGGCCGGGCTAACCTCAGTCTGGGTAGGGGTCGGCGCCCCATGGAGGAGGTCAAGGAACTGGCGGGGCAGATCGGCGCTCTGGGAATCAACGCCCTGGTGCTGGACACGGAGCACTTCGCCCCCTGCCTGGACCTGGGCTGCCTGCCGGAGCTGAGCCGCATCCTGGGGGGACAGTATCATTCGGTGGCCAGCCTCCGGGCCCCGGAAGTGGTGGCCCGGGTCGCGGCGCTCCTGGGCAGTTGAAGCCGGCGCACCGCCCGGAAAGCCCCGTTAAGATTTCGAACCATTGACAATCAACCAATGTTGCGCTACAGCATAAGCAGGTGCGGCGTCTTGTCTTGCTGAAAGCTGGCCGTTGCTGGCTATGCCTTGGGGAATTGTCATGCCGGAACCTCAGAAGGACACCTGGCTCAAGCTGGTAGCCCTCACCGTTATTGTGTTGGCGCTGGCTGCAGGTTTTTCAGCTTTCAAGTCCATCGGCTATGCCACCCAGGTCCAGATTTTCGCGGCCCGGGAAGCCCGGCTGTGGCAGGATTTCCAGGTGGTAAGCATCAGAAAGGATAGTTACGGGATGAACCGGGACATTCTGCCGTCCCTGAGGCTTCCGGAGAGCAAGACTTCCAAAACTCCAAAGACCCTGGCTTCTAAAGCCAAGGAGTACGAAGAAGAAATAGGCCGCCTGAACCAGGAGAAGGACCAGATTAAAAAGGAGGCCCAGCAACTGGCCGCCCAGGAGGAAAGGCTGGAAAAGAAGGCCGGAGAACTTAACCTGGCCGTACTCCTGTTCCAGCTGGCCATCATGAGTTCCGCCACCGCGGCCCTTACCCGCAAAAAGATTTTGTGGCTGTTTGGCCTGGGTTTGGGGGGCTGGGGGCTGGTCTACCTGGGTATGGGTTTTCTTCTATGATACCCGACTGTTAACAGACCGAACTGAGGATATTAATCAAGCAAATCATTTCACTTCAATATTTTTCTGCACGTAAATTTTCATGCCCTCCAGGAGGGCGCCATTAAGACCGAGCTCATGGCCCCAGGCATCATAAGGTTTGAACCCGGCTTCGATTTTTGCCATTTCGCCGGCCCGAATCAAGGCATGCCTCACCTGCATCCCCGGAAACAGCTCCATGGGCCTGTCGTTGACATAAACTCGCATATCAGTCCACGGCCTTGATCCGGCCCTCGACCCCCGGCGCTAAGTTTTTTCGGGCCTTTATGGCATCAATCACCCGATCCCGGAGTCCGGAACTGACATCGTTATAGACGAGTTTATCCCCTTTGAGCCCCCCCTGGCTCTTGAGGGCGTCGCCGAAAACTTTGTAGCCATCCCCCCCGGAGGCCAAATAGTCTATCGTGGCTACAACATAGTCTTTCCCCAGGTCCAAAGGCCGGCCCCCAATGGCGGCGTCTTTGACCCTGGACCCCGCCGGCGCAGAGGGGCTATAGGTAAAAGTAAGACCGGAGACCTGGGGAAAGCGGTGGGACGGTTTCTCCACCCGGGAGACGCCGTGCTCCAGCGCCTCCTTGAGCTGTGCCCCGGTAAGCTTAACGGCGATCAGATAATTGTCATAGGGAAGGGCGGCATAAACATCCTGCAATTCGATTTTGCCTTTGGGAATACTGCCTTTGATGCCGCCGCTGTTGATAATGGCAACATCGGCTCCGGTGGTCTGGCGCATAACATCCGCGATGAAATTTCCCAGGTTGGTTTCCTCGAGCCTGACTTGCGACGCGTCCAGATCAATCAGCGCCTCCCCGATAATCTGCTTTAAAGGTGGGTTGGCCAGACCTTCATAATGCGCCACAATCTCCTGGATTTGGGGGTCGGGTTTGCCGGTGACCGGGCTTATCTCTTGGAGCGCCCCTTCGAACCCGACGATTTTACCGTTTTCCACCTTTAGGTCCAAAATCCCCAATACTTTGGCATGCTCCCAGGCTTGCACGATGATGGTGTCCCCTATTTTCTCGGGATGAAGCAATTTGGTATGGGTGTGGCCGCCCACAATAACCTCAATACCGGTTATTGTAGCTGCCAGTTTCCGATCCACCGGATAGCCGCAGTGGGATAAAACCACGATGATATCGGCCTGGCGCTTGAGTTCCGGGAGATATTTGTGGATGGCGCTCTCCGGACTTGTAAAATTCAAGCCCGCCACATTGCGAGGATTTTGGTGGACCGTATCTTCGGTAACCACTCCGATGATGCCGATCCTTATGCCGTTGATTTTCTTGATCACATAGGGCTTAAGGCCCGGAAACCCCTCAACGTTGGCGCCCAGGATGGGGAAGTTGGCCTGGGCAATCCTATCTTTCAGCGCTTCCAGGCCGAAATTGAATTCGTGGTTGCCCACCACCATGGCGTCAAATTTCATGGCATTCATGACCTCAATGACCGATTTGCCCTTGAACATATTGGCCCAGGGGCCCCCTTGGATCATATCGCCCGCAGCCAGCAACAATGACGGCTGTTGTTGGCGAGCCTGGTCCGCCGCCCCCGCCAGATATGCGATCCCTCCCTGAGGTGCTTTGCCTCCCGTCGGCTTTATCGGTGCCGCAAATCCATGGAAATCGTTGACATACAGAATTCTCAGATTGACCGGTGACGCTTCAGCCCAGAATGTCAGGCCTACCGACAAAAGAACGGCTATAAAGACTATCCAGGTTTTTTTCATTCTCACCTCTAAAGCTGCGATGGTACGAAATGATAATGGTAAAAATGATGCGAATTAATAACCCTTTTTAGCAGGTGGAAATTATGGTATATGACTCAATGTAACTGGCAAATTGTGGTTCAGCCTGGCGCCAGTCCGGGGTGCATCAATGATCAAAGATAATGCAGATTCCGAACATCGTCAAAGTTTTTTGACGGAAGAGTTCTTCTACTTTTTTTTGAGATTGCGCAAAGGACGAATCCGTCAGGTGGCCTGGGAAATAAGGTCCCGCTTCCCCGATGAAACTCCGGAGCAGCAGGCCCGCCGGCTTATTGCCGCCCAATCCCAGCTCTCTTTCCTGGGCGGCGCCATCATGCATTTGCCCATGTTGATTCCCGGGCTGGGCGAAACCCTCAAGCTGCTGGGAGTTGTCGGCGGGGGCGCCTGTCTCACCCGCATGCACCTGTATCTCATCTTGGAGATCGCCTTGCTGTTCGGCAAGGACATTGAAGACTCGGCCCGGGTCCCGGAGATGGCCGCCGTAGTTGCGGCCACGGGGTTGGCAGTGGGGGCCCCCTTTCTGGTAAATGCCCTGGATCTGAACCCTCTGCTGGCGCTCCCCGCAGCCGGCCTGTCGGCTTCAACCGCGTCCCAGCTCATCGGTGAAGCAGCCATTCGCTTCTATCGCGAGGCATTGGAAACCGAGGCCGCGACCGTAGCCCTGCCTCCCGATACCGGGGGCTAGACCCACCTGCCCTCCTGGCACAATTTCGGCCATCCAGCCAGCCCCTCAAAATCGACGCCATCCGGACCTGATCTTTCCAGCCAGAGAAAATTGCCCTCCCCCTTTGCGTCGGAAGATTTTCAATGGCTAGGCCTCAGAGAATCACCTCCAAAGCTTCTTCAAATTTTTTCAAGATAGGCGGAGTTTAACCTGATTTTTCGTGGTCTGGAAAAATCGGTGGAGAGCACTGCACGGGGTTCTGGAAAATGAAAAAGGGCCTGATCGCTCAGGCCCCTTAATGAGCACCACTAATACCATTTTCGTATTGACTTGCAACAAAATATAGCTAATAATCTCTCCAAATCAAACCAATTGAGGGAGGGATTGTCATGGCTCGACCAAAAGCGGTGATTGATGCAACATTGGCCGAAAAGGC
>JBMORG010000027.1:0-481078 GCA_049322355.1 Thermodesulfobacteriota bacterium | reverse complement strand
CCCCCACCCCCAATCCCCTAAGAGAGAATGGTGGCACAGGCGTCTCGCCTGTGCTTGCGAAGAACAGCCATGTACCCCGAACATTACTGGTCCTGGCACGTGTGGATGTTCCCCATGTTCATGCCCGTCTTTTGGATCGTCATTATCGGCCTGTGCTTATACTTTATCTTCGGGCGCAGCGGCGCCAAACGGCCCTGGCCGCCCGGACCCGGCCAGGAATCCGAATCCGCCCTGGACATCCTGAAAAAACGCTACGCCAGAGGGGAAATCAGCAAAGACGAGTTTGAGCAGATGAAGCGGGATATTGCGGGTTGATAGTTCTAAGGGAAGACGGTCTGAGGCATGACGACGGGTAATCTTACAATGACGCCCCCGGGAGGATGGTCGGGACGAGAGGATTTGAACCTCCGACCCCAGCGTCCCGAACGCTGTGCTCTACCAGGCTGAGCCACGTCCCGACTGATTAAATGTATCCAAAAGGGCTGGGCAGGGCAAGAAAAAATCGGAGCGATGGATCCCAGCCGGTTTACTAATTTCGGTTTACTCATCCGGTTGACAACTATAGAGTTTTTGATTATTTTGGAATCAGGTGAAAAACGTATGGAAAAAGAACTCAGCCAGGAATTTCTGAATAAAGTCAAGAAGGTGGCCCAGGGTCCGGACGCAGACTTGTTATACGACATGGTGGAACTGCTCTATGAGCGCCAGAGCGAATATGATGACGAGCCACTCACCGATGAGGATTGGGCCGCTATCCGGGAGGGGGAGGCAGCCATTGCCAGAGGAGAATTTGTTACCCTTGAGGATTTGAAAAAAGACCTCGGCTTATGAGCTATGTCCTACGGATTGACAAAAAGGCCGCCAAGACCCTGAAAACATTAGATCAGCTTACCACCCGCCGCCTTCTCGCCAGAATAACTGAACTATCCTCTAACCCTTACGATCAACGCACATCCAGTTCCTTAGAAATGCAACCATCGGTGCGTAAATCCAGAGTAGGTAACTGGCGAATTTTTTTTGAAGTAGACGACACAGAGCTTATCATTGATATCGTAGCCATCAAGCCACGCAGCCGGGCTTATCGATAGAAATGAATGAAAAGGCGCTCAGGGCGCCCGCCCATATCCTAACCTAATAGACACAAACCCAATATGATACATAAATGGCGAAACTTTTGGATTTTGGGGTTGGCGGTTTTGTTCCTCCTCTGCGGCTGTAAATCCGAAAAACCAGAACAGCGTTACGGCGGCCCGGACACCGGACCGGCTTATGGCGATCTCATGATAGACGCCTCCATCGGCGACGCCAGCACCCTGCTGCCCCCGCTGGCTTCGGACGCCTCCTCAGCGGGCATCAACGGCCTGGTTTACAACGGCCTGGTGAAATATGACGGCGACCTCAACCTCATCGGGGACCTGGCCGAGAGTTGGGACATCTCCCCGGACGGCCTCACCATCACCTTTCACCTGCGCCAGGGGGTCAAGTGGCACGACGGCGCCCCTTTCACCGCCCAGGACGTCCTGTTCACCTATCAGGTGATGGTGGACCCCAAGACCCCCACCGCCTATTCCGGGGATTATCTCCAGGTGAAAAAGGCCGAGGCGCTGGACGACTACACTTTCCGGGTCACTTATCCCCAGCCCTTCGCCCCGGCCCTGGGCTCCTGGACCTTAAACATCTTGCCTCGGCACCTCTTGCAGGGCCAAGACATAACCAAGTCGCCCCTGGGGAGGCACCCCATCGGCACCGGCCCCTATGTCTTCAAGGAGTGGCGGGCCGGGGAGAAAATTGCCCTGGCTTACAACCCCGACTATTTCGAGGGCCGTCCCTATCTCAACGGCTATCTCTATTTGGTGAAGCCCGATTTGGCCACCATGTTCCTGGAGTTGAAGGCCGGCAACATCGACCGCATGGGCCTGACCCCGCTACAATACACCCGTCAGACCGAGTACCCCAAGTTTCACCGCTTGTACGAGAAATACCGCTATATGCCTTTTTCCTATATTTATCTGGGGTACAACCAGAACGACTCCCGGTTCGCCGACCGCCGGGTGCGTCAGGCCTTGACCCACGCCATCAACAAGCAGGAGATCATCGACGGAGTGCTCATGGGTTTGGGCCGGGAATCTACTGGCCCCTACAAACCCGGCACCTGGTATTACAACCCCGACGTGCCTAAATTTCCCTACGACCCGGAAAAAGCCAAAGCCCTGCTGGCCGAAGCCGGCTGGACCCCTAACGCCGAGGGCATTCTCACCAAGGACGGCAGGCCCTTCGAGTTCACCATCCTAACCAACCAGGGCAACGACATCCGGGTGCGCACCGCGGAGATCATTCAGAGGCGTTTGCGGCAGGTGGGTATCCTGGTGAAGATTCGCACCGTGGAGTGGGCCGCGTTCCTCAAGCAATTCATTGAAAAGGGGCGGTTCGAGGCGGTGCTGTTGGGCTGGAACACCGGCCTGGACCCGGACCAGTTCGACATCTGGAGTTCCACCAAGACCAAGCCCGGCGAGCTCAATTTCATCGGTTATAACAATCCCGAGGTAGACAGGCTCCTGGCCGAAGGCCGCCACACCTTTGACCGGGAAAAGCGGCGGCAGGCCTATTTCAAGTTTCAGGAAATCCTGGCCGAAGACCAGCCCTATACTTTCCTGTTCGTCCCTGACGCCCTGCCGGCCATTTCCCGGCGCTTCCACGGCATCAAACCCGCGCCCGCGGGCATCGACTACAACTTCATCAAGTGGTATGTCCCCAAGGGTGAGCAGAGATACTCCATGTTGCCTTAGCAGTGGTGACTGATAATCTGAACGCTGTTCTCAGGATGACCACCATAAAAAAACCCGGTGAGTAACCACCGGGTTTTTTCTACACCAGGGCCGCGTCCGCACCCCGATCAACCTGGCGGCTGGGTATAATAGGGTTCTTGATAGTAACCCTGTTGTTGCTGCGGCGGGTAATAGTAGCCCTGCGGCTGCTGATAGGGATTTCTGGATTGGCCATAGGCCTCTCCGGCTACACCGCCCCCTGCCGCGCCCAGCAAACCGCCGATAGCCGCACCTTTCAAGGGATTGCGGTTATTGATGGCGGCTCCTAAGCCGGCCCCCAAGGCCGCGCCCAGCCCCGCACCGGTATACATGTAGGGACTGGGACTTTGTTGGGAGGTAGCGCACCCCGTTGCCAGACTCAAGGCCATTGCGGTTACAAATACCAGGAGTTTCCCCGGGCCCAAGCCCAAGAACTTTTTTAAGGCAGTCATGATTCTCCCCCTCCTTAAGGGATTGCTGCTTGCTTGATGGTTTAGAGCTATCCCAGGGGAAAATGTTAAGGCTTTGAGGGGAAGGAAAACTATTCGTAAAAAATTGTTCGGGGGAATTCTGCTGAGGAATCGGAATGAGGAAGGCGATATGAAAAATCGTGGCCAGTCCCTCAATGTTTGGCGTCGGCGCGTCAATAAATCATTTACTGGAAACTGCTCGCTATAAATTGGTAATTATAATCACATCGCCTCGAACCCGACAATCCTACCTGCGCCCGCCTCCTCGGGGAAGGATTACGTCCATTTGCTCTTGCCATTTCAATTGATCGGCGGTTTCCTCCTTTGGAGGAGTTGCAGCAGTTGTAGCACAGCCTATGACGTTAAAGATGAGCATAACTAAAAAGGCGAGAAATAAAGTTTTCATGGTGGGCCTCCTGTTGACCACTGTAATCATTGGCATGAGATTGTCAATGTCAGAAGCCTCTGTTAAGGGCCAGATCAAACTTCAAAACCATCCAACTCCGAGGTTTAAAGCTCTTTTCAGGTCCGCACCGCCAGTTCCTCCACCATCCGGTCGGCGTAAGCCATGATAAAGTCCCGCTGCTGCCGGGTGGCGTAATTAATGCACGAACAGCGCATGGCCTGCTGGCTGCGGATGAGGAACTCAAAGCGCACGAAATTATCCCCCAGCTCCACCGCGAAGCGGTGCGGCCGGCAATCCCGGTGGTCGAACTGCTCCGGGCTCAATAGATCTTCTTGCAGGTCCACCCACCAGATATCTGCTATGCCTGCGGCCACCGCGTGTTGGTTAAGATAATCCCGAATCCGGGCGATATCGTCCCGGGGAATTTCATCCAGCAAATATTGTTTCATGATGCTTTCCTAAACCTTCTCATTTTCCGCGGGTTTTTGTCCTCCGGGGCCCCGGGCGGCGTCCACCATGGCAAAGCCCCACAGGGCCATGAGCAGGGCAAAAGGAATCAGGAAAAACGGGTGGGTGATGGTATCTAAGACCAGGAGTCGGAACATTTGCCAGGTCAGGGGGCGGGGATAGAAGACCGACAGGTATTCTTGGGACAGGAGGACCATTCCCACCAGCAGGACCACGCCCAGCAGAAAGTTGGCCCCCAGAACCAACAAGACGCCCTTCCGCCGGTCCTGGTTATAAAGTTGCCCCAATCCGGGAAAGACGAAAGCCGAAAGAAGAAAAGCTTTTATGCCTTGGCGCATTATTAATTTTATCCTAAATGGGTTCCTTCGGTCAAGAAATCGACCGTTATGCCCAGGGCAGTTAAGCAGCGGGGTCGGGCCGTAAGAATGGTTTTCACGCCTCCTTTTGATTCCTTGGGGGACCAGGATATGGTAATATAATAAAATTGTGTTCTGGAGGCCCTTTGATGGATTATAAAGAGACCCTTAACCTACCTCGCACCGATTTTCCCATGAAGGCCGACCTGCCCCGGCGGGAACCGTTGTTTCTGAAACGCTGGGCCGGGATGGACCTTTACGGCCGGATCAGGACTCAGAGCCAGGGGCGCCCCAAGTTTATCCTGCACGACGGGCCTCCCTATGCCAATGGTCACATTCATTTAGGGCATGCCCTAAATAAAATCCTCAAAGACATCATCATCAAATCCCGGCAGATGATGGGCTTCGATTGCCCTTATGTACCGGGGTGGGATTGTCACGGCCTCCCGATCGAACACCAGGTGGACAAGGAATTGAAGGCCAAAAAGCTGCGCTTGTCCCAGGTGGAGGTGCGCCAGCGCTGCCGGGCCTACGCCGGCAAGTTCATCGACATCCAGCGGGCCGAATTCCAACGTCTGGGGGTGCTGGGGAGCTGGGAGCAGCCTTACCTTACCATGAACAACGCCTATGTGGCTGAAATAATCGAGGAATACGGTCAGTTCTTTTTCAGCGGCGCCATTCACCGGAGCAAAAAACCCATCCATTGGTGCGCCACCTGCCGCACCGCCCTGGCCGAAGCCGAAGTGGAATACGAGGAGCACCGCACCCCCTCCATTTTCGTAAAATTTCCCTTGATGAGCCCTCCGCCCCAGATGCCGGAGATGACTACCCACAAGCAGTCCCTGGTCATCTGGACCACCACCCCCTGGACCCTGCCGGCGAATTTGGCCATTGCGGTCCATCCTGATCTGGAATACGTGGGCCTGGACCTGGGTGACGAGGTCCTGGTGATGGCCGCGGACCTGGCTGCGGGTCTGCTGAGCCTTTGGGGGCTTACAGGGCGCGAGGTCTTTAGGGTCAAGGGACGCAAACTGGAGGGCGCCGTCTGCCGCCATCCCTGGCTGAAACGGGATTCCCAGGTTATCCTGGCCAATTACGTCACTCTGGAGGCGGGTACCGGCCTGGTGCACATCGCCCCGGGGCACGGCCAGGAAGACTATGACAGCGGCCGCAAGTACGGTCTGGCGCCCTATTCGCCAGTGGACGACTACGGCAAGTTCACCCAGGAGGTGCCGGAGTTTGCCGGCCAGAAGGTCTGGGACGCCAACGCCGGAATTATCGCACTCCTCAAAGAAAAGGGCAGGCTTCTCACTGCCCAGGAAATGACCCACAGCTACCCCCACTGCTGGCGCTGCAAGCAGCCCATCATCTTTCGGGCCACGGAGCAGTGGTTCATCGCCATGGAAGCTAATGATCTCAGGCAAAAGGCCCTGGCGGCCATCGACGGCGTCACCTGGATTCCCCGCTGGGGCCGGGAGCGCATCTACCAGATGGTGGAGCGGCGCCCGGACTGGTGCATCTCCCGGCAGCGGGCCTGGGGGGTGCCCATTGTGGCCTTTCACTGCCTGAGCTGCGGCCAGGTGCTGCTCACTCCCGAAATTCTTCAGTCCATCATTGCCCGGGTGCGCGACGAGGGCGCGGATTTTTGGTTTGCCGCCCCCCCCGCGGAACTGCTGCCGCCGGGCACGGTTTGCGCTTGCGGCGGTTCAGAGTTTAAAAAAGAGACCGACATCCTGGATGTCTGGTTCGACTCCGGGGTGAGTTGGGCCGCGGTGGTGGAACCCGACCCGGACCTGGTTATGCCCGCGGACCTCTATCTGGAGGGCTCGGACCAGCACCGGGGCTGGTTTCACTCCAGTCTTCTCACCTGCGTGGGCACCAGGGGCGAGGCTCCTTACAAGGGGGTGTTGACCCATGGCTTCGTGGTGGACGGCGAGGGCCGCAAGATGTCCAAATCCCTGGGCAACGTCATCGCCCCCCAGGAAGTGATGGACAGATACGGCGCCGAAATCCTGCGGCTGTGGGTGGCGGCGGAGGACTATCGGGACGACGTCAGGCTGTCCCCGGACATCTTGAAGCAGTTGGCCGACGCCTACCGGCGCTTCCGCAACACCGCCCGCTTCATGTTGGGCAACCTCTTTGATTTTGACCCGGAACGTCACTGGCTGGCGCCGGATAAACGGGTGGAACTGGACCGTCTGGCCCTGTCCTGGCTGGCCCAGTTGCTGGCCCGGGTCCGGCGGGCTTACGAGGACTACGAATTCCACCTGGCCTTCCACCGCCTGCACCAGTTCTGCGCCGTGGAGATGAGCGCCATTTACCTGGACATCTTGAAAGACCGCCTGTACGTCTCGAAAGCCGATTCCAGGGAACGTCGGAGCGCCCAAAGCACCCTGTGGGACATCCTCCAGGGTCTGACTCTGGCCATGGCCCCCATCTTGTCCTTTACCGCGGATGAGGTCTGGGAGCAGATCCCCGGCTCCGGCCGTCCGGCAAGTGTGCATCTGGGGGCCTTTCCCGAACCGCCTCCAGGCTTTCCGGACGAGGCCTTGCTGGCCAAATACGACTTTTTGCTCAAAGTTCGGGGTGAAATCAACCGGGGATTGGAAGAGGCCCGGAAAGAAAAGCGCCTGGCCACCTCCCAGGAGGCCGGCGTAATTTTGGGGGCAAGCGCTGAACTTTTTGATAAGCTAAAGGCACAGGCAACAGACCTGCAAACCTTGGCCCAAGTGGCGGACCTCCAGATCACGGCAGCGGCAGGCCAAGGTTTGGCTGCCCTGGAGATTCCCGGTTTGTGGATTCTCGTTGCGCCGGCACCCGGGATGAAATGCGTCCGCTGCTGGTTCACTTTTCCCTCGGTGGGAGAAGATGCCCGGCATCCCCAGGTGTGCGCCCGCTGCCGGCAGGTCCTGGAAAATTAATACTGCGTCTGCGATAAAATTAACCAAAATAAAACTGTAATCTATTGTAATTCTGATCTATTTAAACCTGAAGCCAACAAATAAGAATCAAACTGGTATAAGGTGTGCCGCGTAAGTTAGCTATATTATTACTGATTCTGGCGACGGGATTGGTCCTGGATCAGGTGAGCAAGGTTTTCGTGCTCCTGAAGCTGCCCCAGGGCGGCAGGGAGCCCCTTATCCCCGAGGTTCTCAACCTGGTGCATGTTCGTAATAAGGGCGCGGCTTTTGGGTTGTTTTCCGACTGGTCGCCGCATTTCGCCTGGCTGTTTTTTGTGATAACCACCGCCCTGGTTCTAATTATCCTCGGTTATCTGTTATGGCGGCTGCCCGACGACCAGTGGCCCGCTGCCCTGGGCTACAGTTTGATCCTGACCGGGGCTCTGGGCAACCTGATTGACCGGGTCCGCCTGGGAGAGGTGGTGGATTTCATTGATGTGTATTACGGGCGCTACCACTGGCCGGCTTTCAATGTGGCCGACAGTCTGGTCTGTGTGGGGGCTGCCGTTTTGGTTTGGGTTATTATAAGAGAAGAGAAAACCGCTGATGCATCCAATCCTGCTTGAAATCGGTCCCTTAAAAATCTTTACCTATGGTTTTCTTCTTGCCATCGCCTTTCTGAGCGCCATTATGGTGTCGGGCCGGGAGGCCCAGCGTACCGGCATACCCAAAGGGCAATTTTACGACCTCTGTTTCTATATCGTTTTGGCCGCCTTGGTCGGCTCCCGGGCGCTCTATGTTTTGCTGGAAATCCATACCTTTGCGGCCCATCCCTGGAAGATCTTTGCCCTGTGGGAAGGGGGACTGGTTTTTCATGGCGGTGTGATCCTGGCCTTTTTGGTGGCCTTTTACTATATCCGCCGCCACGGAATGCCTTGGCGCCTTACATTAGATGCCCTGGGGGTGGGGATGCCCCTGGGACAATTCTTTGGCCGCCTGGGCTGTTTTATGGCCGGGTGCTGCTACGGCAGCCCTTCCGATCTCCCCTGGGCCGTGGTTTTTAGCCATCCCGCCACTCTTTGCCCTTTGCGGGAACCCCTGCATCCCGCCCAGCTTTATGAGGCCTTCCTGGCCCTGGGCGTCTTCGGGTTTCTTTACTGGTTTCGGACCCGCAAACGCTTCGACGGCCAGTTGATCCTGACTTACTTCTGCTTGGCGGGACTGGTGCGTTTCGTGGTGGAGTTTTTCCGGAGCCCTCTGGATTATCGGGGACCGGTGTTATTCGGCTGGATGCCCATGACCCAGCTTTTTGCCTTGGCCCTTTTCCTGGTCTGCGGCGGCCTGGTACTCTACTGGAGCTTCCGGCCCCGGCCCCAGGAATTATAGCGCTTGCCAAAAATAATTTCTTTTGGCGCACCTGCTATGCGCCCGCAATAGGGCGGACACATGGGTCCGCCCCTGCAATAAAATTGGCCCATGGAAAAACGTTAGGCAACCGCTGGAGGTTCCGGGCTTTAGGTTTTGGGTTTCAGGTTTTAGGAAAGACAGGATTTATCTTATGGCTCCTGGCTTATCGGGTCCCGGTTTCTAAAGTCCTTTCCCGGAAGCCAAAACCCGAAACCTAAAACCTGTCTATATAGGGGGTTCACCTTGCACGCACGCCGCTGGCTGACCGCCCTGGTACTCCTGCCTTTACTGTTGTTGGTGCTCTTTAAAGGCGGACATTTCTTTTTTGTTCTGCTGATTTTGGTGGTAAACGGCCTGGCCCAATGGGAGTTCCTGGGCATGTACCAGCCCGAGGCCGACGCCTTCCGCCGGCTTAAAGCCATTATCTTAGGATCGGTGCTCATCTTAAGTTTTTGTACCGCCCAGCGGGCCGTCACCTTGTGCAACCCCTCCGGCCCTCTCTTCGTGTTGGTGGGAATTCTTTTTATCCTCTTCCTCTTCTACCTTATCGCCTATACCCACATTACCGACCTGAGCAAGGATTTAATGGTCAATGTCCTGGCCCTCCTTTATATTCCGCTGCTCCTGGGGCACTTTATCTGGTTGCGCTATCTGAGCGACGGCCAGTGGTGGGTCTTCTGGCTTCTCATGGTAATCATGGCCGGGGATACCGGGGCGTTTTACTGCGGCCGGACCTGGGGCAAGACCAAGCTATATCCGGAAGTGAGTCCGGGCAAGACCTGGGCCGGAGTGGGGGGAGGGCTGGCCTCCGCGGTAATCGCGGGCGTGGCCCTGGGACATTGGGCCCTGCCCCAGGTGAGCCTGGCAGAACTGGCAGGACTGGCGCTGCTCCTGGCCGTGGTGGGGCTGCTGGGGGACCTTTTCGAATCCATGCTCAAGCGCCAGGCCGAAATCAAAGATACCTCAGCACTCTTGCCTGGTCACGGCGGCATGCTGGACCGCCTGGACAGCCTGCTTTTCGCCGCGCCTGCAATGGTATATATTCGCTTGTTTCTCATCGGTTGATAAGCCGCAGGGCAGATTTAGCGATTGCCAAAAATAATTTCTCATAGGGGGCACCTGCGTGGGGACCTTTATAGCGTTTGCCGAAATTTGTTGCTGATTATCCGGTTAGGTTTGTCATTTAAAGCGCAAGAATTTCACTTTTTCTAGATTCTCCGGTCGCTTAGCTCCCTCAGAATCTCCTTTCCCTGATATGATTGATGTGAAGTTTTTTTTAAATTTACTTCATGCTATCCCTTTACAAGCCCTGACCCAGGATTATTTTAAAGATTAAACCTGAGGTTCGCCAAGGAGGATAGTATGGGTCAGTTGATTGCTTGTGCTGCGGCAGAAGGGGTACTGGTGGCCTCGGACAGCCGGGCGGTATTTTTCGAACCCCATGGGGAAGAACGTTTCATCACGATGGACCGCCTGGTTCCCGTTACCTCCCATGCCATCCTGGCTTCTGCCGGAAACTGGGAAGCCCAAGACATATGTAAAGATTTCGCCAATTTTGCCAAATCCGAGGGCTTAACCGAAATGGATGCCCTCATCGATGCGGCTATTCCCTTCTTTTCTAGTCGCTACGATGAGCTTCTGCGCAAGATGTGCGAAAAGATGCCGCCGGATCCCATCGTCAACATGTACCTGCTGTTGGCCGGCTATTCTCAAAAGAGTCCGGATCACCCCAGCCAGTTGTTCATCATTTGGGACCGGCCCCAACCTCCCAAAATCGAGTACAACCGGGTGACCGAGGTTTTCACGCTGCCCCGGCGGATGGGCCTGGAATTCAAGTTGAACGAATTGGTCAAGAAGAAGGCGCCCCTGGCCCAGGTGGCGGACGCGGCCAAGGCCGGCATGGAAAAGCTGGCGTCCCAGGACCAGACTATCGGGGCCCCCTATCACTACATTACTATCACCGCCAAAGGGATTGCGGGGCTCTGACCCCTGGGTGAAGCAAGCCTCCGGGAGATTGCCTCCTGCGGTCAAGTTTGTTAAAATGGTAAGGCCTGCCGGACTTTAGGAACGGCAGGCCTAATTTATGTTCCGGACCCCTGGCCGTGTCTGCCGATCTTGAGCGACTCCGCATTCAGCGCCCCGGGGAAGATCGCCCCACGGTGGCGGCCTTCTCCCGGACCCGCATTGTCCTGATTATCTTGGGCGCGGCCCTGGTGGTCCTGGCGGGGCTTTACCTCTGGGGCCCTCTTAAACCTGCACCCGAAGTCAATACCGCGGTAGTCTCCCGCCTCTACCCGGCCCAGGCTTACACGGTTATAAACGCCAGCGGCTACGTAGTGGCGCAACGCAAGGCCGCAGTCTCCTCCAAGAGCACGGGCCGCCTGGCTTTTCTGGGTGTGGAGGAAGGCAGCCGGGTGCAGAAGGGACAGATTCTGGCTTCCCTGGAGAACGAAGACCTGGTCGCGGCCCGGAACCAGGCCGAAGCCGAAGTCAAACAGGCTCAAGCCGACCTGGGCATCGCCCAGGCTGAGGTGGTGGACGCAGAGCTTCAATACCGCCGCTACCAGACCCTGGTGGCTCAAGACCTCATTCCCAAGCAGGACTTTGATACCGCCGTCGCCAGGTTTAAGAAGGCCCAGGCCGGGCTGGCCGCGGCCCAGGCCCGCATCAAAGTGGCCCAGGCCGGGCTGGCCAACGCCCAGGCGGCCTTGGAATACAGTTACATCCGGGGTCCTTTTGACGGGGTGGTGACCACCAAATACGCTGAGGTCGGAGAAGTGGTGGCTCCCTTCGGTGCCGCGACCAACGCCCGGGCCGCGGTGGTGACCATGGCCGACCTGAACTCCCTGATGGTGGAAGTGGATGTGGCGGAATCCAACCTGGACAAAATTCGCCTGGGGCAACCTTGCGAAATTTCCCTGGACGCCATCCCCGACCGGCGGTTCGCCGGGGAAGTGCACATGATTGTCCCCACTGCGGACCGAACCAAGGCCACCGTGCTCACCAAAGTAAAATTTCTGGAAATGGATGACCGCATTTTGCCGGAAATGAGCGCCAAGGTGGCGTTTCTCTCCAAACCTCTGGAGTCATTAGCACGCCAGCCCCGCCTGACCATCCCCAAGGCCGCCCTTATCACCCGTGATGGCCGCTCCTACAGTTATGTTGTGTCCGCCAACCGGGTTAAACTGGTCCCCATCACCCTCGGCCTTGCCATGAACGATCTGGTGGAAGTCGCCAGCGGCCTTAAAGAAGGGGATCGGGTAGTCTTAAATCCGCCCGCGTCCTTACGGGACGGCTTGCGGGTGAAAGTCAAGCAATCGTGATGGAGAAGCCGGCCCCCCCGACGGCCCCAGTAGTGGACATCGCCCACCTCTATAAGTCCTATCGGCGGGGCAGCCAGGTGCTGCCAGTTCTCCAGGACATCAGCCTCACTATCCCTGCCGGAGAATTCCTGGCCCTCATGGGACCCTCGGGGTCCGGCAAGACCACCCTGCTCAATCTCATTGCCGGCCTGGACCGCCCGGATTCCGGCCACCTCCTGGTTCATGGCATCGATCTGCCGGCCCTGAGCGAGAGCCAGTTGGCGGATTGGCGGGCCGCCAACGTCGGGTTTGTTTTTCAGTTTTACCAGCTAATTCCGGTGCTTACCGCTTTCGAAAACGTGGAACTGCCTCTGCTCCTCACCAGGCTGTCCCGCCGGGAGAGAAAGGAGCACGTGGATCTGGTTTTGGAACTGGTAGGGCTGAGCGACCGTCAGAGCCACTACCCCTCCCAGCTCTCCGGCGGCCAGCAACAGCGGGTGGCCATTGCCCGGGCCGTGGTCACTGACCCTACCCTCATTGCTGCAGACGAGCCCACCGGCGACCTGGACAAGAAATCCGCCGGAGAAATCATGGACCTGTTGACCCGCCTGAATCAAGAATTTCGGAAGACCATTATTATCGTCACCCATGACCCCGAGGCCGCGGCCCACGCGGGCCGCATTCGCCGCCTCATCAAGGGGCAGTTGATGAATCAGAACGATAAGCAGGAGAAATAGTACAGGATATTTGAGAAATCCTCATCTTGTCATCCTGAGCACAGCGAAGCGATAAGATACAAGGATCTCAAGCTATTGATCTAAAGAGGTCCTGCATATGAATATCCCCACCTCCATTCCCAAAAACGCCCAGGGCCGCTTCTATCATATCGACTGCCTCCCCGGGGACCTGGCCCCCTATATCCTGACCTGCGGCGACCCCCATCGGGCCCAAAGGATCGCCCGCCGCTTTACGCGAATAGACCTGCGCCGTAAAAACCGGGAGTTCCTCACTTACACCGGCTCTTATAAGAACCTCCCCGTTTCCGTCATGGCCACCGGCATCGGAGCCCCGGCCACTGCCATCGCCGTGGTGGAGGCGGCCAATTGTATCAACCCCGTCACTTTTATCCGTCTGGGCACCTGCGGCGCGCTTCAATGGGGGATCGAGGTTGGTGACCTGGTCATTACCGAGTCGGCCTGGTGCCGGGAAGGTACAGTCGCGAGCTATGTCCCGGCAGGCATCGTCCCCCATGCCGACCCTATGATTGTGGCGGCCTTGACGGAGGCGGCCGAAGCTTTGAAAATGCCGTATCACGTCGGACTCACCCTCACCACCGGGGATTTTTATGCCGGTCAGGGGCGGGCGGCCCCGGGGTTTCCTGCCCCGGACCCCCAGTACCTGCACGCCCTTACGGAAAGCGGCGTCCTTAACATGGAAATGGAAATGGCCGTCTACCTGGCCCTGGCCGCGGTCTCCACTTACCAAGTCAGGGCCGGGGGCGCCTGCCTGGTCTTGGACAACCGGGAAAGCGAAGCCGGGTTCACCTCCGTCAAAGACAAACAGCGAGGCGAGGGCCAGCTTATCAGCGTGGGTCTGCGAGCCCTGGAAATATTGGCTAAACGGGATCAACAGACCAAATAAAAAATCCCCCCTCCACCCTTTAAGAAAAGGGGGGAGGTATAGAAAGTCCCCTTTGGCAAAGGGGGATTTAAGGGGGTTTGAGCCGTTACCCAAAGCGCAGCTTGGGAACCAGAGTTGGTGCGCTTTGCGCACCCCTGTGGGTCTGGAAAGCTTGTGCCACCGAAAACTGAAAACCGAAAACCGTGTTTAAACTAACCTGGCGAAACACCATCCGGCATCCGCTACGGGCCGCACTCACCATCCTGGGGATGGCGGTGGCGGTGTTGGCCTTTACCCTGCTCCGCACCGTGGTGGCGGCCTGGTATTCCGGAGTAGAAGCCGCCTCCCCGGCCCGCCTGGTGACCCGGAACGCCATCTCCCTGATCTTTCCACTGCCCATCGCCTATCTCCCCAAGATCCAGGCCGTTCCCGGCATCGAGGCAGTGGCTTACGGTAGCTGGTTCGGCGCCGTCTACATCGACGAACGCCACTTTTTCCCCCAGTTTGCCGTGGATGTGCGCCATTATTTCCCTATCTATCCCGAGTATGTCATGCCCGAAGATCAGAAACTGGCCTTTTTCCAGGATCGCCGGGGCGCCGCTGTGGGCCGGGCCCTGGCGACCCGTTACGGCTGGAAGCTGGGGGACTCCATTGTCCTTAAAGGCACTATTTATCCAGGAGAGTGGCAGTTCATCATCCGGGCCATTTATGACGGAGCCGAACCCCAAACCGATCAATCCCGGTTTTTTTTCCACTGGGATTACTTAAATGAGACCTTGAAGAAACAAGGGTCCAGCCGGGCCGATACCGTGGGCTGGTATCTCATCAAGGTGGCCCGTCCGGACCTGGCGCCCCAGGTGGCGGCCCAGATTGATAATCTGTTTCGAAATAGTTTGGCCGAGACCTTGACGGAAACGGAGCAGGCTTTCGCTCTGGGCTTCGTGGCCATGACCGAAGCCATTCTCCTGGCCATCCAGGTGGTTTCCTGGGTGGTCATCGGCGTGATCCTGGTGGTGCTGGCCAATACCATGGCCATGAGCGCCCGGGAGCGCCAGGGGGAATATGCCGTCCTCAAGACCATGGGATTCAAGGCCCGGCACTTGGTGGGCCTGATCTTGGGGGAATCCTTGCTCCTGGCCCTGGCCGGGGGTCTGCTGGGGGAGGCCTTGACTTTCCCGGCAGTATATTTCTTCAAGACCCAGTTGGGTCAGTATTTCCGGGTCTTCCCCCTCACCCGGGCCACTTTGATCTTGGGGCTGGCCGTGGCTTTGATGGTGGGCCTGCTGGCCGCGTTCTTGCCGTCCTGGCGGGCCAGCCGGGTGAGCATCGCCGAGGCGCTGCGGAAAGTGGGATAGTAGGTTTCAAGTTTCGATTAATGATAATAATAATTGGTAACGCGGGGAATTTTTAGCTATGACTCCATTCTTAGGTGATTGCCGCCTCTGTCTTAAACCTGATATTGAACTCCAGGAAAGTCACATTATTCCAAAATGGGCCTTTAAAAGGTTACGGGCAGAAGTTTCCACCAACAACCCTTATCCGGTAGTAGTTAAAGATGGACAAGCCGTTCAAACCTCGAAGCAGATCACTGAGAACATGCTGTGCGTCAGTTGCGAGCAAATGATAGGTAGCTCGGAAAATTACGTTGCCAAGTTAGCATATGGAACAGACGGTGAGCCTATACCACTTACTATGTTAGGAATTTCGACATCAGCAACTGATAAAGGAATAGGTTCAGAATATACCTCTGTTGCAAACCTTGATACAATCAAGATTACCTATTTTGCAAGTAGCCTCGTGTGGCGAGCATCCGTTGCACACCGGCATTATACTGGGAAGCCACGGATAGGGCAACGCTATCAGGAGGAGCTTCGTACCTACTTGTGTGGTTTCTCATCTTTCCCTAAAAACGCTAGGATGATAATGGGGATACTCGTCCAGCCTCCTGATGCTCCTCATCCTCGTCACAACATTATTTCTTTTCCTGCCACGGGACGATATGGAGGCTATCATAGACATGCATTTTTCATATGCGGGCTCTACTTCGAACTCTGCATAGGAAGCCAAATGCCAAAATATCTCGATTCTATATGTCTGCACTATGGCACGGAGAAAATTGCTCTGCTATTTCAACCCCAAGAGTTTGGCTTGATTCGGAATATTGAAGAAATAGCACGCTCAGCAAGAGTCAGGGGGAAGCTGAAAGTCCGATAGGGTGCGCTTTACGCACAAATTTGGTGCGCAAAGCGCGTTCTACTTTCAATTGGCTGCCAACCTCCTGCCGGTCATAAGCAAAGGATAGAAAGCCTGTGCCAGCACAGAAAACTTAGGGAATTTTTAATGAAATGGTGGGCAGTGCCCACCCTACACAACTGAAAACTGACCACTGTCCCCTGACACCTGATGCTAAAACTAACCTGGCGCAATACTATTCGGCATCCGCTCCGGGCCGCGCTCACCATCCTGGGGATGGCAGTGGCGGTCCTGGCCTTTTGTCTGCTGCGCACGGTGGTGGCCGCCTGGTACGCCGGGGTGGAGGCTTCCTCCCCCTTGCGCCTGGTGACCCGCAACGCCGTGTCCCTCATGTTTCCCCTGCCCTTGGCCTATCTTCCCAAGATCCAGGCCGTGCCCGGCGTTACCCGGGTGGCCTACGCCTATTGGTTTGAAGGCATCTATATCGACAAGAAAAACTTTTTCCCCCAGTTTGCCGCGTCTCTGCCCGCCTACCTGGACGCCTACCCGGAATATCTGATGCCCGAAGACCAGAAGCTGGCCCTGGTCCAGGACCGGCGCGGCGCCGTGGCTGGCCGCAAGCTGGCGGACCGGTTCGGCTGGCGGGTGGGAGACGCCATTGTTTTGAAAGGCACCTATTTTCAGGGGGAATACCGCCTGGTGCTTCGGGGCATCTATAAAGGGCAATATCCCAACACCGATGAGACCCTGCTGTTTTTTCACTGGGATTACCTCAATGAGACCTTGAAAAAAATTGCCCCGGAGATGGCCGATAAGGTGGGATGGTATCTAATCCAGGTGGCCCGGCCGGATTTGGCCGCCCCGGTATCGGCAAGAATCGACGCCGCTTTTAAAAACTCCCTGGCCGAAACCCTGACGGAGACCGAGGCCGCCTTTCAGATGGGCTTCGTGGAGATGAGTTCAGCCATCCTGGTGGCTATCCAGGTGGTCTCCTGGATGGTCATCGGGGTGATTCTGGTGGTCCTGGCCAACACCCTGGCCATGAATGCCAGGGAACGCTTGGGGGAGTATGCGGCAATGAAGACCATGGGCTTCAAGCCCCGCCATCTGGTGGGCGTCATTATGGGGGAATCATTGTGCCTGGCCCTGCTGGGCGGGGCTTTGGGCCTGGCCCTGACTTTTCCGGCGGTGGAGATGTTTCCCGCCTCGGTGCGCCAGTATTTCGGGGCCTTTGAGGTCACCCCGCTTACCATGGTCCTGGGAATATTAGTGGCTCTGGCAGTGGGAGTACTGGCCGGCATCGTCCCGGCCTGGCAGGCCACCCGGGTCCAGATTGCCGCGGCTTTAAGAAAAGTGGGATAAATTTTAATTAAATTTAACAAGTGATAGTGATCAAGAATCGTTGAGAGTTGAGTTCATCATAGAAGCCACCGCTCAAGTCTTTATTGCAAAGAAATTGCCAGAGAAATAATTATGTATAATAATGCCTCTTAAATAATTGCCAAGAGTTCTTTCCTCGATCTCGTCTGCCTTCTTGGGGAAGGGTCAAGGGTTAACCAGAAAATCTTTCGGCAATAAGTATAAGAGGGGGAAAGTAAGTTTAACCTGTGGACCACCCACTTCGAGGGAGGATCAAGCCATGCCTGAAGAAAAATATTACATTGTCACCGCCAGCAGCCTCAATATCCGGTCCGGTCCGGGCACCGATTATGAGGTCGTGGGCTCCGTGGAAAACCAGGAGAAGATCATATCTCCCGCCATCGAAGGTTGGACGCCCATTCTCTTAGAGGACGACACCATTGGGTGGGTGGCCAGTAAATTTCTCCAGGAGGCCCCAGCCCCGGAAGCAGAAGTGCGGGAGAAGCCTGCTCCCCGATTCTCCCAATTTGATTTTCCCCTTTTTCAAAAAGAGCTGAGCGAGAAGTTTGGGACCCCGGACCCCGGCGACCACCAGTTCCTGAAAAATCTTACCACCATCGACCTGAGCGAGTTTGAGGACCGTCTGTCTCATGTACGGACCATTAACGGCAAGCCCTTTACTTCAATTTACGGCCATAGGCTCCTGGAAGGGCCGCTTAAAGAGGCCCTCCGCCTGGTTTGCGAACGCGGTCTGGCCGATGAATTAAAAACCTATGAAGGTTGTTTTGTGATCCGGGAGATGAAAGGGGGTGAAAACCTTTCAGTCCATTCCTGGGGATTGGCCTTGGATTTTAATGCCAAAACGAACCCTTTTCAAAAACCTGCTCCCAGCTTTGAGGACATGGTGAGGGATTTTTCCGATGAGTTTGTCAGCTGTTTTGCGGAAGCTGGATTTGAATGGGGCGGCCTCTGGAAATCGGTCAAGGACCCCATGCACTTCCAGTTGCCCTGGACCCAGGATTGGCAGGAATCTTCGGCACCCTTGCGGCCCGAGGTTTTTGCCCCGGAGGAGCCGGCGCAGAAGCCCGCATTGGTTACTGGTGAGTTCGATTTTTCCACCAAGGAGGGCACCATCGCCGCCATCAAAGCCGAGTGCCAACAACAGGGGATAGGCTCACCGGAACAGATCGCCTATGTCCTGGCCACAACGGATTGGGAGACGGGCCATACCTTCCAACCGGTGCGGGAAGCCTACTACATCAGCAAGGATTTCGACACGGCTGAGGAGTGGCGCCGGGAGCACTTGCGCTACTACCCCTACTATGGCCGTGGCTATGTTCAGCTCACCTGGGAGGACAACTACCGCAAGTATGGAAAAATCATGAACCTTGACCTGGTGGGCGACCCCGACCTGGCCCTGGAACCCGAAAACGCCGTGTTCATCTTGGTGCACGGCTTCAGGACCGGGGCTTTCACCGGCAAAAAAATTACCGATTATATCAACGAGGACGAGACGGATTTTTATAACGCCCGGAAATGCATCAATGGCTTGGACCGCGCCGGGAAAATTGAAGAAATTGCGGAGGACTTCCTTAAGACCATAGTCTAGGCTCCTTTGGGCAAATTCTTATCGGGCCTCAAGCTCTTGTTGTCGGGCGTACCCTTCATCGTGGTCTACCGCCTATTGACGGCGGGCAGTGGCAGCCTTGCAAACCCGCAATAATTTTTGTATCAAGTCCTATGATCAGATTATCAGCTTAAATTTATCTCTCCGATGAACCTTAATGCCCATTCCCCTCTCCTATAGCTATCGCAATCTCCTGGCCCGCCGGCTCACCACCTTTCTCACCGCGGTGGGCATGGCCCTGGTGGTCTTTGTCTTCGCCGCAGTGCTCATGCTCTCCGAAGGCTTGCGGCGCACCCTGGTGGCTACCGGCTCCTTTGATAACGTAGTGGTGCTCCGGGCCGGGTCCGAATCCGAGGTGCAAAGCGCAATTGACCGCTCCCAGGCGGGCATAATCGGGGCCCAGCCGGAAGTGGCCCTGGGCCGGGAAGGGCGCCGCCTGGTGGCGGATGAAGCCATTGTGCTCATCAACCTGCCCAAGCGGGGCACCGGCCTGCCGGGTAACGTTATCATCCGGGGGGTGCAGCCCGTATCGCCGGAGTTGCGGCGGGAGATGCGTATCAGCGCCGGACGGTTTTTGCAGCCTGGGTCCACCGAGATCGTGGCCGGGACCGAGATTGCCCGGCGTTTTCAAGGGGCCGGACTGGGGGAAACCTTGCGCTTCGCCATGCGGGACTGGCGGGTAGTGGGCATTATGGATGCCGGCAACACCGGTTTTTCCTCGGAGCTTTGGGGGGATGTGGAAACCTTGCTGGCGGCCTTCCGGCGCACGGGCTTCTCCTCGGTGACCCTGCGCCTGAGGGACCCCGGGGCCTTCGACGCCCTCAAGAATCGTCTGGAGAGCGACCCCCGCCTGCCGGTCCAGGTGCTCCGGGAGGTGGAATTCTATGAAAACCAGTCCCGGCGTCTGGCTACCTTCATCCGCCTCCTGGGTTTGGTCCTTACCGGGATCTTTGGGATAGGGGCTATCCTGGGAGCCATGGTCACCATGTATGCCCAGGTGGGGGCCCGGGTCGCCGAGATCGGCACTTTACGGGCTCTGGGTTTCAAGCGGCATCACATTCTCGCAGCTTTTCTGCTGGAGTCCATGTTTCTGGGGTTTTTAGGCTGGCTTTTGGGCCTGGTGCCGGCCTCCCTCTTAAACTTTATCACCCTCTCCACCATCAATTGGTCCAGTTTTGCCGAACTCACCTTCAAGTTCGCCCTGACCCCGGGTATCGTAGTCAAAAGCCTGCTTTTCGGGGTAGGCATGGGGTTGATGGGGGGGGTTCTGCCCTCCCTCAAAGCGGCCCGTTTGCCACTCCTGGAGGCCTTGCGGGCAGCTTAAGGCGAGGCTTCCCGGCCCCGATCTATTTTCCAAAGCATCAGCCGTATGCCGCCAATTTTGAAAACCTAAGAAATTATTTTACACTTTCGCGGGGGATTGTTACACTGGCGGGAAGTTACCGCTCCACCCAAGATCGGTGACGTCAGGGAGCCCATTTGAGACGGAGGAAGCGGTATGGATTTAATCGGGGCTAATCGGTGGGGCCGGTTGATAGTGACGGCCTGCCTCATGGCGGGGTTTATTTTGGGAGCCGGGTCCGGTGCCCGGGCGGAAAGGAGTCATCCATTGGTAAAGCTGGAAACTAGCATGGGGGATATTACCCTGGAGTTGTATCCGGACAAGGCCCCAATCACTGTGGCCAATTTCCTGGAGTACGTCAAAACGGGTTTTTTCAACGGCACCATATTTCACCGGGTCATCAACGGCTTTATGATCCAGGGCGGCGGCTTGGATGCCCAGATGCATAAAAAGCCCACCCGGGCGCCCATTAAGAACGAAGCTGATAACGGCTTGGCCAATGACGCCTATACCGTCGCCATGGCCCGGACCAACATCCCGGATTCGGCCACGGCCCAGTTTTTCATTAACGTGGCCAACAACTCCTTTCTTAATCACACTTCCAAGACTCCCCAAGGTTGGGGCTATGCGGTATTCGGCAAGGTCATCAAAGGCCGGGAAGTAGTGGACAAAATTAAGGCAGTGCCCACCACCACTCGCGATGATTATGAGAATGTGCCTCAAACCCCGGTAACCATCATCAAGGCCACTGTGGTGCAGGAGTAGCTTGTAAATATCGGACTTCTCCTTTTGCTCAATGCCCTCCCCTTTGATGGGCATGGGCGCTAACTTAGGACCAAGCATGAGAGGTTACGATATTTTTTGTCATTCTGAGCGAAGCGAAGAATCTCTATTATTTCAGAAAGATAACGAGATTCTTCACTCCACTTCGCTCCATTCAGAATGACAATAAAATTTAATTTCTTTACAAATTATTAGCTGCATATTCTTAAGTTAGCGCTTATGCCTTTGATGGGGGAGGGTTAGGGGAGGGGTAATTAAATATCCCTAACTTCGCTCTGTTTCAGGTTTAGCCCCCATCCCGACTAAAATAACACCTTTAATATTTGCGCCTCAATGAGGCATCTTACTGATTATCACCGCATTTTGTCACCCTGAGCCGAAGGCGAAGGGTCTCTTCATTTTCTCCAAAGAGGAGATTCTTCGCCGCCTACTGCGGCTCAGAATGACAAATTTGGGGAAAACAGAATATGCCCTAAGGTTAATCCCGTTTTGTTTATATCCTACCCCCTGACCCGGTTGAACCGCTTTTCCTAATGGAGGCCCTTTTTATCGTGCCAGAGTTCAATGATGGCCCCGACGGCCCGATGGAGATTATCCCCTTCGAGTTTTAAGGGGGCGGTGGTGAGGCGGCCCTGCATAAGGCCCCCGCTTTTGTCTTGCAGCGCCAGAGGCACCCCCGTGATCGTCTCCCCCTGCAGGCCTGCCTGCAGACACTCCTGCACCCGGTTCCAGGATTGGGGCAGCAGCGCGGGGGCCAGGTTCTTCAAGGTGGGATCGCTGGTTTTCCAAACCTTGAGATTGCCGATGGGCCCCCGCAGGATCTCCAAACGCTGTTCCAGGGCTTTCTGGTAAGAAAGGTCAGTAAAACAAGCCACTATCTCCACCGGCACCCCGGTTTCATTCTTCACGACCTTGGCATTAATCTGAATCCAGTAATACGCCCCGTCTTGCTTTTGGAGCCGATATTCTGCCACCACCTGGCCGTTGTCGAACAAAATATCCTGGGCCAGGGTCAGCCGCAGCTGGTCATCCGGATGCACCCGGATGGGATCAAACAACGGTGTGCCCAGAAAGTCTCCGGGGTCCGAGCCCAGGTGGCGCAGGTAATCGCTCACAAAAGTGAGTCTGTGAGGCGGCGTGATGTCAGCGGTGAGGATAACCGCCGGAGTGGTATCGATGATATATTGCGTTTGGGCCCGCATCGCCTCCAATTCGGCGGTGCGATTCTCCACCTGCTTATCCAGGATCTGGGAGAAAAGTTGCAGAGCGATCTCTGCCTGCTTTCTTTCGGTGCGGTCAATTCCTACACACAAAATCTCGGCCAGCCTGCCTTCTTCATTGTATAGGGCGCCAAAATTCCATTCTATCCAGCGTTTGGTCCCGTCTTGCCTGACGGCTTCGGTCCAACTGCTCCAATGTCGCCGGGGATCGCGAATCAAATCCCGGACCTTGGCAGCCAGGTTAAATCCCTGACTGTCAGTAGCCGGCAGGATGGTCCCGATAATATGTCTGCCGATGATATAGCCTTCGGGATGGCCGGAAAACTCCTGAGCAAACTTGTTGGCAAAAGTGATGTTCCCCTGGGCATTGAGGCGCAGGATAAACGCCTGGGCATGCTCCACCAGAGTCCGGTAATTGTGCTCGCTTGAGCGCAAGGCCTCCTCGATTTTCTTGCGTTGAGTAATGTCCCGGGCCACCCCCAGATAAAAGACGTTGCCATCGACCTGAGCCAACCGGCCTCGGACTTCCACCGGAAAGGTGGAGCCGTCTTTGCGCCGGTGCACCGATTCGAACCCCAATGGTTCTTGCAGATTTTGCCCAAGCCTCCTCTCGCTCTGCAATACCGGCCGTCCCGGAGCCACGAAATCAGTAATCCTTTTACCCAGCATTTCTGCCTTGGTATAACCTCTTTCCTGGCAACCCGTCTGGTTGACATAGATAATGGTGCCGTCCAGGTCATGGGCGATGATGGAGTCCAGGGCTACATCCAGGAGTTGAGCCTGTATAGCCAGGGCCCGGGTGGCCTGCTGGCGTTGGGTAATGTCTTCCTGAACCGAGATCCATAGGCTTTTTTCGGGGAGCTTAAGGGCACTGATGCGGGCCTGAGTAATAAACGCGGTGCCGTCTTTTTTCCGATTTCGGAACTCTCCAACCCAGCTACCTTCCTGCTCCAGCTGCTGGATAATGTTGCTGACTAACCGTTCATTCTCCGCCGGCGATAAATCATTTAATTCCGAGACGTGCCGGCCGGTCAATTCCCCCTCCGGATATCCGAACATGGCATGGGCGGCCGGGTTGGCAAAAACGATGGTGCCAAGTTCATCTGTTACGTGTACCGCTTCGGCCATATTCTCCAACGCCCGGGCCTGGATTTGCAGGGCCTCTTCCGCCTGCTTGCGCGCCGTGATGTCCCGGAAAATTCCCGCGGGGTACAATTTTCCCCGGATCATGATATGGGAAGCCGAAATATCCGCATAGAAGACGCTGCCGTCTTTTCGCAACACCGGCATATCGGGGGCCACAATTAATTCGCCACGCAAGTGGCGCTCAAACTGGTCCAAAACGTAAGGCTGGCTGGCAGAGGGATGGATATCCTCAATCCTCAAGTGCTGCAACTCTTCCTGGGTGTAGCCCAACATGCGGGCTATCATCGGGTTACCCAGGTGGAACTGCCTGGTTTCGGGGTCCGCAATCAAGATGCCGTCGGTGGCATGATCAAATATGGCGCGAAATTGCTGTTCCGCCTCCTGTTGGGCCGCCTCAGCCCGCCGCCGTTCCGTGATGTCCAGCAGGGTTCCCATGACTGCCGGCCGCTCCTGGTATTCCAACCGCCGGCTCAAGACCTCGCACGTAATTGTGGAGCCGTCCCGGCGCAAGCCCCTGAAAACATTCGTCCCGGCGGGCAGTTCCCCCTGGAGGCGGTGCTTTATCTCTGAAGCGATGCGGGGACGGTCCTCGGGATGGACCAGGTCCATGGGGGACATTCGGTCAATGAGGTCAGACTGGTTGTAGCCGAAAATCCGAGCCAGAACCGGGTTCACATAGCGAAATTTCCCGTCCTGAATCAGGTAGACCCCGGCCAGGGAATTTTCAGTCAGGGTCCGGAATCTATCTTCACTCTCCCTGAGGGCCTGTTCCGCCAAGCGGCGCGCCGTAATATCCACGGCCAGCACCAAGAGTTTAGTTACCTTGCCGGTGCCGTCAGTTAAAGGAATAAATTGCGTGTCGAACCAGAACTGGTCACGCCTCTCTTCGAAGTGCATGGCCTGACCCGTGGCCATAACCTGTTTGTTCAGGTCCCGGCGTTTCCGCGCCAAGTCAGGGGGAAAATGGTCATAAGCAATGGTGCCCACGAGTTTATCCAGGGTCAGGCCCAACCTTTGTGCCGCGACCTGGCTGGCCACCAGGACTGTCCCCTGGTCATCCAGCAGGAAAAGGGACTCCGGATGGTTCAGGAAGAGGGCCTGCAAAGTGGCCACATGGTCCCCCAAGGCAGCCTGGATCGTCTTCAAATCAGTAATATCCACGCAGACGCCGCCAACGGCTTCCACCTGGCCCTGGGGGTCCCGGATGGGGAAACTGACGGTGTTGTAGTGCTTCTGCTCCCCCCGGATCATTGCAGTTTCTTCAAAAGCTACAGATTCTCCCGTTCTGGCAACCTGCCTGATAACCTGCTGGAAAAACTGGGCCGTATCCGGGGAAAATAGTTCCTGGGAAGAGCGCCCCAGGACGTCTCCGGCAGGTTTACCGGTGAGGTGCTCCCAGGCCGGGTTTACCATCCGGTAAACTCCCTCAACCGTATTAACGAATATGGGCAGGGGGGCATGCTGTAAAATAGCTTCCAGAATTGCCAGGGGTTCATTTGACGGTGGTCCGGCATCCGCAGCCGGGGCCAAATCCCGGCCTACGATGACGCAGTATTGCATGGCATGGCAGGAATACAGGCGCGGTTTCACCTCCAGGTTGACTCCGTGCCCCTTTTTGTGAATAAATCTGATGGCACTGCCGGCTTCCGGGCTGCCGGCAGCGGCAGCAATGCTGCTTTTGAAGATCTCCTGGAAATCTGGGGCCACCAGGTCACAGATTGGTTTTCCCAGGAGTTCTTTCCGGGAATAGCCCAACTTCCGGATGGCGGACGGGTTGGCATAAGAAATGCGGCCTTTCGGATCGGAACTGAGGACGACATCGGAAACCGCGTCCATGATGCAGTCCCAAGAAGACAGACTGGCGGCCTGGCCTGGTTCCGGGCTCTGGAGTAATTCTTGCAAACAAGACAAGGCCAGGGTGGACTTACGGGTTTTGCGTCCATCAGCCATAGGGTATTTTCCTGGAGTAATTTCCCCGGTTAATTTCGGTTCAAGCTACTGCTTGATTTTAACCCCTAATCGGAAAATGCATATGGAAAAATTAATTAATTACATAAAGACCTTATCTAATCAACCAAAAAATTCTTGGAAAAATTTTATCTATATAAAATTTTGGAAACAATTTGAATATTCGGGGCACCCAGAAAGGCTTTTTGGAATTTGAGGCGAGGGGGAAATAAGCTTTAAGACGTTTATAGGACTGTTTGGTTGCCTTTCCCCAATTTCCTATTTACTATCATATTTCGTATAAAAAAAATTATATTTTGATTATTTGAAGCTTGACATGCCCTGATACATTACCTATTTATAACCATAAATAATTAAATCCTTTCAAGAGAGGCTCACTTGGATACTGAACTGGCTCTCCAAAACCATGAGTCCATCGATCCCAGCGATCTGCAGATCTCAAAACGGGTTAGGGAAGTTTTCGAGGCGGGAAACTTGACCCAGGAAGAACTGGCGAAAGAACTGGCAATTTCTCAGCCGCATGTCAGCCGCCTGCTCCAGGGAAAGACCCCGTGGCGGAAAAAATATCTGAAGCGCGTGGCCGCCCTCTATAAAACCACTCTAAACGCCCTGATCCTGGAGGCTGAAGAAATTCCCATTGTCTCCCGGATTGCCGATGACCAGGGATTTCCCTACACCGCCACCGAGAATCAGAAGGCATGGATCGGCAAGGCTTTCGCTCCGCCGGGAGAACTTAACCTGGAGGGCTTGTATTGTGTTCAAATCCATGGAGATTTTTTTAAGCCGTTTTTCGGTCCGGGGAGCTTGATCTATGCCCGGCGGGACAGCAAGGATATTCAGGAAGATAGTCTGGTCATCTATGTGGATGAGGAAGGTCGCGGTCTCCTGCGGCAAGTTAAATTCGCCAACGACACCATTATCCTTAAAAGCCTGTCGCCCTCGGGGCAATATACCATCCGGCCCAAAACCCATCTCCGTCTCATCGACAAGGTGGAGTGGATCAAAATCTGATATTTTCAGGGCAATCCAAAATCTTATAGTTAAGCCAGATCCGGGCCCCTCTCCGCCAACCATGCGGACTTTGATAATTGAAACTCAGAGATTCTACCCAGGCCTGGGGACCGTCGTCCAAACCCGGCACCGGCACAAAGCCTAGGGATATGTTCACACGGTATAATCCATGAGCGAAAATGGACCTGAAGCGGCTGATTAAACCAACTCCCGGAGAAGAAACAAAAATTCATACCAGGAGGTTTCGTTTTTGATTTAATAACACCTTTTACTGGCGGATGAGGGGGAACCCCTGACCTTTGTTTCCGGAGGTCAGGCATGACCAAAAATCTCGTCGATTCTGCACCTATTGCTGGGGCCAAAAATTTAAGGGCCTGAGGATTTCCTCAAGCCCTTGATTTTTCTTGGTAGCGGGGGCAGGATTTGAACCTGCGACCTTCGGGTTATGAGCCCGACGAGCTTCCAGGCTGCTCCACCCCGCGTCATTGACTCATTAATTATAGCAGCTTGATTCCCAGGCGTCAATGGTCAAAATCTTGCTACTCACCAGCTTGCGCCTTTATTAACTATAAGCTATTGTTACTATTGTGGTTTTTTTACTTTGATTGGAAACCACTTTATGGCTGTGCCCCTCTCCGACAGACCAGCACTGGCATCGAAGTGCATAGCCTGACCCTGGCCGATCCAGAATTTACTCGGTCACCTGAGCTTAATCATGGAAATGAGTCTCCCCGGCCGCGGCCAGATCGTCTGTCAGGTGAGGGAGCGCCATGAAGATGAGCACGGCCCCTGCAGCCAGGGCCACCAGAGTGATGGCAACCCCCCAGGTCAGGTTGCCCAGGTCCGAAATCCAGCCTATGAGAAAAGGCGAGGGCACATCTCCCACCAAGTGAATGACCACGATATTCAGGGCCACCGCTTGGGCCCGGCGCGTTGGTCCTGCCACGCTCACCACCACCGCGGTTAGCACTCCGGGGTTCAAAAAGAGCAAAAAAATCGCCCCTACCAGGGCCGGGACATAAAGCACCGGCGCACCGGCAAAGATGGCGACCGCAGCCAAAGGCAGGGCCAACACAATTCCCAGGCCGCTGACCCACAGGGGTGCCCCCGGGGTATAGGTGAGCAGGCGATCCCCCAGGAATCCGCCTGTCAGGGTCCCCAACCCTCCGGCCACGGTTACGGAGCCGAACAGGAGCAGGTTGGCTTGGGACAGGCTGAGTCCCTTCGATACCTCCAGATAGTGAGGCATCCAGAAAGCCAGCCCCCCCAGGGCAAAGGTCACCATGCCATAGCCCAAAGTCACCCGCCGCAGAGTGGGTATTTTGAAGAGTTGCCAAGTCGCCTTCAGTGGGTTGGGCGAATCCGAAGGGAGCATCGACGCTTGGAGCCGGGGTCTGACTTCGCTGAGACGGTAAACCAGGCCGGCCATGAGCAGCCCTGGCAGGCCCGCCAGGAGGAAGGCCGGCCGCCACCCCCAATGGCTGCCCACCAGGCCCCCGATCAGGTAGGCCAGGGCGGTGCCCACCGGCAGCGCCAGGTAGAACAGGCCCAAGGCCCGGGCCCGGCGCCCCAACGGCAGGATGTCAGCCAGATAAGCCGGGGCCAGAGTGCCGAAGGAAGCCTCCCCCACTCCCACCAGACCCCGGGCCGCCACCAGAAAGGCATAGGAGGGCACCCAAAATGTGAGGCTGGTGGCCAGACTCCAGAGCACCGCGCCCCCGGCCATGAGACGCAAGCGACCCCACCGGTCCCCCAGATAGCCGAAGAGAGGCGAGGTAATGAAATAGACCAGGAAAAATGCGGTTCCCAAAAAGCCGAAGGCCTTGTCGCTCAAGTGCAGATCGGCCTTTATCAGGCTGCCCAGAGCCGCCACCAAATACCGGTCCAGATAGTCCAGGAGATTGAGGGAGGCCAGGATGAGCAAGGCCCGGGAGGAGAGAGAAAGGGACATGGTTGAGTAGTCAGTAGTCAGTGGTTCACAGGCCAGAACAGTAACTGGTAATATCTGGCAACTATATGGTTTCCCAGAATGGCTGTTCAGGCGTAAAGGCGCTCGAAAAACTCCCAGAAATCCGGGAAAGATTTGGCCACGCAGTCCGGATCCGTAATTCTCGTGCCTGCGGCCTTGAGGCCAGCCACCGCGAAACTCATGGCGATGCGGTGGTCGTTATAGGTTTCGATGACGGCGCCCAAAGGTTTGCCGCCGCGAATGATCAGGCCGTCTTCCGTTTCATTCGCCTCGATACCCATCTTGTTCAGTTCCGCGGCCACCGCCGCCAGGCGGTCCGACTCCTTGTGGCGCAGGTGGGCCACCCCGGTGATGACTGTCTCACCCCGGGCAAAGGCCGCCAAAACTGCCAGGGTGGGAACCAAATCCGGCATGGTTCCCATGTCCACTTCCACCCCGTGCAACGGCCCACCTTGGACCGTTAGCCCGGCAGGGGTGGATTCGACGGCACAGCCCATACGTTTCAACACCCGGGGAAAGGCGGCGTCGCCCTGACTTGATTCCAGGCTCAGGTTGGTGATGGTGACCTGCCCCCCGGTCAGGGCCGCCGCGGCCCAGAAATACGAAGCACTGGAGGCGTCGGCTTCGATCTGGTACTCCTGGGGCAGATAGCACTGCCCGCCGGGAAGTTGGAAAAGCTGGTGCCCTTCCCGGTAATAAGAGATGCCGAAATCGCCCAAGACCTCCAGGGTCAGGTCCACGTAAGGCCTGGACACCAGTTCCCCGGTGACCTCGATGGAAAGGCCCCGGGGGGCCAGGGGCCCAATGAACAGCAGGGCCGAGAGGTACTGGCTGCTGACGGCCCCGGAGAGTTGGGCTTTGCCCCCGGAAAGCCCGCCGGTCACCCGCACCGGGGGGCAGCCGTCCCCGTTTTCCGATAGGGCCTGCACCCCTATCTGGCCCAGCGCGGCCAGCAACTCCCCCAGGGGCCGCTGACAAAGACGCGGGGTGCCGGTGAGCAGATACTCACCCTCTCCCAGGGCCGCCAGCGCGGTGAGGAAACGCATGGAGGTGCCGGAGTTGCCTAAATATATGGGCTCTGCCACCGGCCGCCAGCGGCCGCTCTGTCCGGCCACCCGGATGGTGGATCCCTGCCAGTCGATGCCTGCCCCTAACTGCACCAGGGCCTGGGCCGTGAGCTCGGTGTCTTCGGCTTTCAAGGCATTGGTGAGCACACTTTCCCCTGCGGCCAACGCCGCGGCCATCAAAGCCCGGTGGGTATAGCTCTTGGAGCCGGGGAGGGTAAGGGTGGTTTCTATCGGACCGTTGGGTTTAATTTCTTTGGTTAGACGCATTGCTGCACAATATTTTTAATTCCGCTGGATTTTGCGCAGGCTGAAGCCCGCGGCTACTAGGCGGTCAACAGTAACATGAGGCGGGCAGTGCCCACCCTGCATTTATTTTAACGTTTTTCCTTAGCCCCGTAAGCCGCCCGGGCCATGACCTCCGCCGGAGCTTCCAGTCCAGTGAAAAGCTGGAATTGCGCCACGGCCTGATGAATAAACATCTGGAAGCCGTCAATGGTCTGGATTTTCCTGGATTTGGCTTCTTTTAGCAGGCGGGTGGCCAGGGGCTCATAAACAATGTCCATAACCACTTCGAAACGGTCCAGCAGGTCTGGGGAAATAGCGATTCCGTCGATATCCGGGGCCATGCCTACAGGGGTCGCGTTCACCAAAATGCTGGCGTGGCAGCCCTCCAGTCCATCCCTAGGGATGGCCTCGGCCCCCAAATGCTCCGCCAGGGCTGCGGCCCGGTCCTGGTCCACATCGGTCAGGGTGACGCGGCCCCCCTCATTAATAATTCCGAAGCTGATGGCCCGGGAGGCCCCTCCGGCCCCCAGGACCAGGACGTGGCGGCCCTGGAGGCTGACTTCGGCATTCAAGGCCGTCACCGCCCCCAGCCAGTCGGTGTTGTGGCCCGAAAGACGCCCGTCATGGTTGATCACGGTGTTCACCGCCCCGATCTTGGCGGCCTGGGGCCCTAACTCATCGATCAGGGGAATGACCGCTTCCTTGAAGGGAATGGTGACGCTCACCCCGCCGATGGAAAGCCCCCTTAAGCCCGCCACGGCCTGGGCCAAATCCGTCACCGGAAAAGCCACATATACCGCATTAATCCCCAGGTGCCGAAACGCGGCGTTGTGCATGGCCGGGCTCAGGGAATGGGCCACCGGCCGCCCCAGGATGCCGAAGACCCGGGTTTTGCCGTTGATTTTAAGGGAGCTATCAGCCATCAGCTTTCAGCTTTATTAAGCTAAACCATAGTGGCGCAGGCTTCCAGCCTGTGAGAATAAGGTCACTCCTGGGTTCACAGGCCGGAGGCCTGTGCCACTATGTCAGTTTTATTATTTCATTATCTTCCACACCTTTTTCAGGTCGTTCACCGTGAGCTGCCCCGGAGCCGAGGCCCCGGATTTGCTAAAAGGGGCGAAGGTGAGGTAGCTTCCCAGAAGAGGCGCCACCACCCGAGACCATTTTCCTCCCGGACCCATGCAAAAGGCAATAATTTCCTTGCCGCCGGCACGGGCTTTGGGAATGAGGGAGAGCAGGTGCAGATTGTCTTCCGGCTTCTGGGCCATGGTGACCATTTTGACGATATCCGCGTCGGTGGCCAGCATTTCATCCAGTATGGCCTCCAGCCGGGCCGCTTCCGGGGTGCCCGAAAAATCATGCCAAGACAAAATAATTCGGGTTGATCCCCGCCGCGCCGTCATTTCCCGACGCCAAACGGCATCCGCGGCCAACTCCACGTCCAGGCAGGTCACTCCCAAGGTCAGGGCCTCTTCCAAGAGACCGCGTCGGTCCGTTTCCTCTCCTTGCCAACGGCCGCCTTCTGCTACCAGGCGGTTGGTAGCGATCACCGGCCCCGGCAAGGTTCGAAAGAGTTTTTTCAGATCCGGGGCCGGTTCCCCCAGGTAGTCCAGGCGCACCTCGGTCCACAAGCCCTTGCGGGCGGCCCGTTGGTAGCGGCCCCGAGCCCGGTTGACGGTGGGTTCCACCACCGGGACGCAAATGCGGAGGAGCGGTTTTCTGTTTTCTGTTTTCTGTTTTCTGTTCTCGGGCATCGCAGATTTTTATGAGGGTTAAGATTGTAGATTTTTTAAAATTAGCAACGGAAACGGGGCAGACTCCTGCGGCTGCCCCAAACATTTACCGTGGCGGGCACAAAGGCCCGCCCCACCTTTTGCCAACTTTAACGTGCAACAAACTCATTTTATAACGTCTTTCACAGAAAACAGAAAACGGAAAACCGTCTTCTAACTCAAATTCTCCACCCCGGCGGCTCGGGGGAAGGAGCCTAACAGCTTAAAGTGGGCGCTGATGGCCTGAATTTCTTCCAGGGCCTGGCCCACCCGGGGTTCGGCAGTGTGGCCGTCCACATCCACGAAAAAGAGATAGCGCCAGGCCTCGTTTCTGGCGGGCCGGGAAACGATCCGGGTCATGTTGAGGTTGCGCTCCGCCAGGGGGCGCAGGGTTTTATAGAGGGCTCCGGGAATATTATCCACTGCAAACAGGATGGAGGTCTTGTCATTTCCGGTAGGACCCGGCGAGTCGGAGCCGATGACAAAAAAGTGGGTGACATTGCCGGGATTGTCTTCGATGCGAGCCTCCACCACCCGCAGGTCATAAAGGGGCGCCGCAAAGGCGCTGGCGATGGCCGCGGCGTTGGGGTTTTTGGCCGCCTTCTGGGCCGCCACCCCGGTGGAGGCCACCTCCAGGATGGGAATCTCCCCCAAATGGGTCCCCAGCCAGCCGCGGCACTGGGCGTGGGCCTGGGGGTGGGTGTAAATGACTTCGATGTCCGCCCGCTGCCCGGACTTGGACACCAGGTCGTGGGAGACCTCCAGATATATTTCCCCGCAGATTTTCACCGAGGTTTCCGCAAACAGGTCCATGGAGATGTTGACGATGCCTTCGGTGGAATTTTCGATGGGCACCACCCCGTATTGGAACTTGCCCTTTTCCACTTCGGCAAAGACCTCCTGGATGGTGCTCATGGGCCCATAACGGGTGGCCCGGCCGAATTTTTTCAGGGCCGCCAGGTGGGAAAAGGTGGCTTCTGGTCCTAAGAACGCCACCCCGAAGGGCATCTGCACTTCCCGGGCCGCGGAGATGATTTCCCGAAAGATATTGCGCAGGGCCGAAGGGCTCAAGGGGCCGGGGTTCAAGTGCATGAGATGGGCCAGGACCTCTTCTTCCCGCTGAAAATCCAGGGTCCCCTGGCCTTCCCGGTTTTTGATCTGTCCGATGGCCTGGGCCAGGGCCTGCCGACGGTTCAGCAGGGACAAGATTTCCTGGTTCAGGGCGTCAATCTGGTTTCGGATGGCTTCTTTTTCCGTCATACTCATTTCTCCAGGATGGTTTCCTGGATTTTATGGCCAAAGTGCCGGCCCGTTTCTTCCAGGGCCACCAGGATTTCGTCCCCGGGCTTGAGCGTGACTATTGATACCGCCTCCCCATTTGGACGGGTGAGACGGATGGTTTCGGCATTTTGCAAAATGGTGTTGATCTCCCGCCCGCCGGCTTCAGCGTTCACCAGCATCAGGGGACGGCGTTCCACCTTGACCCTTCCTACCACCGCCGGGGTGGTGCGTCCCTGGTGATTGGCCACCAGGACTTCGTCTCCGGCCTTAAGTTCCCCCAGATACCGGGTTTTATCTCCGGGAACCCGGATATAGGCATGCACCGGACCGGCGTTAACCCTAAAAGGCCGGGGCGCGACGTAAGGATTCTCCAGGGATTCGGCGTGTACCAGGAACAGCCCCCCCGAGGAGTTGCCTACCAGCATTCCTTCACCCAGGCCCATATTGCTACAGGTATCCACGCAGACCCGGTCGCCCATCCCCAGAGACGTCAGTTGGGTGATGCGGGCCGTAGTAAGAGCCACCGGCGGCGAGGCTTCTTTCACCAGGCGGGCGATGTCTTTGATCAACGCGGGTGTGGCGTCGGCGATCACCAGGCCGTCCACCCCCTTTTCCAGCACCCCCAGCGCGGTTTGGGCCGTGTCCTTGTCGCTCACCTCCAGGAAAATGTTGCCGCTCTGGGCCACCAGGTTTTCCAGGGGAATAATGGTCCAATCCGGGGTGCGGACTATCACCGGCCCTTGGCGGGCCAGGCGGATGACCTCGGCCTCATCCGCAGTGCTCAAAATCGTCACTTCCTGGACGTCCCGGCCCGGCACCAGGTCGCCGTCCGGGGCCACCACAGTGATGAGGCCCAGGGCCCTGACCTCGTCGGCCCGGCCCGGAGGCACCCACACCGCGTCCGCGCCGCTCTCCAGGGCAGTGGTCACGAGTTTCTTATCCCAGGGGTCAACTTTGACCCAGAGTTTTTTCATGGCCGCGTCCTTCTCACATTGCCTGGAGGAAAGCCAGGGCCTCATCAACCCCCGAACTTTCGTGCACGATCATACTGATGGCCCCTACCATGTGGGAAGGGTTGCGGTGCTGGAAGACATTGCGTCCGATGGACACCCCGGCGCCCCCGGCTTCAATGGCCCCTTGCACCATCTCCAGGATGTCCCGGTCGGAATTCATTTTGGGCCCACCGGCAATGACCACCGGCACCGGACACCCGGCCACCACCTTGCGGAACGACTCCACCGAGCCGGTGTAAGAAACCTTGACAATATCCGCGCCCAACTCCGCCCCCAAGCGGGCAACGTGCATGATGATCCCAGGGTCGTATTCATCCTTAATCTTTTCGCCCCGGGGGTACATCATGGCCAACAGGGGCATGCCCCACTCCCTGGCTTCCCGGGCCACTTGGCCCAGATCGGCCAGCATCTCCCTTTCAGAGCCGTTTCCCACATTGACGTGAATGGAAACTGCGTCCGCCCCCAGCTTGATGGCCTCCTCCACCGTGCACACCAGGGTCTTGGCATTGGGATAGGGGGATAGCGCCGTGGACCCCGACAGGTGAATGATCAGCCCCACGTCCTTGCCCCGGCGGCGATGGCCGCTGGATACCAAGCCCTTATGGATAACAATGGCATTGGCCCCGCCCGTGGCCACCGCGTTGACGGTGGTTTTCATGTCAATGAGGCCTTCAATGGGTCCCACTGTGACACCGTGATCCATGGGGACGATTACGGTGCGCCCGGTGTCCCGGTTCATAATGCGTTCCATGCGTATCTGTTTGCCGACCACTTCTTCCTCCTCGCCGTTTGCCCGCCCGGCCCTGTCCACGGCTCATGATAAAAAAAGCCGTGGTCGCCTTGCGCCACGGCTTTTAAAAGATTTTTTTTACTTTGAGCCTACATTCTTTTAAAAGTCGAGGCGCACTCCTGACCCGGTAAAATAATAATAGCTAAAATAAAACTCTGCGGACCGGCGCCAGGTGAAATGCATTTTCTGAATATCCTCGACTCCTATAAACCTAAAATATCTGCGCCCCCATGTCAATAAAATTTTTTTGGGCTATAATTTAATTTGATTCAGGAGTTGGAGGCCGAGACTTCGATTGGCTGAAAGGAAAGAGACCGGCGCAGCGTTGCCTCGGTCTCTCCCGACCCGCCCGCTCCAGAAACCGTTATTAAGGAGGCGGTATGCCCCGGATCGATGATTATAAGGCAGCCCTCGCCCTGGCTGTCTCAGAATTGCAGAAAATCAATCCCAAGCGATTAGAGGCTAAGGCCGGCGCGCAATACTTTGTGGAAGACACCCAGGACGGCCTCATCGTCCCCTACTTCGGCCAGCCACGCCGCATCACCTGGCCGGAGGTCAGCGTGACCCTCGGTGCGGGCCAGGGGGAAATTTCCCTCCCGGAACAGATCCTTATCCTGCATTATCTCCTGAACGCCTCGGGAGAGCCCCTCACCGGCCGCACCATCGATTTTCGCCAGGTTCCGGAAGGGGGTTTTTATTGGTCAGCCTTTGTTTCTCGGGCCAAAAAGCCGCTTTTAGAGACTTTCGGACATGACCTGCAGCTCTACCTTAAGGTTGCGGTGAGTATGGGAGGGCAGCCTCAGGCGTTGGGCGATGTCTCAGCTACCTTTCTGGCCTTTCCCCGGGTACCCATTACCCATGTACTCTGGAGCGGGGATGAAGAATTTCCTTCCGAGGCCAATATCCTGTTTGATGAGACTATTCCCCGCTATTTTCCCACCGAGGACATCGCCGCGCTCTCCGGCGCCTCGGTCTACCGCTTGATGGGCGCGGCCCGGCAGTTCCGGCTGAAGACTTAGAATACAGCCAACCATTATTCTACCAGGAGCAACGAGGTATTTGGCTAGAACGACAAAGATTAAGTGCCTGGGATTATCATTATCCTTAAAATTGACTAGCTGCAAGGAAAGATGCTAAAGTTTACGGAATTTTAGATTCGAGGACCCAATGCAACCCAAGGACCACTTGATTTTTCCCCTGGACGTGCCCAGTCCCGAAGAGGCCAAGATACTTATCGAATTGCTTAAGGAGGAAGTGGGGCTCTTCAAGGTGGGGTTAGAGCTTTTTATGGCGGCAGGGCCGACATTTTTGCAATTCATGACGGATAGTCTCGGCGTGGACTATTTCCTCGATTTGAAATTCCACGATATCCCGGCCACCGTGGTGAGCGCTCAAGCCCGGATAATGAAGGGTGCGAGACTGGCTACGGTGCATGTGGATCAGGGTCGCCAAATGCTCCGGGCCAACGTGGAGGCTTTAAGAAATGGGATTAAAGTTCTTGGGGTCACCGTGCTCACCCATTTGGAGGTGGAAGACCTTTTGGCCATGGGCATTGCCAGGGAATATGCCGAAGATCCTGCTAAATTAGTTCTCCTCCGGGCCAAGCTGGCCAAGGAAGCCGGCTGCGATGGTGTGGTCTGCGCCGGCAAGGAAGCTCAGGCTGTCAAGAATGAATTTGGCAAAGATTTTCTAGTAGTTTGTCCGGCGATACGGCCCCATTGGGCGGCAGTTCCGGGAGACGACCAAAAGCGCATAACCACTCCCTCCGCAGCCATCAGAGCCGGTGCTGACTATATTGTGGTGGGCCGGCCCATCCGTTTTGCAGATAAGCCCAAGGAAGCCGCCAAGAAAATTGTGGCGGAAATTGCCCAGGCGCTTTCTTGAAAGCCATCCAAATAGCAAAACTGCTGCATGCCGGACCGGAGGGGTTGCAAACCCCTAAATAATGGTTATAATTAATTTTAGGGGGCGTAACGGCTTCGACGTGAATAGGGAACTGTAAGTTGCATGCCGAGGTCCTGTCCGCTCGTAAAACGGGTAGGAAAACCATAAGTGCCGACAATTACGGCTACGCTCTAGCCGCTTAAGGCTAGCATCTGAGGCTCGACGCCGGGAGAGGGCCCCAGATGACGGTATCCCGGCAAAGCTGCCATCCAGGCCTGCGGGTTGGTGGACGAAAATTTAAGGTAGGCTAGCCTCTAAGGATTCTGCCGTTGGAAGCCTTCTTGGGGCAAAATTAAAACAGCGGCTAAGCATGTAGAAGCTTTCAGGGACTATTGGCGGACGCGGGTTCGACTCCCGCCGCCTCCACCAATTATTATTTAAGAAATACCGCTTTTAAAAAGCGTAACCTGCCCCAGACCTCCCCAAGGGCGGCAAAATAAAGGCCCCGAAAAGGGGCCTTATTCGTTTTTCAAGTGGACCACTTATTATTATGGCCCTCTGGCCAAACTCTTGTACGAGATCAGCAAAACCCGCAGGCCTGAGGTCAAGCCCGTCATAGCCCACCTAATTGCTCCGCTTAATCTTTGGAGTCTAAGGCATTGTCAAATCGAGAGAAGCCCTACATCCCGGTCCAAGGAAAAACTTACTCCCTGTTTGCTGAGGGCGACGATAGCGAACGTTATTACGTCAAAATAAAGGGCTTGGCAGATGTGTTCCTCCAGCTCTGTCCCGGTGAAAACAAGCTGTTGGGGCTTATAAAAAAGGTGGGAAAGGGACCCGTGTCATTTGGTTTAAAAACCAGGGGCTCTGATCGGGAAATACTCCAATTTATTCGAGAGACACTCAGGCAATCACTGTCCAGCTATACGCGGAATGTTTCGAACCACTTGAAAAACTTGTCTTTGACGAAGACGGCTGACCCTACGCTGGCCACTACGGAAGAGCAATATCACCTGTACATGCTTGAGATTGAATTAGTGAACAGGATTCACAGAGAAGAGTTTAAACGCTCCGAATACAAGTTCGCCCTCCTAGCCCACTGCCTTCGCGACTTCAGGCCGGGATGCCGCTCTGTAAAGGGCGATTTCGAGGCTGTATGCAGAGGTTGCACCGAGGACTGCTTCATCCGGCTAGGGAGTGTTCTCCTCGAGAAGTATGGCATCAACCCTTATATTTCTGTCGAAATGGACCAGGAAAAGCTCTTTCGAAGACTCAAACGAGAGCACCCGAGCATCGGGGCGCTCGGCATCGCCTGTATCCCTGAGCTTGCCATGGGCATGAGGCTTTGCATCCGCTTAGGCATCCCACCCGTGGGAATCCCCTTGGATGCCAATCGATGTGCCCGGTGGATGTCCCAGGCTCACGAGACCTCTTTCAACTTGGAACAACTCGAGGAGCTGCTTAAATAAGCCCCCTTGCCCCCAATACCTGCTGGTTTTGAAATTACTTCAGCCCTTTGGTCGAGATAGGATGCTTTCCGACCATGGGCTAACGCGGGCCTGGCTGTCGTCAATCCCATAATTGCACTGCCACAAAAGGTCCTTGATTTACCGGTGGGGTCTCCCCCTGGGCCACCCAAAGAAGGCGGTCGGCGGGCGAGAAGATGGCACAGACCGCGGTGCCGGCATTGGCAACCTTGGCATCGGCGAGAATCGTTTGGAGATCCTCCTGCCCCAACTGCCGGTCCCGGGCCAGTTGCTGGAGCCGCAAGTTACGACCCTGGCTGTAGGCTTCGGAGAAATGGTAAGAAGAAAGGACGGAGAAGGGCGGACGGAGGGGAAAGCGCCCCTTGAATTCCTCCATTACAGGGGTTTGAAAGTGATTGGTGACGGTGAGAAGCCCGTGGTGGGGATGGCGGACCACGCCGCGCCGGGCCGAGAGCTCCAACACCAGAGCTTCCCGGGGACCGCAGAGCATGAGGTTGTTGCCGATAGTTCCGGGATATTTTAGAACGTTGGCAGCCACCGCGCTCACGGTGTCTCCGGTTTCCAGGGCCAGGCGGAAGCGCAAGGCTGCGGGAGTCCCTTTGAGGCTGCGGTCCCGGCTCATGGAAGAGAGTTGGGCCAGGGCAACGCCGGAATAATTCATACCGGTGCATACTCCCACAAATCCCGGCCAAGCCAGGGAGGCCAGGGGCTGAGCCCGGTGCGGCTCCATAATGAACAAGGTCTGAAGCTGCGACAAATATTCGGTGAAGAGCGGATAATCCAGATTGCGTCCCATCAGATAAGCGCCGCTGGTAGTGCGGCCTTCACCCACTGCCAGGGCGGAGCACCTGGGACTGTTATTGGCCAGGTCATCCAACACATTGATGAGCAGAAGGCTGCCCAGTCCCAAGTCGGCCCCAGCTGCCACCCCGGCCATCTCCTCTCGCAAGGGGGGCGGAATGTGGGGCCAAAAACCCCGGGCCACCCATTTGAGGAGCCCAAACATGGGCAGGGCCCCGGCGTAAAGGCTGATCCGGGCCAGGTAGAGCAAAAGTCCCCGGCGCAGCAAGCGGATATCGTCGCCCAGAACTTGCCCGTGGCGGCGGCCTCGCTCCGCAGGGGAGCCCCAAACTTCCAGCGTACGCAACACTAATTTCTTTCCTCAGCTTTTGTTGCCGCCAGCCAGAGGCCTGGATAATTTGATCTTTGCGGCATCACTTGGCCAGAGCAGCCAGTTTTTTCAGGTCCATCTGTTGCGCGGCAATCTTTAACACCTCGAGATCGTCGACGCCATCACCGTCCAGTTTTACCCAAAATCGGTCCGCCACGCTAATGTGCAACTCACCTTGACGGTCCTGCCGGCGATAGGATTCCATGGCCCTGAAACCTTGCACGCCAGTGGTGCGCACGGTTTCTTCGGGACACTCCAGTTCCAGTTTTTGTCCAGTTAAAAAAGGAATGGTCTTTCCGAAGAAATCCATAATGGTAAGCTCCAGGGTCATGTCGCCGGACCGGAACGAGGCCCTGGCTTCGCTCACCATCACGTTGCCTTGCTTCAGAGTAGTGCCGCAGGGCTTGCCTTGCATAGACCAGCCGGGGATTTTAATATCCACAAAAGGCAACAGTTCCTTGTAATTAACTACCCCAGCCCAAGCCGGCAGAAGTAGAGCAAAGAACATCGAAGAAAGACCTAAAAAAGTTGGCAGCCTGGTGATTTTCAGGTTCATTCGACAACCGGGCATCCGTTGACCCCTTGGTCATTCCGGAGATTTCTCGCCTAAGGCGGCTCCAGAGCTTTATCGGCTTTCTCGGGAAGACTTCAACCAGAACGCGGTACACAAACCCCAAATGACCCCAAAGAAGGTGACCAGCACCGGCGCCATATAACCCAACTCCAGGCCCAACAAACCTTTGCCCATTTTCGGAAAAATGACCAGCAACTGCACCAGTGTCTGGCCCAGGCTGTATAATAGCCCCCTGGCATAATAGGACCAACGCAGGGGCAAGAAGAACAATAACGACCAGATGCCGCCCCAGACCATGTGCGAATAGATCCACATGGGGGTCAGGGCCGGGGCCATCTGGAATCCCAGCATGGCGTTGATGCCGGCGGCGCCGAAAATCCAGGCCACAACCGCCTTTACCAAGCCGCCGAAGGCGCCGGCGGCGAAGACCAGGCTGAGGTTACGATAAAAGTTGTTCATATGAGAAGTGCATTCCTTTGAATTCCGGTCCGAGTGGCTAAATTGGTTTCTGTAAGCGTCTCATGTCAAATCATCAATATGGCTTATGGAAAAAGTTTAGAATATTTTTGGCCCAGGGCCAACCGGTTTTGAGATCGGGCGGGAATGATCGCGCCTCTGGTCTGCTGAGGCGTTGGGGTGAGAAAGCCATGTTCAGTCCCTAATCTTGGCGCACCCATTGCAACCACAGGCCCGCGGCAATCCCCCAAATGGCGTTATAGAACACCACCAATAACGGAGTTAGATAGCCCAACTGCAGGCCAAGCATGCCTTTTTGGGCCTTCAGGGGAAATACCCAGAAAAGCTGAGCCAGGGTGGGGCCCAGGCTGAAGATGAGGCCCCTGACTGGAAGTGACAAGCGGCCCAGCGGCAGGAGGAACAACAACCCCCAAATCCCACCCCACACCAGTTTGGGATACAGAAGCGCGGTGGTCAACGGCGGGGCGATTTGGACTCTGAGGATCTGGGGGACCCCCAGCCAGCCGAAGAGCCAGATGGCCAGGCCGTTGAGCAAGCCCCCCCACAGCCCGGCGGCAAATACCAGGGAGAGGTTTTTCAGAGTGAGGTTCACAGATTTCTCCTTTATTAGATTACTAAGGCTTCTGTAACCTTTTTTGAGGCGTTGGCCTAAATTATAATCATCAATCCGGGCTTGTCATGCCCGCGTGGGTATGGCCTGGACGGGGTCAAGGAAAAAGGAGAAAGGTGCGGTTGATCGGATACGGGGGCCTGACGCCGCAGGCCCCCGCCGGTTTACCATGATTGGGTATTAACCCAGGATGGCTTTCAGGTCCTCGTCCGGGGTGGTGATGGGTTTAATATCAAAATTTTTCACCAGCACATCCAGGACGTTGGGGGTGATGAAGGCCGGGAGTGACGGACCCAGGCGGATGTTTTTGATGCCCAGGTAAAGCAGGGTCAGCAAAATGGCCACGGCCTTCTGTTCGTACCAGGAACAGATGATGGACAGGGGCAGGTCATTGACCCCCACCCCGAAGGCATTGGACAGGGCCAAGGCGATCTGAATGGCAGAGTAGGCGTCGTTGCACTGGCCCACGTCCAGGAGCCGGGGGATGCCGCCGATGTCGCCCAATTCTTTGTCAAAGAAGCGGAACTTGCCGCAAGCCAGAGTCAGAATCACGGTATCCTGGGGAGCCTTTTCCACGAACTCGGTATAATAGTTGCGGGTGGGTTTGGCCCCGTCGCAGCCGCCCACCAGGAAGAAGTGACGGATGTTTTTGTTTTTCACCGCCTCGATGACCTGGCCGGCCACTCCCAGAACGGCGTTCCGGGCAAACCCGGTCATGACGGTCTTGCCGTTGCTGTCTTCGGGGAAACCAGGCATCTCCAGGGCCTTATCGATCACTGGCTTAAAGTTGAGATCCGGGATGTGGGTGATGCCCGGCCAGCCCACCAGGCCCCGGGTGAACAGGTTTTTCGCATAGATCTCCTGGGGTCGCTGGATGCAGTTGGTGGTCATGACGATGGCCCCGGGAAACTGGGGGAATTCCTTGGCCTGGTTCTGCCAGGCGGTGCCGAAATGGCCGTAAAAATGGGGATACTTTTTGAGGCCGGGGTAGCCGTGGCAGGGGAGCATCTCACCGTGAGTGTAAACGTAGATGCCTTTGCCTTCGCTCTGCTTCAGGATTTCTTCCATATCCAGGAGATCGTGCCCCGAAACCAGGATGGCCTTGCCTTTCTTGTGACCCAGGGGGACCTTGGTGGGCACCGGGTGGCCGTAACGGCCGGTGTTGGCTGCGTCCAGCAACTCCATGGTCCTCAAGTTGATTTCGCCGCATTTCAACACCAACCCCAAGAGGTCGTTCAAGCCTAGATCGGCAGCGGTAGCGGCCAGGGCCTCGTGGATGAAGGCATAGACCTTCTCGTCTTCCTGCCCCAAAATCCGGGCATGGTCGGCATAGGCGCAGACACCCTTAACACCGAAGAGTAAGGTGTGCTTCAGGGCCAAAATGTCTGCGTCGGCGGCGGGATAGGATTTCAGGCCCACCGCTTCCGCCTGTTTGAGAAGACCTTCCATGGAGGCGTCCGGTTTCAAGGTGGCCGGGCCTGCGCCCACATCCGCCTTGCCGCCGGCCTTGGCAACTTTTGCTTTCAATTGTTCCCGGAGTTCGACACTTTTATTTATCAGTTTTACGAACCGTTCCGGGTCGAAGTCCACGTTGGTCAGAGTCGAAAACGCCGCCTCACAGGTAAAAACGTTGACATCTTTGTCGCTGACGCCGACTTTGCGGCCTTCCACGGCCACCTGCGACAGGCCCTGGAGACTGTAAATCAATAAATCCTGGAGGGCCGCCACGTCGGCATTTTTGCCGCACACACCCAGAACCGTGCACCCTTCACCTTTGGCCGCTTGTTCACATTGATAACAAAACATCTTTAACCTCCTTAATTTTCTATTGTCAAAAGCCTTAGGAATGGCAGGTTAGAACCAAGGTTAAGAATAATTTAATGCCACCCGCAGGGTGGGACCTTGACTTAAGACAAAAACTCCGCATTTTTTTATGCCTTTGGGGAAATTCGTCTCTGCGGGGATCATTGACAAAATTGTTTGCCTCAAAGATAGACATGAATTTGTCAAAAACCACCCCAAGGTGATTTTTGTGCAAGGGCGAATCTATTGTCCGCTAATCAGAAGAACCCAAACGGCAAGGCACCCCACAAAACGACGTTAAAAACACTGCTTAGGAGGCGATTTAATTAAGGGAGTTGGATGAAGAACAGAGCCGGTAAGGACAATCCTGAGGCAATAAACTGGAGGCGCACTGCTATTCCAGAATTTCCTTGAGGGCCAGCAGCTCGTCCCGGATAGACCGGAGCAGGGTCAACACCTGATTATCTGGAGAGGGGAACAGAAAGGGCTGGTTTGTCGGCAAGGGGCGCTGGGCTTGGGGATGAATCTGACGCCGCATGGCTGCCAGACTCAGCTTTTCTTCATCCCGGAGACGCTTGATTTCAAAGATAAGCTGAATATCGGCGGGGCGGTAGAGGCGGTGCCGGGAGCCGCGGCGGTTGGGTTTCAGGAGCTTACCCTGGCTCTCCCAGTACCGCAGCACATGGGTTTTCACTCCGGTGATGCGGCTTACCTCACCGATGGTGTAAAAGGCTTTACGGGGAAATTCCTCTTCCACAGTGGTCAGGAGCTAGTGGTTAGTGGTCAGAAAAAGAAAGATGTGGCGTGGGCGCCCTCGCCTGCGCCTTAAGTAGCCAGGCCAGCCGGGGGCGGCTGTCCCACATGAGTTTTTTACCGCAGTTCTGCCCCCAACTCTTTTTCCAGGGCCACAACCAAGGCTTGATGATGGCTGTTCACCAGATCGTCTGTCAGGGTCCGCTCCGGGTCGCGGTACGACAGGCGGAAGGCCAGGGAGCGTTTACCCGCAGGCACGGGATCGCCGGAATAGACATCAAACAGGCGGGCTTCCACCAGCCAGGGCTGACCGTGAGCATAAAGGGCCTCCACTACGCGGGCCCCGGGGACGGCCTCAGGCAGGACCAGGGCGATATCCCGGTAAACCGCGGGATAGCGGGGCAGGGGCGTAAAGAGCGGCGGCACCGAGGACTGGCACAAGGCGTCGAAATCAAGATTAAAGACGTATACTGCTCCCTCTAGGTCCAGCTTATCAGTGATGCCTCCCTGGAGTTCCCCCAAAACACCCAGTTCCCTCTTGCCGGAAAAGACTTTCGCCCCATAGCGCAAATATCCCGGGAGGCCGTCAGGGGCAAAAGTGACGTCCGGGATCAAAAGCCCGTCCAGCAAGGTTTCCACCGCGCCCTTCAGGTCAAAGAAATTGACTAGGTCGCGGCTGGTATTCCAGGCCGCTTCTTCCCTGGCGCCGTACATGAGTCCCGTGAGCCAATGTTCCTCCCGGGGCAGATCCTCCCCCGCTCGGGGGCTGAAGACTTTGGAAAGTTCGAACAGCCGCACATCCAACACCTGCTGCAAGGTGTTACGGCGCAGGGTATCCAGCAACCCCGGCAGCAGCGAGGCCCGCATCATGGCCTGCTCTTCGCTCAAAGGGTTGGCCAGGCGCAACACCGGCGCCTCCGGCGCCTCCGCCACCAGGCTCCCTAAGCGGTCCGGTTGAAAGGCATAAGTAATAATCTCAAAAAACCCCAAACCCAGAAGCAGGTTTTTGGCTTTTTCGGCCAGGCGCACTTCGGGGCCGGGCCGCTGGGTGGCCACCACCCCGTGGGGCAGGGTCACCGGGATGGCGTCAAAGCCTCCCAGGCGGGCGATTTCCTCAATAAGATCAACCTCCCGTTCCAGGTCGCCCCGGAAAGAAGGCACTTGCAGCACTAAATTTTCGGCATCCACCGCCAGGGCCGGAAGATGCAAGCGCCGCAACAGGTGCAGCATTTGCTCCGAGGAGTAGCCGGTGCCTAAAACCTGATTGGCCCGGGATACCCTGAGGTTCAACCGGGGGTGTTGGATGGGGCTGGGATATTCATCCAGGCGCGGCGCGGCCACCACACCGCCTCCCACCTGGCACATGAGCTGGGTGGCCCGCTCTAAAGCATGGATCAGGCCGTCGGGGTCCACCCCCCGCTCGAAGCGGTAGGACGCCTCGGTGCTGAGGCCCAGGCGCTTGGAGGTCCGGCGGATGGTGCGGGGATTGAAATAGGCGCTCTCGATGAGCACCTGGGTGGTGGAGTCGGTGACTTCCGAGTCCAGGCCGCCCATAACTCCGGCCAGAGCCACAGGGCCCTGGGCGTCGCAGATGAGCAAAGTCTCGTGATCCAGCTCGCGTTCGGCGCCGTCCAGGGTGGTAAACCGGGTCTCACCCGCCCTTGGCAACCGCACCACAATTTCGCCCCCCCTCAGACGCTGAAAATCAAAGGCATGCAGCGGCTGCCCGAACTCCAGCAAAACATAGTTGGTGACGTCCACCAGGTTATTAATGGCCCTTAAGCCCGCCACCTGGAGGCGGCGGCGCAGCCAGAAGGGCGAGGGCTTCACGGTCAGGCCGGTAAGAAGACGGGCGGCGTAACGGGGGCAGTGCACCGGGTCCAGAATGGTTATCCGGGCCGAAAGTCCAGACTCCACGGGCGGGGCTACGCTGACCTCAGGGTGGCGTAGGGGCTGGTCCAAGAGGGCCGCCACTTCCCGGGCCAGGCCCAGGACGCTCAAACAGTCGGCACGGTTGGCCGTGATAGCCACTTCCAGGACCGTATCCGCCAGCCCCAAGGCTTCGGCAAAATCCCGGCCCAGCGGCAGATCCTGGGGAATCTCCATGAGGCCCACGTGGTCCGCGGACAAACCCAACTCATCTTCCGCCAGGAGCATGCCTTCAGAGACCACTCCCCGCAGCTTGGCGGCTTTGATCTTATGGCCACCGGCCACAACGGCCCCAGGCGGAGCAAAGGCGTAAAGCATTCCCCCCTGGACGTTGGGGGCGCCGCAAACTACCCGGTAGCTTTGACTGCCGGTGGTCACTTCGGCCACCTGTAACCGGTCCGCCTGGGGATGAGGCTCCACCTTCAAAACCTTCCCCACCACCACCCCGGAAAACTCCGGAGTCACTTCTTCCACACCCTCAACTTCTAGACCAGCCATGGTCAATCGATCCGCCAAGGCTTGGGCCTCGACGGTGAGGTCCACAAAATCCGCCAGCCAATTAAGACTTAATCGCATAATGGCTTAATGTAACCCCGTCGGTCGCAAAACTCAAGAACCAGAATCTTGAACTTGTCTTCATCTTGCCGAGGCGTTCCTCTTGGTACGCTTAAAGTGGGCACTCGGGTCCATCCTGAGGGAGCCATAATATCAAAATAAAAAGGGACCGCTCCCGGTCCCCAAGGCAGACGCCACCCTTCCTGGTTGACGAATTGATGAGGCTTCCCCCCGGATCTTACGCCTTGGCTTTCCGCCGGAAACCCCGCTCCCCTAAACCTTTTTCTTTGGCCAGCTTCCGGCGCTGCTCGGAGTATTCTTTACAAACAAGAGGATATTTTTTGGGGTCCAGGCTATACCGCCGGAAATAGTCCGCTGGGGCCAGTTGATGGGCTTTGCGCAGATGAGCCTTGAGGGTCCGCATCTTCTTGCCGCATTCCAGACAAACGACGTACTTTTCCTTGACAATTTCATCCAGTGGAATCGGTGGTTTCTTTACTACTTCGGCCTCCGGTACTTTTTCAGCAACTCCGGCCGCAGCTTCCAGCATGGCTTCGCCGCTTTCCAGCGTGGTCAAAACACTATAGATTTCTTTAATCTCATCCACTAATTCTTTAGGGGTCAGTTCGCTCATTGACGCATGGGAAATTACAATCTGGGCCGTTAATTTAAGAACCTCTGTCGCCATCACGATGATTCCTTTCTGATTATTTTTTTAATTACTGTAGGCTGATAATTTTGCTGCAACCTTTATAGCTGGTTATATTACTACCATTTATCTTGTCAAGGTTTTTTTTATCCAATATAACTTTTTTTATTTAGTTTATCAATTTTGTATCAAATTGTGAACTATCCCCTGGAATAAAATTGTTCAATGTTTAGTTCCCCGAACCATCTTTTGTAAAGCCACGGGGTCGATTATGGTTATCTTTCCCTTATCCATTTCTATGAGTCCCAAACTCTTAAATCTAGATAAAGTCCGAGATAACGTTTCGCTGATGGTACCCAGATAAGCGGCCAACTGCGTTTTGGTGGTAGGTAATTCACATTGCAGTCCCTTAGCAATGGCTCCGTGGGTATTCTGGCACCGTTCCAAGATATAGCGAGCCAAACGAGCTGAAACTTCCTTAAGTGACAGGTCCTCAAGTTGTTGGGTCAGGTGAAACATCAAGCGACTCAAAGTGGCAAGCATATTACGGGCCAGGGCTGGTGTCGCAGCCAGGTGATTAAGAAACGGTGTTTTGGGAAAGAATAAGGTTTGGCAGTCTTCCAGGGCAATGGCGGTAACCGGATAGGGGATTTCTCCAAACACTGCAGCCTCTGCGAAGGTCTCCCCTGCCCCCACGAGTCGGATAATATATTCTTTCCCATCCGGGGAACTTTTTACCAGTTTTATTTGGCCTACTATAAGAATATAGAAGCCTTGGGCCTCTTTCCCCTCCCAAAAGATCGTAGCACCCCGAAGAAAGTTTTTCCGCACCGACATGCGGGCCAGAGGCTCCAGATCTGCCTCGGCAAGCCCGGAAAAGAGGTAAATGCGATGCAAGATTTGTTGCTTGATCCGGGTATCATCTTTAGTGGTGTGGTTCATGTAGCCCCCATCGCAGAAATTATTTCAGGCATGCCTCTTTTTAAATTCAGACAGCAGGAATGTCCTCATCCCTCCGTCCGGCCATTTTAGGCTGAAAGCGGCTTCCTGACAACGAGATTCCTGCCCCATGACTGCGGTTGCGTCTTTCCCGTTTTATTCTTTGCAGTTGACGGAACAACGGCGCCTTTGGTAGATTGCTATCCGATAATTACCCAGGGAGAGGTGCTCGCCCTGAGGCATCTCAGCATCGTGAGGAGCGAACCATGACCCGGAATAAATGGACAGCCATCTTGTTGATAAGCCTTGGCTTAATCTGGGGCTGCGGCTCCCAGGAGGCCAAAGAAATTCGCGTCGGCGTCAACGCCGAACTTACCGGCAGCAAGCCCACTGTAGGCGATTCCTGCAAAAAGGCCGCGGAACTCCTGGCGGCCCAGATGAATCAGGGTGGCGGCCTCAAGGTTGGCGACAAGCAGTTTCCCATAAAGCTGGTTATCGAAGATAACGAAGACAAGGCCGAATCCGCGGCTGCGGCGGCTCAAAAGCTTATCAGCCAGAATAACGTCCTGGCCATCATTGGTCCCAATGCCTCCGGCAATGCCATTCCCGCCGCCCGAATCTGCGAGGATGCCAAAGTGATCATGATCAGCCCCTGGTCCACCAATCCCAAGACCACGGAAGGCAAGAAATTCGTCTTTCGGGCCTGCTTCATTGACGATTTTCAGGGACAGGTGATGGCCAAGTTCGCCCGGGACAACCTCAAGGCCCAAACTGCGGCGGTGCTCTACGACGTGGCTTCGGAGTACAACAAAGGCATTGCCGAATTCTTCCAGAAATTCTTCGAAGAGGCCGGGGGCAAAGTGGTGGCCTTCCAATCCTATACCAAGGACGACAAGGATTTCTCCTCCCAACTCACCATCATCAGGGCGACCAACCCGGACGTGCTCTTTCTGCCCAATTATTATAATGAGGTCCCCTTACAGGTCCAGCAGGCCCGGCGCTTGGGAATCACCTGCCCCATCATCGGCTCCGATTCCTGGGGCAGCGCCGAACTCCTGACCCTGGGCGGCCCCGACCTGGAAGGCTGTTATTTCAGCACCCACTATGCCCCGGATATCGCCACCCCCACGGCCCAGAAATTTATCAAGGATTATGAAACCAAGTACGGCAAAAAGCCTGACGACGTCGCAGCTCTGACCTTTGACGCCGGGGGCCTTTTGTGCCAGGCTATCACCCAGGCTAATTCCCTGGACCGTCAGAAGGTGCGGGACGCCCTGGCTGCCATTAAGGAATACAAGGGCGTAACCGGGGACATGAAGTTCCAGGGGACCGGGGACCCCATCAAGAGCGCGGTGATTCTGCTGATTAAGGATGGGAAATTTAGTTACTTTGCAGCCGTGCAGCCTTAAAATATAGGGATTGGGTTTTAAGTTCTCGGTTCTTAGGGGTCTTTTTTTAACCGAAAACTGAAAACCGGTAACCGGAAACGGTGTCAATGTTCCAGCTTCTGGCCCAAAACGTCCTGAACGCCCTGCAGTTAGGGAGCGTCTATGCGCTCATCGCCCTGGGCTACACCATGGTTTACGGCATCCTCACCATGATCAACTTCGCCCACGGCGATATCTTCATGGTGGGGACCTATCTTTCCTTGGCCGGGGCCCTCTTTCTGCTGGGCCTGCCCCTTAACCTGCCCCTGGCGCTGGTCTTTCTGGGGGCCTTAACCTTCAGTATGCTCTTGACCGCCCTCTTGGGGGTAACCATCGAACGCCTGGCCTACCGTCCTTTGCGCCAGGCGCCCCGGGTCTCAGCAGTCATCACCGCTCTGGGTGTGGGGATCTTCCTGGAATATTTTACCCTGGGCCTCTTGGGGCCGGAGCCCCGCCAGTTTCCAGCCCTCATTCCCATGACCACCTGGCAGGTGGCCGGCCTCACCATTACTCCCTTGCAGGTCCTCATCATTGTGCTGGCCGCGGTCCTCATGGTGTTGTTGGACCTGCTGGTGCGGCGCACGCTCCTGGGGATGGCCATGCGGGCCATTTCCTATAACCGCCCCATTGTGCCCCTCATGGGGGTGTCGGTGGACCGGGTCATTTCCTTGACTTTTGCCATCGGCTCCGCCATCGCCGCCGCGGGGGGCCTCCTCTACGGCATGGCCTACCCGGTGCTGGACCCCTTGATGGGGGTGCGCATCGGCTGGTGGGCCTTTATCGCCGCGGTGGTGGGCGGCATCGGCAATATCCGGGGGGCCATGCTGGGCGGTTTTATCCTGGGCGCGGTGGAGGTCTTCACCCCGGTGCTGCTGCCGTCCTCCACCTACCGGGACTTTGTGGCCTTTTCCATGCTCTTGATCCTGCTGGTCTTTAAACCCACGGGCCTTTTGGGACGGCCGGTGTTTGAGCGGGTGTAGGGTTTGGAGAAAGGGGGCCAGGGACAAAGGCCCATGCCCCATCCCCATAAGGTTTGTCCTCATTCCCAAGTTTGAACTTGGGAACGAACTTAGAGCCTAAGCTAAACTTGGGCACATGATCAGAAAGTCAGGCACTACCAGGGAGCAAAATTAGCCATTAATATTTTATGTAAATTATGACATACTGGGATCGGTGAACCTCATCTCAATTTTACCGATTGCAGGAGGAAAGCTCTCATGGCTGCCAGAGTTTTTTATGGCTCAGGTTGGAACGCACCGCTAAGAATGGGGGTCGTCGTCAGTTCGCTGGTCATCATGGTGCTCGCGGCGGGTTGTGCGCCCACCATCGCGCCGCACCGCCCGCCGGCCTATGATAAGGCCGTCTCCTTAAAAGTGGAATCTCTCAACCTGATGGACAAAGCCACCGAACCCTACTCCCAGCATCAGGCGGCGGCCCAGACTTTGCGCCTCGACCTGGAGAAGGCCTACGAGGACGCCAAGGGGGTGCCGAGCAACGAGGTTTCTACCCAGATGTGGGAAATTCTCAAAAACCCCAACGGCAATCTGTTGGGCGGCTTTCTCACCTTATGGCAAAAAAAATCGGTGCTTTCAAAGGGCTTCATCACGGAGAAAAAGATGCAAGTGAGCGATGCCTTTGACAAAATCATCGCATTGGAAAGTGGCAAAGCCAAATAAGGGAGAAGCCCATGCCTGAATTTGATAAATTTCTCCAGGACCTTAAAGAGGGAATGGCCCAACTTGCCAAGGATAATTTCGGCAAGAAAAACTGGCAGGCCGCGCTGCAAGATGGCCAAGCGTTCCTGGAAAAGTCCAAGGCTGACCTGCAGCGGTGGCTGAAGATGCTGAATAATAAGGAGATAACGCAAGAGGAATTTAAATCCCTGGTGGAAGGCCTCAAAGACCTGGCCGCCATGGAAGCGTTGAAACAAGCCGGTTTAAAGGCGGCCAAGATTGATAAATTTCGCACTCAGGCCATCAACTTGCTTATTGATACTGCCTTCAAGATTATTATACCAATATGATTAGGCGTTCCACCCCCTTGAGCCTGACCAGAGACTTTACCTCTTTAGCCTATGCCCGCTAAAGTCGCCGGGTGGGGGCAAAGCCGCATAGCTGTGATGTTAGGAGCCGCCCTGCTCCTGGCCCTGGCCTGGGGTCTGCCCGCCTCCGGCCTCCTCAACCCCTACGTGGTCCAGATCCTCATGTATGTGGGGATCAACATGATCCTTACCCTGAGCTTGAATCTGGTGAACGGCTACATGGGGGAATTTTCCGTGGGCCACGCCGGATTCATGGGCATCGGCGCCTATGCGGCCTCGGTGCTCACCGTGGCGGTGCTGCCCCGGACCTGGGATTTCCTGGCCTTTCCGGCGGTGCTGATCTGCGGTGGCGCCGCCGCGGCGGTAGCCGGGCTGGTGGTGGCCTATCCCTCCTTCCGCACCCGGGGAGATTACCTGGCCATCGTCACCCTGGCCTTCAACATGATCGTCAAGAGCGTGCTGGAAAATATCCCGGCTTTAGGCGGCCCCCGGGGTTACCTGGGCATGCCCCGGCTTACCACCCTTTTCTGGGTGGTGGCCTGGGTGCTGTTAACCCTGTGGATCTTGCGCAACCTGGTCTATTCCAACTTCGGCCGGGGGATCATGGCCATCCGGGAAGACGAGGTGGCCGCCAACCTGACCTCCGTTGATACCCGGCGTCTCAAACTCTACGCTTTCCTCATTTCCGCCTTTTTTGCCGGGGTGGCCGGGGGCTTATATGCCCACCTGCTCCAATTCATCAATCCCCGGAGCTTTTCCATCTTGAAATCCACCGACATGCTGGTCATGGTCTATCTGGGCGGAGTAGGCAGCCTGACGGGGTCGCTCCTGGGCGCCATCATCTTCACGGTGCTCCTGGAGTTGCTGCGGCCCTTGGGCATCTGGCGCTGGGTGGTGGGGCCGCTCTTGTTGGTTCTGCTCATGATTTTTCGACCCCAGGGACTCATGGGTTTTAAAGAGGCGGGTCTGTTTAAGCCGAAGTTGGCCGCGCCCGAAGACAACGCCCCGGGGCCCCCTTCCGTGTCCAAGGGTTTGGCGCCGGGCGGTTAGAGTAGAGTAACCGAAAGAGCATGCAAGCACTATTAGAAATCAACGACCTTTCCCATAATTTCGGCGGCCTCCGGGCGTTGAACGAATTTTCGCTTACGCTCTTTCCCGGCGAACTGGTGGGACTCATCGGGCCCAACGGCGCGGGCAAAACCACTGTGTTCAACCTTATCACCGGGGTCTTCCGCATCAGTCAGGGATGCATCAAATTCCGGGGGGAGGACATCAGCGCCTGGCCCTCCCATCGCATCACCGCTGCGGGGATTGCCCGGACCTTTCAGAATATTCGTTTGTTTAAGGACTTGAGTGTCCTGGATAATGTCCGTTTGGGCGCCTTTGCCGAGCATCACTACTCCCTGCTGGATGCCCTCCGGCGCAGTCGGCGCTTCACCGCCATGGAATCCCATCAGACCCGCCAGGCCTTTGAGTTGCTGGAGCGCTTCGGCCTCACCCACTATGCCCACACCCCGGCCCGGCACCTGCCCTACGGCGAGCAGCGGCGCATCGAAATGGCCCGGGCCTTGATCAGCCGGCCCCGGTTATTGTTGCTGGATGAACCCGCGGCGGGCATGAACCAGTCCGAAATCGAAGATTTGATGCGCCTCATCCGGCAGGTGCAGGACGACTTTTCCCTGACGATCCTTCTGATCGAACACCAGATGCGGGTAGTGATAAATCTTTGCCAGAGGCTCACGGTTCTGGATTTCGGCGAAACTATCGCCACCGGTTCTCCCCAGGAAATCCAGCATAACCCTGCGGTGTTGGAGGCTTATCTGGGGAAAGACGGTGACCTGATGGACCAAGAATCGGAGAGAGGCTGCGGGGTTTCATGAGCAATAACCTGCTTCTGGCCGTGGAAGATCTATGGGTTTCCTATGACCGCATCCATGCGGTCCGGGGAGTCTCCTTTTACGTGGGGACCGGAGAGATCGTCACCCTTATCGGAGCCAACGGCGCGGGAAAATCCTCCATCTTGCAAGCAATATCTGGCCTTCTCCGGGTGGCCCAAGGCCGGGTGAGTCTGGACGGCCAGGACCTGTTGGGGATGCCGGCCCATCTCCGGGTGCAGCGGGGCATCGCCCACGTGCCGGAGGGCCGGGGCATTTTCGGCAACCTGACGGTCCTGGAAAATCTCCGTCTGGCGGCCTACCGGCGCCGGGATCCGGAGATTCAACAAGATCTGGAGGAAGTTTTTACCCTTTTCCCCCGCCTGGGAGAGCGCCGCCGGCAGTGGGGCAACACTCTCTCCGGAGGCGAACAGCAGATGCTCGCGGTGGGCCGGGCCTTGATGAGCCGGGCCCGGCTCTTGCTTCTGGATGAACCTTCCATGGGACTGGCGCCCCTTCTGGTGCGGGAGATCTTCCGGGTGATCCAGCGCATCAACCAGCAGGGGACCTCCATCCTCCTGGTGGAGCAAAACGCCCTTATGGCCCTGGAGGTGGCGCACCGGGCCTATATCCTGGAAACCGGGGAAATCGCGTTGACCGGAAAGGCTCGAGAACTGCGGCATCACCCCAAGGTTCTGGAGGCCTACCTGGGGGGGAGCTAAGAGGATTTTTGGGGGGAGCGATGTATCGCCAATTTATTTTTTTGGGGGGGTCGAGATATCCTGAACAAAACCTTCATAATAACTGATGGTGCCATCTTCGTTCCGCACGGCCCGGGCGTCCACCCAGACCCAGAAGGTGCTCCCGTCCTTGCGGTACATCTGATATTCCTGGCCGCGAATTACTCCCCTATCTGCTAATTCGCGCTTCATTTCCTCCCGGTCCTGCGGGTTCACAAAGACCTGATGGCCCAGGTCCATGACGCTGGCAATCATATCTTCCGGCGAGTCATAACCGTAAATCTGACTCATCGCCGGGTTGACGCTGAGCAGGCGGCCGTCGGGAGTGCTCTGGAAGATGCCGATCACCGCGTTTTCGAAGATGCCCCGGTATCTGGCTTCCGATTCCTGCAAGGCTTTCTCCATTAACTTCTCGTTGGTGACATCCTGAATCATCGCCATTTTGGACACACTGCCGTCGGGATGCCGGATGGGAGTGTTGACCACATGATACCAGCGGTGGTCTTTGGGGCTTTGCACCTCCCAACGCACCGTTTCTCCCCGGAAGACCCGGTCATTGATGCACCAGGGACATACTTCGTTAAGTCCATGAAGCGCCTGAAAGCATTTCTGTCCTAAAGGATAATTGCCCTGGCGCTCTATAAAGCGCTGGTTCATGAATTCCACTTCGTAGTTTTGGGAGCAGATATAGATGAGACCGTCGAAGGCTTCGATGATGGCTTCATACTGGGCCGATAAATCCCGCCAGGCATCGGTCAGCCGATGATACCGCGATTCTTCCTGTTCCAGGGCCACCACCCGCTGGCGCAATGCCGCCAATTCGGCGAGGAGTTCAGCCTTGTCCCGATCTGTATTGTCCATCCATGGCCTCAGAGGGAGCAAAAAGCCCCAGGTTTCTTTAATTATATCAAAATCCTAAAAGATCACGCTATCTTTAACCGTGGGACCATTCCGAATGGCCACCATAATCACCTACAATCCCCCCTCAGTCCTCCACAATTTTCTCCATATGAAAAACTTGCAGGAACAGGCCCATGCCCAGTTGGGAAAGTTCCCCATAGATCAGGACCGGGTCCAGCCGCTGCAAGTCATAGTGCTCAGCCAATTCCGGCGTTATGGCAGCCAGATCGTAGTAGCCGGTCAGGTCATCCGTGCGGTAAATGGCAAACCAGCGGAGCCGGTACCATTGGATGGGATAGCGCAGCAGAGTAAGGTAATTTCGAATCATGGCCGGTTCATAATCCAGATATTGCCAGAAATAGGCTTTTACCCGGATTTTCTCGCCCGCGTGAAGTCCGGCCTGGCGCGGCGCCAGGAGATTTTGGTATTCTATAGGGGTGTAAGCCTGGGGGTCAAAGGTGGCGGGGCGCGGCCGGAGTTCACCACAGGCGCCCAGCCCCAGGAGGCTGCAAAGGAATAAGACCTCCAAGCCCCGGCGGAAGCCGAAAAGCCGAAACAGAAAGGGCCAAAAGAAAGATTTTTTCAATGGTGTTGCCTTATCAGCCGTCTTCCCCATAATATATGAAAAACTTAGATCGAGGAGGTCGTGGTATGGCCTGCGCCATAGTTGTCCGCTGTCATGAAGGGGTCCACTCCTATCTGGTGCTGGACGATAACCCCCGGGAGTTGCTGCACCATGTGGGCTTTGACGAACCCTATTCCGTGCGCCCCTGGCTGGGGTCCACGGATGCCGACGACGCCCGGGAGGAATGGGCGGAAATGCTGGCGGAAGACCCGCTCAACTACTTTATCACCGATGCCGATAATCAAGATTATCGCCTGGAATGTTCTGCCTGGGACCACTGCATAATGTGGCCCAAGCGCCCGGTTGACTATCCGTGATTATTGCGGGGTGGCCATCTCCGCCGCCACCGCCTTACTCCGCCATCAAGCTCACATGGGCCAAAACCTTGGCGTCGCCCAAGATGTGGCTCAGGTAGCAAAATTCGTTGGGTTGGTGGGCGCAGTCATTGGCGGTCATCCATACCGCTGCGGGCAGGCCCTCCTTCCTAAAAAACGCGGCCACAGTGCCGCCGCCGATCCCCTGGGGAGTAGCCTCCTTCCCGTAAACTTGCCGCACTGCCTCCTGTAAGGCTTTCACCACAGGGGCCTCCGGTGATGTGGGCGGCGCGCTGGCCAGCGTCTGCACCGGTTCCACAGCCACGGTGATCCCAAATTTCCCGGCCGCCTCAGTGGCGATAGCCCGGACCCGCTCAGTGACTTGGCCCAGGTCGTAATCCGGCAATACCCGGCAATCCAGATAAAAGACGTCACGGCCTGGAATGGTGTTGATATTGGGCACGTTGGCCTCTTTCCTGGTGGGCTCAAAGGTGCTCATGGGAGGCCGGAACAGCGGGTTGTGCAAAGGAAATTCCCGGTGCAGGTCATCCAGGGCCACAATCACGTGGGCCGCAGCTTTTAAGGTGTTCTTGGCCTTGTGGGGGCGGGAGGCGTGGCTCTGCTGTCCCAGCAGGGTCAGCTTGAGCCAGAGGATGCTCTTTTCCGCCACCTCTATCATGGTGCCGTCCTGGCGCCCGGCATCTGGAACGATGATCAGGTCCCGCTCGGAAAAGAGCTGCCGCTGCGTACGAAGCAAATGACTCAAACCTTTCTCGTTGCCGGTTTCCTCGTCCGCCACCAGGGCCAGGGCGATGGTGCGCTCCGGGACAATCTTAAGATCCAGGAAGGCCTTGACGGCCATGAGAGACATGACGATGCCATGATGGTCGTCCTCGGTGCCCCGCCCGTAAAGGCGGTCGCCGTCCACCCTCAGAATAAAAGGATCGGAGTCCCAGAGGCTCAGGTCCCCCGGGGGGACCACGTCCGTATGGCTCAGCACCCAGACCTTTTCCGGTTTTTTCCCCGGCAGGCAGGACACCAGGTTGGGGCGCACCCCGCCCGGCACCCGGTCATCAGGGGCGGGATAATCATCCACCTTAAGCCCCCAACCGGTCAACAGGTCCGTCAGAAACGCGGCCTTATCGGCCTCGCCCACTCCTCCCACTTCCGGCCCCAGCGCCACCCGGGAGACCAGACCCCGCTGCAATTCTATCACTGATTCTTGGTAAGTATCCAGGTGCTGGCTGAGCCGTCGAAACCTCTCTTCTTTAGTCATTCCAAAACCCGCCCAGTTAATTTCGAAGCAACTTCAGGAGCCGGCCGGCACGTAGGCCCCTGGGCGGCACTTAAGTCCGCCTATAAGAAAAATCACCTGCGATTGACGCCGGGCTTTTCCTTATCTTCGCCATCATATATAATTCCAGTGCCTGCTGACAAGAAGAGTTTGGGTAAACCAGGGGTTTGCCTAGTTCTACAGTGCTGCCTGGTTTATGGCGCGGCCCCGGTTCTAACGCTCCGGGGCAATATCTTTCGGAAACTTTTTCGACTATACGGAGGAAACTTCATGAAGATCAAACGCATCGCCCATCTGGGAATCGCGGTGAAGGACCTGGAAGCCCCCAAGAAGCTCTATGCCGAAAACCTTAACCTGGAGCTGAAGGGCGAAGAAGTGGTGGAAACCCAAAAGGTCAAAGTGAGCTTCATCAAGGTGGGGGAAAGCAATCTGGAACTGCTCCTGCCCACGGCAGCGGACAGCCCGGTGGCCAAGTTCCTGGAAAACAAGGGGGAAGGCTTCCATCACCTGGCCCTGGAGGTGGAGGACATCCACACTGCGGTGGAGGAATTGAAAGCCGCGGGCGTCAAGCTCATCGACGAAAAACCCCGGGAAGGCGCCCATGGGGCGCTGGTGGCTTTTATCCACCCCAAGGCCACCTTCGGCCTGTTGGTGGAGTTGTGCCAGTATCCTCACTGAGGCTCAGCCTCTATGGGGATTAGCCTTGCGGCCCTCGTAGGCCAGGTTCAGGTCAATATTCCCTTTCCTTTTTTGCAGAGCGGGTTCCTGGAAAAGTTCCTGCGGCGGGGCCTGAACCCGGAGATCGGCCTGGACGCCTATAGCCTGGGGCATTATCCTCCCGGGGTTTTCAGGCGGGTGGCCCAGGCTTTTCAAGGGGCCGGGCGTAAGATTACCCTGCACGGCCCCTTTCAGGATTTGGCCCCGGGAGCGCTGGACGATGGCGTTCTGGCGGCCTCCCGCCGCCGGCTCCGCCAGGCCTTCCGTTATCTTCCGGTGTTTCGGCCTCATGCGATAGTCTGCCACCTGGGCTATGAAGCCCGCCACTACCACTGGGATCAGGAGCGCTGGCTGGCCCGCAGCGCCGCCACCTGGAAGGAACTGGCCGCACTGGCAGCCCCTTACGGGGCGACAGTAATGCTTGAAAATGTTTATGAAACCGAGCCGGAACTCTTCCTGGAAGTCCTGGGCCGGGCGGCCGCGCCCAACCTGCAAGTCTGCTTCGATGTAGGTCACCTCCTGGCCTTCAGCACCGGCGACTTTCCCGCCTGGCTGAAAACCCTGGCCCCGGTCATCGGCCACCTGCATCTGCATGACAACGATGGGGATGAAGACAACCACCTGGCCCTGGGCACGGGCCGGGTCCCCTTGCAGGAAACTCTCGACTACCTGGCGGCCCACGGGCGCCGTCCTTCCGTCACCCTGGAGCCCCACCAGGAAGGCAGCCTGGACCCATCCCTGGAATATCTGGCCCGCATCTGGCCCTGGGACTGAAGAAGAATGTGTCGGACAGCCGGGGGCGTTGGCCTGCAATTAGCATTTATGGCAAATGCCAAAAGTTTTTTCCTTTGGAGCATATGGTCCAATGGCCTCAAATCCCCCTAACCCCCCTTGCCAAAGGGGGGAACTTGGCGGAATTCCTCTGAAAGTCCCCCTTTGCCAAAGAGGGATTTAAAAGATGGCCGCGGGAAAGAATTTTTGGCAAAGGCTATAGGTTTTCCAATCCCAAGCGAACTTGGGACCCAAAATGCAATCCGGTCTGCGCTTTGGATGCGACACGCCTCCCCTCTCTCCGCCCTTATTACTTTACAGCCGGGATGTGAACAGATAGAATAAATAAGTCTTAACTTTTTTTATATACTGGAAAACTTCCTCGCGACCCGCATGCCGAAATCCTGGCGGGACGCGAACTGTTTGCATAAAAGGGCTTCTTCAACTCAATGAAACGCCTGGCTATTCTTGGTTCCACCGGCTCCATCGGCCAAAGCACCCTGGCAGTGGTGGCGGAACACCCCGAAGAGTTTGCCGTAGCGGGGTTGGCCGCCGGCCAAAACGCCCAGGTCCTGGCCGAGCAAATTCGCCAATTTCGCCCGGCCCTGGTTTCGGTGCAGGATAAGGCGGTAGCTGCGCAGTTGCGGGAACTGCTTTCCCGGGACGGGAATCTGGAACTGCTGTGGGGGCCGGAGGGCGCCCGGGAGGTGGCGGTGGCCAGCGGCGCCGACCTGGTGGTCTCCGCCATGGTGGGCGCGGTGGGTCTGGAGCCTACCCTGGCTGCCATTCAGGCCGGCCTGCCGATAGCCCTGGCCAATAAAGAGACCCTGGTGGCTGCCGGTTCTCTCGTCATGGCCGCGGCCAAAAAACGGGGTGTGCCCATCATACCCGTGGACAGCGAACACAGCGCCATTTTTCAAGCACTCCACGGCCAACGGCCGGAGGACGTCCAGGTCCTTTGGCTTACCGCGTCCGGAGGTCCGTTTCGGGCCTGGGACCTGGAAAGGTTGCGCCAGGCCACGCCCGCGCAGGCTCTGAAGCATCCCAATTGGAATATGGGAGCCAAAATCACCATCGATTCGGCCACCATGATGAACAAGGCCCTGGAGGTGATTGAGGCGTCGGTGCTCTTCGGCCTGCCGGTGGATAAGGTGGGGGTTTACATCCATCCCCAGAGTATCGTCCATTCCCTGGTGGAGTTTGTGGACGGCTCGGTGATTGCCCAGTTGGGAGTCCCGGACATGCGTCTGCCCATCGCCTACGCCTTGACCTATCCCCGGCGCCTGCCCCTGAATTCGCCGCCCCTGGACCTCTGTCAAATCGGCCAGCTCACTTTTGAGACTCCCGACACCACACGCTTTCCGGGGCTGGCCCTGGGTTATGCTGCGGCCAAAACCGGCGGCACCATGCCTGCGGTGCTCAATGCCGCCAACGAAATGGCGGTGGCCGCATTCTTGCAAGGGCGTCTGAAGTTTATGGGCATTCCGGAGACGGTGGAGGCCGCCATGAATGCCCACGAGCCACAACCCCTGGAGAGCCTGGAGCAGATTCTGACCGTCAACCGTTGGGCCCGGGATTATGCCCACGATTTGATTCGCCAAAGGAGCTAGTGGAGCGCTTCGTAATTGGGCTGACAACTTTTTCCCCTCCCCTGGTGGGAGAGGGTTAAGGGGGAGGTGAAACACCACTCCACCCCCACCCTAACCCTCCCCCATCAAGGGGGAGGGAAAAAGCCAGACATTAATGGGACATGGAACTTGAAGGTTTGATTCCATAAGGTCTGGCATTCTATGATTAATCTTTCTCCCATAGGAGCTTTAAAATTTTTATGACCACCGCGATTGCGACCATTATAGTCCTGGGGGTCCTGGTCTTTGTCCACGAATTGGGCCATTTCCTCATGGCCAAACTCTTCGGAGTGCGGGTGGACGCCTTTTCCCTGGGCTTCCCGCCTAAATTGCTGCACAAGAAAATCGGGGATACGGATTATCGCCTGTCCGTAATTCCGCTGGGGGGCTACGTCAAGTTGTTCGGGGAAAATCCCAACGATGAGGTGCCGCCGGAGTTGGAGCCGGTGTCCTTTTCCCATCACCCCCTCTGGCACCGGTTTTTGATAGTCATGGCCGGCCCCACCTTCAACCTGCTCTTCGCGGCCCTGGCCCTCTTCCTGGTCTTTACTTTTTCCGGCATCCCCTACCTCACCACGGAAATCGGCGGAGTTAAGGAGAGTTCACCCGCAGCCCGGGCCGGCCTGGAAAAAGGCGACAAAATCCTGGCGGTGGCAGGGCAAGAGGTGCAGCGGTGGGAAGAAATCTCCAGGAAAATTCGGCGGATCGGTGAACACCCCCTAACTCTGTCGGTCCAACGGGGAGAAAGGGTCTTTCAGGTCCAGGTAACTCCCCAGGCCATGGAAACCAACGATATCTTTGGGGCCAAGGTGTCTGCCGTGATCATCGGCATCACTGCCGGAGACCAGCTGGCTACGGAGCGCGTGGGTCCCCTCCGGGCCCTGGAGCAAGGCGTGGTTTACACCGGTCGCCTGACTTGGCTGACCGTAGAGAGCCTGTATAAGCTGCTGGCCCGGGAAGTGCCGCTGAAGAGCATCGGCGGGCCCATCCTCATTGCCCAGGTGGCGGGCAAGCAGGCGGAGATGGGCGCAACCTACCTGGTCCAGTTTATGGCGGCCCTGAGCGTCAACCTCTTCCTGCTTAACCTGCTGCCCATCCCCGTGCTGGATGGCGGCCACCTGTTTTTCTTTGCCATAGAGGCGATCCGGGGCAAGCCCGTGGCGGTGCAGCACCGGGAGATGGCCCAGGGCTTGGGCCTGATGTTGATCCTGGCCCTGATGATCCTGGTATTCTACCAGGATATTCTGCGCCTGGTCCAGACCCAGTATTGAAGGGGTTTTGGGTTTTAGGTTCTGGGTTCTGGAAATAAGTTGAAATCTCATCTTAACGAAAAACCAAAAACCAAAAACCAAAAACGGCTTTTCCTGGCCCTGGACACCGCCACCGAAAAAGGCAGCCTGGCCCTGGTGGCGGCAGACCGGGTGCTGATGGAATATGCCCTGGAGTCCCACGGCACCTACCTGACCCGCCTGATGCCCGGGGTGGCTGCGCTTTTCGCCGAGACCGGCAGTAATCCGGAGGACTTGGCTGCCGTGGCCGTAAGCCTCGGCCCCGGCAACTTCACCGGCCTGCGCATCGGCTTGGCCACCGCCAAGACCTTGGCCTGGTCCCTTAACTGTCCCCTGGTGCCGGTGCCCACCATGGAGGTGCTGGCGGCCCAGTTTCCCTTTCACCCCCACCCCATCGGGGTAGTCCTGGACGCCAAGCGGGGTGAAGTCTTCTGGGGGCTGTTTCGGTGCCCGGAAGACCAGCCCCAGTTACTGAAAGGCCCGCTGCGGCTGGCGGCGGCAGATCTCCCGCCGCGTCTGCCGCGTCCCTTGCTCCTCACCGGCCCCGGCCTCGCTGCTTATCCCGACGTGCTCACTTCGCAGCTCTCCCCGGAGATTGCCCTGGCCCCTCCGGAAATGCGCTCCCCCCGGGCCCCCACCCTGGCCCGCCTGGCCCGCCGCCGCCTTGAACAAGACCTCACCGCCAACCCGGCCCAACTGGTCCCTGCCTACCTCAGGCCGGCATTGTAATAGTCTGAGTGTTGGGCCGTACCCAACTATTGACAATTCTTTTCTTTTTTCCCGAAAACTGAAAACTGAAAACCGAAACCGGTATTACAAGGGCGGCCCGAAGGCCCGGCGGATGAAGTCCTTTTCCTCCCGGCGGCTTTTGACTTTTTCGTTGAGACGGGCTTCCAGCAGGCGGTCCAGCATCTCCTTGATGAGGGGGCCGGGTTGATAGCCCATGGCCACCAGGTCCCGGCCCTTGAGTTCGGGTTTAAGATGCTTGAGGTGGGTGAAATAGAGAGAGATGGCCTTGCGGGAACCCTCATGGCGTGACTTGGCCATCATATAAAGGATAAACTCGGTGTCCAGCGGGGCCAAGAGATGATGGATCTTTGGCCGGGTCGGCTCCCCATACCGGAACAGCGCCAGCAGTGCCTGCTCTGCTGCCTCCTTGCCTTTGCTGATGGCCAGGGCCTGCTTGGGAGACAGATTAAAGCGGCTGAGCATCTCCGTAAGTTCGGCCAGGGTCAGATGATCCACCAGGGCCAGGAAATAGACCAGCCAGCGTTTGTAGCGGTCTCCCAGGTAGAGCAGGTCATACCAGGAGAGGACCGCCAGGACCTGGTCCAGCAGGAAGCGGGCGCCGGCATCGTATCCCAAGCGGGGGTGGACCGCGGAGAGCAGGTTAAACTCCGCCAGGCGGGCGATGGCGGGAATGGGATTGTCCTCCTGGAGGATGAGCCGCAATTCCCCGAATAGCCTGGCCCCGGAGAGCCGGTCGAAAAAGTTGTTTCTCACCGCATTGTTGATGAGGTTGGCGGCCAGCTTGGTGATGCGGAACTTGAAGCGCTGTTCGAAGCGGATGGCCCGAAAGACCCGGGTAGGGTCCTCCACGAAACTCAGGTTGTGGAGCAGGCTGATGCGGCCTTCCTTCAAATCCCGCTGGGCCCCGAAGAAATCCAGCAGGGTGCCGAACTCCCCGGGATTGAGCTTCAGCGCCAGGGTGTTGATGGTAAAATCCCGGCGGTAAAGGTCCATTTTGATGGAGCTGTATTCTACAATTGGAAGCGCCCCGGGCGCCTCGTAATATTCGGTCCGGGCCGTGGCCACATCGATCTTGAAGCCGTCCGGGAAAATGATCACCGCGGTTTTGAATTTTTGGAACTCCCGGGACCTGGCCCCGAACTGCCCGGCGAATTTCCGGGCGAACACAATGGCGTCCCCTTCAATGACGATGTCGATGTCCAGGTTCTCGTGTTTGAGCAGCAGGTCCCGGACAAACCCGCCCACCACATAGGCGCTGAACTTCAATTCCGCCGCCACCCGGCCCACCTGTTTCAGAATCTCTATGATATTCTTGGGAAGGCGTTCCCGCATCAACGATTCGATATTCTTGGTGCGGAGCGGTTGGGACCACTGGGCCTCCTCGTGTTCGGCCATGAGCAGGTGCAGGAGGTCGGTGCGGCTGATCAGGCCGATGACCTTGCCGTCCTCCACCACCGGTAACACCCGCTGTTTATTGATGACCAGGCGGTCCCGGATTTCCGCGATGGAGGCGTCCGGGTCCACGGTGGCCACCTCGGTGTTCATGTAGTCCTTAACCGGGTGGCTCTTTAAGCCGTGAAAAATCCCTTTTTCCACGGTTTGCCGGGTAATCAGCCCCAGGAGCTTGTCCCCCACCAGGACCGGCAGGGCATTGATGTTGTAGCGATTGAGAGTGACTTCCGCTTCTTCCAGGGTGACCTCAGGGGGGATGGATTTGACCGGGAAAGACATGATTTCCCGGGCCAAACGGCCGGGATGCACCCGGGCCTGGAGGACCTGGCGCAGTTTTTCCTCCACCTGGGCCAGGGGCTGGTCTTTGATGGCGGCGGAGGCGGCATAGCTGTGGCCCCCGCCCCCCAATTCGGACAGTATCTCGGCCACGTCCACTTCCGGCAGGCGGCTCCGGCCCACCACGAAGACCCGGTCCTCCATCTGGGCCAGGGCGAAGAGCACCTGGATATTCTCCACATCCATGAGGCGGTGGGCCACCACCGCGAAGTCCGGCACGTATTCCGGGGCGGTGGTCCGGGCCATGACCACTTCAATGCCCCCCACATGGAAGCTGGTGGAATGCTCCAAAAGGTCGTTTAAGAGGGCCACCTGCTCGGCGTTCAACTCCCGGGTGATGATCTCGGAGACCACGTTGAGATCGGCTCCCTGGCTCAGGAGAAAGGCGCCGGCTTCAAAATCCTGGGGCGTGGTGGAGGTGAAGGTGAAGGACCCCGTATCCTCGAACAAGCCCAGGGCCATGACAGTGGCCTCCGGCGGCGCCAGCTTGATTCCCCGCTCTTTGATGATGCGGGTGAGGATGGCGGTGGTGGACCCCGTTTCCTCCACCATTTCGAAGCTGCCGTGTACGTCTTCCTCGGTATCCGGGTGGTGATCGTAGATGTGGATATCTACCTTACCGCTGGCAGCCACTTCAGCGAATTTGCCGATGCGGGAGGCCTGCCGGGTGTCCACCAGGATGAGGCGCTTGATCTCCTCCATCGGCACCTGCTTAATCCGGGTAAAATCCACGAAATAAAAGCTGGAACGGATGAAAAAGTCCCGGAGGTTGCGCTCTTGGGAGCCAGGAAAGACCAGGAGCGCTTCGGGATAAAGCTTTTTGGCCGCCACCATGGAGGCCATGGCGTCAAAGTCGGCGTTGAGGTGGGTGGTGATCACCTCCAGGGTGCGGGGCGGCGCCGGCCCGTTCTGGTGGTTCCGGTTATTCCGATTGGTCATGGCCGGGGATGGGATTTCTTATGCACCTGCTTCAGGCGCAGGGCGTCCAGGTGGGTGTAAATCTGGGTGGTGGCCAGGTCGGCGTGGCCCAAGAGCATTTGCAAGACCCGCAAATTGGCCCCCCGGGACAACAGGTGGGTGGCAAAGGAGTGCCTCAGGGTATGGGGGCTCAAAGTCTTGATGCCGGCCTTGAGGGCGTACTGTTTCAGGAGCTTCCAAAATCCCTGGCGGGAGAGCCGGCCTCCCCGGTGATTGACGAAAACATAAGGGCTTTCCCGGCCTTGGAGCAACTTGGGTCGCCCTTCTTTAAGATAGGTCTGCAATTTTTCCACCGCCAGGGGCACCATGGGCACCACCCGCTCCTTGGAGCCTTTGCCCAGGGGGCGCACCACGCCGCGCCTGAGATCCAACTGCTTCAGGGTCAGCCCCACCAACTCCGAGACTCGCAAGCCCGTGGCATAGAGCACCTCCAGGAGGGCCTGGTCCCGGAGGCCCCCAAGGGTGGTAGGATCGGGCGCGGCCAAAAGTGCGGCCACCTCGGCCTCGCCCATCACCTGGGGCAGGCGTTGGGGCAGGCGGGGCGAATCCAGCAGTTCCACGGGATTGGCGGCAACCTGCTCTTCCCGTTGGAGGAAACGGAAAAATTGCCGCAAGGCCGAAAGTTTCCGGGCGCGGCTGCGGGCCGACAGCCCCCGGGCCTCCAGCGCGGCAAAATAGTCTTGCAGGTCGGCCAGGTCCACCGCGGCCCAGCCGGTCCGCTCCCGACCCTCCAAATATGTCCAGAAATCCTGCAAATCCCGGGCATAGGCCGCCACCGTCAAGGGGGCCAGGCCCCGCTCCACCCCGAGATGCTGATAAAATTGATTAAGCGCCGCGTCCATGGATATTTCTCTGCTATAATTGATAAATGATTATACCTTTACTTTTACAAAAGTAACAGCCGCATAGAAGAGGAGGAAAACACCTTTTTCATCTGGGCGCGTGCAGGACAAGCGCCCTCGCCGTGCAGGAACAGCCGGGGGGTGGTGTCCTACATTGCTGACCGTTCCCCAAGCTGATCGATAAAAGCCAGAAGTATAGAGGAATAGGGCGGCTACTGACCGCCTGGAATCGGCTGACCGCTGAAGGCTGATAGCTAAAATGAGCCAAATCATCTACGGACGCCACCCGGTCCTGGCGGCCCTGCGCCAGGCTGATAATCCCCTGGAAGAAGTTATCGTGGCCCAGGGGGCTGGAGGCAAATGGCTGGACGAGGTGCGCCGGCTGGCCCGGGCCGCAGGAGTGCGCCTGCGCATCCAGGAGCGGGCCGCGCTGGACCGGCTCTGCGGCACCCCCAACCACCAGGGCATCATGGCCCGCCGGGGCAGTTATACCTATCGAAACGAAGACGAGCTTTTCGATATGCTTGACGCCCTGAAGGAGACAGCGCTTCTGGTGGCCGCAGACGGCCTCACTGACCCCATGAACCTGGGCAACCTGTGCCGCAGCGCCTTCGCCGCCGGGGCCCACGGCCTCATCAGCCCCAAAGACCGGGCCGTGGGGGTGACGCCCGTGGTGGCCAAGGCTGCGGCCGGGGCCCTGGAATACCTGCCGGTTTACCGGGTGACCAACCTGGCCGATTGCCTTACCCGGCTCAAAGAGGCCAGCCTTGCCATCATTGGCACCGCAGCAGATTCTCCTCTGACCATTTATGATGCGGACCTGACCCAACCCCTGACCCTGGTCATCGGCAGCGAAGATAAAGGGATGCGTCCCCGGGTGCGAAAGAATTGCGACCTGATCGTCTCCATCCCCATGGCCGCGCCGGAAATCGGCTCCCTCAACGCTGCCACCTCCGGGGCCGTAGCCCTTTTCGAGGCCCGGCGGCAGCGACTGCAAAAGCAGGGGGGAAAGGCGAAAAAGGTTAACTAATCAGAATCTAAAAACTTGTTCCCAAAGTTGCACCTGAGAACAGCAATCGGTGCCAGGTGGAGCTTGGCTATTAAGGCGTTCCCAAGGACAACTTAGGAACGAGCCATATAATTTGCAACATCGACCACTTATCTTTTCCTCCCCTTAATCCCCTCCCACTAGGGGAGGGGAAAATGAATTTTTGCGAGCTTATCGGCCTTGCCAGGGGGAAAACCTGAGGTTATCATGGCCTTATGGGACGAATCTGGCCATGGCGGGAGGAAAATGCCGGGGAATTCTGGGATGAGGCCCGGACGGTCCTGAAAAACCACGGCATCATCGCGGTGCCCACGGACACCTTTTACGCCCTGGCAGTCAACCCTTTTCACGAGGCGGCTTTATCCCGGCTCTTTGCCCTCAAGCTCCGGGCTCCGGAAAAACCGGTATTGCTGCTGGTGGCGGGAGTTGCAATGCTGTCTCAGGTGGTGCGGGACATCCCGGAGGCCGCCACCCGGCTTATGGGCCGGTTCTGGCCCGGTCCTTTGACCATTATTTTGCCGAGCCAACCGCAACTTCCCCGGCTTATCACCGCGGGCACGGGAACCATCGGGGTGCGGCAACCCCGACACCCCCTCATCTGCCGCCTGATAGCCGAACTGGGCCACCCCCTTACCGGCACCAGCGCCAACCGCTCCGGGCGGCCGCCCCTCACCCGGGCCGCCGACGTGGACCGGGAGTTTGGGCCAGAGGTGGATCTGATCCTGGATGCGGGTGAATGTCCGGGCGGCCTGCCGTCCACCATTGTAGATGTCAGCAGCTCTCCTCCCCGCCTGGTGCGGGCCGGAGCAGTTGGCACCGAAAGCCTGGCGGAGATTGTTCCCGAGATGTCTCGGATTTCCAGAACGGAGGTCTCCCGGTGAAAGACCCGGCCGTGTTGAGCATTGATCTGGGCGGCACCAATTCCCGACTGGCCCTGGTGAGTCTCCAGGGCAAAATTATCTCCCGGTGGGAGCGGGCCACGGCTTCCATGCCCGATCAAGCAGCAATGATATCAACTCTGGCTGGCGATCTCAACCACGCCGGTGAAGAGGCTTGGTCCCAGGGCTGGGAGATTCAAGGGTTGGGCATCGGGGTTCCGGGCCGCATCCGCCCCCAAGAGGGCCTGGTGATCTTTGCTCCCAACGTGCCGGCTTTGAATGATTGTCCCCTGGCCCCGTTGCTGGCGGCCAAGGTGAATTGGCCCATATTCCTGGAAAACGATGCCAACCTTTTTGCTTTGGGAGAACATTGGCTGGGGGCCGGGGAGGGTCATCAGCACATGCTGGGAATCACTCTGGGAACCGGGGTGGGCGGAGGGTTGATACTCAATGGCAAAGTCTGGGAAGGCACCGAGGGCACCGCAGGGGAAATCGGGCACATGACTGTGGACCCCGAGGGCAGGAAATGCCACTGCGGCAACCGGGGCTGTCTGGAAACCCTGGCGTCCGGGGTTTGGACGGTAACCTGGGTTAAGGAACAACTGGCCCAGGGGGCTTCTTCCTGGCTGCGGGAGCTCTATGAGGCCGACCCCGACGCCATTGAGGGGCAGACTTTGGTAGTGGCGGCCCAGCAAGCGGACCCCCTGGCCCGGCGGGCCTTTGAGCGGGTGGGGCGCAGCCTGGGACAGGCCATTGCCAGCGTGGTACACCTTTTGGGGATTTCCCGGGTGGTCATCGGCGGCCGTTTTGCCCGGGCCTGGGAGGTGTTCCAGTATTCCCTGGAGGCGGAGCTCCACCGGCGCCTCACCCTGTTTCCTCCGGAGGCGGTGAGCGTCTGCCCGGCCCAACTGGGAGACGACGCCGGTCTGGTGGGGGCCGCCCGCCTGGCCTGGGATAAAGTTCAAACTTAGAAAGTTCAAAGTTTAAAGTCAGATTTCTAAACTTGAACCTTGAACTCTTTCCCCAAAAACATTCGGAGGTAATCCCATGGCAACAATCCCCGTGGCCCGGCCAACATTAGGCGAGGAGGAGGCCGCGGCAGCCCGCCGGGCGATTCTATCGGGCTGGGTGGTCCAGGGACCGGAAGTAGAAGCCTTCGAGAAGGAGTTTGCCGCGGCGGTGGGGGCTCCCCTGGCGGTGGCCTGTTCCAGCGGCACCGCCGCCCTGCATCTGGCGCTTAAAGCCCTGGATCTGGGTCCGGGTGATGAAATCATTACCGTCAGTTCCTCTTTTATCGCCACCGCCAACGCGGTGCGCTACGTGGGCGCCACGCCGGTATTTGTGGACGTGGAGGCCGAAACCGGCAACATCGACCCGGCACTGGTTGAAGGCGCCATCACCCCCCGAACCCGGGCCATCCTGGCGGTGCACCAGTTGGGGATGCCCTGCGACCTGGCGCGCCTTTTGTCCCTGGCCCGAAAGCATAACCTGCTGCTGGTGGAGGACGCCGCTTGCGCCGTGGGCTCCGAAATTAGCCTGGAGGACGGCGTCTGGGAGCCCATCGGGCGCCCCCGGGGAGACTTGGCCACCTTTTCTTTTCACCCCCGCAAGGTCATTACCACCGGCGACGGCGGCATGATCACCGGACGGAACCCGCAAATCATGGCGCGCCTGGCGCAGCTCAGGACCCACGCCATGTCGCTGTCCACCGCCCAGCGCCACGGGGCCGCCAAGGTAATGTTCGAACAATACCTGGAGGTGGGCTATAATTACCGCCTGAGCGATATTCAAGGGGCGGTGGGCCGGGAGCAATTAAAGCGTCTGCCCAGCCTGGTCAGCGCTCTCCGTCACCATGCGGCCCGATACCGGGAAGGTTTGGCGGGCAACGCTAACTTCACCCTGCCCCAAGAACCAGCCTGGGCCCGGAGCAACTGGCAGTCCTACTGGATCACCCTGACCCCCCAGTGCCCCAAGAGCCAGGTGGAAGTGATGCAGGCGCTGTTAGCCAGGGGGATTCACACCCGGCGGGGGGTGATGTGTTCCCACCGGGAACCGGCCTATGGGGATCTGCCGCTCCGCCGCCCTTTGCCGGTGAGCGAAAACCTCCAAGACCATAGCATTATCCTCCCTTCCTACCCGGACATGACGGCCGCCGAGCAGGCTCAGGTGATTGCCGCCCTGCATGAAATCCTTCGCTGACTTTGGCGCCTGGCATAACCTTCTGCCCCTTGCCGATCATTAAATCTCCCTAATATTAAGTTGTCCTCATAGAAGAAAGTTTGCCGGGGCCCCTTTTAGTGGGAGCCCTCCTGGCGTACACACCTGTTGCCGGTTTTTAAATCCCCTACAGCGTTTGCCGAAAGTTGTTGCTGATGATCCGGTTAGATTTGTCATTCTGAGCGCCGCGAAGAATCTCGCTTTTTTGAGATTCTTCGGTCGCTTAGCTCCCTCAGAATGGCAATCATTGGTAGCTCATGAGGCTCACGAATAAGAAAAAACTTTTGGCAAAGCTCCCTTTTTCAAAAGGGGACTCTCAAAGGAATCCTGTTAAATTCTACATTTTTGCATATAAGTTTCTGGATGCTGCCAGTGGCGTTATTGCCGGTTGATCGTAATCCGCATTACCAGGGTAACGACCCAGAGTACATTTATGTCAATAGATGAATCAACAAAAAAGTATAGTGCGAGAGGAGGTTCAAAGGGAAAAACATTCATTATTGTAGTTTATGCCCGATTAATTATACATAATTGAAAACCGGGAAATTCTGGCTAATTTATAACTTACTGTAATTGCTCTAATTTTAAGTGGCACGTGAATTGCTAGATGGAGGTTAGCAAAAAAATTCATTGAGGAGAAATGGTATTATGAATGCGGCTGATACGGCTTTTGTCCTGATTTCCGCTGCCCTGGTGATGCTGATGACCCCCGGTCTGGCCCTGTTTTACGGTGGCATGGTGCGCAGTAAGAATGTTTTGGCCACCATCATGCAAAACTTCATCATGTTGGGCCTGGTGGGCGTGATTTGGGCCTTGTGGGGCTATAGTCTGGCCTTTGGCCCGGACCTGGGTTCCATCATCGGCGACCTGTCCTATCTGGGCCTGAGCGGCGTCGGCTTTGATCCCTTTAAAGCCTACTCCGAAACCATTCCCCATCAGACTTTCATGATCTATCAGGCCATGTTTGCCATCATTACCCCCGCCCTGATCACCGGCGCCTTTGCCGAGCGCCTGAAGTTCAGCACTTTTATTGTGTTCATGATCCTCTGGGTAACCATCGTCTATTGTCCGGTGGCCCACTGGGTCTGGGGCGACGGCGGCTGGCTTAAGGGTCTGGGGGCCCTGGATTTTGCCGGCGGCACCGTAGTCCATATTAACGCCGGTATCGCCGCTCTGGCGGCCGCCCTGGTGGTCGGACCCCGCAAAGGCTATGCGGGCTATGGCAACGGCACGGAAGCCTTCATCCCCCACAACCTGCCCATGACCGTTTTGGGAGCCGGCCTCCTGTGGTTCGGCTGGTTCGGGTTCAACGCCGGCAGTGCCCTGGGCGCCAATGCCCTGGCCAGTTCCGCCTTTACCGCCACCCACCTGGCCACCTGTGCTGCTACCATGGCGTGGGTCGTGGTGGAATGGATCTTCCGGGGCAAGCCCACCACCTTGGGTGCCGCATCCGGAGCCGTGGCCGGGCTGGTGGCCATTACCCCCGCGGCGGGTTTTGTGGGTCCCATGTCCGCCATCATCATCGGTGTTCTCGCCGGGGTTATCTGCTATCTGGCGGTGTTGGCCAAGCCGAAACTGGGCTATGACGACTCCCTGGACGTGGTGGGGGTCCACTGTATCGGCGGGATCGTGGGCGCCCTGGCCACCGGTCTGTTCGCCTCCAAGGTGGTGAACTCTGCCGGCGCCGACGGGCTGTTCTATGGCAACCCTGGCCAGTTGGTCACCCAGATCATTGCGGTGGTGGTCACCTTGGTTTACTCTTTCGTAATCAGCTATATTATCTTCAAAATCCTGGACGCCACCATGGGCCTCAGGGTATCAACCGAGGAAGAAGTGGCCGGCTTGGATATCGGTGAACATCAAGAAACCGGCTACAGTATGTAAATTTCGGGAGGCAAACATGAAAAAGATCGAAGCGATTATTCAGCCCTTCAAGCTGGAACCGGTTAAGGAAGCCCTCCACGCCCTCAGCGTTCAAGGTATGACTATTACCGAAGTCAAGGGGTTCGGACGGCAGAAGGGGATTCGGGAAGTTTACCGGGGCATGGAATACCAGGTGGATTTCCTGCCCAAAGTGAAAATCGAAATCGTGGCTGCGGACGACAAGGTGCAGACCATTCTTGAGACCATTGTCGCCAAGGCCCGCACCGGCAGGATCGGCGACGGCAAAATCTTCGTCTATCCGGTAGGCGAAGTCCTACGCATCCGCACCGGGGAAACCGGTGAGAGTGCCATTTAAGCAGGGGTTTTGGGTTCTGTAAGCCCGGAATCTGAAACCCAAATCTTGTTGGGGGGAGAGAGGAGGAGAGCTTTCTCCCCTGATTAAGAAATAGTGGGATGAATCCCACCAGCCTCGAAATATTCAACCGATAAAGGAGAAAGTGGTATGGAGATTTTAGGGATAAATAGAAAACGGGGCCTGATCATAGGCTTACTCTTCTGCCTCATGGCTTGGTGGACACCGGTTCTGGCGCAAGAAGCGGCCGCTCCGGAGACGGCTCCAGAGGTCAAAAAAGAAGAACCGCCCGTGGAAGACAAACCCACTGCCAGTGTGGGAGTGGATATCCTGAGCCAGTATATCTGGCGGGGTTTTGCCCTGAGCCGCAATTCGGCAGTGTTTCAGCCGTCGTTGACCGCCGCTTATAAGGGCTTTTCCGTAAATATCTGGGGCAATTTTGACACTGGCGAGGATAATCCTTTCTTAACCCCTAACTTCAGGGGAGCCAAGTGGAATGAGACCGACTTCACGGCTGGCTACAGCCGGGAGCTTTACGCGGGCACGGCTATCAAGAGCATTTCCGCTAACATAGGGGTGATTTACTACGCCTTGGACTCGGCAAACAGCCCCCAGGGGGACTCTTTTGAGATCTACTACGGTTTGGCTGCGGATGTGAATTGGTTCAAATTAGCAGCAACCGCTAACCAGGAAGTCTTTCATTATCCAGGCTGGTGGTTGACTTTAGGGATTTCCCGGGTCTTTGAATTGCCCTTCAAAATTCAAGACAACAACAATGTCACCTTTGAATTGGGCCATAACTTTCTCTTCCTGTTTTCCAGGGATCAGGTGGCCTATCCTGACTTCAGCAGTCCCGGGGATGCCTTCAACGGCCCCCTGGCCGGACAACTCTACGCCACGTTGTATGTGCCGGTACATAAATATGTCACCATCGCACCCAAGGTAGGGTTCTGGTACGCGGCTGGCGGCAACTCAACCCCCCTGTTGAGCGGGGCATCCTGGGATAATCAGCAGAACCACATTTACGGTGGATTGAACGTCACCTTTGCCTATTAGGAACGGTTATAGAGCCTGTAGTACATGTTCATTTGTCCGCCGCCCAAATTGTATCAATGAGGCATTGATGAAGTACATCCAACGGTCACCTTCTTAACCGATCGCCAGCCTCCTTCCCACACCGCCCGGGGGGAGGGAGAGTGCCCCCACTCTCCCTCCCCATCTTTTTTCGGGCCCGGGACGAAAGGTTGGGTTTACCTTTCCAAGCAATTCCTGATTCTATTTCCATCTAAATATTAGTAAATTTTGATTTCATTAGATGGTCAAAGCAACCGATAAGTTGGTACAGGGCCATCCTGGGACAAAGGAAGCCCCCCTGCCCAATGCTTCTTGACGCCATTCCTATGCCGGCCTATATTGTTTTCAGATTTGGACGGCTTAATCGAAGATTCGCCCTTGGCGAAGGGTGGCCGTTCCAGATAGGGAGACCCATAAACCTATGGCAACATCAGCTTTGCAGGTTCGCTCGCCGGTTCGCTTGGAAGCCAGGGATTTCCAGCACCTGTTGGATGCCTTGGCCGACCAGGGCTATGAGGTTATAGGCCCGACCCTGGAAGACGGTCAGTTGATTTATGGCAATGTCAGTAAGGTTGCGGATTTGCCTCTAGGTTGGACTGCGATCCAGGAGGCCGGGACCTATCGCCTGGAAAAACGGGACGACCAGGCCTTTTTCGGGTTTGCCGTGGGACAGCAGTCGTGGAAGCAGTTTCTCTTTCCGCCGCACCAGACCTTGTGGCAGGCCCGAAGGGAAGGCAGCGGATTCCGCATCCTCCCTCAGGCCGGGGCAGTCCCGAAATATGCCTTCATCGGGGCCCGGGCCTGTGAGCTGGCGGCCATGGAGGTCCAGGACCGGGTCTTTCTGAAAGGGCCTCATGTCGACCCAATTTACCGCGCCCGCCGGGAGCAGGCTTTCATCTTGGCGTTAAACTGCGCCCACCAGGATAAAGGCACCTGCTTCTGCGTCTCCATGGGAACGGGGCCCCGGGTTTCCACGGGGTTCGACCTGGCCCTGACGGAAGTGTTCCAGGAAAATGAGCATTTCTTCGTGGTGGAGGTAGGCACCATGAAAGGGGCCGATATTATTAGCGCGGTGCCCCAACGCCCGGCAACCGAGGAGGAGTTTAACGCCGCAACTCACGTGGTGGCGGCCATCACCGGGAATATGGGCCGGGAACTGGATACCACTGGGATCAAAGACCTGCTCTACGGCAATTATGAACATCCCCGCTGGGATGAGGTGGCTGCCCGCTGCCTCACTTGCGGCAACTGCACCATGGTCTGTCCCACCTGTTTTTGCCACACCCTGGAGGATGCCATGGACCTCACGGGAATGGAGGCAGAGCGCCGGCGGCAGATGGACGTCTGCTTTACCGTGGATTTCTCTTATCTGCACGGCGGCAGCATCCGCTCTTCCCCCAGGTCCCGCTATCGCCAGTGGCTGACTCACAAGCTGGCCACCTGGATTGACCAGTTCGGCTGCTCGGGTTGTGTGGGCTGCGGACGCTGCATCACCTGGTGCCCCGTGGGCATCGACATCACCGAGGAAGTCCGGGCCATCAGGGAAACCGGCGCCGGTTCGAAGGAGTAGCACATGGAAACAATGGCACCCATTCTGGCGGCTCATCCTTTTTTCAAGGGCCTGGAGTCCCGCTATCTCGATCTCGTTATGGAATGCGCCTCCCGACAGACCTTCAAGCCGGGGGAGTTTCTCTGCCGGGATGAGGAAGAAGCCACGAAGTTTTATGTGATTTATCACGGCCGGGTTTCGGTGGAGATCTACCGGCCCCGCCGGGGGCCGGTCACCATTCAATCATTGGGGGAAGGCGAGGTGCTGGGGTGGCTGTGGTTTGACCGGCCTTACCACTGGCATTTTGATGCCAAGGCCCTGGAGCTGACCCGGGTCATCAGCCTGGATGTCGCCGGTCTCCGGAACAAGTGCGGCCAGGACCATGACTTCGGCTTTGAGATTATGCGGCGCTATGCCCATCACCTGGCGGTGCAGTTTCGGGTGACCAAGCTTCAACTATCTGATATGTATGGGTAAGTTGCTCTCAGCTATCAGCAGTCAGCTTTCCGCTTTGCCGTGAAAACTTAAATCTACCTAAATCCCCCTTTTCCAAAGGGGGACTTTAGAACCCCCCTTTGAAAAAGGGGGGCAGGGGGGATTTTAAACCATCTATGGTTCATGACCCTTTGGCCAATACTAAGGATCGAAGGAGAGCCAAACGTAGGGCGGGCACCGCTCGCCATCAACGCATCCTTGTTGGTCCGGTTCTTTGAACCAACCCGGAAACGCCTATGACACCAACTCATCCCGACCCCATGCTTCCGCAGCCCTTTGAAGTGCAGCAAGTGAAGCGGGAAACCGCCGACACCTATACCTTGGACTTAACCCGCCCTGGAGCCCCGGCCAACTTCACTTTCGCCCCCGGGCAGTTTAACATGCTCTATGCCTTCGGCGCGGGTGAGGTGCCCATCTCCATCAGCGGCGACCCGGCCCGCCCCGATACCCTGGTGCACACTGTCCGGGATGTGGGCAACGTCACCCGGGCCATCTGCCGCCTGAAGAAAGGACAGATGCTGGGGGTGAGAGGTCCCTTCGGGGTTCCCTGGCCGGTGGCCCAAGTGGCGGGCAGCGACGTCCTGATTATCGCCGGCGGGCTGGGCCTGGCCCCTTTGCGCCCGGCCCTGTACGAGATCCTCAACCGCCGGGGCGAATACGGCAGCGTTGAGGTGATCTACGGCGCCCGGACCCCCAAGGACCTGCTCTACCCCAAGGAATTGGAGCGTTGGCGCGGACGCTTCGACCTCAGGGTCCATGTCACCGTGGATACCGCAGAAGCCGATTGGCACAGCAATGTGGGAGTGGTGACCAAGATCATCGAGCGGGCCCGGTTTGACCCCCCCAATACCGTGGCCCTGGTCTGCGGCCCCGGCGTGATGATGCGTTTCACCGTGTTGGAACTTATGAACCACGGGCTTAAGCCGGAACAGATCTACCTGTCCATGGAACGGAACATGAAATGTGGCATCGGCCTGTGCGGCCACTGCCAGTGGGGGCCGTTCTTTGTCTGCAAGGACGGGCCGGTGTTCCGCTATGACCGCGTCAAAGACTGGTTCGATCGGCGGGAGGTGTGATATGGCAAAAAAGCCCAAGCCCCGGCTGTCTGTATGGAAATTCGCCTCGTGCGACGGCTGCCAGTTGTCTCTCCTGGATTGCGAAGACGAACTGCTGGCCATTGCCGGAGAACTGGAAATCGCCTATTTTGTGGAGGCCTCCCGGTCCATGGTCAAAGGCCCCTACGATTTGACCCTGGTGGACGGCTCCATCACCACCCCCCATGACGCCGAATTGATCAAGCAGGTGCGCCGGGCTTCCAAGTACCTGGTGGCCATCGGCACCTGCGCCAACTCCGGCGGCATCCAGGCTCTGCGCAATTTCAAGGATGTCAAAGACTTCATCGACGCGGTGTACGCCCACCCGGAATATGTCCAGACCTTGAAGGAATCCACCCCCATCTCGGCCCACGTCAAGGTGGACTTCGGCCTGAACGGCTGCCCCATCAACAAATATCAGCTCCTGGACACCATCAGTCGGTTTCTCCAGGGACGGCCCCCCATGGTAAGATCCCACAGCGTTTGCATCGACTGCAAGGTGCGGGGCAATATCTGCGTTATGGTGATGGGCACCCCCTGCCTGGGACCGGTGACCCATGCCGGCTGCGGGGCGCTCTGCCCCACCTACCACCGTGGGTGTTACGGCTGTTACGGCCCCAAGGAAACCCCTAATACCGCATCCCTGGCCGCCTGGTTCAGCCAAAAATTGGGGGTGAGCGAGGCCAATCTCGTGAGGGCCTTCCGGGCCTTTTACGCCAACGCCCCTGCTTTTCGCCAGGAGAGCGAAGCCCATGACAAATAAAAATATCAACGTCAAATATTTGGCCCGGGTGGAAGGGGAAGGGTCTCTGAACATCCAGATTAAAAACAATACGGTTACCCGGGCCCGGTTGAAGATTTTTGAGCCGCCCCGCTTCTTCGAGGCCTTTTTGCAGGGCCGCAACTTCACCGAGGCCCCGGACATCACCTGCCGCATCTGCGGCATCTGCCCCGTGGCCTACCAGATGAGCGCGGTGCACGCCTTGGAGCGGGCCTTGGGGGTGACCGTCTCCGCCCCGGTCCGGGCCTTGCGGCGCCTGTTGTACTGCGGCGAATGGATCGAGTCCCACGGCCTCCACGTCTTCATGCTCCACGCCCCGGACTTTTTAGGCTACCAGGACGCCATCCAGATGGCCCAGGACCACCCGGAAACGGTGAAAATGGGGCTCAAGCTGAAGAAAGTGGGCAATGATATCGTCACCGTCCTGGGGGGACGGGAGATTCATCCCATCAATGTCCGGGTGGGCGGTTTTTATAAGGCCCCCCATAAACGGGATTTAGCTCCCCTGACCGAAAAACTCAAGTGGGCCAAGGACGCGGCCGTCCAGGCAGTACGCTGGGTGGGCGGCCTTAATTTTCCGGAGTTTGAGCGGGATTACGAATTTGTCGCGCTGCGGCACGGCGGGGAATATCCCTTCAACGAAGGCCGGGTGGTGTCCAATAAGGGGCTTAACATCGACATCCAGGACTATGAGCAGCACTTTGTGGAAGACCACGTGTCCTACTCCAACGCCCTGCACTCCACTTTGAAAGAGCGGGGCGCCTATTTTGTCGGGCCGCTGGCCCGCTATAATCTCAACTTTGATCTGCTTACCCCCCTGGCGCAGGAGGCGGCCCGGGAGGCCGGCCTGGGGCCGGTCTGCCGCAACCCCTTTAAGAGCATCATCGTCCGGGCCGTGGAAACTCTTTTTGCCGTGGAGGAAGCCCTGGCCATCATCGAGGCTTACGAGAGACCGGATGAGCCTGCCACCCCGGTTTCACCCCGGGCAGCGGTGGGCTGGGGCGCCACCGAGGCGCCTCGCGGCATGATTTACCATCGGTACTGCATCGATGACAACGGGATCATTCAAGAGGCCAAGATTGTGCCTCCCACCTCCCAGAATCAGGGAACCATCGAGGGGGATCTGTTTCACTTTGTATCCCAGCGCCTTACTTTGCCCGAGGAGGAGCTCACCTGGCAATGTGAACAGTTGGTGCGCAACTATGATCCGTGTATCTCCTGCGCCACCCATTTCCTAAAGGTAAACCTGGAATATCTTTAACCGGGCTACAAAAATGTGGCGCCGGCACCCTCGGCGGCGCTTGCAGCAATTGCCAAAAGAGCTTCTTCCAAAATGTAGCCGCAGGCTTTACCGTGAAAAACCAAATCCCCCTTTGCAAAGGGGGACTTTAACTCCCCCCTTTGAAAAAGGGGGGCAGGGGGGGATTTTTCATCCCCCGGGGGTGAAACCCTGGTGGTTCATTTAGAACGGAGGGTAACTGGGAAATCCGTTGCAGGAGAAAATCAGGGGAAGCCGCGGCCAAAGAATCCAGGTCCCCATAGCCATAGGTGACTGCGGCAGTGAAGGCGCCGGCTCCCCGGCCCGAATGGATGTCCGCGATCTTATCCCCCACCATAAGGGTGCGGCCGGGGCTCATCCCCAGGTCGGCGATCAGGGCCAGGAGCTGGTCGGGGGCAGGTTTCAGGGGGATGCCCTCGCCACCCCCCCGGATGGCCGCAAAAAACCGGGCGATGCCGATGGCTTCCAGTGTCTGCTGGGTCAGACGCCGGAGTTTATTGGACAGTACGCCCAGCTTCTTCCCGGATAACAACTCCAGGGTTTCCGCCACTTCGGGATAGACGCGGGTCAAATCCCCATTGTGGCGGGTATAATGATCCAGATAGAGTTCCAGACACTTATCCACTTTATCCTGATGCTCCGGGCCCACCAGCCGTTCGATTAATTTACGCTCGCCGCCGCCGATCATCAAACGAATCGCTTCTGGCGGGTGTTCCGGCAGCCCCAAGGTGCGGCAGGCATAGTTGGCCGCGGCGGTCAAGTCCGGCAGGGTGTCGGCCAGGGTGCCGTCCAGGTCAAAGACAATGAGGTCCACGGAGATTTTTTTTGGATCAGGAGGCATGATATCTCACCACCAGGAAGACGGTAGGGTGGGGTAGGTCCCCCCGCCGCCAGTTTCCAAACATTTTTCAGGTGGGCAGAGACGCCCGCCCTACGATTGATCTTTAGAATGCAATTCCTGGTAACTGGGCAGCACCCCCAGACCGTGGGCGCTCTTCACGGCCCGTACGATGGCCTCCTCCAGGACGGCTTCCCCCAGAACCCCCACGCTATGCAGGTCGGCATCCACCTCCGGGTGGGCCAGGACAAAGACCACGTCCCCGTCAAACAGGGTGTGCACCGGACGGATACACCGGGCCAGGGCATTATGCCCCATTTGGGCGATTTTTTGGGCCTGCTCCCGGCTGAGCCTGGCATTGGTGGCCACCACCCCGATGGTGGTGTTGGGCTCGCCGAACTGACGCCGCACAAAACCTTGGCGGATCAGTCGATTGGCGTCGGCGAACTCTTTGCTGTCCCGATTCTTCCGGGCCCCGGCCAGAATGGCGCCGGTCACCGGGTCCACCACGTCGCCAAAGGCGTTGACCACAGCCATGGCCCCCACCTGGAGACCTTGTGGTCCTTCCAGGAAACTGGTTCCCAGGCCGCCTTTGGTGGCCTGATGGATACCCAACAGCTTGCCCACGGTGGCCCCGACACCGGCCCCCACGCTGCCGTCCCCCTGGGGATGGCATTTGGCTGCCTGACAGGCGACATAGCCCATGGCCTTATCGGGACGGCCCCGGCAGTCTCCCACGGACAGGTCGTAAATCACCGCGGTGGGCACAATGGGGACCCGGGTAATGGCAACGTCGAACCCCCGGCCCCGCTCTTCCAGGAATTCCATGACGCCGCCGGCGGCATCCAGGCCAAAGGCGCTGCCCCCGGCAATACAGACGCCCTGGATGGCTTCCACGATATGCAGGCCGGTGAGGGCGTCCATCTGGCGGGTACCCGCGGCGGACCCCCGAATATCGGCGCTGCCCACTGTCCCGGGAGGACATAGGATGACGGTGCAGCCTGTGACCCGCTGAAAATCATTGGCGTGGCCCACCACGAATCCCTGGACCCGGGTTATCATGGGCGAGGCTCGGCGTAGGCACCCGAAGGGACCATTTGGATGCCGCTTCCCGTAAAGGTGAGGAGGTAGAGCGCGGCGTCCTCCTCCCGTTGGTCATTGAACCCTTTAAACCAGGGCAGATCCGAAACGGCCTTGAGAGAGAGCAACTGCTGGGGCAGGGAAGTCCGGCTCAGGGCCTGGCGGCTCTCCGCCAGCTGCGCCATGAGGCGAAGCACCACATATCCCTGGGCAGCTAGGTAATCCGGTTCCGTTCCGTACTGCTGGCGGTAAGCGGCAATGAATTTCTGGACCTCGGGGTTGGGGTCGCCAGCAAAAAAGGCGTCGGGGAAGACAATCCCCTGCAAGGCCGTCATCTGGTCCTCGGGGATTTTGGGGTTGTGCAGCAGATTGGTGCCCATCAGGAGGGCGCCTTTAAGGGGCGTCCGGGCCAGGCCGCTGACGATGGCTGCTACGTTGGCGGCGTCGTCCGGGAGAAACAGGGCAAGGCCTCCCGGCGCCTCTCCCGCCTTGAGTCCAAGGCTCTCAGCCATGGCGGTCAAAGTGGTTTCGAACTCCTGGGAGCCGGGACTGTAGAGGGCCTGGGTGGCTAATTCGCCACCCTGAACACTGACTTCATCCTGGAAGTTCTGGAAAAAGGTACGCCCGTAGGAGGAATCGGGATAGAGGATGGCGAAACGCTTGATCCCTTTGCCCGCTGCATAGCGTACCAGGGTCCGCACCTGCTGGCGCGGGGTCAGGAAGGCCTGGAAAATCAAGGGGCCCGCTTGGGTTAGACCGTCTTTCTGGGCCAGGGCGATCAAAGGAATCGACGCCGCCTGGGCCGCGCCGGCCGCACTCTGGGCCATGGCCGACGACACGGGGCCTAGAATGGCCAGCACATCCTCATCTTGAGCCAACTCCCGGGTGAATCGGGCTGCAGTGTCCGGGTCAGTGCCGGTATCCCGGAAAATTAATTTTACTTGAGCCTTCTTGGCCGCCAGTTCCATGCCCCGCTGAACCCGGAACCCGATGGCGCTCAGTTGGCCGGTCAGAGGCAGGAGGCAACCCAGTTCCACTTTGCTCCCCGCTATGAGGCGTGCCGCCGCGACAGCCTCAGGGCTCGTGGGGAAGCGCTCTTTGAGGGTCTCCAGCCAAGTTTCCGCTTCCTCAGTTTTGCCGGCATCCTGGGCCAGGCGGGCCAGGCGCAAGAGCAACGCGGCGCTCAAGGGGTTGTCCCGGTACAGGGCCGCCAACTGCTCCAGGTCCGCAACGGTGGCCTGCTCCAGCAGGCGGGTTTTCAGATCCTCAAACCACTCCGGGTCACCGGAAGGCAAATCCTGGGCCGCCAGACGGAGGCGGCTAAAGGCCTGGGGCACCCGGTTCTGTTTCAAGGCAATCTCGGCCAGCAGGGCCTGGGTAGAGAACCACAGGGACCTGGGCATATCCGTGGCGGTCAGGTTGTCCAAAACCTGGGTGGCCTGCTGATACTCGCCCAGCTTGAAATAGGCCCGGCCGATGCCGTAACGGGCCTTCAGGGAAACTTCCTGGTCAGGCTGGCGGGCCAAAACGCCTTGATAGCGCTTTAAAGACCCCTGCCAGTCCCCCAGTAGCCCCATAATCTCGGCTTCCCGGAAGCGGGCCTCCATGGCCCGGGACCCCTGAGGATAGAGCTCCAGATAATAGGAAAATTGCTGATAAGCCTGACGATAGGCCTGGTTGCGATAGCTGGCTTCGGCTTTCTGAAAGAGCTCGGTTTCCGTGGGCTGGGCTGCCTTCGGGGCCGGTGTCGGAGAAGGAAATTGCATACCGGCACAGGCCGGTAACAAGGCAATGAAGAGGAACAGGAATGTAAGTCTTCGAACCATATCGGCTGTTCTCTCAGATGGTTATCGGCTTTGATTTCCCATTAGATTAAAGAAAATTACAAAAAGTTAAGATGGCGAAAGGCCCGCTCCACCCGCGGGCGGGTTAATAGAGAAGGGGGCAGGGGTTCCCGCAGGCAGGCCGCCTGTGCATTTTCGAAAACCCCTGGCCCCCTCCCCAGGTATCATTGCTGCGGCAATCTTACTTCACTTCTTCGAACTCGGCCTCTACCACTTCTTCCTCGGGCTTCTTAGCCTTCTCTTCGGGACCGTAGCCCGGTCCTGCTCCAGGACCGGCTCCGCCCGGGCCGGCCCCAGCACTGCCGGTCTTGGCGTACATTTGCTCCGCCAGCTTATGGGAAGCCTTCATGAGCGCCTCACTCTTTTGAGTGATGGCCTCCTTGTCGGTTCCTTCCATGGCGGTCTTTAGGGCCGCGATGTGGCTTTCGATGTCGCTCTTGGTGGCCGGGTCCACTTTATCGCCCAGGTCCGCCAAGGTCTTTTCGGTGGTGTAGATCAAAGTGTCAGCCTGGTTGCGGGCCTCGATCAATTCCCGCTTCTTGTGGTCTTCCGCGGCATGCATCTCCGCGTCTTTGATCAGTTTGTCGATCTCTTCCTTGGTCAGGCCGCTGGGCGCAGTAATGCGGATGGACTGCTCCCGGCCGGTGCCCAGGTCTTTGGCGGAAACGTGGACGATACCGTTGGCATCGATATCAAAAGTCACTTCGATCTGGGGAATACCCCGGGGAGCCGGCGGAATGCCGAACAGCTCAAACCGTCCCAGGGTCTTGTTGTCCCCGGCCATATCCCGTTCGCCCTGGAGCACATGGATGGTCACCGCAGTCTGGTTGTCCGCCGCAGTGGAAAAGACCTGGCTCTTTTTGGTGGGGATGGTGGTGTTCCGGTCAATGATCCGAGTAAAGACGCCTCCCAGGGTTTCGATCCCCAGGGACAGGGGAGTGACGTCCAGCAACAGGACGTCTTTGACCTCGCCCTTAAGCACCCCGGCCTGGATGGCGGCACCCACGGCTACTACCTCATCAGGATTCACCCCTTTGTGGGGTTCCTTGCCGAAAATCTCCTTGACCTTGTCCTGCACCTTGGGCATACGGGTCATGCCGCCCACCAGGATGACTTCATCGATGTCTTTGGCCGAGACCTTGGCATCCTGGAGGGCCTGCTGACAGGGACCGGCCATCTTGTCGATGAGTTCGGCCACCAGGGCTTCCAGTTTGGCCCGGGTCAACTTGATGAGCAGATGTTTGGGGCCGGAGGCGTCGGCGGTGATGAAGGGCAGGTTGACTTCGGTCTCCATGGAAGTGGAGAGCTCCATCTTGGCTTTTTCCGCCGCTTCTTTCAAACGCTGCAGAGCCATCTTGTCATTGCGCAGGTTGATGCCCTGCTCCCGCATGAACTCATCGGCCAGGAAGTCGATGACCCGCTGGTCGAAGTCGTCGCCGCCCAGGTGGGTGTCGCCGTTGGTGGATTTGACCTCAAAGACGCCCTCGCCGATCTCCAGGATGGAGATGTCGAAGGTGCCGCCGCCCAGATCGAAGACCGCGATGCGCTCGTCCTTCTTCTTTTCCAGCCCGTAAGCCATGGAAGCCGCAGTGGGCTCGTTGATGATGCGCAGCACATTGAGTCCGGCGATGGCCCCGGCGTCCTTGGTGGCCTGGCGCTGGGCGTCATTGAAGTAGGCCGGCACGGTAATCACCGCTTCGGTCACCTTTTCGCCCAGATATTCTTCCGCGGTCTGCTTCATCTTGGTGAGGATCATGGAAGAGATCTCGGAAGGCGAATAGACCTTCCCCCGAATCTCGATGTGGGCGTCGCCGTTATCCGCCCGGACAATCTTGTACGGAAGGATTTTGAGGTCCCGTTGCACTTCCGGGTCCTCGAATTTGCGGCCGATGAGCCGCTTGACGGAAAACACGGTATTTAAAGGGTTGGTGATGGCCTGACGCTTGGCAATCTGCCCCACCAACCGTTCACCGCTATCGGTAAAGGCCACCACGGAGGGGGTGGTGCGGGTGCCCTCCACATTCGCGATGACCTTAGGCTCGCCACCTTCCATGATAGCCACACAGGAATTGGTGGTGCCTAAATCGATGCCTATAACCTTGGACATATATTCATTCCTCCTAAACCTTTCAATCGGTTTGACATGAAGTATTTTCGTTTTGGGGATGCCGGGCCACCACAACCATGGCCGGCCGGAGCAGGCGTTGGTTCAAGAGGTAACCCTTTTGTAATTCTTTGATGACACTGCAGTCAGGGAGCTCAACGGTCTCTTCCTGCATGACGGCGTTATGGAAAGCCGGATCAAAGGGCTGGCCCACGCTCTCCAAAGGGGTAACGCCAAACTTTGCCAAAGCCTTGAGAAAACCCTGGTACACCAAGTCGATGCCTTCAAGCATGGCCTCCGGGGCCTCAGCCTGGCGACCATGCTCCAAGGCCCGTTCCAGGTTGTCCACCACGGGCAGGAGTTCTTTGATGAGGTTTTCGTTGGCGAACAGGAGCAGGTCGGCGCGCTCCTTCTCCTGGCGCTTTTTCAAATTTTCCATATCTGCAGCCAGCCGGAGAAGGCGGGCGTAGTTTTCTTCGGCTTCCTGGGTCTTGTCTTTCAGCTGTTTTTGTAACTCCCCCGGATCACTGGGGATTTCCGGAGTCACCTGCGGCTCGGTCTGCTCTTCAGGAGCCATAGGTTCTTGGGAACCCTCAGGGGGTTTGGTTAAAGTCATATTTCCTTGTCTCCTTGTCATAACTGCGTACCACTTTTTCCCCCCTTTCCCAAAGGGGGGCAGGGGGGATTTTGATTAACTTATGGAAATCCCCCTATATCCCCCGTTTTCAAAGGGGGACTTACGCTCACGACTGTCGTTTGGTAAGCAGGTCCGTAACCATAGCAGCCGTGTACCTTACAATAGGGACCAGCCGGGCATAATCCATGCGCATGGGGCCAATTACCCCCAGACTGCCCAAAGGCGTCTGTTGGGCCCCATAGGATGAGGCCACCAGGGACAATTGCATCTCTGGAAAATGCTCTTCCGGACTGATAATGATCTGCACACCCTGGGCCGCCATGGTTTGGTCCAGCAGCAGGACGAGATGGTGTTTTTCTTCAAAGGCCTTGAAGATGGTCCGGATTTTGTCCACATCCGCGGTAAATTCCGGGTAATCCAGGATGTGACTGGTGCCTTCGATGTAAAGCTCTTCTTCCTCGTCGTTTTGCAGGGCTTGCCGGCTCAGGTTCAAGGCCTGGGAGATCATTTTATCGAAGAGGTTCTTTTCCTCCTCCATCTTGGCCAAGATCGCCTGGCGGGACTCGCCCAAAGTCAGATTCTGACAAAGCTCATTGAGATAACGGCTGAACCGGTCCAAGACCTCTTGGGAAAACTGGTTCTCAGTACGCACAAACCGGGTCTGCACCTGATTATCCTGGGACACCAGGATGGTCAGGACCCCGTCCTCGCTCAAGCTGATGAACTGCATATGCTTGAGGCGCATGCCCTGGGGGCGGGGAGCCAGAAGCAGCGCCGGATGGCCGGTCATGAAAGAGAGCACCCGGGAGGCCTGGCGGAACAACTCTTGGGGCTCGTGGGCCGGGGACGCAAAAGCCTCCTGGATCTGCTGCTGCATAGAGCGCCCCAATTCCTGGATGGGCAGGATATGATCCACATAATACCTGAACCCTTTGGGCGTAGGGATGCGCCCGGCCGAGGTATGGGGTTGGCGAAGGAATCCCGCCTCTTCCAGGTCCAGCATGAGGTTGCGGATGGTGGCCGGCGAGAGGTTCAGGCCCGAAGTCTTGGCCACGGTCCGGGACCCCACCGGTTCGCCGGTCACAATGTATTGGGCCACCACACTTTTCAGGACCCAGGCATCTCGTTCCCCTAAGAGCTCCATAACGCCCCGTCGTTTTTTTATCAATCTTAAAAGTTAATAAGATAGGCAGGATTTGTCAAGGGATATAGGGATTTTTGCCTTATTGGGAAAGGGCTCAAACCACCAATAACTTCCACAATTGCGGGTTCCGAAGAGCAATGGCCACAACCCTCACCGGCCGCCTACCCCTGGCAGCGGTGGCGGATGCTTTCTCCTTCCACCATATAGACCACCTGTTCGGCAATGTTGGTGGCATGGTCTCCCACCCGTTCCAGGTTCCGCACGATGTTAATCTGGCTCTGGCTGGGAACGATGGCCCTGGCGGCCCCGGACATCTCTTGAAGGAGGTCTTGGATAATGGTCTGATCCAGGGCATCTACGTCGGCATCCGCCAGGCAGACCTGCCGGGCTAAATGAGAGTTGCTCCGGGAAAAGGCTTCCAGACTTTGGCGCACCATCTCCTGGACGCTTTGGGCCATGAACTCCAGTTGGGGATGAAGGCTTCGGGGTGGCGATTGCCCCAGGGTGAGCACCTCTTCCGCGATGTTGGTGGCCGAGTCGCCGATCCGTTCCAATTCGGTGATGATATGGTCCACGGCCATAAGCCGGCGCAGATCCCCGGCCACTGGCTGGAACAAGGCAATGAGGCGGATGCATTCCCGGTCAATGATTTCTTCCAGGGTATTTATCTGGGTGTCCCCGGAGATTACCTGGCGGGCCAGCTCCATGTCACGCCATAACACGGCCCGGACGCTTTTTTCCATGGCGGCGACGGCCAGGTTTGCCAACTCCATGAGTTTATCCTGCAAGGCTGCTTGCTCCTGAGAAAATTTGGCTTTGCCCCAGGATTTTTCCGGCGCTTCCGCTGCCATTTTCTCCCTCCTAGGCTCCCGAAAAAACCATAGTTCATTGCAGCCAGGGGCCCCAAAATGACAGTTTCCATTCACCGAGGGACCTTTAGCTGGTCGGCTTTTGACTAACTAACTAAAACTATTATTAGATTAACATAAAATTTCTTTACTTTCTATACTATTATGCTATGGTGGCTCTGAATTGCGCTGAAAGGACCATACCATCATATTGCCAGCGGGAGTGGGGGAAGATGGATCATCGCAAAGCTTTGGTCCTGGGGGGGGTTATCGCATTAATTCTGGCGGCGGCGCTGCCAAGTTTGGCGGTGACGCCTTATGACGATGTGCTGGTGCAGCGAGCCATCCAAAACATACAACTGGAAAATTATGACGAGGCGTTGGCGGAACTGACCGAAGCCTGGGAAAAAGGCACCAAAACCCCGGAAAAAGCCTTTCTTTTAGGCCAGGTTTACCGGCTCATGCTTAATTACCCTCAGGCCAGGAAGCATTTAGAGGAAGCCCTGCGCCTGAAGCCGGGTTTTCATCCGGCGCAATTGATGCTGGCCGACACCCTCATAGCCCTGGATAAACCCAAAGAAGCCGTCCCTCTGTTGCAGAGTCTGGAGGCTTCCGGCTTTGAGGCAGGCCAGACGGCCTTCTTGCTGGGCATTACCGCCACCAAGGAGGGCAAATATAGCGAAGCCCTGGATTATTTTAACAAGGCTAAAGCCGACCCCAAGATGGCCCAGGAAGCCACCTTCCAGGCCAGTCTGGCCCTGGCCGCCCTCAACCGGGTCAAAGAAGCCCAAAAGTCCATGGAGGAGAGCATCGCTCTAAACCCCCAGAGCCAGACCGCGGATTTTGCCAAGCGTTATATGGGGGTCCTGGCGGAGCGGGCGGAGACCCTGCGTCCCTTCCACATCACCGTGTCCGCGGGCTATGATTACGACTCCAACATCTCGGTGGCGCCTTCCTCAGCCGGCGAGGTCACCACTATCTCCGGCAAAGGCGGCTCGGTGTTCACCCAGACTGCCCTGATGGAATACACCTTGTTTCCCGCCGGCCCTTTCAGCCTTTTGGGGCAATACTCCTACTTCCAGAACTTTCATCCCACGGTGCAGGGCTTCGACATCATGAGCCACTTCCTGGGGCTCACTCCCACCTACGGCTTTAAAAACGGCCGCTTCTGGTTTCCTGCCAGTTATACCTATATGGATCTGTCGTCCGAGAAATATTACACCGGTTTCCTCTTCACCCCCACCTATCTCCACCTGTTTACTGAAAATATCGGTGGGGAAGTGGGGGCCAGGTATAACCGCCAATACTATACCTCACCGGTGTTTTTCGATCAGGATAACCGGAGCGGCAAAGCCTATGGTGGCAGCCTGGGCCTGTACTATTTTTTCAAGAAGCAAAAAGGGTTCTTCCAGGCCCGGATCAGTTATGAGCACAATGCCACCACTGGCAGCAACTGGGACAGCTCCGCTTACCGTTTCCTGCTGGCAGCCCTGTGGCCCATCACCGATAAATGGAAATACAATCTCTTCCTGGATATCATTTACCAGCCCTTTGATCATGTATTCTACAACGGTGAAACCGTGGGCAATGTCGCAGGGGCGCCCCTGTTGCCCCAATGGAAGCGGATGGATAAGATCCTGATCCTGGGCATGAATTCCTCTTATGAATTCCTCAAGGGCCTGGAATTCGGTATCCATTGGTACTACATCCGGGATAACTCCAATATCAACTTGTATAATTACAGCCGGCACATCGTCGGCTGCCAGTTCGCCTATCGTTACTAGCAGTAATTCTTGATAGCTTCATAAAAGTCAAAAACCCTTCCCCTTGTGGGGGAGGGTTGCGGATGGGAGTGAAAAATTGCCTTCCGCTTGGGTATCATTTGGTTTCCCAAATGACGGAGAATATGTAGGACAGGCGCCCTCGCCTGTCCGGGGACAGCCTGGGGCGGCTGTCCTGCATTGGTAAAGCCTCACCGGAACACCTCCATTTATAAGCCAACTTCATAAAGCCTCTGCCCGCTACTTCCCATCCATTACCGTTACGGCTTCCCAGCCGGGACCCGGCGGAGTTTCCAGATGTTTCTGGGCCAGGGTGGCGTAGCGTTGGCAAGCGGCGTCGCCGGGGCGCACCTCCAGGGCCTGCCCAAAGGCAGCCAGACTCTCGGCAAAACGGCCTTCCCGGTAGAGCGCCAGGGCCTGGTGGTAGAGTTCCAGGTAACGGGCCAACTCCGGGCTGGGCTTCCCTTCACCCAGCAATTCAAAGATGCGGGCAGAATGAGCCTTACCCTTAACCCTTACTAAGTCAACGTCTCGAAGGATAAAGCCATTTTCCAGGGCCTCGGCGGTGGTTTCACTGATGAGGATGTTGGTGCCGTAGTATTTGTTCAGCCCCTCCAGACGGGAGGCCAAATTCACGTTGTCGCCGATGGCGGTATAGTCAAAAAGACGGTCGGAACCCATGTTGCCCACGGCAACCGGACCGGTGTTCACCCCCACCCCGATCCTAAGAGGGGGGCGCCCCTGGGCGCTCCATTCCTGGTTCAAGGCCTCCAGGCTGGCCGCCATCCCCAGGGCGGCCCGGCAGGCCAGGACGGGGTGATCGGGTTGCACAAGAGGGGCTCCGAAGAGGGCCATAATGGCGTCCCCCATGTACTTGTCAATGGTGCCCCCCTGGTTGATGATGATGTTGCTCATGGGATTGAGGAAGTCGTGGAGGAGGCTCACCAGGGCTTCGGGGTCCAGTTTCTCCGACATGGTGGTAAAACCCCGGATGTCGCTGAACAGCATGGTGATCTCGCGGCGCTCCCCTCCCAGTCGCAGTTGCTCGGGGTGTTTCAGCATCTCCTGGACCACGGTGGGAGCTACGTATGATTCAAAGGCTTTGCGAATGCGCTTCCGCTCTTTTTCCTCCGCCAGGAACCGCTGGGAGGTGACACCCAGGTAGACCAGGACGATGAGGGCCTGGGGGTAGAAGAGATCCAGTTGGAGACCCTGGCGGCTGAAAAGGTAATAGTTGATGCTCACATAGCAACCAATGACTATGAGGCAAAAGAGGAAGGATAAGCCGGCGGAAAGCCGGGGCAGCACCAGCCCCAGCAGGATGGCCAGAAAAACCAGGATCAGCAACATGATGATTAGAGCAAAGGTAGGGGTACGGATGAAATCGCCGCGCAGCAGATTGTCAATAACGGTGGCCTGAATCTCCACCCCGGGAAAGGTTCCGGAAAAAGGCGTGACCCGGAGATCGTAGATACCCACGGCGGTGGCCCCCACGACAACGATCTTGTCCTTCAAGGCCCCGGCCGGCAAGCTGCCGTCCAACACGGCCGCGGCGGAATAGGTGGGGATAAGGGCGGCAGGGCCCAGAAAGTTAATGAGCAGGCGACCGTAGCGGTCCACCGGCACCTGCTGGCGCCCCAGGCGAATGCCTTCCACCCCCCACTGTGACAGGGTAATGGCCATGGGAGACCGGTCTTGGTAGTGGGACAGGGCTACCAGGGACATGGGAGCAAAGAATGAGCCGCTATACATGATACTCATGGGGAACCAGCGCACGCAGCCATCCGGGTCGGGAATCATGTTGAAATAGCCGCTGCCGGCCGCAGCCAGAGTGATCTCGGCAAGATTGCGCTCAATCCCCCCCGCGCTCACCAGGGGGACCTGGGAAGGTTGGGTATCCAGAAGGCGCACCACGTTATAAGTGGAAACCTGGAGGAAAGGGCTGTTCATGAGCTGATCCGGCGTCACTCCGCCCAGCTTGCCGCCGACACTTTTGAAAAAAAAACCCAAGATGGTAGGGGGGCCTTGGGACAGGACTTGGGCCAGCAGGCGGTCAACATCGGCCCGGTTCTTCTCGGCTTCCAAAAGGCCAAGGACTTCACGTGAGGCACCCCGCCGGGCGATCTCCACGTAGAGTTTCTTGATGGCCTGGTAGACCACCGTCTCTTCCTTTTCGGCAAAGATGATGTCCACCGCGATGACCCGGGGGCCGGCCTTTTTCAGACTGGAGAGGAGCCGGGCCATGTTCTCCCGGGACCAGGGCCAGCGGCCCACGGCCTTCAAACTGTCATCGTCGATGGCCACGATCACCACATCATTACTGGGCGAGCGGGCGCCCCGAAACTGAAATTTCAGGTCGTAGAGCTTGAGTTCGATCAGTTCAGTGAAGGCGGGGCGCCAGATGAGCAGGCAGGCCACCCCCAGGGTGATCGCGGTGATTAAACGGGCCAGGGGCGACTTCCACAACGCGGTCAGGCGATGCATCACGGCTCTACCACCTCTTTTAAAATATTCGGTTAAAGAAATTTGATTATCAGGGATTTTTGTGGGGAGGATTTTGGCGTCCACCCGCAGAGGGGGCACCCGCGGGTGCGCCTCTGCGAAGCGTGCTGGGCTTCCCCCGCGGCATATTAGCAAAGACCTGGCATGGTTGCAACTAATGACATCTGATGTGGCAGGAAGGGAAGAGGAGCCGACCGAAGTCCGCCTTCAATGATTTAAAAAGGCGCGCCCTCCCGGGGGGAAGGACGCGCTGAAAATAGGTCAACCAGATAATCTAAAGAGTGGGCGAGCTGTTGGTTTGGGTCCACGTGCCGTTAGTCGTCCCGCTGATGTTGCCGGAAGAAAAGGTGCCAGTGGTTTGATAGGTCAGATTGCCATTGGGGTTCAAGGTTACAGGGCCTGAAAGAGTGAATGTGGTGCCGGCATTGGTGGTCGCGTTCATCTGCATGGTACCTGTCAGGACGCCTCCCACCGGTCCGCTGACATTGGCCGTGCTGGTGGCTGAAATGGTGCCGGTACTGGAAGGCGAAAATAAACCGGTGGACGCGGTGGCTACGATGGAAAAATTAGCCGTAAAAGCCGAGGGATAAACGCCGGTCCGGGTCCCGCTTCCGGGGGTGGTGTTCATATAAGTGGCTGTCGTAAAAGGGGACTCCGAAGGCTTGGTATAGGTCCCTGAATAGTTTTGCAAAAAAGTAAATGTCTGTGTCGGGGGGGTGGGTGTTGGCTGCGGCGTTACCACCGGGGGCACTGTAACGGTATTCAAGACCGCCAAGGTGGTTTGTGGCCCCGGGGCGTTGGAGGTAACGGGCGAAACGGGGGTGGTGGAACTTACCGAGGTGCTGGTCGGGGTGGTGGTGCCCGGTTCCGAGGGGGTTCCCCCCGGGGTGGTTATAGAAGAACCCGTCGGGCCTGAGGGTGTAAGGGGGCCCTGGGCTTGGGAGCTGTCCCCCCGCTGGCTCATTTGGGGGGTAATGGTAGTAAGTTGGTGCATGAACATCTGGCGGTCTTGGGTCGTGAGTTGATAGGGCAAGGTGGGGGGCAGGTTCCGGGCCACCGTCGTGGCTTGCATATCCTTCAATAACACCGTATTGGGGGCACCCGGCGGCCCGAAGGTGTACGCGACTTTGAAGGCCTTCAGGAACATCTGGCCCACCTCCGGAAAGATATTGCCCACCTGGGTGAGGCCTTTAAAATTCATAACCGTCGAACTATTGGGGTGGATGCGAATGCCGATCTCGGTGCCCCGCACTCCCATGATGGCGGTCTGGGTCTTGATGACGAAATCCGGTTCCTCGGCCTTGAAGATTTTATTGACCACGGCCAGAGCCAGCCCCTGAAAGACTTCCAAAACTGCCCGGCGTTTCCCGGCAGCCGTGTCAAGCATGTATTCCTCGATGGCGATGCGGCTTTCCGGAGAGATGGTGAGGACGCTGTTGTCGATGAAGGTGATTTGGGCTTTGGAAAGAGATTTGGTGCGGATTACATCCTTAGGCGCCACGGTATCATTTACTTTGACCGGCGTGGCCGGGAGATTGCCGCCTTTCAGGATGTCCACCCGACCTTCCACTTCGGTCACCCGTCCCACCACCTCCGCCTGGGCCTGGGCACATGTCAACATGAGCAATGCCGCCAATAACGCCCATAGGAATACAGACCTTTTCATAACCGGGCTCCTTTGGAAACTGGCTCATCGGCGTCTCTGGATGATTTTTGAATTATAATTTAAAACAAACGAGATTAACAGAAATAAAATCTTTTCTCTTCAATAACATGACAATCACCAGGATTCTTTACCAACAAATTGCCTTGCCGGGGGCCTTGACAGCTCAATTTTTCTGAAGGAGTAATGTCCAGCAATAAGCGGGCAGATTATGTAAGTTTCAGAAAGTTATAGCTTTTTCCATTCCCCTGGCCTCCCCTGGTGAGCAGCATGGATCAGAGGAATAAACTTTTGGCATGTCAATAAAAATTTGAGGTTATCAGACGACTGTGGCGCCGTGGTGATGCAACCATAACTGCAGCACCAGCAGAGTCCAAAGCTCCCGCCGGTGATCCGCAATCCCGGTGTCATGCTCTTTCAACAGGCCCCGTACAACCTCTGGTTTGAACAGCCCCTGTTGTCTCAGCCGGCGCTCCCCCAAGAAGTCGTTCACCAGCGGCCGGAGCAGATCCTTGAGCCACAAGGACGTGGGAATCAGGAAGCCCCTTTTTTGCCGGTGTAAAATTTCCCGAGGAAACAGGTCCTTAAGGGCTTTTTTCAGCAGATACTTCCTCTTGCCGTATCTCACTTTCATCCAGTGGGGCAATTGATACACAAATTCCACCACAGCGGTATCCAAAAAGGGAGCCCGGACTTCCAGGGCGTGCATCATGGAACAGCGGTCCACCTTGACCAGGATGTAATCCAAGAGAAACTGGCGGGCGAATAGATAAAAGACCCGGCTGAAAGGCTCAGCGGCAGGATACCCCTCGTAAAGGGCCCTGGTTTCCGCATACAGGTTTTCCAGGCTCAACATCTCAGGCGCCGGGACCCGCCAGAGGGCCTCTTGCATGTCCCGGGTGAAGGCCCCCAGCCAGATCTGGGTGCGCAGCCAAGGGGCCACCCGGGTTCCCGCGATAAACCTTTCCACCACATGCCTGGGGCTGACGTAGCCGGTAGAGGTGGGCAGCAGGCTCCCCAGTGGCTCAAGCACCCGTTGCCTTAAACAGGCCGGAATCCGTAAATAATGATCCGCCAGTAAAAACCCCAGGAAATGCTCATAACCCCCGAAAAGTTCGTCCCCGCCGTCGCCCCCCAAGGCTACGGTCACCCGGCGCCGGGTAACTTGAGACAACAGATAGGTGGGCACCACGGAAGGATCGGCCAGAGGTTCGTCCAGGCGGCTGATAATATCCGGTAGGAGTTCCCCGGCTTGGGTGGCGCTCAGGATCTCTTCGTGATGGTCGGTCCCGAACCTCTGGGCCACCAGGCGGGCATAAGGAGATTCGTCATAGCTCTTTTCATGAAAGCCGATGGTAAAGGTCTTGATTTCTTTTGCCGGCACCACCTCGGCCATCAGACCCACCACGGCCGAGGAGTCGATGCCGCCGCTGAGCAAAACCCCCAACGGCACGTCACTGATCAAGCGGCGCTTAACCGCCCTGGACGCCAGGCCCCGCAACTGCCGGCAGCAATCTTCTTCCGAAAGCCGGTTCCGGGCCTCTGGCAAGGGGATGTCCCAGTAACGCCTGGTGGCTACCTGCCCGGAGGCCAAAGTCAGGTAGTGCCCCGGCCGCAGCTTAAAGACTTCCCGGTAAATGCTGCCGGGAGTAGGGATATATTCATGGGCCAGAAACCGGGCCAGGCTTTCCCGCTCCACTTCCAGCCTCAGCAGGGGCAGGCGGGAAAAGGCCGTCAGTTCCGAAGCAAAGGCGAAAACCCCATTTTGCCGGGTGTAGTAAAAGGGCTTCTTGCCCATGCGGTCCCGGGCCGCAAACAGGACGCGCTTCTCTTTGTCCCAGATGGCAAAGGCAAACATCCCTTCCAAGGAATTGAGACAATCCGGTCCTGCCTCCAGGTAAGCATTGAGAAGGACTTCGGTGTCGGAGTTCGTCCTAAAGCGGTATCCCCGGCGCTCCAGTCCGGCTCGAATCTCCTGGAAATTATAAATCTCGCCGTTGAATACGATGACGGCACGTCCGTCCCAATCCAGGAGGGGTTGGTGGCCGCCTTGCAGATCGATGATGCTCAGGCGCCGGTGGCCCAGGGCCACGTCGCCTTCTACCCAAGTGCCGTGATTGTCCGGGCCGCGGTGAGCCAGAGCGGCGGCCATGGAGTCAATCCATTGCCGCTGTTGTTCCGGTGAAGCCGGAGCGTTGATGAATCCCGCGATGCCGCACATCTAGACTTTCCCGAGTGCCGCAAGTTTCCCAGCCTGATTAACCTCAGGGGCTGCAAACAACTTGAGCAGTTTGCGGTGGTTGGCCTCCGAATCAAATTGCCTGAGCACCAAATCCCGTCCCCGCTGGGCCATGGTCAGTGCTGCCTCCCGGTTGTCCGCCAGGGTACTGATAGCCCGTGCCAAGGCCTCTGGGTCCTGCTGGGGCACCAGCAACCCGGTATCCCCATCCCGAATCACTTCATTGATGCCGGCCACATCCGAAGCCACCACCGGCAAACGGTGCAGCAAGGCTTCCATGATTACGTTGGGGATGCCGTCCCGGTCACTGGAAGAGTGGACCACGCAGGGCATCACGAAGACATCGGCCCCGGCCAGCAGGCGGGACACCTGGTTATAGGGAATAAATCCCGGAAACGAGACCCTGGACCCCAGGCCCAAACTGAATGCCAGGGATTTCCACTGGAGGCTTCTGGGACCCGAGCCGGCCAGGGTCAGGTGAAGGTCCACTCCTGCGGACCTCAGAATTTTGGCGGCCCGCAGCAACACGTCGAAGCCCTTGGTCCTGACGAAACGGCCCAGAGCCATGATCTGGAGAGGCGGCGTCATGGGGGCCGGCGCTAGCGGGCAGTCCTTGATGCTGAGGCCGTTATAAATCAGGTGAATCTTGGCGCCGGCGTCCGGCGCCATGCCGGCCAGGTAGCTGAAATTGGCCCGGTTGTTGATCCTGACAAAGGCCGCGGCCTTGATCTTCTCCTCCAAGGCCCCATCGGCAGGGTAGATATCCCCGGCCCGGGCACTGAAGCTGAAGGGGATGCCTGTAAGCCGGGAAGCCACCCAGGCCGCTGTAGCCGGGCCATCCGCCCAGGGAGCATGGATATGGGTGATGCCCTCGGTTACGAAGAGGCGGGCCAGGTGCACCCCGGCCATAACGGCCCACAGGGCCTCCCCGGCAGTCTCCAAGGAGCGCCACCGCCGGGCCCCCACCCCGGCCAGAAACCGCGCCGCGTCAGCGCCCCAGCGCATCCGCAACCGGGCCAACTCTTGCAGCAGCGCTCCGGCAGCGGCCAAACCCAGTCGCCGCACCGGCGCGGCCACCGCAGCCATACCCGCCACCCGCTCTCGGGGGCGGGGACCGTAAAGGGAATAAACCCTCAGGTCAAGGCCTAACCTATATAAGGTGTTGACTTCATTAAGGATGAAGGTCTGGCTGGGTTCTGGAAACCAAAGGAGGATGTAAGCGACCCGGGGCCCCGGCATAGTCAACCTCTACCTAAAAAATCGCCAGGGCGGTTGCCGCATTTTTAATCAGAAAAACACCCTGCTCGCTAAAGCCGAGATTCATTCTGATTATTATGTAATGTTGCCTTATATTAGAGCAAGTTATTTTTGGATGGCAAAAAAAGAACCGGGGGATAGCTTGGTTTAATCCTTCCGTGCCCAGGGGCTTTGGCAAAACCAGTCATAGGTCTGTTTCAGCCCCTCTTTCAGGGAAGTGCGGGCCTGCCAGCCCAGGGCGGTGAGTTTGCTGACGTCCAGGAGTTTCCGGGGCGTGCCGTCGGGGTAGGCGGGGTCCAGGACAATGCGCCCCTGGTAACCCACGACCTCACCCACCAACCGGGCCAGTTCCATAATTTGCAAATCCTGGCCCACCCCGACGTTGATAATTTCCCCCTCCTGATAATTTTGCATCAGGAAGAGACAGGCGTCGGCCAGGTCGTCCACGTAGAGGAACTCCCGGCGAGGGGTGCCGCTGCCCCAGACTGGCACCTCCGGGTCGCCGCTGACTTTGGCCCGGTGGAATTTCCGGATCAAAGCCGGAATAACGTGGGAATCCAGGAGGTCAAAATTGTCCCCAGGACCGTAAAGATTGGTGGGCATCACGGAAATAAAGCAGGTGCCGTACTGCCGGTTATAGGACTGGCAGAGCTTGATGCCGGCGATTTTCGCCACCGCGTAGGGTTCATTGGTGGGTTCCAGCTTGCCGTCCAGGAGATAGTCTTCCTTCATGGGCTGGGGGCAAAATTTGGGGTAGATGCAGGAACTTCCCAGGAACAGAAGCTTTTTGACGCCGTGCCGGTAGGCCTGGTGCACGACGTTGACCTCAATCATCAGGTTGTCATAAATAAACTCCGCCGGAAAGGTGGAGTTGGCCCTGATCCCCCCCACCCGGGCAGCCGCCATGAAGACGTACTCCGGGCGTTCCCGCTCAAAAAAGCCGGCCACCGCGTTCTGGTTCCGCAGGTCCAGTTCCTGCAGGCTGCGGCCCACCAAATTACCATACCCGCCGCCTTGTAGGCGCCGCCAGATGGCCCCGCCCACCAGGCCCTGGTGCCCGGCCACATAAATTTTGGCGTCAGACTCCATTATCCAGATTTGCCGCCGCGCAAAGTTTTGAGGTGATTTTCCTGCCGCAAACGCTGGATCACGTCCTGGCACTGGCGCAGGTCCATAAGGGCCTGGAGATCGGCATCCACCATGATGCGCACCAGTTCCTGGAAACTGACCCGGGGCTGCCAACCCAGCAAACGCCGGGCCTTGCCCGCATCTCCCAACAGGAAGTCCACTTCCGTGGGCCGGAAGTACCGGGGGTCGATTTCCACGTATTTCCGCCAGTCCAGATCGAGATAGGCAAAGGCTTCTTCCAGGAACTCCCGGACCGAATGGGCCTTTCCGGTGGCAATGACGAAGTCTTCCGGGTTGTCCTGCTGCAACATAAGCCACATGGCTTCCACGAAATCCGGGGCGTAGCCCCAGTCCCGCTTGGCCTCCAGGTTGCCCAGGTAGAGTTTCTCCTGCAAGCCCAGCTTAATCCGGGCCACCGCCCGGGTGATCTTCCGGGTCACAAAGGTCTCGCCCCGGCGGGGAGATTCATGGTTGAACAGGATGCCGTTCACCGCAAAGAGGCCGTAAGCCTCCCGGTAGTTGCGCACCATCCAGTAGCCGTAGAGCTTGGCCGCGGCATAGGGGCTCCGGGGGCGCAAGGGGGTCTCTTCATTCTGGGGGGGCGGGGAGTCGCCGAACAGTTCGCTGGAGGAGGCCTGGTAAAACCGGGTCTTGATGCCACTGCGGCGAATGGCCTCCAGGAGCCGGGTCACTCCCAGGCCGGTGACGTCCCCCGTGTATTCGGGCATGTCGAAACTCACCCGGACGTGGCTCTGGGCGGCCAGATGGTAGATTTCGTCCGGCTGGAGATTGTAGATGAGATGGCTGAGCTGGCCGGAGTCGCTCAAGTCCCCATAGTGCAGAAAAAACCGGGCCCCCGCTTCATGGGGGTCCACATAGAGATGGTCGATGCGCCGGGTATTGAAAGTGCTGGACCGCCGCACCAGGCCGTGCACTTCGTAGCCTTTACTCAGGAGCAACTCCGCCAGATAGCTGCCGTCCTGTCCGGTTATCCCTGTCACCAGGGCCTTTTTACCTTCTCCCATCATGACCACCTGTTTTACTTAATCTCATATTCGGAACCATGCTCCTTTTCAGGTTTTGTCAGGCCGCCAGTAATCATCATCCAGGCGCACGATATCATCTTCTTCCAGGTAATCTCCCGTCTGCACTTCGATAATCTGGAGGGGCTCGATGGTGGGGTTTTCCAGACGATGCGGGGTTTTTAAGGGGATGTAAACGCTCTGGTTGCTTGACACCAGCCGGAGTTCCTGCCCAATCGTGACCTGGGCCGTGCCCGAGACCACCACCCAGTGTTCCGCCCGGCGCTGATGCACCTGGAGGCTGAGTTTTTTCCCGGAATCCACTACAATGCGTTTGACCTTAAAACCCGGCCCCTCGTCCATGACGGTATAGCGGCCCCAGGGGCGTTCCACCGTGGTGTGGTGCACTGACTCCACCAGTTGCTGCCGGTGCAACTCCGTCACCAGGTCTTTGACCTCCTGGGCCCGGTCCCGGTGGCAGACCAGGGTGGCATCCGGGGTGTCCACCACGATGGTGTTCGCTAAGCCGATGGTGGCCACCAGGCGGTTTTGCGCCCAAAAAATGCACTGTTGGCTTTCCTGGTCCAGTATCCGGCCTTCCTTGACGTTGCCTCGCTCATCCCGGGGAAACAGTTCGTGCAAAGCTTCCCAGGTCCCGACGTCGTTCCAGCCCATCTCCACCGGGACCACCACCACGTTCTCGGCCTTCTCCATGATGCCGTGATCCAGGGAGACGCTGGGGAGGCCCTGGTAAACCTCTTCCAGGGACGGCCGGTTATCTGGATTTCGCAGTCGGTCCAGTTCCCGGTAGAGGTCCGGCAAATAGCGGGAGAAGGCGTCCAAAACCACATCCGGGCGAAACAGGAAGATGCCGCTGTTCCAATAATAGCCCCCCTCGGCCAGAAACTGCCGGGCCCGGGCCAGGGGAGGCTTTTCGATAAACCGGGCGACGCGGTAAGCCCGCCCCTGTTCGTCCAGGGGCGCCCCTTGTTTGATGTAGCCGTAGCCCGTCTCCGGACGGGTAGGGGGGATGCCGAAGGTCACCAGGTGGCCGGCCTGAGCCCATTTGGCTCCCAGATCGAGCCCCTTAAGCAGGCTGGCCCGGTCCCGGATGTAATGATCGGCCGGGAACACCGCCATGACGCCGTCTGCGTCTTCCTCCGCCAGGGTGACCGCGGCCAGCCCCACCGCGGCGGCGGTGTTGCGGCCCTGGGGTTCAACCCAAATGCGGACCTGATCCCAGCCCTGGCGGTGCAGTTCCTGGTGAATGAGCCCAGCCTGGTCGGCGTTGGTCACCACCGCCAGGCGCTCCGGTGGAATCCGGGGCAGCAGGCGTTCCACCGTGGCTTGCAGCATGGATTCGGAGCCCAGCAGACGCAGGACCTGCTTGGGATACAGGGAGCGGCTCAACGGCCAAAACCGGGTCCCCCATCCCCCGGCCAGGATGACGCCATAGATGGGAATGGTTGAGGCTTGCATTATATTACCCTCACCAATACAGCATTTTTTATAATAGCTTATTGATGCCGTTTAAGGAACCTTAGCTTTGGCCATTTTATTGGCTATTTCTCCCCCTGGGAAAGGCTGTTCAGCAGCTTTTGGGCCTCCTCCCGCTGCATAAACCGGCTTTTACTGTCCAGAGCCTTTTGCAGATTTTCCCGGGCTGCCGCCACCTCACCCAATTTAACTTCGCACCAGCCCAGATGGTAGAGGATGGTGGGTTGGGTTTGGGCATGTTCCAAGGCCTTCTCAAGGTGGGTCTTGCCCTCGACATAATTCCCCTGTTTACATAGAACCCAGCCCATGGTGTCCAGGAAATTGGGGTCTTCGGGGTAGTCCTCCAGGGCTTGAGACATCAGTTTTTGGGCCCGGGCGAGATTTTCCGGCGTGGGGTCGTGCTCGGCGATTAAATAAGCCTGGTTGTTGCGGGCCAGGGGAGTAAACAAGTTTCGGGCCAACAGGCTGTTATATAGATTGATAGCTTTGTCATACTTCTGGTTCTGTTCATAAACCGTTGCCAGCACCAAGGCCAAGTTTGGAGAGGCGGTGGGATCGGCCACCTTGGCTTCCAGTTGTTGCAAGGCCTTTTCCCGATCCGGCATCTGATTGTATGCCAAGGCGAGTAACTTCAGGGAAGCCACTTGCCGTGGATTCAGGACCAGGGCTTCTTCCAGAGGTGCGATGGCAGCCTGAGGCTGCTTTTGAACAAGCAGTAATTCCCCCAACATCTGGTGCAGATTCGGATTTTTCGGACTCCGAGCCATAGCTTGACGTACCGCGGCCAGGGCCTTACCCGGTTGTTTTTCATCAAAATAGGTGTTTACCAGAAGCTGCAGCGCCGGCAAAAAATTTGGAGCCACTTGCAAGGCTTTTTCCGCATACTTTTGAGCTTCAGGGATCTTCTTGGTTCTGGCATCCAGAAGTGCCCGTTGATAATAGCCGTGGGGGTTCTTGGGCTCCAGGTTGATGATTTTTTGAAATGTGGCCCCAGCCTGGGCATAATCACCTTTGAGGGTATAGACCTCACCCAGGGCTATAAGATTGGCAATATCTTTTTCATTAAATCGCAGAAAGCCTTGGATGGTATTTATGGCCCCATCATAATCCTTGTCCTGGAGATACATGCCATAAAGAAATTTCCTGGCTTCTAAAAAATCCGGTTTGATCTGCAAAGCTTTCTTGGCATTTTCTTTAGCCTGTTCATTTTCTTTATTCACCAGATGGGCCCGGGCCAGAAGCAGCCAGGCCCGGTGGTCCTGTGGCCGGTCCTGGGCCAGAAGGCGGAAACTGTTTACCGCGGTCAAGCCGTCTTTTTTATTCAGAGCAATGATTCCACGGATTTCTGTGGCCAGCACATCCTTGGGATGATCCTTCAATACTTCATTGGCCAGCTTTTCGGCTTCATCTACCTGACCTTGGGCCAGCTTAAGCCGGGCCAGTTCATCTTTGGCTTGTACCCCTTTAGGTCCGGCAGGGTCCTTTTTGATGATTTCCTGCAAGACGCGTTCGCCTTCCACTGGTCTCCGCATAGTAAGATATAATTCGGCCAAGCCGAAGCGGGCCGGATAATTATCCGGATGCTCCTGGATGAAATCTTTAAGCGCTTTTTCTCCCTCCTGACGTCGCCCTTGAGAAACCAGGAAGCGGGATAGCATTATGACCGGCTGTTCACTTGCAGGTTCCAATGCGATGCTCTTCCGGAGAGCATCCTCGGCTTTGTCCTTTTGACCTGCTGCCATGTAATGCCGCACTAATTGATTATAAAGTTGGATGTTCTTGGGTTCCTCAGCGACGGCTTTCAGCAGAAACGATTCCCCGGTCCCGAAGTCTTTTTGCTGGTCAGCCAGATTAGCTCTGGCGATATAGAGGGGAAGGGCTTTGGGGTTAGCTTTAATGCCTTCTTCTAAGAGAGTCGCAGCTTCCGCCGGCTTCTTTTCCTGAAGGAGAATGGTTGTGGCCATCAGGTAGGCCGGGGCTTTGCCGGGATCCAACCGGCGTACTACCGCCAGGATCTCCTTAGCTTTCGTGGGCTGTGCCTTGGCCATGGCTAAAGACGCAGAGAGGAGCAAGGCCTCGGCATTTTGGGGTTCCTGCTGCAAGGCGATCTCCGCCTTTTCCTGGGCCTTGTCCAGTTGCTTGGCCATCAGGAAAATTTCCCCCAAAATGATTTGGGCCTCCGTGAGCCCGGGGTCCAGTTCCACTGCTTGGCTTAAGGCCCCAAAAGTTCCCCGGGGGTCATTTAGCCTGAGGGCCGTTTTGCCTATCCACAAGTAGCCCTCGGCGAACTTCGGGTCAATCTGGACGGCGTTCTGAAACTCCAAGTTTGCCCTGATGTAGTCTCCCTTGTTATATAATCCTTTCCCAGAGGCTAAGAATTTATCGCGTTTCTCCTCCATACTGCTGCAGGCACAGAGGGACAGGACCAACAGGAGGACCGCCAGACAAGCCACTGTATTCCAAGGTGAAAACTGTTTGTTCATCATAATTTATAAGACCTTTAAAGTTTTTTTCCTCTAACTACAATTAGTTGTGAGGATATTGTGCATCGCGTGAGCCCGCGTCTCCAGGTTAAAAAGGACGCAGGGCCACTTTCCATTGGGGAGACCCAAGCTTGCATTGGGGTGTCACAATTTTCCACATGGGCAAGGGAATTCTCCAGGGTAATCCCCTGGGATAAACAGAGGCGGGGGGGTCTTCGCCTATTACATAACTTACCCGAACGAGTTGCAAGTCTGCCCGAATCGGCTCCCCGGCGTAGGCCTGAAGGATGCTCGCAACATAATTCCGGGTCTCGGAAAAGGGGGGGCACCCCTGGTATTTTACTACATTGGCAGGCCCGGCATTATAGGCGGCCAGGGCCAGGGGCACATCCTGGTTAAATTGTCTGAGGCACTGTTCCAAATACTTAACGCCTCCGGCAATGTTTTGCTCTACATCGAAGGGGTCTGAGACCCCCAATTGGGCGGCGGTCCCCGGCATCAACTGCATAAGCCCCATGGCCCCTTTTGGGGAGACAGCCCCAGGGTTAAATCCTGATTCCTGGCGAATAACCGCCCAGACCAGATCCTCGTCCACGCCGTACTTTTGCGCGTATTTCCCGATCACCTCTTCCAGGTTTTTTCGTTTCATCAGGCTAGCAATCTGGAGCGGCGCCCGAAAAGAGGGGGGGCCACCCTTCTTTACCGTTTCCGACCCTGTCTCCCTGGACCTGCTCACCTCTTTTTGCGAAATCCCCGGTTCCCGTGAAGGTGATGGGCTGGCATTATCAACCCCCCTGTCTGCCCTCGGGGGCGCGCAGGTCGGCTTGACCAAATCGATCCGGTGGCCGATTACTCCAGAAGTAGGTCCTCCGAGGGGACCAAACATTAATAGCACGCCCAATCCCATAAGTATCAGCATCAGTGCGATCTGGAGGCCGCGTCCCATTATTAATCCGAGTTGATTGAATTTTATTTTAGAATGTAATGCAGCCCTTGCCCCCCGTCCAGTCCTTGAAACGAGTTATAGGCAGGCTTGAGATTGCCGACCTGGGAAAATCCAGGGGAGGAGTTAGGAGTATTACCCCCGGCTTCCGTCTGCTATATGGGGGTCTTTGCAATTTTTGGACCTTGTCTTGGTGGGACCACCCTGATAGTCGACTTCTACCCGCTATTTATCAATTGAAGTGCCTGCCAAAAGTTTTTTCCACCGGACAATTTTATTTGCAGTGGCTGACCTATATGTCTGCCCGATTGGGGGCGCACACGCATAATTGCGTTCCTACAAGAAACTTTTTTTGGCAGTGGCTAAAAAAAATTGGTTTCAACTGTGAAAATATTTATGAGCAAGATAGCCATGAACCCTGAGAGCCTTTGGAAAAGTTTTCTGCCCTTGTAATACGGAGGGAAACCCAGCACCCGGAAAATCGCATTATTGGGAGAATACCCAATCCTCCGCCTCGCTCAGGCAGGCAAAAGCGTCTTTGGGAAGAGCCTCTGAAGGTAAAGATTTTGAAACACTGGTTTTAAAAATGCATACCCAACGGTACAATGAAATCCCTTCCCTGGATGACAGCTTGACTTAGGAGTGTCCTTACGTCAACCCTAATTAATTAAATATTTTTGGATATCTTTTAAAATATTTTTTAACATTGTTCTTTCATGTTGTTATTGGCAAAAACTATGGCAATATCTTCGGAATTTTTTCTTCACTATGGCGATCCAAAGAGGATTCGTTCTAATAAACTATTATCAAGTTCTTTGTTGATCATCAGTACTCCAACTTTCTAAAATCAAAATTACTCTCTATCCTCTCCTTTGCAAGCCCGCATTTTACCGCACTTTTAGGAAATTCGACCAACATGCCATTTAATTTATGAAATAAATTTAAGCTTTTCTTAATTATGCCGATATCTCTATAAAAAAGAGTTGACAAAAACAGCCCAAATACTAAGGTGTCAAAAGTATTAATTTGTTTTTGGGCATGTTGGCCGTCAAGATTTTTCCACGATTAGCGCGCCAAGGAGGGCATGCCAGAATGGAAAGTCCTGCCCACAAATTTAGGTGCCTGGGGTGGACGATAATCCTCTGCTTCTTGTTAGCGGTCCCAGTCCCAGCCGCAACCCCGTTGGATCAAGTTAAAAACCAGGAAATCAACCAAATAGTGCGCCTAAAGGTGGGGCAATCCAAAGTGTTGCGCACTCCCTTTGCCCTCACCCGCATCTCTGTGGCCGACCCGGATATCGCCGACCTCATTCTTATTTCGGAACGGGAGATTTATGTCAACGGTCTGGCCCCGGGGGTGACCAACATCAGCATGTGGGGCAAATCCCGTTATACTTCCGCCTCCGTGTCGGTGGAGGCCGACTTGACCCTGTTAAAGGAGAAGCTCCACCAGATCCTTCCTAAAGAAAAAATCGGAGTGGAAGCCGCGGGAGATTCCATCGTCTTGTCCGGTGAGGTCTCCGGGCCGGTGGCGCAAAGTACAGCCCTGTCTCTGGCCCGGGCCTATGTCGGCGAGGGCGCCAAAAACGAGGGCGGGAAAGGCGGCAAGGGCAAGGAATCCAAGGTGGTGAACCTGATGCACGTGGGGGGAGTGCAGCAGGTGATGCTGGAGGTGCGGGTGGCAGAAATCAACCGGTTGGTGGCCGAGCGCATCGGCATCAACTTCACTGCGGTCAGCCCCAGCGGTAACTTTGGCGTGAACCAGCTCAATAGTCTGGCATCCGTCGCCGCCCTGGCCCGCACCATCAACCCGGCTTTAGGCCCTCAAGCAGGCACCGGTGATTCTGGCGCCCCGGGCACAGTCTTTCAGCAGTTATTGTCTAATAATATCATGGCTATGGCCGGCTGGAAAGCAGGTGGCATCCTGTGGACCACCTTCCTTGATCTTCTGAAGCAGAATAACCTGGGCCGGGTGTTGGCAGAACCCAACCTGGTGACCACCAGCGGCCAGAAAGCCTCCTTCCTGGCCGGAGGCGAGTTTCCCATCCCGGTACCCCAGAGCGGCACAGGCGGGGCTGTTACCATCACCGTGGAATTCAAAAAGTTTGGGGTCCAGTTGGATTTTACCCCTACACTATTAGATGCCAACAAGATCGCGGTAAAGGTCCATCCCACCGTGAGCGAGATAGATACTTCTTTGCAGCCCCTGGTCATACAAAATTTTATCGTGCCGGGCCTGCGCGTCCGGGAGATGGACACCCAGGTGGAAGTGCACGATGGTCAGACCTTCTCTATTGCCGGACTCTTATCCGATTCCTCCCGGAACGTGATCTTAAAGTTCCCCCTGCTGGGAGATATCCCCGTGCTGGGGGCCCTCTTCCGCTCCACCAGCTTCCAGAAAAATGAAACGGAACTGGTGGCCCTGGTCACCCCTCACCTGGTAAAACCCTTAACTACGGGGACAGCCCGACTGCCCACCGATAAATATATTGAACCCAGTGACTTTGATATCTACCTCTTAGGGCTGGAACAAGGGCGACAGAAGCCGGCCCCGAAGCCGGCCCCGGCCCCGCCGTTGCCTCCGGGGTTTGGTAACCAGTCCATTAACTAAGAATGTTTCTTAAAATGAAACACCACATAATTTACTAATGGAAATAGACTAATAACCTCGGGCCTGGGGGAAGAACCATGCGTAAGAAGGATAAAAGGCCGCGCAAACTCAGGATAAGCTTGGCGCTGGGAGTGGCCCTGCTGTGGTTGGCCGGGTGTTATCCGCCCAGCGCTCTGGACTTGGATTACGGTAACTCGGTGCACGGCAACATCGCCCAGCAGGTGTTGAATCCCCAGGCCGGCTTGAACCCGACCCCTGCAGTGGGTTTGTCCCCTACGGCCGCCGCCAACGAGATGGACCGTTATAATAAAAGCTTTGAGGCCGAAAAGGTGGAAAAGAGAACTTTGCAAAGCATAATCCAAAGTTCGGGACAATCTCAATGAACCACCTAATGCAATGCCCCTCTACATGAACTTGAGGGTAGCATGAGGGTCGGAATCATGATAACCAGGATGGTTAAAAAAACAAGGCAAAGACCCGCCGCGCTAAGGATTGGCACGCATGACCGCATTTTGGGACACCAGCGGGGCCCAAGGCAGAAATCGCCTTTCCCTTTTTCCCGCGAACTACTTTGCGGGTATGGGGTGGCTGCTCTTGCAGTGGTTGCCCTGGGGTTGACCTGGGCCTTGGGGGTCATTGGTTGCAACTCGGTTTCAAGCCCCAGCCGCACGGATGCGATGCCTGGTGCCTTTTTTCCCAATGTTCGTCAGTCTCCCGAGGAAGTTTCCAGGGTCTTGCGCAATGTTCACTATTATAAATTGATGGGGCGACCCGAGTTAGCCCTCAAAGAACTGGAACAAGCCTGCCAACAAAATCCGGATAATCTCAAGCTTGTCAATACGCTGGCCCAAAGCTATGAAGAACTGGGACAATTTGAGTCCGCCCGGAAGATTTACCGGGAGGCGTTAGCCAGGCATGGCTCACATCCCGCCCTGGCCAATAACTTATGCTTCACTTATTATCTTGAGGGACGTTGGCAAGAGGCCGAGACGTGCTATCGCCAAACCCTGGCCCGTGACCCCGGCAATGAGGCGGCTCGCAATAACCTGGGGCTCCTGTATTGTCGCCTTGGTCGCCAGGACGAAGCCCGGCGGCTATGGCAGGACGTGGAAGGTCAAGCCGCCGCAGAATACAAGACTCGTCAGGCTATGGCGGTTCTGGGCACGGCTGACCGCGCCGTTTATGCCCTGGCCCCCCAACCTGCTCCGACTTCCCAGGAGTCTTTAACCCCGACTCCGGTGGCGGCCGTCCCGCCCCCGCAACCTTCCTCCTCCCAAGAGCATAAAACCGCAGCAGGTCTGTCCCCCCAAAAGGTGGCGTTACAGTTGGTCACCAGACCTGGGGCTGATAATCCGGTAACCAACGAGAGCAATCCCCTGGATGAAGCTCAAGCCCAACCTACATCCGCAAAAACCTCCTCCTCCCCGGTCACCCCCCCGGACCCAAAGATATCTGACCACACCGGTTATTCCCGGCAGCCTCAACCCGGCTTGCCGCCAGCCACAGCCCCGCCGCCGGTTGCAGCCGTTCCCCGGCCTCCCGCAGTCTCCGGCGACCTAGACTTTGAGGCGGCTTCTTCGGCGCCCCCAAAGGTGACAACCCTGTTGGCCAACAAAACCGAGCCCGAAAAGCCGAGCTCCCACAACATCAAGGCTATAAATGAAGGACGGGAACGCCCGGATTCCCCGAATGCCGCTGCGGCTCCCCGGACCAATCATCACCTGCGGCCGGCGCCCCTGACCGCGGCCGAATTGGTGAACACCGCCATCGAGGTGCGCAATGGCACCCCCGCGCCCAATCTGGCCCGTCAAATGCGCTCTCTGCTGGAGTTGGAGGGGTTCACTGTCGCCCAAATCGGTAATCATGTGGACTTCGGCGCCGAAAAGACCATGATTTATTATCAGCCCGAGGCACAAAGAGTTGCGAAAGCTGTACAAACTGCCATGCTCCCCATGGCTGGCTTGGAGCAAACCGCCGCAATCAATGGCGCCAGGGCTATTAAAGTTTTGCTGGGTCACGATCTCCTGGAAAACCAGGAATTACTGGCGCGCTTGCGGGAAAACAAGGCTAAATCCCGAAATGCGGTCACCGCAACTCCTTTAGCCATTAAATCCATAGCTCAGGCTAAAGAGAATAAGCCGGATTGCGATGAACCGGATCTTCAAGCAGCTTGCCGGGAGATTTCTCCGGCCGCACCGCTCTCACAGCCCCCGGCTCGAGTTCCGGAGGCTCAGACTGTTCCCCAAAACGTGGTCACACCCCTTACCGCTGCCGACCTGATGGGTGCGACCATCGAAGTCCGCAATGGCACTCCTACACCCAATCTGGCCCGCCGGATGCGTTCCCTTCTCAAACAGGAAGGGTTCAAGGTTACCAGAATCGGCAATCACATCAACTTCGGAACGGAAACAACCATAATTTTTTATCGGCCTGAAGCGGAAAGAGTTGCCCGAGCCCTGGGGCATTTCTTTTTCCCGGGAGCAAGATTGGAACCCAGCGCAAGTCTCAATAGGAAAAGCGTGATCAAAATCGTGCTGGGGGCCGATTATCAGGAACACACGCTCATCATGACCCACCGCGCCGTCCAGGCCGAATGAGGCCCACTGTGCTCCCTGTCCGGCGTTCCGGTTATTGGACTTTGATTTTGGCGCTGCCCTTCTTGGTATGCTGTTGCGCCAAGAACCCTCCTCTTGCGGCACGCAGTTTAAGTCAGAACGAAAACGCCAAATTCCAGGAACTCCATGATCCGTGGTTCCGGAAGAAACCAATGCTGCCGGAGAGGTTACCTGATGAACGCATGGAATCACTGGGCGATCTGGCCCTGGAAAACCGGAACTTTGAAAACTCCTTGATGAATTATCTCCAGGTCTTAAAGGATCACCCGGAGCGTTATGATCTTCACTACAAGGTAGGGGTCATTTTTCTTTTATCCGGGAATCTTGAGGCGGCCCAAAAGGAGCTGGCCCTGGTTTTGGTGCACCGGCCGGATATGCTCCAGGCCCACGAGGCCCTGGGGTTAGTGTTTCTCCAGGGAAAACAATATCCCCTGGCCATTGATGAGTTTCAGTACGTTTTAGCCCGAGACCCGCTTCGAGCCAAGGCGCATCATCTTCTGGGGGTCACCTTTCTGGAGACCGGCCGGCCTGATCAGGCCATAACTCAACTCCAAAAGGCAACCGTTTTGGCCCCGCAAAATCTTTCCTCGTTCATCGCCCTGGCCCAGGCTTACCTGAAGCTGAAAAATTATCAACAAGCCACGGCCACCCTCAAAAAAGCCCAAACTTTGGCCCCGGAGAACCAAAAAGTCAACCAGTTGCTGGGACAAGCGCTGGCTGGCCAGAAACAATACCCCCAGGCCCTCGCGGCCTTCTTGCAGGGGGGGGACGAAGCACAGGGTTTTAACAATATCGGGGTTTATTATTTCATGGATGGGCGCTACGAAGAGGCCGCCAAGTGTTTTCAGAAAGCCCTGGAACTCAGACCCACTTTCTACCAGGAAGCCAAAACCAACCTGCAGCGCGCCCTGGAAAAACTTCAGGAATCCCGGCAAGACGGCAGCTGAAAACCAAAACCCCAAAATAATGGAAAAGCTTTGCTTGCAGCCATTGGGGTCGAGGTGTAAAATATTCCTTAAAATGGAGCTGCCATGAAAATTCTAGTTGCTGTGGATAAAAACGAGGAATCGCAGCAGGCCCTCCGCTATTGCTGCCATCTACTCGAACATTTTGAGGCTGAGGTGGACGGCCTTTATGTTAAACCCAATGTGGTTGAATCTGTTGCCGAAACCTCATATGCCCCCTTCACAACCCGGGGTGATGTGGAAAAGGCCATCGAAACCGAAGCGGAAAAAACTGTTGAGGAAATTTTTGAGGCCTGTGAGATTTGCCTGGAGGGCAAAGTGCCTTGCGCGCCCCTGGTGGCCGTGGGCGATCCGGCCGACGAAATCATTAACGCTGCCACCGAAGGTATGTATGACCTGATAGTGCTGGGCTCCCAAGGCCGCTCCAGGCTCCGGGGCTTTCTATTGGGTTCGGTGCATGCCAAGATCCTCCACCATGCCCTGCAGCCAGTGCTCATCATGCGCAATTTCCGGCCCATCCAAAAAATCCTGGTGGCCTATCGGGGGTCCCGTTGCGACCAGGGAGCTTTGGAGTTCATCGCCCCTCTTTTTGCCAGGAAAAAACCGGATATCACCATCCTCCATGTCCAGGAAACCGCTCTGGGGGAAACCCCCGAAGTTGCCGAGGCCTGTTTACTTAACGGGGAGGACACGTTAAAAAAATACGGCTTCACACCAAACAAAAAACTGGCCCAGGGTGACTTTGTGGACGAAATCCTTAAAGCCGTGGACCAGGAAAGCTATGACCTCCTGGTACTGGGAGCCTATGGGCACAAGCGACCCAGGTTTTTAAAAATGATCAGCGACGAAGCCCTTGACCTGGTTCGCCTTTCTACTCCCCCAGTCCTGGTATTTCGGGATAAAATGGAAATTTAAGGTCTGACCACAAGCCAAGCGAGAGGCCCCTAAAGTTTTAGCTTTTGAAATAGAGACGCCCTTGTCCGCCCTTTCAATCCTGTTTCCGGCATCGGATGCAAACCAAACCGGTTTAAAGAGGGTTGGCGAGGTTTTCTTTATCTGCTATCTGCCAAATCCGCTTTTTCAACAGTTTTCCCTGACCTTAAACCCTCCCTTTCCCCCCTCTTATGGCGTAATGTTCCTTGACAATCAGGTGCTTGCATGATAGTAAATCTATTTAACTTCTCAATATTACAGGACTTTCATGCCCTTAATGACCAAAGCCGCAGGTAATCTCGACGCTCTCGAATCCTATATCAACTCCTGCGTGGCCCTGGCCCAAGAGAAATTACACCACTTCTCATCTTTGGCCGAAATTGCCGCCCGGGAAAAAGAGATTAATCGTTACCCCGGCCTTAACCGTCTGGAAGAACCCCGGCAGATACTCATCCTTGATGAACATGATGGCCGGGCGGAACGACTGTCCCGGGCCAAGGAAGCTGTGGTCCGTGGAGAAATTCTCTTCGAACATGCCGCCGCGGGAGAGGGGACCCGCTTGATGTTGGGCTCCAAATACTTCCTCAATCTCACCCAGGATCTTACCATTGAAAGCATCGCCAACCTCATGAGCCAGGAGGCCGGCAGGATTATTTCTCCAGCGGAAGTGGCGGCTTCATTAGACTGCAGCCTCCGGGAACTCTTGCCCCTCTCGCTGGGGGCTCGCCACATGCTTCAGTTGGCTTTTGACCTGGAAAACCTGGCCCGGGAAGTGGGGGAATCCCCCCGAGAGGTCTTGCGGCGCCAACATCTGCTGATCATCATCTCCCGGGAAATGTTGGCCCATGTGGAAAAAGACTTCTACCTGTGGCATTTTTTCGGCTTCAATCCCGCCCAGGTCTATTTTATGGTGCAAGAGAGCTTTCATGGCCTCAACTTCAAGGGGGGCAGGTTTTTCTATGATGTCAACACCCCCCTTCGCCTCCACAACCACGGTCAGATGGTGATGCAAGAGACCATGGAACACCAGCTCTTTTCCTTAATGGGGACCCATCCTTGGGACAGGCTGGTGCATGCTCAACAGGAAGTACTCGACTGGCTGCACGGTTTTGCTGACAAGATATCGTATAATATAGAAGACTTGGATTATTTGACCGGCTCCCTGGATTTCCCCGGCCTGGGATTGGCCCTGGAGCTGGGAGACCAGGGATTCAACATGGTCATGGAAGTGATGGCCAATAATCCCCTAAAACCCCAGAAAGGCGGCATGCTGGCGTGGGATTCGGAACTTGGGTGCGATGTGATGATTGAAAGCTTCCAGTTGGGCGACATCCAGAACCAAGACATCAAGTTTCTGAACCGAAATTTCAATCACTATCCCAAGCCGCATGTCAGCTGGAAGCGTATCCGGGAAGAAGGCCTGCCCATGCCCATAACTGTAAAAGGCGGGTATCTCTATTTTATGCCGGTCCAGGGTGATATCAATTTTCTGGTCCAGACCGCCTTCTTTCGCCGTCAGGAGATGCGCCCCATCCGCAATTTAAAAAGTCCTGCGGCTCTGCCTTTGGCGGTTAATCGCATGTATGCCCAGGACTGTCAGCCCGGGTTTAAAGATTTCGCCCAACGATGTCGCCAGGGTAGCTTATGAGCCCACCGCGCAAGATGTTTGTCAACGCCGCCGACCCCGAGGTCTTCCGGGTCGCCATCGTCGAAGAAGGCCAAATGGAAGAGCTGGCCCTGGAATCTTCCTCCCGGGAGCCCACCAAGGCTAACATATATAAAGGCATTGTGGCCAATATCGAGCCCAGCCTCCAGGCCGCCTTTGTCAACTACGGCGGGGAGCGCCATGGCTTTTTGCCCTTGTCCGAAGTGCACTCCGACTACTACCAGGAACCCCCCCAGAGCAAGGCCAAGACCAAGATTCAGCGAGTGCTACGCAAGGGGCAGGAACTCATTGTCCAGGTCTACAAAGAGGAGTCCGCCACCAAGGGGGCCTATCTCAGCACCTACATTTCGCTTCCCGGACGCCGCTTGGTGCTCTTGCCCAATCAGAGCCATTTGGGAGTTTCCCGAAAGATCGAAAAAGAGGAAGAGCGCCAGCGCCTCAAAGAATTAGCTCATAAATTGGGGCTGCCCCCGGAGATGGGCCTGATCATCCGCACGGCCGGCGAAACCAGCAAAAATCAGGACCTGGTTAAGGATTTGAAATATCTCCTTAAGCTTTGGGAGTCCATTAAACAGACGGCAGCCGCCCAAGCGGCACCCTGCCTCCTGCATCGGGACCTCGACCTCATCACCCGGACCGTCAGGGATTATTTTTCCCCGGATATCAATACCATCCTGGTGGATAACAAAGACGTCTACCAGACCCTGCGCAACTTTATCCGGGAAATGGCTCCCCGGCATGTCCATGCCCTGAAACTTTATAAGGACAATCTTCCCATCTTCACCCGGTACCAACTGGAAGACCAAATCGATCGTATCTATTCCGAGCGGGTGCCCTTGAAATCCGGTGGCTCCATTGTCATAAATCCCACCGAGGCCCTGGTCTCCATTGACGTCAACTCCGGACGCTGCACCAGCGGCAAAGAACTGGAGGATACAGCCTTAAAGACCAACCTGGAGGCCGCCGACGAAATCGCCCGGCAGCTTCGCCTCCGGGATCTGGGGGGCTTGGTGGTCATTGACTTCATCGACATGAAGGACAAGAAACACCAGAAAGAAGTGGAGCAAGGCTTGAAGCACAGCCTGAAGAAGGACAAGGCCAGGGTCACCGTGGGGCACCTGTCCAAGTTCGGTCTGCTGGAGCTCTCTCGCCAGCGCCTGCGCCCCACTGCCGAGGTCAGCGCCTACACTGAATGCCCCACCTGCCATGGTCGGGGCCGGGTGAAACGCATAGACACTCTGGGGTTGAGTCTCCTGAGGCAAATCTCCTCCCAGGTGGCCCAAAATCCCATACAGGAGGTCCGGGCTATGGTGCCTTTGGAGGTGGGCACCTTTCTTCTGAATAAGAAACGCAAAGAAATCCTGGACCTGGAAGAGCATTACAATCTCAGGGTCGTGATTACTCCTCAAGCCGGCATGGGTCCTGAAGATATCCAATTGGAATATCTCAAACGCGAGGCGCCCGAGACTAAACCGGCTCCGGAATCCAAGCCGGCTCCCGAAGTCAAAACCGCTGTTGAAACCAAGCCGGCGGCCGAAGCCAAACCGCGGCGCACTTCTTCCTCCCGGCGGCGTGGCCCTCGCAAGCCTGCGGCAGCAAAACCGGCTGCCCCAGAGCCATTGACCGCCTCCACTATTGCAGAAGAGGCCCCGGAGACCCCCATAGTAGAGCCTCAAGAGACTCAGAAGATCCAGGAGTCTCAAGAGACCCTGGTTCCTTTGGTGCCTCACTCCGAGCCGCACAATCCCGAATCATCCTAAGGAGCAGAAGCATGCGCAGCAATTTAATGAAACAGGGACTGGAAAAATACCCCCACCGGTCTCTTCTCAAGGCCATGGGCTTGACGGACCGGGAAATTGACCAGCCCATTATCGGGGTGGCCAATTCCTTTAACGAATTCATCCCCGGTCACATTCACCTGGATAAGATTACCCAAGCAGCCAAGGCCGGGGTACGGTTGGCCGGCGGCACCCCCCTGGAATTCGGCGTCATCGGCGTTTGCGACGGTTTGGCCATGCACCACGCCGGCATGAAATATTCCCTGCCCTCCAGGGAGATCATCGCCGATTCCATCGAAATCATGGCCACGGCGCATCCTGTGGATGGCCTCATCCTGGTGGCCAACTGCGACAAGATCATTCCCGGCATGCTCATGGCAGCCCTGCGTCTCAATATTCCTGCCATCTTGATTTCCGGCGGGCCCATGCTGGCCGGGCGGTTTAAGGGAAAGGAGGTGGACCTTATCACCGTCTTTGAGGGCGTAGGCGCAGTTAAGGCCGGCAAGATCTGCGAAGACGACCTCAAAGAGCTGGCGGAATGTGCCTGCCCCGGTTGCGGCTCCTGCGCCGGCATGTTCACCGCCAATTCCATGAATTGTTTAAGTGAGGCCCTGGGGCTCGCCCTGCCCGGCAACGGCACCATCCCGGCAGTCCACGCGGCCCGCTTTCGCCTGGCCAAAGAAGCCGGGCTGAAAATCATGGAGCTGGTGACCAAACAAATCCTGCCCCGGCAGATTGCCACGCTTTCGGCCTTTAAAAACGCCATGGCGGTGGACATGGCTCTGGGCTGCTCCACCAATACCGTGCTGCACGTTCCGGCCATCGCCCGGGAGGCCGGCATCGAGTTGCCCTTGGATCTTTTCAACGAAGTCAGTATCAAAACGCCTCACCTGTGCTCCTTGAGCCCCGGCGGTCCTCACCACCTGGAAGACCTGGATGCCGCCGGCGGCGTCCCCGCGGTTATGAAGGTGCTCATTGAAGGCGGCCTGGTGGACGGCTCGCCCCTGTCCGCCACCGGCAGATCCGTGGCCGACAACCTGGCAACGGTCAAGGTCCTGGACGAAAACGTCATTCACCCCTTGAGCAACCCCTACCACAGCCAGGGTGGCATCGCCATTCTTAAAGGCAACCTGGCGCCGGATGGCGCGGTGGTGAAACAATCGGCCGTTGACCCCCAGATGCTAGTCAATGTCGGGGTGGCCCGGGTCTTTGAGACCGAAGAAGAAGCCACCCAGGCCATCTTGGAAGGCAAAATCAAGCCCGGGGACATCGTAGTCATCCGCTATGAAGGTCCTAAAGGCGGGCCTGGTATGCGGGAGATGCTCACTCCCACCTCATCCATCGCCGGCATGGGCCTGGATAAGGAAGTGGCGCTGTTGACCGACGGCCGTTTCAGCGGGGGCACCCGGGGCGCCGCCATCGGACATATTTCGCCTGAGGCCGCGGAGGGCGGCCCCATCGCCCTGGTACAGGAGGGGGATAAGATCAAGATCGATATTCCCAACAAGACCCTGACCCTGTTAGTGGACGACACCGAACTGGCCCGGCGCCGGCAAACCTGGCTGCCCCCGGAACCCAAGATCAGACATGGCTGCCTGTCACGCTATAGCCGCATGGTCAGTTCCGGCAGCCAGGGCGCAGTGTGTAAATGAGTTTTTTCTGGTTCCCAAGTTGAACTTGGGAACCAGAAAAAACTGGACCATATTGACATAACCTTTTAGCGAACCTAACTTAACAAATTTACTTTTCTACAGACCTCCGGGCCATCCCGGTTACGATACAGCATAACCCGGCTAATAGTCCAAATTAGGAAAGATTCTTTGTTAATAAAATTATCAATTAATTAAACACATTACCTTAATTATAAACAAAACCCCAACGACTTATTATCGTTTCTAAATTTTCTATCTTTTAGGAGAAAATGTTTATGCGCCTGAAAATCAATCGGGATACCTTGATGAAGGGAGTAGGACGGACCCTGGGAGTGGTGGACCGTCGCGGCACCATGCCCATTTTAGCTAATTTTCTCCTACAGACTGATGAAAATCGGGTACTCATTTCCGCCACCGACCTGGAGGTAAGCTTTCGGGGCTTCTATCCTGCGGAAGTAATGGAGCATGGCGCCTTAACCGTCCAAGCCCACTATTTCTATAATCTGATCAAAGAATTACCCGGAGATATTTTAGACTTAACCGGCACCGAAAATTCCAATCTAAAGATCCAGGAAGGCGAAGCCCGCTATCAACTTCACGGTCTACCTGCGGACCAGTTCCCGCCGGTTCCGGAAATTACCGACCAGGAATTGGTGCAGGTGGAAAGCCACATGGTCAAGGACATGATCGAAAAGACCATCTTTTCCGTCTCTGCCGATGACCTTCAGTATCACCTCTCCAGCATCTACTGGGAGCGGGTGGGATTTCCCAAGGGCGGTCCGGAAGAAGAGGCGACCTTGGAAGAAGGAGTCGAAGCCGAGGCCGAACCTGACTTGGACTACTGGCTGCGACTCATCTCCACCGACGGCCACCGCCTCACCCTCATCGAGCGGCCCCTGGCGGAATCCGGTCAGTTTGCCATAGAGAAAGGCATTCTGATTCCCCGGAAAGGCATGGCTGAAGTTATCCGCTTCCTGGCAGAAGAAGAGCAGGTGTCCTTGGGACTGGGCAAGCAAAGCCTGGCTTTGAAAGCGGATGACCGCCACCTCTTTATCCGGCTCTTGCTGGACAAAAAATTCCCGGATTACCGCCGTATCATTCCTGGAAGTTTTGTCTATCGCTTTGCCATCAACCGCCGCCTCTTTTTCGAAACCATCCGGCGCATTTCCCTATTGTCTACCGAACGCTTCAAAGGTGTGATTTTAAAGCTCATGCCGGATCATCTGGAAGTCACCTTTAATAATCCGGAGGTGGGGGAAGGCCGGGAGGTGCTGGGCGTGCTCATGGAACAGGGCGATCCGGAGCAGCTCCCCATGGAGATCGGGTTTAACGCCCGCTATTTCCTGGAACCTCTAAACGCCATGACCAGTGATATGGTGATTCTGGAAGTAAACGAAAAGGACCGGCCCTGCAAATTGGTGGAGCAGACGGACCCACACTACTTCAGCATCATCATGCCCATGAGCCTGTAAGGCAGGTTCTGGTTTTTGGGTTCCAGGTTCTGGGTATTTTCTGTAGGCGCAGGCTTTAACCTTCGTCTGCCCAGGCTGGAGGGCCTATACGCCACCAAATTTTTTTGCCAGAAATTAAAGGCGGGCATTGTCTGATATGTGAGGACCCAATGGAAGACAACAAAGCCCTAAAGCGGTTCGGAGAACTCGTAGGATACACCGAGACTGACCTGCAACATTTCCAGACCGGAGACCCCCGGGTACGCCAGATGGAGCGGCTGGGCCGGGCCGCGGCCCGCTATTCCATCGCCGCCGAGGTGGTCAAGGCGAGGAATTGCAATTCCCGCTATCAGGCTGGTGATACTTTTATTCTGGACGTGGACGGCAATTTCATCACCAAATTCTGTCCCTCCAGACTATGTGTTTACCTGGTTTCGCAGTTTGCGGTGCCGGTGGCCCTGATCAACGAGCGCTTGAGCGAAGGCTTGGACCCAAACCTCTTTCACTTCATGCATCAGGTTCGCTGCCTGGATGTGGGAGTTGAATGCGGCGGCTACGGCGAAGTAAAGCTGGAGATTAAAGTTGTGCCTCGTGTTAAAAAGTAGCGTGTTATTTCAAATCTATAACAACACCACGATCTGATACCGAAAACAGAAAACAGAAAACCGGAAACCGTTTTTATGGCCCGCATCGGTATTCTTACCTGTTCCAATTGTACCCAGGAAACTAACTGCGCCTCTGTTGTGTGTCTCGGTGATATGCGGAAACGCCGGGGCTTCTTTGAACAATATCCCAAAGATGAAGCATTGGATCTCATCGGTATCATCAATTGCGCCGGCTGTCCCACACTTGCCGCTCCGGAAAAAATCCTGAAACGTGTCCGGGCTGTGGCAGAATTTCACATAGATGCGCTGCACCTGTCATTTTGTCTAGTGGCGTTATGCCCCTTCGTCAAACCTTATACGGCATTGATAAAACGTGAATTTCCTGGTATAAATATAGTAATGGGGACCCACAAACCCGTGGATCGTGACCATTTCCAGCGAGGCGTTAAAGAACTGCTCTGCCAGAGTTTGGCACGCCCCCAAAGCATGAATGATCTGATCCGGGGCACCCTGAAAATCCCCGGGAATTAATTTTTAAAAAAAGGAGCAACAATTTGGCTGGTCCTGATTACGAGTACGAAGGTGGTGAAGAGCTCAATCTCACGCCGGACTCGGAATACGGCGCCGAAAAGATTCAGGTCCTCAAGGGCCTGGACCCCGTGCGGGAACGGCCGGCAATGTATATCGGCAACACCGGCCCCGAAGGCCTCCATCACCTGGTCTACGAAGTGGTGGACAACTCCATCGACGAGGCCATGGCCGGTCATTGCAACGAAATCAAGGTTATCGTCCATTCGGACCAAAGCATTACTGTGGAGGACAACGGCCGGGGCATTCCCGTGGATATGCACCCCACTGAAAATCTGCCCGCAGTGGAAGTGGTGATGACCCGGTTGCACGCCGGCGGCAAATTCGATTCCGGCGCCTATAAAGTTTCCGGCGGCCTCCACGGTGTGGGCGTCTCGGTGGTCAACGCCCTTTCCGACTATCTGGAAGTGGAGATTCGCCGGGACGGGCAGGTCTACCACCAGCGCTACGAACGGGGCAAAACCGTCACGCCCTTAACCGTAACCGGTAAGACCAAACGCCGGGGGACTAAAGTGACTTTTCTCCCCGATACCACGATCTTTTCCGAAAGCCACTTCAGTTATGACCTGCTGGCCCAGCGCCTCAGGGAGCTATCTTTTCTAAACGGCGGTGTCCGTATCCTTCTGGAGGAAGAACTCTCGGGCCGCAAAAATGAATTTATCTACGAAGGCGGCATCGTTTCCTTTGTCCAGTACCTTAACCGCAACAAGACCCCCATCCACCCCGACCCCATTTACTTATCTGGGGCCAAAGGCGGCATCCAGATGGAGATTGCCTGTCAATACAACGATACTTATAACGAGCAAATTTTTTCTTTTGCCAACAACATTAATACCCGGGAAGGCGGCTCCCATCTCTCCGGCTTCAAGGCCGGGCTTACCCGGGCCATCAATCAGTACATGGGCGCCAGCGACCTCCCCAAGAATCTCAAGAATGGCCACCTCCAGGGCGAGGACGTTCGGGAAGGGCTTATCGCGGTGATCAGCGTCAAGCTGCCCCATCCCCAGTTCGAGGGCCAGACCAAGACCAAGTTGGGCAACAGCGAAGTCAAGGGACTGGTGGAAAATCTGTTGTACGAACACCTTCTGACCTTTCTGGGCGAAAATCCGGCAGTGGCCAAGCGCATCCTCACCAAACTCCTGGAGGCGGCCCGGGCCCGGGAAGCGGCCCGCCGCGCCCGGGACTTAGTGCGTAAGAAAGGCGCCCTGGGGGACATGACCCTGCCCGGCAAGCTGGCCGACTGCCAGGAACGGGACCCATCCCGTCGGGAGATTTATCTAGTGGAGGGTGACTCTGCCGGCGGCTCGGCCAAACAAGCCCGGGACCGGCGTTTCCAGGCCATTCTGCCCCTCAAGGGCAAAATCATCAACGTGGAGAAGGCCCGCTTCGAGAAGATGCTGGAAAATCCGGAGATCCGCACGTTGATCTCATCCCTGGGTTCCGATCTGTCCCGGGACGAAATCAATATGGAGGAACTACGCTACCACAAAGTCATCATCATGACTGACGCGGACGTGGACGGCGCTCACATCCGGACGCTGCTGCTAACTTTTTTCTACCGCCAACTGGCCCCGTTGGTGGAGGGGGGCTACCTTTATATCGCTCAGCCTCCCTTGTATCGCCTGACCCGGGGCAACGAAAAAACCTATCTTAAAGATGATGCTGAATTTAAGAAATACCTGCTCCAGCGGGGCATCGAAAAGAAGCGCCTCCGTCTGGGCCGCCAACGGACCCTGGAAGGCCCCCCTCTGGGCCAGGCCATGGAAAAAGTCATGGCCTATCAGGAATATCTCCACCGCTTCGAAAAACGGGGCCTGGCCCGGGAAGTCCTGCAACTGCTCCTGGCCCATGGGGTGGTCTCCAAAGACGTTTTGCGCGATGTGGTGAGATTGGAAACTCTGGCGGCGGCGCTTAATGCCACCCGCCGGTGGACAGCTGTTCTTTCACCGGACGAAGAGCACCAGTCCTGGGCTGTGCTCATCTCATCCCCTGAACGCGACTTCGCCGAAATGCGCCTGGACTGGGAACTGCTGGGCAGCAGCGACTTTCAAGCCCTCGTGCGTTTGGATCAAGGCCTGGCTGACTTCAAAACCCCTCCCCACCGGCTGGAAGGCAAAGATAAGACCTGGGAATTTCCTTCCCTGGATGAACTGGTGGCCCTCATCATCGAGGAAGGCCAAAAGGGTATCAATATCCAGCGTTTCAAAGGCCTGGGAGAGATGAACCCGGAGCAGCTCTGGGAGACCACCATGGACCCCGAGACCCGCACGCTCCTCAAAGTCAACATCGAAGACGCGGTGGCTGCGGATGAGATCTTCACCATCCTCATGGGGGATAAGGTGGAGCCCCGCCGTGATTTTATACAGAACAATGTACTTGAATTAAACGAGTTGGATATTTAACATTTTAGGAGATCAGGAGCGAGACCATCTGCTTGCATCCATATAACCACCTGTTAAAGGAGGTAACACCATGCAACGCAAAGCCAGCTTCAGGATTTACGTTACCCGCCGGGAAATGCTTTCCGTGGGCGATGTCCCCGACCACACCCTGATGCTCACCGAAATGGAGGGTGAGCCCATCAATTACACTCCCGGGGTGGCCGGGGAGTTCGTGTCCCGGCGCAGTGTCGGTTTCCATGATCGCATCAAAGGCGACGGCCCCATGAACGGTTACGCCGCCACCATTTACCAGCACGGTGCGGTTTATTCACGCTTTCATGGTGAAAAACAAGGCGCCATGACCAAGGGTAAATGGGAGGTTTACAAAGGCATCGGTAAATTAAGCACCCTCAAAGGGGCCGGTACTTTTATTGTAAAGCCTTCTGACAAACACGGTGAATTTGTCCTGGAAATGGAAGGCAATTACGAATTATAGTCAGGCAGCAGATGACTGACCCCGGTTTCCCCGTATTTCCGGGGGTAAGGGGCGGTGCCGGCACCGCCCCTCTTTTTCCCGTCAAATGCGCAGGCTCCTCTGTCGCGCAGGGAGCTTTTTATAATCGCGATTCTCTTAACTCCTTAAGAGTCCGGGAATCTAATTAATATAAATAGGAGGCGAGGCGGTATGTCAGACAAGGCTTGCGGCAAGTGCGGCGCTGCGATTGAGACCGCTGAGATTCGAGAATACCGGGGGGAAGAACTCTGCGAAGACTGTTACATGGACGCCTTGAGCCCCACCGTGGTCTGCGACCCCTGGGCGGTGCACACGGCTAAAAGCCTCAAGGACCTCCCCGGCGGGCACGATTTGACCCCGACCCAGCAGAAGCTGTTTGACCTGGTGAAGGAACGGGGTGAAGTGCCCATGGCCGAAGCCGCCGCGCACCTGGGGTTGTCGGAAGATGGGCTGCGGCGGGAGTTTGCCCCGCTACGTCACATGGAAAAGCTCCGGGCCTGCAAGAAGGACGATATCATCCACCTCATCCTGTTTTGACCGCCGAGCCCGCCGATCTGGATTATGCATTACTCCGGCGGATGGCCCGAGGGGACCAGGCCGCCCTGGCGGAACTCATCCGCCGCTACCAGAGCCGTCTCTACCAGGTCGCGTTTCGCTTGTTAAAAGACCACCTGGAGGCCGAAGACGCCCTCCAGGAGGTCTTTATCAAGGCCTATGATCATGCCCACCGCTTTGAGCCCAAGGCCACGGTGAGCGCCTGGCTCCATCGCATCACCGCCAACCACTGCCTGAATCTTCTACGCCGGCGTCACCCCCAGGAGTCCCTGGACCAGGAGGATGCACCCCTGGTTCCGGATGCCGGGGCCACGCCCCTGCAAGCCTTGGAAGAACAGGACCTGAGCCGCCGTCTGGAGCAGCTCTTGGAGGCCTTGCCCGAAAACCAGCGCCGGGCCCTGGTCTTAAAGCGCTTTGCAGGGCTATCCTACCAGGAAATCGGCGAGGAGATGGGCCTTAGCGCCCAGGCGGTGGACGGCCTGTTGAAAAGGGCCCGGCAGTTCTTGAAGAAATCCTTGGAGGATTATTTATAACTGGGCAAGCCCAGTATAAATCAGCCAAAAAAATCCCCCAGAATTGCCGGGGGATTTCCTAAATCCAGATGGGGGCCCACTTTTATTTGCCTGTGAGCTCCTGGATCTCCTTTTTGGCGTGTTCCATTTCCTTAACCTGTTCAGCGTCCAGGCGCAATAGCATAGTCTGGAATTCTCCCACGTGAGTCTTTTCCTCTCGGGCGATATCCAGCAGTACGTTCTTAATGTCTTTGTCGTCTGTGAGGGCCGCCATTTGCTCATAAAGATTGATGGCATCTAGCTCGGCAATGATGGCTGCCCGAAGTATTTCTTTATTGAGGTTCTCTTTGGGGACTTTGGTAAAATCCAGCGGTATTTGTGATAACATGAATGCCTCCCTTGACCCCAGGTGCGGGCGGTCGTTTCTGGTATGGTTATTGGGAACATAATCATAACCCGGTACTCCGTCAAGGAAGATTAATTCATCTTTGCAGAGGTGCAGTCAAGGCCACTATGTTTATTTCAAAGAAAAATTTTGAGATTGCGCCGGATTTTCACTGGTAATGTGTTTTAGTCATTAAAGGATAAATTTCCCCAGGAATACAAGACGCTATGGAATGCCAAGAAATGCGGGAATTAATGTCCGCCTGGTTGGACGGCGAGTTGGATAAGGCTATGGAAGCCGCCCTGTCCGCGCATCTGAATGAGTGCGAGGCGTGCCGTCAAGAATGGCAAAAGCTCCGGGCCTTGGAGTCGGCCCTGGGTCGCTTGGCGGCGCCGGCCCCTCCGGGGCTAACAGAGAAGGTCCTGGAACGAGTTAAGCCACGCCGGCGGCAGTGGGTGGAGTCCTTGGCCCTGGCCGCCTGCCTGGTTCTGGGAATCGCTCTGGGGGGTACCATGGCTCAGAGTTTTTATACCCCGGTATCCAGTCCGGCGGAAACGGACGTGTCCAGTCTGGAGGTTTTCCAAGACTTTCCCCAGGGGTCTCTTGGCACTATTGTGGCTTCTTATCAACCTGACGAAGTAAACGGAAACCTCCAATGAAGCGAAATTGGCTCATATATCTGGTTATTTTTTCCTTGGCGCTGAACCTGGGGACCATCGGCACCTTCGCTTACCTGCGCCATCAGGATCAGCGGGAGAAGTTTGCAGGCCCACCGCCACCGCCGTTGCCGTTGCGGTCGCTATGGCGGGAGCTCAATCTGGATGACTCCCAACGCCAGGCCTTGCGCGGCCTCTTTCCCAATCATCATAGGAAAGTGGGCGAAATCCGGCAAGAGTTGGCTCAAAAGCGTCAAGAATTGTTTAATCTGATTCAGGAGGAAACTACGCCTGAGACCACCATCCGGGCCAAAGTCCAGGAAATCAGCTCCTTGCAGGGCAGCCTGGAAGAAGAGATGGTGCGGTTTATGCTGGCCTTCAAGAAAAACCTTAATCACCAACAGCAAGCAGTTTTCTTAAATAAATTGCAAGCCCGCTTGTGCGGCCCGGAAGGCGTCTGCGGACCCATGGGTACTGGCTTCGGACGCCATCCCGGTGGCGGTAGGGGACATGGCAGGGGCCGCGGCATGGGCCCGGGGATGGGCCCTGGCCCCGGTCCAGGTCCTGAGGATGGACCGCCGCCCCCGCCACCCCTGGAAAGCCCAAGATAAACATCCTGCGTGATGCTGTTAAAATCACCACAAGGAGAGGAAAGATGGGAAAAAATAAGTGGTTAATGATCACCATAGCAGTGGCGTCGGCCATGGTCATACTCTGGACGGTGCCAGGTCTGGCGCAAATGCGCGACAAAGGCCAATGGGGCCAGGGAGGGCAGCGCTGGGGCTGCGGCCAGGGGCAGGGCTATGGACCTGGGTACGGCTCTTGTCCCTATAATCAGGGCTACCAGAACTCCCGGGGCAACTGGAGCAATAACCCCCAGGCTAATGCCGGTCGCCGGGGTCCCAAAGGCGGGGGCCGCAACTATCAACCTAACCCCCAGCTCAATGTTCCACCCGTAACTCAATAACTGTGAACTAACGCAGCAACTGCAGCACCGCCTTCTCTCCGCCCCCCGGAGGAGGCGGTGTTTTTCTTTCCTAATTTCTGCCTGTGCGCGTTCCTCGAGTCCGAACCGCGGGGCCACCATCCCCGTTCAAAAATATAGAGATGGCGCAGGGCTTGCCTGTGCCATCCCCTATAGGTTGTCCTGTTTAAATTAGCCACAGGAGTCGCAGCCGGAGGAGCAGGAGGAAGGAGTGCAGGAGCACCCGCCCTGTGGCTGAGTGGGAGTATCGGTAATCCCTACGATTTTGATCAAAAACTCCAAGGTCTGCCCAGCCAGAGGGTGATTGAAGTCCACTACGAATTTATCGGGTTCGATGCTCAGCACCGTGCCGGATACCGGGCCGTGAGGGCTGGAGAACCGCAATTGCTGGCCCACTTCAACCGGATGCCCTTCTAACATCGAGGCTGGGAATTCCCGTTTGAGATCGTCCCGTTGCTCGCCGTATGCCTGATCAGGGCTTAACACCACCTTCTTTTCTTCCTCCAGGGCCATGCCGATGACCGCATCATTAAAGCCTTGGATAATCCCCCCGCCGCCCACCTGAAACTCCAGGGGGTTGCGGCCTTCACTGCTGTCAAATACCGAGCCGTCTTTTAGGGTGCCAGTGTAGTGCAATTGGACGAAATCGCCATTTTTAACTTTGGTCATAACTTCTCCTAGTTTAAGCAGGTTTCTCCTGCTGTGTCATTGGGTGCTGCGGAAAAAAATAAAGGGAACGACCGGAAGCGTTCCCTTTATGGAAAGGCTTAAAGGGTCTGCTAAGCCTAAATACTGCTTAAATTTTATAAAATATTTTCATCTTGTCAAATAATTGGTTAAGAAAGTCCGTCGGCCTTTCCTGGGCCCCTTACAAACACCCCGCTAAGAGACGGCAGGCTCGCCAGTAAGGCACAATCTCAACATCATCTCTTTACTGCGCTCCTTTCTGCCTTTTAATCTTTTTGGACGCCGGGAACTTTTTTTGCTGGGCGGCGGCCTCCCCCAGGGAGATAAATTTAATTTGCTTGGCTCCCTGAGGAGGTGTATAGACAAACCAGCCTTCGCTTAGCTGCGGTGAAAAGTTCCAATCCGTGAAATACGCAGTCCATTGGGGTTCAGCCGGCAGCTTTTTCTGGGTGATGAGGAACTTGCGGATCAGGGGTTTCTCGCCGGCATCGATCCAGATTTGCCATTGGATATTGTCTCGGTCGAAGGCCAGGTGATGGCACTTAACTCCCCGCACCAGGCCCTGTCCCACGTAAAGTGCATGTTTGTTTCCTTTGGTCGCCAGAGTATAAGCGTTTTCGCTGGCCAAGTCAGCCAGCGCCACCCGAAGCCCGTATTCTTTGACAGCCTTATCCAGGGCCGCGTCGATGGTAGCCGGCACCTCCATAGTGGCGTAAACGTTATGGGTCTTATCATAGAGAGTAATGGTCTTGCCATCGAGGAAAAAATCCTTGTTTTCCAAATCGCCAACAGCGTTGACTCTCAGCTTATCAGGCCGCTGCACATAGGCTTCCAGGTCAAAGGCATACTGCAATTTCTTGCCGCCGGTGTAGACCCTGTCGTCGGTGACCTCGGCTTTGAAGGAGAACTGTTTAGCAGACTTGAGAAGATCGCAAGCTTGCTGGAGGATCTGCTCCGGTTGCGGGTTTGCCGCTGCCGGCGCTGCCGCTGGGGCCTTGGTTTCTTGAGAACTCCCCGGAGAACTCAGTAACATAAGACTTAGCAATGCTGTCACCAGAAGGAGCGGCAGGCTGATCCCCGAAAGTCGGCCTTCTGTGGCGGGTTGATTTTGGTAAAAATTTTTCATAGTCTTCTCTTCCCTATTTTTTTATAAGCCATCCCTTTCTCAGGACCCGGAAAGACTGAATTTTCACCCACCCAAATAGCGGGATCAGAGCCCAAAGGATATTTGAGCCGGGAATACCCGGAGTGCGCTTCTTATTTCAGTCTTGGATTTTTATTGATTCATCCTTGGCCGGTGGGATTACCGAGAGATTCACACCCCGAATCATTGAAAGCCCATGCCGATGAACGCGATTATGGTCCTCCTCCTTCCATGTCCATCCACAGCGACTGATTGGTGGATTCAGCCGAAGGCAATGGCACCATTTCCAACTCTTCCCGCTGCCGATAAGTAAGACGATCATTTATAATAATATCAGGCGGTTGGGCGCAGCCAGTCAAGGCAAATGCCAGCGACATGGTGATGAGGCCCACATAGCGCCACTTTTTCCTTCTCTTCATTATTATCCCCCGGTAAACCCCTGCCGACAAGTGCAGGCAACGGCTTGCTCAATCACAATCACGATGAGATTATTATCGTCATTACCCCTGTTTAACTTAAAGTTAAAGCGGCTTTTATCCGCGTCACGGCTGTGCCTCCCCACCGCCTCTATCCTCCAGCTTCCTCCCCACCAGGGGCCGGGTCAAGGTGAGGAGGTTAGGTTGAGGTTTTGTGTTATAGGTTCCCCATGGAGAATCTATAGCCAATTGCTATTTATCAATTTCAATCAATTGGTTATCTTTATTGATTGCATCCTGATTGCGTCATTTAGGGCAATTACTGGCTTCTTAATGCAATCTAATACCAATTTTACGTCAGAGGTAGAGTTATTAAATTGGGAACTTGCGGTGTTGGCATTTTCTTGGTGGCACAGGCGTCTCGCCTGTGCATCGCAGGCTAAACAGTCATGGTCAATTTTTAACTACCCCCGAAAATGAAAACCTTGTAGGGGCGGACCTGCGTGTCCGCCCCTGATGGCGCACACATAGGTGCGCCTCTATAATGGGACTTTCACAATAAAGCCTGCGGCTACCAAATTCCTCCCGTCCGTTCAATACTCTATGTTTGACGTTAAATTGATATAACTCGGGTGGGGTCAGAAAACCAGAGAGCCGCCCTGAAGGCAAGAACATCCGCTCCAGCAAGATGGCAAAAGTTCCTTGGAAAACCGGGAGGACAAATGCATGCGGGGGCTCTGCCCCCACACCCCCGAAGTTTATCGCTTCGGAGGCCAACGGAGAGGCAGAAAAAGAAAAGGCAGGAAAAACTCCCTGCCTCTCCGTAGGCCCAACTGCGGCGGCGCTCAGGTTGCTCTCCAGCAGCGCCTTATCCGCCGCCCAGGCAATTGCCGTTTACCAAAAACCTATGAAGGGGTGGGGCATTTTCCGATTATCACGGTGGGGTATTTTTGGCTTGTCATTAGCAAATTCAGATCTTGTTGGAGTAGTTGCCGGTTATAAGCGCCGAGATATGATTAAAAGTTGTGTTTAGGGAGTTAGGTGGTGTATCCACTGGTTAGGCCGTGACCGAATCTATTCACACCCATAAGGAGATTTCCCGAAATGGACATTCCACGGATCTTCAACATCGCCGAAAGTGCTCACCGCATCCATAACCCGTTCACACCCGAAAAGCTCGCCACTCTCGGCGCGGCGCTGCGTCTGGAAACGGGGACCCGAGTGCTCGACCTCGGCAGCGGTTCGGGGGAGATGCTGTGCACCTGGGCACGCGATTACGGAGTCATCGGCACCGGCATCGACATGAGCCAGTTGTTCACCGAGCAAGCGAAACTCCGCGCTGAAGAACTCGGCGTCGCCGATCAAGTCAAGTTCATCCATGGCGATGCTACCGGCTACGTCTCGGACGACAAGGCCGGTGTGGCAGCCTGTCTCGGTGCTACATGGATCGCTGGGGGAGTCATCGGCACTATCGAGCTTCTGGCGCAGAGCCTCCGCACCAAAGGGATCATCCTCATCGGCGAGCCCTACTGGCGGCAGTTACCGCCGACGGAAGATGTTGCCAAGGGGTGTCTTGCCAACTCAATCTCCGACTTTCTCATGCTTCCAGAACTTCTCGCGTCTTTCGGCCACCTTGGCTACGACGTCATTGAAATGGTTCTGGCTGACCAAGACGGCTGGGACAGATACGAGGCGGCCAAATGGCTCACCATGCGCCGATGGCTTGAAGCCAATCCCGACGACGAGTTAGCGAAAGAGGTTCGAGCCAAACTGGCCTCCGAACCCGAGCGCTACGCCGCTTACACGCGTGAATATCTGGGCTGGGGTGTGTTCGCGCTGATGCCGCGGTGATGCGTTGGCGCATCCGGCGGATCGTCAACCATTGGCTGCCCTGATTGGCGACTTTCGAGTCCCTAATGGGGGACAGTTTGGGGACACATTTTTTGACCGTTTCACAAAATTATTAGTAGTAAAATCGGGAAGATATTGGCGGAGGTCTTCTACCAGACGTTACCATCGCGGTAAATCACCCAGTCCCCGCCCCCTCTTTTGTTGGGACACCACAAGATGCACGCAGGCTTAGGGCAGGAATCGTCGCCGTACTTCGAGAAGCCGCCCGAAATGGCGATGCCCTTCTCAGTATGGCAGAGGCTCTCCAACGGGTAGCAATGATCGACCTAGCACATCCCTGCCTGATCAGTAGTGATTGGGTAATAGCAAACAAAGACTTCTTGAAAGAGGTGGTTGAACTTGCAGATATCATTGACCCGGGAAGCCAGAATAAAAAGATCACAGCCCTACAGCTTACTGAATTGAAAAGACGCGAAGATAAACTCCGGAGTATCCTTTCCAGGCGCGCAAAGAAGCCGATCCAAGCAGCGAAGACAGATTGGAAAAAACTGCTAATAGATGTGATTTCGGAGGCTGAAAGCTCATATGATCCGGGAAACGATCGTCACGTTAGAGCAATTAAAGAACAGGCTGAGGCCCTGGACCGCATTACTTCACGTAGGTTGGGTGTTCTTGCAGGCCGCGCCGGAACCGGGAAGACTTCGGTTATGGGTGCGCTTATGCTGTCTGAGGCAGTTGCTAAGGATGGAATATTGCTTCTTGCGCCAACTGGGAAGGCTCGGGTCCGCCTCGGTAAAGCTACCAGCGCTGAAGCAATGACCGTCGCTCAGTTTCTTAACAGGCTGGGCCGTTACGACAGTGTTAGGCAGCGACCTTTGTTCGTTGGAGTAGAGAAATACCGACGGGAAAAGACAGTTGTCATCGACGAATGTTCGATGATTACGATGGATGACCTTGTTGCCGTATTAGAAGCTCTGGACTTGGCCCATGTCCAGCGGCTGATCCTTGTAGGTGATCCAAACCAGCTACCCCCCATAGGTGTTGGCCGCCCATTTGCCGACCTCGTTGCTTTTCTTGGAAGCACAAAGGATGCGGCAGAAGATGGTACCCCCTTGGCAGACGCGTTTGCTCGGCTTTCAGTAGAAGTACGAACCACCATGGCGGCGAATGAAATATCAGACACTCTTCGCTTGGCTTCCTGGTTCACGAGTGAACCCCAACCAGTAGACGCAGACCGGGTTCTCAGTGATCTTGAGTTTGGTGCGGACTTCAACGACCTCAAGATCTTGTTTTGGAAAACTCCTGATGACCTTAGGGCAAGGCTCCTCGAGACTTTTAAACAACATCTGGGGTTACTGGACATCAATGATATCTCCGGCTTTGATACGGCCCTTGGTCTCAACGAAAATGGCTGGGTGCCGTTTGATAACCCTGACGGCTCTGAACGGTGGCAGATCCTTTCTCCGGTAAGAATGGCCCCACATGGCGTTCATGAATTAAATCGCTGGGTACAGAGGCACTTTCGTGCGGGGGAACTTCAGGCTGCAGCAAACCCTTGGGTCGTAAGCCTTGGTGATGAGAGCATCGTCATTAAAGACAAGGTTATCCAGACCGTTAATGAGTGGCGTAATGCCTATGACGGCGAGAGCTCTGAAAAATATTATATAGCAAATGGAGAGGTGGGACTCGTGGCGAATGGCAAAAGTGGTTGGCTCAACGTGCTGTTTGCTGGACGCCCTTATCTTCGCTTTGGCTATCGCGGGAAAGATTTTCCGAGCGGGGCTGGCCCGTTGGAACTCGCGTACGCTCTAACAGTACACAAAGCTCAAGGCAGCGAGTTCAAAAAAGTTTTCGTTGTACTTCCGAAAAACTGCCGGCCCTTGTCTCGAGAGCTTCTATACACGGCATTGACACGCTCGCGTGAACAACTTGTGCTGCTCATAGAGGGCGAAGATGCCACCACGCTTTTTGATTTTACACGCCCTGAACGTTCGGAAACAGCTCGGCGTAACACAAACATCTTTCAAGGTGCTGTTAGAGTAGGCGATGACGCTGTGCCATATGCGGAGCACCTTATTCACCGGACAGATAAGGGCCATCTCGTTCGGAGCAAGTCAGAGTTGGTTATCGCCAATATGTTGTTTGGTCTCTACATAGAGTATGAGTACGAACGCGTATTAGAGGGGTCGAAAGAACCCGGACGTCTCCGTCCGGACTTTTCTTTCGTTACTCACGACGGAGATCTCATCATTTGGGAGCATTTAGGCATGTTAAATCGGGATGATTATCGCCGGGGGTGGGAATGGAAGAAAAATTGGTATCTTGAAAATGGTTTTTTCATGGGCAAGACTTTATTCACTTCGCAAGAAGGAGCGAACGGAGCCTTGGATTCCGCTTTGCTGCGGGAGATCGCGATGGCTATTAAATCAGCCCTTGAATAGAATAAAAATGTTGTATTTATTGTTCCTAACCAATTTTTCAACCAAGTTTAGAAAATATTTGGCGCATTTTCAAATACTATTCTTTGGTAGTAGAGGGTTAGTATTTTTCTTTCAAATCAAAAAAAAAGATATTGATACCAGCATGTTCTAAAAACTGAGCTGATTCTACTCCCAACGTTTTCTCAATGTGCCTATTTTTGCATCAGCACGCAGTGGTTTCCCATCTGGTCCACATAACGCCACCGAACCTTCAGGGAGACCAAAATGTTTTTCTATCGCTTTCCTTATGCTACCAATACTGGCGTCTGATCGAGCACTTCTGAATCTGGAAGAGATAGGAGTTCTGGCAAGTTCTGTATTCTCTTCTTCTGATATGCTTCTTTTGATAGAATCCTCGAGTGAATGTCTGCTCTTATCAACTGCCAAGTCTTTATCGCCCTCGCCGGAGGTGTACCAAGTTACTGCATCCAAAGGACACCAAATGAAGCCATCTTGGACGTGAAATTCCGGTATGGCCTCTGACAGCCTGATGTAGTCACTAAATCTTGCTTTTATTCCTCGAATTCTATTAAACCCATTAAATAATTCATTGAGGATGACCTTCGATCTGGCAACAGCCAAAAATGCAGACTGTGTCGGTCTGTTTTGAAAGTTAATGCTCGTGCCTTGATATACATATATAGTTGCCCGAACTGAAGGATTGGATAAAACGAAAGGCCTAAGTGTATTCTCAATTATTTCACTGTAACCTGAGTAACTCTTTGGAATACTATCAACATCTACCTCGAGCGTCGGCAGAGGTTCCTTGGAATAAACGAAGGACAGATCACTGGCAGGCTTTTCAATCAATTGTAAGTCCTCCTTATGGCTTATTTTCAATGCCTACGTATGAATGTTCCTATTTTATCGCTTCTATCGGGTTAGCTATTAGATGTCAGGTTTTCCATTCCTCATGCGAGGGTGGATCTTGGGGCTCTCCCAACCATAAGATAATTTGGTTCCCCATTAATATGGTCTCCAAACCCTTCCCTAAGTTGGCTTCCAAGTCCGAATTTAGGCACTTCCCGCTGCGCAAGTTATCGGTACAAGGACTTTGATACTTTAATCTGAATAATTGATGATCAATGCAGGGTAGGATAAATCTTTCATGATCTTCTCCGGCTAGGCAGTGGCAGCATTCTCTTTGGAAGGGATGAACCAACTAAATACCCTGCTCCGGGTCAATTTTTGGGGCCAGTCGATCATTGTATAGGTTTTGTCTCAGTCCAGAAGTTGCTTTATCAAAGATTAAAGGCCTCGAGGATGCTTGAGTGGCAAGACCCTGAAAAGCCGCTTTGTGTGAAATCCTTTGCACCAATGATCAAGGGCATAATAACTCTCGCCACGTTGAGGATCAATTATCCGGTCTCTGTGTAAAATCACCACGTGGGATTCACACACCCAGCCATTTTCATCAGGGTCTCGCAGGATATCAAGACTCATGCCGCTATAGTAAGAAAGCAGGAAAAGATCATCCAGCGACACCAGTTCATCCATATAAAATCGAAGTTTTCTCGTGTCAAAAGGAAGATAGGCGAGTTTCATACCAAACGGTTTCAAAGTCTCGGACCAGGAAACAGGGTCTTGAGTGTTTAGTTTTCCCTCCCTCTGTAAATCCAAAAAATATTCTGGCCCTTTTCCAGTTAAGGAACCGAGTGTCGCACAGACACAGGTAAGACCGGACTGCGCAAATGGCTCAATGACCTTATCACGGTAAAAATGTTCTTTTTTGTTAGGCCAGAGATTACAGAAAAAATCGGAGTCCATAATTTTCCATTATGAGTTAATTAAAAGAATCCTATTCTTACAAAATCTTGCTCATTTTGAGGAAGGGGACTTTTTCGGTCCACCCCTCCTCTTTGAGGTCAGATATTATATGCTGCCGTGCAACCTGGCCGGCCTTTTCCCCTAATAATTTGATGGCTTCTTGAATACCCGCTTCATGATGTCGCACTCTCCGATGGCGCATACCATATTTAGGTGTGCCTTGAAACTCATCCAGCCAAAGATGAACCTCTTCAAATGGTTGGCCAAAAAACCGGACGGATTCTTCACAATGTTTCTCAAAGGTGGACATTAGCCGAATCCTCTATGACGTGGCTCTGCTCCGGAGGCTGTTGATCAGTTCGACCATAGCCAGGGTATCTTGACCGCAATACTTCAACAGAGCATCTCGCAGATTCGTCAGTTCCGATTCAGGCAGCCCTGCCCTGATCATCCTGTTATAGGCGAGACCCGCGGCAATACCGTCTGCCACCTCCATGCTATCGTATGTCATATGCGGGACCAGAGCTGGGAGAACCGCCTTAAGGGAAAAGGACCCATAAAACTCCGGATGGTAGACATAATCCCTGATAACCGGATGGAGATCCCATAGGCGGTTCTTCACTTTTTCAATCTTGGAAGCATACTTGGGCAACCAGGCAGCCAGATCATCTAAACGCCCCGTCTCAAAGCTGGCATAGTATGAAACGATATGGCCCTTTCCACCACCACCATTTATGACCTCCAATAGGCCTTCGATAAAGTCTTCCCGGGGGTCGTCGGAATTGGCAGCCAGAAACTCATGGTGCTCCAGCTCGCCTCCCGGCTGTCTCTGTATATGCACCGACCACTGAAACGGGATCTGATCGAACGGCCGCATCCCAGCATAGCGAGGAATGGCCGGATTGCAGGTTTCAAAATCCATAAAATAAAGCGGGTATTGTAACCCCCGAAGCTTTCCTTGGATCTCTTTGCCGATATACGGTTCCCCGTTTTTGACGCAGAGACAGGCCCGGCTCTGCAAATCCGTCAAGCCGAAGTCCTCGGGGATGTCATGAATCAACTCAATCCCCTGGTCAAACAACTCTTTGATCTTCTGCTTCCTGATCCCCGGGAGGTGCCCAACCCAATGCTGCGGGACTTCAGGATTGCACATGGCGTAGAATTCACACTCGGACGGGTCAGCACAATGATCGCCTGGCTGGACCTCTGGAGGCTCCGACAAACCCAAGATCCTTTGCTGGTCTTTTAAAAGCTCAGGGATCTTCTTGGAGATTTCTTCTAAATCGGCGCTAAGATCATTGATGACAAAGAGGTTTTCGAGAACGTATTCTCCCCCTTCATAAACATACTCCCGATTCAGGTGCATCAGACAGGCTTCTGATAGTTCAAGACCGCACCCTTCCAAGACATATTTTTGAATGGCCACGTCGTCGTAATGGGTGTCTTTAAGTTTAGACGTGGACTTTACTTCAACCATACGCCAGCGGTTTCCAGGCTGGCGCTCCAGGATATCCACCCGCACCTTCACACCCTGGTACGAAAAGGCTGCCTCAAATATGGCCGGAACGTGCTTATCAGCCATTAACTTCTGGGTGCGAGCTACCGCGTCAGCGTGGTGAAGATAGTCTTCATCCACCAACACCCCGCCAGAAAAGCGTTTGGTAGCCAGCGACCCCACTTCATAACCCAGATCAAATTGGGCTTGCTGAGCCTCATCAGCTTCCGGCACATTTTCAGGTTCGTGGATCTTGAGATACAGCCGTTTCAGGCACTGGCGGCCGGCAAGAAATTTTGACTTGGAAAGGCCAAAGGGGGTTTCACCAATGCTCATCGAATAATTCCTCCGGAAAATAAAGAATTGTCTTTCTAATGACGAGTTGCCGGACTAGATTCCAAAACCCACCGACCGCTTCTTTGCATCACACTTTACGGCAATTTCTTTTTCCAGTCCCTGGTAGAAGGCATCCGGTCTCAGCCCCGTGTTTGTCAAAGTAAGCCGGCGCATTACCGTGGCAAAATCACCCGGAGTCAGAAAGCGCAGCGAAGCCAGTTTCTTCTTCCACGTGTGCTTTTCTCTGGAGGAAACGGGCTTTCCTCCTTTGGCCATATAAGTCTTGAAGAGTTCCCAGGTCTGGTCTTGCCGGAGATAATCAAACTTCACCTTTAAATCAAATCTGCGGAAGACGGCGTTGTCCAGCAAATCAAGGAGATTGGTGGCGCAAAAGAACAGACCGTTGAAGGCCTCCATCTGCACTAACAATTCGTTGACTTGCGTGACCTCCCAGGAGTGATGAGCCCCTGCCCTGCTCTGGAGGAAACTGTCTGCCTCATCCAGAAATAGAATTTCTTGTTCACGGTGGACTTGCCGGAACATCGCTGCCAGGTGCTGTTCAGTCTGCCCCACATACGGGCCCAGGATGTCCGAGGCGTGCTTGACAATCACAGTTTTTTGCAGTTTTTGCCCCAGGAAATGGACAAACTTGGTTTTGCCGCTTCCCGATGGCCCGTACAGACAAACCTTTCCCCGGCCCAGTTGTGCTATAGAGTCAGTCACCTCTTCCAGATTGCAGTCCGGGTTTAAAAATCTGAGGTCATAACCTGTCCCTTCAGGGTCTAAGAGACCTTGACCGTCCCTAAACCCCATGGCCCGGTGGGCGTTGCCGATGACCTTGCTCAGGACTTTTTCCACCTGTTCCGGGGCTCTTGCCTGCGATATTCTCGCAACCCTGGCGGCCTTTTCCGCATGTCCAGGGCTAATATGTTCGTTTCTTGCCATCCGGTTGAGCCAGTCTTTGCTGACCGGGAGGCCTGATACCACCTTCTCCAGGATTTGCCGGCGATTAGACTGAGGGGGAATCGGAACTTCCACGATCAGGTCAAAGCGGCGCAGGAAGGCAGGGTCGATTTGCTCCACACTGTTGCTGATCCAGATCGCGGGGATGGGATTGGTTTCCAGGAGGTCATTGGTCCAACTCTTATGCTGCCCTGATTCTTGCAAGAGACCAAAAAACGAATGCAGGGTGGCCGGGAACACATCTTCGACTTCATCAAAAAGCACCATGCAGTCAGACCGGCGCATTAGAAAACGTTGGCAGAGCTGGTAAGACGCAAAACGCTGGTTCTGGATGGCATCACCGTCCTCATCCTGGTTGCCGACCTCATAAAGGCATGCATGCAGCTGCGCAGCCACCATCCTGGCAAGTTCGGTTTTGCCGGTTCCGGGCGGGCCGTAAAGGAGCAGGTTTACCCCAGTAATTTTGTTCTGGATGGCAGGTTTTAAAAAATCCAGCACGATACCCACATCATCGGCCAGATGGGAGAAGTCCTGAATCCTCAGCAACGATGGAGGCGATTTGTAAAAATACGATGACAACAACCCCTCTACTTCTTTCAATTTGCTTCCGTGCAGGGCGTTTCCCAACTGATGCAGCGGCTCCAGCCGGTCTGGGATGCTCATAGTACCTCGGAAATCCAGCTTCAATAATCCCGAGGACCGCAAAAGACCTTCTCTGTCCAGGGCAGTCTGAATGAGCGCAAGGGGAAGCTTCAGAACCCGGGAGATTTTCTCCATGAGCTCACGATAATTTGCATCCCCAAAAAATTTGAGAGCTTCCTCCAACCCGCTAACCTCTTTGGCCAAGAGGGAGAAAGTCAGGATCAGCTTTTCCATGGCGGAAAGTCCGACCATATCTGCCAGGCGGTTCAGATTATAAAAGAAGGAAGTTGATTTTGTGCCGGTGGCAGCTCGCATCTTCTTCAACTGCGAGATGAATTCCCGTCTATAGCATTCGGCCTCGAGTTCCTGGTCAATCAGATCATCCAGGCCGGCAGTTTTCAAAATTTCCTCCTGGGCCCAACTCCGTTCCTTCAGGAATTGCCGGAAGCCGTGGCGGTCTGTCAGGATCCTGAGGGTCCACACTGCTGCCAACCTTTTCAGTTCACCCACATTTTTCATGGCTCGAATCCTGGTTTAAGATCTTCCTTTACTCTTCATTAAAACATGCTATCGTTCCACATTACGGAACCTTTCTTATTTCTTTTTATGAGGGCAATCATGCCTAAAAAACTCGATGATAGAAGCACTTACGGCCAGAAATTGATCACCTTGTTCGCACGGCTCCTCTTTTCTGGAGACAAATATTCGCTCACCCAACTGGCTAATGATCTGAAATGCTCCAAACAGACAGTGTTACGCTTGGTTGACGATATCCAAAACTCTTTCAAGGTGGATATCGAGGAAATCCGGGAAGGCAACCGAAAATATGTTTGCATTAAAAAGCCAGGCAGGAAACTTACCTGCATTCCCATGACTGAGCGGGAATTGCTGGTCCTCCAGATGTGCCATGCCTTTGCCAAGCATTTGTTGGGTCAAGAACAATTCTGCGAGGCCGAAATCGCCATCAATAAAAGCAAGGTCCTCCTGCCGGGGCCCACCAGCACCCTCTCCGATCACTTCGGCGCCATGCGGTTCGGCACTATCGACTATTCGCCGCACCACGATTCCATGCGTACCCTGATTGAAGCCATGCAAAAAAGCAAGGTGTGTCAGGTCTCTTATCAGGCCATCATGGAAGATAAGCCGAAAGAGTTGCATATCAAGCCCTTGAAGATGTTTTCCCATAAGGACACGGTCTATCTCCACGCCCGTCTGGCCAAATAGCCTGGGCAACCTTACGTGGAGCCGGATTTTGACCCCTTATTAGCTATTCATCGCATGAAAAAAGTGGAAATGACCGCCAGAGATTTTGAATTTCCGGCAGACTACAATTTCGAGAAATTTTTCAACCGGCATTTTGGCGTCATCAAAGAAAAGGCCTTTACGGTTGAAGCGGTGTTTTCCGGTTGGTCTGCCAGGTATGTAGCTGAGCGCGTGTGGAGCCCGGATCAGGAAATCGAAGCCACGGGTCCCGATAAAATAAAGGTGACCTTTACTGCTTCATCCTCGCCTGAAGTGATTTCCTGGATTTTGTCCTACGGTGAAGAGGCGGAACTTTTACAGCCCCAGTGGTTGGTCAAGGAAATTGCCGAAAAAATCGACTGGATGCATGATACCTACGCAATGCATTTGGTCCGGCATGAGTCGTGATATCTTTGCCTGCAGGCCTTACAAGGGCCGCTCGGTTTAATCACAGCGGCCCCACCTTCCACCTATTTCTACCTGGCCATCGAACCCCTCCTGCTGGCCTGCGCCATCCTGGTGTTCACTTTTCCCTGCTCATCACCTTTGGCGAACACCGAAAGGTACAACATCTGCCCTTCGCTCAGAAGGCCGGAACCGATGACCCTGTCATTCTCAAGGCGCGCATCCTGACCCAAATCCAGGGAAGGTTGCGTCATCAATGGCAGTTCGCTTAACTCCTCAAGCCACATCTGGGGGGCACGTCTCTCATGCCGGCCTGAGGGTTTTTGACCTGCCAGGTCGATAGCGTCCAGGGCATAGCTGTGGATCATTTTTTCAAAATATTTGCCCAAACTGGCGGGGGAATCAAAGATCTCGAGGCCAACGATCTCGTCATTGATCGTCACCAGAATGCCTTTTTGATTTTCGGCCTGGGAGAATTTCTCGGTGTAGGCTTTGAGCTTATCCTCGTAAGACTCAAAGATGTCCGACATGGCGCCAGTTTCTGAACGCACACTCATCCGGGTTGATTTGGCCGCGACTTCATCCCAGACCCGGCCTTGGTTAGCCCTGAAGCCCATCCCTGCCCCCAGGCAGTGTAAAACATCTTCGTGCACCCCTTTCCGAAGGTTCGGGGAGCCCATGCGTTTGCTACTGCCGAATTCCTTACCCCGATAGCGCCAGCGACCTTGCTCAACACATGAAACCGGGATATTTACTACACGGCCGCCACCAATTAAGAAGGTGGCATTGACGATCCGGTTTTGCTTAGCCCCCACCAGTTCTTCTCCGGCGAGAATCAGGATGGCGATTTCCGCCTTGTTTTTGACTTTGAGATTCGGGACGTCACCTGCTTCGCTCACCTCGGTGATCTCAATGAACCTACCTTCAAGAGCCTCATCCAAGGAGAGATACCGGGATGAGGCAGACGTTTCAGCAAAAACGGGAAACACGGCCATATTCTGGTGAGTCGCACACGGCCCCAGTTCCAGCACCTTAAGATAATCCCTGAGTAATTCCCTAATAAGCCCTCCCTTCTCATTTCTTGAGATGATATTTTAGGCGGTAATCTTTGTCGTAAACCTTATCGCCCTCTATTTTGCCCTGGTACCGGTAATTGTTGTCATAGATCTTGTTTCCTTCAATCTTGCCCTGGTACCGGTAATTGTTGTCATAGATCTTGTTTCCTTCAATCTTGCCCTGGTACCGGTAATTGTTGTCATAGATCTTGTTTCCTTCAATCTTGCCCTGGTACCGGTAATTGTTGTCATAGATCTTGTTTCCCTCGAGGTGATATTTGGTCTTGTAATTTTTGTCGACGACCCGGTTGCCTTCCACCTTCATTTCATATTCATAGTCTCGATTGTAAATTTTGATTTCTTTTTCCCGGGCATAAACCACATGGTTCCCCATGCCCAGGTATGCCAGCAGAAGCATCGGGATGATGACTCTCTTCATGACTTTCCCTCTGCCATACCCTGGCTTGGGCTGATAGTCATTGATCTTAGCCACAACTCCTGGTCTCTGAACATTCTGGATAGTGCTGGTCACGGCAGTCCTCGCAGATGGTATGGGTGCAAACCATTCCAAAATACTTATGCAAGAAGGCCTCAATAGTCAGCCAATTGCCATCGACGTCTCGAATCTTTTTGCACCAGCTGCACACCGGCACCATGCCATCCTTGGTCACCTTCCGGGACCTTGCAGGTTTTGAAAAAACGGGAGCACCCTGAGGTTGAACGTGGAGTTTCTGACTTTCGGGCATAGAGACCTCTTTATCGGCGTTAGGGCGTGAACTCCTGGATATCTTATAAATCCCCTATGTTCCATAAGGAGGAATGAATTTTAAAAAAAATTCGGAGGGTAAATATTCCAAGTCTGTGGAACCAAAATAATCGGTCACGACCGAAAAATCATAAAATTTCCAGACCAATCATATTAATCGGGGGGGGGTACAGGAGCCCCGTCTCCGGTTTTGCCTCTGGGTCTGGGAAGAGGGGTACGAATGGAGGGGGGTGGTGGGCGCTGGGAGCATGGGTCAAGCGTATACGTTCTTCCTTCTGGCGCTGGCGGCGCTGCGCTGGCAGGGTGGTGGCAAGGCTGCTGACCTGGGGCCGGGGAAAAGGATAAGATAAAAGGTTAAGGACCAGGGAGGGGTCAGGGGGGCCGGTCAGATATTTCAAGAGCAGCAGATCAAAGAAGAGGAAGGCGGGTGACACAGGCAACCGGCAACCGGGTAGCTCGGGCATGGGTACGGTCAGTGCAGGTCATCCTTTCTTTGGTGTCCAGCCGCAATTTATTTCGAGGCGTATCCTCACCTGCCAGGATGATTTTCCGCCTCCAATCTGAATTGGTGCACACTATGTGCACACCAGAAAATAAAGAGGGCCATCTAAAATGACCCTGAAACCCGCAAATTGTTGGCGGAAGTGCATGGGAATCGAACCCACCTACCGCCTTCCTCAGACGGTACACCGGATTTGAAGTCCGGGGGCCCCACCAGTGAACCTCGCACTTCCGCAATTAATAACAACTACTTACAATCGTAGGCTTCCAACTTCTGTCGTCAGGAGCACCATGGGGGCACTTTTTTATCCGGCCTACAATCTGGGCCCGCTCCTGATTATGCAATTTATCCAAACGGCGATAAGCATCTTAGGTATCATCAGCATTTATGGTGTCTTACCGTTGTAACATCGATGCGGGATTATACCCTCAAAGCTTCGTTTCACCGGCTGGGGCAGCCCCGCTTTCCGGATGTTGGTTTGTAAATGCCTTCTTGATCTACTTAAATGGTTTTCCCCGTTATGTGAAGAGCCGGTTATGATCAAGAAATCTGACTCTTCCAGGCCATTTCAATATATCATAAGCCAGATCGCAAAGGAAGACTGCCCGTGGTTGTGAAGTCTTGGTATCCTCCGCCTCCAGTTTCACTAGCTTTTGGGATATATCCATTTTGTCCCACGCCAGATCGAGATTGCCCCTGGGCGAACCTGGCATGTTACCTTATCCTTGGTGATACTATCAGGGTTAGCCTTAGATAGGAAGGAGCAAAAGCGCCGGTAGGGAAACTGGGCTGAAGTTAGGACTTTCCATCGTGAAACGCATCATCGACGCGCACAACGGCCACATGTGGGTGGCAAGCGAAGAGGGCCAGTTAGCTACGTTCTTCTTCACTTTGCCCAAGCAGCCCCTGACTGATACGGATCTATTAACAAGTTCATTCCAATCCAAGCCTGGAGGGACTGCCGCCGGCCTCAAGTGCCACCTCCTGGAGTCCTGGCAGGGGAAATATTTATGGGTAATTGAAACCAAGGGTTTGCAGGGACGGACCTATATTGCCGCTCCCATCTATATAGGAAAATCCCGCAACACCCGGAACAGCTCTTCTTCGGCGCCCCCCCAAAAATGGTCGGTGCCCTGGATAACCTTAATCGCAGGTGGCGTCCGGCTTTCCGCCATCAGGGCCTCCAAGCTCTCCAAGGGACAGAGGTCATCCCGGTCCCCCACCGCGATGAGCTTGAGCCCCGGTACCTGCGGCAGGAAGCTCAAGTCCATGAAGGCGATGGGTGGCGAAATGAAAATGGCCCCGTTCACCTCCAGCCCCTGAAGCAGCGCCCGGCCCGCCACGGAGGCCCCGAAGGAATAGCCCACGACATAATAAGGCCCGGATGTCCGGGATTTCAGAAATGCCAGGGCTGCGGCCACATCTTTCACTTCCTCCACGCCGTTGCCATAAGTCCCGGTGCTGCGCCCCACCCCCCGAAAGTTGAACCGCAGCGCGGCCATCCCCCGCTCCCCGAAGGCCCGCGCAGCCGTCCACACCACGTTGTTGGCCATGCTGCCCCCGAACAGGGGGTGGGGATGAGTGATGATTACCCCTCCAGGCATAGTGCCCGGCCCCAAAACCCCTTCCAGGGTGACCCCCTCGCCTGCAATACTTACCTGTTCTTCCATGGCTTTCCTCCGCTGCCATGCATCTTATCACAGCCATCAGGCCAAGAAAGCGGCAAAAAAAGCGGCCCGTAGGCCGCTGCAGGCGGGTTAAAAATTGTTTATTTCAGGCCGGCAAAAAGGCCCATAGCTTCGGCTTCGCTGAAAGCCTGCAGGGTCTCGGTCTGGCCACCGTATTTTTCTCTAAAGGGGAGGATAAGTTTGGCTACGGTTTCAGCATTAGGAGCATCAAAGATGCACATCTCATCGTATTGCCCCATCAATACATACCAGCCCTTGATTTGCACCCCCATAGCCGCGGCGGCTTTCTTAAACTCTTCGGCCGCTCCGGGTGCATCCTTAAAAGCGGTAAGACTCTTTTCCGTCCATTTGGCCAATACCACAAATGTTGCCATTTCCCGGCCTCCTTTTGATGATGAATCTCCTTAAGGTCCTCCATTATGCCGCAGGTGTGCGTTCAATATCAACTATTTAACATTCTTGGTAATAAAAACTTTGCTCCCAGGAGCCGGATCGATTTTGATGGATTTGCCCGCCAGAGATGGGATATGATGACGTTTCATTTGAAACTATATAAGGGCAGAGCAGCGCTATGAGGGAAATGAAAATCGGTTTTGTGGGAACCGACGGCAGGACCCTGCTGTCCGCCCTGGAGACCAGCCGCGCCATGAGCGAGCTCTATCCCGGGGCCTATCGAGGCGTTGTAGTCAAAGGCACCGGCGCCATGGAGCCCTTTGCCCAAAAACTGGGTTGGCCCATCGACTTTATCCCGGTGCCTGATAATTCGGCCCCGGCCTACGCCGCAGCCCTGACCCGGGCCTTTCGGGACGAAGCCCTGGACGCGGCCCTGGTCATGCCTGAAGGCCTGCTTTTTGAGGGCTTGGTGGACCGGGTGATTGAGGCCGGCTTCGGTGACCGCATTATTGGAACGGATAGCCACGGGGCAGAGATCGAAGCCGACAAGATCGCCTGTAAGCGCTTCTGCGAGAAAGCAGGAATTCCGGTAGCCCCGGCCTGGAACGAAGTTGAGGCCCGGGATTATCCTGCAGTGCTGGCCACCTGCCTGACTTATATCCACGAGTTCGGCGGCGCGGTCTTAAAGTATCCTTACAGCGCCGGGGGCAAGGGCGCCCGGGTTATTCTCAACACCTGGGACATTAAAGACGTCTACGATGTCCTGATGAAAGACTACAAGGATTCCTATACCCAGTTTTGCGGCAAAAAATCTCCCTGGCCTCTGCTCATCGAAGCCCGCATGTCCGGGGCTGAGATCAGCTTCACCATACTGGTGGATAAAACCGGCCATTATCAAATCCTGCCCACCGCCATGGACTACCCGGAGCGCTTCGAGCGTCCGCCGGGGCTGGACAACCCCATTACCGGCGGCATGGGCTCCATTTCGCCCCACCCCATGGAATCCCCCGCCTTGCTGGAATTGGCCGACGCCACCCTGGCCCGGCCCCTTATCGGCAGCCTTAAAGCGAAGGGCGTCCTGCGTCCCTGCGTGCTCTATCCCGGCTGTTTCGTGTCCTTTGACGGCAATTTTCAGCCCACGGCCATCCGGGTATGCGAAATCAACATCCGCCCTGGGGAACCGGAGTTTCAGCCCGTGGTGAAACGGCTCCGCAACCTGGGGGCTCTGGTCAAGGCCATGGCGGACGGCAACCTCCAGGAAGTTACCCCGGAGGTGCGATCCGACCAGATCTCCCTGTGCATCGCCCTGGTGACCGGCCCCGGCGGCCCCAAGCAACAGAAGGGCTACCCCTGGTCCCTGACCAAGGGCGAAGTGGTGGAAATGGATTTGGAGTATTTCGACAAAAAGAAGATCACCATCATCCCGTCGGCCATGGATTATGCTGATGGAGTGTTCAAATCCGACGGCTCCCGGGTGGCATACTTGCTGGCCAACGCCACCGTCAAGGCCAACCAGACCATAGGGCAGGCCGCCGAGACCCTGCGTCAAAAATTGCTCAATGCTTTCGATAATGGCAAGATTCGGGTGATTCCCCGGGAGGATGATAACGGCAACCGCCTGGCCCTGCGCCGGGACATCGGGATGCATTACCACAAGGCCGAAGCGCTTAAGAGCAGGGATTAGGGACCAGGGATCAGTTTTGCGTAGCGCCCTGCACACCATTACCTTAATATAATGGCGGGCACGGAGGCCCTAATCCCTGACCCCTGCCTACTGCACCTGCTCCTCATCCGGCTCCACTTGGAATTTCAAGGTCTCGGGCCGGTTGGTGCTGTCGATGTAACGGTTCCAGATATCCCGGAGGTCCTGGATGGCCCGCTTCACGTCCAACTCCATCCCTTGGGCCCGCAACTGCCCTAAACCGTAATACAGCTCGTTGAGCAGCCGGATCTGGGTGATACTTACCACCTGCTCCATGGCGTCGTCGCCTATGGTGTTCAGGTCCAGCTTTTCCAGTTCCGACAGCTCGTTGAGGATTTCCATAGCGATGCCGGTGAGCAGGTCCTGATAATATTGGGGGCCGCTCAGATCGATCCGGCGGCCCCGGCTCATGGTGATGGTGGCGGGTGGGGACCCCATTTAGCAGGCCAGCCCCTTTTCCATTAGATAGCGGTAAATGGCCCCGTCGTATTCGTGGGTCAGTTTGAAGACCTTCCGGGCCAGATTAAAGCGGGTGCCGATATTGGTGGCGCCCTTGTTCAGCTTCATTTCGTTCATGATATGGGGATAATCCGCCGGGTCCACCACCACGGTCACGGCCTGGTAGTTTTTGGCTGAAGCCCGCAGCAACGTAGGGCCGCCGATGTCGATATTTTCGATGGCGTCCTCCAGGGTGCAGCCGGGCTTGGCGATGGCCTGCTCGAACTGGTAGAGATTGACCACCACCATATCGATGGGTTTGATGCCGTGGGCGGCCATTTGCTCCTGGTGGCTAACCAAGTCCCGGCGCCCCAGAATGCCGCCGTGGATCTTGGGGTGCAGGGTTTTTACACGGCCGTCCAGCATCTCGGGGAAGCCGGTGAATTCGGAGACCTCCACCACGGGTACGCCGTTGTCCCGCAAAAGCTTGGCGGTGCCTCCGGTGGACAGGATTTCGATCTGGTAACCCGCCAGGAATTTGGCGAATTCCGCCAAGCCGCTCTTATCGGTAACGCTCATCAAGGCCCGGGATATGGGTTTCATTGGCATTCCTCCATGATTAAATTTTGATGAACTCTATAAAAATTTTCAGGGGAAAATTTGGTTCAAGCTGCGAATTTCACCCCCATCCTAACCCTCCCCCATCAATGGGAGAGAATTTTTCCCTTCTTACGCCGACAGTTTAAGATGGGCTAAACCGCAACCTTGTAGGGGCGGGTTTTAAACCCGCCCCTTTGCGGTCATTGCTTTAAATAAAAATTTGACCCTTTATTATCGCAAAACCTACTATAAGTCCCGGATTTCTGCAAGACCGGAAAGCCCCGCCTATTTTTCTTTCCAGATGCCGGCAAACTGCGGTATGATGAAGAATGCGCTACGTGATTATCGGGGCCAGCGCCGCGGGGTGCAAGGCTGCGGAAACGCTCCGGCGCTACGCGCCGTCAAGCCCCATCACCGTGATCAGCGAAGAAGCCCAACCCCTGTACAGCCGCCCCTTGCTGACTTATCTCTTGAGCGGAGAGGTCTCCCGGGATAAGGTCTGGCTGAAGGGCCAGGACTATTTTAAGGAGTGGGGCCTGGAGCCGGTCCTGGGGGAACCCGTAACCCGGGTGGACCCTGAGGGCCACAACGTGCACCTCCTGGGCGGTCGGGTCATCGGCTATGACCGCCTGCTCATCACCTCCGGGGCCCGGCCCCGCCTCCTGGGAATCAAGGGAGAGGACCTATCCGGCGTTTACACTCTGCGCACCCTGGCCGACTGGCAGCGGCTGGAAGCTGGCCTCCCGCCCACCGGCCAAGTCGTCGTGGTGGGCGCGGGCGCAGTAGGCCTGAAGACCGCGGATGCCCTGGCCCGGCGAGGTTTAAAAGTGATCCTGGTGGCCCGGGGGTCCCAGCCCCTATCCCGGGTCCTGGACCCAAGCGCCGCCGCCATGCTCCATGCGGCCCTAACCCGCATGGGCATTGACATCATTTACCATTCCTGGCCCGAAGCCGTCTGGGGGGAGGGTGGCCGGGTTCGCGCCCTCACCCTGAACGAGGGCCGGGAACTTCCCTGCCAAGCAGTGCTTTTTTCCATCGGCGTGGCCCCGAATGTGGAATTCCTGGCGGGCACCGGCCTGGCCGGGCCCGAAGGCATCCCGGTGGATCAGCTTTGCGGCACCAATGACCCCGACATCTTTGCCGCGGGTGACTGCGCTTATCCGTTTCATCTCCTGACCAAAAAGCGCGCCGGCTACCACATCTGGCCCGCCGCGGTGGCCCAGGGACGGGTGGCCGGGGCTAACCTGGCCGGAGTTAACCTCACCTATGACGGCCTACTGCCCCAAAACAGCCTGTCCCTGCGGGGCTTCCACATCATCACCGGGGGTTTAGGCCCCCAAGACACCGAAGACTGTGAGATCGTCACCGAATTCAATCTCACCCGGAGCAATTATCGCCGCCTGGCCTACCGGGAGGGCAAGCTGGTGGGCCTTACCCTGGTGGGCGCGGTGGAAGACGCGGGCATCTACTTCCAACTCATGGCCCAGCAGGGGCCGGTGCCCCAGACGGTCCAGCCGGGGAGGATGTGGGGATAAGAATTAAGGAAGAATGGTTTATTTAAGAATAGAGGAAGGCAAGCCATCAGATCCATGACCAGTTGAGTGAGGATATAAAGAATGGCTGGTGATAAAATAGAATTATTAGTAAAAGGTAATTCTGAACCTTATTATCGGGTTATTTTTAAAAATCTTAATGGCCTTATAAGTATTAAATGTGATTGTCGTGCTGGAGAATTAACTAAATTGTGCAAACATAAACTGGCATTAATACGCGGCGATCTTTCTGCTTTATACAACGGGGAGCTTTATGAAGAAGACCAATCAGAGATTTTTAATATCATGAAAACTTGGATATCTTCTTCCGGGTTGGCTCTATTAATAGGTAAGCATGATCAAATCCAAAAAGAATTCATTCAAAAAGAAAAAGAATTCAAAAAAATCAAAGCAATTATAGAAGACGCCATGCGTAAGGGGGCATAATATTATGATAGGTTCCCTTGATCTCTTAGATAAATTAATAACTGAAAAAAGAACCCTTAAAACAAAACGATCCCTTAAATTATTGGCAGATTTTTCGAGTGGTTATTCAAAAAATTGGTATTTTTGCATCCCAACGTTTTTTTATGATGCTTTAGATATTCAATTTACAGAAAGGGCAGATAACAAAAAGAAAATAAAAATTTTTACCCAGGGATCGTGTTTTAATTTTTCAACTGGCGATATAATATATAATCATCCTTATGCTTATTGTGATAATTTTGTCTGCTCATTATCTATTCCAAGGTTAGTTCTCCAAATTGAATCTTCTACGCCAGTAATTCCGCAAATTAAAGATGAGAAGAATGACATCGATAGAAAACGGAATCCAGGATCGGTTAATTTTAAATTTGTTCAATATCCTACAAATTGGCAGGGCAATATAAACCAATCTTTAAGCCAAGATGATTTTATCTATTTCTTAATAACTGGTAAAATACGATCAAATGATGCTGATAGAGGGACTTTATGAAAACCGTCATCGTTCGCCCGGAGCGTTGCGTCGGCTGTCTCCAGTGTCGTATTGCTTGCGCGGTGGAGCACTCAGCCGCCAAAAATCTCTATGCCGCGATTTCCGAGGCCACCCGGCCCCAAGCCCGGCTGCGCATCTATCCCGGGCAACGGCACCAGGCCTTTCCCAACAAGTGCCGCCATTGCGACCCGGCCCCCTGCCAGGAGGTCTGCATCGCCGGGGCCATCAAGCGTGATGCGGCCCGGGGCACCGTGGACATCGACCCGCACCGCTGCATCAGTTGCGCCATGTGCGCCATGGCCTGTCCCTTCGGGGTCCTGACCTACGCCCCAATATACGCGGCTCCAGACAAGGCCGCAGTAGCCCTAAAGTGCGACCAGTGCCCGGACCGGGAGAAAGTGGGAGAAGTGCCGGCCTGTGTGGCGGCCTGCAAGGTTGGGGCCTTGACCTACGGCGAGTGGGAAGACGCCCAGCGAGACAAAGGCCGGGCCATCGCCCGGGCCTTTTTTGCAACCCTGCCGGCCCCGGAAGACACCGCAACGCCGCCCCTGATCCGCCTCTGGCAACAGCAGTAATGTAGGGCGGGCACTGCCCGCCGATGAGGGTGCACTACCCCTGCTCTTGCACAGGCGAGACGCCTGTGCCACCAATTACGGCCAAAAATGACTGAGGGCGGACACGCGGGTCCGCCCCTACATTGCGTACTATATCTGCATTCAGGGAAATCCGGATTTTCGGCGCCTCAGGGCAGGTCTGGCCCCTGGCCCCTAATCCCTAACCCCTGCCCCCTCCTACCCCAAAAACATCCGCAGGGCTTCCTGTTTCATCCGCCGGAGTTCTTCTTCAGCCTGGCGCAATTGTTTCTGATGGATGGCGTGCCGGATCTTCCGGGAAATTTCGTCCAGACTCAGGGGTTTGTAAACGATGTCCACTTGCTCCAGGTAAAACATCTGGTGGGATTGCGACCGTTGATGCAGCATAACGATGAAACGGATGTGAGGATGCCGGAGACGGGCGTTTTCCAGGAGCCGCTGATAATCGGGCTGTCGCTGGTCGGTAATGACCAGGTCAAAGGGGTTTTCATCCAGGGCAGCCATGGCATCGGCCACCGTGTTGACCAGTTTGAATTCCTCAAACCCCATGAGTTTAATCACAGAGGATAAGAATGCCCGGCACCATTCCTCCTGATCCACCACCAAGATGCGCGCCTGATTGCCCCTTTCCTGGCCTTTCATGAGGAAGTCTCCTTAAAAGAGCACTGTCTTAATTTACCAGTAACTTAATTTGCCTGCAAGACCTCCAGGACAATCGCCGTGGAGCGGGTTCGCTTAAGCTAAACGGGGCTGACGATCTCTTCTTGGGGGTTGATGGGGCTCAAGATCAGGCCGCTCATCACCTTGGGGTAGAAATAGGTGGATTTGCGCGGCATGATGAGGCCAGCGGACGCCACTTCCTGCACCTGTTCGATACGGGTGGGATTTAGCAAAAACGCCAGGCGAGCCTCCCCGCTGGTCACTGCGTCCACAGCCTCACTGATCTTACTGGTATACTTACAGGTTTCCTGGTCATCCTGGGCTTTGGCGTCAAGTCCCAGAACTTTTTCAAAAATCAGATAGTTTAAGACCGCCACATCCAGTTGGGCCAGGGCCGGATGCATCTGCCGGGCCAGCACGTTTTGGCGGATCCCGGGGCGCATAATCAGGCGCCAGGCCTTGCGCCTGAACCCTAAAAGGATGAAGGCGCTCTCTTTCTCCGGGACCTCCGCCAGGGTTTGTTGGAGGAATTCTTCATAAGCTTCGCCAAATTCGTGAGCCCCCGGCAGCGAAACGATCTCGAAGTATTCTTTCAGGCGCCCCATGACCCCGGATTCTTCCAGATTTTTTAAGCGCGGACCGCCCAACAGGCGGTGCGCCATAAGGATGACCAGGTCCGGGTCGAACATATTGGACAGGTACATGAGGGTATAGTTGAACGGCGCTTCAGGCGAGGCCTGGGGATAGCGCTGTTTCATCAACTTCTGATAGTTCAGCGAGGTTTCATAACGGTGGTGCCCGTCGGCGATAAACAGGGTCATCTCCCGCAAGGCCCGGTGCACTCCCAAAATCGCGCCAGGGTCGGTGACCCGGTAAAGGCGCTGGCTATAACCCAAGGTATCTTCGAAGGCCATCAGGGGAGTCTGAGGCAAAGCACCCTTAAGGAGGCTCACCACCCGGCCGCCGGGGTCGGGAAAAATGGAAAAGATAGGGGAGAAGTTGGCCTGGGCGGCCTTGAGCAATTCCAAGCGATCAGCCTTGGCCGCAGAAAAGGTCTGTTCGTGGGGCCGGATGCCGCCGCCGCTCAAAGGCTCCAGTCGCACCAGGGCCGCTAGTCCAATCCGGTTGAAGGTGCGCCCGGCATGCTGGAACTCCGTCTCCCAGTAATAGAAAGCCGGCGCCGGGTCCCGTACCAGCACTTCGTCCCGTTCCCATTGGCGAAAGAGCGCCCCGGCCCGGGTATAACGATTCTGCAATCGGTCATCCCCCGGAAGAGCTTTCGGCAGAATCAGGTGGACCATATTATAGGGATGCCGGGCGGCGAAAACCTCGCGCTCCGCCGGTCGAATCACATCGTAAGGGGGTGTGACCACCTCGGTCAGGTTGGGCACTTTGACAGGATTATAATGAAGCCCCCGGAAAGGGGCGATAATGGCCAACTGGTCGATCCTCCTCTGGACTTGTTAACCTTTTAAATTTATCACCATAAAGCTAACCGTCAATACCTAATGGGCAGAATAATCCCCTTGACAAAATCAACCTTAACGGCCCTATTAAAAATTGCTTGACCCAGGATTATTCTATGGTTATTATTACCGAATAACTCTTGCTTAAGGGATGGGCATATGCGGGTTGCCCCTTTTGTAGTGAGAAAAAGGGGTTAACAAGGTTTTCGGGGCAAAAAATCTGGGGCTTTAAGCTCCCTTCCTCGTGCTCTCCGAACCAGTTGCCGGGGCCCAATACCTTAATGCTCTCCGGAATGGTACATTCCGGGGCCGCGCTGGCAGCAGCGCACGGATTGCCTGCCGGGCATTCCCGGTGACGCCTATATCTTGGGTGCGAGGAGGACGGACTATTGAAAAAACCGGCGGTTGGCTTTGGACTGCATCTGACCCTGGATGGCTATGGATGTAGTTATGAGCGGCTGACGAACCTGGACGCCATTTACCAGTTCCTGGATACCTGCCCGGATTTAATCCATATGACCAAGATTATGCCCCCCTACGTCTTCAAATATCACGGCAAAGTGCCGGATGACTGGGGCGTATCCGGGTTTGTGCTCATCGCTGAAAGTCATATCAGCATTCACACCTTTCCTGAGCGCGGCTACCTCAGCTTGGATATCTTTTCCTGCAAAGACTTCGATTACCAGCAAGCGGTGAATTATGTCACCGAATTGTTCGGCATCGAACGCTGCGAAACTAATGTGCTGGACCGGGGCCTGGAATTTCCCCGGGAAGTCAGGTCCGTGGAACACTTTATGCGCCAGGAGCGGGAACAGATGCGAGGTTAAGCGTGGACGAGGCCGAAAGTCCTCACCCCAGTTTCCTCAAGCGGCTCCGGCAAATGTTTTCCCGGAGGATCATCACGCAACCGGAAGATCTGGAGCGTGAAATCCAGCACATCATCGATGAAGGCGAGGAGCGGGGCCTTCTCACCCGTCAGGAAGGGGAACTCATTGAGAGTATCTTCGAGTTCAAAGATACTCTCGTTCGGGAAATCATGGTTCCCCGCCTGGAAATTGTGGGGGTGGAGCGGAATACGCCGCTCCCCCAGATTATTGCCTTGGTGCGGGAGTGTGGCCATTCCCGCTTGCCCGTGTTCACAGGCGGCATCGACCATATCAAAGGCATTCTGCTGGCCAAGGACCTCCTGGTTTTCTGGCAAACTCCCGAAGATACCTGGGACTTGAGCCGGGTGCTTCGCCCCGCCTATTTTATCCCCGAAAGCAAAAAAATCAGCGATCTCTTGCGGGATCTGGTGGAACGCAAAACCCAGATTGCCATTGTCATCGACGAATACGGCGGCACCGCCGGCCTCATCACCCTGGAAGATATCCTGGAAGAGATTGTCGGTGAGATTTACGATGAATACGACCGCCAGGAGCCCCGCCTCATTCCCCAGGAAGACGGCTCCGTTTTAGTGGACGCCCGCCTGGACGTGGAAGAATTGATGGACCACTTTGACCTGCCCCGTCCGGAAGGCAAGTTCGAATCCGTCGGGGGCCTCTTAATCCACCTGCTAGGGCGGGTGCCCCAGGTCAACGACCGGGTGGAAACACAAAACCTGGAACTCACCGTACTGACCGCTGACGAACGCCGGGCCAAACAGGTCCAGGCCCGGAAGCTGCCTGCCGAGGAAGGAGTTGGGAGTTAGGGGTTAGGAAAAAGCTTAATCCCCGCAAACCCTCCACCGACTTCCCCATCCTTTCTTTGATTGCCAAATCAGATCTGTAATTTTTCAGGACTCAGGAATAAGTTTCTGTTCTGTCAAGATTTAGCCTCGACCCAAGCTTCCTCAGGCTGCTCAGGAGGTCATGATGCCGTCTATTATAGCGTTTGCCGAAAGTTGTCGCTGATTTATCCGGTGTTATTTGTCATTCTGAGCGCAGCGAAGAATCTGGCTTTTTTGAGATTCTTCGGTCGCTTCGCTTTCTCAGAACGACAATCATAGGTAGCTCATAAGACTCTCGAATAGGAAAAAACTTTTGGCAATTGCTATATATGTCCATCATGGCACGCTTCGGTAAGGGTCAGGGAAAGAGACGTTAAATCCGGAAGTTACTGCCATGGAAATAACGAGCTTTGATCTTATTTGATTTTCCTTAAAAAGACAAGGGGTTACCCCAGAGGGACAATCAGAAGACTAAGGATGGGCAGGTTTTTATTGGTAGGGTTGAAGAAATAATGAAGAAAGACAGGCAGTTGATGGTGGCGTCCCCAACCGGATTTGAACCGGTGTTGCCGGCGTGAAAGGCCGGTGTCCTGGACCAGGCTAGACGATGGGGACGCTTCTTTATGGGCCGTGTTGGATTCGAACCAACGACTCTCTGCTTAAAAGGCAGATACTCTACCGACTGAGTTAACGGCCCGAACAGATAATTATTAACCCCTGAGCGCAGACTTGTCAAGGAAATCTGGCCCCGCTATTGCCTTGAAATAGCCGGTCTATATCTCATATGCCGTAATTGGGCAGTCAACAATTAATCTGAAAGCATCACACATAACCCATCTCCCCTCTGAACGTCACCCTGGCGCCCAGAATATCCCGGATTATCAAGTGCCTCTTACAAGTTACGCACAAGCTAGTCAGGCTTCAAGGCGTTGAGAGTAATTTCCAGGAGAGTGGCGTGAACTATCTCAGGGGGACCAGTTGCGTCCACCCTGTATATATGGGGACCGGTCAAAGATGCATAAATTGCTGCCACTTTCTCCAGATAATCCCGCCCTTCGCTCACTTGGCGAGGCCGGGCGGAGTTGCGCGACAGGCGGACCAGGGCCAATTCCAGGGGCAGGGTAAGGATAAAAACCACCTGAGGACGAGGCGCGAAGGCCTCATTGGTTGCCAAAATAAGGGCCGGGTCCAACCCCAAGGCTCCTTGATAAGCCACGGAAGAGTAGTAGTAGCGGTCGGTTATGACCACCTGGCCCGCAGCCAGGGCGGGCCGGATCACCTGAGCCACGTGTTCCCGGCGATCCTCAAGAAACAGCGTCAGTTCGGCGTCGGGGCTTAGGTACCTGATGGATCCCGCCAGATAACGGCGCAACCTTTTTCCCGCAGGCCCCAAAGTGGGCTCCCGGGTCAAAATTACTTCCAGCCTAAGTCGCTTTTTTAAGGCACTGGCCAGGAGGTGTGCCTGGGTGGTTTTCCCGGAGCCATCCACTCCTTCCAGAGCCAGGAGCATGCCCGTCGCCGTCAACTTAAGCCATTACCACACTTCGGGAAAAGCGGCGTTGTTGTATAGGTATTCTACCCTTTCCTTGTGTTGCAGTTCCACCTTGGCCATTTTTTCCAGGAACGCCTGGATCTCTCCCGGAGGCTGGAGACCGGCCAAAGTTTGATAAAAGCGGTGGGACCCCTCCTCCCGCTTCATAGCGATGACCAGGGCCTCCTTGGGGGACAAATCCTCGCCGATGGACGGGGCTTCCAACATCTCGGCCAGGTGGACATTTTGGGCCTCCCCCGCCAGCTTGCATCCTTGTGGGGTAAAACAGCTTAAGAGAAAGGCTTTGTGCTCCAATTCATCCTTGGCCAGGAATTCCAAGATATCCTTGGTTTCCTTGTGGCTAACTAGCCCTGCCAGGCGCTTGTAGAAATCGTGAGACATTTCTTCCTGGGTGATGGCGTTCTTGATGATGTTTTCCAATTCGGTACTCATATGGGTTTCCTTTGACCAGACATTAAAATAGGGGCGATAATTTTTTCCGGGTAAGGCGATATCTTAAACACAAAACCACAGAAATACAAGTCCCCCATCCCTGCTTGCCCTGCAACAGGGTGGCAAGGATGGGGGAGTGGTCAAATCTGCAGCACTGCGGTTACCTATGCAGTCTTGATTTCGATGGCTTTGGGTTTGACTTCCTCTTTTTTAGGGCAGGTAACAGTTAACACCCCTTTATCATACTTCGCTTCGATTTTATCCAAATCCACCGCCGCAGGCAGCGACAGAGACCGGGAAAAGGACCCATAACTGCGCTCCACCAAATGGTAGCTTTCCTCCTTTTCTTCCCGCTCCGATTTTTTTTCGCCTTTAATGGTAAGCACATCACCTGTGACGGAAATATTGATGTCGTTGGGATCCATTCCAGGGACTTCGGCTTTCACCACAATCTCGGTGTCCGTTTCCTTGATGTCCACTGCAGGGGCGAATTCGGCTCGGAGGGGCCGCAGCCCCCGCCTGCCGGAACCGAAGTAATCATCCCAGAGGCGATCCATTTCTGAGCGGAGGCGGGAGATTTCCCGGAACGGCCGCCATTCCATGAGTTCGTTAGCCATGATCTCTTTCCTCCTTGATAGGTTCACCTATGAACCTATGGTTGCTTGGGCAGGGCAATCCTTTGATTAGAGAAGAGAGACAAGACGCTGTTAATGCTCAATAAACAGGCTAAATTCCCGTCTCTCAATTCAAACATATAAGTCTTGATTCAGCTTCTGTCAACTCGCCTCCCGTAAATTTTGCTCAAAAACTTCTTGAATTCAATTGTTCCTAGTGATAGAAAATTCATGATAATTAAAAGGCTGTCTTTATGAGTAGAATTTACAGAAAATTTTCGCCAGGCCTCCTTAGACACAAGGAGGTTTTTTTTTGCCATTTCCTTAAGGATTGGGAATATGATACCCGAGGCCGTCAATCACGCAAGAAAAGTAGTACATCCGGATGAGTGATTCTAACGGCTCCCATTCCTGATGGGAAACCCAACAACCTCAACCCGCCAGCGAGAAAGGTCCCAATTATGGAATTCCGGCGGAAGGACCTCTTGGGCATCGCGGACCTGGACCCCGAAGAGATTCGCCACATCCTGGACACCGCCGCGTCCTTGAAGGAGATCTCGGCCCGTCCCATCAAGAAGGTCCCTACCCTCAGGGGCAAAACCGTGGTGACAGTCTTTTACGAACCCAGCACCCGGACCCGCATGTCCTTTGAGATTGCAGCCAAGCGCCTCAGCGCCGACACCCTCAACTTGACGGTGGCGGCTTCCAGCGCCGTTAAGGGCGAAACCTTAATGGATACGGCCCACAATTTGGAGGCCATGCAGCCGGACCTCTTGGTGATCCGCCATCCAGCCAGCGGCGCCCCCCATTACCTGGCCAGGCGTCTCAAATGCGGGGTGATTAACGCCGGCGACGGCCTCCATGAGCACCCCACCCAAGCCCTGCTGGACCTTCTCACCGTTCAGGAGGCCAAAGGCGGCCTTTCTGGCCTGAAGGTGGCTATTATCGGGGACATCGCCCACTCCCGGGTGGCCCGCTCCGATATTCAGGCCTTTACCAAGATGGGGTCCCAGGTCACCGTAGCCGGTCCGGCCACCATGCTGCCGCCGTTTCTTTCATCGCTGGGGGTCCGGGTCACCTGCTCCCTGGAAGAGGCCGTGGCCGGAGCCGATGTCATCATGATGCTGAGGCTGCAACTGGAGCGCATGGGGCAGATGTTTCTCTCCACCCTCCGGGAGTACAGCCGCTACTTCGGGCTGGGCCTGAGGCATTTGGAGTTGGCCAAACCGGATGTAATTGTCATGCATCCCGGCCCTCTCAACCGGGGGGTGGAAATCTCTCCAGAAGTGGCCGACTGCGCCCGATCGGTGATTTTGGCCCAGGTGACCAACGGCGTGGCGGTGCGCATGGCCATGCTCTACCTCTTGATCGGAGGAGAAAAAGCATGAGCTTACTGATAAGAGGCGGCCTGGTGGTTGATCCCGCCCAGGCTCTTTCGGCCCAACGGGACCTGCTCATCGAAGACGGCAAGGTGGCAGCCTTGGAACCACCAGAGATCATCCCTTCGGGCGGGCGTCGGGTAATCGACGCGTCCGGCCTGGTGGTGGCGCCGGGGCTCATCGACATGCATGTGCATCTCAGGGAGCCGGGGGAGGAGTATAAAGAGACCATCCTGACGGGCACCCAGGCCGCGGTGGCCGGCGGTTTCACCGCAGTGGCCGCCATGCCCAACACCAAACCGGTGAACGACAACGCCGCGGTCACCCGCTTTATTTTAGAGACCGCCAAGGTTGCAGGGCTGGCCCGGGTTTACCCTGTGGGAGCTATTTCTATGAATTCTGCGGGCCAGACCTTAAGCGAATTCGGCGACCAGAAGGAGGCTGGCGCGGTGGGCTTCTCCGACGACGGCCACCCGGTGATGAACCCTATGCTCATGCGCCGGGCCCTGGAATATGCCCGCACTTTCGAGGTCCCTCTTATCGCGCACGAAGAGGACCTGGACCTCAGGGGCAACGGAGTGATGCACGAAGGACGGGTCTCCCTGGAGTTGGGCTTGCGGGGCATTCCCTCTGCGGCTGAAGAGTCCATGATCTTCCGGGACTTGGCCCTGCTCCAACTTACCGGTGGCCGCCTGCATATCGCCCATGTCAGCGCCTTCGGCAGTGTGGCGTTGGTTCGCCAAGCCAAGGCTGCGGGTCTAACCGTCACCGCGGAAACCGCACCTCATTACTTTACCCTGACCGATGAAGCGGTGTACGGCTATGACACCAACGCCAAGGTCAACCCGCCCCTTCGGACTGCCGAAGATGTGGCCGCCATCAAAGAGGGCCTGGCGGATGGCACCCTGGATGCCATTGCCTGCGACCACGCCCCCCATACCTCCCTGGAAAAAGACCTGGAATTCGAAGCCGCGGCCTTCGGTCTCATCGGCCTGGAAACTTCTTTGGGACTCAGCCTCAAACTGGTGCAGGATGGGGTTCTCACATTAAGCCAGTTGGTGGCCAAGATGAGCACCAATCCCGCCCGCATCCTGAAGGTCCCCGGCGGTACGCTGGCTCCTGGCTCTGTTGCCGATGTCACCTTGATCGACCTTAACCGGGAATGGACCGTTGACGTCAATACCTTTGCATCCAAGAGCCGCAATTGTCCTTTTCACGGCTGGAACTTTTGCGGGAAGGCAGTGATGACTATCGTGGGTGGGAAGATTGTCAGCAGCGAGGGGCACATGGTTTAATCTGAGAACTAAAGCCCCCCCGTTCTTGTCGGTGGGAACAGAAGGACTCACGGTTCGACGACGAGGTCGCCGCCTTCTTCCATGGCCGCGAGGATTTCCTTGGCCCTGGCCTCGTCTTCGGCGGTCACCAGGAGTTTCACGCCCCGGATGAACTGCAGCATGGGATAGGCTCCGCCGGCGTCATCGGCCATGATGACGGCCTCAATGCCTTCGGACTCCAACAACCCCGCGGCCATCTCGGCCTCAATACGGTTGGGAAAGGTTTCCAGGACTACGGCGTCGTCGAAGTTCACTCACAGGCCTCATTAGATCGGTAATCTGGAGGATAAAGCCAGACGACCTCCCGAGCCAATTTTTTGAAGAAAATCCGCTCTTGCTTTAAAGAATCCCATTCTTCCTGAGTATACACCAAAATATCCGCGGGGACGGGGAGTTCCAGAGTGTCAAAGGTGCTGGGCCGTATTTCAAAGGGTTGCCGGGCCGCAGCCACAATAATGACCAGGTCCAAATCGCTGCCCACCCCCCAATCGCCCCGGGCGTAGGAGCCGAAAAACCCGAGGCGCACCACTTCCGGGCGGTTTCGGGAAACTTTCTCGGCCCATTGCCGCAAGGCCCTCACTACCGCTTTGGCGTCAGGCCATTTGAGCACGGGCGAATTCAATGATCTCACGGGCATAAGTGACGGCAGTCTCGCTTTGCAGGGGGCCGTAATGTTCAAAGGGCGCGCCCTGGGGATGGCTGTTGGGGTAGCGGGCCGGGATATAAAAGTTGTCCAGGACCCTTCCTTTTTCAATGAGTTCACCCGGCAGGGCCGCCGTGGCCGGTAATTCCTGCAGCAGCCGGGCGACCACGTGGCCCCAGGCCTCCTGCCCGAAGCTCAAGTGCATGGCTTTGACCGCTTTTTCCGCAGCCTGCTGGGCCGCAAAACAGGCCCATTCATGGCGTCCGGCAGCGCGAGAATCCTCGGCCTGTTCCAGGTCCCTTACCGCCTGATTGAACCAATCACGGGCACGGCTGGGCATGGGGTTACCCCTTTGCGGGCGGAGTTCATTAGGCGTGCCGTGCACGCCGGTTTATGGCGGCCACGGGCCGCCTTATGGCTAAATGGTGGAAGATGCCCACCCTACATTTCTGTTTCTCCCCAAAACTTAAAAATCGAAAACCGTATTTTTCACATCTCCGGGAAAATCACCAAATTATCCCGGTGGATGACTTCTTCATAGCCCTTCTGGCCCAGGGTTTGGGCGATTTCCTGGGATTGGCGGCCCTTGATGCGGCTGATTTCCCGGGCGGAATAGTTGGTGAGGCCCACCGCGAAGGGCTGGCCCTCGGGGTCCATGAGGTGCACCGCGGCCCCTTTGCCGAAGCCACCGAAGACCTCCAGAATCCCCGCGGGCAACAGACTCTTGTGGCCGTGGACCAGGGCCTTCCAGGCGCCTTTGTCCACCAAAATGGCCCCCTTGGGGGTAACGTTATAGGCCAGCCAGTATTGGCGGCTGGTGAGTTTCTGTTCCTGGGGCATAAACAGGGTCCCCACCTCTTCCCAGGTGAAGATTTTTTTCAGTATGCCAGGTGTCAGGCCGTTGGCGATGAGGGTGGGGATCCCCACGGCCCCGGCCTTTTTGGCGGCTTGCAGTTTGCTCACCATGCCCCCCCGGCCCAGAGCACCGGGACGTTTGCCCGCAGCCTTCTGCACTTCGGCGTCAATGGCCGCGACCAGGGGCAGGAGGCGGGCATCGGGGTGTTCCCGGGGGTCTTTGTTATAAAGGCCGTCGATATCCGTGAGAAGGATCAGCAGATCGGCCCCCACCAGGTTGCAGATCAGGGCGGCCAGGTTGTCGTTGTCTCCGAACTTCAATTCATCCGTGGCCACGGTGTCGTTTTCGTTGATGATGGGCACCACCTGCCACTGGAGCAGGGTAAAGAGGGTGTTGCGGGCGTTCAGAAAGCGCTGGCGGGACTCCAGGTCGTCGTGGGTGAGCAGAATCTGGGCCACTTTGAGGCCAAACTCGGCAAAGGCCTCCTCATAAACGTGCATCATGACACTTTGGCCCGCTGCGGCCACGGCCTGGGCCTGGGGCATTACCTTGGGACGGGACGCGAGCCCCAGCTTGCGGCAACCCGCGGCGATGGCCCCGGAGGACACCAGGATGAACTCCCGGTCGCCTACGCGCAGTTGGCCGATCTCCCCCACCAGGCGCTGGATGAGGGGCTGGTTGAGGCCGTCCGCCGCGGTGAGCACCGCGCTCCCCAGCTTGAGGACGATGCGTTTGGCTTTACTCAAATGATGTTGTCGCATGGGATGCATGACCGTGGCGCCTGATATGGTGTCTTGCCAATAACCTTTCAAAATCTCCGTTAAACTCTCCCGCCCCTAGTGGGTATAAGCGCTAACTTATGGGAAGACATGGAAATTACGTAATCATTGTCATTCTGAGCGTAGCGAAGAATCACAAGTTTTTCAGGTAGATAACCGAGATTCTTCACTCCGCTCCGCTCCGTTGAGAATGACAAAAAAATTTCTTTACAAGTTAATTGCTTAAAGGCCCTAAGTTACCGCTTATGCCCCTAGTGGGAGGGGGAGCAGGATATTATAATCAGACAGCTATTTCACCTCCGCCCCAACCCACCCATCAAGGGGGAGGGAAAACGTCAAGGCATTGAGAGGCACATATCAAGGCCTTAATATCAAGCTAATTCGGGCCGCTTAAGAAAATTCAAAAAACTCCCAAATAGCCTCCCGCAAGGGGGCAATCCCCTCACCGGCCTGGGCGGAAACCGCAAACACCCGGCAGCCGGCTTTTTCGTACTCCCGGAGAACTTTCCCGACCGGATAGTCCGGCGGCAGCGCGTCAATCTTATTTAACGCCACCAAGCGCGGTTTGTCCAGCAGCAAGGGGTCGAAGTTGCGCATTTCTTCTTCCAGCATCTGCAAAGGAGCCAGAGGTCCGGCGGGGTCCACTTCGCTTAAATCAATCACCTGGATAAGGAGCCGGGTGCGCTTCAGGTGCCGCAGGAACCGATGCCCCAAGCCTTTGCCCAGGTGGGCTCCCGGAATTAGCCCGGGGATTTCCGCCAGCACCAAAGGCTCTTGGTCATCTTCGGGGGGCAGCACCCCTAACTGGGGGGTCAGAGTAGTAAAAGGAAAAGCGCCCACCCGGGCCTTGGAAGCCGTGAGGGCCTTGAGCAGGGTGGTCTTGCCGGCATTGGGCGCGCCCATGAGACCCACATCCGCCAAAATCTGCAGTTCCAGGTGAAGGCGGCGCTCGGCTCCCGGTTCGCCCGGTTGAGAAAAGCGGGGGGAGCGCATCCGGGAGGAAACGAAGTGGGCGTTGCCTTTGCCGCCCCGGCCTCCCTTGGCCAGGACCAGTCGTTCTCCTGGAGTCATGAGGTCTTTAATAAGTTTACCGCTGTTTGCGTCGAAGACCCGGGTGCCCAAGGGCACCGGCACGATCACCGCGGCGCCGTTTTTGCCGTGACGGTCCTGGCTCTGGCCCCGACGGCCGTTTTCCGCCTGGATGACGCGGCGGCGCCGGAAATGGCTTAAAGTACGGAGAGAAGGGGAGACTTCGAAGATGACGTCGCCGCCGGAACCGCCGTCACCACCGTCAGGACGGCCCCGGGGCTGGAAACGGGCCCGGAGGAAGCTGACACAGCCCGGGCCGCCGTTGCCGGCCCGGACCGTGATATCGACTTCATCGGGAAAGGATTTCAACTGGCAGGATAGACGCTGACCCGCTTACGATCTTTGCCGAAGGCCTCGTATTTGACCACGCCGTCGATTTTGGTGAACAAGGTAAAATCACGGCCCATCCCCACGTTGGTCCCCGGGTGGATGCGGGTGCCCACCTGCCGCACCAGGATGTTGCCCGCCTTAACCACTTGCCCGGCGAACTTTTTCACCCCGCGGCGTTTACCGGCGCTATCCCGACCGTTGCGTGAGCTGCCGCCAGCTTTTTTGTGTGCCATGGTTGCTCTCCTGGGCCACTCGCCCCTACTCTCCCAGGGCAGGGATGCCCCAGGCGGAGTGGCCGGACATTAGGTAATTATAAAATAATTTCACCGATCTGCAAGGCCGTGAACAACTGCCGGTGACCCTGCATGCGGCGATAATTCTTGCGGCGCTTCTTTTTATAGACTAGGACCTTCTTGCCTTTGCCCTGCTGGACAATCCGGGTGCGGACAGTGGCGTTGGGAACCAAGGGCTGGCCCACTTGGATGACGTCCCCATCGGTTACCAGCAAGACTTGATCCAGGACCACTTCATCGCCGCGCTCACCCGGAAGGCGCTCCACCCGGAGCACATCTCCGGGAGCGACACGGTATTGTTTGCCGCCGGTTTGAATAATGGCGTACACGGTTGCCTCCACGAAATCCGAACTTTAGCCATTCAATTATATAAGGTTTTTTTGACTTGTCAACTGTCAGACCGGAATGCGACCACGAAATTGTGCGGTCCTTTTGGAGTTCAATGCTTCAAGTACCCTCCAAATGCAGATCTGCCAATTGTTCATAGATCTTACGCACCCCGGAGGCATAATTATCCGTCGTGCCACTATCCAGGATATCCCAGAAGGCCTGATCCTCGAGGGTTTTTCCAGCCAGGCGGTCAAACTGCTTGGCCGTGGCGCCTTCGCCTTTGTTATAGGCTGCCACCGCGCACCACAAAATCTCCTTGCTGTCGGAGGCAAAGGGGCAATCCTGCCGGCCGGTCAGATAATCGTATTTTCCTTGCAGGGCCAGAGTCCCCAATGCGACTGAGGCCACGGGGTCTTTCCACCAGGTGATCTCGGCGGAGCACAGCTTGGGGAAAGAACCGATATCGATCTGCATTTCGCCATGGCCCTGGCCGCGATCCCCTCTGCCGTCATCATCGAGCAAAAGCCCGCAATGGCTTTCTCTGATATCGATGGCACCGATCAGCAGCGGGTCCCAATCATTGAACCGGCCGGCGACCCTGAAAAGGTCCCAACGCGCCTTGAAGGCTTCGAGAATATCATCACCCAGAGCAACTTGGGGCGCAGCCGGTCTAACCCGGACCGGCGCCTGCCCGGTGGCAAAGTCTAAGCCCGGAATCAAGATCCCATGGTGCCATTCCCGGCCTTCACAGGGTCCCCGGCAGACCCCCTTGGCCGTGGACATGGCTTCGATGGTTCTACCCTGGCCGTCGGCGAAAACGATATGCCCGGCCTTGCCTGTATACCGCAGGAGGATGGCCCCCGGAGTAGCCATGGCGTCATCCAGGTCAATCGCCTGAACCACGCCGGATTTGACGTCCCGGGCCCAGGCACCGGTATAGGCGTCACAATTGACCGGATTGCCATTGTCGACGCAGCCATAGAGATTGCCTGAGACATGATACACCACCCAGGTCACAAATTCGGCGCAGTCCCAAGGACCGTTCCAGTCAGGGTTGTCCGTTGGGACATCGGCCCCAAATACATATTCTTGACCGATTCTGGTCGCCGCAAAATTGAGTAAATCCTGTCCGGTTTTCATCCCTTGCCTCCTCTATTCCTCAATAATAAGGAATTTTAAGTGGTTCCACCTGACATCCTGGCCACCCTGTCCGGCATTAAGACAGGACATGGCACACTGTGTCCAATACAAAGGATTTCACCTAGACCAACTGGCGATGGATATTCCCAGAAAATTTTCCTCCGGATGAGGCGGTCATTGACTCCCTTCTTCCCCCACATTATTATGGCATAAATCAGCCGCTTTTCCATTTCATAATTATTAAGCTCAGGCGTAGAATTTTCGGGATTATTTCTGTCTCGCCTTTCCGGCATGGAGCGCGCATATGGATAACCCATCGGCAAAAATTACCCCCCGGGGGTACGTGGTCATCCACGGCCATTTTTATCAACCTCCCCGGGAAAATCCCTGGATCGAGCAGATCGAGGTCCAGCCCAGCGCGGCCCCTTACCATGACTGGAATACCCGTATTACTGCGGAGTGCTATCGCCCCAACGGCGCGGCCCGAATCTACGACGGCCAGGCGCGCATCATGGATATTGTTAATAATTATCGGTACTTCAGTTTCAATTTCGGGCCAACCCTCATGAGTTGGCTGCAGGCGCAGGCGCCGGACACCTATGCCAAACTCCTGGAAGCCGACACCCAGAGCCTGGCCGCCTGGGGACACGGCAACGCCATCGCACAGGGCTACAACCACATTATTCTCCCCCTGGCCAATCACCGGGACCGGGAAACCCAGGTCATTTGGGGTCTCAAGGATTTTGAATACCGTTTCCGGCGACCCGCTGCAGCCATGTGGCTTCCCGAAACCGCAGTGAATTATCCCACCTTGACCACGCTGGTTGATCATGGCATGAAGTTCGTTATTCTGTCACCTTATCAAGCCAAGCGGGTGCGCCCCTTGTCCGGGGGGGACTGGAGCCCGGCCCAGGGGATTGTGGATACCACTCAGGCCTACCGCTGCTTTTTGCCCGATGGCGCCGGTCAGAAACGTCGCTTTATTGACGTGTTTTTTTACAACGGCAAGGTGGCTTCAGACATCAGTTTCGGAGACCTTTTGGCGGACAGTTACCGGGTAGTGGCCCAATTAGAAAGCGGTTTCTCTCCGGAAATCCCCCGCCCTCAGCTTCTGAATGTGGCCACCGACGGGGAGAATTACGGGCATCACAAGAAATTCGGGGAACTGGCCATGGCTCACGCTTTTACTCAGGTGATGCCCCAAAGGGGGTTGCAACTCACTAATTACCCGGCATTCCTGGAGCTGGCTCCCCCGAAAATGGAGGTGGAAATCTTCCTGGGGTCCTCAGGCGAAGGCAGTTCCTGGAGCTGCGCCCATGGAGTCGGACGCTGGAAGGAGAACTGCGGCTGTTCCACCGGGGGGCAGCCCAACTGGAATCAGCGCTGGCGCGCCCCCTTGCGGGAATCTTTCGATTTTTTAAATGGCAAGCTGGCAGCCATTTTCGAAATCGAAGGCCGGAAATACTTCCAAGACCCCTGGCAGGCCCGCAACCATTACATCGACGTCATACTGGATCGAGGCCCGGATGTATTGGAGCGGTTTTTCTCCCAGCAAGGAAGAGAAGGCCTGAAGGAGGACGACCGGGTCCCGGCCCTGCTGCTCCTGGAGATGGAGCGTCACTCCCTGCTCATGTATACCAGTTGCGGTTGGTTCTTCGCTGACATTTCCGGCCTGGAATCCTTACAAGTGATCAAGTATGCCGCAAGGGCCCTGCAGTTGGGCCAGCATTTTGCCTCGGAGCCCCTGGAACCTCCATTTCTGAAAGTCCTGGAGCGGGCAGTGAGTAATATTCCCACAGAAGGCAACGGGCTTACCATTTACCAGAAACGAATCAAGCCCGCCGTAACGGATTACCCCAAGGTGGCCAACCAGTGGGTGATTTCCTGGCTAAAAAACCGGGAACGCCAGTGCCCCAGCCGGATATACCACTACCGGGTCGAGCCTGCGGATCTGGAAGAGAAGACCCAGGGCTCGCTGCAATTCGCCGCCGGGCGTTTGCGTCTGACATCGGGCATCACCCAAGAAAGTCACTCTCTGGCATTTTTTACCGCCTATTTGGGAAGCTACATCTATCGCACCCAGGTGCAGACCCATCCTTCCCCCCAGGAGTTCCTCGCCTTGCGGGATGAGTTCTTCCGGGTTCTGGAGGCCGCCCCCGAAGATCTGATCCCCATGATGGTGCGGCGCCTGGGGGAAAACTACTACAGCATCCATGATATTTTTCAGGAGGAGAAACTCCAAGTTTTTCACGATTTGTTGCACCCCAACCAAGAGGAGGCAGTGGAACTGGTAGCCCACAGTTTTGAAGAATCACGGGCTCTGCTCAAGGCTATGGCCGCCGACGGCCTGCCCATGCCGCGCCTCTTTCGCGCCCTGGGGGAAATCACTCTAAACCGACGCCTGGTGGAACTTTTGCGCCAAATGGAGCCGAATCCCGCTTCCCTGTCCACCTCCGAAGAAATTTTGGAGGTGATCGCTGATGCCCGGCTCATGGGATTGAAGCTGGAAACCCATGAGGGGGCCCGAATTCTGGGGCGCATTCTGAACCGTCTCCTTCTGGACCTGGCCGAGACCTTCGAGGCGGAATCGGTGAACCGCCTGAAAGACTTTTTAAGTTTCGTGGGTCACATCCCTCTTACCATGGAACTCACGGAAGCTCAGAATTTCCTCTTTGCCCTGATGCAGGAGCGTTTTCCTGAAGTGGCGGCCCGGGCAGCTCAGGACTCTAAGGCTATGACTCTGGCCAAAAAGCTGGTGGCCTTGATGGAAACCGTTAAATTCAGCCCGGTGCGGTATATGAAGCTGCTGGCTTGAGAACGCAGGCGGGACGGGCAGCACACCGTTTTAAAATTGATGGGAGGAAGTATGAGTCTGGAAATGCGGTTTAGGGAGGCCCTCACCGACTCCATCGAACTCAAACGCCGGGTTCTCGAGGCCTTAGGGCCGTCGGTGACCGCCGCGGCCGAAATGCTGGCCCAGGTTTTTAAAACAGGAGGCCGGGTGCTCATCTTCGGCAATGGCGGTTCCGCCGCAGACGCCCAACATTTGGCCGCAGAATTCGTCAACCGCTTCCAGGTGGAGCGGCCGCCCCTGGCCGCCTTGGCTTTGACCACCGACACTTCCATCCTCACCGCGGTGGGCAACGACTATGATTTTCGGGAGATTTTCGCCAAACAGGTCCGGGCCTTGGGAAAACCCGGGGACCTGGCCTGGGGCATCAGCACGAGCGGCAATTCCCCCAACGTGGTGGCGGGTCTGGAAACGGCCCAGGAGCTGGGTCTCAAGACCCTGGCCTTAAGCGGCCGGGACGGCGGACCTGTGGCCGCGGCCGCAGATCTGGCCCTGACGGTGCCGTCCCGCCATACCCCCCGGGTCCAGGAGGTCCATATTACCATCGGCCATGTGCTGTGCGACCTGGTGGATTTCCTTCTATTTCCGGAGAAATTTTAGAGCGGGTTTTAGGTCATAAGGTTCCGGGTTTTGGCAGGCTTTCACCAAACCCGGAACCCAAACCCCAAAATCCTGGAGGGCCGGATGAAAAAACTCGAGCCCCTTTCCTTGGCTGGCATCAAGACTTATAGTTTGTCTCAGCGGTACTCCAAGGTCAGCAGCCAAAGTTTCGGCAAGCCTTGGGAACCCGGGCGCAGCCTTAAGGACTTTGTGAACCGCCTGCCCCGGATTCTGGCGGGTGAAACCTTGCGGGAGGTGGCCGCGGCCTGGGTTCGGGCCAGGCGAGCCGGCCGCCAGGTCCTCCTGGGCATGGGAGCCCATCCCATCAAGGTGGGTTTAAACCCGGTGCTCATCGACCTTCTGAAACGGGAGTTGATCACCGGTGTAGCTTTAAACGGCGCCGGCATCATCCACGACGCCGAAGTGGCCATGGTGGGCCGCACCTCCGAGGACGTAGATGAGGTCCTGGGCTGCGGGGCCTTCGGCATGGCCAAGGAAACTGCGGAGTTTTTAAACGGCGCCATTGCCTGGGGCGGGGAAAACGGTCTGGGTCTGGGCCAGGCCGTAGGCCGGCGCCTCCTGGAAAGCTCTTTCCCCCACCGCGATCTAAGCCTGGTGGCGACTGCGGCGGCTTTGAGGGTGCCCCTCACGGTACACGTGGCCGTGGGCACCGACATCATCCACCTGCACCCGTCCGTGGTCCCGGAAGCCTTGGGCGCCACCACCCACCGGGATTTTCGTCTCTTCGCGGCGTTGGTCAGTGAACTGGACCATGGAGTCTTCATCAACCTGGGCTCTGCGGTGGTGATCCCGGAAGTCTTCCTGAAAGCTGTTACCCTGGCACGCAACCTGGGCCAGCCGGTGGCGCCCCTGACTACGGTGAATTTGGATTTCATGCAGCATTACCGGCCCCTCACCAACGTGGTGCGGCGCCCCACCGCCGGAGTGGGCCAAGGCTACGCCCTAACCGGACACCATGAGTTGTTATTTCCGTTGTTGGCGGCCATGGTGACCGAATCAATGGAGGAGAAATAATGCCTACCGATATCGTCATAACTGCAGGTGACCAAAAACTCAGTGGCTTTTTGGATGATTCCCCCACCGCCAGAGCCCTGGCGGACGCCCTGCCCATTGACGGCCACGCCCAACTCTGGGGGGATGAAATCTACTTTCCCGTGCCCCAGGTAGTAGCGGAATTGGACGAGACCGCCGCAGTGGTGGTGAACGTGGGAGACTTGGGTTATTGGCCCTCGGGCCGGGCTTTTTGCATCTTCTTCGGCCTCACCCCCACCAGCGTCCCCGGTGAGATTCGGCCGGCCAGTGCGGTTAACCTGGTAGGCCGGGTGATGGACGACCCCTGCTGCCTCAAACTGGTGCCGGAAGGTGCCCCGGTGCGCATCGAAAAAAAATAGGGTAAAATAAGAAGTAGGGGCGATCCGGCGGGTCGCCCCTACAATCTAAGTCCATGAAGAGTTTTAAGGAGATATCAAAATAATGCCCATTTTTGAGTTTCACTGCCATAGCTGCAACCAGGACTTTGAGAAGCTGGTCTTCGGCTCCGACCCCGAGGTAGAATGCCCCCACTGCGGCCAGACCAAGGTAGAAAAATTGATGAGCGCCTGTGCCGCCAAGGTGGGGTATAAATTCACCGCCACTTCCAGCGGCAACAAGAGTTCCTGCGCCGGCTGCTCTGCCGGTTCCTGCAGCACATGCGGGTAAGCCCTCTTGCCCAGAGTTATTAAGATCGGCACCCGGGGGAGCGCCCTGGCCCTGGCTCAGGCCAACTGGGTGGCAGCCCAGCTTTCCGGACACCACCCCGGTTGCCGGGTCGAATTGGTCATCATCAAGACCACCGGCGACAAGATCCAAAACGTGCCCCTGGCCCAGATCGGCGGCAAGGGGCTGTTCATCAAGGAGATCGAGGAGGCGCTCCTGGCGGAACAGGTGGACTTGGCGGTGCACAGCCTCAAGGACATGCCCGCAGAGGTGCCTGACGGCCTGATGCTGGGCGCGGTGCCGCCCCGGGAAGATTGCCGGGACGCCTTCATCTCCTCCCGCTACGGCTCGCTGGCGGAGATTCCTCCCGGCGGCCGTGTCGGCACTGGCAGCCTCAGGCGCCGGGTGCAGCTGCTGCATAGCCGGCCAGACCTGGAAGTCGTGCCCATCCGGGGCAACGTGGACACCCGCCTGAAAAAAATGGAGAGCCTGGGGCTGGATGCCCTCATCTTGGCTGCCGCTGGCCTGAACCGCCTGGGGTTGTCCCACCTCTATCGCAGCTGTGTGCCCGAGTCCGACATGCTGCCAGCCGTAGGCCAGGGGGCCCTGGGGCTGGAAGTTCGCACGCAGGACCCTGGGATCCGGGAATTGGTGGCGGCTCTGGATGACCCCCCCACCCGTTTGGCGGTGACTGCGGAGCGGGCCTTCCTGGCTCGGCTGGAGGGCGGCTGTGTGGTGCCGGTGGCAGCCCGGGGCCGGGTAAAGGAAGACTCTCTCCAGTTGGAGGCCCTGATCAGCGACCTGGAAGGCCGGCGACTTTTGCGGGATTCCTTAAGCGGACCCGTGACCGAGGCTTTCCATCTGGGAAGCAGTCTGGCCGACAGTTTGTTGGCCCGGGGCGGACGGGAAATCCTGTCCGCATTGTATGGAAAATCCATTTGATTTTAACATTAAACTTGACATCCTCTAAAAAATGTGTAAATTAATTCCATGTGAAGAATGTTCGCTTAGTGTAATCGGGGGAGTCCGGCAATGCAGGCAAAAGGGGGGATAGCCTGGCTGGTGGCAGTTTTCTCGCTGCTGGTAACAATTTATTCTCCGGCAATGGCCGCTGGAGACTATCCCTTCAGACCACTCCCTGTCCTTTCCATAGAGGCACCAAGTTCCCTGGAAACCCAGATGTTCGGCGAAAAACCCCTGACGCCGGGCGGCTCACATTTTCCAGGGCTTCAAGCCGTTCCCTCTCTTAAGCTCAATCCGGAAGGCGACGCCGCCCTCGCGCTGCCCCGCAATTTGGAACTCAATATCTCCATCCGCTATAATCGGGAACCGTCCGGGGCCGAACCACCGCGCCTCGGTAACTCATCCCTATACATGAAATATGCCGTGGATTATCGGGTGCTGTCCAACCTTCGGGTTGGACTGAACAGTTATCTATACCGGCCTTCCGAGGATGGCTTTGCGTTTCAGCGCCCTCTGGCCAATCAGCTTTTGGGGGTCGGTCCCGAACTCAAATACGATCTGGGAAAATGGAGTTTCCTGGTAAAAAGCCAATTGGAGAGCGGAAATCGGGACCAAGGCAAGGATTTGCAAAACTGGTTCCGGGTCTGGTATGCTTTCTAGGCATTTGCCCCCATCAGCTCCCCTCATAAGACGTACTTCCCTTTTTAAATGAACTTAATCAAACGGCCTGCATTCTGCCCCCCTGGTCTCCGGCGCCAGTGCGTTTTTCTTCGCCCCTGATTTCAGCCCGATTCCTGGAACGCCGCCAACGCTTCCTGGCCTTGGTGGAGTTGCCTGACCGCCGCCGCGTCTGGGTCCATGTCCCCAATTCCGGGGCCCTCACCGGCTGCGCCCATCCTGGCCAGGAGATTTTGCTCACCCAGGATGCCCGGCCGGGCCGCAAAACCGACTATACCTGGCGTTTCACCCGGGGTGCCGGGGGGTGGATCTGCATCGATACCCTGGTCCCCAACCGTCTGGTGGCCGAGGCCCTGGCCATAGGCAGCCTCCCTGGCTTTCCTGTGCCCGGGAAGATTCGAGCCGAAGTGAGCATTCCTCAAGGCAGCCGCCTGGATTTTGTTTTAGAGGCAGACGGCCGGCTCCTGTTCTTGGAGATCAAAAGCGTTACCTGGGTGGAGGACGGGGTAGCTCTCTTTCCGGACGGCGTGACCAGCCGGGGACGCCGCCACTTGGAGCACCTGAGGGAATTGGCGGCTCAGGGGCACCACGCCTGGAACATCTTTGTGGTGCAGCGGGACGACGCCCGCCTATTGCGGCCCGCCGCCGCCATAGACCCGGCCTACGCCAAGGCGCTGGCCGACGTGGCCGCCAAAGGCGTCAATATCATGGTTCTGCAGGAAAAAATTCATCCCCCGGAAATTACCCTTGCGTCCTCCCTCCCCTTTGATTTAACATAAATTGCTTGCAACAAATTTCTCACAGAGTACTCATGAGGCGTTAATCGGGATGATTTATGAACGCTGCGCTCAATAACAATATCCGTATCTTTACGGGAAACTCCGTCCCCGAACTGGCCCACAAAATCTGCCAGCACCTCTCCCTGCCCCTGGGGCAAGCCATGGTCAGCACTTTCAGCGACGGGGAGATTAGGGTGGAGATCGGTGATAATGTTCGGGGCCGGGATGTTTTCCTGATTCAATCCACCTGCCCTCCCACCAACCACAACCTCATGGAGCTATTGATCATGATCGACGCGGTGAAACGGGCTTCGGCCCGGCGAATCACCGCGGTCATCCCTTATTTCGGCTACGCCCGCCAAGACCGCAAAGTGGCCCCCCGGGTACCCATCACCGCCAAGCTGGTGGCCGACCTTTTGTCCACTGCCGGCGCCCAACGCATTCTCACCATGGACCTGCACGTAGGCCAGATCCAAGGTTTTTTTGACATCCCGGTGGACAACCTTTACGCTTCCCCCATCATGATCCCCTTTATCCGGGAAAATTTTCAAAACGATCTGGCCATTGTCTCCCCTGACGCCGGGGGGGTGGCCCGGGCCCGGGCTTATGCCAAGCGCCTGGAAGCCACTCTGGGGCTCATCGATAAACGTCGGGACGCCCCTGGCAAGGCCAAGGCCATGCATCTTATCGGTGAGGTTATGGGGAAGGAAGTGGTGATTTTAGATGATATCATCGACACCGGCGGCACTTTGAGCGAAGCCTCCAAGGTCATCATGTCCAACGGCGCCTATAACGTCAACGCCTGCTGCACCCATGCCGTGCTCTCCGGGCCCGCGGTGGACCGCATTGCCAAATCCCCTCTGTACCGTCTGGTGGTTACCGATACCATCCCCCTTTCGGAGGCGGCCAAAAAGTCTTCCAAAATCGTCCAACTCTCTGTGGCGCCCATCCTGGCCCAGGCCATTGTGCGCATCCACCAGGAAGACTCCATCAGCTCTTTGTTTGAAATTCAGTTTTAACGGGTTGATTTTCCAGTGAAATGAAGAGGGAGAAAGGGAACTGATCGATTCCCTTCCTCCCTATATTATTTGGACGCATCCACAAAGGTTTGGATTATAACGTTTACCGAAAGTTGTTGCTTATTACCCGGTTAGATTGGTCATTCTCATATTAGAATCTCAATGAAATTTTGGACCTGGAAAATCCAACTGGCCCTGGTCCTCATCGGGGCCTCCACGGAGGCTCTATAGCCTCAATTATCCGATCTTTCGGGACGTCACCTACATGACCCGGCAGTTTCCGGCCCAATTGGGTTTCTTGCCCTTCTGTTTTGAGGTATTCGGAAGTCTGATCCGGCCTTAAACTACCCGGGCGCCTAAAACCTGTTGCATCTGTTTCAAGGCAAAGTTATGGGCCTCGGGGTCGGCGTCGGCAACCCCCTGCCGGTACACTACGGCGGGAATATCCCGGTCGAAGAGTTCTTTGATGGTCTCCAGGACACAGATGGAGGTCAACACTCCCACCACATGCACCTCGGTCACCTCCGCCTGTTTTAGCACCTCCTCAAGGTTGGTACGGGAAAAGGCGCTGTACCGGGTTTTTTCCACCCGGTAGTCGCCGGGGGCGGGAGTCAGTTCGGGGATCACCCTTGCTCCCCAGGTGCCTTTGACGGCGTGAGGAGGAAAAAGTTTAAATTCCCGATCATCGGGGGCATGGGCGTCGCAAACAAAAATCACCACACCCCCCTGGGCCCGGAATTCGTCAATCTTTTGAGAGACGAAGGGGATGATCTCCCTTGCTTGAGGCACATAGAGCGAGCCTTTCGGGTCCAGGAAATCATTCAGCATGTCCGCCACAATCAATGCCGCTTTGCCCATGTTCGCCTCCGGGATGGGGTAGGTTTCGGGTTTAGGTTTCAGGTTTTAGGAATATACCCAGAACCCAAAACCTAAAACCTAAGACCCACTCTTAGGTAAACAGGCAAATCTTGCAGTCCTTGGCATACTTGATAAAATCTTCGGCCGTCCACACCACCGAACCTTCGATCAATTCGCTTTCATCCAGTTCCATCATGTCAATGGTCATCTTGCAGACGATCAATTCCACGCCTTCCAGTTGGGCCATCTCCATCAGTTCCGGCAGAGAAGGGATGTGAGCTTTGTCGATCTTTTTCTTCATCATGCCGGTGGCGATGGTGGACATCCCCGGGACCGCGCCCATAACTCCGGGGGGGATGAACTTGGCCTTTTCAATGCCACCTTTACGGGCCAAATTGATGCCCATAAAAGTATAAAACACTTTTGCCTCCATGCCTTGCCGCGCGGCATTGATGCCCAATATCAGTGACGGATAGGCCCCGTCCAAGGTATCCCTTGAGCAGATAAAAGCAGCTTTTTCTTTATCTTGTGTGGTAATCATAAACGTTTCTCCTCAAAGTTATGCTTAAATTTTTTTATTTTGTGTGGTATAGGCGTCAAATAAACTCACCGTATGCCCGGTAAGGCGCGCGGTCCCAAAACCCCAGGCGTCATCCTTTGCCTTAGTCTCTTATTCCAAGCGGCAGAAAAGTTCCCGAGTGATCGCGGTAAGCTGAAGCAGCCGGGGGTCCCGCAGCCGGTAGAACACCTGCTGGGCCACCCGCCGGGACTCCAGGATTTCTTTGTCTTTCAGCAAACTGAGGTGCTGGGACACGCTGGATTGACTGATGCCCACGGCCTTTTCCAATTCCTGCACCGACAATTCCCCATCTCCCAGGTGGTGGATAATCATCAGGCGCATGGGATGGGCCAGCACCTTGAGACATCGTGCCGCCCTGTCCAACCGTTCCTTGATATATTCATTATTCATAATATCCATATATATTAATAAATATGAATTTGTCAAGAAATTCTTGCTTCCAGAAAAATTTTTTCCCTGTACCCTTGCCCCATGGATATAATGATGATTAGAAGGAAGGTCGGGTATCTTCTAACTGACATCTCACGGTGAGGGATTTCCGGAGGACGACCATGCCGAAAACAGTTTTTTGGCTCATCATCGTTTGTACCATCTTGTTCATTATTGGGGTTAACACCGGTGAATTGGCCTACCTGATGAATTTGGGGAACACTATCTGACTGGCCTGTATCGGGGTGGGATGATGACCAGGCGGTCACCGCTCCAGATCCCGATGGCATTGGGTGCCAGTGCCTAAATGCTCTTCATCAGCGGTAATTCGGTGATTTATCAGGGTCCATTTTCAGCCGGAGGTTGTTCATGCCAAAGCAAAGCTTTGGGCTCGTTACTCTCCTTAACCTTTTATTTATGGGAATTGGCACCGGAGCCCTAATGAATTTGGTTAATCAGAGCGCCGCCGCCTTGCTGTTTTGCTTCGGGGTCGCCTGATGACTCAACTCCGATGGTTGATCCAAACCCTGGTGGCCTTCGGGACCAACGCCTATCTGCTTTTCCCCTTCGGAGGCTCCGTGATCTATCAGGGGCCTTTGAAGGCGGTGTGCCATCCCGGCCTCAATTGTTATTCCTGTCCAGGTGCGTTGTTATCGTGTCCGGTGGGAGCCATTCAAAATTTTATGGCCGGTCTGCGATTCAGCACCGGCGGCTTGCCCCAGATGGGCGTCCTGGTGGTGGGTTACCTGGGGTTTATCGGCAGCGTGGTGGGCCGCTTGACCTGTGGCTGGATCTGCCCTTTCGGATTCATCCAGGACCTGATCCACAAGATTCCCACCCCGAAGTTTACCCTTTGGAAACCCCTGCGTTGGGTGAAATACGCGGTGCTGGCCTTGATGGTGGTAATCATGCCCATCTTCCTGGTGGATAACTCCGGGTTGGGGCACCCCTGGTTTTGCAAACTCATCTGTCCCGCCGGTACCTTGGAAGGGGCCATGCCCCTGCTCCTTTTGAAGCCCAGCCTGTGGGGCACCGTGACGGGTTATTTCTGGAATAAGCTCACTGTTCTTATCCTGATCCTAATCGCCGCCATTCTGGTCAGCCGGTTTTTCTGCCGGGTGATCTGCCCTTTAGGGGCGTTTTACAGTCTGTTCAGCCGGATCAGCCTGGTGCAATTGGAGTTCATCGAAGGCAACTGCGTGGAATGCGGCGCCTGCGCCCGCAAGTGTCCCACCGGAGTCGAGCCCAATAAAGAATTTGACAGCCGGGAGTGCATCATGTGCCTGAAATGCATAGACTCTTGCCACTTCCGGGCCCTGGATTTTGGCATTCGGCGGCCTCCAGGAAAACCCGTCAAAGTCAAACGCGCCACCTCCCCTTTATGAGGTTAGAAAAAATACTTGACAGCCTTTGGATTTCCTTCATAATTAATTAAGTAATTTCACCGGGATAGCCGGAGGAGATCGGGTATGGCCCTCACCAAGGAAAAATTGATCAGCCGCTTACAGACGCAGGTAGGATTAAGCAAGCAAGAGTCACGTTCAGTGGTGGAACGGGTCCTGGACATTATGAAGGAGTCCCTGGCCACAGGAGAAGATCTCCTCATCAGCGGTTTCGGGAAATTTTCGGTGCGGCAAAAAAATGCCCGCCGGGGCCGCAACCCCCAAACCAAGGAAAATCTTATCCTCCGCGCCCGCAAGGTTGTAGTATTTAAGACCTCCGGGGTGCTGCGGAATCGCATCAACGGGGTCTGATCCGCCTGCTCGCCGCCCGCTCACCTATGGCAGGATGACGGTCCCGGTCCTCCTGCGCCATTCCCGCCGTTAGGGCGCCTTTGCCGCACCCGCCGGTCAGGTACCCCAGCTCATGGGAGGCAAAGCCCGATGAAGCCCGGGTTGCAAAGTTTATGCGACTATAGGTGCAGCCGCCGGGATTTCATCCAGGTCGGCGCCGGGGCCCTGGCGCTCCTGTCTCTCCCCGCCTGGCCCGCCCCCGCTTCAGCCCAGGCCATGCAATACGGCTTTATGAAGCCGCATCCCGCTGCTTTCTCCCGCCAACTGGATCAGGGCCTGGTGCAGTGCCAGCTTTGTCCCCGGACCTGCGTAGTCCTGCCCGGTGACCGGGGGGAGTGCGGCGTCCGGGAAAACCGGGAAGGCAAGTACTACAGCCTGGTGTACGGCAATCCCTGTGCCGTCCACCTGGACCCCGTGGAAAAAAAGCCTTTCTTCCATGTGCTGCCCGGCACCCCGTCCTTTTCCATCGCCACCGCAGGCTGCAACCTCCACTGCAAGTTCTGCCAGAATTGGGAAATTTCCCAGACCCGGCCGGAAAAGACCTATAACTTCGATCTGCCCCCGGAAAAGGTGGTGGCCGCGGCCCGGGACAACCGCTGCCCTTCCATTGCCCATACCTACGTGGAGCCCACCATCTTCTATGAATATATGCGGGATGTGGGCCGTCTGGCCAAATCGGCCGGAATTCTCAATACCTACCATTCTAATGGTTATATCAATCCTGAACCATTACAGGAACTGGCGCCGCTCTTGGACGCGGCCTGCATCGATCTCAAGGCCTTTGACGCCAAGTTCTACCACGACTTGGTGGACGCAGAGCTGGAGCCGGTGCTCAACACCTTAAAAACCTTGCGCCGCCATCAGGTCCACGTGGAGATCGTCAACCTGGTCATCCCCCAAATCAACGATCAACCCGAGAAACTCACTCAGATGTGCGCCTGGATTAAAGATGAACTGGGGCCGTTGACTCCGGTGCATTTCTCCAGGTTTTATCCTCTCTACAAAATGCTCAACCATTATCCCACCCCTGTAAGCGTTCTTTCGCGGGCCCGGGACCTGGCCCAAAAGGCGGGCTTGAAATACGTCTATCTGGGCAATATCCCTGGCAACCCGGCGGAAAACACTTACTGCCACCACTGCGGCAAACTGCTCATCGCCCGCCGGGGCTACCAAATCGGCGAGATCAACCTTAAACGCGGCAACTGCACCTCCTGCGGCACGGCGATTCCGGGGATTTGGGAGAAAAAAGCGTAGGATAGCCGCCCCCGGCTGTCTGATGTGGGGCGGGCACTGCCATCCAAAGATGGTGCGCGATCAAAGACCAGGTTTTGTGGGCTGACCCGGTCCTGGTGCCTTCCGGGTTGCTCTCCCCCTTGGTGAAGGCGACAGACTGGTAATGATCCCGCTGGGACTGGAAGGCCTGTTTAAAGGCGGGAGCGTTACGGTGCAGTTGTTCAGCGGGGATTGAGGATTTAGGTTATCTAAGCCTTTTCTTTAATTCAGATAGAATCTCTCATAGTATCTATAATGGCAAGCTTAATTGCTATTGTGTCTTGGCCAGATATCATTAAATTTAGGCAAGGCGCAGTTGCGCCAGCGAGGCAGAGGCAATTCCACCGCTGATGTCCGGCACAATCCTCAATTCGAGCAACGTGACCCCGTCGAGATCAACATCATAGTCTTCAACCTCATCTGTCGCACCAGGTGAATTGAAGTTATATTGCTGCCGTATGATCTCCCTATATGACTGACCGTCGTCTGATGACCACCGTAAAATGAACTCTTGGGTGCGTTCGTGCTCATCTTCATGGAACACCAAGCGAATCCGTTTGATTTTCTGCGGTTCATCAAACCGAAGGCGAATCGTTTGCACTCCAGCCTGGGCAGCACGCCAACCCAGGCCCATACCTTGAATCAGTGCCGATTCAATGGGGTAGCCGACGTCTTCGGACGTGACTTCGACCAGTGCCAATCGTTCAAGGTCTAGCCAGTGGCTTTCATCGGCTCCAACATCCCGATGGTGATGATCGATAATACGCTTGCGCATAGAATATCTCCTTATTGAATTAACTCTGCCTAATTCTATGATAGGGGAGTCTCATCTTTAATTCCAAGTCATTTAGGGAACTCTCATAAAAATAGGGGCTTAAAAGCAAACTGCAAGAGCATATTGAAAATTAGTATAATAAGCTTGACATACAATAATTTTCTTGTAAAATACATTCAAGTTTAGCATGTCAGAATGAAATCAGGGCCACAAGTCCTGGATAAAAATCGGACGGGGGTGCTAAGACCCGGGCCGATTTTTTTTTGCCTGACTGCTGCGCGCCCTGCTTTTTTGGCGGGAATATCTTTAGTAGTAGTGGTAGGAGGTTTCACCTTGAAGGAAACTGGTACAGTGAAATGGTTTAATGACTCGAAGGGCTTTGGCTTTATCACTCGGGAAACCGGTCCGGATGTGTTTGTGCATCACAGCGCCATCCAAGGCGACGGGTACAAGTCGCTTTCAGAAGAGCAAGCCGTGGAATTTGAGGTAACTCAGGGCCCTAAGGGCCCCCAGGCCCAAAACGTCGTAAAGCTTTAGACAGTAATGTCTGATGATCGGAACTCTGGTGCTCTGAGAATCCTGGAGTTCCGGCATCTTGAGCCCAGAGAGGCGGAAATTTGGCCCGAAATCGTTACGGATGGCAAAAGCGTGCCAAGGAGTTGGCGCGCAAAGAAAAGAGCGACGAGAAAATGAAACGTCGCCAGGGCAAATCCACTACACCGCTGGCGGAAGACACGCCGATGGGAGCTACAGAAGGAATTTATAGGCCTGACGAGACGGCTTCCCCGGAAGAAGATCCGGCGGCTTCATTTCGGCACGGTCAAGGCTGATAAGGAGAGTCTATGACTATGAAATTATATGTGGGCAACCTGCCCAACTCCATGACTGAACCAGATTTAAACGATCTATTTTCCGAGGCCGGTCATGTGGCTTCGGCCAAGATAATCACTGACCGGCAAACGGGACAACCCCGGGGTTTCGGTTTTGTCGAGATGGAGACCAAATTGGACGGACAGAAGGCCATTTCCATGCTTAACGGCCGGAGTGTTGATGGGCGCCCCCTGGCGGTCAACGAAGCCAGGCCCCCACAAAAAGGCTCCTTTGGGGACAATCGCCGCGGTTACCGTTAAAACCGGGGGTCAGGTCACCGGAATTAGGCTTTAGCCTCCTCCGGTCTGGGTATTTCCGGGTAATTAAAGGCGGCCTCGGGGCTGCCTTTTTTGCCAGGAAAACGAACCGGAGCCAGAACTTCTGGCTTTGATGATTGATCCGCCTCCAATCACATGAACCAACCTGTTTTGGCAGCGCAAGGCTGAAAAGAAAGCGATATGAAATGCCTTTTGGAAAGACCAATAGGGATAAGGCGATGACTGAAAGATTATCTGTGGGCAATCTGCCTCACCACATGACCGGAGAACAGTTGCAGACCCTTTTTTCTGAAGCTGGCTTGGTGGCCTCAGCCAAGGTCATCACCTATCTGCACAATGGGCAAGCATGTGGTTTCGGCTTTGTGGCTATGGGCACCCGAGAGGAGAGCCAAAAAGCCATTTCCCTATTCAATGGCCGGGTTGTAGACGGGCGACCCATAGCAGTTAAGGCAGAAGGAACACAATCGAGATCTCCATTTGGCCGCCGCAGCCGTAACTGCCGGTAATCGCCGGCGTCATGGTGGCGAACCGCCAAAGACAATATCAGGCCACCAAGATAGGGAAAAAAATTACCCTGGGGCAACTTAAGTACCCGGACATACAATGATATCTAACGCTTAATCTACTTAACGGAATTAATGCTTATGACAAGATTTGAACCAAAGTATGCACTCATGAAATATTTTGCTTATCGAATGGCTATAATACAGGTGAAAGTTGGAGAGAGCCATGAAGAGGCCTGGCAGCGGCATCTTATGGAAGTGCCTGATGATATTTATGCGACCATTAAAGTTTTCAATTCCTAATTTACCAAAGAAAGATACTGATATCCCAAGATAACAATGAGAATTAGCCTGCAATTACCTTAGGTTATCGATCATCGGCGAGCTCGCCGACAAAAGGTCAGGAGGCCGTAAATGGCACCTAAAGACGTTAAGGCAATCTTCTCGGAATTTGACGCTTATTGTGAGGTGCTGGATAGAAATGGCTGTATCAGCTATCCGGTCACCATCACCTGGACTGAGCCGGGGCTCCATTACGGCCAGCCCGTGGTAGTCATTCTTGGCGAGGCCCGAGAGGCAGGTGACCTGGCACCCGGTGAACTGCAGGTGCCAGCGGAAATTTTGGACGAGGTAAGACAAGCTGGATATCATGCTCAATCTCTAAGTATGGGGGAAGTCAAGGAATATTGGCGAGAGGCCAGGCGGTTGGGTGTCAAAGACCATTGGCATCCAGAGGCCCGCCTGGTGCAATACTAGAACTCTCCGCAATCTATCGATACCTGCTATATATGAGCATTTTAAGATAAAACAGAAAAGTCTCTGATATGCCGATATTATCTGAAGCCTCATTTTAGCAGACGGAAGGGTCAACGCTATGGGCTTTTTTGGCGTTACTTTTCCCGCCACACCACCAGCAGGCCCAGGCTGAGCCAAAAGGCTTCCCGGATGCGCCGCAGGATGCTGAAGGCCGCGCCCAAATCAAACCCCAGGTTAAAACCCAGGGCCAGGAGAATATTACCCCCCTCCTGCACCCCCATGGCCGCAGGAATGAAAAATCCCAGGGCCGTAAAGAGCATGGCGAGGGCATCCATGCAGATGGCCAGCCCCCAACTGATGGGGTGCCCCAGAAGCCAGAAAATGATGTAAACTTCCACCGAATGCAGCAGCCAACTGAGAAAAAACAGAAAAAAGGCCAGGACGGCCCGGGCCGGATACTGCCGGTAAAACTGGGACATGGCCGTATCCAGACCCTCTAAAAAGCACTCCTGATCTCTGAGAAAGTGGGGGATTAATCCCCGCCGGGAGAGGAAGCGGAAGCTATTTCCACAAGGCCCCACCCGCTGCACGGCGACAAAGGTGATGCCGGCAGCCGCCAGACCCAAAGCCGCCAAACATAAATACACCATGTACTTGGCTGCTTGGGGCAGAAAGACCGGAGCCAGGGCGATGCCAGTGAAGATATACAGGGTCAGGCTCAGGACCAGGATTCCCTTGATGATCACCACCGAGGCGCTGGCCACTTCCAGAGGCACCCCCATGGCTTGGAGGCGGGAGGCTTTGAAAGGCTCCCCTCCCATGGACGCAGTGGGAGTGAGTTGGTTCAAGGACTCCCCCCCGAGGCGGAGCCAAAAGAGGCGGCCCACAGTGGTCTTTTCCGGCAGATTGACCAGGCTGACCTTCCATGCCAAAGATTCCAACCAATTGACCACGCCGTAGGGCAATAAGAGCACGGGCCAGTACCAGCCTATCTCCCAGAAGTAATGCCCCAGGGTGTCCCACCCCACCTCAATTAAGATCCAGACGAAGAAAATTGAGGCAATCAGCAGGAGAATGAGATTGAGCAAACGCAACTAAACGTCCTTCTTGCCATAAGGGCGCAGGATATCCTCAGCCGGCCGCTGAAGCCCGCCTTACGGTGCATCATATCAGAGTGGACCGGATCAAGGAAGGGCTTCTACGCCTGGTTCTTCCACAGTAACAGGCTTGGGGCTGCGGCGCATGAGGAAAACCAGGGGCAACAGGCAGATGAAGACGATAGTGAAGAACCAGTAGTCGTCGCAGAAGGCCAGCATTCTCGCCTGCCGTATAGTTTCATGATAGAGCCCGGCCATAGCTTCGGGGGCATTCCAAAACTGCCAGTTGGCCCCCAAGTCGGGAAAGGCCTGGGACATTCGCTGTTGCCACTCATTGAAAGGTTGGGACATCGGCGTGAGATGTTCCACCAGGTGGCTCTGATGGAACTGGCTGCGCCGGGCCAGGAGAGTGGTGGCTGTGGCAATGCCGAAGGACCCCCCCAGGTTGCGCATCAGATTGAAGATACCGGTGGCATTGCCCATTTTTTCCTGGGAAATGCGGGACATAGTGAGCGTGGTGAGGGACACGAAGGTGGACCCTAAGCCAAAACCCTGAATGAACCGGGGCCACCAGGCGTAATAATAACTGATACTGGTGTTATACTGGCTCATAAGATAAACCGCATAGGCGTTGATGACCAGGCCCATAAAGACTATTTTGCGACTGTCCACTATCATGGTCAGCCGTCCCACTATCGGCATGATCAGCAGGGACCCGATACCTCCGAAAGCCAGGGCCCAACCGGCCGAGGTGGCATCATAGCCCATGAGGGTCTGGAGAAATAGGGGCAGAAGCATGATGCTGCCATAAAGGACGAATCCGAAAAAGAACATAATGGTCACCCCGGAAGCATAGTTGCGCTCCTTGAACAGGCGCAGGTCAACCACGGGATGCTTGGTTTTGAGCTCATGATAGATCAGGACAATCAAGGCCACCGCCGAGATGATGGCCAGACGGGTGATAAAGTCCGAAGAAAACCAATCCTCCCGCTCCCCCTTGTCCAGCACCACCTGCAGCGCCCCCAGGCCCACGACCAACAACCCCAGGCCCCAGTAGTCAATGCTACCGGCCCTCTGGCGCCGGATGTATTCCGGATCGAAGACGAACAGAAAGGTGAGCAACAGGGATAAAATGCCGATGGGCAAGTTGATATAGAAGGCCCAGCGCCAGGTGAGATTGTCCGTTACCCAGCCGCCCATCACCGGCCCTATAATAGGCGCGATGACCACTCCGATCCCCCAAAGGGCCATGGCCATCCCACGTTCTTCCACCGGGAAGGTTTCCAGGAGAATGGCCTGAGAGATGGGCTGGAGCGCCCCGCCGCCAACCCCTTGGATGATGCGAAAGACGATGAGCATCCCTAGATTGGTAGCCATGCCGCAAAACATGGAACTGATGGTGAACAGCGCGATACAGAGCATCAAAAAGCGCTTGCGGCCGAACAGCGCTGATAGCCAGCCGGTGATGGGCAGGATGATGGCGTTGGAAACCAGATAGGCCGTCAGGATCCAGGTGGTCTCATCCTCTGAGGAAGCCAGGCTGCCGGCGATATGGGGCAGAGCCACATTGACCACAGTGGTGTCCACGATTTCCATGAAAGTGCCGGCCATCACCGCAATGGTAATGAGCCATTTGTTGACTTCCTGGGAGTTGTTCGTAGTGGTCATGTCGTGATCGCAGCAAAGAGCTTTCAGTGGTCAGCAATACAGGCGGCAAGCAGCCGTTAAGACCACACCTCCACTACCCAGAAACCTAAAACCTAAAAGTCCGGGCCCAACAACTGCTTGCCGAGGCGTCGCCGGGTATCTATAGTAACCTCGGTGGACATCCCCAAGCGCAAAGGCCGATTAGCAGGGAAAGGCGGAACCAGGGTAACTTTGACGGGGATGCGCTGGACCACCTTCACCCAGTTGCCGGTGGCGTTCTCCGGGGGCAGCAGGGAAAAAGCCGAGCCGGTGCCGGCCATAATGGAATCCACTTTACCCTTGAATTCGATGCCCGGATAGGTGTCCACACGGACCTTGGCAGGCTGACCGATATAGACGTGCGTCAATTGCGTCTCTTTATAGTTGGCCTGGATCCAGAGTTGGGGCGTTTTCAAGGGGACGAGCATCATCAGCGGCTGTCCAGGCTGGACCCAGTTGCCCACCTCCACCTGCCGCTTGGTAATGTAGCCTTCGATTTCGGCCTTGATCTGGGTGTAACTTAAGTTTAGCCGTGCCTGCTCCAGTTTGGCTCTGGCTTCCTTGATGGTCGGCTGCTCCTCTATGGGGATGTCGGTGGAACCGCCGATGGCTGCCAGAGATTCCAGCAGTTCCTTCTGGGCGCGGTTCACTTCGGCCTGGTTCACCCGGTAGCGGGCATTCACCTGATCCAGAGTCTGCTTGGGGATGGTCCGGCGCTCATATAGGTTGGTGTAGCGGTTCTTGTCAACGCTGGCCAGGTGAAAATTGGCTTCAGCTTGGGGCAGCCTGGTCCTGGCGGTGGCCACCCGGACATAAGCCTGGGCCATTTCCTGGCGCAAGCGCCCTAAGTTGCCCTCAGCTTGCGCCACCGCAGTCTCATAGTCCTGAGGCTCCAGGGTCGCCAGGACCTGACCAGGGGTGACGTGCTGGTTGTTATCCACCAGAACCTTGGCCACCCGCCCCGGCACCCGGGCTGAAATAATTCCTACATAGCCGGCCACATAGGCATCGTCAGTGCTGACGAAAATATGAATATAATACCAGTAGCCGACCCCGGCTCCTACCATGAGGAGGACCACCAGGACAATACTTAGGCGGATAAGAATTTTACGGGACATGGGTTTTCGGTTGCTCCTGTGGAAGGAGATCGGTGATGGACCCGATGGCCCATAACATTTGAGACTTGGCCATCTGATGGTCATAAACCGCGGTCCAGTAATTGACCCGGGTTCTGGTCAGGAGGGTCTCGGCGTCAATGACATCGGTGGCGGTGCCGACGTTTTCTTTATACCGCTCTTCATTAAGGCGCAGATTCTCCTGGCCCTGGGTCACCGCGGTTTCCGTGGCTTTGATCCGGTCTGCGGTTTCCTTGACCTTGAGGTAAGCATTTTGCACGTCCAGGCGGACCTGTTCATTCAGGTCCTTATGCTGTTCCTGGAGTTGCTCCACCTTGAGCTTGGCCTGGGAGACCGCGGCTTTGGTATCCAATCCAGAAAAGATGTTCCAGTTCATGGCAAAGATGACTGACCACTGGCTGTCGTTCACCGTATTGTTGTTGACTAGATAATTGTACCCCCCCTGCACGGAAAACTTGGGGAAGTATTGAGCCCGGGTCTCTGTCACGGTCTTTTCCTGTTGGCGGATGCGATCTGACGAGGCTTTGAGATCACTTCGGTGTTTTAAGGCAACGTCGGTAGCCTCACCCAGTCCCCAGGGCTTGAACGCCACGTTTTCATCCTTTAATACCGTGGGAGCGGTCACCGGCAGCATCAAGACTTTGTTTAACGCCGACCGGGTGTCGATATAATCGGTCTCGGCCACGATGAGATTCTGTTCGGCGTCGGCCAGGGATACTTTGGCCTGGAGCACGTCATTGAACGTGACCACCCCAAACTGGTACTGGTCTTGGGCAATCTTGAGATGCTGCTTCAGGTCAAAGACAGTCTGCTTCGCCACTTCCACCAATTTTTTAGCTCGGAGAGTCTTGAAATACCCTTGAGCCACTGTCAAAAAAACGTTATCCCGGGTCTGGGCCGTATCCAGGAGACTGGCCTTATGCCCCATGATGGCTGCCTGATACCTGGAAGGAGTGCCCCAGAAATCGAAGAGCAACTGGTTGATGGTGGTCTGGTTGCTCCAAAAGTTTCGATTGGTTTGGGGGAAGGTGACTCCGCCGGGCATCCCTGGGGCTGCCACCCCAACCTTAAACTTCATGGGATCGTCATAAAGAGTCTGGCTGGTCTGGGAGTTGATTTGGGGGAGTAGTCCAGACCGGGCCCGGACCACCTGCTCCCCGGCGATGAGGGCTTGGAGGCGGCTGATCTGTAAATTGGGGTTTGCCTTCCAGGCCAGGCGCAGGGCTTCCTTCAAATCCAACTGGGGCGCTGGGTCGGCTGCGCCGCCTGGGAAGATGGTCACACTCCATATTGCCAGAGTGTACAGGAGCACTCTCCAAAGGTTCTTGGCCATCATTGCGCCGTTTCCTTTGCAATGAATTGCTTTTTTAGGATCAAACCGGAGGCGAGCAAGTTAAGAATTACCGGCAAGGCCTCCTTGGCCGCATCCGGCCGTTTTTCTTCCCTTTGGTAATAGCCGGTGGCCCGGACCAAACCCCGGACCAGGAAGGTGAGAAGGCGAGGATTGGCGGCAATAAACTGGCCGCTGGCAATGCCTTCGGCAAACACGCCAGTCATCAAGGTGACAAACTTCTCTTCCATTTCCTGGATGTGCCACCATAAACTTTCCCGGGATTTCTGTTTTCCCTGGAGCACTTCCCGGGCATAAATGGGGAACAGCAGGCGCTCCCGATCAAGGTAATCCAGGAGAACCTCCACCATGCGGGTCAATTTTTCCGGGGGCGTTCCCGGCGCCTGAAGGGCTGCCTCTACATCTCGGAGAATGTTTTCTCCCACCTGGCTGAGCAGGGCCAAGATCAGTTCGTCTTTGCTCTGAAAATAAAGATACAGAGTGCCCTTTGCCACCCCGGCGGAAGCGGCGATTTCCTCCATGGTCAGGGCTTCCAGGCCGCGCTGCTCTAAAAGTTTACGGGCCGCGGCCAGGATTTCCCGGGTACGAAAGGCGGTGACGATCTCTTTTTTAGTGGCTTTGGGCATAAAAACAGCTATCAGCAGACAGCCTTCATTTTTTTCCGTAGGCCTGGAGGCCCGCCTTCCAAATTCATGTAATGACTGTAGAGTCAGTATAATGACCATTCAGTCAATACTAGCTTTTGTTAGGCATGTCAAGAAAAACTTGCAAACTCCCATGGCTCTGTTTAGACTAAAAAATATCTATAAATCTCCTAACATTCCGCTTCAAACTATGTCTAATGTTTTATGTGACTTATTGGAATTTAGTTCGATTTTTTTAACGAAAAACCAAGAACGGAAACCGAAAAACGGTATTTCAGGAGGCGGTCATGCACCGTCGTGATTTCCTAAAACAGATGGCGGCCTTGGGACTGGTAGCCGGGGCCGGACCGATGTTGTTGTTGCCCGAAGAGGTCTGGGCCATGGCCCCGGCGGATGCTCCTCAACCCGTGGTGGCCAAGGCCCAGGGGACCAATTACGCCAACCTGGTGGGAGATGCCATTCAGGCCCTGGGGGGCATGAAAAAGTTCGTTAACCCCGGGGAAGTGGTGGTGGTCAAGCCTAACATGGCCTGGGACCGGACTCCGGAGATGGCGGCCAATGCCAACCCCGCGGTGGTGCGCCAGGTGGTGGAATTATGCTTAGAGGCCGGGGCCAAGCAGGTCAAAGTTTTGGACAACACCTGCCACGACGCCCGCAAGGCTTACGCCGTTTCCGGCATCAAGGCCGCGGTGGAGGCCATCAACGATCCCCGGGTGGTGGTCCCCTACGTGGATGATCGCCGCTTTGTGGAGGTCGGCATCGAAAAGGCCAAGGCCTTGAAAAAATGGTACTTTTATAAAGATATCCTGGAAGCCGACCGCTTCATTAACATTCCCATAGCCAAGAATCACTCGGAAGCCATTCTCACCATGTGTCTGAAGAACATGATGGGAGCCATCGGCGGCTGGCGGGGCCGCATCCATGTGGGTTTGCATCAGAATATCGCCGACATGAACCTGCTGTTGCGCCCCGATCTGCATATCCTGGACGCGACCCGCATTCTCTTGAAGAACGGCCCTTCCGGAGGCCGCCTGGAGGATGTGGAAGTCAAAAACCTGGTGTTCGCCGGCACTGACCCGGTAGCCCTGGACTCCCTGGGCGCCGGCCTGTTCGGCATGAAGCCTGGGGATATCGGCTATATTGTCAGAGCCCACCAGGCCGGCCGGGGTGAAATGGACTTAAACAAAATCAAGGTCCTGTAAATCGCAAAACTAAAGATCAGAGACATTTTTGCTGTCTCATTAACCGTAAGAACACTAGGTAGGGGGCGGTGTCTTCACCGCCCCTTTAGGATTTTTGGGGTTATGATGCGCAGTGCATTAAATGGCAATGACTTGTAGGGGCGGACTTGTGTGTCCGCCTTTGCTTGATGGCGCACACGTAAGTGCGCCTCTACAATATGATGGAACATTTAATGAATAATCAAAATATTTCTTCCACCGGCCGCAACTGGGCCCGCCTCCGTCGGGTCATCCAGATCCTCTTTCTGGTGTTGTTTGTGTGGCTCTTTTTAAAAGCTGAATTCACCAGCGAAAGCAATCTGGCCTGGCCGGTGGACCTATTCTTTCGCTTCGATCCCCTGATCCTGGCGGCTCAACTCCTGACCTTCAGTCCCCTGGTGGCAGGACTGCTCTGGTCTTTGGTCTTTGTGGCCCTGACCTTCATCCTGGGGCGATTTTTTTGCGGCTGGGTCTGTCCCTTAGGCACAACCCTGGACGGGGCCAGGCGGCTTCTCTTCAGACCCCGGCCCGATCGCGGCGTGGCCGCCCGGTGGCGCCGGGGCAAGTACTACCTGCTCATCGGCCTTTTGGTGAGCTGCTTCTTTTCTCTTAACCTGGTGGGTCTGTTCGACCCCTTGTCCCTGTTCTACCGTACCCTGACCATCGTTTTATACCCAGCCTTCGGCTATGGTGTGAAAAAGGTAGGACTCACCCTGTACCACCTGGGGCCGCCCATTACTTACGTGAGCGAACCCCTCTATCAATTCTGCAAGGCCACCGTGCTGCCTTTCCGGCCCCTGGTCTACTTGCTGCCCTTCTTCACCCTGGCGCTCTTTGCCCTGGTGGTGGCCGCGGAGCGAGTTGACCGACGCTTCTGGTGCCGGGCCTTTTGCCCTTTAGGGGCCCTTTACGCCCTCATCGCCCGCTTTTCTCTGTTAAGGCGCCGGCCCGCCGCCCTGTGTCCCGATTGTGGCGACTGCACAGAGATTTGCAAGATGGCGGCCTTTGCCCCGGTCTCACCGGCCCGCCATCAAACCGACGAGTGCCAACTCTGCCTGCGATGCCTGGAAACTTGCGAGAAAGAGGACCGGGTGAGTTTTACCTGGACCTCCAAGGCTCCCAGGGCTACCCTGGACCTGGGCAGACGAGAGGTGATCACCGCGGTCGCGGCGGGGGCAGTGGCCGTACCCTTGGTCCGTTTGGGTTCCCTGGCCCGCCGGCCTGACGAATTTCTCATCCGGCCCCCCGGGGCCCAGAGCGAGGGGGAGTTTCTCTCCCGCTGCATCCGCTGCGGCGAGTGCCTGAAAGTCTGCCTGACCAACGGCCTCCAGCCGGTGCTGTGGGAAGCCGGTCTGGAGGGGCTCTATACCCCGCGGCTCATACCGCGTATGGGTTATTGCGCCCACTCCTGCAACCTTTGCGGCCAGGTCTGCCCCACCGGGGCCATCCCCAACCTCAAACTGGACGTCAAACAGGCCACCGTCCTGGGAACCGCTGCCTTCGATCGCAGCCGCTGCATTCCCTACACCGAGGGCACCGACTGCCTGGTATGCGAGGAGCATTGCCCCGTCTCTCCCAAGGCCATCATCTTCCTTGAGCAGGAGGCGTTCAACCTTCAAGGGGAACGGGTCAAAGTCAAACTGCCGGTGGTAAACGTCGACCGCTGCAACGGCTGCGGCCACTGCGAACAGGTCTGCCCCGTGGGCGGCGCCGCCGCCATCCGGGTAAAGCGGTCGCTGCGGGTGGAGATGTGAGGAGATTTAGGGGAAGGGGCCAGGGGCACAAGCCTCTGCCCCCTATCCTAAAACCTCACCCCCCAACCCCTTAAGCCAAAATAGGTGGGGGCTGCCCACCATAATCAGGGAGCGAAATCAAAATCAAACGCCATTATCCGGATCAGCCCCTGGTGGGGGTCGGCGCCGTGGTCTTTAAGGACGAATCGGTGCTCCTGGTGCGCCGGGGGCAGGAACCGGCCAGGGATTCCTGGAGCCTGCCCGGCGGCCTGGTAGAACTGGGGGAGACCATGGTGGCCGCTATCCAGCGGGAACTCGCGGAAGAAACCGGGATAACCGTGCGCCTCCTGGGCATCGCCGCGGTGCTGGAGCGCATCTTCCCCGATCCCGACGGCCGCATCGCCTATCATTATGTGCTGGTGGATTTTCTCTGTGATTACCTCGAAGGGGAGTTGAAGCCTGGTTCCGATATCACTGCGGCCCGGTTTGTGGCCCTCAGCGACATCTTCAGTTTTGACCTGCCGAACCACACCGCGGACGTCATCCGCCGGGCCTGGGAGCAGAAGCGGCAAGGCACCGCTTTGCCTCTCATATAGAGGGCGGACACGTGGGTCCGCCCCTACAGCCATATTCGCAAATGTCTCAGTGTCAGATCAGCTTGCCCACCGTTTGCAAGACTTCGTCGTAGTTGGGTTCGTCGGCCAGTTCCTTGACGAGCTGAACGTAACGCACCACTCCTGCCTGGTCCACTACAAACACGGCCCGGGCCAGGAGGCGCAGTTCCTTGATCACAACCCCGTAAGTCATCCCGAAGGCCGCATCCCGGTGGTCCGAGTAGGTCTTGACCCGCTCGACGCCTGCGGCGGCGCACCAGCGCTTCTGGGCAAAAGGCAGGTCCATGCTGATGGTCAGGATTTCCACGTTGGGCCCCAGCTTGGCGGCCTCCTCATTGAACCGCCGGGTCTCGAAATTGCAGGTGGGGGTATCCAGAGACGGCACTGACGAGATGATGGCCACCTTCCCTTTTAGCGAAGAAAACTTGAAGGGGCTCAAGTCATTGGCGATAACCTCAAAATCCGGGGCCGGCTCCCCCACGCGGATTTCCTGGCCCACCAGGGTCAGGGGATTGCCTTTCATGGTGATTAATCCAGGGCGTTCCGCCATATCTTCCTCCTTTGCGGCATTTGTGCTTTACCGCTAAGGATAGGGCCGCTGCCGCCGAAATTCAAGGTGGCGAAACTCTGTGTCATACCAAGCTGCGTTCATAGAAGTCTTATTGCCCTTTGACCTTGGGCAACTCCGCCAGGGCTTTTTTAATCATCTCATCCGGGTCCAGTTCGATATCTTGCAGTTTCCCTTCCAGGAAGGCGTCGTAGGCCGCCAGGTCGAAGTGGCCGTGGCCCGAAAAATTGAACACGATGCACTGGGGCTGATTGGTCTCTTTGCACACCAAAGCCTCGTCCACCGCGGCCTTGATGGCGTGGGCGGTTTCGGGAGCCGGGATGATGCCTTCGGTTTCGGCAAAGAGGCGGGCGGCCTCAAAGACCGGGTTCTGGGGATAAGCCCGGGCCTCGATGACTTTTTCGTGCACCAACTGGCACAGCAGCGGAGCGTCACCGTGGTAGCGCAGGCCCCCGGCGTGGATGCCCGAGGGTACGAAGGAATGCCCCAGGGTATACATCATGATCAGGGGGGTAAGGCCGGTGGTGTCGCCGAAGTCATAGGTATAGGCCCCTTTGGTCAGAGTGGGGCAGGCGGTGGGCTCCACTGCCACGAAGCGCAAATTCTTACCCTTCAGCTTGACCGGGACAAAGGGGAAGCAGAAGCCCGCGAAGTTGCTGCCCCCGCCCACGCAGCCGATGAGCACGTCCGGCGACTCCCCAGCCAGGGCCAATTGCTTTTTGGTCTCCAGCCCCACGATGGTCTGGTGCAACATCACATGGTTAAGGACGCTGCCCAGGGCATAGTTGGTGTCGGCATGGGTGGCGGCGTCCTCCACAGCCTCGGAAATGGCCATGCCCAAACTGCCGGAGGTCTCCGGGTCTTTGGCCAGAATGGCCCGGCCGGCCTGGGTGCGGTCCGTGGGGGAGGGATAAACGCTGGCCCCCCAGATATGCATCAGCGACCGGCGGTAGGGCTTCTGATAATAACTCACCTTCACCATGTAAACGGTGCATTCCAGGCAGAAGAAGTTGCAGGCCAGGGACAGGGCGCTGCCCCACTGGCCGGCCCCGGTCTCGGTGGCCAGGCGCTTAATGCCGGCGGCTTTATTATAGTAGGCCTGGGCCACCGCAGTGTTGGGCTTGTGACTGCCCGCGGGGCTGACGGACTCGTTTTTATAATAGATGCGGGCCGGGGTCTTAAGGGCCGCCTCCAGGTTGCGGGCCCGGTGCAGGGGGCTGGGCCGCCACAACTGGTAGATGCGCCGGACGTCGTCGGGGATGGCAATCCAGCGCTCCGGACTGACTTCCTGTTCGATCAGGGCCCGGGGAAAGATGGCCGCCAGGTCGTCGGGGGTGATGGGTTCCCCGGTGGCCGGGTGGAGATAGGGCGGCATGGGGGACGGCAGGTCGGGGATGATATTGTACCATTCCTGGGGCATTTCGCTTTCGCTCAGATGGATCTTATAAGAGTCCATATTCCGGAAGTGCTCCTTGGGGGAAAGATTCGGGCCATTTAGCAGAAAAAACCGGGTAAGGGCACGGCGATATCATAGGTGAGAAATCGCCTGAGTAGAGCTAACCTGGCCGATTGACGTGCATTTTATCACAAGAAACTGTCTCCTCCACCAATTTTCCTCCAGGAAAATTCTGGCACAAAAAAGTTTTAATGTAATATCAATATGTTATCCAACAAAAGCCCTTTTTTTGTCCCGCATTGGCGGAATTTGTGCCGCTTGTCTGCCGCTGATGTCCCGCTACAGAGCCGCTGGGGTTCCGGATTATTGCGCTCGCAAGCCGCTTCATATCCGCTGAAGTGCCGTGCATATTCCGCAAAAAAACCCGTTTGTGCCGCATCCCGGAGCGGACGCACCGCTGTCGCCCGAGCAGTTTTAGCCCGGTTGACCACGAGGGTTTCGGTTGGGAACCGGCCAGCATGGAGGGAGCATAAATTTATGAGTATAAGGGAATAAAGCACTTATGGGGAGGGTGACACATTCTTCGGAAGCGGGGGTTTATATCTTGGTCGTTGCCAAACTGAGCTTGGCATCCATTTTTGTTCCCAAGTGCAACGAGGGAACGAGTTAAAATGATAAGGAAGCTGACGCAGAAGGGCGGACCCAGGGGTCCGCCCCTAAAAATACCGAAGACCACAGGCCGGAGGCCTGTGCCACTAGATTCCTAAAGTGATGGGGGGCGCGGGCGCACCCTGTATTCGCCTGATTAGCGCTGACGGACGTGTTCTTTGATGAAACCGATGATGTCGCCGGTGTCGGTGCCGGGGCCGAAGATGGCGGCGATGCCGGCCTGCTTCAAGGGCGGAATATCTTCATCGGGGATGATACCGCCGCCCATGACCAGGACATCGCCGATGCCCTTTTCCTTCACCAGGTCCAAAACTTTGGGGAACAGGTAGTTGTGGGCCCCGGAAAGCACGCTCATGGCGATGACGTCGGCGTCCTCCTGGAGGGCCGCCGCCACGATCTGCTCCGGGGTCTGCCTTAAGCCGGTATATATCACTTCCATGCCGGCATCCCGCAAGGCCGCACAGATGACCTTGATGCCGCGGTCATGCCCGTCCAATCCGGGCTTGGCGGCCAATACCCTAATCTTTCTTTCTTCCGGCATTTTCATTCTCCTTATGAGATTTTTCAGGGGAGGGGGCCAGGGGCGAGAGCCCCTGCCCCCTCCCATGAAACCATCGACGCCTTATTACATCAAGGCAGGGGCTTCGTATTCGCCGAAGACCTCCCGCAGGGTGTCGCAGACCTCGCCCAGGGTGGCCAGGTTCTTGACCGCCTTGAGGATGGGCGGCATGAGGGGGTCGGTGCCTTGGGCCGCGGCCTTGAGTTCAGCCAGGGCTTGGGCCACCGCAGCGTTGTCCCGAGTGTTTTTCAGTTCCTGGAGGCGAGCTATTTGTTTGGCGCCCACTTCCGGGTCCACCTTGAGGAGGCCGGTGGGCTTTTCTTCGTGGGTTTGGAAGCGGTTCAGGCCCACGATGATGCGCTGGCCTTTTTCCACTTCCTGCTGGAACTTGTAGGCGCTGGCCGCAATCTCTTTCTGGATGAAACCCTTTTCGATGGCCGCGACGGCGCCGCCCATGCGGTCGATCTGGTCGATGTATTCCTGGGCCTTGGCCTCCACGGCGTCGGTGAGGTTTTCCAGATAGTAGGAGCCCGCCAGGGGGTCAATGGTATCGCAGACGTTGGTCTCGTAGGCCACCACCTGCTGGGTGCGCAGGGCCACCTGGACCGCCAGTTCCGAGGGCAGAGCCAGGGCCTCGTCGAAGGAGTTGGTGTGCAGGGACTGGGTGCCGCCCAACACCGCGCTCATAGCCTGGAAGGCTACCCGCATGATGTTGTTGAGGGGCTGCTGGGCCGTGAGGGAGCAGCCGGCGGTCTGGGTGTGGAAGCGGAGCATCTGGGAGCGGGGATCGGCGGCGCCAAAGCGCTCCTTCATGATCTTGGCCCAGAGGCGGCGGGCGGCCCGGAACTTGGCCACTTCTTCCAGGAAATCGGAATGAGAGTTGAAGAAGAAGGAGAGCCGGGGCCCGAACTCATCCACCTTCATGCCCGCGGCGATGGCGGCCTCCACGTAGGCGATGCCGTTGGCCAGGGTGAAGGCGACTTCCTGCACCGCGGTGGAGCCGGCTTCCCGGATGTGGTAGCCGCTGATGCTGATGGTGTTCCACTGGGGGACCTCGGCGGTGCAGTAGGCGAAAATATCGGTGATGAGGCGCATGGAAGGCCGGGGGGCGAAAATATAGGTGCCCCGGGCCGGGTATTCCTTGAGGATGTCGTTTTGCACGGTGCCCCGCAGCTTATCGAAGGGGACGCCTTGCTTTTCCGCCACCGCCAGGTACATGGCCATAATGACGGCGCAGGGAGAATTGATGGTCATGGAGGTGGATACCTGGTCCAGGGGGATGCCCTGGAAGAGGCGCTCCATGTCCCAGAGGGAGTCGATGGCGACGCCGACCTTGCCCACTTCGCCCTGGGCCAAGGGGTGGTCGGAGTCATAGCCGATCTGGGTGGGGAGGTCGAAGGCTACCGAGAGCCCGGTCTGTCCGGATTTCAGGAGGAAGTGGTAGCGTTCGTTGGTTTCCTCGGCGGTGGCGAAGCCCGCGTATTGACGCATGGTCCAGAAGCGGCCGCGATAAGCGGTGGGCTGCACCGCCCTGGTATAGGGGTAGGCGCCGGGCAGACCCAATTGTTTCAGGTAGTCGAACTCAGCCATATCCAGGGGAGTATAAACCCGGTTGATGGGAATGCCGGAGGTGTTGACAAAATCCGCCTTGCGCTCCGGCATTTTTTGCAGCGCTTTGGCCACCTTGTCATCATATTTGGCCTTGGCCTCCTTGATGCGTTCCAACTGTTCTGTGTCAGACATTGACTGTCCTCCGTGAAACCGTTTTCAGTTTTCGGTTAAAAAATAACCTATTGGCATATTTAAGATTTTATTCCATCCCTTTTCACTTGAGAACGATGCTTAAAATCAGGTTTCGTAAGACGGATGAACTTTACCTTAGGGTGAAATTTTTTAAAAGGGAAAAGTTTGGCCCGGGTCCCGGGAATACTAACCCAAACCAGCTTATCCGAGGTGAAAGCCGCTGCCTATCGGAGATTTCCTGAATTTTTTGTCCAAAATTTTCTGACAAGCCAAATGGCGGCACCAGCTTCTCACTTAATTTCGGCACAGGCGGGAGGCGCTGCGCTTTCCCGCCCTACAGACTGCACAGGGACAAAGGGCGCCAACATGGGCGCCCCGGTTATTCATGCCAAAAACGAAAAACCAAAAACGATATTAAATCTCGCCTTCCTGCTCCAGCTTGGCCAAGGCCTCGAAACGGATGTCCATGCCCAGGATGCCCTGGATTTCATCGGCGTCGTTGCGTACCGGCACGCTCACGGTGATGCACAGGGCGCCGGTAAACCGGGAAGTATAGAAGTCCGAAACAAAAACCTTGCCGCTCTTGATGGGCTCGATGAACCAGGAGCGGTTGGAGAGGTCCTCGTCCAGTTTCATTTCGGCGTACTTGGCCCGGTCCACGATGTGGGTGATGTTCCGGGTGATCTTGCGGCCGTCCAGGTTGACCACGTACATGAACTGGATAAAGGGGAAGTTATCCAAGGCCTTCTGGAGAATGGGCTCCATCTGGGCCGGCTCCATGGAGCGAATCTCTGCCGACAGCGCCAGGTCGGCCGCCAGGTGGGCCGCCAGTTTGTAAGTCTTTTGCTTGAGTTCGTCGAACTCCGAGACAAAGAGTTCGGAGAGGTAACGGCGGGCCATGTTTTCCATTTCTTCGTCGGAAATGGAGGTGCAGCGGCCGGATTCGTACATTTCCATAATGCGCTTGAAAATTTTGGCCACGCCGGGGTGGTTCTTGTCCACGGCCCGTTCGCCTTCCAGCTTAAGGCGGGTGTTGAGCCAGTGGACGATGCCGGCCTTGCCGGACTTGTCGGTAATGGTAATCCGGACAGGCCGGTTCAGGATCTTGCCGGTGTCAAAGGCATTGTAGATTTCTTCGTTTTTTAGGAGCCCATCGGCGTGGATGCCGGCGCTGGTGTTATTGAAGTTTTTTCCCACAAAAGGATAATTGGGCGGAATGTGATAGTGCAGCTCCCGCTCGAAATATTCGGCGATTTCGGTAATCACCGCGGTATCGATGCCGTCGGTGGCGCCCCGGAGGGAAATGTATTCGATAAGCATGCCCTCGATGGGGGCGTTGCCGGTGCGTTCGCCGAAACCCAGCAGGGCGCCGTTGACCGCGCCGCAGCCGTAAAGCCAGGCGGTGACACTGTTGACCAGGACTTTGTGGAAGTCGTTGTGCCCATGCCACTCCAGGAGGTGACCCGGCACTCCGGCGTCGTCGATCATGGCCCGCACCAGCCGGGGCACACTGCGGGGCAGGGCGGCGCCGGGATAGGGCACGCCATAGCCCATGGTGTCGCACAGGCGCATTTTGATATCGATACCGGACTCTTCCCGCAATTTCATCAACTCGATGGCGAAGGGGACGCAAAAGCCGTAGATGTCAGCCCGGGTGACGTCCTCGAAGTGACACCGGGGGATAATGCCCATATCGAGCGCGGCTTTGACGATGGCCAGGTAGTCTTCCATGGCCTTTTTCCGATCCCACTTGAGCTTCAAGAAAATATGATAATCGGAGATGGAGGTGAGGATGCCGGTTTCGGTCAGACCCATCTCCTTGACCAAGGCCAAATCAGAGGCATGGGCACGAATCCAGCCGGTGATTTGGGGAAACTCGTAGCCCCGCTCCCGGCATTTTTCCACAGCCTCTTTATCTTTGGCGCTGTAGAGAAAAAACTCGCTCTGGCGCACAATGCCCTGGGGGCCCGACAGGCGGTGGAGCATATCGAAGATATCCACGATCTGGCGCACGGTGTACGGAGGCCGGGCCTGCTGGCCATCCCGGAAGGTAGTGTCGGTGAGCAACATCTGCTCCGGAGGCTGGGGCACGATGAATTTATAGTCGAAGTCGATGCGGGCGACTTCCGTGTACGGGAAGATGTTCCGCATCAGGTTGGGCTCGTCCACCTCCTGCAACTTGTGATGCCAAAAGGTGGTGTGCTCATGATCCAATAACCGGCGATCTTTGTTCCAGCGAGACATTTTCTTAGTTTCCTGTTTTCTGTTTTCTGTTTTCCGTAGGGGCGGCCCGCTGGGTCGCCCATGCGTTCCTTGATATTCTTATGTAGGGGCGGGTTTGAAACCCGCCATCCAATTGCTTGCTATTTTTCCACCCGTAAACCTAATTCCAGCAATTGTTCCAGGGCTACCGGAGAGGGGGCCTTGGTCACCAGGCAGGCGGCTTTCTGGGTTTTGGGGAAGGCGATGACCTCCCGGATCGATTTGGCTCCGCAAAGGATGGCCACCAGGCGGTCGAAGCCGAAGGCCACGCCGCCGTGGGGCGGGGCGCCGTATTCCAAGGCTTCCAGCAAAAACCCGAATTTTTCTTCGGCTTCTTCGTTGCCGATTTTCAGTGCCTGGAAGACCTGTTGCTGGACATCCCGGCGGTTGATGCGGATGCTGCCGCCGCCGATCTCCTGGCCGTTGAGCACCAGGTCGTAGGCCCGGGCCCGGACCCGTCCCGGGTCGGTGGCAAGCAAGGGCAAGTCTTCCTCCTTGGGAGCCGTAAAGGGGTGATGCATGGCCGCAAAGCGACCCGCCTCGTTGTCGTACTCCAGCAAGGGAAAGTCGGTGACCCATACCAGGTTATAGGCGTCTTCCGGGATCAGGTTCTCCCGCTGCCCCAGGTGCAGCCGCACCTGCCCCATGGCGGTGCAGGCCACCGCCGGGTCGTCGGCGACGAACAACAGCAGGTCCCCCTCCTGGGCTTCCAGGCGGTCGTTGATAACAGCCTTGATCTGGTCCGGGAAGTATTTCGCCAGGGGGGACTGCCAACCACCCGCGGGCTGCATTTTGACCCAGGCCAGGCCTCCGGCTCCATAGATTTTTGCCAAATCTATGAGCTCGTCCAGGTCCTTTCGGGAGAGCCTGGAGAGACCGGGGCCTCTCAAAGCTTTCACCTCTCCGCCCCGATCCAGCACTTCCCGGAATTGCCGGAACTCCGTGTCTTTAAGTATGTCGGTGAGGTCCTTGATCCGCAGCCCGAAACGCAGGTCCGGCCGATCCAGCCCGCAAGTGTCAAGGCTGGCCCGGTAGGTCATCCGGTCGAAGGGGGTTGGCAGTTTTATCCCCAGAAGCTCCTGAAAAAGGGCCACTATAAGGCCTTCCACCACCTGCATGATATCATCTTCGGTGATGAAGGCCATCTCCAGGTCGATCTGGGTAAATTCCGGCTGGCGATCGGCCCGCAAATCTTCGTCCCGGAAGCAGCGGCACAACTGGTAGTAGCGGTCGAGCCCGGCCATCATCAAAAGCTGCTTAAAGAGCTGGGGCGACTGGGGCAGAGCGAAGAACTGTCCCTGCTGCACCCGGCTGGGCACCAGGTAATCCCGGGCCCCTTCCGGGGTGCTCTTGGTGAGGATGGGGGTTTCCACCTCGATGAAGCCCTGGGCGTTGAGAAACTTCCGGCTCACCTGGGCGGCCTGGTGCCGGAAGAGGATATTCCGCATGACACTGGGGCGCCGCAGGTCCAGGTAGCGGTATTTCAGCCGCAGGGCCTCGGAGATGTCCACCCGGTAGTCTTCCAGCTCAAAGGGCGGGGTCTTGGAGGAATTCAGCAGACGCAATTCCTCCACCAGGACCTCGATCTCCCCGGTGGGCAGATTGGGGTTGACCATATCCGGGGGCCTGAGGTTCACCAGGCCCCGCACCGCAATGACGTACTCGTCCCGGAGCACCCCGGCCTTGATGTGGGTATCGGGATTGATCTCCGGGTTGAAGACCACCTGGGTCAGCCCTTCCCGGTCCCGCAGGTCCACGAAGATAAGGCCGCCGTGGTCCCGGCGCCGCTGCACCCAGCCCATGAGGACCACTTCCACGCCGTTATCCGCGGCGGAAAGCTCGTTGCAGGAATGTGTGCGTTTAAGGCCTTCTAAAGTGTCGAACACTGATTTTCCCTTCTCACCGGCATTTTTTGTAGAAGCGGACCTAGTATTGTGTCACACAAATACTTTTTACAAATTCAAGACCTTTAACTCACCCTCCCCTGGTGAGAGGGGGTTGGGGGGAGGGGGAATAAGGCAATATAATCCGGCAGTTATTTCACCCCACCCTAACCCTCCCCCATCAAGGGGGAGGGAATTAAGGCACTTCTTACGGACAGCTAATGGCGAAACAGATTATTAGTTGTTCGCCCTTTTGAGGGCGCAAAAGCAGGTGCGCCCCCACAAAACTTTACAGGGTTTCATCAGCCTGAATTTTTTTGCTCAAATAATCCACCAGGCCTTCAAAGGGCACCTGCTCCTGCTCCACCGGGGCCCGCCCGACATTTTCTGAGGCAGAGGATTTCCGCAGGGGGCGGACCTGGGCCGCACCCGTCTCCAGTTCCCGTTCTCCCATGATGACCACGTAGGAGGCGTTCAGTCGGTCCGCCAGGGACATCTGGGCCTTCAGCGACCGGCCCTCGAAATCCATCTCCCCGGCCAGGTTTTTGCGGCGCAGATCCTGGACCAGGGTGAAGGCCCGATCCCGGGCCGCTTCCCCCAAGGCCGCCACAAAGACGCGGTGCTGCGGATCCTGTCCCAAATCCTGGGGCAGCACCTCCAGGAGGCGGTCCTGGCCAATGGCAAAGCCGATGGCGGGGAGGTCCGGGCCGCCCAGTTCCCTGGCCAGGCCGTTGTAGCGCCCGCCGCCGGCCACCGCGTCCTGGGCCCCTAGCCCTAAGGCCACCACCTCAAAGGCGGTGCGGGTGTAGTAGTCCAGGCCCCGCACCAGCCTGGGCTGAACCTCGTAGGCCACGTTGAAGCGGTCCAGCAGTTCCTGCACCCGGGCAAAGTGGGCGGCGCAGTCGGGGCAGAGATAATCTTTGATTACCGGGGCGTTTTCCAAAATCTCCTGGCAGTGGACGCTTTTACAGTCCAGAACCCGTAAAGGGTTGGTGGTGCGGCGGCGCTGGCAGTCCTCACACAAGCCCTCCCGGTTGATGAGAAACAGCCCTAAAGCCGCCTTGAATTTCACCTGGCAGCCGGGGCAGCCCAGGGAATTAATCAGCAGGCGCATCTCGCCGATGAGCAGGCGTTTAAGGATGTGGAGCAACAAGAGAATTACTTCCACGTCCAGTTCCGGGGCCTCCACGCCGTAGGCCTCGCAGTTGATCTGGTAAAACTGGCGAAAGCGGCCTTTCTGGGGCCGTTCGTAGCGGAACATGGGCCCCAGGGTATAGAGCTTTTTGACCCCGGCCTCTTTTTCCAGGCGATTTTCCAGGACGGCCCGGAGCACCGAGGCGGTGGCTTCGGGACGGAGAGTTAAGGAATCGCCCTTGCGGTCCGGGAAGGTGTACATTTCTTTGGCCACGATGTCGGTTTCTTCCCCGATGGAGCGGGCGAAAAGCTCGGTGCGTTCCAAGAGCGGCAGGCGGATCTCCCGGTAGCCGTAGAGGTCGAAGACCTCCCGGGCCACGGACTCGACCCACTGCCACCGGGCGGTGTCCGGCGGCAGGATGTCCCGCATGCCGCGAATTGCTTTGATCATGGCCGGTTATCTCAATGCCCATTGCCAAAAGGATTTTTTACTTACCCTCACCCTGACCGTATCCTTTCAAGAGGAAAGGGGTAATAAAGGCAACCCCTTTTGGCAACTACTATAAATTCATCTGAAATAATAAAAATAACCTTTTAATGGAGAAACTGTCAAGGTGGTTTGGGGCCTTGGCCGCGCTTATTAGGAGATATGCGGCCTGACGCTCCCGCCTTGACAAGACCGGGGCTATTGTTTTATAATGCTGGTCAAATGATTGGCCCCCAGGCAATCCGGAACCCGGTGTGAATCCGGGGCGGTCCCGCCGCTGTAATCGGGGACGGAAGAACGTTCAAGGCTCACGCCGGCCACTGCCGGGTAAGATAAACCCGTTGGGAAGGCTGATGTTCTCCGGCTGATCCGAGAGCCAGAAGACCTGCCTGGCGGTTGAAGAATCAGGCTACTCCTGATGGTAAAGGGAGTTCCATCCGAGGGATGGGACTCTTTTTTTGTTGGTACGCGGGGCGGACCCTACGCCCTCAAGGGCGCACACGCAGGTGCGCCCCTACAAAACGGACCACAGGCGGGACGCCTGTGCCACCGATGAGCTTTCACCCCGGCGGCTGTTGAGCGATCCGGCCCGGCCGGTAAACCACACGAGGAAGGAGGACAATATATTATGGCAAAATCAAAGAGTAGTAAGGTGAAACCCATCAGCATCCGTTATACCTGCGCCCCCAACGGGGACCAGGTGGGCCTGTCCCATTACCTCATGGCCGACGCCAAGAAGGCGAAGTAGGCATGGGCCAGGAAGTTTCACCTCTGTGGGGTCCGGCGGGAGTTCCGGTGAATGCCGGGGCCGGGCCCCATTTCGACGTTTTGGAGATCGGCCACGACGATTTTGTGGCCCTGATCAACGCGGACACCGCCTTCTGGGTGCTGGCGCCCCGGAACCAGGCCCTGGACTATCTGTTGGGGGCGGAGTTGCCCCAGGTCTTTCTGTTGAAAGAAGAGAGCCTGGTCAAAGATCTGAATAATGTCCGGTTTGGGCTGCTGCCGTCCGCGGTCTATTTTAACCCCACCGAACGCTGCAACCTGGACTGCGGCTACTGCTATCTGCCCCGGGAGGCCCGGCGGGGCGGGGTCCACATGGACCCGGCCCGGCTGCTGGAATCCCTCAAGATTCTCAAGGATTTTTTCGTGGGCACCCTGCCGGAGGGGGCCAGGCCCCAGTTGGTGTTCCACGGCAGCGAACCCCTGTTGGCCAAAGACGCGGTCTTTGCCGGGATTGAGGCGTATGGCGACTACTTCCGCTTCGGGGTGCAGACCAACGCCACTCTGTTGGATAAAGCGGCCAAGGATTTCCTGGTGGCCCACAATGTGGGCATCGGGCTGTCCCTGGACGGACCGACGCCGGAGGTGGCGGACCGCACCCGGCGGACCTGGGGCGGCGCCGGGGTTTTCGCCGAGACCGTGAAGGTGCTGGAAGAACTGGTGGGCTATCCCGGCCTTAACCTGATCACCACGGTGACCCGGGAGAACGTCCGGCACCTGCCGGAGTTGGTGGAGTTTTTCCACGCCAGGGGGGTGGGCAACGCCCTCTTAAACCCGGTGCGGGGTACCCAGGTGGGGGGCCGGAATCTCATGCCGGACCAGGCAGAGCTGGCCCATTACTTCTTTAAGGCCCTGGACCGGACTTACGAATTATTGCAAGAAACCGGGCGAAAGCTGGTGATCGGCAATTTCGCCAACCTGCTTTTGGGGCTGGTGGCTCCGGGGGCGAGGCGGCTGATGTGCGACATCAGCCCCTGCGGCGGCGGGCGCTGCTTTTTTGCGGTGGGCGCTAAGGGCGAAGTGGCCCCGTGCAGCGAATTTCTGGGCCTGCCGGAGTTCCACGGCGGCAACCTTTGGGAGACGCCGGTGCCGGAGTTGCTTAAGACCAAGCCCTTCAAGGACGTCACCACCCGGGTGGCGGAAGGCTTTGCCCCCTGCAACCGCTGTGCGGTGCGCCACTTTTGCGGCGCGCCCTGTCCCGCGGAAGTTCACGCCATCAACGGCAAGCTGGAGGCGCCGGCACCGCTGTGCGATTTCTATACCGCCCAGGCCCGCTATGCCTTCCGGGTCATCGCGTTGGGGCGCCTGGACGACTATCTCTGGGACAACTGGCGGGACGGTCTGGAAGAGATCGTGGTGATGTAGCCAGCGGCAAGATGGGGGTTGAGGGAGGGGCCGGGGGCAACCGAGGGATGCCCCGGTTCCCCCTGGCCCGTTAACAATTCCTTCCGATTGCCGATTTTAAATCCCCCTATACCCATTGTAAAAAGGTCTTTCTTAGAACCCCTCACCCTAACCCTCTCCCACAAGGGGAGAGGGGAATAGAAGGAAAGAACTTTTGGCAATTTCTATAAATCCCCCTTGGTCAAAGGGGGACTTTAAAAGGAATTCCGCTAATACCAAGTTGCCGTCAAAAGAGTAAAAATCAGTGGCACCGGCGTTCGCATGTGCCAGCGCAGGCTAAAGCCTGCGGCTGCCGAAAATATTACCTGTTTGGACGCAACTTGGTATAAGTTCTCCCCTCCGGTCAATGGCTTCCGAGCCAAGTAAAAAACTTGCTCACCAGCTTATTGGCCAAGGTTTGTTCTCCCCCGGCCTGCAAGAAAATGGCTGTTTGCAATGGGTTTATCGCTTTGCGGGCCTGCCTCATAAATTCGGACTTGTTTTTGTGGGTGAACTGGCTTTCGTCCATGTAAGCCCCGGTCATGTAGAGCAGGTTGCCGAAATAGTCATTGGCATCAAGGCCGTAGTGAGTAAAGAGGCTCAGGACTGCGGGCACATTCAGCCAGGGCCGGTAGGGGTTCCGATCCCCCACCAGGTTGATTTCCGGTTTCCCGAAGGCTTTTACCGCCAACTCCATATATTGGCTGATTTTCGGATCAAGACCCATTTTGGTGGCTCCCACCCAGTCCACGGCCACCAGGTCTTCACCGCCGATGATGGTTTCGGTAACGTTCGGCTCCGGGTCCGCGAACACCCCAAAGGGGCCGTCGGCGCTGAGATGGGCGTCAATGAGGCCGTAATGCACGGGAAAGGCCCGGAGATACTCCATGGTAGTGTGATAGATGCCTCTGGTTTTGTTGGAGTGATATTCGGAAAACTTGTCGGCCAGGGGCAGGGCGCCATAAACGTTTTTGAGCGTCAGGCTGTAATAGGCATAGGCATGGGTCTTGTTCTTGGCGAAGGAGATCCGGAAGTCTGCGTTTTTCCAGGTCAAGGGAACCGGATGGGGGCCGAGATGGCTGCCTAAGTTTTGCACTTCGGAGTTATCCGTAGTGAGGTCCACCATCTTGTAGCCGGTGCTGCCGTCAATCGCGTAGCCCAGGTATTCGGCCACCTCCAGAACGCCGCGTTTATTAAAAAACTCGCCATAGGTGCTTTGGGCCTCCACTACCGTCAGGTTTTCAAAGCCGCCCCGAGTTTTCAGCACCTGCACCAAATGAGCCACCAATTCCGGGTCGGTAAAGGTGGTGCGGTCGCTCTTGTTGTAGGAAAACATGAAGTTGGGCTTAATCACGATGGCAAAGTCAGCTTTGGATTTTCCCGAGGCCTGCCATTTCCCGTTTACCAAATCCTGAAAACCGGTTTTTTCCAGGACCGAATCCAGGGCAGCGAATTTATCCTGATGCTTGATGGCGGCTACGGTGACTTTTTTAGTGGAGTTTTCCGCTTCCACCCGCATCAGATCCATATCTTCTTCCATGGCCAGGCAAGTTTCGCCGGAAGGGTCTTTGACCGAAATGATGCGCCGCTGAAACACCGCGGTGGGAAAGTGGTCGTTGTTGACTTCCAGTAGAGGTTCCCCCAGCTTAATAAAATTCGGGGAGGCGAGGCCGGTGGATTCGGCTTTGGGCCCGAGATCATGGATGCTCAAGGTGCCGCCTTCCATGAGCATCTCTTTGGAGGCGACCCTGGAGACCAGAGACCCGATGAGGGCGTCCAACTGGTCTTTCACCAGTCTTTGGCGGTCGTTGCGCAAAGAATTGGAATGAATTTGGACTCTGGCCATCTGGGCAGGCGGCCGAATGGCACAGATGTACCCATAGAGCATAGTAGGTTCCCTGATATTTTTGAAAGTGGACCGCTCGGCCTCGCCAAAGGTCTTTTCCGGCGCCAGGTGGTAGTCCGTGGCCTGGGTGCCATTCTTAATGGTCAAGACGCCCTGATTAACCGTGACCGTATGGGGAGTGATGAATATCCCCAGCAGAAACTCCGCTGGCAGGATACCCTGGAGCACCCATTTCAATCCGGTGGCTATCTTGGCCAAAGCATCGTTGGCAATGGGAAAAGGAAAAGGAGTGACATCATAGGGCTTGGCCTTGAAGGTGATGGTAAAATCTGCGGTGCATTCCTTAAGATAGGCTTCCTTTTGGCGCATATGGGAGAAGCGGGCAGCATGGCCCTGGGGCAGTTCAAAGATGGGGCCCTGGTACCGGTAGCTGCCGGCTTCGACGTTGAGTGACATGCCTTGCAGGACCCGGTCGCTGATGCAATATTTCCGGTAGCCGCCGGCCTGGTCGCCGATGAGCAGCAGGACATCCCAAAAAATTTCGCCGTCGCCCCAGGGGAAGCCTTTGTCATGCTTGCCGGAGACGAGAAAAAAGTCTTTTTCGGCGCCGTTCTGCAAAACCCGGCCGGAGAGGACCAGGTTCTCATATTGGGCATCATAGAAAGGATTGATGTCGCTGAGATAGGTGTTTTTGATCTCCCCCCAGGCAAAATCCATGAAGGCGATCTTGCCCTGGGCTTTTTTGTGCCAATTCCAAACCTCCCACCACTTGACCCCGGTCACCTCCATGGAAGCAATGAGAGCGGGGCCATCTTTGAGATCAAAGTAGAGTTGCCCCGAGCCGTAGAGGGGCGCCTGCTCATCCGGGCCGTCATAGACAGTGGTAAAGAGGGTGGTCATATCTTCCACCACGTCGAAGCCCGGGTCATCTTTAAGCCATTTTTCCCCGCGCAGAAAGTATTTCTTGCCGTTGCTGGCCGTGAACCGAAAGGCATAAATCATTTGGCGGATGCCGGTGGCCGGATCAACGGAGAACAGGTTAAAGAAACCGTCTTCCATGGGGAAGGTGCCGCCCAAGGGCTGGAAGGTCACGGTGCCTTCCAGACGGGCCCGATGGTCCGAAAGTTGGATAAAACCATCCAAATCCGGAATCATGATCTTGGCGTCAAAGCGCAGCGGGGTGTTTTGTTGTTCACCGGCAATCCTGCCCTCCACATGGTCTTCTACGCCAATCCCGATATGACCTGCCATGGTTTCGTCGAAATTTAAACCAAGACCTTTTAGACTGCTCATTGGACCCTCCTCCGGCAAATGCTGTTTACAATTTTTCGCTTGGGAACTGAATTACCAAGGCTTATCAAAACTTGTAACCTAAACTCAGGGCGAGCACGTGGGACAGCCGGCCCTGGAAGTCCGAGGGCAGCACCCCGAGGGCCTGGGAGTTGTTGACGGTCCGGTCCATCATGAGCACCATGGTGTAGGCCAGATCCAGGGTCAGGGCGCGCCAGTTAAATCCGGCGCCGCAGCAGAAGCTATGGCGGCGGTCGGTGGAGGGCACCACGTAATCGGCGTATTTGTCCGGCATGGGTTCGTTTTCAAAAGCGTAACCAAATCGCAGATCCAGCCAGGATAACGCCTTATATTCCACTCCCAATTGGCCCCGCCAGGTATTGTGCCAGTCTTTCTTCTCAGATAACGTGCCCAAGGCGTTGCTAAATTTGACGTCCAACTGTCTGTACAAATCCCAGTGAGTCCAGATGATCCCCCCTTCCACCGACAGGTTTTTTAAGGGTCGCACCATAATTCCAAAAAGAATCATATCAGGCAGGATGACACTGCCGGCGGCATCCCCGTCGAGGGTGTTGAAAGGACGGAAACGCGCCGTACCGTCCACGTATTGCCTTATCTGGCTGCGATAAGAGAGGCCGAAAGCCAAGTAATCCCGGGGTTTTAAATGCAAACCAAGATTAAATCCGAGCCCCCAGCTGTCACCCTGCAAATCCAGGGCTTGGGGACCCAGGAGCGGCAAGGGGAGTATGCGTTTCAGGTTTAGGGTGAAATGCATGATGTCCAGGCCGGCGCCCACGGCAAGGTAATCCGTTATTTTCACCGCAATAGTGGGATTGAGGTTCAAGGTGGTGATGGTTGCCTGGGTAACGTTAATACGTCCAGGCCAGTTGTGGTTGTATTGGATACCCAGTCCGAATGGCGAGTTTAGCCCAAACCCCAGCCACACCCGTTCGGCAACCTGGTATGAAGTAAAGAAGTGAGGTGCGAAAAACACGCTGCTTTGCATAAGGTTGGGGGTGGCGACGGGGCCAAGATGAGTGACGATTTCAACGCGAGGTATAAAGGTGGTGAACCCGCACATGATTTGCAATCCCGGAAGTTGGACCAGGCCACCGGGATTGTAGAAAATGGCGGAAAGGTCATCGGCCCGGGCTACCACGGCGCCGGCCAGGGCACTGCTCCGGGCGCCGGCTTCGTAAAGGGCAAACCCCGACCCCTGAGCAGGTCCGGCAGCCAAGAACAACCATCCCAGTCCTGCCGCCAGGATGAACCGCCTTCCCTTGCCGCCCATACCGACCTCCCGAAGGTTTGCAACGGCTTACCTGGTTGGGGGGCCTACACCAAAAAACATATTTCTCCTTATACCAATGAAACCCTGGATTTGTAAAGCAATTTTACAAACAACTTTCTTTCCCCATAAACAGTGAAGCAATAAATTCTGGGAATAATAATTTCTCTACAGCGCCATGACCACGTATTTATCAATCTTTCATTGACAATTCTTTATAATAATCATACTATAAGTGCGTCCTTGTCTCTTTTCATCCAAGGGGGTCGAGAAGTGGGGCCTCACATGGATAGCTCGCCAGTCAACCGGGTAAGCAGCAGCTTGCCGGTTTCGTTTGCCCACACGCCGCAAATTGAAGCAAAGCCATGAAATGTCCCAAATGCCAGAGCGCAATTGTGGAAACCCAGAAATTTTGCCGCAGTTGTGGGGCAAAACTGCAGATGACCTGCTCCGGCTGCGGCAGCGCCATTCTGCCCAGTGACAGGTTCTGTGGTGAATGTGGGCTGACCCTGGAACGGGAAATCGATAAAAAGCCGGCGGAAAAGCGGGCGAAGATTGCCAGCGAACGCAAATTCATTACCGTTCTGTTCGCCGATATCTCCGGCTATACTACGCTGGCAGAGCGCCTGGACCCGGAGGAAGTCAAGGACTTGGTAAGCCACATAATCGGCGAGATTGCCAGAGTAGTTATCAACAGTGGCGGCCACATCGAGAAGTTTGCCGGAGATCAGGTGATGGCCGTGTTCGGGGTTCCCCTGGCCCACGAAGACGATCCGGTGCGGGCCGTCAAAACCGCCAGCGAGATTCATGAGGCGGTGACGAGGATCAGTCCGAAAATTCAGGACACCATAGGACAGCCCCTGGCGGTTCATATTGGCATCAATACCGGCCTGGCAGTAACGGGCAAATTCGACTTCACCAAGGCGGCGCACCAAATCGCGGGGGATACCGTCAACGTCGCCTCCAGGTTATGTTCCCTGGCCAAATCGGGTGAAACCCTGGTGGGGCAAACCACCTATACCCATGCGGAAGGCTTCTTCTCCTTCGGCCCTCCGGAGCTGGTCCAGGTTAAGGGCAAGACCAGGCCAGTCCAATTTCACCGGCTCTTGTCCCCCAGGGAATTGCCCAACAAAGCCTATCGCATATCCGGCCGTCGGGCCGCCCTGATCGGGCGCCAGAAAGAAATGGCGGTGCTGGCCCAGGCCATAGACAGGCTGCGGGAGGGCCAAGGCTCTGTTATAGCCATTTGTGGTGAGGCAGGCACCGGAAAAAGCCGGCTCCTGGAGGAATTCCGGGCCGGCCTAAACTTGAAGGAAATCAGGTGGATCGAAGGGCATGCCTACGCCTATACCCAGAACATATCCTATTATCCCCTCATTAATCTGATAAAACGCGACCTGGCCATAGAGAAAGGCGATACTCCCGGCCGGGTGGCGGCCAAACTGGAAGCGCGGCTGGAAGAATTCAACGGTTCCAAAGAGGTGGCGCCATACATCGGCAGCCTTTTGTCTCTCCATTATCCCGAAGTAGCCAAGATGAGCCCCGAGTTTTGGAAATCCCGCCTCCACAAGGCTTTGCTGTTAACCTTGCAGGATCAGGCCAAACATGCCCCATTGGTCGTCTGTTTTGAAGACCTGCAGTGGGCGGATGTCACCTTCCTGAATATGCTTCGTCTTCTGGTCATGCAACATGCGCCCGTGCTTTTCCTTGCTACATATCGGCCTCCCTTCGAATTGTTCAATGAAGAGGAGATTAAACAGATAGGGGAGTCGTATCGGGAAATCCAACTCCAGGATCTATCTACTGCGGAAATTCAGGAAATGCTGGCCTCTATCCTGCAGACCACCGCGGTACCGGCAGACCTGCAGCGGTTTGTCCAGGAGAAGGTGGACACCAATCCCTTTTACCTGGAAGAAATGATAAATTCCTTGATCGAATCCGAAATCTTGCAGCTCCACAACGGCAACTGGCAACTCACCGGGAGCACTGACCAGGCTGATATCCCTTCAACCATCCACTCGGTCATTTCGGGGAGAATAGACCGTTTGGACGAAGCGGCCAAACATCTGCTCCAGGAAGCCTCGGTCATCGGCAGAACAGTTCCGTATGAGGCTCTCAGGAACATTACCCGGCATGCCGACACCCTCGATCAGCTTCTAGAAAGATTGGAAGCCCTCGACTTGCTGCGGAGAACCTCTCCCTCGAAAAAGAAGTATGTTTTTAAGCACGCTTTGATTCAGGATGTGGTCTATAACAGTCTGCTCAAGAAAGATCGCCAGAACATGCATCGGCGCATCGGCTTGCGGATCGAGGAAATGATGGGAGACAGGCTTCCGGAATTCTATGAAACCCTGGCTTTCCATTTCCGGCACAGTGATCTCTCCCAAAAAGATCTCTCCCAAAAAGCCGTGCATTATCTGCGAGAATCGGGCAGGAAAAGCCTGAAGCAATATGCCGTGCAAGAATCCCATCAATACTATCAGCGGGCCTTTCAGATTCTGAGGCAAACCCTGGGGGACTCGGAAGAAGAAAAATGGTTCCTTATCGACTTTCTCAACGAATGGGCCCAGGTATTTTATTACCGGGCCGATTTCGAAAGTTTAACCAGGCTGTTCCTGGATCACCAGCCGTTGGCAGAGTCTCTTTCGGATAAGGCGCTACTGGGAATCTTTTATGGCTGGCTGTGCATAACCCTGTTCTGCATCGGCAAGGCCAAAGAATCTTACAAATATAGCCTCAAGGCCCTGGAATTGGGCGAGATGACCAAGAATTACACCGCCATGGGGCTGGCCTACGCCAATCTCACCTGGTCCTGTGGTGAAATGAAAATGTTGGATCAGGGCATTCTCTATGGCCAAGAGGTCCTGACCAAAAGAAATGATCTGGAGCCCATGGCCTTTTTTCTCTCCCTGGGGGGCTTGGGGATGATCTACCTTTTCCTGGGGAACAGCCAAAAAAATTTCGAACTCGGCAGAATTTTACTGGAATTCGGCGAAAGTCATTCAGACTTGCGGAGCACCGTGGTGGGCTACATTTGCACGAGCTACGCCCATTACACTGCCGGGGATTTCGCCAGGGCCATAGAGTGGGGCAAGAAGGCCGTGGAGCTTTCCAACGATCCGCTGTTTACCGTGTGGCCCAAGTTGGTCCTGGCCTCTTACTCTGTCCAATGCGATCAATTTCAGGAAGCAGCCGAGATCCTCGAGGAGATTATCCCGTTGTGCCAACAACTGGGGATGGATTATATCGTAACCCACGCCCAAGCATTGTATGGGGCAGTTTTAATTGTCAATGGCCAATTTTCCCGGGGAATGAAAATGATCGCGGCAGGGCTCCGGGTGCTCACGGAAACCGGCAGATTATACTCGCGCTACCTATTGGAAAACAATTTGGCCGAGATTTATTTCCAGATGGCCACACGGGCCCGCCCCCTGGGGGTTCGGTCTGTCGTCAAGAACCTGGGATTTATCCTGAGAGAAGTCCCCTTCGCCAAACGCCGGGCCAGAGCGTATCTGGACCAGATCATCCAGGTAGGCAAGGAGGTGGGGGTCAGAGGGTTTGTGCAAGGCCGTGCCTTGTTCAATTTGGGGGTCTTGCACCGGCTAAACGGCAGGAAGGAGCAGGCTAAGGAATGCCTCTGTGAAGCCGAGCAAATCTTTGGGGAATGCAGCTCGGAGACGTATTCCCAACTGGTCCGACAGGCCTTGGCAGCCATGGGTTAACAGTTATAGCGATTGTTAAAAGTTTTTTTAATTCGAGGGCCTCATGAGCTACCTATGATTGTCATTCTGAGGGAGCTAAGCGACCGAAGAATCTCAATAAAGCGAGATTCTTCGCGGCGCTCAGAATGACAAATCTAACCGGATAACCAGCAACAACTTTCGGCAAACGCTATATCTTAACCTGTCGGCTTCCTTTCAAATTTCCAAGAGAGGAGGGGATAGAAAACTATCCGGAAAGGCAGGCCAGGAGTCTTAAAGATCCGTATCGGCGGCCTCGCCTCCCTCCTGGCTTTCCATGGCTTCCTCCACCATTTCATCCACCTCTCCGGGAAAGTCTTCCCCCATTTCCTGCCCCATCTTTTTGAGCATTTTGGCGACGCTCTTGGGATCATTTTCATCCAGCCCGGACCAGGTGGAAGGGTCGGCCAGCCGTTCCATGCGAGTTTCTTCGGAGAGTCGCACATGCACCCGGGAGAGCACCCGGTCCAGGGAGTGGCTGCCGCACTGCTTGCACACCGGGGTGAAAGGTTCATTCAGATTCATTATAAGGAAACCTGATATGCGCCGACATTCCTGGCAGCGATATTCATAAATTGGCATAAACTGGCTCCTGGTTGGATTTGCCGCTGAACCGTAACTCTTCTATCTCCGATCTATCAAAGGCTAATTACGCACCTTGACCTTCATTTTTTCCAGCCGGGTCAACTGTAACCGCGCTTCGGTATAATGGGGGTCGCTGGGGGACAGGTCCTTTACCGCCTTTTGAAAATGAAACATGGCAGTGGGCAGGGCTTTGACATAGAGACTGTAAAAAGCCAGATAATAGTGGGCCAATCCCAGTTTTCCCTTCTGACCGTAAAGCGTTCCCAGGTTAAAATAGACATCGCTAAAGGTGGGATTGAGCTTGTGGACCTTTTCAAACAGGGGTAAGGCCTGATCAATCTTCTTTTGCTCCTGATAAATTCGCCCCAGATAGTAAAGCACCACATCATCCTGGGGATAACGCTGGGAAAGCTCATTAAATCTTTGCAGAGCCTCGGGATACTTGTTGTGGTCAAAGTAAAAAATGGCCAGGTCCCTTTTAATCAACGGATTCAGGGGATCGAACTGCAAAGCCCGCTGATACGCGGCCAGGGCCTCATCGTCCCGGTCCAACTTGGCCAGGGCCAGAGCGCGGCCATAAGGAAAAACGGGGTTATTGGGGTCGTGCAGCGCCTCCTGGCTCATCCGACGCAGAAGCTGATTGGGGTTGGCGCTGATGGATTCCAATTTGGTGGTAAAAAACAGAAAAGCCGGGGTGTCTTTGGCAGGCGGCAGTTCCTTTTGATGCACCGCCAGTTGGTGGGAAAGTTCCACAATCCGATTATCCACATCAGGGTGGGTGCTGAGATAGATGGGAATTTTCCCGCCTTCCAGCCATCTTTGCTTATTCATTTTGCTGAATATGCTGACCATATCCCGGGGATTATACCCGGCCTTGAGCATCAACTTGAACCCAGCCGCATCAGCCTCGGCTTCGTTGTCACGGCTGTATTTCAGCATGGCGCTCTGCCCCGCAGCCATGGCGCCCACCAGGAGGGGCTGGCCTATTCCTCCCAAAAACACCGATGCCAGCGCTCCGATCAGGCTGGCAATGGTCACCGACCGGGATTTTTCCATCATTTTGGACATATGCCGGCAAGAGACGTGGGAAATTTCGTGGGCCACCACCCCGGCAAGTTCCCCCTCCCGCTCGGCCATGCGGATCATACCGGTGTGAATGAAAATATACCCGCCGGGCACGGCAAAGGCATTCATACTGGGATCGTTAACAATAAAAAACTTGTATTTAAACGGCTGGGGCCCTATTTGTGCCACCAGTTTCTGTCCCAATTGATTTAAATAGGAGGTCAGGAAAGGATCTTGGACAAGGGGGATTTCTTGTTGAACTTCCAGGAGAAATTGCGCCCCTATCTGATTTTCTTGTTCGGTGCTCAACCCGCCGGACAACGAATCCAGAAAAGCCCAGCCGGAGCAGACGGGCGCCAGGAGCAGACTGGTAGCCAGAACCATTATGACCGCCAGCCTCCAGGGGGAAGTTCTAATCATGATGGGTTGACTCAAAGTCCGTATCGGGGTCGGACACAGGCTCCAGGGAAACGCTAGACGCGGTGGGGGCGTAACTCTCAGTTTCTATCCGGATCTTGGGGGCTTCAGACCAGAGATCCTCTAAATTGTAAAATTCCCGCAACGGCTGCAAAAAGATATGGATCACCATGATATTGTAATCCAATAACACCCATTGTCCTTCTTCAAGACCTTCAACCCCCAGAGGCTTGAGGCCGGCTGTGGAAAGGGCCTCCTCCACGTGCTGAGCCAAGGCCTGAACATGGCGCTTGGACCCCCCGGAACAGATGATGAAATAGTCCGCAAAAGAACAAAACTCGGTTACCTTCAGAAGCACCGGATCAATGCCTTTGTGGGCGCTGATGGTCCTCAGGGCTAATTCTACGGGCTCTGCCGGGGTGAAAGGGGCTGAAGTTGCCGCCGCGATTTCCTCCTAAGTATAAAGCTTATGTTTAATTATATATCTTCGCACCGCCTCCGGCAAGAGATAGCGAATCGACCCACCCCGCCGGACCCGGTTCCTGATGGCGGTGCCTGAGATATCCAGGAGGGTGGTTTCCTGGAAAAGCACCTTGTGGCCGGAAGGATGCTGAAAACCCTGCTTTTCCCCAAGGGGCCGGAATTGCGGATTAACTTCCTTGAGGAGCACCTCTCCCAACAACTGCCGGTCATAGCCGGGGCGGTCCAGGACCACAAAATTGCTTAAAAAAAACAGGTCTTGATAATCCTTCCAGGTGGCGATTTCCAGAACGGCATCCAGTCCTAAAATAAAATAAAGCTGCCAGGACGGCCCCATTTCCCTGCGTATCTGCCGCAAGGTTTCGATGGAGTACGATCTTCCCGGCCGCCGCCCTTCCAGGTCGGATACCGACATCACCGGGTGGTCTCCCACTGCCAGCCTGGTCATTTCCAGCCTGACCTCGAAGGAGGTGACGTCCTGGGCGGCCTTGTGAGGCGGCTGGCCGGCCGGAATAAACCACAGGCGGGTCAGCTCCAAAGCCTCGCAGACTTCTTCGGCCGACCGCAGGTGGCCGTAGTGTATGGGGTTAAAGGTGCCGCCGAACAACCCTAAGCGCTGAGGAGCCTCAGGTTCGGATCTGCCCGTCGCCATAAACGATAAATTTGGTGGTGGTCAGCTCTTCCAGGCCCATGGGCCCGAAAGCATGCAGTTTGGAGGTATTGATGCCGATTTCCGCGCCCAATCCCAGTTCGCCGCCGTCGTTGAACCGGGTAGAAGCGTTGACCAGGACCACGGACGAGTCCACCTCCTTTAAAAACCTTTGGGCCTGGTTATAATCCTGAGTCATGATAGCCTCGGTGTGGTTGGAGCCGTACCGGGCGATGTGCTCCAAGGCCGCGTCCAGGTCAGGAACCACCTTCACGGCCAGAATCAGATCCAGAAATTCCGCGCCCCAATCCGACTCCTGGGCCGGAGTCACAGCAGGATCGATTTCCCGGGTGCGGGGGCAGCCCCGCAAGTCCACTCCGGCCTCACGAAAGCGGGCGAACATCCGGGGTAAAAACTTTGGGGCCACCGCGGCATGGACCAGCATGGTTTCCATGGCGTTGCACACCCCCGGACGCTGCACCTTGGCATTGAAGCAGACTTCTTCGGCCAGGTCCAGGCCGGCGGAGTCATCCACGAAGATGTGGCAGACTCCCTTGTAATGCTTGAGCACCGGAATGCGGGAGTTTTCCGCCACAAACCGGATCAGCCCTTCACCGCCCCGGGGGATGATCAGGTCCACCAGTTCGTCCTGCTTCAACAGCTCCAAAGTGGCCTCCCGGGCCACGCTGGGGATGACCTGGACTGCGGCGGCCGGGGCGCCGGCCTCCGCCAGGGCGTCTTGGATCACCTGGGCCAGGGCCAGGTTGGAATGCAAGGCCTCCTTGCCACCCTTGAGGATGACGGCATTCCCGCTCTTCAGGCAAAGAGCGGCGGCATCCACCGTAACATTGGGGCGGGACTCATAAATAAAGCCAATAACCCCCAGGGGAATGCGTTGTCTCCCTACTTTCAGGCCGTTGGGCCGCACCCACATGCCGGTGACCGCCCCCACCGGGTCGGGCAACGCCGCCACTTCCTGAAGCCCCTTGATCATGGAGTTAAATACCTTATCGGAAAGGGTGAGCCGATCAATAAATGCCGGAGGATAACCCTGGGACCGGGCCGCCTCCACATCCCGAACATTGGCCGTCTGAATCTGGGCCTGGCGCTCCGCCAGCAGTTCGGCCGCCCGGAGGATGATCCGGTCTTTCACCCCCCGGGACAGGGTGCCCAGGCGCCGGGAGGCGCCTTTAGCCTCTTGGGCCATCTGAAAAACCATTTCCGGTATCTGCATTGGTGAACTCCGTTTCATTGGTTGGCTAAACCACGCGGTTGGCTTAGGTTGGACGGTTTCTTCCGGCTGAAGCGGCCAATCCCCGCCCCAGTATTTTACCCATAATATGCGAAAAATTAAATGGATAACCCTATGAATGACACGGTATTCCTTTTCCCGCGCTGCCGCGACCAGACCCGATCCACCCGCGCTCTTTGGTCACCGGTCACTACTTTATTATGGTAATCTCCCGGGGGCTGTGAGTCAGCCATTCCACGCCCGTGGACGAAATGCGGCCGGTGTCCTCCTGGCCTACCATGCCGATCCCCGGGAGAAAAAATTTAGGCTCAAAGGCCAAAACCATGTCAGCTTCCAGGTGATAAGGGAACCGGGCGGTGATGAAGGGGTATTCATCCAGTTCCAGGCCCACCCCATGGGCCACAAAACTAACCCGGTCCGGCCCCGGTCCCATGAAGCAGCCCGCCAAACCCCTGGTCCGGACGGCCTTCGAAAGCGCCTGGAAAATATCTCCAGGGCTGGCCCCGGGCCGGGCCGCAGCGACAAAAAGCCGGTAGAGTTCCTCCACCGCCTCCCAGGCCTCCCACGCCATTGCGGGAAGGGATCCCAGGGCGTACATCCTGGTCATGTCTACGACGTAACCGTTGACGCAGGCGGCCAGATCGACGCTGATGGGCTCGCCCTGGGCCAGCGGTTTCAGAGAAGGCCCCTGGGGGAAGGCGGAGCTCAATCCTGGGCCGCCGCTGGGGGTGTCGGTGTAGGCCGCCTGTAAACCGGAGATACCCGAGAGTACATGGCCATAAAAGAGCTCCAAATCCCGATTGCGCACCCGCACCAAGCCCTGGTGACCCAGGAGCCGCAGCCGGTATTCCAGGGCCGCGGACACCTCCAGCTCGGACATGCCGGGTTTCAGCAATGTTGGCACCTGCTCATGGACCTGGTCCAAAATAGCGGCGGCCCGGCGCAATTGCCCTATTTCATAGGCACTTTTAACCATGCGCTGTTGCCGTATCAGGCCAGAGAGATCCACAATGGTGTGCCCGGGGAAAAGTTGCTCCTGGAAGCGTTTGAACAGCATGGCCGGGATGACATCCAATTCCAGGGCCAGGGCTTCCCGGGGCTTAACCCCCGACTTGTTCAGGATTTCGGGAAGTTCCTTCAAATCCCGGTACCTGATCCGGGGCCAGGGGGTCGGTTCCGGCTGGTCCTCCTGAGGGCGGCGTACCAGCAGCAACGGCTGCGAACCAGGGGCCACTGCCAGAAAGCCATCCACCACAATGCCGCCATAATAGAACAGGTCCGCGTTCTGACGAATCAGGGCCAAGCCGATGCCCGCTGCCGTCAGCGCTTTCTGCAGGGACTCCACCCGGGAGATGATTTCAGCCACCGGCACCGGCTCCATTATTCCTCCTCCCGGTACAGTATCATTTCCAAGTTCGCGGGTCCCTGGGCTCCCAGCACCAGCATCTTTTCGATGTCTGCGGTCCGGCTGGGGCCGGTAAGCCAGCTCAGCATCCCTGTTTTCCGCCGCCCAACAAATTCCAGGGCCTGGGAGAGGCTCAAGTTGGCCTTCTTAGGGGGGATCAGAATTATGTGCTTTTGGGCCCGGAAGGCCAAGACAGCCCCTGGTCCCCCCCCCGAGTCCAGCAGAACGCTCCCGGTCTCTGGAATCGCGCCCAGGGCCACGCTGACCGCGGTGCCGGCCTCCGGGGTCCAGTCGCCCCGGGCGATCTGGTGTTCAACCCCCTGTTCCTTAAGCAAACCGGCCGCCGATAGCAGCCAGGGATGGTTCTCCAGCCACAAAGGCGCTGCCTCCTTTGCCAACCGCCGGGCCAGGGCCGCAGGCCCCTGCACCCGGGTGAGGGAACTGCGGGCTTCTTTAAGCCGCTGCGCTAAAAGTGCGACTGTAGAGGCGGACTCAAGCATCTCCTCTAAAATGGCTTCTTCCGATTGCCGGCTTTTAAATCCCCCTAAATCTGCTTTTTTCAAAGGGGGGCTTTCAAAATAATCGGCTAAATCTCCCCCTGTGGAAAAGGGGGGACAGGGGGGATGGCCTCCCTTTTGGCGGCCCCTCTGTTGCCGATGGAAGCTCTCCGGTGATAAAGCCGGGAGCCCCAGACCCCAGCCGTGGCGGGCCAGAAGCCCGGCCAGCCCCCGCCAGGCCGGCTCCAGGCCCCGATACCAGCGGTGCTGGGCCAGCACAGCCCCGGCTGCACGACTCAAACCCCGGATAGGCCGAAACCGGCGGCTATGACTCCGCAGAACCTGAATTTTTTCCCGCAGCCGGATGCCCACGGGGCAAATCTCCTGGCAGGCACCGCACTGAGTGCAAAACTCGGAGATATCTCCCACCGGGGCCAGGTAAGGAGCCAGCAGGATGCCGATGGCTCCGGGATAGACCCGGCCGTACAGATGCGCTGCGCCCACTTGAAAAATCGGGCAGATATTGAGACAGGCCCCGCAGCGCAGGCAATACAGCGCCTCGGCCATTGCCGGGTCCGCGGCCAGACGGCGCCGGCCATTATCCAGGAGCACCAGATAAAAGGCCTGGCAACCCTGGGGCTGGGTCTTGAGCCCCTGGATGAAGTGAACCAGGGCCGTGAGCCGCTGGCCGGTGGCGCTGGCAGGCAACAGCCGCAACATCGGCTCCGCGTCCGCGAGCCGGGGGACAATCTTTTCCAGGCCCATCAAGGCCACGTGGACCTTGGGCAGGGTGGCGGCGTAGCGCAGATTGCTTTCGTTTTCCACCAGGATCAGAGTGCCCTCAGGGGTGGCGAAGTTGACCCCGGTGATGCCCATCTGGGCCTCATAAAAGTGAGAATTTATGAAGGTTGTGGCTTGTTTGGTCAAAGCCCCGGGGTCAGGCGGAATTCGTAATCCCAGGTGTGCGGCGAAGATGCGGGCGATTTGGTGGCGATCCAGATGGAGGGCCGGAGCGGTGAGGTGGGCCGGAGGGTGGCCGGCCAACTGGACAATGAATTCCCCCAAATCGGTCTCAATCACCTTAAGACCCGCCGCGGCCAGGGCCGGATTGAGTCCGATTTCTTCGGTGGTCATGGACTTGGACTTGACCACCGTCTTGACTTCGTGTTCCCGGGCAATTTCCAGGATAAGCCTGCGGGCCTGGGCCGCGTCCTCGGCCCAGAGCACGCGTCCCCCCCAGGCGGTCACGGACTGCTCCAGGTTCCCCAGGAAGCCATCCAAACGGGCCACAGCCTCGCTTTTGGCGGCCCGGGCCTGGCTGCGCCAAGCTTCCCAGTGGGGATACTCAGACAGGAGAAGGTCCCGGGCCGCCAAGGCGCGGTGCGCCGCCGCCCGGATTGCTGGAGCACTCCCTAACTTACCGGAAGAAAAATGTGGGGTAAAATGAGTCGCGACGTCCAATGCCTTATGATAACTGGCCGGGGTTATTGATACTCGTCACGCATTTTTCGAAGGTTTCCATCCATTCCTGGAAATGTAAATCTTCAGGGTGTTCCGTGGCAATGCCCAGAAATTCGTTGACGTGTTCCTCGAGCCAGGGATGCTTGCTGAGATCATCCAAGTTTTTTTCCATCACCATCTTAAAATCTGCCGGCAGATTTTCATCACAAGCCAGGCTGCTTTTCAAAAACCCAACCATCACTTTAAAGGAAATCAGTTTCCTTTCCACCCCCATACGGCGCAATTCATCTTTAATGTCTTGGCGCACTCGCTCGGTGGCGATGTCTCGAAGAAAGTGAAAAGGGTTGGTGCCGCTAAATAATGACGACCAGGCATATCGCATATAGTAAAATCTTTTGCCGGTACGCCACATGGCGGGAACCAATTCGTGGTTTTGGGGTGCCTGGGAAATCTTCTTTAAGATATCGCGATACGGCCGTTCCAATCTCGCCAATATCAAATTGTACAACATGAAGAGGTTGACGAGGAACATGCCATAGACACTGATGGTGCGCAGCGTCGGTTGTACGGTACTGGCCCAAATAAACATGAAGTAAAAAAAAATCAATACGATAATAACAGTCCGTATCAGCCTAATACCTGAGACTACCAGGCGGGGGTCCTTACGATGAATAATGAAAGCAACAAGCAACACGATAAGCATTATTATCTCAACATAGGCGTTGGATAGTAAGTCAAGGATCATTTGAAACATATTATCACCTCTCATCGGCATTTGCAGACCGGGAAACTTCTCCGAAATGCTGGCAAACAAGTAGAACCCCCATAAGTTCAGAAGTTACAAATCCAGCATGTTTCATCCTACCATATTTATCCCACCCAATCCCAGACAAATCTCCCTTGCCGGCCCGTCTCCGACCACGGGTTAAGCAAGGCAGGATGGCTGACTCTTCGGAGCCTCCAATAGTCCGTGTCGCAATCAGCTAGCCAGCAGAAATTCCTAAATTCCCTTCCCCACCAGGCTTTAGCCGGCGAGCGGCCTCTTTCATTCCGGCACAAAAACCCGAATTTTGGCCTGGCGACGCTCTCCATCCAGCCAGGAAGCCAAGAGCAACTGTTGTTTCTGGTTGAGAAACTGGGCTCGCATCCGGTCCCGCTCCTTTTGAAATTCCTGGGGGTTGGGTTCCCGCCGGGCTTTAAAAGTCAGGAGATAATAGGAGTCTTGCCACCACAGGGGTTTTTCGGAATAGGGGTGCTTCGGGGAGAGTTGAAAGGCGGCGCCGGTTAGGGCTTCGGCTTCCTGCTGTCTGTGGAAACCCTGGAGCCGAGTAAAAAAGCCGCTGTCCTTGACAGCCAGTCCGGCTGCAGCCGCCACCTGGGCCAGGGGCTTGCCCTGCCGGAGTTCACCCAAAAGCCTGGTGGCCTCTGCCTCTGCCTTTTTCCGGGCCAGGCTCTTTTTCAACGCCATCCTCACCTGGTCCTTGATCCCCGCCAGAGGAGGCAGATGGGCCGCCTGTTGTTCCACACCTTGCAAAACCGCGAACCCCGCCGGCAGCGCCACTACCTTGCTAATCTCCTGGGGTTTCAGTTTGAGGGCGGCTTGATTGAAAGCGGGAATCAACCCCAGCCCCGGGACAGCATCCGACAAGGCAAATAGCGGGGTTTCCTGGGGGGCAACGCTCAGTTTTTGGGCCGCCGCCGTCAGAGAACCCTGAGACAATTCATTCCTGGCTTGCTGGGCCGCGTCCTTCGCCAGTTGTCGGGCCTGTTCCTCTTTCAGACGCTGTTCCACCTGCTTGGCGGCATCGGGCACCAATTCCGTTTCCTTGATCTCCTCCACCTTGATCAGGTAAATCCCCTGGGGAGTGGTTGCCAGGCCCAGGGTCCCCGGCTTGAGGGCAAAGGCGGCTTTGTCCCATTCCGGATGATTCTGGCCCCGCCGGACCAAGCCCAGCTCTCCGCCTTTTTCTTTGGTAGCTGCATCCTGAGAGTTGGCTCTGGCCAAGTCGGCAAAATCCGCCCCTGCCTGGACTTGCTGCGCCAAGTTCTGGGCCTTTTGGGTCGCTTCCCGGATCTGGGCGTCCGTGGCCTTGGCGGGCAGAGAGAGCAAGATCTGCCGCGCCTGAATTACTTTGGGCCGGATAAACTCATCGGGGTGTTCCTTAAGGAAATTTTCCACCGCCCCCGGGCTTAGCTTGACGCGATTGAGATAATCCTTGGTCTGAAAGACCAGGTACTTGACCCGGGCCCGGTCCGGCAGGCGAAATTCCGCTTCATGCTCCTGGTAGTAACGGGCCACTGCTTCATCACCGGGATTTTCCCGGGCCAGGAATTTCTCCGGAGAAACCTTCAGGTAGCTGACGTCCACCTCTTCTTGGGAAATTCGGAAGATTTCCTGGAGTTCCGCATCCGAGACTTTGGCCAGGGAGGTCACTTCCGCGATAACCTTATGGAGGAGAAGACGTCGGCGCTCATCGGATTCAAAATCCTGGGGACTCAGACGATTCCGGGACAGAATAAAGAAATAGCGCTTTTCGTTGAATTTGCCGTCCTGCTGGAAGGCGGGGTAGCTTTGGATCTGTTTACGCAGTTCGGCGTCGGTCGCCCTCAATCCCAGGCGCGGCGCCGCCTGGAGGATTAAGGCCTCTTCCACCAACTGGCTCAAGGCCATCTCCTTGAGCCGCATAGTCTTTATCATTTCAGGCGTCAGATCGCCTCCCGCCCGGTCCTGGTACTGCTTTATCAGTTCATTGTACTGCCGCAGGAACGCGGTCATGGGGATAATGGTGCCGTTGACTTCGGCGGCTTCCTGGGAGCGGGCCGATTTGTAGGAGCCCACGCCCCAGAAAATAAAGACCACTACGATGGCCCCGATGGCCAAATAGACAAACCAGGAACGGGAATATTTGCGCAACCATTTTAACATGGGTTCAGGTTACCTCGATTAATTTGGCCGCCGCCCCCCAGGTGATCCCTGGGAGAAGGTGGATTACCGGGAGGCGGCTTTGGCGCCTTCTTTCAACATTTTCTGGGCCTCTTTGGCTTCGGGGCTGTTGGGATAGGCCGTTATCAATTTATTTAACGTACTCCGGTAAGTGCTCATTTGCTGCTGGTTTTTGTAGCACAGGGCTTGACGCAGGAGACCGGCAGGAGCCAGGATGCTCTTGGGGAACTGGGTGCGTAATTTATTGAACTCCACCGCGGCCTCCTGGTATTTGCCCTCCTGGTAAAAGCTGTCTGCCAGATAGTACCTGGCTTCCGGGGCCTTGGGCCCCTTGGGCTGGTTTTTCAAGTAGTTGTACAACTGGGTCCGGGCCTCGCCGAATTTCTTGGCGTGATATTGGCGCATGCCTTCGGTGTAATATTTCTCCGCGGCGGCGTTGGAGACCGCAGGTTTAGCCGGGGCCTTGGGATAAGCCGAGGTGGACGGGGCTGGTATAGCCTGGGTTTTGGCCGATGGGGAGACTCCTCTGCGGGTTTCCAGTTGGGCTAACTGGCCCTCCAATTGAGATACCCGGGCCTCCAGGTTTTGCACCTGCTGGACCAGGTCGGGAGCCGGAGTCTGGGCCTGGCCCGGCGCCTCCGTGCCCGGGGGAGTTTCGGCCGGCGTGGGCGGCATGGACGTGCGCAGGCCGGGGAACTGACCACAAGCCACCGGAAGCACCAAGAGCATTACCACCACCAGATAACGGATCAGGCCTGCCTGCCTCATTCCTTGTCCTCCTGGATCGTCAAAGGTTGCCTGCACTCGCGGTACGGGGCGGCTACGCGCCAACCATTACATCGGGTTGTTTGCCTAAATGTTTGATAATATTATCCAGAGTGCTTGATTGTCAAGGCCCTCCGGCTGGCAGTATTTTGCTGCTCTTTTCTGAGACTCAATGTTCGAATAGCCATGGCTGGTAGTCAGGCAGGAAAATCATGATAGTTTACAAATAATTGTAATATGGTATTTTTTATAAAAGATTTTATCTAATTTAACTTAACCTGTCGGGGCTATTTCCGGAAACAAATGTCACCCAAATTATTTGTTCCGGCAGTCTCTAAGACTGCCACATGAGGAGGGTTAACATGACCGAACTTCAGGATCTTGAAATGCGAATCCAAAAGGTGGAAAAAAGCAAAGAGAGCCCCGCCCGCTTTTTTCTCCAATATCTCCTAAGCCCATTGCTTCTCGTGATTATAGGAGGGTTGCTCAACTTTCAGTTGGAGAAAGCTAAACAGGAATTTCATAAAATTGAATTGGAGTTGAAACGAATCGAAACAACCCAGAAATTTATGACTGAGCTCTTTTCGGATAACCCCCAGCGCGCTTTAATCGCCGAGAAGCTTATCTCAGTGATTGTAGATAAAAAACTTGCCAACGAAATCATTGATATCGTTGAGAAATTTTACAGCCAAAAGCTTGCCGAATCTTTGGCCAACCCCAAGGATCTCCAGAAAGCGGAAGAGATCAAAGCCGCTGCTGAAACTTTACAAACCCAAGCGGGCAAAAAAATACTTGACAAGCTGAAAGCCGAATCATTTTCAGTAATAGTCGGCTCCTTTGCGGACCAACAAAATGCTCTCAATAAAGCTGAAGTACTCCGGTTAAAAGGATACGATAGCAAAATTGTAAAAAGTAAAGCCGGTTTTTACAGGGTTGCTATCGGCAAGTACAATTTCGACGCTGCCATTGAAAAGAGACGGGAAGCAATCGGCAAGGGAGATTTCCCGTCAGATGCATGGATTTTAAGTCAGGAAAGATTGGATCAGTAATTGCTGTTCCCCAGCGGAATTGCCTTCAGGGAAGCATGCCGTCGAAAACTGTTTATATGATGTAGGCCCAAAAATTTGGTCGCAGGACTTTGATCTTGCCCTGAAGGACTTGGCTAGAAGCCATGTAACCTATAAAAAGAGAATGTTGCTTAAAGGTGTTAGCAGCATAGATATAAGTAAATGTAATTACTGAACTTATCATTAATTTTCTTCCTCCTTGCCCCCGCCCCGCCTTTCGGGTTAATATGGACTTAATGGCACTTATAGAAAATTCCGAATTCGTCCATCTCCATGTCCACACCGCTTACAGCCTGTTGGACGGGGCCGTCAGGGTCAAAGACCTGCTGGCCCAGGCCCAGGCCTTTGGGATGCCCGCGGTGGCCATCACCGATCACGGCTCCCTGTTCGGGGTTCTGGATTTCTATCAGCAAGCCAAGAAAACGGGGATCAAACCCCTGCTGGGTTGCGAGCTCTACGTGGCCCCCGGCTCCCGCCAGGAAAAGACCGGCAAAGGGGACAATCATCACCTGGTGGTCCTGGCGGAAAATAACGAGGGCTATCAAAATCTTATCAAGCTGGTGACCCGGGCCCACCAGGAAGGCTTCTACTACCGCCCCCGGGTGGACAAGGAGCTGCTCCAGGAATTGAACGGCGGTCTCATTGCCATGTCCTCCTGTCTGCATGGCGAGGTGGCCAGGCATCTCCTCAATGAGGACGCCGGGGCAGCGGAGGCCTGCGCCCGGGAGTACGCCGAAATCTTTCCGGGCCGATTCTACCTGGAAGTACAGGCCAACAACCTGCCGGAGCAGCTTAAGGTCAATGCGGCCCTGTTGGAACTGGGGCCTAACTGGGGCCTGCCGGTGGTGGCCACCAACGACGTCCACTACCTAAAGCCCGAAGACGCCCGGGCCCATGATGTGCTGCTGTGCATCCAGACCGGCAAGACCGTCAACACTTCGGGCCGCATGAAGTTTCATACGGACCAGCTCTATTTTAAGAGTCCCCAGGAGATGGCCCGGACCTTTCCCTATCCCGAGGTCCTGGCGGCCTCAGGGGAGATCGCGGCGCGCTGCGAGGTTTCTCTTAATCTGGGCAGCTATAATTTCCCGGTCTATCCCGTTCCCGACGGTGAGAGCATGGATTCCCTCATGACCCGCCGGGCTAAAGAAGGCCTTAAGCAGCGCCTGGCGACCCCTGTCAGCCATTTCCGTCCCCCTGAGGCGGAATACTGGCAGCGTCTGGAATACGAAACCGGCGTCCTCGTAAAAATGGGTTTTGCCGGCTACTTTTTGGTAGTGGCCGACATTATCGATTTTGCCCGGCGGCGCCAGATTCCCGTGGGCCCTGGCCGGGGTTCCGCAGCCGGCAGCCTGGTGGCCTACGCCCTGGGGATCACCGACCTGGACCCCCTGGCCTACGGCCTCTTTTTCGAACGCTTCCTTAACCCCGAGCGCCTGAGCCCTCCTGATATCGACGTGGATTTCTGCTATGAGCGGCGGGGCGAAATCATTGAATACGTCTCCAAGACCTACGGCTGGCCCAACGTGGCCCACATCACCACTTTCGGCAGTATGAAGACCCGCCAGGTCATCCGGGATGTGGGCCGGGCTCTGGAAGTGCCCTACCCCGAAGTGGACAGGATTGCCAAGCTGGTGCCGGAAAAACTCAATATCACCCTGGAGCAGTCCCTGTCTCAGGAGCCGCGCCTCAGGGAACTTCGGGACACCAACCCCGTGGTGGCCGAAATCCTGGACGTGGCCCAGGTCCTGGAAGGCCTGCCCCGCCACGCCTCCACCCATGCCTCCGCAGTGGTCATCGCCGACCGCCCCCTCATCGACTACCTGCCGCTTTACAAAGGCAGTAAAGGTGAGCAGGTCACCCAGTTCGACATGAAGGGGGTGGAGAAGGTAGGCCTGGTGAAGTTCGATTTTCTGGGCCTGCGCACCCTCACGGTTATCGACCAGGCGGTGCGCCTGATTCGCCGCCATCACGCTGCCGACTTCAATATCCATACCATTCCCCTGGATGACCAGGCCACCTTTGTTCTTCTCCAAGAGGCCAACACCGCCGGGGTGTTTCAGTTGGAAAGCGGCGGCATGCGCTCGCTCATGGTACGCCTCAAGCCCACGGTGTTCGAAGACATTATCGCGCTGGTGGCCCTTTATCGCCCAGGTCCCATGGAAAGCGGGATGCACGACGATTTCGTGCGCCGCAAGCATGGGGAGTCCCGGGTGGAGTATTTCCTGCCCCAGTTGGAGCCTATTCTCAAGGAAACTTACGGCGTTATCCTCTACCAGGAGCAGGTGATGCAGATCGCCGCTGCGGTGTCCGGATTTTCCCTGGCGGAGGCCGATCTCCTGCGCCGGGCCATGGGCAAGAAGGACCCCGCAGTAATGGCGTCCCAGCGGGACCGGTTCGTTTCCGGGGCCGTGGCGGGCGGGGTGCCGAAAGGCAAAGCGAACGAGTTGTTCACTCTAATTGAAAAGTTTGCCGGCTATGGCTTCAACAAATCCCACAGCGCGGCCTACGCCCTGGTGGCCTATCAAACGGCGTATCTTAAGGCCCATTATCCCCTGGAGTTTCTGGCCGCGGTGCTCAACAGCGAAATCAACAATACTGTGGCCATGGCCAACCACATTATGGAAGCCCGGGAAGAAGGCATCGAGCTCTTGCCGCCGGACATCAACCGCAGCGACCGGGATTTCACCGTGGAAAACGGCAAAGTCAGGTTCGGCCTGGCCGGCGTCAAGAATGTGGGGATGGGAGCCATCCACGACATCCTGGAAGCCCGTCGCAATGGCCCTTTCGAAAATTTTCGGGACGTGCTGGAAAGGATCAACTTGGGCAAAGTGAACCGGAAGGTCCTGGAAGCCCTGATCCAGGCCGGGGCCTTTGACAGTCTTCAGCCCCGGCGCTCCCGGCTTATGGCGGGCCTGGACGAGGCCCTGGAAAAGGTCAATAACCAGAAGCGCCTTCAGGCCACCAAACAGATGTCGATGTTCGGCGGGCTCATGGAATCCCAAGAAGACGACTGGCTGCCGGAGGCCCAACCCTGGGACAAGTCCGTGAAACTGGCGCGGGAGAAAGAGGCCCTGGGGGTTTACGTCACCGGTCACCCCCTGGATGCCTATCGGGCCCTCCTTAAGACCCAGATCAAAACGACCACCGCCGATCTGGCCGAAGCGCCAGACTCCCTGGAAGTGGCTCTGGGCGTGGTGGTCACTTCTCTCAAAGAGAAGGTGAGCAAGCGGGGGGGGCGCCTGGCCATCCTTACAGTGGAAGACCTGGCAGGCAGCATGGAAGCCCTGGTGTTTTCGGAAGTCTATGAGCGGGCCGGGGCGCTGTTGTCCCAACCCAGCCTGCCTCTCTGGTTTAAAGGCCATGTGGTCCAGGAAGAAATGGGCCCCAAATTGGTGGCCCAAGAGATTGCTCCCCTGGAGACGGTTTTGGAGCGGATGCCGGAGCGGTTGGATTTGCGCCTCCAGGCTAACAGCGTAACCCGGGAGCACCTCCTGAAACTGAAAGAAATCCTGAGCCGGCATCCGGGCCCGGTTCCCGCGTTCCTCCACCTTCTCAACCAGGAGAGAGAGGTGACCTTGGCCCTGCCCAAGGAACTGGGCCTGACCCCTTCCCCGGAGTTGACGGGGGAAGTCAATCGGCTTTTCGGGTATCCGGCTTTGAGTATGTAACTCTGAGGGATCCGGCTGGTTTTGCTAAGAGTCATAAAATTCCCACCCCCTCCTTGGAGCCCGAAATGATCATCCGGAATGAGAGAAATTCAGATATTGAAGCAATATCTGAAGTCACCATTGCCGCTTTCCAGAATCATCCTATCAGCAACCACACAGAACAATTCATAATAAAGGCATTGCGTGATGCCAAGGTGCTGACCATTTCATTGGTCGCAGAGGTTGAGGGGCGAGTGGTAGGCCATGTAGCCTTTTCGCCCGTAACCATTTCCGACGGCAGTCAAACTTGGCATGGCCTTGGCCCTGTTTCCGTGTTGCCAGAATTCCAGCAACAGGGCATTGGGAAAAACCTTGTTCGGGAAGGATTATCCCTGCTTAAAGCCCTGGGTAGTCAGGGGTGCGCTCTTGTGGGCGATCCGAAATATTACCAACAGTTCGGCTTCAGAAATCTTCCAGGGCTAATTCATGAGGGCGTTCCGCCGGAGAACTTACTCGTCTTACCGTTTGGGGAAAATGAGCCCCGTGGCATTATCGTGTTTCACGAAAGTTTTAATGCCAAGGGCTAACCAAGTGTTGGAGCGGATGGCGCGATAAACCTGTGGGAACAACGCGTTCCGGTCAAGCTCTACTTGGGCACCCCTGGATTCATTTGCATTTGACCCGGCCTTAAATCCCCCAACAGGCCTCCCATTCCGGTTTCCAACCGGGAAGCCCGGACCGGATACCGATGCTTGGGCGCGGCCGCGTGAGCCTGGCCTGTCGCAACTTTACCCGCACTGTCGCCTCTTGAAACGCTTTTGCTGAAATCGTGTGGTTAAAAAGCTCTTGCACTCCCAACTTAAGAGCCTTCCAGAGGATGCGGGGGGATAATCGTTCCACCACGAGAAAAATTTCCGGCGCCCCCGGCCTTCCTGTGGTTTGGGCAATCCAGTTGTCCATTTGCGGGTTATTGTCCTGGTATTCTACGAGGACCACATCGACCGCGGGCGCATCTCCAAGGCCGGAAAAGTCCTGGATTTGCCTCACCTGGCCGGTCCCGGAGGATACCACCACCTGCCGAAGGTAGTCGCCTTTTGCCTGGGAATGGTAATAGATGCTGAATTGCATGGTCTTCTCCTTTCTCACCCGGGCCTGAAGAGATTGCCCGGTTTCCCCCAAGGTTGGCTTAAGTATGAGGCCGGGAGATTTCATTGACAATCGGGGGGGTGGCTGATTTTTCTCTGGGGAAGGCACTGAATTGCTGATCAGGGAATTACTGAGCCGGAATCAGGTGGAAATTTAACTTTTAGGTTTTCTGCAATAATTTCTTTCTCAGGTTGTGGAATGCCGTCAACATGGATACAATGCGTGAAAAGGCCTGATCGCCGGTTACCAAACACCACTGACAATGATGCCTCTTTCCACAATATCGCAGCCTGATCGCCCCAATCGCTCCCTGCTCTTACGCCTGATAAATGCAGCCGGCCGCCGGTTTTTGCATAATGGTTTCTCGTGGTTGCGGTTGGATGCCAAGACCCTCCTGGACAAGGCGATGGAAAACACCCGCCTGGACGACTTTGGAGACACTTCCTTTCTCGAAGCCTTCACGATTCTGCTGCGGGCCTATAAAACCGAAGCCGATTTCAACTTCATCGGGCGTGTCTGCGTGCACGGCGATACGGTGCGGACGCTGGAAAACCGCCTCCGGGTGGTGGCGGACCGCAGGCTTCACCCGGCCATCGCGGACGAGGTCATCCGTCGGCCCCTGTTCATCACCGGCCTGCCCCGCAGCGGCACCACCTTTTTGCATGCCCTGCTGGCCCAGGACCCGGCCCTGCGCGCCCCCCTGGTGTGGGAAGTGATGCATCCTTCCCCGCCGCCTGAAACGGCGTCCTATAACTGTGATCCCCGCATCGCCGCAACGGCCAAGCAGCTGAAGTGGCTGGATATCCTGATGCCGGACTTCAAGACGGTGCACTTGATTGACGCCCGTCTCCCGCAGGAGTGCATCGCCATAACCAGTCATGACTTCCGGAGTTACACCTTCGAATCCATGTACCATGTGCCTTCTTACCGGGCCTGGCACGACCGCCAGGACAAGCGCCCCGAATACGAATTTCACCGGCACTTTTTGCAGCATCTGCAATGGCGGGCTCCTGGTAAAAGGTGGGTGCTCAAGGCCCCCAGTCATTTACTGGCCTTGGACGGCTTGCTTCAGGTTTATCCCGATGCTTGTATTATCCTGACCCATCGCGACCCCCTCAAGGTCCTGCCGTCCTGCGCCAGCTTCACCGAGGTGTTGCGCAGCGCCTTTAGCGACCAGGTCGATAAGGTCTCCCTGGCCCAGGAGGTTAAGCACCGCTGGGAAGAAGGCGCCGGGCTGGCGGTGAAGTATCGCCAGATTCCCGGGGATTTGCAGAAACAGTTCTTCGATGTCCGGTACGGGGAATTGGTGCAGGAACCCATGGCCATGGTGCGGCGCATCTATCAGCATTTCGGCCTGGAACTGACTCCGGATGCAGAGGTCGCCATGCAGCGGTTCCTGCAGGCCAACCCCAAAAACAAGGGCGGGGTGCACCGCTATTCCCTGGAAGAATTCGGAATGAATCCCGCAGAGGAGAGGGGCCGCTTCCAATTCTACCTGGATTTTTTCGGCTTGGAGCCAGAAACCTGACCGGGAGGATACAAATTAAAACAAGACCTTTTTTTGGTTGGGCTTAATTCTGCCTTCCCCCCGCGTTGGGGAAATTATGGCGATCAAGATTTCTCACCGACCCTGCAAGAATATTATATTCAATGCGGCGTTAGTCATGGTCAGTCTGATTACCGCGGTTGGCCTGGTGGAAGGGTGTCTCAGATGGTTTGCTCCGAGAGCCACCTTTGGGACAGCCACCGAACTGCCCTGGATGCGTAATGTCACTCAAGACCCGAATGGACTTTTTACGATTGATGAAGAGTTTGGTTTCCGCCCAAATTTAGGCAACGGCATCTATAACGAATACGGAACCCTGCAAAACAGCTATAAAATTGAAAAATCCCCACATAAAGTGCGCCTCCTGTTTTTAGGAGATTCGGTGACGGCCCGGGGAAGAATCATTGAAGCCTTGCGGAGAATCTATGGGGAGGAAAAGTTTGAATACTGGAATGCGGGGGTAGAATCGTTTAACACTGTCCAGGAGGCCGCATTCTATAAGAGATACAATTACCAGATTAAGCCGGATCATGTCATATTAACCTTCCATCTAAACGATTTTGAAACGACTCCCATAGCTTTTTTTGATCAAAAAAAGCGGCTCGTGGTTTATGCCCCCAAGCAGCCATTGAAGGAAATGTCCCCCTGGCTTTTCAGAAACAGTTTTTTGTATAGATTTACCTTGCGCTTGCTTCAACACCAAAATGAAGACAGAAAAAAGATTATCCAGGAGGTCCGGGGAAGCCTGGTGGATCTCAAAAGCCTATTGGACCGGGATAAAACGCCCTTTACGGTCTTGGTACTGCCTTTGATAAAGCCTTATTCCCAGTGGAATCGGGAGGAAAAGGAACTAAGAGAGACCATCATCCAAATATTGCAAAAGGAGCAAATCAGATATTTCGACCTGTCCCTGTCGTTGGAAGACGCGCTGCAACAAGGTCTAACGCTTCGGGAAGATTCCCGCGAGGACTGGCATCCCAATGACCGGGCGGCGGCGATTCTTGCCACTTATTTAGCCGGCCAGCAGGTGTTATAGAATGACAATGATTATCCCCCATCCCCCCAACGGGGGGAAAGGGTGAGGGTGAGGGGTGAGGGGGGCAGGAAAAAACTTGTGGCAACGACAATAATTCTGAAGTGCTCCGGATCAGTCGTGCGGGATTGGATTGGGTTGGAGGCCGGTTTCCACTGTGTCGCCCATAACTTCTTCAGCCATTTCCGGCATTTCTTCCCCTTCCACCGCAGCGGCCTTGGTCTGACGGCGTTTCATCTTGTCATCGCTTTTCTGCTTACGGGCTAATTCCTTGGCCCGTTTCTGCCAACCATACCGATTTTTTGCCAATGTTCCCCTCCTTGGAGCTTAAAATGTCAAAACTCCGGAAGTCCTTGAGACCCCCGGAGTTCTGATCCTCAGGCTTAGCGGTTTAGAGTTTTACCACATTTTGAGCCTGGGCCCCCTTGGGACCCTGGACCACCTCAAACTCCACGTCCTGGTCTTCCGCCAGGGAGCGGAAACCTTCACCCTGGATGGCGCTGTGATGCACAAACACGTCGGAACCGCTTTCCCGGCTGATGAAGCCAAAACCCTTGGAGTCATTAAACCACTTTACTTTACCTGTTTCTTTCATTGCAAAACCTCCAACTGATACTGCAAATAATTTCCCGCTAAAAAAAGCAGGGCGCCAAGCAGTCAGTCAAAAAAAAATCGGAGAGGACTTAGCATCCCCGTCCGATTCCGGTCCAGGACTCTTGGCCCTGCTTCAGTCTGACATGCTAAAACTTTTTATAATTTACCAGAAAATTACTTGATGTCAAGCTCTTTATTATTATTTTTCATTATTTTCAAAAGTAATCAAAAAAACTTAACGTGTGCCCCCAAAAGATAGATTCCCTTTAGAAAAAAAGGCTTCAGCCTAACTTGTCTACCCCCAGGCTTTTTTTCCTGCCCCCTGATCCCTGCCTTTACATGTGGTCAATGAGGGCTTGACCAAACTCGGAGCACGAAACTTCCCGGGACCCCGGCAGGAGGCGGGCCAGATCATAAGTGGCGATGCCTTCCTTCAGGGTGCGGGGCAGACTCTCATGGATATATTGGGCCGCTTCGATCCAGCCCAGATATTCCAGCAGCATGGCCCCGGAGAGGATCAGCGAGCTGGGATTGACTTTATCCAAGCCGGCATACTTGGGGGCGCTGCCGTGGGTGGCCTCAAAAATGGCGCAGTTGTCACCGATGTTGGCTCCGGGAGCCATCCCCAATCCTCCCACCTGGGCCGCCAGGGCGTCGGAAATGTAATCGCCGTTGAGGTTGGGGGTGGCGATGACCTGGTATTCCTCCGGTCGGAGCAGCACCTGTTGAAACAGATTATCCGCCAAACGGTCCTTGAGCAGGGTCTTGCCGGCGGGAAGCTGTCCCTGGTAAACCGTGGACAGTTCCGCCTCCGAGATCACCCGATCCGACAATTCCGCCGCCACTTCATATCCCCAATTTTGGAAGGCCCCTTCTGTGTATTTCATGATATTGCCTTTGTGCATCAGGGTAACGGAGGTCCGGCCGTGCTTCAAGGCGTATTTTAAGGCCATGCGGATCAGACGCTTACTGCACCGCTCCGTCATGGGTTTGATCCCCACCGCCGCGGATAAATCCAGGGTGCAGCCCAATTCTTGATTTAAAAAATTGATGAGGCGCTGAGACTCGGGGCTTTGGGCAGGCCATTCCAAACCGGCATAGACGTCTTCGGTGTTCTCCCGAAAGACCACCATATCGATTTTTTCGGGCTCTTTTAAAGGGCTGGGGACGCCGGCATAATAGCGCACCGGGCGGATGCAGGCATAAAGGTCCAGCACCTGGCGCAGGGTCACGTTTAGGGATCTAAAACCCCCGCCGATGGGGGTGGTCAGAGGTCCTTTTAGAGCTACCCGATATTCCCTGAGGTCCGTCAGGGTTTCCACCGGCAAATAACTGCGGCTTAGCTTGAAGGCCTTTTCTCCGGCCAAAACTTCCTGCCAATGGATGCCTTTGCCGTGGCCATAGGCCTTGGCCACCGCGGCATCCAGCACCGGCCGGGTGGCCCGCCAGATATCCGGTCCGGTGCCGTCCCCTTCTATATAGAGAATAGTAGGCTTCTCGGGAACCACCAGTCCGCTCGCCGGAGTTCCGGTAACTTTTTCACCCTGGGTATGCTCATGATGCGCCATCACTGACCTCTTTCCAAATATTAGCTTTATATTTCACCTTATTTTTATCTCCAGCGCAAGTAATTCCTGATCACCCGGGAGGGCCAGGTGCCCCGCTGCCCCCAGTCCCCTGACTGCAATTATTGCCGAAGGTCCTGACTCATGCCTCTCCCCCTATCTTCTTGGTTTTACGCCACTATTCTAAAAAAGGGGGGCGGTTTTTTGGGTGATTTTCATGACCCTGTTAACTTTGGGTTCGAACTTATTCGAAAAAAAAGGAATCAGCCGGGCCCGACCTGTTTCGACGATCTTGCAAGCAATCATCACAACAAAACTCATTCCAGATAAAATTCAGTGAGCTTTCTCCCGCGCTTTGCGATATAAAAGTCACGGAGCGGTAAACGAGGTGCAAAAAAGCCGAAGAAAAGGGGATAATTGTCAATTATGAGGGAACGCCATGGCCACGGCATTAAAGAATGATGCCTTTTCAGACCAGCTGAAGGCATTATGTCCCACGGTGGACAATCTGCGGCTCATGTTGGGAGCGGCCCGGCACGCCTTTAATCGGCACAGTCTGGCAAAATTAGAGGAGATTGCCGAACTGCGAGATAACATCACCCTTGACCTCGACCCTTTTTTTGAACAGTTAGACGCGGCCCTCGGGAAAAGCTCAGAACCTGCTGAGCAATATCTCCTGAAGCTCCAGGGGGTTCTTTCCCATCTGGAACTCATGGCGGACCGGATTGCCGCACTGGCCGAGCCTATCCGGCGAAAAGGCAACCAGGGGGTAATCCTTTCGGATAAAGAATTCTTTTTTGTCAATGACTTGTTTTCCCAGCAAATGGGTTTCATGCGGGCCCTGGTGGATATCTTTCTTTATGGCGATGCTTCCCTTAAAGCTTACGTCCTTAAGGAAAGCCAGCAGGTCCGGGACGCCTGTTTCCAAGAAGAGGCGGCGCCCGAATCCGGGATGATGGATGGCCCGGGTCAACATAAAGCTTGGTCCATTTACTTTGCCATTCTGGAGCGTTTCCGGGAAATCCTGGGACATCTTATGAACATCGTTGAAATTCTGGTTTGAGGCTTTCTTAGGAACATCCACCCCGGTATCCGCAAGGATCTGGAACGCAAAAGATTGCCACTTTCGATACCACGATGCACCCCACCGATTTATTTTAAGCGGCGCGCCAGCGGCACAAATCGATGTTACCGGGACGCCGGCCCCTTATATGGCGAACGACTGCCGACCGGTTTTTTCCTTAATGGCACAAAGGCCGCCTTTTCCAACATAGGTGTAACTCACCGGAACGACATTGAAAGTCCCCATAAAAAGAAGAATTCAAGGGATTTAAAAAAGCAGCCAGGCAGGAATTATGGGGAATGCTGGATTTGCCAGAAACGCAACGCATTGCCATATTGTCACCTTGATCATGTAACTTTTTTCCGAGTTTACCCTCTAACTTTTTAATCAGGGCATGAAAGAAATTCCTTTCTTTCCCTCACCCTCGCTTGATGGGGAAAACTGGAATGGGGTTAATGGAATTATTTTTCTGCCCCAACTAATTCAACCGTCATGCCGACGGTTGGCGGCAGCCGCCCAGGAGGCAAAATGCAACGGATTATTTTATCATTCCTTGTGGTTGTCCTGTTTATCGCCGGTCTCTCTCTACCCTTGGCCCTGGGTGCGGAAACCCCGCCCAATATCAGCGTGGAGGCTGAAGGCAAGGTGTTGGCCATCCCGGATTTGGCTACTTTGACCCTGGAAGTAGAGACCCAGGCGGCCACCGCCGCGGCTGCGGCCCAGGAGAACGCCCGCCAGTCCGACCGCCTGCTGAAAGCCCTGAAACCGGCCTTGGGGTCTGAGGATAAAGTCCGGACGCTGGGTTATCGCCTGTTCCCGGTACACTCCAGCAAAGACAAGTCCTCCCCGCCGGAAATCAAGGGTTACCGGGCAGTTAATCGCCTCGAGGTCAAGATCATGGACCTGACCCGGTTGGGTTCAGTGCTGGACACCGCCTTAAATAACGGCGCCTCCAGAGTCGATGGGCCTTATTTTCGCCACTCCCGGATGGAAGAACTTCAGCGGCAGGCGGCCGTGGATGCCCTGGAACGAGCCCGCCGTATGGCGGAAGCCCTGGCCCAGGCGGCCAACCTCAAAATCAAAGGTGTGGACAAGATTTCCACCGGAGTGCGCTTCATTGCACCCAGGGCTCCGGTGCCGGGTGCAAATTACCTGGCGGCCAAAGCGGCCCCGCCCACTCCCATAGAAGTTGGAGAAGAAGAGATTAGGGCCCATGTCCAGGCAGTTTACCTGGTAAGTCCCTGATTTTGGAGTTTTCCACGACCTTCCTTTACAAGGATTAAATTTGCTGTTATTATTGATTAATCAACCCTTGGAGGATAATGTGAACGATCTCAATAAAGCGGTGGAACAAGCCTTGGGAAAAATCCGTCCCCTGTTGCAGCGTGATGGGGGCGATATTGAACTCGTGGAAGTGACCGACGGCGTGGTTAAAGTTCGCCTGACCGGGGCCTGCAAAGGTTGCCCCATGTCTCAGATGACCCTGAAGCAAGGGGTGGAAAAGATGCTCTTGAAGGAAGTCCCCGGTCTGAAAGAGGTCCAGGCCGTCTGAACGGCAGGGTGGGTGGCAGAGAGGTGCTGGTTGCCTCGCCGCCGGCCCACCTCCCCTTCTGCTGCCGCTTTTCTCCGGTGCGTTTCATGAGTGAGGGACACCGGCTCAAATATGCTTGACAACAGTCTTTAACCCGCCATAATTAAGCCACGTGGGGATGTAGCTCAGCCGGAAGAGCGCCTGCTTCGCATGCAGGAGGTCAGGGGTTCAAATCCCCTCATCTCCACCATGAATTGGAAGGAATTACAAGAGGTTGGCAATCGAGTGGTTGCTGGCCTTTTTGTCTTTCGGGCCAATGTTTACCGTTTGTTTACCACTCGGCAAATTATTGAGCAGATTTACCGTGTCTTTCAGGTGCTCATGGGAAAGATGAGCATACCGCATGGTCATGGCCATGGAGGCATGCCCCAAGAGTTCCTGCACGGCCTTTAAGCTGGCCCCCCTCATAACAAGCTGAGAGGCAAAGCTATGTCTAAGGTCGTGGAACCGGAAAGCCCAGCCTTTCAGCAAGCAGGGGCAAAGGACCGCTTCAATTTTATAAACCGATGCCATTGGACCCGCAAAACGCCTAAACCGATTTTTAATTGATTCCCTTGCGTACTTCTTTAAGACCTCTGCAAGCCGGTCATCGACGGGATTTTGTCAGGCCTTGCGGCTTTTATATAACTTTTGGCTTTATCAGGCACCTATGAGGATAGATAGGGTGAGCGGCGACAAAAGGCCGGCACCCCTGCAGCCATAGCGTTTCAACGTGGGCGAAGGTTTCAAATCCGATGGGCCATCCGGCGCAGCCCCTCCCGGAAGATGGCCCGGTAGATGGAACGGCATAGGGCTGACCCCAAAACCCCGGCAAGCACCGCAGCGACCAGTACCGCCGCAACAATAAAAACTCTGGCACTCCGGTTGCGCTGGAGGGCCTGGGCTTCGAGCCTATCCGCCGCTTCTTTGCTGGCTTGCCCCAGCACCGCCATATCCTCCTCCAGGATGGGAATGTTGGCCTTGTATTTAGCCATCAGGGAGTTGGCCTGCTGGGGGGTCAAGGAAGGATTGTTGTTAAGCTGTTGAACCAGAGCGTAAAATCCTGCCCGGTAGTCCTCATAAAGGCCGGCCAGCGTCGCCACTTTGGCCTTAAGGTCTTGGTCCAAATGATCATTTATCCGAGCCAAGTCCGCCATCTTATCCATAAGCTGAGGCACCGCGGCTTCGATCTCCTGGTATTTCTTCAAGTACTTCTCTTGCTCCGCAGGATTGCCGATATTCAAGAAATAGTCTTTCTCGAAACGGCGCAGTTGAATAATTTTGAGATGGGCCTGATCAATCAGGTTAAGAAATTCCTCGTCCAGTTCCACCAGTTCTTTATATGTGTTCGCCCCCTTGTCCAGGGTCACGTACCCCACAGCCCCCACGCCGAAAATAAACAGGAGCATAATGATGACCAGGCTCCACATCTTGGTCTTGACCGAGATTTCCGTCATTTCATCCTCGCCCTTTTCTGGCCACCATCAGGGATGCCCCGGGTTCGATTTTCGACCTGGACCTTGTGGCTCGCAGCTATATATGGTAATCATCGGGATTTTGCTGAGAAAGTTAAATAAAAGGCGGGATAAAAATCGTTCCGGGTACAGACGGGAGTATCGGCGAAAGCGGTTTGTGGCCACTCCCTGGCAGGCAAGGTCGGGGCAGGATGAACCTGCCCCACTCCTTTCAGGGTGAGGGATTGAGATAGTCCAACACCCTGGCAATGGCGCTGATGTCTTCATCTCCCCAGCCCCGGGCGACTCCTGTGCGGTAGAGGTGCAAGAGCATCTGCCCCGCGGGCACCGGCGCCCCCAGTTCATAGGCAGTATCCACTATCAGCTTGGCGTCCTTGGCTAGGTGCTTCAGAGGGAAGGCCGGGGGATAATTTTGTTCTCTCAGGTTTGCGGCCTTCACCTGGTACATGGGGCTGTTCATGGCGCCGGAGAAGACCGTGTCCAGCATGGGGTCCAGCTCCAGCCCCCCCAGCTTGCCGAAGTTAAGGGCCTCGGCAAACCCTTCCATCATGACACCCAAAAGGAGGTTGATGAACATCTTCATCATGGAGCCTTGCCCCACCGGGCCACAGTAAATCACCTTTTTGCCCAGGGTCAGGAACAAAGGTTCCAACTCCTTGACTTTATCCTCCGGCCCCCCGGCCAAGATCACCAAAGCGCCGTCCTCTGCCGGTTTCTTGGTGCCGGACACCGGGGCGTCTATAAAAGTGACGCCGCTGGGTTCCAGCTCCCGGGCCAGCTCCCGGGTGTAGCGGGGCGACACCGAACTCATGTTGATGAAAACTTTGCTGTGGTTGAAGGCGCCGCCGGCCCCGTTTGGCCCCCAAAGCAGGTCCCCCACGGCCTCGGGCCCGGTGACCATAGTAATGATTAGGTCTGCGGCCTTGGCCAGGGCCTTGGGGCTGGAGGCGAGACCGGCCCCCTGATTTACCAAGGGCTCGGCCTTTTCCGGGGTGCGATTGTAAACCATGACTGGATACCCCGCTTTAAGCAAGTTGGAGGCCATGGGCGTCCCCATGATGCCCAGCCCCATAAAGCCAATCTTCTGTTTCATGTTGTCGTCCTCCGTGTTTACTTTCGCCCTGCGAGTTCTGGTGATGGCACTTGTTTGACCTCAAGCAATCGCCTTTTGAGGCTTGTGTGAAAGGCTTTTTTGTCATCCTGAGCGAAGCATCTCATTTTTTCCTGCTTTTTGAGATTCTTCGGTCGCTGCGCTCCTCAGAATGACAAGCAAGGATAATTTTGCAAGAAGGCTCTTTCATTATTATGTTGGGGTTGTCTCTATGTTTTAGTGGATTTCCCAGAGGGAATGATTAATCTTATCAAAAAATTCCTGCTGCGGCAGAAAGGCGGTTTTCCATGGCGAGACTGAAGCCGGGCGATGCGGCCCCGGAGTTCCAATTACCCGACCAACAAGACCAGACGGTCAGCCTGGCGGATTTCCGGGGCCGGAAGCTCCTGGTCTATTTTTACCCCAAAGCCGACACCCCGGGATGCACCCGCCAGGCGTGCAGCATCCGGGATGCCCGGGGAGAACTCCGGGATTTAGGCCTGGCGGTGGTGGGCATCAGCCCCGATCAGCCGGCCAAACAGAAGAAGTTCGATGACAAATACGGCCTGGCCTTTCCCCTGCTGGCGGACCCGGATCACCGGGTGGCCGAAGCTTACGGCGCTTGGGGGGAAAAGACCATGTACGGCAAAAAAACCATGGGGATCATCCGCTCGTCATTTTTGATCGATGCGGACGGGAAGATTGTGCAGGCTTGGTATGGCGTCAAGCCGGAAGACACCGTCCCCAAGGCCCAGAAGGCGTTGGCAGGCGCATGAAAAAGCAGGGGCGGGTTAAAACCCGCCCCCTTAAGCCTGGGACTTCCTTCAACCCTTTAGCCGGGTTCCCCCGTCAGCTCCGATTGGTACACGGGCAGATACCGGGTGCCCAAATCGAAGATCAGGATACCCCCGGCGATCAGGGCCAGGGTGATGATGATTTCGATGAATGACGGGAAGTAGCTGAACTGCCGATAGCCGCCATAGCTGGTGAGGCTGACGTTGAAGCGGTTCAGGACCACCCCGAAGGCCGCCAAGCCTGCGGCCCAGTAGAGCCCCTTTACCGAGTTCCGCACCTCCGAAAAAGTCAGCAGGATGGCCGGCAGGGCCACAGTCCCGAACAGTTCCAGATAAAAGAAGAAGTGCGGCTTGTCCAAGACCCAGACCGTTACGCCCCGGGCATAGAGGTCCGTCACCTTCATGGCGAAATAGACCAGTAAGGCCACGCCAAGTCCTTTGCTGAAGGACGACAACAGCTTAAGTTCGGGTTTACGCTTATAGGCCCAGGAACTGACCAGGCTCTCCAGGGTCACCACGCTCATGCCGCCGATCACCGCACTGGCGAAAAACAGGGGCCCTATGGCCCGGCTGGCCCAGAGATCGGACATTTTCTCCGGCATCAACAGGTACAAGGCCCCAAGGGAGGATTGGTGCAGCGTGGAGAGCATCACCCCGGCCACCACCAGGACCAGATAAATATTCCGGAAAAAGTTAACCAGTTGGTGTTTTTGCCAGCGTTCCAGTGCCAGAATGAAGATATCGATGCCTAACACGGTGGTGTAAAGCATAACGCACCAGGACACTTCGAAGAGCACTGACTGGGGATTCCACATCACCATGGGATGCCAGATGCGCCAGGGCTGCCCCAGGTCGAAAAAGAGCCCGATGACGAACACCAGGTAGCCGATGAAGGCGCTCAACTTGGCGGGCCTGAGCAACGGCTCGAACTTTTTCAGATTGAAGATATAGATGGCGGCGGCCATGGTGAAGCCGCCCGCAGCCAGAGCCACCCCGGACAGGATGTCGAAGCTGATCCACAGTCCCCAGGGGTAGGCGTCGTTGAGGTTAGTGGTGGCGCCCAGCCCCAGGAAGAGCCGGGCCGCAGCCGAAATTAGGCCCAACATCAAGATGACATAAAGAATGGTGCGCCCGGGAGTCAGCTTGCCCTCGCCCGGATACCATTTTTCCACCTTTTCGGCCATGGCTCAGTCCTCCTTCCTTTCCGGGGATTTCTGACTTTGCACTTCCGCCCGGCGCTGGTTGATATAGTGCAGGCCCACGGCCAGGCCACCCACCGTCAATGCCACCCAGGGGACTTTGGACATCCATTCCCGGCCGTAGATTCCGTAGGGGACATCTCCCAGGTCGGTACGGAAACCTTGATGATTTAGATTCAAAGCCTCAAAAGACAAGGGGGTTAGGTAGATCTTGGCCGTACCGCCCACGATCTTTTCGCCGTAAACCTCGGGGTAATATTTCCCTGGATGGGTGCCGATGCGGCGATGAGCTTCTTTCAGAAGCTCTTTGCGCTCCCCAAAGAGCAGGGCCTGGGTGGGACAGGCAGTGGCGCAGGATGGGGCCAGGCCGATCTCGATGCGGTCGGCGCAGAAGTCGCATTTGCGGATCAAGGGCACCGCGGAACCCCATTCGAATTTGGGGATCTGAAAGGGGCAGGCCATCATGCAGTAGCGGCAGCCGATGCATTTGTCATCGTCATAAACCACCGGACCGTTCTTCAGCTTGGTCAGAGCTCCCACCGGACAGACGCTTTCGCAGGCCGGGTCCAGGCAATGCATGCACTGGCGCTTGATGAAATTCCAGGCCAGCTGCCCGTTGGGTTTAGATGTCTCCCGGAAAATAACCCGGGTATAGTTGCTGCTGTCCAAATATTTGGGGCTGCTCAAGGTCTCGCTGTACGTCGTGCGCTCGCCTGGCAGGTTGTGCCAGCTCTTGCAGGCCACCTGGCAGGCCCGGCAACCGATACAGCGAGTCGTATCGATCAACATGGCTTTACTCATGGTTTTCTCCCTTGCGGCCTATCAGACCTTTTGCACATCTACCAGGAACACCTTGTATTCCGGGATCATGGTGTTGGCGTCCCCCACCATGGGAGACAGTTGGTTCACGGCATAGTTTTCCTTTGGGTTGGGGCCGCCAGTGGTGAGTCCGGCAAACCCGAAGTGCCAGGGGAGGGCCACCATCTCCACAGTGTTGGTAAAACCAGGCTTGCCGCAGCAGAAGGGGGCCACCCGGTTTGTAACATTGGCCCGGGCCCTGACCTCCCCCCGGACGCTGGACACCTTGACCCAATCTCCCGGCTTAATACCCCGGGCCTTGGCAAGCGTCGGGCTGATCTCCACGAACATCTCGGGCACCAGTTCAGCCTGCCAGGTGAGGTTCCGGGTCATGGCCCCGGCCTGCCAGTGCTCCGTCACCCGGAAGGTGGTGGCGATCACCGGGTATTTGGGATCGCAGATCTGGGCCACTTTATCCAGTTCCGACTTCCAGATCTTGATTACCGGGTTGGACTGCTGGGCCGAAATGGGGTTCACATAGGGGCATTCCAGGGCCTCGTAGTGCTCAGGGAAGGGGCCTTCCTTGCAGAGGCCGCCGGGCACGAAGAGCCGGCTTTTGCCTTCCGGAAGCATAAGAAAGGGCGCCTTGGCCGATTCCTCTGGCCCCACGTGGACCTTGGTGGCGGGATCGATCCATTTAAAATCGGGAACGTCAAAATTTTTCCAGGTCTTGGCTACCGGATCCCAGGCGAACAGCGCTTTGTCCTGGCTCCAGGGCACCCCCTGGGGGTCCAGGGAACAGCGATTGTAAATGATCCGCCGGTTCACCGGCCAGGCAAAGGCCCAGCCGGGATAGAGCCCCAAGCCGGTGGGGTCCTTTTTGTTTCTGGCCGCGGCCTTGTTGTCTTTTTTATCCGGGCCGGGGTAGTAGCCGGAGTAGATCCAACACCCGCCGGCGGTGGAGCCATCGTCCTTCAGACCCAGGAAGTTCAGGAGCTGCTTTTTATCCGCCACGGTGTAGCCGTTGATCTCCTTGGCCACCAGGTGGACGTCGGGAGACTCCCCGTAGTTCCAGTTAAGTTTGACGATGGGATCCGGAAAGACCGCTTTGGGGTCATTTTTATAGAGCTTCTGCAGCTCCAGGCCCAAGCGGTTGGCATACCACAGGTCGCTCTGGGCGTCGCCGTGGGGCTTCACCGCCTGGTAGCGCCACTGGATCCAGCGGCCGCTGTTGCTGGCGCTGCCTTCCTTCTCCAGGGAATCCGCCGCGGGAAAGAGAAAGACCTCGGTCTTGATGTCCTTGGTTTTGGCCCCGGGCCGTTTCCAGAAAACCGCAGTATCAGTCTCGAATAGATCAAAGGCCGCCAGCCATTCCAGCTTATCCAAAGCCGCGTAGGTATGGTTGAGATTGGCGGACCCGACGGCCGGATTCATGCCCCAGACCAGCATCCCCTTGATGGAGCCTTCCCCCATGGCCTCGAACAGTGGGATCCAGGAATAACCCGAGCCCTGATAACCCTTGCCGACCTTGGGGAGGTAGTCATAGGCGAACTGGTTTCCTGGCTGGGCCGCATCACCCCAAAAAGCCTTCAACAGGCTGACGAAGAACTTGGGCTTGTTGATCCAGAAGCCCGCTTTGGGGGTCTCTTTGTCCAGGTAGTCTTTGAGGGTGGGATGGGCGGCCTCGTTGGGAATGGCCATGTATCCCGGCACGATGTGGAACAGCAGGGCCATGTCAGTGGAGCCCTGGACGTTGTTTTCCCCCCGCAGGGCGTTGATGCCGCCGCCGGGCATGCCCATGTTTCCCAGCAACTGCTGCAGGATGGTATAGGCCCGGATGATCTGCACCCCGGTGGTGTGCTGGGTGCCGCCCATGGCATAGAGCAGGGTGCCCGCCTTGCCCGGTTGGCCGGTGGCGCTGTAGATGGCCGCCAACTCTAAGAACTGCTCTTTGGGCACCCCGGTGACCGCCGCCGTCATTTCCGGGGTGTACCGGGAGTAGAAGGTCTTCATGAGCTGGAAAACGCACCGGGGGTTGGTCAGGGTGGGATCGGTGACCGGTTTTTTATCTGCGCCCAACTCATAGCTCCAGGCAGCCGGATTGTAAGTCCGCTTCTCTTTGTCATATCCGCAAAAGAGGCCGTCAGCAAAGGCGAAGTCTTTATTCACGAGGAAGGCGGCATTGGTATAATTGGCGACATAATCTTTATGGTAAAGGTTGTTCTCTAAAATGTAATTGATGAGTCCACCCATGAGGGCAATGTCGGTGCCGGGGCGCAAGCGCACGAAGAGGTCGGCCTTGGCCGCGGAACGGGTGAAGCGGGGGTCTATGACGATAAGTTTGGCTCCCTTATCTTGGGCCTTGGTGATCCATTTGAAACTTATGGGATGGTTTTCCGCAGGGTTGCAGCCGATAATCATGACGCAATCACTGTTGGCCAGATCGTTCCAGTGGTTGGTCATGGCGCCCCGGCCGAAGGTGGGCCCCAACGAGGCCACGGTGGAGGAGTGTCAGAGCCGGGCCTGGTGCTCCAGATAGACGACACCCAGAGAGCGCATCAGCTTGCAGATAAGATAGCACTCTTCGTTGTTCAGCGCCGCCCCGCCGATGGAGGCCAGGGTTTCCGTGCGATGTACCGGCACCCCGGAGGCCGATTTGGCGATGAACGCGGCGTCCCGGGTGGCCTTGACCCGCTGGGCCAGGGTCTGCATGGCCCAATCCAGGGGCTTTTCTTCCCAGTGGTCGCTGCCCGGAGCCCGGTAGAGCACCTTCTTTAAGCGCCGGGGGCTGGTGACCACCTCGAAGACCGCCTGGCCTTTGCTGCACAAGGACCCCTGGTTAATGGGATGGTCGGGGTCGCCCTCCACGTTGATGAGTTTGCCCCCCTTGGTGTTGGCGATGAGGCCGCAGCCCACCCCGCAATAGGGGCAGATGGAAGTGGTGACTTGGGTGTCCTTCGTCTTGGCAGGATGCACGGCGCCGGCCCACCCGGTCCGGGTGAAAATAACGTCCGAGAGACCTAAGGCCGTGATCCCGCTCCCCAAACCCTTGATAAATGTCCTGCGTGTGATGCCCATTTCTTACCTCGCCTTGGGTATGGAGTTGAGGAATTCTAAGTGGTGGGGTCTTGTAACTTATTTAAATTATGGGCTATCCAACTTATGAAGCGTTATCACCTCCTTCATATTTTGTGACCACGTTACGGCATTATTGCACAACTGTCAATATGCCGGATTAAATTAATACAGATTAAATTTATTTTATACGAAATTTTGACTATCTTGGCCTTGTGTTAATGTGAGAACTTGGTAACAAAACCTTTTGCGAGTTTAAGATTGACAAGGGTGGCTGAAAGCAGCAAAATTTGCGAGTCTTTGTAGTTATAACAAGCCTTGTCTAGGCGGAGATGGGTGCGTTGTCCCAAAAAAGACTGATTAATATAATTTTGGTGATTTTTTCTTTGTGCGTGGCAATTTATGGCCTTGAATTAGCCCTGCGGCTGACCACCCCAGCTTTTTTAAAGACTAACTATAGCATAACCGGCGACTTTACAGACTTTGTTAATCGAGGTTTCTTCGATGCCACCATTTTCCATAAGGATCCCGGGGTTATTAGAATCTTGGGGATAGGCGACTCATTTTCGGAATTTTTTAAAGGAACGGCACTAAATTATCATAATATCCTGGAGAAGCAATTAAACAAGTCAAACAGTACAAAGAAATATGAGGTAATAAATGCTGGAATATCCAATACAGGTCCGGGATATTATTGGAACACTTTAGAGAAATTTGGAGATTTATTTAAGCCGGACTTGGTGTTAATAGCGTTCTTTATAGGCAATGATTTTACTGAAATGAGATTTAATTCCAGAAGGATTGGCATGTTCATTGTTGAACCGGTGGAGGGTGCAAACGGTCTGTCAACATATTTGAATTATAAAAGATTGTGGATATTCCAGTTGGTGCGGGGTTGGTGGATAGCCTGGAGAAATTCCCTCAGCAAGGGCGCCGGAACTTTTTCTGAAGACGAATTTTATAATATTGAAAAAACCAGATTATGGATTTTTGAGAACAGTAAAAGAGAAAAACTTGATAAATTATGGAATAATGATTCTGTAATTTTGTCAAAAATTAATAATTGGTGCAGAGAACGAAAAATTCCCTTTTTAGTAGTTGTTATACCAGACCAAATCCAAGTCGACGAAACTTTACAGCACGATTTGTTTGCCAAGTTTAATATATCAGCTAATTCAGTTGATTTACTTTATCCCAATAATATTTTAATAAATTATTTTGAAAGAAATCACATTCACTACGTTGATTTAACCATACCCATGCAGAAAGCCGGAAAATCTCGACCGCTATATTTGGTTAGAGACACTCATTGGAATGAAGCCGGCCACGAAATTGCAGGAAATATTATCGGGGATTACGTCCGAACCCACAATCTTTTGAAATGATCGACAGAGGCGGCGACAATCTCACTCAGGCGAAGAAATCCTCCAGTGCCGCACCCATCTCTTCCATCTGGTCGGGAGAAAACCATTTGATCTCCGGGTCCGAACCGAACCAGGTGAGCTGGCGCTTGGCATAGCGGCGGGTGTCCCGGGCCAATAAAGTGAGGGCCTCCTCCAGACTCCAGCGGCCGGTGAGGTAGTTGATCAGGTGGCGGTAACCCAGGGCCTGGAGGGGCTTTAAGTCCGGCGGGTAGCGGGCCAAAAGGCCCTGGACTTCCTCCAGCCACCCCGCCTTTAACATGACCTCCACCCGGCTCTCGATGCGCTGGTAGAGTTCTTCCCGCGGCAGAGCCAACCCCAACTTCAGCACCTCATAAGGGGTGTCCTGGAAGCGGTGGGCCTTGATGAACTCAGAAAGGGGTTTGCCGGTGGCCTCCATGACTTCCAGGGCGCGGATAATCCGGTAGGTATCGTGGGGATGGAGCCGGTTGGCCGTATCCGGGTCCAGGTGAAGGAGGCGCTGGTATAGGGCCGGCAGTCCCAGGGCCTGCAACTCCCCCCGCAGGCGCGCCCTGACTCCTGCGGCGGGTTCCCCTTCGGCAAACAGGCCGGAAAGCAAGGCCTTGAGATAGAGGCCGGTGCCCCCCACCACCAGCGGCGGCACCCGGCGCCGTTGCAAGGCGGCCAGGACCTCCCGTCCCTCCCGGCAGTAGCGGGCGGCATCATAGGGCTCCGGCGGGTCCGCCACATCGATGAGGTGGTGGGGCACCTGGCGGCGCTCCTGGAGGGTGGGCTTGGCGGTGCCGATATTAAGCTCCCGGTAGACCTGGAGGGAATCGGCGTTGACGATCTCGGCGCCGATTTTTTGCGCCAAGGCGAGGGCCACCGCGGTCTTCCCCACTGCGGTGGGGCCCACCAAGGCCGCCACCCGGGGTTTTCCTATAGTATGCGGGCTGAGAACTGCCATGCAATAAATTCAATAATCAGCTTTATTCCGGAAAATATTCTTGGGGGCAAAAGGCGAAAAGGAAACAAGGGAAAAGCCCCAGAAATATTGCCTGGCCATGGTTTCCCCCCCTTCGCTTTTTGCCCTTTTACCCTTTTCCCCCGGTTTTTTAGCGGCGAAAACTAAGCCGGATGTCGTGGTAGGTCAGAAGCCGCCACAATGGCCGCCCGTGGGGGCAATGGGAGGAGACGGCAATCTCATCCAGTTGGGCCAACAACGCCGCGATGGCCTCCGGGGCCAAATTCTCCCCGGCCTTAACCGCGCCTTTGCAGGCCATGATCTGCAAGGCCTGTTCCTGGATTTCCTGGGGATGAGTGCCGCTTTTAAAAGGTGTTAAGGATTCCACCGCCTCGGCCACCACCGCTTCCAAGTCGGCATCCGCCAGGCAGGCCGGCACTGCGGTAATAAGGAAACTGGCCCCGCCGAAGGGTGAAAGCTCCAGCCCCGCCTGGTCTAACACCTCCAGATGCTCCCGAACCCAATCCGCCTGGGCCGCAGGCACTTCCACCACCTTAGGAAAGAGCAGGCTCTGTTTTTCCGCAGCCCCCCGGGTCTTCAGGGCCTCGTAGAGCACGCGTTCGTGGGCCGCATGCTGATCGATGAGGATGAGCCCCTCTGGCCCCTGGGCCACGATGTAAGTTTGGGCCAAGGTTCCTAAAACGGTCAAATCCTGAAAGCGCCACTCTCTGGGGGTCAAGGCGGGACCGGGGGCCGGGACCGCCATGGTCTCCCGGTAAGCCAGGGGCGGCGGCCCGGCGCGGTCAAGCCCTGGAGTCGTCAGGGGAAACAACTGAGGCCGGGCGCTCTCCATCACCCGGGGGGCGGTCTCCGGCTGCCAACTCACCCGGTAGCGGGGAGGTTCGCCATACAGCGGCCCCAGGGCCTGGCGCAGGGCGGTGAGGAGCAGCGGATAGACCCTGCCCGGCTCGTGAAAGCGAATCTCGGTTTTGGCGGGATGGACATTGACGTCCACGGCCTCGGGAGGGGCTTTAAGGTGCACCACCGCGCCGGGGTGCCGGCCTCGGGGGAGGAGCCCGGCATAGATCTCTTTTAAGACCGCGGCCAGGACCCGGTCGGCCACTACCCGGCCGTTCACCAAAAGGACCTGGAAGCGGCTGCTGGCCAGGGTGTAATCAGGCGTTGTCACCAGCCCCGTGACCTGCCAGGACCCCTGGCCCAGGGACAATGGCAGCATATGGGCCGCCAGCTCCGGCCCCCAGACCGCGGCCACCCTCTCTGCGAGGCTGGGGGTCGCGGGAGCCGCCAGTAAGGTCCGGGCCGGGGTGCTCAGGGTGAAGTGGACTTGTGGGTAGCCCAGGGCGAGGCCGCGCAGAATTTCCAAAATCTGGGCCTGTTCGGCGTCTTTGCTCTTGAGGAATTTCTTCCGGGCCGGGGTGTTGAAAAAGAGTTCCGCCACCTCCACCTGGGTGCCCGAAGCAGCCGCCCAGGGCGACGCCGAGAGAATCTCCCCGGCCCGGGCCACCACCCGGTAGCCCGCCGAAGCCCCTGGGGGGCAACTGCTCAGGGTGAGGTGGCTCACCGTGGCGATGGAGGCCAGGGCCTCACCCCGAAACCCCAGGGTACTGATGGCCAAGAGGTCGGTTTCCGCGGCAAGCTTGCTGGTGGCGTGGCGCTTAAGGCTTAAGGGTACTTCCTCGGCGGTCATACCGCAGCCGTCATCCACCACCCGGATGAGTTTGCGGCCTCCCTCCTCCACCGCTACCGTGATGGTCCGGGCCCCGGCATCCAGGGCGTTTTCCACCAGTTCCTTGACCGCGGCGGCAGGACGGATGATGACTTCACCCGCAGCGATTTGGGCCGCCACCTGGGGCTCCAGGATGCGGATACGGCTCACGGATTCCCCCTTGCCTTGCCGGGCTGCCTGGTTTATCATGTGCTTAAGGAGGGCTGTTGCGGTTCTTCTTGCCTGCCCGCCGGCCATTTGAATTGGCCTTCTTCTGGCCGGCGGGGATTTTTTTATAATCGGCCAGTTGCCAGCAGCCAGATTTTTCAGTGACTGACTGCTGACATTATACCAAAAATCATCCAAGGGGAAGGAGCATAGATGCCACGGGATAAAGAAGCCCACGCCCCTCTGACCCCCCGGGAGGAACTGCTCCTGAAGGCGGCCAAAGAGATCGTGGTGAAGTTCATCGAAGTGGGACGGGTCTCTCCGGCATCCTTTGCCGACACCTTTAATTTAGTTATCGACACCTTGCGCCAATCCCTTAAAGAAGGGGAAAAAGGGTAAAAGGGTAAAAGGCTAAATAGTAGCCAGTAGTCAATTGTCAGCTTTTCTCACTCCTGTCTGCTGACTACTGAAAGTTCCTCTCCCCTTCTCCTTTTCTCCTTTTCCTTTTCGCGCTTTAAAAAGGAATGAAAATGCGGCGTGGCACTCGCGCAGATAATCAACTCCGGCAGATCACCATCGTTCCCGGCTATCTGGATTTTGCCGAGGGCTCCTGCCTCATCACCTGGGGCCGCACCCGGGTCATCTGCGCCGCCACGGTGAGCGAGGGGGTGCCCCCTTTCCGCCTCCATTCCGGGGGCGGCTGGGTCACCGGGGAGTATGCCATGCTGCCCGGGGCCACGCGACCCCGGCAGGATCGGGAATCCCTCAAAGGCCGCGTGGGAGGCCGGACCCTGGAGATTCAGCGGCTCATTGGCCGCTCCCTGCGGGCGGTGGTGGATTTGCAGGCCCTGGGACCCCGCACGGTCACCGTGGACTGCGACGTCATCCAGGCCGACGGCGGCACCCGGACCGCCAGCATCACCGGGGCCTTCGTGGCCCTGTGCCTGGCCCTGGAGGGGCTCCGGCGTGCGGGGTTGGTGGACTCCTCGCCCATCCGGGAGCAGATGGCCGCGGTGAGCGTGGGACTGGTGGGGGAGCGCCTGCTCCTGGATTTGGACTATGACGAGGACTCCCAGGCCCGGGTAGATGCCAATTTTGTGGGCACGGGCAAAGGGGAGCTCATCGAGGTGCAGTTGACCGGGGAGGGCGGTCCTTTCCCTGCGGCCCAGCTCAACCGCATGCTGGAGCTGGCCCAGGCAGGAATCAAGCAACTAACCCGCATCCAGGAGGAGGTTTTGGCCCCGTGCCTGCCCCTGCCCTGGTAATAGCCACCCGCAATCCTGGCAAGGTCCGGGAGTTCCAGGAGCTTTTGGCGGATACCGGGGTAAGCCTTTTAAACCTGGCCGATTTTCCCGAGCTTCCCGAAATCCCGGAAGAGGGGGCTACTTTTGCGGACAATGCCGGGGCCAAGGCGCAAATGGTGGCCCGGCTTACCGGTCTCCCGGCCCTGGCCGACGACTCCGGCCTGGCTGTGGACGCGTTAAACGGCGCGCCCGGGGTCTTCTCGGCCCGCTACGCCCAGGATTTAACCGCCCCCTTACCCCCCACGGACGCCGACAACTGGCGCAAACTCCTGGCCGAAATGCAAGACGTTCCGTGGGAGAAACGCACCGCCCGCTTCGTCTGCGAGATCGCCCTGGCCCTGCCCGACGGCCGCCTCTGGCGGGCCCACGGTGAGTGTGAGGGGGTTATCGCAAAGTCGCCATCGGGCGACCACGGCTTCGGCTACGACCCGGTCTTCTGGGTCCCGGAGTATGGGGCCACCATGGCCCAACTGGGGCCGGCAGTTAAAAACCGCATCAGCCATCGGGCCCGGGCCCTGGCGGCCTTTAAAGACCTCCTGGCTGTCGTGCTGGATGAACTGCGGCGTTAGCCATAAATTTATCCAGATTGCTGGTTTGTTAAATCCCCCTAAATCCCCTTTGTCAAAGGGGGATTTTCAAAGCAATTCCGCTAAGTTCCCCCCTTTGAAAAAGGGGGGGTAGGGAGGATTTAGGTTTTTGGAGCATGAGCCATAACTGAAAAAACTTTTGGCATTCGCCATATTTCAAATATACAGCGCCAGTAATTTATGCCTTAACCGCGGCCAGAAACTTCTCCAGACTCTCCCGGTTTTCCACGTTATGAAAGTTCTCTTTGGGCTCTTGGGGCAGGATCTTGCGCACCAGGCCGGTGAGCACATTTTTGGGCCCCACCTCCACCCAGGTGTCGATGCCCGCGCTTTTGAGATTAAGGATGAGTTCGGCCCAGCGCACCGGGGAGGTGAGTTGGGCCCCCATGGAGGCCTGCAAAATTTTGGGATTGGTCTCCGGGGCCGCGGTGGCGTTGAGATAAATCGGGGTTGTCGGGGCCTGAAAATTTAAGGTGTCCATGACCGCGGCAAAATCGGCATTGGCCCCCATCATCAAGGGCGAGTGCCAGGCGCCGGAAACCTTTAAGGGGATGACCTTGGCCCCCTCGGCTTTGGCGGCATTCCCGGCCCGGGCGACGATTTCCGGGGAACCGGAAATGACCGTCTGCTCCGGGGTATTGAAGTTGGCCAGAGCGATGGGGCCTTCTTTGGTGAAGGGATGGACCACCCCTTTCAGTTTCTCCGGGGTCAGCCCGATGACCGCCACCATAGCGCCGGGATATTTTTGGGCCTCCCGGTGCATGAGACGGCCCCGTTCAGCCACCGCCCTGAGGGTGTCGCCGGCGCTCAGCACCCCCGCGGCAAAGAGGGCGCTGTATTCTCCCAGGCTGTGGCCGCAGACTGCGGCGGGTTTAATCCCGGCTTCCGTCAGGGCCTGGCAGAGACAGAGGTTGACCACGGTGACCGCGGGCTGCAGGTTCACCGTCAGGGTGAGTTCTTCCATGGGACCCAGGAAGCAGAGCCGTTTTAAAGGCAAGCCGGTGGTGTCCTCGGCCAGTTGGAATAATTTTCGGGCATGGGGGTCGGAGTCAAACAGATCCTGGCCCATGCCCACGTACTGGGAGCCCTGCCCGGGAAATAAAAAAGCCATTTGCGACATAATCACCTCGAAAAGGGATCAAAATTATACTCAGATATAATTCTTCAAAGCCAATATGTATTTTATGATTGAAAATTGCAATTCTATGCCCCTATTTATTATTGAAATATCATGGTCACATTATCTAAATAACCTCTGAAACTTTTCTATCTCCGCCCGGACATCCGCCTTGGTCACCACCGCGGAGATGGCGCACACCGCGTCGGCCCCGGACGCGATGACTTGCGAAGCATTTTCCAGGGTGATACCGCCGATGGCCACCAGGGGCAGAGACACCCGGCGGCGAATCTCGGCTAAAAGTCGCACGCCAGTGGGAGCTCCGGCGTCGGCCTTGGTGCCGGTGGCAAAGATGGGGGACACCCCCAGATAATCCGCGCCCGCGTCCTGGGCTGCCAGGGCCTCATCCAGGTTGTGGACCGTGATTCCGATGATTTTATCAGGCCCCAAAAGCTTCCGTGCCTCCTGGCAGGACAGATCCTCCTGACCCAGGTGCACCCCATCGGCGGCAACTGCCAGGGCCACCTCCACCCGGTCGTTGACGACAAACCGGATGGCCCGGCACAGGTCCCGCAGTTGCCGGGCTTCCGCCACCAGTTCGGCGGTAGGGCCCTCTTTGCGCCGGTACTGCACCACCCACACGCCTGCGGCTACAGCGCAGGCCACATCCCGCAGATTTCCGGCCCGGCTTAAGCCCGCATCGGTGATGAAATAATACCCTCTCATCCGCTCACGCGCCGCCGCTCCGCCAGGGTCTGTTCATCCAGGCCGTCCAGACAATCAAAAAGTCTGACTTTGAAGGTGCCGGGGCCCGGGTCCAGTTCCGCCGCCAGTTCCGCCGCCACATTAAAGCAGACCAGACCCGCGGCCGCCGCCACGGCCAGGTCCGGCTCCACCGCGGCAAAGGTGCCCATCACCGAGGCCGCCATGCACCCGGTGCCCACCACCCGGGACATGAGGGGGTGGCCGTTTTTAATGACAAAGCGCCGGCTGCCGTCCACTACCAGGTCCTCCGGGCCGGTGATGGCCACTGTGCATTGCCGTCTCAAAGCCAGGCTTTGGGCCACTTCCTCCAGGTCCAAAGCCACTTCGGTGGCATCCACCCCCTTGGTGCGGACCGCAGCACCACTGATCCGGGCCACTTCCGAGGCATTGCCTTTAATGAGGTCGATCCGCACCTCATCCAAAAGTTCAAAACACTTCCGATCCCGCAGGGAGGTGGCGCCCGCGCCGCAGACATCCAGGATCACCGGAATCCCCTTGGCGTTGGCGCTTTTGGCCGCCAGCTTCATGGACTCCACCATCTCCATGGTAAGGGTGCCGATATTGAGGACCAAGGCCGCGGCGAGCCGGGCCATCTCCTCCACCTCCTCGGGGGCATGGGCCATGACCGGTGAGGCTCCCAGGGCCTTGACCACCTGGGCGCAGTCATAGATGGTGACCCAGTTGGTCAGATGATGGACCACAGGGCTTTGCGACCGGATTTTTTCCAGTAAAGGGAATACCTTAAGCTTAATAGACGGCATGATGGGATCCAGGAGGAAATTTCTTCTCAATATACAGTTTTTGTTCACAAGGGGGAAGGGTTCGCCAATTTGACCCCACTGCCTGTCGCTTTAGCCATTTGCGCCGGTTCCGACAGGGCCAATACTTGACAGAACTTTGGGGGTTAGATATTTTTAACGCAATTTCACCCTAAAGAGGACCTACCATGGCGCTGGACGAAATTCTTATCACCCGAGCAATCATTGAACGTTACACCGAAAAATTATTGGCAAATATTGACTTGGACGTAGCCGTGGTGGGGGGCGGTGTCTCCGGGCTCACCGCGGCTTGGCGGCTGGCCAGTTACGGCCATAAGGTGGCCATTTTTGAGCGGAAACTCTCCATCGGCGGCGGCATGTGGGGCGGCGGCATGATGTTCAACGAAATCGTTATCCAGGAGGCTGCCAAAGCCGTCCTGGATGAATTGGGAATTCGCCTCAAACCCATTTTTGACGAGTATTACACCGCCGATGCAGTGGAGGCCGTCACCACTTTGGGGTCTCAGGCGATGAAGGCCGGGGCTACTATTTTTAACTGCATCAGCGTGGAAGATGTCATGGTCCGGGAGGACCGGGTCACTGGGCTGGTGATCTCCTGGACCGCGGTGGAGATGGCCCGGCTGCACGTGGACCCCCTGGTAATCCGGGCCAAGCACACCATCGACGCCACCGGCCACGACCTGGAGGTGGTGAAGGTGCTGCTGCGCAAGAATCAGCCCATTACTCTTTTCACCCCCACCGGGGGGATAGGCGGGGAACGCTCCATGTGGTCGGAAGTGGGGGAAAAGGGCACCATCGAAAACACCAAAGAGATTTACCCGGGCTTCTATGTGGCCGGGATGGCGGCCACCGCCACCTTCGGCGTCAATCGCATGGGCGCCATCTTCGGGGGCATGATCCTCTCCGGTGTCAAAGTGGCCGACTTGATCCATGAGCGGCTGACCACGGCCTAACAGGGCAAGAACCGGGGGGGCGGGCCTGAAGTGTCCGCCGTTTCGCGAAAGGAATCTTTTCTGTGGAATACGAAGCGGTTATCGGATTAGAGGTCCATGCGCACCTGCTCACCGCCAGCAAGATTTTCTGCGGCTGCCCCACCTCCTTTGGGGCCCCGCCCAACACCCAGGTGTGCGAGGTCTGTCTGGGAATGCCCGGGAGTCTGCCGGTCCTAAACCATAAGGCCCTGGAATTTGCCTTAAAAATGGGCTTGGCCACCAACTGCCGCATCAATCCGGAGTCGGTCTTCGCCCGGAAAAATTATTTTTATCCCGATCTGCCTAAAGGCTACCAGATATCCCAATACGAACTACCCCTGGCGGAGCACGGCTACCTGGATATCAAGGTAGAAGGGCAAACCCGGCGCATCGGCATCACCCGCATCCACATGGAAGAAGATGCGGGCAAACTCGTCCACAGCGAGTCCCGGCCGGTGAGCTTCGTGGATTTTAACCGCACCGGGGTGCCGCTGATCGAAATCGTCAGCGAGCCGGATATGCGCACCCCCGAAGAGGCGGTGGAGTACCTCAAAGGCCTGCGCAATATTCTTTTATACCTGGAAATCTGTGACGGCAACATGGAGGAAGGCTCCCTCAGGTGCGATGCCAATATCTCCCTGCGTCCGGTGGGTCAAGCCGCGTTCGGCACCAAGACCGAGCTCAAGAACATGAACTCCTTCCGGTTTGTCAAAGCCGCTCTGGAGTACGAAATCAAGCGGCAGCGGGCGCTGTTGGCCGCGGGCCGGGAGATCGTCCAGGAGACCCGCCTGTGGGATACGGCTGCCAATCAAACCGTGTCCATGCGGGGCAAGGAAGAGGCCCACGATTACCGCTACTTCCCGGACCCGGATTTGGTGCCGGTCAGAGTCTCGAAGGAGTGGATAGAACGCCTTAAGAAAGAACTTCCGGAATTGCCGGCGGCTCGGGTAATCCGCTTTCAGACCCAATATGGTCTGCCCGAATATGATGCGGAAGTTTTGACTTCGGAAAAGGCCCTGGCGCATTATTTCGAGGGCACGGTGGCAGAATTTCCCCACCCGAAGAAGGTGAGCAACTGGATCATGTCGGAGTCGCTTAGGGATTGGTCGGACACTAGTTACCAACCGGTGACCACCACCGCTCTGGCTCAATTGCTGGCCCTGGTGGAAAAGGGCGCCATCAGCGGAAAAATTGCCAAAGCAGTCTATGAAGAAATGAAGGCCAGCGGTCAGATGCCTGAGGCCATTGTTAAAGAAAAAGGCCTGACCCAGATCAGCGATACCGGGGCGTTGGAAGCCGCGGCCCAGGAAATTATCGACGCCCATCCCCAGGAAGTGGCCAACTACAAAGCCGGCAAGACCAAGGTCATGGGCTTCTTCGTGGGCCAACTCATGAAAAAAACCAAGGGCCAGGCCAACCCGCAACTGGCCAATGAGATTTTTCAGCGGCTTTTGGGCCAATAATCTTTGACATCTTTGCGCCTTGGCGCCCTGGTGTGAAAATTTCTCTCGCCAAGACGCCGAGGCGCAAAGACAACGATGTAATCAGGAGTACGAATGATTCCTTACTGCAGCATTTGTTGGGATGTGGATAGAGTCAAGCTCTTGGATCAGCGGCGTCTGCCTGCGGAAGAGCTTTATCTGGAGATCAAAGATTATCACGAGATCATCGAGGCTATCCGCACCCTGGCGATAAGAGGAGCGCCGGCCATCGGGGTGGCTGCGGCCATGGGCGCGGCACTGGGGGCTCTGGATATTGAATCGCAGGATCAAAGCGAATTCCAGGAGCGCTTTGCCAAGATTTGCCAGGAAATCGCCCAGGCCCGGCCCACTGCGGTGAACCTGTTTTGGGCCCTGGACCGGGTCCAGCGGGTAGCTAAGGCCCATGCCCATGAGTCGGTCGCGGCAGTGAAAGAAAGCTTGGTCAACGAGGCCCAGACCATGCTGGCCGAAGACGAAACCGTCAACCGCCACATGGCCCAGGCGGGGCAGGTTTTAATCAAAGATGGTCACCGGGTCCTGACCCACTGCAACACCGGGGCCCTGGCCACCGGGGCCTACGGCACCGCTCTGGGAGTGCTGCGCGCCGCCTGGGAAGCGGGCAAGCGCTTTTCCGTGTGGGTGGACGAAACCCGGCCGCTCCTACAGGGGGCGCGGCTCACTACCTGGGAGTTGGGGAAATTGGGGATTCCCTACACCCTCATCCCCGACGGGGCCGCAGCCACCTTGATGCACCAGGGCAAAGTGGACCTGGTCATCCTGGGGGCGGACCGCATCGCCGCCAACGGCGACACCGCCAACAAGATCGGCACTTACAGCGTGGCGGTCCTGGCCCACCACCACGGCATTCCCTTTTATGTGGCCGCGCCGCTGTCCACATTTGATTTCTCTATTCCCGACGGAGCCCATATTCCGGTGGAAGAACGGGCCGCGGAAGAGGTGACTCATCTCTGGGGACAGGCCGTGGCCCCGGCTGGAGCTCCGGCCCTAAACCTGGCCTTTGATGTCACTCCCAATGAATTGATTGCGGGGATTGTCACAGAAAAAGGCATCATGTTGCCCCCCTTTTCGTCCAGCCTGAAACCTTACCGGCAAACCCAGGAGTGACGTGATGCACATTTTAGTCAGAATCCTGTTGGTTGCGTTCATCGTGGTCGCGGCCCAGCCCGTGGTCGCGGCCGGCCCTTACAGCATCCGGTTTCCGGCCTCCCCCCAAGGTTGTGACCCCAGCGCCACTACCGTGGTGGGTAGCATTCAACATTACCGCATCAAGAAAGGCGACGATCTGCTGGAAATCGCCCGGCACTATGGCCTGGGCTATTCGGAAATCGGGGTCTTGTACCGGCAGTGGGACCCGTTTCTCCCCCCCGTGGGTGCAGAGATGACCATTCCCACCATGTGGATCGTGCCCAATAGCCGGGGCAACCAGATCATAGTTAATACCGGGGCCATGCGTCTTTACTATTATATCAACAACAGCACCCAGGTTTACACCTTCCCCATCGGCATGGGGGTTCTGGATTTTAAAACTCCCCAAGGCAAATTCCGGGTGATTGAGAAAAAGGTGAACCCGGCCTGGCACATCCCTAAATCTCTCCAGGCCAAGTATGGCATGGCGGTTATGCCGCCCGGTGAAGACAATCCTTTGGGAGAATATAAACTAACCCTGTCTTGGGGGGACTATGGCATCCACGGGACCGCCATGCCCTTGGGAGTGGGACGCCTGGTGAGTCACGGCTGCACCCGGATGTATCCGGAGCACATCAAAAAGCTCTTCCCCATGGTCCCGATGGGAGCGTCAGTGGAGTATATTTATGAACCGGCCTTGATCGGTTTCCGCCAGGGTCGTATCTACCTTTCGGTGCACGAAGACGTGTACTTCAAGATCCCCTCCATGATTCTCCACGTTCTGGGTCTGCTGGAGCAGCACGGTTTGGCCGATCAGGTGGACATGCGCAAGGTGATGCAGACGGTGGAAGAACAAATCGGTATGCCGATGGACATCACCAAGGGTTCAGCCGGAGGCCTGGGCCTAAGTGCTTCTTATTAGTAGGAAAGATTCATTAGAATAGTTGCAATTGCTTTGCCAACAAACCAGAGGCAAAAAGGGAAGTGCCTCTCCTGTTTTTTGATATCCAGATGTTACTTGCTCATCAACTTATACCTGCCCCACTCCGTAATCTTTCTAAAACCATTTGATGCTGTCTGCCAATCCGAACCCGGCATTACTTCAACCATCTCTTTAGCAAGTTTGTCATCAGAGAGAGAAGCCAAGGGGTTAAATTTCCCCTTGCTTGCCTTCGAGGGGAGCGCCTGACAACGAGTTAAGGCCGTTAGGCATAACCGCCCCAACCGCTATAGGCAATCCTTAAAAAGACAGAAGGTGTGGCGAGTCATAACCTCTCCACACCCTCTGAATCGTTGGGGTTAACCCCGTAAAAAACTGCAGTAGTGCTTTACATGGCCTTTTTGGCTTTCTTCGGGGCTTTCACCTTGCCTTTCTTGATGCCCCTTTTGATTGCTCTGACCTTACCGTACTTAATGGCAGCGCACACTTTTTCCGCCGCGTCTTCGGCCCGGGCGGCTGCCGCTTCGGCCTTATTAGCCGCAGCGGAAGCGCGAGGTACGGGGACTTTGGCATCTTGTGCGGCCGCTTCAGCCTTTACTACCGACGCAGCTGCCCGATCTGCAGAAGCCTTAGCCTGCTGTGAGTACATAGCACACTGATCATAGTACTGTTGGCAGCAGCCAGCACCTCCCAGCACCAGGGCAAAGACCGCGAGGAGAGCCAAGGCATATCCTTTTCTCATTGCCTTCCTCATCGATTACCCCCTTTCGGAGAGAATTTTTCACTCCCCATGAGCTGAATCAACCCTTGGTGCTACTTCCGCATTTTCTTCATCAGGCAGGCTTCTGCTTTTGCTGCAGCAGCCTCAGCCCGATCAGCCGCGGCCTCAGCCTTATCAGCCGAAGCTTTCGCGTCTGCCGCCGCCATTTCGGCGTTCCGCGCTGCACTGTCAGCCTTCGCAGCCGATGCCGCCGCCTGATCGGCGTACATTTTGGCATCGTCTACGCTCTTCTTGCAGGCGTCGCAGCACCCCATTCCCATGGCAGCGATGAATGCCAAGAGAATGGCCCATGCAAAGCCTTTCCTTACCAAAGCTTTCCTCATCATCTATCCCCCCTTCTCAAAGAGATGGTTAAAGGTAAGTAAGATGCCCACATTTAATAATAATGGGCTGGAAATATCAAGAAAAAATATGGCCTCCCTGATTTTTTTTTCTCTGGACTCGAATTAAAGTTTTCTAAGCCCTTAATTTTGATTAACTATAAGTACGACTTGAAAAATATCAAGGAAAATCTTTGCCTTTTGAGATTTTTTTTTAGGCTAATGCGATGATAATTTTTATCATGCTGAATTTATTGATTAATTTATGCTTCCTTAGAAATCTTGGGAGCATAGAAATTCATCTCGCCCCAATTTTTCCCCATTCTCAAATCCACTTTCAAAGGAACTTTTAGGTCCACCACCCCCTCCATGATCTCCCGGACCAGGTGTGCCGTCTCTGCCAGTTCGGCAGCGGGCACCTCAAATAAAAGCTCATCATGGAGTTGAAGAAGCATTCGTCCGGATAAGTTTGCCTTCGCCAGCGCGGCCTCCACTTCTAACATCGCCTTTTTAATAATATCCGCGGCGGTACCCTGGAGTGGGGTGTTGATGGCACTGCGCTCCGCTTCCTGACGCAAGATACGGTTGCTGCTGTTGAGTTGGGGGGTCTGGCGCCGGCGTCCCAGCAGGGTGGTCACCCAGCCCCGCTCCCGGGCCTCCTGCAAGGTCTTATCCAGGTAGGCCTTGACCCCGGAGTATTTGGCAAAATAGCGCTGGATAAATTCGTTGGCCAGGCGATTGCCCACCCCTAGTTGCTTGGCCAGGCCGAACCCGCTCATGCCGTAAATAATGCCGAAATTGACCACCTTGGCCTGCCGGCGCATCTCCGGGGTAACCAATTCTGGATGGATGCCGAACACCACCGCCGCGGTTTGGCGGTGGATGTCTATCTGGTCCTGGAAGGCCTTGAGGAGAACGGGGTCCTCTGAAAAATGGGCTAAAATGCGCAGTTCCATCTGGGAATAATCCGCGCTGAGAAACACCCGGCCGGTTTCCGGCACAAAAGCCTGACGAATCTGCCCCCCCAACTCGCCCCGGACCGGGATGTTCTGCAAATTGGGGTCCCGGCTGCTAAGACGCCCGGTAGCCGCCACCGACTGCAAAAAGGTGGTGTGTACCCGTCCGGTGAGTGGGTTTACCAGCTTTAAGAGAGCATCCACGTAAGTGGATTTGAGTTTGCCCATGCTACGGTACTCCAGAACCTTGGCAGCGATGGGGCTTTCCGCCGCCAAGGCTTGAAGCACCTCCAAGTCGGTGGAATAAGCGGTTTTGCCCCTGGTCTTCTTTTGAGGCGTAAGCTTCATTTTGTCAAAGAGGATGCGGCCCAATTGCTGGGGCGACTGGATAAGAAATTCCTCGTCCGCCAAAGCATAAATCTCTTGTTCCAGCCGCTGCATGGAGGTTTCCAGGTCCTGACCGAATCGGCGCAGAAATCCCTGGTCCAAGAGAATCCCCCGGGCCTCCATGTGCGCCAAAGTCCTCAACAGCGGCAATTCCAGACTTGCATAAAGATCCCAGAGTCCTTCCTCCTGCAACTCGCTTTTAAGCTTTGGCCAAAGGTTTAAGGCCACTTCGGCACGCTGAGCGGCGTACTGGCAAGCCAGATCTCGGTCCAATCCCGCCGCAGTGCTGGGCCGCCCCGCCAATTCCTTTGGGCCCGGCAGGTTGACCCCCAGGTAATGGAGGGCCACATTTTCCAGGGTCTGCTCGTACCGCCCGGGATTAACTAAATACGACGCCAGCAGAATATCGCCGGCAATTCCCCGGATATCCTGCCCAAACCGGTGAGCCAAAATCAGCGCCGCCTTGAGGTCCGGCCCCACTTTGGCAATCGTGGGCAGAGCCCAGAGCTGGCCCAGCATATCCCAAACGGAGGCAGGAGTCTCCTGCGGCGTCAGCGGTATATAAACACCCTCACCCACCTGCCAGGCCACTCCGACCCCGGTGATTTCGGCCAGCACCGGGTGCTGCTCGCCAGTAACAAAGCACAGACCCATTTCCCCCGTGCCCCGCACGGCCTGGGCCATCCGCTCCAGGCTCTCTGTATCAAGCGCCACGGAACAGGCAGCCTGAGGTTGAGAATCAAATCCTAACTCCTTGGTGAGCCTGCTAAATTCCAATTCCACAAATAATTGGCACAAGGTGTCCCGGTCCGGCGGGCCCGGTTTGAGCGCCTCCAGGTCTATTGCCAGGGGCACCTGTGACTTAAGTTCGGTTAACTGGCGGCTGAGCCGCGCCTGATCAGCATATTGTTCTAACCTGGCTTTCACCGCCTTTTCTTTAATTTCATTAATATGAGATAGGAGGTTTTCCAGGCTGTGAAATCTGGCGATCAGCTTAAGGGCAGTTTTTTCACCGATTCCCGGCACCCCGGGGATATTGTCGCTGGCGTCTCCCGCCAGGGCCCGAACCTCCACCAATTCCTCAGGAGCAAGGCCATATTTCTCCCGGATGACGGCCGGGTCATAACGCACTTCTTTCATGGGATCCCACATGTCCACCCCATCGGCCACCAGGGGCAACAGGTCCTTGTCCCCCGAAATGATTTCCACCTCAAAACCCCGCTCCCGGGCCTGCCGCACTAAAGTGCAGATGAGATCATCGGCCTCATAGCCTTCTTTAACCAGGGAAGGCAGGTTGAGAGCGTCGATAATTTTTCGGATATAAGGGAGTTGAGTGGTCAGGGCCTCGGGCATGGGGGGGCGGTGCGCCTTGTAATCTTTATATAGGCCGTGTCGGAAGGTGGGGCCTTTGGCGTCGAAGACCAGGGCCAGATGCTGGGGTTGCCGCTCCCGGAGGACCTTAAGGAGCATGGTGGTCACCCCATAGGTGGCATTGGTAGGCACCCCCCGGGAGTTGGACAAAGGGGGCAGGGCATGGAAGGCCCGGTAAAAATAGGAACTGATGTCAATAAGATAAAGGATACGGGTGTCTTTAGGCATAGGGGCAATCCATTCTCAGCTTATAGCACTACCGTTACACCTGTCAACTCGAGAAGGATGCTTGTGATAGCCAAGTCTATACTTTCAGCCGATTCACTTCCTTAAGTAAATACTTTTGGGATCAGCCGAGACCGAATCACCTTCCCATCTTGGAATTAGGAAATTTTAATTAAGAACGATAACATACTGGAATGACACATGATTATAGGACGATGGGCTTCAATGCCAGGGAAGAATTTCCCAGCCAGGGGATTCGGTCCGCGCTTTGCATAACCATGGATAAAGGGAGGTAAGAGACATGGTGAGCTTGTGGTGGACCGGGGCAATGGTTCTGACATTGACGGGGGCATTGCTTTATTGGGGTGCTAAGGTATTTGAGGTGGATAGCTTTTATGTCGACAGCAGCGCCATCTTGGGGGTAGCATTGGTTATGGTGGTGGGAAGTCAGTTCTGATGCGTCCTAAGAGTTTGTAGGCCCCTTGGGAGACTCTTCACGCAGCAACCGGGTCTCTTACGGAGCCTGACAAATAATCTCTTCCGGTAATTCCGCCTCTGGGTCTTCAAACCCGGGGCTTGCCCCAGATCTCCAGGACGGAGAGCTGCATGAATCGCTTGGACGCGGCACTCTTGATGATGGCCACAGTGTCCCACCCCCGGGCGGTGCCACCGATGGCCACAACTTCTTCGCCTTCGGGGATGAGGCCTGCGTCCACCGCCTCCATGACGATCTCGCAACACACCTTGAGCCCCTGGCCCAGACGCCGCAAAGTATTGGCGATGAGCAGGGTGGGAGCGCTGCCCTTGAATTGGTCCGCCAAGCTGGTTTCCAGGGAATGGGTAAGAATAGTGGCCTTGAGGACTTTGCCTCCCAGACGCACGATTTCCTGGTAATGTTCATCCAGAAATTCATCGATATTGGGCCCCTTGAAGCCGACAGAGTGCCCGACCACCACCAAGTTGACATCCTTGCCCTGCAGGCGCCGGGCGGCCTGGGCCCCCGAATCCCCGGTGGTAGAGGCCACCACCAAATGGCGAAACTTCTCAGCCACGGCCTTTTCCATCAAGTCCAGACAGGCCGGGGTGTTTTGCGGGCCAACGCCCCGAAAGTACCAGACTTCTCTTTTAATCATATATTTTACTCCATCACCATGGATTAGGAAAAACATTGTACTAAATTTATGCTGACGGTCTGAACAGAAGTCTTCGGTGGTTTATTCTCAGCTCAAACCCATCTGCCAATGGCGCCCACCGTTGGCTGAGAGGCTGTTATGCCGTTCCTGGATTTACCTGGAACCACGATGTTCTATGACGATCAGGGCAAGGGCCGGCCGCCCCTGGTCCTGGTTCATGGCTTCACTTGCACCCATGAAGATTGGCGTTTCCAAGTGGCCTATTTTCACTCCCGCCATCAAATGGTATACACGGATCTCCGGGGCCATGGCTTATCTTCCTGCCAAAACTCCCTCACCTGTACAGTTAAGAACTGCGGGGCCGATGTCAAGGCGCTGCTGGAGGGCCTGGACTTAAAGGACGCGGTCCTGGTGGGACACAGCCTGGGCTGTCGCGTTGTCCTCCAGGCAAACCTGGTCGCCCCTGAGCGGGTGGGAGCTTTAGTGCTTCTGGAAAGCAGCCGCATCGCGGCGGGCGACCCTCAAGCCGGGGCCGCCAAGGCCCGGCAGCTCATCGAGACCACAGGATATGCACCTCTGCTGTATTCATGTTTTTTAGAAATCTGTCGATAAGAAAAATAACGATAGGGTAGAACTTTGCCGCCATGCGTTAATCAATCTTGGATGAAGTTCCTCAAGTTCCTTGCGCTTACTCGTTCCCCGTCGCAGGGGAGGGCCGGAGTTGGGGGTGATGTCGGTTCTAAATAAAATGAAGAATAAAACGGGTAATAGACTAAAGGCATTGGAATCTCTTGAAGAGGGGAGAATCCCGAGCCCAACCCCCCATGCCTCCTCGCAGCCTTGGCACTCCCTTATAGTATCTTCCTTGCCATCAGATTACATAGAGGAAAACGAAGTCTTGGAACGCTGCTTCCAAGAACTGGTGCGTTACTATCGTCACTCCAGTGTAGGCCGCCGTTGCTTGGGCATCGTTCACCAGATTAACTCGCCCCTTCAGGTCCTTTCTTTCCAACTGGACCTCCTGGAGCAAAAACTCCGAGAGGAATGGGAACTGCTCAAAGAGTCTCCCGGGGCTAGCGCCGAGAAGCTGGTGGCTTCAAGCCTCTACCGGCAGGAGAAATTCCGCCAATTTAGCAGTGAACTCGAAAAGCTGCAAAACTTGGCCCGCAGCTTGGCACTTCAAGGGATGCATGAGGGCACCCAGGAGAAGATTCACCTGGACCTCAACCAGCTGTGCCGGCAAGAACTGGAACTTTATCTGGCCGACCCCATTTTCAAGCACCGGATCACCAGGGATTTTCATTTCGGGGACGGCCAGGCTTTAATCTATGGATATTATATCGATTTCAGCCAGAGTTTCCGAAATCTGCTTGAAAATGCTCTGGAAGCTATGGAAGGGATAGGGCCCCGTCACCTTTCCGTAGTCACAGCCTGTCGGGACAAGCAGTTCACGCTACGCATCGGCGACACCGGGGCAGGCATTCCGCCAGAAAAATTACCCCGGATCTTCGAACCCTTCTTCACCACCAAGTGCACCGCCTACGGCCCCAGGGCCGGCCTGGGGTTGTTCATGGTCCGCCGGCTCCTGGCTCCCTATAATGCGGAGATTAGAGTGGACAGCGTTCCTGGCGCGACGTGGGTAACCATCTCCATCCCGGTGGTTTGAGGGGACTGGCACAGGCTTCGAGGCCGGTTTCTTCGATAAGCGACGGTTTTGATTTAGGTCAGGCAATGTAGGCGGCGGCTGGCGATTCAAATCTGCAATTTGTAGAAAAACATCCCCTGCCCGGCCAGCCTCGAAGTATTGGGCTACGAGCTTCAGGCGGGCCAAACGCTCCAGGGGAGCCGGGTGGGAATCTAAGAAGTACGTGGTGAGGAAAGGGTCCTTATTATCCACCGCCGCCACCCGTTCCCATACTGCGGCTCCCCGGTTGATATTGTAACCCGCCTGAAAGGCAAACCAGGCGCCATAGATGTCGGCTTCCCGCTCCTCATTCTGGGAAAAAACGCTCACCACCGCGTCTTTGGATACCTCACGCACGTCAGCGCTTACCCGGTAATGTTTCCAATTCAGGAGCCTTCCCATGGAAAGAGTGCTGACGGCGGTGACAGCTTCTCCCAAAAATTGCCCCAGTTCCCGGTGGGCCGCGCCCCGAACCAGATGGCCCAGGACCTGGTGGGCCATTTCGTGTCCTATGATGAGGGCTAGTTCGTCATCATTGAGGCAGAAGTTTACCAGCCTCTGGGTCAGGATGATTTTACCTGGAGCCGCATAGGCATTGATCTTACGATCCTGGGTTTTTACCAGGATGGCATATTCGGCGGGCAGACGCTGAGGATAGAGGGTGAGGTTGAATTTTTTTCCTTCTCTATCCACCAGGAGTTCCACCGGCCCGGTGAGATAACGCTCTTGAGCCTCCATGCGAATGTGTTTCAAATCAATTAACATCGCGGCCAAAAGTTCTCCGGGAAGTACATAAGAAATCAGCCTTTTATTGGAGACCCGGGACTTATAAGACCGGCGGGAGATAGAGAACTCTTGGAATAAATTCCTGACGGTATCGATACCTTCATCCCATCCTGCCACCCAAGCGGGGAGAGGCCAGTTGTTCACCGCCAGAAGAATGTCCCCTCGCCGGAGGCCCGCATCCCGGGCCGGAGAAGGATACCAAACCTGATCCACCGCTATCTGGCCGGTAGCTGTAACCCACCAGTTGAACCCCAAAAAGGGATATGTGCGGCCCTGAGTCTGAGGGAGCCAGGGCAGAATGCGGAGAAAGACCCGGGAGACCCGCTCCCCGGACCAGTTTTGATCGGGATGACGCCGGACCGCATCCATCTGGGCCGCCTCCACTTGGGGGTCTGTGGGAGTGGGACGGGTTACTTCGGCGCAACCGCACAGAGCCAACAGAGTAACGGCCAGCACGGATAATTTTCCCAGGTTGATAAAGATCGGCAGTTGTCTAAGATGGCAGTTCATTTTAATAGCCCGGCAACAAAACGCAGTTAGCCGTCGCCCCATAAAAACCCTTAAAACCGCCAGCGGAATGAAACCCCGGCGGTAAAGAGCCGATAGTTGTCCACCCACTCCCGGAAATAGAAAGCATGCAGGTCCATGTAAAAATTCTGGATAAATTCCCATTCCAAGGCGGCCAGACCCTGGAGGGAAGGGCCCCAATCCCCATGGTTGCCCACCGCCTGCACCGTCCCCTGGAGGATCAGGGTAGGAAGGCGGAAAATTTGACGGTCGAAATCGACTCCAATACCGATGGCATTATAGAAGTTAGGGCTGAAATAGGCGTCCTGCTGCTGGCTATATGATGCCAGGAAATAGTGCGGGGTAAACGCCAGGTGCATACGGGGTTGGCGCACGGCCTGCCAATTCAAACCCTGGTAAAAGGTTAGCCGCTGGTTCTGATCGGAATAGAAAGCACCCGCGATCATACCCCTCCAGTCCAATCCGGGGCGAAATTGGTGATTAAAAGAGAGATCCACCTGCTGGTACGTAGTGATTTGCGCCTCCGTGAGATTGAGCACCGATTGGTAAAGGCGGGGAAAAAGATAGGATTCCTGGTCGAAGATATCCCGGCGACTGTACCTTAAAGTGGCATCGGTGCGGGGACCGGGGGAAAAGCCCAACTCCAAGGAACCCAGCAGGCGGTTCCGGCTGTCCTTGATAGTCACTCCCGTAGCCGCAGTGGTATCAATAATCAGAAAGTGGGGAGGCAGTGGGAAGGTAACCCACTGCTGCACTTGCCCTTGTTGGTAAACGTTGAAATCATCCCGCTTCCAATAGCGGCGCAAAATAATTTCGCCGCTGAGCTTCAGTCGATCAGACACCTCCAGGGGTCCCAACCCCAGGGAGACTTCCGCCCGGCGCAGTCGGCTGGAGGCATTGGTTCCTTGGGTAAATACGGGATTTAAGCCCAAGTTGAGCTGCCCAAACTTCACGTTCTGATTGTTTTGGTTGTATTCCCGAAATTCCAATCCCAATTGTGCCGGCAGCAGCTTGGTAATCCAGAAGCCGGCGGAAATCCGTAAGACGCCGCCATAGAGCTTGTTGCTGTCCGTGAAATAAAGGGATTCGGGTTGGACGATAGGTAAGACATCGGAGATAAAGGCGGGCAGATAATTACTAAGGCCCAGACCCCGGGGCTCCCGGCTGAAGCGGGAGAATTGCCAGGGGCGCTGGGCCTCTTCCGGATGCCGTTCTCCCCGGGAGCCGGGAAAGCCCCGGGAGGCCATCTGGGGCCGCAACTGTTGGCGTACATCCTCCAATTCATTGAGCAATTCAATATCCTGAGGGGCCTCTTGCAGGGCCTGGGCAAACTCCTTATAGGCAGTCCCCCAATTACCCTGGGCCCGGGCTTCCCGGGCCCGGGCCACCTTGGCCGCTTGGGAGCCGGGTTTGGCGGCAATGATCTCCCGGTAGACTGTGACCGCTCCCTTATCCTCCATGCCTTCCAGGGTTCTGGCCTTTTCCATGAGAAAGTCTTCTGGGGGAATCTTACCGTCCAGATGAGTCAGGGCCGCCATGGCCCCCGGATAGTTCTGCTCTCCCCGGCAGGCCCGAACCAGCAATAGTTGTCCTTGAGCATAGTCCGGAGAATCCATAGGAATTTTGGCTACCGCAGCCTTGACCCCCTCAAATTGGCGCCGCATGAGGTAAATCTTGGCCATCTCCAGGGGCGTGCCGTGGTTGTCCTGGTCTTTCTCCATGATTTTCAGGGCCTGGCCCCAATTTTTCTGGGACATTTGGCATTGCAGGAGGAGAGTGGCGATGGATTGATCGTTGGGGCGCATTTTCAAGGCCCGCTCATAGTATCTCACTGCCGCGGCCGGGTTTTCCAATTCCATGGCCAATCCGGCCAAGGCCAGAAGTTCTCCGGGGCTGGTGGGAGGGCGGTGGCGCCGGTATTCCTGGAGTACGTGCAGCAGATAATTGAGTTTGCCTGCCTGTCGGCCCATCTGTCCGCTAAAGTATGAAAGAGCCGCGACTTGTTCCGGCCCCCCTACTTTAATCCCGGGAAGGCGATTCATGACCCGGTTCAGATCCTCATAGCGCGGCAACCGGGGTAAGACGGAGGCCATAATGAGGAGGGAGGAATGGTGGTAGCGGTTTTTCCAGAGATTCTCCGTGAGTAAATCCACGGCCCGATGGAGATCTTTGGGGTCGGACGAGCGGGCGTAACAGCGGGCTACCAAGGCCCGCTCATCCTGGCTCAACTTAGGCAACGGCTCCAACTCTTTCTGAGCCAGGACCAGGGCTTTGGGGAATTCCCGGATGCTTAAGTACGCTTCGATGGCCGCTGCACTTATCGATGAATCCTGGGGTTGTTCCAGGCGCAAACGGTTCAGGAGTTCCAAGGCTTCGGAACCCCGCCCCAGGTAAGTCAGGATGTGGGCCTTTTCCAGGCGAACCACGCGCTCCTGGGGAGCCTTATTCAGGCAGAGGTCGTACCGATTCAAGGCCTCTTGCAGGTTGCCTAACCAGAAGTAAAGATTGGCCTGCTCCCGGAGAAGGCCCAGGTCCTCGGGAGTCGGACATTCCTGCAGTTCTTTGGCCGCTTGATCCCAGTTTCGAGCCTCCAGGAGCAGGCTGATGCGCCGCAGGCGCAGATGGACGTCATCCTTGATTTTCAGGGCTTCACCATATTGACCTAACGCCTCATTCCGGGTCTCGGCCTTGGCCGACAAAATTTCAGCCAGCTGCCGCCTCACTTCCACGTCCTGAGGATTCAACTCCAGGTAAACAGAGAAATAATGGGCTGCCTGGCTCCAGCGCTTTTGGTAGAAATTCAGTTGTCCGGAAAAGAGCAGTATTTTCGGGTCCTTGGGGTGCTGATGCCGCAGCGGTTCGATCATCTCCAGGGCATCCTGATAACGGTGGGCGTAAGAATAGGTCAAGGCCGCCTCCCAGCGCAACTCACCCCGGATCAGCTGCCGCCTGGAGGCTTCATCCCACATGCCTGCAGCCTTGGCAAAACGGCGCTTTCGCCCATAGAGGCGGGCTAAATTGATGATGGTTTCCTGGTGGGTATCTCCTTCCACCCAGGCCTGGTGGTATTCTTTCTGGGCTTTGTCGAAATCCCCGATCAGCAGTAGCTCCAGGGCATACCAGCGCCGCAATTCGAGGTCGGGTTGTTGCTGCATCAAGGGACCCAAAACTCCCGCGGCTTCCGTATGGTTGCCTTTCTGAGACCAGATCCGGGCCAAGGCCAGGGCATATTCCTTCTGGCCCCGATGGCGCGCGTAGAGCCAAAGATATTGGTTCAGGGCCCGGTCGCCGTCATGGGCGGCGTCTGCGGCTTTGGCCGCCTCCAAGCGCAGGGCCGAATCTCCTGCGCCCTTTTCCAGCAGGCGTTGGTAAATATCGCTGGAAGCTTGATAATCCCGGTTCCAATAATGCAGCAGGGCCAGATAGTGCAGGGCCTCCCGGTCTTCGGAGAACTCGGCCACTTCCTCTTCCTGAAGGGCAATGGCCTCCTTATATTGGTCTTGGGACACCAGCAGTTTCACCAACTGCTGTCGCACCTGGGGATCCTGATCCAGGCTGTAAAGGCGCTGATAGTACGTGATGGCCAGGGGGAAAAATTTCTCGTGACGGGCGGCTATTCCGGTCGCAGCTTTAAGGATTTGCCGATCATCCGGCTGTTGTTTAAGGTATAAGGCCAGGGCGTCCAGCGCTTCCTGGGTCTGTCCCAGCCGCTCCAAGGCCTGGGCCTGAATCATCAGGGCGGCGGGGTTCGGGGTGCGATCCATTAACTGCCGGGAAATCTCCAGGGCCGCCTTCATTTGGCCGGAATCCAGATAAATCCGCGCCAAAAGGACACCGTTCTCTGAACTGTCCGGGTCCCGGGTCCAAGCCTTCCGGGCCAGTTCCACGGCGCGAGTTCGATCACCCCGGGTCGCGGCCTCCTGGGCCTTGCGGTACAGAGATCGAGCGGACCGCCAGAAATCATGATCCTGATTCCAGGCGAGCCAAAAGATTGCTCCCACGAACAACAAAGGAAGAAGTCCCGCCAGCCATCGCGCCTTACGACTCATAAACCCGTCTCGGATCCATGGCGGGAACCCATCTGGGTCTGGTCACGACCGCGAATACCAAGTCCCCCAAGATCCAGATAAGCAAAGCGGAAAAAATGGAGTTAAAAAAAACCAGCCGGGGCTCGCACCATCCCTTTAAAAGAGCCGCCACCGGCAGAGCCAGGTGCAGGAAAATTAAACCCAAATGCGGAGTCAAATGCCACCATGACCCGTTATGCGTAAGTGACCCGACATGGTTGACCCGGTAAGCCGGTTTACGGCCCGGCGGGTAAAGCAAGGCAGCAAGTAAGGCCAGGGCGTGAACCGGAAACAGACTGCAAAGCATTTTGAACTGCTTGAGAGGTTCTTTACCAAAGAAGAGATAGCGGAACATCAGGATGGTAGTCAGAAGGTAGGCACCCCGGAGGCCGCCATAGGCCATTTCTTCTCCGATAATGCAGGACTGACCCTGGCAGTAAACTATCAGCGGAATGGCATAAAACAAGGGAAAGACCAGGCCGCTGGCCAGATAACTCATCATAATGCAGAGGAAGTGGAACTTTTGCAGCCAAGAGAGTCCTTTTTTTAAGAGAGGATTATCCCAAAAGAAGAGGCGCATGGTATCCAGAGACCATTGGAAGCGCTGGCGATAGACCCCGGCCAGGTTCGTGGGCGCCAGTCCCCGGGAGAGGGCATAGGGATAATAAACTCCCCGCCAGCCCCGGCTTACCAATTCGTAAGAAGTGGTGAAGTCTTCCACCAGGTTCCAGGTGGCAAATCCTCCCATATCCAGGAGGGCCTGGCGGCGGTAGACCACGCCGGACCCGCAGGAAACCACGGCATTGGCCTGATTATTGTGCACCTGAATGGTCTCATAAAAGACCTTATCGCTGTTGTAGAAGGGATCGCCCTCTGGCAAGAAGAAGGCCTGCTTACTCTGGACATACGCCACTTGCGGCTGCTGGAAATAACCCACTAATTGGTCCAGAATATCTGGGCTGGGAACTTGGTCAGCGTCCAACACCAGGATCAATTCACCGTAACTGCGGCTGAGTCCGAAATTAAGGTTCCCGCTTTTAGCATCCCGGTGGGGCAGGTTTTCTTGGAGGCGAGAGAGATAATTAAATCCACACGAATGAGCCAGGGCGGCCACTCCCTGGGACGCACCATCGTCTAGGACGTACACCTCCAGGGGCTGGTAGTTAATCTGCTGGACCGCCCGGAGTGTAGTGGCGATGACTTCCAGAGGTTCGTTACAACAAGGCACAAAAATATCCACGGAGAAATGGACTTGCCCTGGGAAGATTTCCGGGGGGATTGGCCGGAGTTTCAAGATGCTGTACCCCAGAAGGCAAAGGAGGAAATAAGAGAGGGCTTCGGCTGCGAAAAACAGGATATCCAGCAATTCGCGGCTGTGAAAAGCCAGCCTTCCCAGCCAAACCAGGTAGGCCAGCCCCAATGACAGGGCCAGCAGGGAGAAGACCCGGGCCTTGGACCGTTGGGCAGATTCCATGGGAGGGGAAACGGTCTCAAGCCTAACGGAGGGCAGGGAAGGCGCTCCCGAAAGCAAACGGGGATTCTCACCCATGGCCAGAATCCCCGTTCACCGCGGCCGGACTTGGAAATTTAAGTTGCATCGACTGAGAAGTTGCATAAACATTCCCTCCCTGGAATGCCACATCTTATTGGCGCAAGGAGTCCGGGGGCCTTTTCTACCAATGGATTATTAGTATATCTATTTCTAAAATTATTCAACAAATTTATTACTTATTTACTCTATAAATTCATTAATCATTAATCTATGTTGACATTTATCTCATCCTTGGTAATTAAGATTATTGCAATTTAAATTAAGTTACACTTTATAAGATAATATCTTGTATATTTATTAATTCATATTAATCCCTTTTATTTAGAATTAAATACTTAATTAATTCCTACGAATTGTTAAAAACTGACTTGGTTTTAGGCAGGTTAACAGACAGGAAAAGAACTGAAGCGAATGATGATGTCTTTCCATTACCCCCTTACTGCAAGAACCCGAAGGTTCCCTGCCCCTGCATCTCATAGGGCTGAAGTTACCGCAATGACCTTGAAAGTCGCGCTTCAAAAGCAGGGGATGGGGGAGAATTGAAAAACCAGGAGCCGGAAAGACTTTTGGGAACCTGTGTTAGCGGCATTCGCGGCTGTGGGCAAGGGGACTAAATATTCCCCTCAAGGCTTTGTGACCATTTGGTCCCGTTTCATTAAATCAAGCCTCGCAGCCAGGCCCAGGCCAGCCCCAGGTACTCGTGCCAGGCGGCTTGCGTTTGCCCCAGTGGATGGACTCCAGGGAAAAACCGGTGAGGGTTAGGCGCCTGGAGCTCCGTAACCAGATAATCGGCAGGCGCGGGGATAGGCTGAAGACCGAGCTTTTTAAACAGGGCCATAGATCGGGGCATATGGGCCGCGGAGGTAACCAGGATAAACTTTTTGCCGCCCACCATTTGGGCAATAATGGCGGCTTCATCCGCGGTGTCCCGGGAATCCTGCTCCTGGGAGATATCTTCAGGATTTGCCCCTAAAAGCACGGCAATCCGGGCCATCACCTCGGCCTCCGGGACCGGATCGTAGACTCTCCCGCCGGAGAACAGCAATTTGCTCCCCGGGATGGCCTTGTATAGACGCAGCCCCTCGATGACCCGGCCCAGGCCTGCCCGGCTAATTTGACTGGTAATCGGGACCCGGGGGTCTGACACTGCCCCGGCCCCCAGCACCACGATCCATCGGGGGGAAGAGTCAGCCCCGACTCCCTCCCAGGAAATGGTTTCGGGATGCCAAAGCGGGGGATAGCGGCTTTCCAGAGGAATCAAGATCTTTTCAGAAAAGAAGGATAAGCTCACCACAAGGAGAAAAATTGTCCCCAGGGTTATCAAAAGCTTACCCAGGCGCTGCTTCCTGGTGGCCCAGAGGCACACCAATCCCAGGCTCAGGATCGCCAGACACAGAGGAATGGGATTGAGGAGTTGGGACACGATCTTTTTCAGGGTAAACAGCATCGGACATTCTCCCCGATCCTGATGTTATACGAGTTGGACGGTGTCAGCAACCGGACTCTGAAACCAGGGCCGTAAATCCAGGAAAATAATTATGGTGACAATATGATCAACTTATTGATATAAGCCGAATAAAATGGGTATTTTCTTAGACTCTTTTAGGAGCTGATTAAGGTGAACCAGGCTGTCTCCATATCTCTTTTGAATATTTTTATCATGATGATCATTATTGCCGGTTCCATCGGACTCAGCATCGCCATAATGATATTGTTATTGCGTAAGCGTCATAGTCAGGCGGTGAAATTTGACCCGATGCACATTTCGGAATTAATCAAACTTATCGTTTCTGTGGCTTCATTCATTACGGTGTGCATCACCCTTATTTTACTGGTATATCAAAATCGTACCATTGTCCTTCAAACCCGGTATAGCTGGCAATCGGTGGAAAGCAATGTTTTTGGCATCGTCACGAATCAAACCCTGGCAGAAGATCAGATGTTTGTCAGCGCACCTGAGTTAAGGCCATATTTTTACCATGGAAAGCTACTTACCCCTGATGATCCGCTTTCTGAAAAAGTAAAAGCCGCGGCGGAATACCTCCTGGATTATTTTGACTCTCAAGCAACCCAGCTAAAAAAATATCCTAATCTGTGGCGCAGCGAGAAGGATGCCTGGGAAGCCAACATCATAGATCAGTTTGCCTGGAGTCCCATCTTATGCTGGTATTTGGAAATGAACAAGAATTGGTGGAGTGATGAATTGTTCGCCTTAAAGCAAAAGGGGGAAGAAAAGCGGAAGCAGGGTAATAAGGAACAACCCCGCTTCGATGGGGCCAAAGATGGTGGCCAGAGACTTCCTTCCGACACTGTCCGGGAATGATCAAAGGTGCGGCCCCGACGGCCCTTTCCTGCCGGCGAGTCATTTTTTCCGAAATTCGGCGCCGCGATCCAGAAGGGACCGGGGCTTCTTATCTTAATCCCTCAAAAATTGAAGTTATTTAAATTTTGATATCAGAGTTTCCCAGGTCTTTCTCACCTCGTCCAGGGCCTTTTCCGAACCGGCTTTGAGGGTCTCCCAACTATCCCCGCTGGCCGCTTTAATCTCGTCAAGTTTCTGTTGGGCGGCTTCCTTTTGAGCCCGCAAACGGTCAATCTGCTGGTACATCTGGATCTTGATGTCGGCGCTGGCCTTATCGGCCTTGGCTTTGTACTCTTGCACTCTGGCGGTCCATTCTTTGATCTGAGCCTCGATTTTCTCTTGATACGCTTCCTTTAATCCCATAACTCTCATCCTCCTTCGGCGTACCTGCCGGAGCAGAGAATTCCCTTCCAGGTAATTATCGGTTGCTCCCGCAGGGTTGCAATGAGCCGTGGTGCCTCCCCTCCCATTGGAATAGTGTATAAGGAAATTCAGGATTTGTGGAGGCGAGACCGCATTAACAGATAAATAGCCAGGCCGCCCAATGCCTGTCCGGTTGCCAATGCGCCCAGCAGGATGCGGTAGACGCTGCCTACGGGGTTCCATTGGTGGTGAATCCAGGCCATAAGCCGAAACCAGAGGCCATCCCCTGCTACGTCCGTCAGGGTCCACAGGGAGATGAATAACCCGGTGATGGCCTGGAGGGCGAGAAATCCCACCAGATAGATTCCCACGGTCCGGTGAATCTTGCGCAGGTTGGCTTCCAGCATAACGGACCTCACTTGGATAATTAAACAATGGCTAACGTCATTAAAATAAGGAGTAAATTAATTTGTGCAATGTCCCTTGAAAAAAATTTTCGGGTTTTCTCTACGGCCAATTCTCTACCGGCGATTTTTTAATCCAGCCGACGCCCAACCTATGGGAGCTCCTGAGTTATCGTAATTGTCAGAATTCTTGATGTGGTCCAACAAGATTGTATTTATACCTTATTCGATTATGACAAAATTGTGATAGTCATCTAATAAAAATTTACGAAACCGGCTCCCCGGCATCGCCCCAAAAGTTAAGAAATCAAGGCCTGATGCAGGTCTACGGCCATGCCGCCCCTTTAAAGATGTACAGGCATATTTCTTGCTTCAAATTTGGCACATGGAAGCTAACCTCACTGAACTGGAATTAAGAGTTCTCTATGAGATTAGTAAGATCATCGGGCAGGCCCTGAATCTCGATCAGGCCATGGAAGCTGTGCTAACTGTACTGTCAGATTCCCTGGCCATGCAGCGGGGCACCGTCACCCTGAAAGATCCGGAAACCGGCCATTTGTGCATCTGCGCCTCCCATGGTCTGAGTTCTGAAGAAAGGCAGCGGGGAGTCTATAGGCTGGATGAAGGAGTCACCGGCCTGATCTTTCGCACTGCCCAACCCTTCGTGGTTCCCGATGTCAGTAAGGAACCCCTATTCCTGAATAAAACCAAATCCCGCAAAATCGCCAAGGAGCAGATCTCCTTCATCGGGGTACCCATTATTCTTCATGGCGCCCCCATCGGGGTCTTGAGTGTAGACCGCCTCTATGGCGAGGAAATCTCTTTTGAAGAAGATATCCGGTTCCTCAGCATCGTGGCCACCCTCATCGTGCAATTTGTCAGCCTCAACCAGCAGGTCCAGGCCCGGGAAGAGCAGCTCCGCCGGGAAAACCTCTCTCTCCGGGTTGAGCTTGCGGAAAAGTGCCGCAACCTGGCCATTGTAGGGAAAAGTCCGGCAATTCTGGAAGCCCAGCAATTAATCAAGAAAGTGGCAGCGGTCAAAGCTCCCGTTTTGCTGGTGGGGGAGTCTGGAACGGGCAAAACCCTCATGGCCCAGGCAATCCACGCTTTGAGTCCCCGGGCGCAGTATCCCTTTTTTAAAATTAATTGCGCGTCGTTGCCGGAAAATGTCCTGGAGGTAGAGTTTTTCGGGCTGGAGAAGGGGGGTTCCCCAGGAGCCGTCCGGCCCAAGCCCGGCCGCTTGGAAGAAGCCGACGGGGGCAGCATTTTCCTGGAGGAAGTGGAAGAGCTGTCACTGCCCCTCCAAACTAAGCTCTTGCGATTTCTTCATGAACGGGAATTCGAGCGGGTGGGCAGCTCCAGGACCAGAAAGGTGGATGTACGGATTATCGCCGCCACCGCCAAGGAACCTGACGACCGGGTCGGTGCCGGTACCTTCCGGGAAGACCTATATTATCTGCTGAGCGTTTTCCCTATCCGGGTGCCGCCTCTCCGAGAACGCCGGGAGGACATTCTGCCTTTGTTGGACCACTTCCTGGACAAGGTTTCCGATGAATACGCCCGCCGTTTTTATTTTACCCAGAAGGCCCTGGAGGTCTTATTGAATTATGGTTGGCCCGGAAATGTCCGGGAAATGGAAAACCTGGTGGAACGCCTCTGCATCATGGTAGAGGGCTCGGAAATCGATCTCAAAGATCTGCCGGCCTATTTATCCCCGGCCGGGATCAAAGCCGAGCCCGAGGATCAGGCCTTTCTCTCCCGCCTCAAGGAGATGGAAAAGCGGGAAATCGTGGCCGCTTTGGAGCGCAACCACTGGATTCAATCCCAGGCCGCCATGGACCTGGGTCTGACCTTAAGACAGATCGGCTACCGGGTCAAACAATTCGGCTTGGAGCGGCTCATCAAGGAGCAACGGGGTCAGGGCCCGGGAGGCAGGGCGAAGAGTATAAGCCACCGGTAACTGCCAATGCCGTTTTGTTGTTCTATCCCATATTTCCGTGATAATAGTTCCCCACCCTAATTTTTTAGGCCCAAATTACGTCCGATTACTTACCGCTATGAAAATCCAAGGGAGCCTGTCTAGCCTTAAGCCAGGCTGTTCAATAGCAGCGTAATGGGCTTGGAGTCTGCAGCCGGTCCGTCGAACTGAATGGGGCCAGGGAATCGGTAGTGGTCTTCCCGGGCCCACTTGGGACGTTCCTGCTCCAAGATCTTAAAGGCCGGGGTTTCCAGGTCCACTTTCTGCTTGGCAATCACCAATTCCAGGCGCCCCTTGCGCTCCTCCAGGTGCATCAGGGGAGCCAGGGGGATGCCCAGGGGCCGCCACTCCGCCACTGGCTTATGCAGGTCCTTGATGGCCGCCATGTAACCGGTGGCCCCATTGGCCAGCAAGGAATAAGCCGCGAATCCCAGGTTGTAACCATAGTCGCAGTCGAACTTGGTGGGGAAGGTGCCCCGGCCGTCATAGCCGTAGTAGTGATTCTGGGTGCGCAAGGTGCCTTTATAGATTCCTTTGGCCTTTTGCTTCCGCAAGTAAGTGGCCACCATTTCCAAGAGGATGCGCTCGGTGTTGACTAAAGCGTATTGAAAATTACCATGGCTGTCCCGGGGCAGCAACAGTCCCCGTTGGAGCAGGGAAGGAAAACCCAGAAAGACCCGGCTGTCGTAATCCCGCCAGATATCGCTGTTGTCGATGAGCTGAACCTGTTCTTCAAAGGAGAGCTTGTGGAAGGATTCCTCTTCCGAAGCCTCCCGGTTATAAGCGGCAATGATGTAACTGATTTTGATGATCAGGACGTTGACTTCATGGATGAATTCCAGAATGCCCTCGGGAATCAGGACGGTGCCGTAATTTTTGCCTTCCCGGGCCCGCTCCACGATGACGTCGGCGATGAGGCGCACCACGTTGTGGATGGTGAGTTCCTTTTCTTCGATCTCCTCTCCGATGAGAATCACGTTGGGATGGGTCTGGAAGGCCACTTCCATGGCAATGTGGGAGGCGCTGCGCCCCATCAGGCGGTTGAAATGCCAATACTTCAGGTCGGATTTGCAATCGGAGTTGAGATTACCCACCTCCGTGGCGAAGGCCATGCAGGCGGAGTGAAATCCAAAGGGTATTTGGAGCAGTCCCGGCACCTGGAGGTCGCCGTCAATGGTTTTAGGAATGCCGATAACCTGGGTGCCGATGCCCCGGAGGTTTTCCGCCAGAAACGCGGCATTGGTATTGGAATCGTCGCCCCCCACCACCACCAGGCCGGATAGCTTTAGGTAGGCACAGGTTTCCCGGCATTGCTTCATCTTTTCCGGGGTATCGATCTTATCCCGGCCGGTGCCCAACATATGAAAGCCCCCGGAATTCAAATATTCGGAGACCATGGTTTCGGTGATTTCCACGTGTTTATCGGTGATGATGCCCTTAGGGCCGGCCAAAAAGCCGATTATCTTGCTGTCGGGATGGGCCCGCTTGGCGGCATGGAAGAGGCCGGCAATGACGTTGTGACCGCCCGGGGCCGGTCCCCCGGAGAGCACGATGCCCAGGCGCCGGGGCGACCCCTGGCCCGGCTGGTCCCCCGGCACGATCTCCAGCAATTGGTTTTTGCTTACAAAGGGCAGTTGCTCCTGGGCCACCCTCAAAACTTCCAGGTCAAACCCCTCCAGGGGGCGGGTGCGGCAGTGCCCCGCCGCCAGAAGCGGGGAGAGTTGGGGTTGATAGCACCGGCGTCCAGCCCGAAAAGTGGTTTCGTGGCCGAGAAGTTCTTCTATGGCGGTCTGCCGGGGTTCGCCTGTCATTACGATCCTCCTTCAAGATAGCTCATTATGCGATCATCAGAGTTTATATCGGCTGGACGGCCTCTATGCTTACCAGGTTTTACCAAGTTGGATGTTGGCAGGCACGTTGGTCCGGTCCACTTCCATTGATAATCTTTCTGGTGCCACTTTCTGGACCCAATTATCACATCAACTCCCGCAGCCGCCGCACGTTTTCCGCGATGGGCTTGTCATTGAAAAGCCCGGAGCCGGATACAAAGACGTCCGCGCCGGCGACGGACAGGTCTCCGATGGTGTTGACGTGCACCCCGCCGTCCACCTGGATGAGAGTGGGTAGTCCCTGTTCGTCGATCATCTGCCGCAAGCGCCGGAGTTTGGGGAGCACTGCGGGAATGAACTTCTGCCCGGAAAAACCAGGATTCACCGACATCAACAGCACCATGTCCACGTCTTTCAGGACGTATTCCAGACAATTCAGAGGCGTGGCCGGGTTCAGGGTCACCGTGGCCTTGGCCCCGGCCTCCTTGATCTGTTGGATGAGACGTTCCAGGTGGACCGTGGCTTCCACATGAATCCCCAGCCAGTCGGCCCCGGCTTTTATAAAGTCCTCCACGTAGCGTTCAGGATTGCTGATCATCAGGTGCACATCCAGGGGGAGCCTTGTGGCCCTTTTAAGAGCCTGGGTCACCACCGGGCCGATGGTGATATTGGGGACGAAATGCCCGTCCATGACATCCACGTGAATCCAATCGACGCCAGCGTCTTCCGCGGCCTTCACCTGCTCCGCCAGGCGGCCGAAATCCGCCGATAAAATCGAGGCAGACAGCTTTTTCATGGGCGCTCCAGTTTTTCTTTTTATCAGTTGCGGGCTGAGGGGTTAGGGTTAAACTTACCCCCGGTGTTGGGCAAAAATCAAGGCGGGAATACTGCCTGAATCATTTTTATCTGGAAAAACCCTGCACCCCCGGTAACCGGAAGTTGCCGGTTCTTATCGTAAGCAAGCATCTTAGTCGAAGCAAATTCTATCTCGCACTCCGTAAAGTTTCCTTTTCCTTCAACTTCTTCAGTATGGCCTCCGCATAATCCTTTCGAAACCGGTTATGGGCGAGGTTTATTTCTTCTTCAATGCGGCGCAATAATATTCTGCGATCATTGTCATCAAGACTTATAGCATCACTTTTGGCCACGGCCTCACCTAAAGTGAGGACGGCAATTTCGCGCCGCTCTCCGTGGGGTTGTTTCAATTCGTTGAACAGATAATCGTGACCTTTCTGGTTTTTGAGATAAAGCAAGCTTACAGCAGCGCTAGCCCGTCTCCATTTTTTGTCAGTCTTTTCAAAATACTTTACTAAAAAATTAACGCATTCATCACTGCCTTCCCCTAACGCTGCCAGAACCTCGGCCACAGTAAATTTTGCATCGTCATCAACTTCTTTTTCTATCAAGATACTATTAAATGTTGGAATAAACTGATCATTATAGAAATCAGGACTTCTTTTCTTAAGAATTTGACCAAAAATAATAAGATTTTCACGCACTTTTAAACGGTACCGAAAGTCTTTATTTTTTACTAACGTTAAACTTTCCCGACAAGTACTCAAGATATTATTTTTTTCCTTCTCTTTTATTGTATCAAAATTCGAATAATATATCAAATGTAAAAAATTATTTAAAGCCTCTACAATTACTTCCGGTTGATACTCATTACTACTAGGAGGGGAAAAGTAAATTAACAATTTTTCCCGGTTTTCATTATAGGTAATATGTGCCTTTTTATAACTGTCTACCTCATCCCTTCCTAATTGAGATTCATGCCTAATCCTGCCGATAGTCAAAACCATGGCTTTCAGCGCGGCCAACTCACCCAACTGATTTTTAAACGTTTGCATTTTGTCTTTTAACTGCGAAGAGTCTAATTCCACATTCTTTTTGATTTTTTCAATATATTCTTGATTTTCTTTTATGTTTTCCCTTACTTCCATAACGCGCTTAAATTCTGGATAACCAAGCCATACCAATATTGATCCAAGTATCGCCAGACCGGAACTTAATAAAACTACTCCTTTCTTAATATTGTTCCAGAATAGCTCCACTTTTTTAATGGATGCCTCAGTTTCAGCCCGTGTCGAAATGATGGCTTTTTCAATCTGGGAGATCATTGCTTCGGTGCGGGTGTTAGCCTCTTCTAAGGCTTTAGCAATAGTTTTTTCAGCCAAGTCAATGGCTAGCCTTGCCTGTTTTTCGGCGCGCTCGGTGACTTCCAGGGACCTTTTTTCGCTGGATTCAATCGCTTCCTTGGACCTCTGTTCTACCCATGATATAGTTTCTTCAGATTTATCTTTAATATAGGAACTGGTATCATTTGAAATGTCTTCAATTTTTTTTGAGATTAATTTTATCCCTTCCAGTTCGATGGCAAATCTTTTTTCAAATATTGATATCTCCTTATGTAACTTACTTTCACACTCAATATCATCTCCATTATCAAACAAATTATCAGTATTATGACTTTGTCTAAAGCATGTTTCTCGCAGTATATTAGCTAGAATAACTGGATCATTACTTATTCCATGAAGAAAATCATTTTTTTCAAAGCGTATCAATGTAGTGTCTGTTAATGCCACTACTTTGGGTGATGGTCTTTCATTTCCTATTAGGCAAACCTCTCCGAATAGACTTCCCTTTTTTAATACCGAGAGAGTAACCGGTCTTCCAGAAATTTTTTCCAGGCAGACTTTTACTTGACCCGCAACCAGGAAATATAGGGAATTATTAATCTCGCCTTCATCGATAATGATACTGTCCTGGGGATAATGCTCTTCGTGACCTACTTCAGCCAGCACCTTTAAATCCTGATCAGGGAGATCGGAAAACAGAGGAACTTTTTTGAGAAGATTTAAATCTTCCATGACCTATCTCCAGGCCCCATTATTATTTGGAGGAAAAAAGAAAATACATCATCCTGACCCCAACATCATCCTCTAACCGGGAGAGATAGTATCTCGTTTATGGTTTTATCTTATAATAAATTTATAAATTGAAATAAAGAAAATAATACAAGTTAGTTGGCAGGAGTTTCAGGCAAGCGTCAGTTTTGGCATGCTAAGCAATGTAATTCTTTTTATCCGCTAGCTGAGCCGCAGCTTTAAGGTCAGTCAACCAGAAGAGTTCACCGGCTTGAGGGTGGATGAGTTGGGCCGGCAGGCGTTCCGGGGCCCGGGGGCCATATAGGATTTCCCGTAAGACGCCGGCTTTGGCCTCACCCGCCACCAAAAAGGCCACCAGCGCCGCCTGATTAATAAAAGGCGCGGTCAAAGTGACCCGATACATATCCTGCTCGGCCACGTAAACTTCCGCAGCCCAGCGCTGGGTTTCCTTCAGCACCGGCGTGCCCGGAAACAGCGAGGCGGTGTGGCCGTTGTCGCCCAATCCCAACAACACCAGATCAAGGTAAGGAGGCCCTCCGGTGAAGAACTCCCGCAGTTCCGCCTCGTATTGGAGGGCCGCCTCCCTTGGAGCTTTAGCGCAGTCCATAGGGTAAATCTGATTTTCAGGAATGGGCACGTGGTCCAGCCAAGCCTCTTTGGCCATGCGGGCGTTGCTCCGGGGGTCGTCCAGGGGCACGCAGCGTTCATCCCCCCAGAAGATATGGATTCGGTCCCAGGGAGCCTGATCCTTGAAGGGTGGAGCGGTCAGCAATTCATAGGTGCGCCGGGGAGTATGGCCTCCAGAGAGGGCCACGCTGAACCGGCCCCGGGCGGATACGGCCTGATTGGCCTGTTCCACCAACAAAGTGGCCGCCGCATAGCTCAAAGACTCCAGATCGGGATATACTTTGATCATGGCTTCACCATGGTCACCCGGCAGACGGGTTGGTCTCCCTGACACTGAAGAAAGGTGGGGGTCAGCCAATTGCGCCCGTCCTGGGCTATCAAGGTGTCGGCCGCATCAGGCCCCCAGGTGCCTGCGGCATAGTTGGGAAAGTCCGTGGGGGCTATGGTGTTCCAAACTTGCAGGATCGGCATGAGAATGGACCAGGCGACTTCGGTCTGGTCGGCCCGCATAAACAGGGTGGCGTCCCCCAACATCACGTCCAGCAGCAGAGTCTCATAGGCCTCCGGCGTCGCCACTTTAAAGGCCTCCCGGTAAAAAAATTGCATCATTACCGGAGACAACCGCATGGTGGGGCCCGGATACTTGGACTCAAACCGCAGAAAGATACCTTCCTCCGGCTGGATGGCGATGATAAGCCGGTTGGGCCGCCAGTCCATCACCGAGGCTGCCGGGAAGCTCTGATGAGGCACCCCCCGGAACTGGATGGAGACCTCTGAGATCTTGGTGGGCAAGCGTTTGCCGGTGCGCAGGTAAAAGGGCACTCCCTGCCAGCGCCAATTATCAACCTCGAGTTTCACCGCGGCAAAGGTATCGATGGGAGAATTGGGAGCCACGTCGGTTTCGGAGCGGTAGTCCTTGACCATTTCCCCGTCCAAGGTCCCGGGACCGTATTGCCCCCGCACCGCGAAGCGGTGGACCTGATCCGGCGGGATGGGCCGGATGGCCCGCAGCACGTCTACCTTTTTGTTGCGCACTTCGTTGTCGCTGAAAGAGATGGGGGGCTCCATGGCAATGAGGCACATGATGGTGAGCAGGTGGTTCTGGATCATGTCCCGCAAGGCCCCGGCATGGTCGTAGTAATGGGCCCGGCTGCCTACCCCTTCGGCCTCCGCCACGGTAATCTGCACATGGTCAATGTAGTGGCGGTTCCAGATGGGCTCAAACAGGGTGTTGGCAAAACGAAAGGCCAAAATATTCTGAACCGTTTCTTTGCCCAGATAGTGGTCGATACGAAAAATCTGGGATTCATGAAAGATCTCCCCCAAGTCGCGGTTTAGCTTTTGGGCGGACTCCAAATCATGGCCGAAGGGTTTTTCCACCACGATGCGGCTGCGCTTGCGATCCAGGTTGAGCTTGGCTTTGCCCAGTTCCCGGGCGATGGGGTCGATCATGCTGGGGGGCAGACTTAGATAAAAGATGCGGTTGGCCTTGGTATCCCAAGTTTTGTCCTGGTCGGCCAGCTTCTTGGCCAGGTCCCCGAAGACCTCGAGATTGTCCAGGTCTGCCGCCATAAAATTCAGATGCGCCGCAAACCGCTGCCATTCATCGTCTAACGTTTTGCCCCGGCGGGAAAATTTGTCCAACCCCTCCCGCAGGTGTTGGCGAAATTGTTCCTCGTTGGCATGCCGGTGACCGGTGCCGATAATCAGAAATTTCTCCGGCAGCCACTGGTCCAGGTAGAGATTATAGAGGGCAGGAATGAGCTTGCGCCAGGCGAGGTCGCCGGCGCCCCCGAAAATGATGAAAATCGTGGGGTCCGGCCGGTGATCGCTTCCCATAGGGCCTCCTGAAAAAGCAGTAGTCAGTGGTCAGTAGCCAGCAGTCAGCAAAAACTCAAATCCGTTTTGCATTATTTTGCAACATTATTCCCTGGCTACCCTCCCTTTTTCTCCCCAAGCCCAGTCTTTTTGACCACTGACTACTGGCTACTGACTACTCCCATTCGGTATGAAAACTGCCGGGGGTGTCGACGCGTTCATATTGGTGCGACCCGAAAAAGTCCCGTTGGGCCTGGATCAGGTTGGCGGGCAGCACGGCGCTGCGATAAGCGTCAAAGTATCCCAGGGTCGCCATAAAAGCCGGGGCCGGCAGGCCAAGGGTGACGGCCATTTTCACCACTTCCCGCAAGTCGGATTGCCGGCTCAGAAATTCCTTGCCCAGGCGAGGGTCCAGGAGAAGATTGGCCAAATCAGGCTTGGCTTTGTAGGCGTTGCGGATATCCTCCAGAAGGGCCGCCCGGATGATGCAGCCGCCCCGCCAGATACGCGCCACGGCCTCCAGGTCCAGGTTATAGCCATAGACGGCGGAAGCCTTCTGGAGCAAGGCCATCCCCTGGGCATAGGTGGCGATTATGGAAGCGTAGAGGGCGCTTCGCAACTGGCCGATGAAGCCCTCCTTATCTCCCGTAAAGGTGGGGGAAGGCCCCACCAGGAACCGGGCCGCAGCTTGGCGCTCCTCCTTAGCGCCCGACAGGTCCCGCATGACTACCGCCACATCGATGGTGGGCGTCGCCACCTGGAGGTCCATGGCATCCCAGGAGGTCCACATGCCGGTGCCTTTCTGCTTGGCCTTGTCCAGAATCATATCAACTAAAAACTTATCGGACCGGTCGTCTTTTCGGGTAAAGATTTTGGCGGTGATCTCCATGAGGTAGGAGTTAAGCTCGGCCCGGTTCCAGGTGTCGTAGATAGTGGCCAAATCCTCCGGCGTCAGGCCCAGACCCCGCTTCAGGAGATCATAGGTCTCTACGATCAGTTCCATGATGCCGTATTCGATGCCGTTGTGGACCATCTTGACATAGTGGCCGGCGGAGCCCGGCCCGAGATAGGTGACGCAGGGGTCGCCGTTGACGTGGGCCGCGGCCGCCTCCAGGATGGGGCCCACCCGGTCGTACATCTCTCGGGAGCCGCCGGGCATCAGGCTGGGGCCATAGCGGGCGCCGGCCTCACCCCCAGAGATTCCCATGCCCATAAATTGCAGGTTTTTCCCGGTCAGGAATTTGCCCCGCCGGTTGGTGTCGGTGAAATGGGAGTTGCCGCCGTCGATGATCAGGTCGCCAGGCTCCAGCAATGGCAGCAATTCCCGGATCACTGCATCCACCGGATCGCCGGCCGCCACCAGCATAATCAGCGCCCGGGGCGGTTTCAGCAGGCCGACAAACTCTTTCAAGTCATAACCGGCCTGGATATTACGGGGGCCAACTTCGGTTTCCATGAACTCTTTGGTTTTCGCGGTGGTGCGGTTATACGCAGCCACGGAAAAACCGTGGTCCGCCATGTTCAGGATAAAATTGCGACCCATGGTCCCCAGGCCGATCAGGCCGATATCACAATCCTGGTTGCTCATAACGATCTCCACTCCTAGATTCGCTGCAAACTGCAGCCCTTTCAAAACCTAATTCAGACATAATCTTGAATCAGCCAAGGAAATTCCCGCAGAAAAGAATTTCCCCCTTTTCTCGGGGGGCAGGGGGGATTAAATAACTGTTTGATAATCCCCTTAATCCCAATGCTGTTCACTTAAGCCCGAGAGGAACTATGAATCTATCTCTCTTGTCATTCTGAGGGAGCCAAAGGCGACCGAAGAATCTCCAAACACGAGATGCTTCGCTGCGCTCAGCATGACAAGAAAATGTAATGCGGGGTGGGCCCTGCCCTCTAATTCCTTAGAAAAAACCGCTTAAGTGAACCGTATTGCCCCTAATCCCCCTTTAGCCTAATGCAGAAATAAGTTCCGTTCATTGACTATTCTTCCAGGCCCAGCTCCTGCAATTTGCGGCGAGTGACCGCAAAGTCGGTATGATGAATGCCATGGAGTCCCAGGCTCTGGGCGATCTCCACAAACAGGGCCCGGTCATCGATATAGACGGACCGGGCCGGGTCCGCCTGGGAGATGTCCAGGGCTATGCGGTAGATGTCCACGTCCGGCTTGCGGAAATGGACAAAGCAGGACGACACGAAATAATCGAACAGCGCGGTGAGGTCGAATTTCCTGATCCGATAAATGGTCAGCTCCCGCCCTTCGTTGCTGATGGCTGCGGTCTTCAAGCGGTATTTCCACTTGAGGGTGCTCACCAGGTTGATCATCTCCACCTTGGGCTTGGACTGGGCGAACATGAATTCCTTGAAGTCCTCCCGGGTGAAGGGCCGTTCCTGGTGGAACACCACCTGGTTCAGATAGGTGTCCAGGTTGAGTTTGCCTTCCTCGTAGGTGTCGAAGCTCATCTTGTGCCGGTCGTTCAATTCCTCCAGGTCCAGGCCGAAGCTTATGGCTGCGTCTTGGCGCATGTGGCGGTCCCAGCCGTTGGTGAGCAAAACCCCGCCGATATCCGAAAAGATATGGGTAATGGAGGTGGCGCTCACGGCAGGGCCTCCCGGCGCTTGCCCTCCAGAGTGCACATGAGGGAGTCAAAGGGTTTATTAAACTTCTCCACCCCCTCGTCTTCCAACTGCTGGGTCGCCTGGTTGAGGTCAAGGCCCAATTCCGGCAGGCGTTGCAGGTAACTGGCGGCCCGGTCCACGCCCTCCGTGAGGCGGGAGGCGGGGTCGCCGTGGTCCCGGTAGGCCTCCAGGGTCTCTAAGGGCAGAGTGTTCACGGTCTCGGGGCCGATGAGGGGCTCCACATACTTGACGTCCGGGTACGCCGGGTTTTTGGTGCTGGTGCTGGCCCAAAGAAGGCGCTGGGGCCTGGCCCCCTGGGCGGCCAGTTTCTTAAAACGGTCGCTCCCGAAGATTTCCTGATAGATGGTGTAGGCAATTTTGGCGCTGGCGATGGCAATCTGCCCTTGCAGCTCCTTGGCCCCTTTGGCGTTGGCCCCGCCTGCCGCGGCCATGGCCTCAAGTTGGGGGTCCAGGAGCACGTCGATGCGGCTCAAAAAGAAACTGGCCACCGACGCCACCCGGTTCAGGGTTGCGCCGGTTGCCGCCCGGGCTTCCAGGCCGGAAAGGTAGGCCTCCGCCACCTCCTTATAGCGGGGCAGGCCGAAAAGCAGGGTGACGTTGACGTTGACGCCCTCACTGATGAGCTGCCGGATGGCGGGCAGTCCGGCTTTGGTGGCCGGGACCTTGATCAAAACATTGGGGCGGTTAAGGGCCTGCCACAAGCGCCGGGCCTCGGCAATGGTGCCCTGGGTGTCGTGGGCCAGGTGGGGGTTGACCTCCAGGCTGACGAAACCGTCTTGGCCGTGCAAATGGTCATGGAGAGGCCGAAACAGGTCTGCGGCCCGGCCCACGTCCTCTACGGTGAGAACCTGGTAAATTTCCTGGATGGACTTGCCCGCTAGAGCCAGGGTGCGGATCGCCTGGTTGTAGTCGTCGGACCCGGCAATGGCCTTTTCGAAAATAGCCGGGTTGGAGGTGACCCCCTTAAGTCCGTCTTCATCGATGAATTTTTTCAGTTCCCCGGAGTCGATCATTTGCCGGCGGATATAATCCAGCCAGATGCTCTGGCCAAAGGCACCCAATTTCACCAAAGGGTTTGCTTTCATGCCTGATTCTCCTATTTTTCCAGGGCCTTAATTTTGTCCAGCCGCCGCCTGAACCGCTCTTCGCCTTTAAATTTGGCTTCCAGGAAACTCTTGATCAACTCCAAGGCCAGGGCATAGCAGGTCACCCGGCCCCCCAAACACATGATGTTCATGTCGTCGTCTTCCACCCCTTGGTGGGCGGAGTAGGAGTCGGTGATAAGCGCGCTCCGGGCGCCCGGCACCTTGTTTACCGCCACGCAGGCCCCCACGCCGCTGCCGCAAAAGGCAATGCCCCGTTCCACCTCGCCTGCGGCCACGGCCCGGGCCAGGGGCACCACCAAGTCGGGAAAGTCGTCTTCGGGGGCATACTCATGGGCGCCGTAGTCTATGACCTCATATCCCATAGTCTTGAGGTCTTCCTTCATCTGCTCCTTCAGTTCAAAGCCACCGTGGTCCGCGGCGACGCCTAAACGCATGGCATGCTCCCTTCTTGGGTTTTCGGTTTTCAGTTTTCGGTTTTCGGTAATAAATCCCGGTGCCGCCGAAGTCGTTGCTACGGGCCTACGTGCCCGCCATAATCCAAAGCCCCTTCCCAACCAGAATCTCTATTTGTCCCTACTTAATTTGCTTCACCAGCTTAATAATGGCGCTCCGGGAAATCTCCTCAAAATCCAAAAGCTGCCCGGGCTTGCCGCTCCTGGGTTTCTTGGTCACCGCCAGGGAATAAACCGCCACGGGATTGGGAGCCAGGGCTCCCAACACGGCCTCGCCGATGCCACCGGCAGGGTAATGGTCTTCCACGGTGACCAGGCCTTTGGTGGCTTTGGCCGCAGCCAACAGGGTAGGCGCGTCCACCGGCTTGACGCTGTAGAGGTCGATGACCCTAATATTGATGCCCTCTTTCTGCAATTCCTCATAGGCCGCCAGGGCCTCAAACAGGGTGATACCGGCCCCGATGACCGTGGCCACGTCGCTGGCGCTCTGGCGCAGCACCTTGCAGCCCCCGATGGGAAACTCCTCATCGGGACCATAAATGATTGGAGTAGCCGAGCGCGTGGTGCGGATATAGACAATCCCGTGATGTTTCAGGGCCGCCTCCACCAGGCGCTCGGTGGACACTGCGTCCGCCGGGTAGAGCACCACGCTGTCCCGGACCGACCGGAACATGGCCAGGTCTTCCAGGCCCATCTGGGACGGCCCGTCTTCACCGATGGAGACTCCGGCGTGAGACCCCGCGAACTTTAGATTGGGATCGGAGTACTGGCTCATGCGGATCTGATCGCAGGCCCGGGAGAAAAAGGCGGCAAAAGTGGAGACAAAGGGGATTTTGCCCCGGGTGGCCAGCCCCAAGCCGGCGCCCACCATGTTCTGTTCGGCGATGTACATCTCAAAAAACTTCTTGGGGTAGGCCTCTTCAAAGATTTCCGCATAGGTGGAGTTGCTCACCTCCCCGTCCAGGCTCACCAGGTTGGGAAACTGGGGATAGAGCCGTTTCAAGGCGTTGCCGTAAGCCTTCCGGGTGGCCAGGGAGTCTCCTGGCTGGTAAGACATGGCAGCCGCGGGCTGGGGTGTAAGCTCCGCCGGTTTCAGGTCTTCGGGCCGGTTTACCTCACCCCGGACCGACTTATCCACGGCGCCCAACTCAGGCAAGGCCTTCTCCAACTGTTCCTGGTTCAGGGGCTTTCCATGCCAGCCGTTGATATTCTCTATGAAGGAGACTCCCTTGCCCTTGATGGTCTTGGCGATGATCATTATGGGCTTGTCGGTCACCGTCATGGCTTTTTCGTAAGCCGCCAAAACCTCGGGAAAGGCATGGCCATCGTTGACGATGATGGTCTCCCAGCCGAACGCGGCAACCCGGTCCTCATAAGCCATCAGGTCCCAGCCATACATGGTTTCGCCCCGCTGCCCCAACCGGTTGACGTCCAGCACCGCGACCAGATTATCCAACTTGTAATGGGCCGCCAACTGCATGGTCTCCCACTGGGAGCCCTCGGCCATTTCGCTGTCCCCCAGGAGCACGTAGGTAGTGTAGGGCAGTTTATCCAGGTACTTGGCGTTCAAAGCGATGCCCAGGCCGATGGACAGGCCCTGCCCCAGGGAGCCGGTGGCCGCTTCGGTGTAGCGGAAGGTCATGGTGGGGTGCCCCTCCAGGGGGCTGCCGAAATGGCGGTAGGTCATGATTTCGTCTTCGGTCAGCTTGCCGGCTGCAGCCCACAGGGAATAAAACAGGGGCGTGGCGTGCCCCTTGGAAAAGATGAGCCGGTCGTTGTTGGGGTGCTTGGGGTTGTTGAGGTCGTATCTGAAAATGCCCCCGAACATCAGGCCAGCCATGAGTTCGGTGGCCGACAGGGACGAAGTGGGGTGGCCGGAGCCGGCCTGGGTGGTCATGTTGAGTATATAGTAGCGAATCAGAGTGGCCAGTTTCTTAAGGTGGTCCAACTTCGCGGTATCAGGCATTTCAGATTTCCTCCTACCAAATTTCTTGGAGAATCTGGCGGCGCAGGTTTTCAACCTGTGGAACTGCAGGCTAAACCCGCGGCTACCCAAATATTTGCAGACGCAGTTTAACTGCTTGTTTCAAAACATAATAACGAAACTGCGCTTGGCAATATTCCATGTTCACAAAGATGATTCATTTGTGGTGCAACGGGAAGGTCAATACTGCCCCATAGCCTCCGATGAGGGCCACCAGCGGGGTTAGGGCGCAAATCAAGGCCAGGTAGCCCAGGGACGGCCAATCCCGCAACTGGGCCAGAATTTCAGGGTTCAGAAAACGCCAGACCCAGGCTCCCGCGCCCGCTAACAACAGGATAGGGGACAGGATCAACTTGATAACTACGGGCTTAAGGGGGCGTGATTCATAGTTCAGCCACCAGGTAAACCAGCCGGTGACCATGGCCACCGGGGTGAAGAGCACCCCGCCGCCCAGGCAGTGAAATCCCGTAACCTCAAAGGATTTCACCCCCGTGAAAAGATAAAGCAAGGTAAATCCCGTGGTGGAGATCATGAAAACGATGGGAAAGTGCACCACCATGGGATGGGGATGGCGGCGGATGAAAGGCACCCGCTGCACCTGCCGCCGCCAGAACTCCCGGGCCGCCGACTGCCGGGCTTCCGGGGTCTCGGGGGCCTCCTCTTCCTTGATGACCCCCACCTGGGGATACCGCGCGAAGACTTCCTCGCCGTGGGGAGCGTCGGCAAACTCTATGGTAAGGTCGGCCCCGGAGTCATGCAGACCCATGTGCCGGCCCCCCTGCCATAAGGCGCTGCCGCTGACGTCGTAAACCTTGCCCTGGAAGGCAATGCAGACTGGACGGCCATCTTTCCCCGTGCAGGCGGCCAGGTCGGCGGGCGTGAATTTCCGGGATTTGTCAGAGTTCCTTGCCAAAGGCGTTATCCTTTCTGTGGACTTCGCAGTTATCTTTCAGGTGTTTATATAAGCCTCGATTCGCTTCCTCCTCCAGGGGAAAAGTAACCAGGCCTCCGAAATAGCCGTTGGCCGACACCAGCGGCGCCAGGGACAGAACCAGGAAAAAGTAAAGAATATTGAGGCCATTGAGGTCATGCAGAGCCAAGGGATTCGACCAACGCCAGAAAAAGGCCACACCGGCGACGATCAGCACCGCGTAGGACAGTCCTATCTCGATGTGCGCAGTTTGATGCAACTCCCCGGGAAAATTCAGCCAGTGGGTGAACAGAAACAAGTATTATGCCATCAGATTGATCAGGGTCAGGATTAACATGGCCAAAGGATAGTAACTGGCCCGGTTGAACAGCGCCGCGGCCTGCTCCGGCTCTTTGCTGCGATACAGCCCCAGGGCCGGGAGAAGCAGAAAAAAAATCCCCACTGCCATCGCCAGGGCCACCATGACCGGCGAATACTTAAGGGGAGAAACCAGAACCAGCACTGCGCTTAAAACCACGCTGGAGGCCAAAGTCCCCAGGACCAGGGCGGCGGCCCGGTCGGGGCCATACCGCACAACTATGGTTTGGGCGCCCAGGTGGCGATCCTCCTCCACATCATGCCAGTCGGCGGGAATATTCTGCCCGCCAATCTCCCAACAGAACAGCCACAGAATGAGGAGCAGCAGGAACCAGGATGAAGGGTGCGGGTCCACGGCAAAGACCGCGGCCACCCCGCCCAGGGTTTTGACCAGACCGCTCACCAGGGTCCGCAAATGGCTAACCCGCAATAGCAGGCAGTATACCGTCTCCAGCAAACATCCCGCCAGGAAAATATAGGCGCACACGGGATTGAGATGGTAAGCGCCCAGCAGGGCCACGACCGCCCAGGCCAAAGTCCACAGGAGGCCTTCCCCGAAACTCAGCTCTCCCTGGGCCATGGGGTGGCGCATGAGCAGGGCGTCGAGGTATCCGGCTTTTGCCTGTCCCGTCGCCGCCTTCAGCTTCTCCCGATCCACCCGGTAGTCCACCACATCGTTTAAGGCATACACCGCGGTATAACCGGCGAACATGGTCAAAATACCCAGGGCAGTCACCCCCGGAGGCGGCAGGCCGCCATGCCAGAGAACGGCCGCCAAAGCCGGAGTGGCCAGGTCCAACAGGCCGTGGGGCGTCCGGGACAGGGCCAGAAAAAGCTTTATCCGGGCCATCTGGAGAGAAGTGATGTTCAGGGGCCGCCTCCTGTCCACACTGCCGCGTCTGCCATGCTTTTCTTTAATTAAAATAAGGACCGCACCAAGTCTGTCAAGGACTGCTTACCCCTGGGAATCGTAGCCAACCAGCCTCCCCAGGGGGCCATAGTCGATGGTTTGTCAATGTCTCAACCGCATAATATCTGCGACTAATCATAATCTGTTAATTTCCCAATCCTTTCCGAGGCTTCTTGGAAAGCACGTTTGGATCCCACCTTGACAGGAGTGGTCAAGGGTCTTAGGATTTCATTATCCGGGATCAATTCCCGGATTTAGAAATTGGTTTGGCTTTTTGCGCTCGGCATGGCGGTGAGCAAGGTCCGATTCCGACCTGTGGAGAAGTAGACTATGCATCCGGTAACCTCCGCGGCGTTATCCCCCTGGACCCCGGAGTTATTGAGTTTTGGCTGCTATGTCGTCATCGTTCTGGGTTTGCTGGGGGTCCTGCTGTTTCTCACCGGCTGGCTGGGGGAGAAAAAACCAGATCCCGAAAAAGCCCGGCCTTATGAATGCGGAGTGATTCCCACCGGGTGGCCTGGCTTTCGCTACCCGGTCCCCTTTTATCTGGTGGCGGTCTTTTTCCTCATCTTCGACGTGGAAGCCGCCTTCATCTATTCCTGGGCCGTAGCCATGGAGGATTTGGGCTGGCGCGGTTGGCTGCAGATCACCTTTTTCATCACCGTTCTACTCCTTAGCCTCTTCTATATCTGGAAAAAAGGAGGTCTGGATTGGAGGGCCGCTGCCCCGCCCCGCCGGATAAGCCCGAAAACCTGATCCTTGGCCGCATCGACGGGCTGATCAACTGGTTTCGGTCCTACAGCTTCTGGCCCATGTTTTTCGGGCTCTCCTGCTGTTTTATCGAAGAATCCACCGCGCTGACCTCCCGCTATGATATGGCCCGGTTCGGCGCGGAAGTCCTGCGAGGCTCGCCCCGGCAGGCCGACCTCCTGATCATCTCCGGCACGGTCTTTAAAAAAATCGCCCCGGTGGTGCTCCGGCTCTACGAACAGATGGCCGAACCCAAGTGGGTGATCTCCATGGGGTCCTGCGCCAACTGCGGTGGGATGTACGACTGCTACAGCGTGGTGCAGGGTGTGGACCAGATATTGCCGGTGGATATCTACATTCCCGGCTGTCCGCCCCGGCCCGAAGCGGTGCTCCAGGGCCTGGTGCTCCTCCAGGAAAAGGTTAAATCCGAACGGCCAACCCGGAAGATTCTCCACCTGGCCGGCGGCACCCAGGGCACCCAGAGACCGCTGGCAGTGGACGGCGTCAACAAATCCCGGGACCCCCGGGGACCCGGCTATTACGGCACGCCCCCCCGGGGCACTGCGGTGAGCCCGCCGTGGTTTTGGGAGAGCCGCTCCGAACTCATGTGGACCCCGCCCCCGGCCCGCATGGAACTGACTGAGACAGACAAATCTCTCGCCCAGACGCTCCAGGAGAGATTCGGTGATGCGGTTACCCCTGCAGCCGAAACCTCGGACATGCCCACCTTCCAGGTGGCCCCGGACCGGGTCAAAGAGGTGCTGCGGTTTCTCAAGACCGAGGCGTCTCCCCGGTTCCGCCGCCTGGATGACCTCACCGCGGTGGATGAATCCGCTCGGCAGGAGCGGCAGGCTTACCCGGATTATACCCTGGTCTACCAGCTTCTCTCCTTCGCCCCCCCCTCCCGGCTGCGGTTGAAGGTGCCCCTGCACGGAGAAAGTCCCGTCACCGGCAGCATTACCGATATCTGGCCCTCGGCCAACTGGTACGAACGGGAATGCTTTGATATGTTCGGCATCCGCTTCGATGGCCACCCCCGGCTCTGGCGGCTCCTCATGCCCCACGACTGGGAGGGCCACCCCCTGCGGAAGAGCTACCCGGACCGGGCCACCCGGATGCCCCCTTATACCCAGGCGGAGGCCCGGAAATACCAGCCCCTGGACGCCGGCAAATATATGGCGGGGCGGGTAGGGGAAAAAGAGCTGATTCTCAACGTCGGTCCCCATCACACCAGCACCCACGGGCTCATCCGGTTTATCCTGGCCCTCCACGGCGAGGAAATCACCGCCATGGACACCGATATCGGCTACCACCACCGGGCCGTGGAAAAAATCGGCGAGCGCCAGTCCTGGCACCAGTTCATCCCCTATACCGACCGGGCCGATTATCTGACCGGTGTGGCCAACAACCTGAGCTACCTCCACGCCGTGGAAACCCTGGCGGGCATCAAGGTCCCGGACCGGGCCCAGTTCATCCGGGTGATGCTCACCGAGTTTTTCCGCCTGGCGAACCACCTGGTGTGGTTCTCCACCCACACCGTGGATACGGGCGCCATCTCCCCCACTTTCTACGCCTTTGCGGAACGGGAAAAAATCATGGACATCGTCGAGTTGATCACCGGGGGGCGGCTCCATCCCTCCTGGTTCCGGTTGGGGGGCGTGGCCATGGATTTGCCGGAGGGCTGGAAAGAGCCGGTGGACGCCTTCATCAAAGGCTTCTCCCGGCAGCTTAACGAGCTCGAAAAGGCCATCACCCGCAACCCCATTTGGGAGGCCCGGACCCGGGGTGTTGGTTATCTTTCCCTGGATGACGCCATGGATTGGGGAGTGACGGGGGTTAACCTCCGGGCCTGCGGCCTGGAATGGGACTTGCGAAAAAAGTTCCCCTATTCGGCCTATGAAGCCTTTGAGTTTGACATCCCCACGGCCAGCGAGGGCGACACCTATGCCCGTTACCAGGTGCGGGTGGCGGAGATGCGCCAGAGTCTCAGGATAATCCGGCAGGCGGCTGACCGGATGCCTCCGGGGCGCTACATCACCGACGACTATCGCTACGCGGTCCCCCGGAAAGAAGACACCTTAAAGGACATTGAAAGCCTGATCCACCATTTCATCAATGTTACCCGGGGACCCAAGATTCCCCGGGGCGAAGCCTATGCCGCCACGGAGCATCCCCGGGGGGAGCAGGGTTTCTACGTGGTGAGCGACGGCCTCAGCATGGCCTACCGTCTGCGTATCCGGTCCCCGGGATTCGCCAACGTCCAGGCCCTGCCCCTCATGGCCGTGGGCCACCTCTTGTCGGATTTGGTCGTCATTATCGGTTCCATCGATTACGTCATGCCGGACATTGACCGGTAAGGGCTTATGATCCCTGACGAATTACGCCGCCAGCTTAAAAGCCGGATCGCTGAAGCCGAGTCCCCCCGGGAACAGGCCATTAATGTCATGTACGAGATTCAGCGGCATTATGGTTATCTCACTGACGAAGGCGTACATGAAGCCGCAGCCTTGTTGGGGATGACTCCCCTGGAGTTGGAGGAGCTGGCCACTTTTTATGATTTCATTTACCGGGAGCCCGTGGGCCGGTTTGTCCTCCATGTCTGTGACGGCGTGGTCTGCTGGATGTTCCACGAGGGGTCGCTGTTCGACTATATGTGCCGGAAACTGGAGGTCTGCGTCGGAGAGGTCTCCGCCGACGGCATGTTCACCGTGCTGCCCACCGCCTGTATCGGCTACTGCGACCAGGCCCCGGCCATGGTGGTCAACGGCCGGTTTTTCGGCAACCTCAACCCGCAACGGATCGACGAAATTCTGGAGCAATTGAAGACTGATCAATGTGACCTCATCGTATGCCGGTGACTGCATGTACGAGCAAGCGCTCTTAAAAGATTGCCCGATAACCTGTCCCGCCAGCCTGGAGGACTATCGCGCCGGCGGCGGCTATCAGGGCCTGACCGACGCGGTGCGGAAATATACCCCCAAAGACCTCATCGAAATCCTCAAAGAATCCGGTCTGACCGGCCGGGGCGGCGCCGGCTTCCCCACCTGGCGCAAATGGAGCTTTGTCCGGGAAGACGCCCCCCATCCCCGGTACATCTCCGCCAATACCGATGAAATGGAGCCGGGCACCTTCAAGGACCGTTATCTGGTCAACATCAATCCCCATCTGGTCATCGAGGGCATCATCCTGGCCGGCTACGCCATCAAGGCTCAAAAGGCCTTCTATTTCATCCGGCCCACCTATGAAATTGATGCCGAGCTCATCGAACGGGAACTGAAAGTGGCCCGGGAGGCGGGGCTTTTGGGAAGAAACATCCTGGGCAGCGAATTTTCCTTTGACATTGCAGTGCACCGCAGCGCCGGCCGCTACATCTGCGGCGAGGCCACGGCCCAGGTCCAGGCCATCATGGGCAAAAGGCCCCATCCCGATAAGACCGCCCACATGACCGACTCCGGCCTCTGGGACCGGCCCACCATCGTCAATAATGCCGAAACCCTGGCCTGTGTGCCGCTGATTATCCGCAACGGCGGCCCCTGGTTCAAGAAGCTGGCCCGCACCGAAACCGGGGACGGCAACAAACTCTATTGCATCAGCGGCAAAGTCAATAAGCCCGGCTGCTATGAACTCCCCATGGGCATTCCTTTCCGGGAGATCCTGGAGGAGGTGGCCGGGGGTATGCTGCCCGGTTCCGAATTCAAGGCCTTCATCCCCGGAGGAGCTTCCACCAGCTTTATGCCTCCCAAGTTCATGGACGTGGCCATGGACATCGAGTCATTGAAAGCGGTGGGGCACCGCTTCGGCACCGGCGCCATCATGGTTTTTGACCAGAAGACCTGCATCCTGGGCGCCACCCTGAACCTGATTAATTATTTCGCCCGGGAATCCTGCGGTTTCTGTACCCCCTGCCGTCAGGGGATACCGTATATCCAGGATCTGCTTCAGCGCCTGGAAAATGGCGAGGGCAAAGAAGAATTCATCCCCATGCTCCGGGAAATGACCGGACACCTGGGCAAGGCTTACTGCGCCTTCGCCCCCGGCGCGGCGGAGCCGGTTAAAGGTATGTTGCAGTACTTCGAAGACGAAGTGCGGGAGCACATCAGCCAGAAGAAATGCCCGTTTAAGTGAGGATAATGGTATTGGTAGCCCCAGGATTTATCGTGAAAGCCGAAAAAGAAAATCCCCTTAAATCCCCCTTTGAAAAAGGGGGGGCGGGGGGATTTTTCATCGCCGGGGGTAAGACACGTGTCTTTATTTAAAGTTTAGCCTGATAGTAATGATGGCGGGCGGAGGCCCGCCCATGGATAAATTTAAACAAGGTCCGCCATTGCCGAAACTCATCATCGACGGCCGGGAAATCGAGGTCCCCAAGGGCACCAACGTGCTGGAGGCCGCGGAGCGCCTGGGAATCATGGTTCCCCGGTTCTGCTACCATCCGGCGTTGGGCTCCGTGGGCGCCTGCCGGGTCTGCGCCGTCAAATTCCTGGAGGGACGGGTCAAAGGGATTGAGATGAGCTGCATGGTGGAAGCCGAAGACGGCATGGTGGTCTCCACTACCCACCCAGAGGCGGTGGATTACCGGAAATATGTCATCGAGTGGCTGATGATGGACCACCCCCTGGACTGTCCGGTATGCGACGAAGGGGGGCATTGCCTCCTGCAGGACGAAACCGTCTCCGGCGGCCATGGCATCAGGCGCTTCCTGGGCCTTAAGCGTACCTACCAGGACCAAGACCTGGGTCTGTTCGTCCAGCACGAAATGAACCGCTGCATCCAGTGCTGGCGCTGCCGCCGCTACTACCAGGAATTTGCCGGCGGCCGGGACCTGGGGGCGCTCCAGATCGGCCGCCGCACTTACTTTGGGCGGTTCAGCGACGGCCCCCTGGAAAGCCCCTTTGCCGGCAATCTCATCGATGTCTGCCCCACCGGGGTCTATACCGATAAACCCTCCCGATACAAAGGGCGGCGGTGGAATTTTGAGCGGGGGCCATCGCTGTGCCTCCATTGCTCCCTGGGGTGCAACACCGTGGGGAGCGCCCAATACCGGGAAATGGTGCGCCTGGAAGCCCGGTTGCATGAGGCCGTGAACGGCTATTTCATCTGTGACCGGGGCCGCTACGGTTTTTATTATGCCAACCGCCCGGACCGCCCCCGCCAGGCATGCGTAAAGGGCCGGGAAGTTCCCTGGAAGGAGGCCATCCAGGCGGCGGCCCAGGGGCTGGCCGAAATCAGCCGCAAATACGGTCCCGGCGCGGTGGCCTGCGTGGGTGGGACCCGCAGCAGCCTGGAAACCCAGGGGGCCCTTAAGCTCTTTTGCCGCACCCGAGGCTGGCGGGACCCTCAATTTTTCTGGGACCCGGCCCTGGAGCGCAAGGCTAAAACCGCGGTAGAACGCTTAGATGAACGGGTGGCGGTCTCCATGCGCCAGATCGAGGACGCGGATTTCGTTCTGGCGGCAGGGGCGGACCCGGTGAATGAGGCCCCCATGCTGGCCCTGGCGCTGCGCCAGGCCCGGCGCCGGGGAGCACAAATCGCGGTCCTGGACCCCAGGCCGGTTTCCCTCACCTGTGAGTTTGAACATCTGGCGGTTCCCCCCGGTTATCTCGACGCTGCGCTGGGGGTCCTGGCCAAAGGGGCCTTGACTGCCGAACAGGGAGCAGGGTTGCCGGAGCCGGCCCGCAAATTCTATGACGCCCTCCCCGGCCGGTATCCCGGAGACCCCAGAACGGCTTCCCGACTTGCGGTCCTGGCTGAGGCCCTGCAAAAGAGCCGGGAGCCCGTGGTGGTCTGCGGCACCGATATTGTCCGGGAGACCACACCCGGCGTGTCCGCAGACCTGGTTCTGCTCCTGCAGGCCGTCGGGAAGGCGGCGGGATTATTTTATCTGTTGCCCGGGGCCAATGCCTTCGGCGCCGGGCTCATGTCTGCGCCAGACCAGCCTGAAGCCGGTGAACAACCCAACGCCTGGTGGCCTTGGGGGCCGGCCGCGCCGGGGGAGCCCCTGGGTCCAGGGCAACCGGTCCTAAGCGGCCCCCAGATTGTGGAAGCCATTGACCGGGGGGAGATCAAGGCCCTGGTCCTGGTGGAGAACGACCCCTTCTGGAGCTTTTACGATGAGGAGCGGCTGGCCTGGGCCCTGGAAAGACTCGAACTCCTGGTGGTCCTGGACTATCTGCCTTCGCCCACAGTAAGCCGGGCCCACGTGCTGCTGCCCACCCGCCCTCTGTTCGAACGGACTGGGAGCTGCTTCGTCAACCAGGAGGGCCGGGCGCAAACCGCGCCGCCGGTGCACTTCGGGGGGACGCCCATCACCCTCATCAGCCCCGATCTGCATCCGCCCCGGACTTTTATCAATTATGTCCCCGGCAGCGACCCCCGCACCCCGGCGGAGATTTTTCAAGAACTGACTCAGGCCACCTCCGGACTCAAAGTCTTTGATTCTGTGGACCTCTGGACCTGGCTGGCCCGGCATAACCCGGTTTTTGGGCGCATGAAGTCCTTAGCACAGCATCCGGAAGGGCTGCGGCTGCTCCCGGAGGCGCAGCCTGCGCAAGATTTTGCTTCAGTTTTGGCGCCGCCGGAAGCACCGCCTCCCGATAAGGTGGAACTCCTGCTGGTGGAGGCGACCTTCGGCACCGAAGAACTGGCCGGCTATTCAGATATCCTCCGGCAGGCGGAAGCCACTCCGGTCCTCTTTATGCATCCCGAAGATGCCGAAAAATCGGGGCTGCGGGATGATGACCAGGCCGCCGTCCACCTCCCCAAAGGGTCTCTGGCAGTCAAGGTCAAGCTAACGCCAGCCATGGCCCCCGGGGTGGTGGTGCTGCCCCGGCACCGCCGACTGGATTGGCGCAAGCTCTTTGAGACCCCGGTTTACCTGGCCCACCACCACATCAACAAGGTACAGGGATGACCCCATGAGCCTCTGGGTTGCCGGAATCGGCTTATTGATCGTGAAATTGCTGGTGGTGCTGGTGGCCCTGCTGCTGTTGGCGGCTTACCTGATTTACGTGGAACGCCGGCTCCTGGGATTCCTCCAGATTCGCCTGGGTCCCAACCGGGCCGGTCCTTTAGGACTTTTGCAACCCCTGGCTGACGCCGTCAAGCTCCTCACCAAAGAAGACCTCATCCCCGCGGGCGCAGACCGGTTTATCTTTCTCTACGCTCCGGTGGTGGTGGCCGGCACTGCCATCCTCATCTTTGCCGTAGTGCCCTTTGCCCCTGGGTGGACGATTCGAGGCCATCCCATCCCCGGGGTGGTGGTGGACCTCAACGTCGGCCTGCTTTATGTTTACGCCCTGTCCTCCCTGGCGGTCTACGGCGTGGCCCTGGGCGGCTGGGCCTCCCACTCCAAGTACAGTCTCCTGGGGGCCATCCGGGGCGCGGCCCAGATGATCAGCTACGAATTGGCCCTGGGGCTGTCCCTGGTCCCCATCGTCATGATGGCCCGGTCCTTCAGCCTGGTGGACATCGTCAACGCCCAGGCCCGCTGCCCCTTTATCGTGTTTCAGCCCCTAGCCTTCATCATTTTTTTCATGAGTTCGGTAGCCGAAATGAAGCGCATTCCCTTCGATATCCCGGAGGCGGAACATGAGCTCATCGCCGGCTACCACATGGAATACAGCGGCATGCGCTTCGGCCTCTATTTTCTGGGTGAGTACGTCACCATGGTGACCCTGGGGGCCCTGGTCTCGGTCTTTTTCCTGGGGGGCTGGCGGGGGCCGTTCCTGCCGCCGCTGTTGTGGTTGTTGCTCAAGATCGCATTTGTAGTCTTTGTGATTATCTGGATTCGGGGCACCCTGGGGCGGTTGCGCTATGATCAGCTCATGCACCTGGGCTGGAAATTCCTGATTCCGGTGGCCCTGCTCAACATCATTATCACCGGTGGGGTTATGCTGGCCTTGGGATTTAAGTTATGATCCGGAAGGCGCACCTATTTGCCCTCCCCGGATAAAGGACACCTGGTATTGTGTTCCGCAAAGACATTTCGAAAAGCCAGGCCTTTAAACTCCCCCTCGCCTGGTGGGAGGGGGTTGGGGGGAGGGGGAAAGGCAACGAAATCAGTCAGGTTCACCTCCACCCTGACCCTCCCCCATCAAGGGGAAGGGAAAAAACAGGTGGTTTGTGCAATTTTTACCCGGGATGCTACACCAGGACCTCCTTACAGAAAAGATAGAGGCAAAATGGCAAATCATAGTGACCCCCACAAACCCCCGGGCGCGGGAAAAAGCAGCTTTGACCTGATTAATCCTGAAGCCCTCTGGAGCGAACTAAATCTACCTTCGGAAACGACTTTCCTCGATTTGGGCTGCGGGGCTGGCAATTACGCCCTGGCCGCGGCAGAAATTATCGGACCTACCGGTGTAATTTACGCCGTGGATTTATGGGAAGAAGGGATTGCCGCCCTAAAAGAAAGGGCTGCCAAAGCAGGACGAACCAACATCAAGGCCATGGTATCTTCGGCGGGAAAGGTCCCTTTGACAGACCACAGCGTGGATGTGGCCTTTATGGCCACCGTGCTCCATGACCTGGTGGAAGCCGGGACGGACGCCGTCGCCCTGAATGAATTGGCCCGGGTGCTCAAGCCCGGCGGTTGTCTTGCCATTGTGGAATTCGACAAGATCGACGGCCCCCCGGGCCCTCCCCGGCATATCCGGCTGGACCCGGAGGAAGTGGAAAATCTGGTTTCCCCCTATGGCTTTAAGCGGCAAAAGGCGGCAAAATTAGGGCCTTACAACTATTTGATTATATTTATCCGAAAATAACCGGTAGTCGGGCCTTTGCGCCTGGTTTCCATGGCTTTATCAACTCATTCCCAAGTTAAACTTGGGAATGACAATGGATGCCAAGCCCAGCTTGGCTCCAATAAAGCGTTCCCAAGTGCAACTTGGGAACGAGGCAAGGCGACAGGAATCAAAAAGATGGCCGAGAAGTTCAACTGGTTGCAGAAAAGCGGACGGGCCGCGGCCGGGCTGTGGGATGCCTTTGCCGTTGTGCTTCGGCACCTTTTCCGCCGTCCCGTCACCGAAGAGTACCCGGAATACAAGCGGCCCCTGCCGGAGCGCACACGGGCCCGGATCATCCTCACCCGGGACCCGGAAGGCGAGGAACGCTGCGTTTCCTGCTATCTCTGTGCCGCGGTCTGCCCGGTGTCCTGCATTTCCATGGAAGGCGAGGAACGGGCCGACGGCCGCCGCTGGGCCAGGTGGTTTCGCATCAACTTCGCCCGCTGCATTTATTGCGGCCTGTGCGAAGAGGCCTGCCCCACGCTGGCCATCCAACTGACCCCTCATTTCGAATTTTGTGAACGGGACCTCCTGAACCTGGTGGCGGAAAAGCGCGATTTGCTGGTGAATCACGGCGGCAAACATCCCGACTACAATTTTTACCGCCATGCCGGGGTGGCCATGGTGGGAGCCAAGGGCACCCACGTCGGCGAAGCCAAGCCGGTAAACCTCAGGAGCAATCTCCCCTGAAGATGTACAGGACCTTGCCATGAACCTTTATGCCGTTATTTTCTACATACTTGCCGCAATCATCGTGGCCTTTACCATTATGGCCATCACCCGCCGCAACGTCATGCACGCCATTGTCTATCTGGTGGGTTCGTTCATCGCCACCGCCCTGCTGTTCTATCTGTTGGGAGCGCCCTTCCTGGCGATCCTGGAGGTGGTCATTTATGCCGGGGCCATCATGGTGCTCTTCCTGTTCATCGTCATGATGCTGGAAATCAAAACAGACGACGCCACCCTATGGCCCTTTTTGCGGCGTTGGTTTCCGGCCCTGGCCCTGGGCGGAATCTCCTTCATTGTCATGTTTGTGTTTATTCTCCTGGAATCGGGCAGCAACCGGGTTCTACCTCTAGTAATGGCCTCGCCTTTGGATTTTGGCCGCTTTATTTTCCAAAAATACTGGCTGGGGGTGGAGATTGCTTCTTTCCTGTTGTTCGTGGCCCTGGTGGGCGGCTTATACCTGGGCCGGGGCGAGAAAACCGGAGGCTGAACCATGGTGGAACTCGTACCTTACAGCCACGTGCTCATCCTGGCGGTGATCCTGTTTTTGCTGGGGGCCGGCTGCGCCATCGCCCGCCGCAACCTCATCATGATCCTGATCGGGGTGGAAGTTATGCTCAGCGCCGCAGGCCTGGCCTTCATCGGGGCCGCCATGCGCTGGCAGCACCTGGACGGCCAGGCCTTCGTCCTCTTCATCATGGCCGTGGCAGCCAGCGAGGTGGCCGTGGGGTTGGCCCTGATCGTCTATTCCCAGCGGCGCACCGGCACGGTGGATGCGGACCGTTACAACCTCATGAAGGGTTAACATGACCACCGTTCTTTTGCTCCTGCTGGCCTTTCCCCTGGCGGGGGGCATCATCAACGCCCTGGTGGGCCGGTTGCTGCCCCGGCGGGTCTCCGAAGCCATCGCCTGCTTAGGTGTCCTGGGAGCTTTGGTGATGGCGGTTATCGCCTTTGTATTGGGCTGGGGAGACACGCTCCATATCACCTTTTTCCAGTGGATTCAAGTGGGGACCTTTGCCACCGCCATGGACGTCTATTTCAATCCCCTGGCCGCGATCATGGTCCTCATGGTCACCTTTGTCTCCAGCCTCATCCATATCTATTCCGTGGCCTTCATGCGGGAGGACGCCGATTACGTCCGCTACTTCTGCTATCTGAACCTCTTCGTCTTTTCCATGTTGGTCATCGCCCTGGCGGATAATCTTCTTTTCGTTTACCTGGGCTGGGAAGGGGTGGGATTCTGTTCCTACGGGCTCATCGGCTTCTGGTACACCAACGTGGACTATGCCAACGCCGGCCGCAAGGCCTTCATTCTGACCCGCATCGGGGATGTGGCCTTCGGGGTGGCCCTGGCCCTGCTTTTTTTTCTTTTTCAGACCTTATCCATCATGTCCATCAACGCCCAGGCCGCCACCCTGAGCAACGCCATGGCCACCGCCCTGGCCTTGCTGCTCCTATGGGCGGCCGTAGGCAAATCGGCCCAGTTGCCGTTAACAGTATGGCTGCCCGACGCCATGGCCGGTCCCACCCCGGTTTCCGCCCTGATTCACGCCGCCACCATGGTCACCGCCGGCGTCTATCTCCTCATACGGCTCTTTCCGGTGGTGCAGATGTCGGCCAGCGCCATGCTCATCATCGCCGCGGTAGGCGCGGTGACCCTCCTCTATTCATCTTTTGCCGCGCTGGCCCAAATCGACATCAAGAAGGTCTTGGCTTACTCCACCATCAGCCAGGTGGGCTACATGATCCTGGCGGTGGGGGCCGGGGATATTATCGGCAGCATGTTCCACCTCCTGTCCCACGCCTTTTTCAAATCCCTGCTGTTCTTGGGGGCGGGCATCATCATCCAGGCCCTGGATGAGGAACACTCTATTTTTAAGATGGGCAACCTGCGCCGCCTGATGCCCCAGGTCTATTGGCCGTTTTTGATCGGGGCCCTGTCGCTGGCGGCCTTCCCCATGATCGGCGGTTTTTTCAGCAAGGACCGGATTCTGGAAGCCGCCTTCCTCCATCCCCAGCCCATCTATAAGGTGTTTTGGGCCACGGGGCTCCTGGGGGCCGCGTTGACGGTGCTCTACACCTTTCGCATGTTCTTTGCGGCCTTCCTGGCACGTCCCGACGGCCGCACAGCCGAGTCCGTCAAAACCGTCCCCCGGCTCATGGTCTGGGTGTTATGGCCCCTGGCCATCCTGGCCCTTGGCGACGGTCTCCTCAATCTGCCCTTCGGCCCAGGGAAAAACTGGCTGGCCAACTTTCTGGCCTCGGTGCCCGGCGCCCGTCCGGACCTCGGGGCCTCTTCCGTGGTTTCCTGGGGTCTGGGGCTGACCGGCGCGCTCCTGGTGCTCCTGACCTTGTGGCTGACGTATGCGGTTTTCCGGCAGCCCCGGCCCGACTTGTGGGGTGCCTTCCAGGACCCACTCTTTAACGCCTTCTACCTGGATCGGCTCTATCTCAGGGTTTTTGTCCGGCCCTATGAGCGGCTTGCAGACATCTTGTGGCAGAACGTAGATGAAAGAGGCGTGGACGCCGGTTTCGAGAAGGCCGCGGGCGGCTTCAAGGCCTTTTCCGGTTTCATGGGTTTATGGACCACCGGAAGGCTGTCCACCTATTTGACCATGCTGTTTTTGGGACTAACCGTGATTTTCATGGTTTTAGCCATGAGTTGGAACTGGTAGGCCGGGTGCCTTAATGACCGATTTCCCCATCCTGACGAGCATTATCTTCTTGCCTCTGCTGGGCGGGTTGCTCACTCTGGCCACCGGCGGCCGTCCCTTTTGGTGCCGGTCTTTGGCCCTTAGCGTTACCATGATGGAACTGGGGATGGTGCTCTCCCTGGCGTTTGCCCACCTCCAGTACCAGGCCGGGCCCACCGGTGCCTGGCTCCTGGTGGAGGATTACCCCTGGATCCCCAGCCTGGGCGTCCGCTACAGCCTGGGGCTGGACGGCATCAGCTTCCTGCTCATACTTCTCACGGCCTTTATCAACGTCCTCTGCGTCCTCATCTCCTGGCGGTCCGTCACCACCAAGATCGGGGCTTTCCACTTCTATTTATTATTTTTGGAAACCGGCGTCATGGGCCTCTTTTTGGCCACCGACCTGCTGCTCTTTTACCTGTTCTGGGAAGTCCAGATCATTCCCATGTTCTTCCTGGTGGGCATCTGGGGGCACGAAAAGCGGGTCCAGGCCGCCGTCAAGTTCGCCCTGTTCACCTTTTGCGGCAGCCTCTTGATGCTGGTGGCCCTGATCACTCTTTACCTAATCCACGGGGCCCAAACCGGGGTTTACACCTTCGCTTACGCCCAACTGATGCAGACCCATTTGAGCGCTGCTGCTCAAGCCTGGATCTATGCCGCCTTTTTGTTAGCCTTTGCCATCAAGATCCCCGTAATCCCCTTCCATACCTGGCTGCCGGATACTCATACCCATGCCCCCACTGCGGGGAGCCTGGACCTGGCCGGTCTGCTGCTGAAGGCGGGGTTTTACGCCCTCTTCCGGTTCGGCTTTCCTCTCTTTCCCGAGGCCGCCCGGGGCTCCATCCCGGTCCTAATCGGCCTGGGCTTAGTCGGCATGTTCTACGCCTCGTGGGTGGCCCTGGCCCAAACCGATATGAAACGCCTGGTGGCCTATTCCAGCATCGGCCACATGGGCCTCATGGTTGTGGGCCTGGCGGTTTGGAATATGATGACCCTGACCGGCTCCATCCTGCAAATGATCAACCATGGGCTCTCCACCACCGCCCTGTTCATCATGGTGGGCATGCTGGATGAACGCATTCACTCCCGGAAGTTCGAGGACATGGGTGGCCTCTGGAGCAAAATACCTGTTTTCAGCGGATTTTTCCTGTTCTTTGCCATGGCTTCCCTGGGTCTGCCGGGGTTGAATAATTTCGTAGGAGAGATTCTGGTCATTATCGGCACCTTCCAGGCCAAACCGATAATCGGCATCTTGAGTTTCACCGGCCTGGTTCTGGCCGTGGTCTATATCCTGAGGATGGTCCAGGACGCAGTCTGCGGCCAACCCCGGAAAAACGAGGTTATCGCCGATCTCTGCTTCCGGGAAGGGCTTATCCTGGCGGTCCTAGCCCTTCCCATCCTATTCATAGGTTTACATCCCGGGCCGGTCTTGCGTATCCTGGACCAGCCCGTCCAACACTTGTTGGCCCAATTCAGCGTGCTGGCGACAGGGGGATAACGGTTTACACTCGTTCCCAGGCTGTGTTTGGGGACGGGATGATGTTTTCAGGCTGAGCTTGGGCCCTTGGGCCCCAGTTCGTTTCCAAGTGCAAGTTGGGGACGAGCCAAACCATCAACTCATTTCATAAAGGGAAAACACCATGAAAATCCTGATCGTCTATTACTCCATGTACGGACACGTCCTGAAAATGGCGCGGGCCGCAGCGGAAGGGGCCCAGGCAGTGACCGGTGTCGAAGTGGTCCTGCGCCGGGTCCAGGACCTGGATTACAACCTCCCCAAGTTGCAGGGCAGCAAGCATGCCCAGGAAGTTCTGGCCCAACAGCAGGACATCCCCATCGCTACCATGGATGACCTGCGGGACGCGGACGGCGTCATCTTCGGCACCCCGACCCGCTATGGCAACATGTGCGCCCAGATGAAACAGTACTTTGATCAAACCATCGATCTGTGGCTCTCCGGGGCGTTGGAGGACAAACCTGCAGGAATTCTAGTTTCCACAGCCACCACCCACGGCGGCCAGGAGACCACGGCCATGACCATGATGGCCCCTCTGCTGCATCTGGGTTTTCTCATCGTGGGCGTGCCCTATTCCACGCCTGGTATGTTCCACACCGAAGGCCGGGGCGGCACTCCGTATGCCGCCACCACCATAGCCGGGGGACGCAACGAGCTTAACCCCACCCCGGAAGACCTGGAGATCGCCAAGGCCCTGGGGCGCCGGGTGGCGGAAATTGCCAAAAAGCTCAAAGGTTAGGGCGATGGTTAAAATCTTTCCATATCGTTATGCGATAAAAATCAGAATCCCCTTAACCCCCCCCTAATAAAGGTGGGAACTTAGCGGAATCCTTTGAACAGTCTCCATTTGTAAATGGGGGATTTAGGGAGATTTAAAAATCCACATGTGAGCTTGCAAAAAGGCGTTTTGTCGTCCTGAGCGCAGCGAACGATCTCTTATGTTACTGACCTTATTGAGATTCTTCGGTCGCTTGCGCTCCCTCAGAATGACAAATAAGGAGAATTTTGCAAGAAGCTCATGTGATTAAGTTATGTCAAACTCTTTAAGGGCACAATAAAATCATGGCCACCGACTGGATTAGCCTCCTACCCTTCCTGAGCCTCGCGGGCGGGGGCACCCTCATCTTCCTGGTCGGCGCCTTTTGGCAAGGGCGGCCGCAAAGTCTGCTCTTTGCCCTGGCCCTGCTCACCGCCCTGGCCGCGGGGGTGGTTTTCCTTCTGCCATATTCCAACCCTGGCTTCGAAGGCATGTTGGATCTGGACGGCTACTCCCGCTTCTTTTCCCTGCTCCTGATCTTCATCACCCTCATCACTCTGCTCTTCATGCGCCAATACAGCCTGATTCGTGGCTTCTCCGGGGATGAATTGTACGCCCTGCTGATTTTTGCCGTCCTGGGGATGGTGCTGGTGGTGTCCAGCGCCAACTGGGTGATCTTCTTTTTGGGGTTGGAACTTCTGTCCCTGTCCCTCTATGTCCTCATCGCCATTAACAAGGGCGAACCTTACGGCAATGAGGCGGCCCTGAAATATTTCATCATGGGCGCGGTGGCCTCCGCCTTCCTGACCTTCGGCCTGGCGCTCCTCTATGCCATGACCGGGACCCTCCAGATCGCGGCGTCCCTGGCCGCGGCCCAGTCCTACCCCGAGCAGTTGTCGGTCATCCTTCTGGCCCTGGCCCTGGTATTGACGGGTATGGGGTTCAAAATCTCCCTGGTGCCCTTTCACCTCTGGACCCCCGACGTCTACCAGGGATCCCCGGCCCCCATCACCGCGTTTTTATCCACCGGCTCCAAGGTGGCCCTGTTTGCGGCGTTATTACGCTTTGCATGGCTGGCGGCGCCCTTGGTCTGGGACTACGCCTGGCCGGTTCTGTGGGTCCTGGCGCTCTTGACCATGGCCGTGGGCAACCTCACCGCGCTTTATCAAACCAAAGTCAAGCGGCTCCTGGCCTATTCCTCCATCGCCCAGATGGGTTACCTGTTCATGACCCTGGTGGCCGTCAAGGACGGCGGCCTGCCCGCAATAATGTTTTACCTGGCGGTCTATGCCATCATGGATTTGGGGGCCTTCGGGCTTATCGGCAGCTTTTCCGGGGGGGACACCCACCTGGAGGAGCTTTCGGATTACCAGGGTCTGGGCTATACGCACCCCTGGCGCGCCGCTATCCTGGCCGTCTGCCTCATCTCTTTGCTGGGGCTGCCCCCCACCGCGGGTTTCATGGGGAAATTAGTGCTCTTCCGAGCGGTGCTGAACGCCAATTTCATCACCCTGGCGGTGCTGGGAATGCTCACTGCAATAATTTCCGTTTACTACTATATTAATTTTGTGATCCACCTCTATATGCACGAAAGAGGGCCGGGGATCCCCGTCCCCGGCGTGGACCCGGGCATCGGTTTGGCCGGCGCGTTGATCCTGGCGGCGATTCTGTGGCTGGGCATTCTTCCCGATCCCTTGTTGCAGGCGATTTCCGCCATCGCCGCGGCTTTGCCCAAGCCGGTTTAAACATATCCGGTCTCTGCTATCAAATGTTGTCAAGAGACTGCAACTGGAAGAGTATGGAAGGCAGAGGGCGGCAACCCTTTAAACAGAAAGGGGGAAAAGGCTGACTCCCTTTTCCCCCGGTGACGATCAGTTCAAGCTTAGTCTGGGCTACTTTTGGCCTTCAGGGCGTGGAACACTGACCGCAGGCGCCCGGATGTTCCCGGGGACTGGTGGCCAGGGTCTTGTTGAGATACTTCTCGACCAATGCTTCTGGAGCTTCCAGGGGAGCGCCAGCCACCACTTCGATGCCTTTTTTGCTCAACAATCCCTGGGCCTTCTCACCCAGAGTCCCGGCGATGACATGGGTTACGCCTAAGTCGTCCAACCATTCGGGGATGCCCCCGGGTTCGTGGGGCGGACTGGCCAAGAGTTCCTTGGGGCCGACTGTGCCGTCTTTGACCTTGAAGATGGCGAAGTGGGAAGCATGGCCGAACTTATCGCTCAATTTGCCGTCGTCCACCGGCAGAGCAAATTTCATAACCCCGGGTTCCCGTCTGGGGGCCGCCGTTGCGGGGAGGGTCTCCAGGATGTATTCCACGATGGGCTTTATTGCCTGGAAAAAGGGGCTGTCCGCCTCTTTAACTTCCAGGAGCCGGCCCTGGTCCGCGGCCTCCACCACCTGGGGATCGAAAGGCAGAGCCCCCAGGAAGGGAACCTTGGCGGCCTGGGCGGTTTTTAGGCCGCCGCCGCTTTTGAACAAGGGAAGGTTCTCCCCGCAGTGGGGGCAGGCGTAGCCGCTCATGTTCTCCACGATCCCCACCACTTTCATATTGATTTTTTCACAGAAATTTAGGGACTTCCGCACATCCGCCAGGGAAATCTCCTGGGGGGTGGTGATGATGACGGCCTGGGCATCGGGGATGGTCTGGGCCACGCTCATAGGCTCATCCCCGGTACCTGGAGGCGAATCCACCACCAGATAATCCAGGTCGCCCCACTGCACTTCGCTGATAAACTGGCGGATAAGCTGGTGCTTCAAAGGGCCCCGCCAGATCACCGCCATGTCCCGGTCCCGCATCAGGACCTCGATGGAGATGACCCGGAGATTGTCAAAGAGGTCCGGGGGCAAGGCAAACTGGGCGTGGGTCAAATCCAGAGGCTGCTTCAAGCCCAGCATCCTCAGGACGTTGGGGCCATGGAGGTCCACATCCATCAACCCCACCTTTTTGCCCCGGCGGGCCAGGGATAGGGCCAGGCTGACCGCGACGCTGCTTTTGCCTACGCCGCCCTTGCCGCTCATCACCACCAGTTTATGACGAATCTGCTTCAGAGCCCGGGCCAGTTCCCGCTCTTCCTGGTCTTTAGCTTGGGCATGATGAGCCGGATCACAGCCCTCGCAAGACTTGGGGTCTTCGCCGCAGGACTTGGGATCGGCTCCATGAGGACATTTATCCATATCAAGAACTCCTCGTGAAGGTAATCAGAGAAATCGGCAGGAGGATTTATGAATCCTCTTGTACCTTTTTAATTGTATAACTTTAAATCTCTTCTGCGCAAGACAGAATTTATGAACAAAAGTCAATTAAATAATAATTCTTGGCAGATATAGGCAGTGGCTTTTACATCGGCATCTGGCGGCTATGGGGCCTTCTTTTTTTCTCTAAATCTTGAACCTTGAACTTATCCCAGCAGCATTGAGGCAATTTGGCGATATACCGGCATGAGGATATACCCCATGATCCCCGTGTAAAACAGGATCAGAATGAGGATGAACCCCACCGGTTGCAGGTAGTCATACATTCGGGCCAGTTCCCGAGGCAGGAAGAGAGCCAGGATATGGGAGCCGTCCAGAGGCGGAATGGGGATCAGGTTGAACAGGGCCAGAAAGATGTTGATGCTCACGCCAAAGTAGGCCATCTGCATAAGACCCGGGTTGTCGAACCCCATACGCACCAAGACGGAAAAGAGTGCGGCCAGGACCAGGTTGCTCACGGGACCAGCGGCGCTCACCGCGAACTCTCCCCAGCGGTAGTTGCGATAGTTAAGGGGGTTGACCGGCACCGGCTTGGCCCAGCCGAAGATAATGCCGGATTGGGAGATCAGGAGCAGCAGAGGCAGAATGATGGTGCCGATGAGGTCGATGTGGGGCGCCGGATTTAAAGTAATGCGGCCCAGCATTTTGGCGGTAGGGTCGCCGTTCAGGAGGGCCACGTACCCGTGGGCCACCTCATGGATTATGACGGAAAACAGCAGCACTATGGCCATGAGGGCGGCTTGCATGAGGTAAGGCAGGTTCATTGCCGGCATTTCAGGCTCCCCGGATCAAAGCTTCTCCCGCGCGCTGCAACCGCTCCAGTTCCTCCAGTGAGGATGCTTCGAAGTAGAAGCGCACTACGGGTTCAGTGCCGGAAGGGCGGAAACAGACCCAACTGCCATTCTCTAAGACGTACTTGTGTCCGTCCAGGGTGAGGTGCTCCTTAACTGCCAGGCCGGCAAAACGGACCGGAGCGGTCTGAAGTTTAACCAAAAGCCGTTCCTTAACCTCAGGGGCCAGGGAGAAATTGAGGCGGCGGTTGTAAACCGGGCCGACCTTGGCGAACAGGCCGTCGATCAGTTCCGGGAGGCCCTTGCCTGTCCTGGCCACCATTTCGGCCACCAAGACGCAGGCTAAAATTCCATCCTTTTCAGGCAGATGGTGTTTCATGGAGAAGCCATCGCTCTCTTCTCCTATCATGAGGACCTGGTCTTCAATAATAAATTGCCCCAGATGCTTGAAGCCCACCTTGGTGACGAAGACCGGGCGGCGGTGACGGGCGGCGACCCGATCAATCAGATGGGTGGTGGCTACACTGCGGGCCACGCCCCCCTCCCAGCCCCGGGTTTCGATGAGATAATCGAAAAGCAGGGCCAGGATGGTGTTGGCATCCCGATAAACGCCTGCGGCGTCCATAACCCCGAAGCGGTCGGCGTCGGCGTCCACCGCCAGGCCCAAATGGGCGCCGGTGGCCTTGATTCGGACCGAAAGATCCTGAAGGAATTCCTCGGCTGGCTCCGGCCGGTGCCCACCGAAGTAGGCGTCCCGATAGCCGTTGAGGGTTTCCACCTGCACTCCCGCCTCCTCCAGGAAGGCATCCAGATAATCCCGGCCGGTGCCGAACATGACATCCGCCACCACTTTGAGGCCCGAGCGCTTTAGCACTTCGGTGTCTATCAGTTCCTGGAGATGCTGAAAATAGGAACCTCGAGGGTCCAGATCCAGAACCAGACCCTGTTTCCGGGCCTGGTCCAGGGGCATGGTTTTTATCACGGCAGGGTTCAGATCGGCGATGAGAGATTCGATGGCATTGGTAACCATTGAGGGTGCAGGCCCGCCGGTAGCAGGAGAAAACTTGATGCCGTTATATTCGGGGGGATTGTGGCTGGCCGTAATGTTGATGCCACCGGCGTTCTTCCCTTCCCGGATGGCCCAACTCACCGCCGGTGTCGGACAATCCCGGAGGGTGAAATGACTGGTGATGCCGTTTCCAGCCATCACTTCGGCTGCGGCCGCGGCAAAGGCTTCGGAGAGAAAGCGGGTATCATAGCCAATTACCACTCCCTGATGAGCCAAAGCTTCCTGTTTCAGATAATCGGCAATGCCCTGGCACACCAAGCGGGCGTTGGCAAAAGTGAAATCCTCCGCCAGAATTCCACGCCAACCGGAAGTGCCGAATTTGATTTCAGTCATTTTGTTGCAGGAGTCAGGGACCAGGGGTTAGGAACCAGGGATTAGAGTCAGTAAAGCCACCGCTCGATGAGTTCAATGCTAAAAGTTAAAAGCATGTGGGGCTATCCGGTTGATTCTCTTTACCACTATATATGGCATGAGCGGAAGCCCGAAGTTCCATCAGATAAACCTGATTCGGAAACTCCCCCTCCCCTGGTTGGAGGGGGTTGGTGGGGAGGGGGTTGTCTGGGCAACACCTCTGTATAACCTAAGATTCCACCCCCACCCTAACCCTCCCCCATCAAGGGGGAGGGAATAAAGCCGCTTTGTTATGAGCGAAAGTTTATTAAAAATCCATTTATGGGGTCTTTAATTAAAAATCAACATATAGTGGTTACGGGAGTCAACCGGATAATTTCAATAGCATATTACCCCTGACCCTTAAAAATACCCGGTTGGCGGCGGGCACGGAGGCCCGCCCTGCCAGACTGACCCCTGCTTTTAGGTCCCTAAATCGTAGGAGGCCAGATATTTTTCCTGTTCGGGCGTCAGGGTGTCGATTTCCACCTGCATGGCCGCGAGTTTCAAGCGGGCGATTTCTTTATCGATATCCTCGGGGACCGGATAGACCTGTTTGGCGAACTTCTGGTGGTTTTTGGAAATGAATTCCGCGGCCAGGGCCTGATTGGCAAAGCTCATATCCATAACCGCCGAGGGGTGGCCTTCCGCCGCAGCCAGATTGACCAGGCGGCCTTCGGCCAGCACATAGAGGCAATTACCGTTTTTCAGGGTAAATTCTTCCACCGACTCCCGAATCGGGCGCCGGGTAGTGCTGATGCGCTCAAGAGCCGGAATGTCGATCTCTACGTTAAAGTGCCCGGAATTGGAGAGGATGGCACCGTCTTTCATCAGGACGAAATGCTCTTCCCGGATGACATTGATGTCGCCGGTGAGGGTGCAGAAAATGTCGCCGACACGCGCAGCCTGCTCCATGGGCAGGACTTCATAGCCGTCCATCAGGGCTTCCAGGGCTTTGAGGGGGTTGACTTCGGTGATGATCACCCGGGCGCCCATGCCCCGGGCCCGCATGGCCAAGCCCCGGCCGCACCAACCATAGCCGGCCACCACAAAGATGCTGCCGGACATCAACCGGTTGGTGGCCCGCAGGATACCGTCCATGGTGCTCTGGCCGGTGCCGTAGCGGTTGTCGAAGAGATACTTGGTCATGGCGTCATTCACTGCGATGATGGGATAGCGCAATACCCCATCCTTGGCCATGGCCTTAAGGCGAATGACCCCGGTGGTGGTCTCTTCGGTGCCGGCAAAAATGTCGGGGAGGAGGTCCTGGCGCTTGGTGTGGACGGTGAAGACCAAGTCGGCCCCGTCATCCATGGTCATTTGGGGCTTGACCTCCAGGGCCTGGTGAATGTGACGATAATAAGTGTCCCCGTCCTCGCCTTTGATGGCAAAGGTGGGAATGCCTTCTTGCAGGGCCAGGTAGGCCGCAACATCGTCTTGGGTGCTCAAGGGGTTGGAGGCGCAGACATGCACCAGCGCCCCGCCGGCTTTCAAGGTGGCGGCCAGCACCGCGGTTTCGGTGGTAACGTGCAAACAGGCGGCAAGCCTAAGGCCGGTCAGGGGTTTTTCCCGTTCAAACCGTTCCCGGATGGCGTTCAACACCGGCATATCCCGCCGGGCCCACTCCACCCGCAGGCGGCCTTTGTCCGCCAAGTTGATATCCTTCACATCGTAATTCATGCGAGCCTCATTTCGCTTATTTTACCAGGGCAATTTCCGGTTGGCAGGTGCAGATGGGGGAGGGGCCTTTAAGCCCGGCCTTTTCCCGCAAGATATCAATTTTATTGAGGTATTCCCAAGTAAAGTCAGGATCTGTGCGGCCAAAATGGCCGTAAGCTGCGGTCTTCTTAAAGATGGGCCGCTGGAGCTCCAGGTATTGGATCATGGCTGCGGGCTTAAAACTGAAGGTGTCCTTGATGATGCTCAGGATTTTTTCCTCGGGAATGACCGCGGTGCCGTAAGTATAGACCATGATGGACAGGGGATCGGGCAAGCCGATGGAGTAGGCTACCTGGACTTCGCAGCGTTTGGCCAGGCCCGCGGCCACCACGTTCTTGGCCACGTGGCGCAGCATGTAAGAGCTGGTGCGGTCCACCTTGGTGGGATCTTTGCCCGAGAAGGCGCCGCCACCGTGATAGCCCCGGCCGCCATAGGTATCCACGATGATCTTGCGGCCGGTGATGCCGCAGTCGCCTAAGGGACCGCCCACCACAAAGCGGCCGGTGGTGTTCACCAGGAATTTGGTGTCCACCAAAAGTTCGGCCGGGATGGTCTTTTTGATGACTTCCTCTACGATGGCCTCTTTCAAATCATCATATTTTATGTCGGGGTTATGTTGGGCCGCGATGACTACGGTGTGGATGCTTTTGGGGGTGCCGTTTTCATAGCGCACCGTTACCTGGGTCTTGCCGTCGGGGCGCAACCACGGCAACCGGCCGGTTTTTCGCACTTTAGCCAGACGTTCGGCCAGCCGGTGGGCGTACCAGATGGGCATAGGCATCAGGTGTTCCGTGGAGGTGGAGGCATAGCCGAACATCAGTCCCTGATCGCCGGCCCCTTGTTCCGCCGACAACCCCCGGCCTTCCACCCCCTGGGCGATGTCCGGAGACTGCCGGTCCAGGGAGGTGAGCACGGCGCAGGTTTCCCAGTCGAAGCCCATGGAGGAGTCACAATAGCCGATCTCTTTGATGGTTTCACGCACGATCACGGGAAAATCCACCCGGGCGTTAGTGGTGATCTCTCCGGCAATCATGGCCAGGCCGGTGGTTACCATAGTTTCGCAGGCAACACGGGAGAACTTGTCTTGGGCCAGGATACCGTCCAAAATCGCGTCGGAGATCTGGTCCGCAACTTTATCGGGATGTCCCTCGGTTACGGACTCCGAGGTAAAGAGAAATTCGGATTTGGCCATCCTTAGGGGACTCCTTTATTAAAGAATAATCAAAGCGCGGGATAGCTCCCGCGCCATATCCGACTTAGTTTAATTGGAAACCGAGAAAAAAGCGAGGGGTTTTTCCGCCGAGGAGGTATTTTTCAGGCGATTGCTGCTGTCCACCAGGACCACTTTAGGTTTATGCTGGGACAACTCCAAACCCTCGTAAGAGGCATAAGTAGTGATGATGATTAAATCTCCCGGGGCCCCTTTGCGGGCCGCGGCCCCGTTTAAACAGATCACCCCGGTATCTTCTGCGCCCTCAATGGCGTAAGTTTCGAAACGCTCACCGTTGGAGATATTGTAGACGTGGACCATTTCATATGGCAGGATGTCAGCCGCCCGCATCAGTTCAGCGGATATGGTGAGGGATCCTTCATAGTGCATATCGGCCTGGGTGATGGTGGCCCGGTGGATTTTGGATTTCATCATTACACGCAACATAAACGGGACTCCGATAGCAAAGTATTGTCGATGAGGCGGGTCTTATTGATCCATACTGCCAGCAACAATCGGGCTTCGTCCTCAATGGTGTCAACTTCCCGGAGGGTCTGGGGGTCCACTAAATCCACATAGTCGATACGGGTGTAAGGAGCCGCAGTAATAATCTGACCCACCGCTGCCAAAATATCCTCCCGGCTTTTGGCCCCAGAACCCACCAATTCCCGGGCGGCCTGGATGCCCCGGAAGAGGCAGAGGGCTGCGGCCCGTTCTTCCGGGTTTAAATAAGTATTCCGGGAGCTCATGGCCAGCCCGTCGGGCTCCCGGACGATGGGCCGGCCAATAATTTCCACCGGCACGTCCAGGTCTGCTACCAGGCGCTTCACGACCATCAACTGCTGATAGTCTTTTTCCCCAAAAATGGCCACCTCAGGTGTTACCTGATTGAACAGTTTGAGCACCACCGTGGCCACGCCCCGAAAATGGCCCGGCCGGGAAGCGCCACACAGGCCGTGGGAAAGCTGCTCCACCTCGACATATGTCTGGTACCCCGCCGGGTACATAGACCCGACCTCAGGGGTGTAGAGGCAGTCAACGCCCGCGTCCAGGGCCAGGCGGGCATCCCGGTCCAAATCCCGGGGATAACGGGCCAAATCTTCGGCGGGCCCGAACTGGGCGGGATTGACAAACAGGCTCACCACGAGCCGGTCGGCGATGGTGCGCCCATATTCCATCAGGCTCACATGCCCCTGGTGGAAAAAGCCCATGGTGGGCACCAATGCCACTTTAAATCCCTGCTCCCGCCATAGCCGGGCCAGGGTCCCCACATCTCGTGGATCGCTGATTATCTCCATAAAAAAACCCCAGACCTGATCCTCTGGGGGTAGACCACCCTCCGAGTCTCAGTCCGCCTTAAACCGGATCCAAGCTCTGGGCTAAAAAACTGCTAGTTTTTACCATATTTGAAAGAGAATTGTCAATATTTTGTTAGATTTTATCCAGTCTGGGACCCCGGCCGCATCTCGTCTAAGCTGGATTGGCGCGGTGGAAGATATCACATATACACCAGCGCCGGGTCGTCATTTTTGCGTTCCACGATTTCCCCGATGACGTAGCCTGCCTCGTGCAGGCCTTGGAGACGCAGAAGGACATCGGCTTCGTGTTCTTCCCTGACCACGAGCACCAGGCCGATGCCGTTATTGAAGGTCCTGAGCATTTCAGCTTCCGGGATGTTGCCCCGGTCCCGAAGCAGATGGAATATAGGAGGCACCGGCCAGGAGTGCTTTTTGATGATGGCTTGGCACGATTTGGGCAAAATACGGGGCAGGTTGTCGGTCAAGCCGCCGCCGGTGACATGGCAGATGCCGCTCAACGGGAAGTCCCGGAGCAGATTGAGCACCGTCTCTACATAGATGCGGGTGGGTTTCAAGAGTTCTTCTCCCAGGGGCCCGCCCAATTCCGGAATCTCGTCGTCCACCTGCAAATGGTGCCGCTCAAACAGCACCTGGCGCACCAGGGAGTAGCCGTTGGCATGGAGGCCACTGGAGGCGATGCCGATGATCCGGTGTCCTACGGCAATATCCGAGCCGTCGATGATGGCGTCCCGTTCCACTACCCCCACCACAAAGCCGGCCAAATCGTAGTCGCCGGGCTGATAGATGCCGGGCATCTCCGCGGTTTCTCCGCCGATCAGGGAGCAGCGGGCCAACCGGCAGCCGTGAGCGATGCCTTCAATGAGGAGCGTGGCGGTTTCAGTGGACAGCTTCCCCATGGCCAGGTAATCCAGAAAAAACAACGGGGTGGCGCCATGGACCACAATGTCGTTGGCGCACATGGCCACCAGGTCGATGCCGATTGTGTCGTGGCGGTTCATGAGGATAGCGATTTTCAGCTTGGTCCCCACCCCGTCGGTGGCGGATACCAATACGGGGTCGCGATAGCGGTCCACCCCCAGATGAAACATGCCGCCGAAGGACCCGATCTCCCCCAGGACCCCGGTACGGTAAGTGGCTTTAACCAAAGGCCGGATATTTTTAATGAAGGCGTCTGCCTTCTCGATATCGACCCCGGCATCTTTATAGGTGCTGAATTCGGCCATCCCCTTTGTCTCCCCTTCAAAGGCGTACCGGCCAAGATCTGGAAAGGCTGGATCTTACAATTTCTTGCTTGGGTCCGACTGGGTCTCCTCGGCTTCGGAATCCCGGCAAGCGCATCCTTCGGGGACTGCGCCCTCCTCCCCCAAAACGGACCATTGCCCGCAGGACTGACAATGCTGTCCGACGCGATAATCTCCCCCCTCGATGCAAATGGCCTTGCCGTGTACCAGGGCTTCGGCCACCGCCCTATGGGCCCGGGACAACATCCGAGTCACTGTGGGTCTGGAAACTTGCATTCTTTGGGCCACCTCTTCCTGGGTCAACTCCAGAAAGTCGGCCAGGCGCATGGCCTCCAGTTCGTCCACCGTAATCACTATCTGCTGCAGGGATCTAAGAGGAATGCCCCGGGGCTTAAAAAAGGTTACCCCCGGCTCGGTTTCCACCCATCGGCACTTTTTGGGTCTACCCATCTTTCCTACCTCGCCGTAATGCTTTATTTTTAAGGTAAAGGGGGAAACTGTCAAGGATAAAGCGAAAACCTCCCCGAAACTTCCAGTCATTGACGAACCGGGGATCGCGACTTATGCTTATATAACTTTGTATCGCATCCGAATAGGAGGTGGTTGTGATCGGATCCTATCAGGCCCAGGTGGAGGAATGCGTCCGGTTTCTGGCCCCGCACCTCCCGGTTGCTCCCGAATGGGGAATCGTCTTGGGGACCGGCCAGAAGGGTTGGAGCTCCCGGCTGGAAAATGGAGACTGCCTCTCCTATCAGGAGCTGCCCCATTTTCCCCAGGCTACCAGTCCCAGCCATGCCGGACGCCTCTGCTGGGGACGCCTGGCCGACAAGCAAGTCGTACTTTGCCAAGGCCGGTTCCATGCCTATGAAGGTTATTCCCTGCGCCAGGTGACCTTTCCGGTGCGGGTGTTGGCGGGCCTGGGGGTCAAGACCCTGGTGCTGACCAATGCCGCGGGCGGCCTTAACCCCCTGTTCAAGGCCGGGGAACTGATGCTCATCACCGACCACATCAATTTTATCGGGGACAATCCCTTGGTGGGAAACAACATCGACGCCTGGGGCCCCCGCTTCCCCGATTTGAGCCAGGTTTACGATCGTGGCTTGCGGGATGTGACCGAGCGGGTGGCCCGCCGTCTGGGAATCGGGCTGCGCCAGGGGGTGTACGTGGCGGTCAAGGGCCCCAGCCTGGAGACCCCGGCCGAGACCAGACTTTTGCGGCTGGCCGGGGCAGATGCGGTGGGCATGTCCACGGTGCCGGAAGCCATCGCCGCCGTGCATGCCGGTCTCCGGGTCCTGGGAATCTCAGTGATCAGCAACCTCAATCTCCCGGATGCCATGGCCCCCATCGCCATTGAGGCCATCATCGACACGGTATCCCAAGCAGAACCCCAACTGGTGGAGTTGTTGCTGGGAGTGATGCAGGAAGGTTCCTAACGGGCAGCTAGCTCTTCTTTTTTTTCGCCTTTTTGGGCTTCTTGTTGGCCTTCGGGGGCGTTTCCGCCTCAGGTGACGGCGGGCTTGGTGGAGCGGCGGCAGCTGGCATGGGCTCAGGCGCGGCCGGGACTGCTGCCGTGGCAGGTGATGGAGATGGCGCCGGCGGGGCCACTATTGCCGGCCCGATTACGTAAACCCGCTGGTCTGCGGAAAGCCTGGTCAGGTCTTGCCCGCAATTGGGGCAGACCTTTAATGAGAGGGGATTTGACGCTTGGCACCCCGGGCACTTCAACCACAACCCCATCGTTCGCCTCCAGTGTTTTACCCTACCATTAACAAAACGTTAACGAATCTTCAAGACTTTTATGTTGTCGGGGCGGCTTTGCCCCTGACCCAGCCGGAAAATTTGCAGGCAGGAGGAATCGAATATGAAGAAAATTGTCATTGAAACGGATCAAGCCCCGGTCCCGGTCGGCCCCTATACCCAGGCCCTGGCCGCCGGTCCCTTTGTGTTCATCTCCGGACAAATCCCCATGGATGCGAAGGGCCGTTTGGTAGAAGGGGACATTGTGGTGCAAACGGTCCAGGTGATTGCGAACCTCAAAGCCATTTTGGCGGCGGTGGGTCTGACCTTGAAAGATGTAGTAAAGACCACGGTCTATTTGGCGGATATGGCCGATTTCCCTGAGATGAACCGGGCTTACGGTGAGTTCTTCCCCCAGCACCCGCCGGCCCGCACTACCATTCAAGCCGCAGGTCTGGCCAAGAATGTCTCTGTGGAGATCGACGCCATTGCCGTGAAGAAAGAGTGGCGCGCTTAGGTTTTGGGAGGGCCAGGATGTGGACGAAGGGGAGGGTGACGGGGGTCCTGGCCCCTAGCCCCTCCCCTAAAGATTGATGAACTTGTAAAAAGGTTTTTCCCCTCCCCTGGTGGGAGGGGATTAAGGGGAGGGGGGAATATAACTGTTCAAAGATGCAAATTATTTCACCCCCACCCTACCCTCCCCCATCAAGGGGGAGGAAATTTTTGACTTTTTACGAAGCTATCATAGATAACTTTTCTTACTTCTCCTTCCATACCTTGCGGCTCAGTTCGATCTTTTTGCGGACTAATGCCCAGGTGGGTTTAGTGAGGAAGGAGTCCCGGTAGCGCTCAATCATCCTGGTGAACATCTCCCAGGGCACCGCAAAGGTGATTTCATCAGGCTTCAAGAACCGCCGGTCGGATGGGTCCCAGCCCCCTAGAACCGCCTTCAGCCGCCCCTGTTCCAGGTATTTCAAGGGCCAGGTCACGATATTGGAGCACCCGGCGCCGAAGGGGGACATCACCGCCTCGAAGTCGTTGGTGACGAAGGTGGCCAACTGATTGAGGCCGCCGATGACCTCCCCCCGGGCAAAAAAGATCACCACTTCCGGGGTCTCCTCGGGGGTGAATTGGCTCAAGGCCTTGAACACACAGAAGGGCGCCGGCGCCGGCCGCGGGTCCACGGTTTCAAAGAAGCGGCGGACGGCCGCGGGGGAATCCAGGTAGCACTCCCCTTCCAGGACGTTGGGGATGCCGGTGGAGACGTAATGCACGATGAAGTCCAGTTGCGGTTTTAAAAAGCCCAGGTAAAAGGCGCCCCCCAGGCAGCCGAAGCGGGCCTGGTGGAAGAAGGCGGGCTTGCCCAACTTGCGCGCCCGCCAGATATGGCTAATGACGCAGGAAAAATTCTGAAAGGTCGCAGCCCAATCCACTTCACCCCGGGCTTCCATATCCACGCTGGGCAAAACAGCACTCTGGGGTGAGAAGCCTTCGGCGGGCTCCACGGAGGCATACAACATCCCCAGGGGTTCCTCCGTAAGGCCCAGGATTTCCAGAAAACCCGGCACTGCCGCCTGGATATCGGATAAGGGAATCATTAATTTTATCTCCTCATATCGCCTATATCAATTGGAATAGTCGCTCACGAGCCCGCGACTCTCTCAAAACAATGAAGAATCCGGTGGGGCGGGCCTCCGTGCCCGCCTTCGGCCTGTGCTGCACAGGTTACAACCCTGTGCCACAAAACCTCAACAACTTTCGCAAAAAGAAGCCGGCGGGCAGTGCCTCCCCTACACCTCCGGACAGCCGAGGGCGGCTGTCCTATACTTTCTTAATCACAAATATCTAAGTGGCACAGGCCTCTGATGTGCGGTCATATCCTGCCTTTCACAGGCCAGAGGCCTGTGCCACTTGCACTAACAGATATGGCAGCCATGTCCTGTCCCTTTTTGCCCCATCATACCGAGTTGCAGTCAAAGGGCTATTTTTGGTAGCCGCAGGCTTTAGCCTGCGCTGCACAGGCTAGACGCCTGTGCCACCATTCGACTGCAAAATGGTATTAGAAGTATAGCCTTGCTACTTTTTTTCCTCGGGCCGGAAGATGCAGTTGTCATAATCTTAAGCATTTTCCGGCCCTAATCAAGATAGGGGACAACAGTTTGCCTGGCAGCAAGAGTTTTCATTCTCTCTTGACATATTGAACATTATCTTTTAGGATGGACTAGTGGGTAATTTCACAATATCTGCACAAAATTTGTTATAAAATATAAATATCCTGAGTAAATGGAAGGTATATTTATGGCAGCCGAAACACAAGGTCCAGTAGGTCAAGTTATGGTGATCGGCGCCGGGATCGCCGGGGTGCAGGCAGCCCTGGACCTGGCTAATTCTGGCTTTTATGTCCATTTGGTGGAAAACAAGTCGGCCATCGGCGGGGTTATGGCCCAGTTGGACAAGACCTTCCCCACCAATGACTGCTCCATGTGCATCATTTCCCCCAAGTTGGTGGAATGCGGCCGGCACCTGAACATTCAAATCCACACCCTGTCGGAAGTGAAGGCCATCGCCGGCACGCCGGGGAATTTCAAGGTCAGCGTGGAAAAAGAACCCCGCTACATTGACCCTGCCAAGTGCACCGGCTGCGGGACCTGTGCTGAGGTCTGCCCGGTGCGGGTGCCCGACGAGTTCAACCTGGGGCTGGCCGAAGGCAAGGCCGTTTACCGCCTCTATCCCCAGGCCATTCCCGCCACCTTCGCCATCAAGAAGGCGGACCGGGCCCCCTGCGTAAGGGCCTGTCCTGCCAACTTGAGCGCCCAGGGCTATGTGCAGCTCATCAAGGAACACAAGTACCCTGAGGCCCTGGCCCTGATCATGGACCGGCTGCCCCTGCCGGGGACCATCGGCCGCATCTGCCCCCACCCCTGCGAGACCGACTGCCGCCGCCAGGACGTGGATGAGCCCATTGCCATCTGCAACCTGAAGCGCTTTGTGGCGGACGCGGTGGACTGGAGCGCCCTGCCGGTGCCGGAGGCGCCCAAAAAGAGCCAGTCGGTGGCCATCATCGGCGCCGGCCCTTCCGGGTTAAGCTGCGCCTACCACCTGGCCCTGAAAGGCTTTAAACCGGTGATCTTTGAGGCCGCGCCCGCTGCGGGCGGCTGGCTGCGCTACGGCATCCCGGAATATCGGCTGCCCCGGGAAGTCCTGGACCGGGAAGTGGACTACATCAAGCGCTGCGGCGTGGAAATCCACTACAACTCCCCCATCGGCGGCGACCGCACCATCAACGATCTCCTCACCCGGGACGGCTTCAGCGCCGTGTTTGTGGGTGTGGGGGCTCAGGACTCCATCCGCCTGCCGGTGCCAGGGTCTGACGCCCAGGGCGTGCTCTGGGGCGTGGAATACTTGAAGGATTCCACCTCAGGCAAGAAGTTCGATTTCAGCGGCAAAAAAGTGGTGGTCATCGGCGGCGGCAACGTGGCCATGGACGTGGCCCGCACCGCCCGGCGCCAGGGAGGGAACATCACCCTCATCTGCCTGGAGACCCGGGAAGAGATGCCTGCCTCCTCGTGGGAAGTGGAAGAGGCCGAGCACGAGGGTGTCACGGTCATTAACCGCTGGGGCGTCAAAGAAATCAACGCCGCGGGCGGCAAGGTAACCGGGCTCACCCTCAAGGCGGTGGAGCGGGTCTTCGACGAGCAGGGACGGTTCTCCCCCACCTACTTTGAAGATAAAACCACCACCCAGGATGCCGACATAGTCATCATGGCCATCGGCCAGAAGACCGACCTGAAGTTCATCACCGAAGCCGACGGCCTCAAGCTGACCCCCCGGGGACTCATCGAAACCGACCCGGTCACCAAGGCCACCTCTCGCGAAGGTGTCTTTGCCGGCGGCGACGTGGAAACCGGCCCCTGGATCGCCATCGCCGCAGTGGCGGCAGGCCGGGAAGCCGCAACTTCCATTGAGCGCTACCTTGAGGGCAAAGACCTGAAAGCCGACCGGGAATTGCCGGTGCGGCCCATTCCCAAGGAAGAAGGCCAGTGGAACCGGATTCCGGAAGATATCCAGAAGAAACAACGGGCCCTCATGGAGACCCTGCCGGTGGAGGAATGGATCAAGGGCTTCAAGGAAATCAACCTGGGCTACAGCGAAGAGCAGGCTGTGGAGGAAGCGGCCCGCTGCATCAACTGCGGCATTTGCTCCGAGTGCATGCAGTGCGCCCAGGCCTGCCAGGCGAAAGCGGTAGCCCATGAACTGGGACCGGAGAAGGTGGAGTTGGACGTGGGCGCAGTCATCCTGGCTCCGGGCTTCCAGGTCTATGACCCTAAGAAATACGAAGCCTATCACTATGCCAATTTCCCCAACGTGGTCACCAGCCTGGAATTCGAGCGCATCTTGAGCGCCTCCGGGCCTTTTGCCGGCCACCTGGTCCGGCCTTCGGACCACAAGGAGCCCCTGAAGATCGCCTGGCTCCAGTGCGTGGGCTCCCGGGACCTGAACCACTGCGACAACAGCTACTGCTCGGCGGTGTGCTGCATGTATGCCATCAAGCAGGCGGTCATCGCCAAAGAGCATTGCAAAGACTATACGCTGGATACGTCCATTTTCTTCATGGACATGCGGACCCACGGCAAGGACTTCGAGAAGTATTACTGGCGGGCCGAACAGGAACACGGCGTCCGCTTCCTGCGCTCCCGGGTCCACACCATTGACCAGGTGCCGGGCACCGATGATGTGGCCATCCGCTACCTCTCGGAGAAGGGCGAGCTGAAAACGGAAACCTTCGATATGGTGGTCCTCTCCGTGGGCCTGGAATCCTCCCGGGATGCCTTGAACCTGGCCAAAACCATGGGCATTGAGATCAAGACCGAAACCAGGTTTGCCGACACCTCTCCCTTTACCCCGGTGAGCACCAACAAGGAAGGCGTTTATGTCTGCGGCGTCTTCCAGGCTCCCAAGGACATTCCCCAGTCGGTCATGGAGGCCTCCGCCGCGGCTGCGGCTGCGGGTGAGCTTCTCCACGCGGCCCGGGGCACGGCCATCAAAAAGCGGGAACTGCCGCCGGAGATCGATGTGGCCGGCCAGGAGCCCCGGGTGGGCGTCTTTGTCTGCAACTGCGGCATCAACATCGGCGGGGTCATCAACGTCCCGGCCCTTACGGAGTATACCGCTTCCCTGCCGGGAGTGGTCCTGGCCGACCAGAACCTGTTCACCTGTTCCGCCGACACCCAGGACAAGATCCTGGCGGCCATTCAGGAACACAAACTCAACCGGGTAGTGGTGGCATCTTGCAGCCCCCGGACCCACATGCCCATGTTCCAGGAGACCATTCAGCAGGTGGGTCTCAACCCCTACCTCTTTGAGATGGCCAACATCCGGGACCAGGACTCCTGGGTGCACATGCACGAACCGGAAAAGGCCCTGGAAAAAGCCAAGGACCTGGTGCGGGGCGCGGTGGCCCGGGTGGTGCAGCTGGAACCCTTACACAAGCAGGCCTTCCCGGTGCAGAAAGCCGGCCTGGTCATCGGCGGCGGCGTCGCGGGCATGGAGTCGGCCCGTTCCATCGCCGATATGGGCTTCCAGGCCTATCTGGTTGAAAAGGGCGATAAATTGGGCGGCCAGGCCTGGAACCTGGTGACCAGCGCCCGGGGCTACAACTACCGGGGCTACCTGGAAGACCTCATCAAGAAGGTGGAGACCCATCCCAATATCGAAATCATCTTCAACTCCACGGTCAAGGACACCAGCGGCTTCATCGGCAACTTCTCCACGGTGATTCAGACGCCCGCGGGCGAGCGCCAGTTGGATCACGGCGTCACCATCATGGCCACGGGCGGACAAGCCTATCAGCCGGAAGAGTATCTGTACGGCCAAAACCCCAATGTCATGACAGCCTTCGAGTTCGACAAACTGGTCGCCGCCAAAGACCCCAAGATCATGGGGGCCAATCAGGCGGTGTTCATCCAGTGCGTGGGCTCCCGGGAGCCCCAGCGGCCATATTGCAGCCGCCTGTGCTGCACCCACTCGGTGGAAGGCGCCATCGAACTCAAACGCCTCAAACCCGACATGGATGTCTTCATCCTTTACCGGGATCTGCGCACCTACGGCGAAAAGGAACTGCTCTACAAAGAGGCCCGGGAGCTGGGCGTGATTTTTATCCGCTTCGATCTGGACAGCAAACCCAAAGTGGAACAATCGGCTGAGGGCAAGCTTCAATTGACCATCACTGATCCCATCCTGGACCGCCCGGTGGTTCTGAAGCCCGACCTTCTGACCCTGGCTTCCGCAATACTGCCCAACCCGGTGGAGGACATCGGGGAAATCTTCAAGGTGCCCCGGAACGCCGAGGGCTTCCTCAATGAGGCCCACGCCAAGCTGCGCCCGGTGGATTTGCCCTCCGACGGCATGTTCCTGGCGGGGCTGGTCCATTATCCCAAGCCCATCGACGAGTCCATCGCCCAGGCCAAAGCTGCGGCCGGCCGGGCTGCCACCTTCCTGGGCAAAGCCATGGTGGAGGTGGGCGGTATCGTGGCGGTGGTGGATCAGGACAAGTGCGCCGTCTGCCTCACCTGTGTCCGGGCCTGCCCCTTCAACGTGCCGGTCATCGACTATACCGTGGACGCGGCTTATATTGACCCGGCCAAGTGCCAGGGCTGCGGCGTATGCCCCTCGGAGTGCCCGGCCAAAGCCATCACCCTGAAAAACTTTACCGACGCCCAGATCATTGCCCAGGAAACGGCTCTGGCTGCGGGATAAAAATAGGAGGAATTATGACTGCTGCGTGGTCTCCCAAAATCATCGGCTTTTGCTGCCGTTACTGAGCATACAGCGCTGCGGACCTGGCAGGTTCGATGCGACTGCAATACCCCCCGGATATCAAGGTCATCATGATGCCCTGCACCGGACGGGTGGACATCATCCACCTGCTCAAGGCCTTTGAAGCCGGGGCGGATTCAGTCTTCGTGGCGGGGTGCCTGGAGGGCGAGTGCCATTATCTCATGGGCAACATCCGGGCCAAAAAACGGGTCAACAAGGTAAAAAAGGACTTCGCCCAGATGGGGGTGTTCGAGCCGGAACGGTTGGAAATGTTCAACCTGTCGTCTTCGGAAGGGCCGAAATTCGCCGCCCTGGCCAAGGAAATGGTGGAGCGGACCTTGAAACTGGGCCCCAGCCCGGTGAACCGGGAAGCCCGGGCGGCCTGGCTGGCCGAACAGCCCAAAGCCGCGGCAGGTTAATAGCTGGTGGGATGTTTTTGGAGGAGGGGGCAAAGGGCAGTGGCACAGGCGTCTCGCCTGTGAACCTCTAACCCCCTCCCCCAAGCCCCCCCCATCCCATAAGTACGGGCGGCCCGGTGGGTCGCTTACAGCTTGGGAAAGCCCATATCGCCCAAGCTCTGCTTGGGCACCACCCAAATCATTACTCCCTTTACGCCACCGCCTGCTTCAAACACCCAAGATATTCCCTAGTCTTTCCCGGTTCTCCTGGCCCAATGCCGGGCATAGTTCCGGAACCTTCTCTCCCGTGCTCAGCCCCACTGCAAAGACCATGCAGGTGGGGGCGCCGCATTTACCGCAGTTGGTCTTGGGCAAAAGTCTCAGAATATCCAGGACCCGGGGTTTAGGCGCGGCCTTAAAACTTGGGGCGATTTGGTTCTTCCGGTCCCAGGTTTCGTTGATGTTTCGAGTCAGCCACTCCAAAATCTCATCGGCTTCCTGTTCATCTTTAACAATATTAATGGCAACCTTCCGGGGATGAATCGTGACGAGTTTCCCCAGCAATTTCAGTGTCAGCGAGGGCGGGTCGGTCAGGTATTCATAACCCTTGAGTATAGTATTCAAATAAGGCAGCACTTCGGTGACGTCTGCGTCCAGCGCGGCGAAACAGCGAAGGTGCTGGGCGCTGGGATTGGGCGGGCGGACAAAAGATTTGGTGTACCCCTTGATCAACATGGGATTACCCCCTACTCAAGAGCACTATGCCAGCTTTTTCTTCATGTTAAATCACCATTTTATATAAGTAAAATTAATATTATTTATATTATCTATCAGAATTAGTTATGAAATTTGGGATAGTAACCTTGCGCGAAAAAGGGCGGACACATGGGTCCGCCCCTACATTATTTTGGCAGAAAACTAACTGCGGAATGCTAACCGCTAACTGCTCAATCCCCTAATCCACCCAGTAATTGGGCGCTTCCTTCATGATAATGACGTCGTGGACGTGGGATTCTTTCAGGCCCGCGGGGCTGATGCGCACGAATTTAGCCTTGTCCTGGAGTTCCCTGATGGTCCTGGCCCCCACATAGCCCATGCCGGACCTGAGGCCTCCCATAAGCTGAAAGATGACCTCCGCCAGCTTGCCCCGGGAGGGCACCCGCCCCACGATGCCTTCCGGCACCAGTTTGTGCTCCAGGTTGATGTCCTCCTGGCAATAGCGGTCCCGGCTGCCCGCCTTCATGGCTTCCACGCTTCCCATGCCCCGGTAGATTTTGTAACTGCGGCCCTGGAAGATCACGGTTTCACCGGGGGACTCATCGGTGCCGGCAAAGAGGCTGCCGATCATCACCACGTCGGCGCCCGCGGCCAGGGCCTTGGTAAGGTCGCCGGAGTACTTGATGCCGCCGTCGGCCACCAGGGGAATCTCGGCTTTGCGAGTGGCCTTGGCGCAGTCCATGATGGCGCTCAGTTGCGGCACTCCCACCCCGGCAATCACCCGGGTGGTACAGATGGAGCCGGGCCCCACCCCCACTTTGACCGCGTCGACCCCGGCCTGGATGAGGTCCCGGGCGCCTTCGGCGGTGGCGACGTTTCCGGCAATCAACTCTATGGTGGGGAAATTCCGTTTGGTGTCCTCCACCGTCTCGATCACCCGCCAGGAATGCCCATGCGCGGTATCGATGACGATAACATCCACCCCGGCCTTGATCAGAGCCTCAATTCGGGCCTCCCGGTCCGCCCCCACCCCGATGGCGGCCCCCACCCGCAGGCGCCCGAACTCGTCCTTGCAGGACTGGGGGTATTTGCGAATCTTTTCAATGTCTTTAATGGTAATGAGCCCCTTGAGATCGCCGTTTTCGTCCACCACCAGGAGTTTTTCGATGCGGTATTTATGGAGCAGGGCCTTGGAATCCTCCAGGGTGATCCCCACCTTGGCAGTGACCAGGTGGTCCTTGGTCATCACCTCCTTCACCCTTTGCTCCAGGTTGGTTTCAAAGCGCAGGTCCCGGTTGGTGACGATGCCCACCAACTTCCGCCCCTCCACCACCGGGATGCCGGAGATGCGGTAGCGCTCCATAAGCTGCAAAACATCGGCGATCCGGGCCTCGGGCCCGATGGTCACGGGATCGATGATCATGCCGGACTCGGACTTCTTGACCTTTTCCGCTTCCAGGGCCTGGGCTTCGATGGTCATATTGCGGTGCAGAATCCCGATACCGCCCTGGCGGGCCAAAGAGATGGCTGTTTCCGCTTCGGTGACCGTGTCCATGGCGGAACTGAGCAGCGGAATATTGAGGGAAATGCGCCGGGTCAGGTTAGTGCTGAGGTCGGCTTCGCTGGGGAGCACCGACGACGCCCCAGGCAGCAACAGCAGATCATCGAAGGTATAAGCGTAGGGAATGGGGTCTGGCGCCATAAGCTTTCCTTTAATACTGATTGGATTTTACAGTGATTAATCTTGGGCCATGGAAAAGAAGATGGCAGTCTTAATAATATGAATAAAATCGGGGCCAACAAGTCGCCGGAGAATAAATTTAAATATTACCCAATTTTGTCAAATCCTGAAACCCAAAACTTGAGGGCCATCTCCTGCAAGACCCCCTCCAAAAGTCCGGCGTCGATAACTACCAGGGAATCCTGGTGACAGACGTCAAGTATGGCCAGCACTATCAAAGCCCCGGCCACCATGACCCCGGCTTTGGCGGGCTCGATGCCGACCAATCGGGCCCGGTCGGCTTCGGGCAGGCCGCACATAAGCTCCGCAAGGCCTGCCACCTGGATTCGGGTCAAAAACAAGTTGTTGACTTTATCCGCGTCATATTCCCGCAACTGCAAGTGCATGGCCGCCAGGGTGGTTACCGCGCCGGCGGTACCCACCAGGCGAGGGGCCGTCTGGAGGTTAGGCTCGATCCTCTCCTGGTAAAAAACCAGCAAACGGGTAGCCAGTTCCTTTTTCAGGGCCGCCACCTTGTCTGGCTGCGGCGGGTCTCCCAACGGCCGGGCCTGGCTCAGGGTCAGGACCCCCAGGGGCAGGCTGGCAAAGACCGGCTCCTGGCCTGGGCGCACCAGGGCGAACTCGGAGCTGCCGCCGCCCACATCGAAGACCAGCACCGCGGGGGCCGTCAGCACCTGCGAATCCAGGGCGGACAAAACCCCGGCGAGCGCCAGCCGGGCTTCTTCCTCTGGCGTTAGCACCTCCACGGCCAGCCCCAAATCATTTCGCACCATATCCAAGAAAACCTGGCGGTTGCGGGCCTGGCGCAGGGCCTGGGTGCCCACGGCCCGGTAGGCTCCCACCTGCTGGGAAGCCATTACCTGCTGAAAGTCCTTTAGGGCTGCCAGAGTCCGGGCCATGCCCTCCGGGGCCAACTCGCCGGTGGCGGCCAACCCCTGCCCCAAACCGGTGATTTCGCGGCGGTGGAGAAGCACCCGAAATCGGCTTTCAGGGAGTGACTCAGCCACCGCCAGACGCACCGTCAGACTGCCGACATCGATGGCCGCAAAATGATTGAAGTTAGCCGAGTCGGTCATAGCTTCCCGAAGTTGAAAATGGGGTAAGGGCGGGTTTCAAACCCGCCCCTACGACGCTATATGTTTATGGGGATTACAGTTATAAAAGTTGATTATTCTTGCGGCTTTCAATCCTTTTCAATCACAAAAATCTCCGGCAAGGTGCGGCTTTGTTCACCACAATCCAGGCCGTAGCCCACCAGAAAACCCTTTTCTACAGTATAGCCCACGTAATCCAAGGGGATTTCCACTTCCCGGCGCTCCTTTTTGTCGATGAAGCAGCAGATCTTGAGGGAACGGGGCCTGTGGGTAGCCAAATGGTTTCTCAGAAAAGCCAAAGTAATACCCGTATCCACAATATCTTCCACGATAAGCACATCCCGATCTTTAAGGGATGATTCCACGTCTTTGGTGATGTTGACTTCGCCGCTGGAGGTGGTGCCAGCTCCATAGCTGCGCAGGCGCACGAAATCCACTTCCACGGGATAAGGCAGGGCCCGCACCAGGTCCGCCAGGAAAATGAACGCCCCTTTCAAAACTCCCACCATCACCAGGTCCCGACCGGCATAATCCTTGCCGATCTGCTCTCCCAGTTCGGCCACCCGCTGGGATATTTCTGCTTGAGTGATGAGACAACGCTTGGTCGTATCCATGAATCCTCCCCTGACCTCAAAATAAATGAAGGGGTGGTAGTTGTCAAATCTTAGCCGGGGCCGGGGACTATCGACTTAGGGAAAGAACCGACAGGGTAAAGGGGGCTTACGCAGGAGCCAGCAGGCAAGGGGGTACAGTGTGAGTCAGTTTGTCCGGCCAGGAGTAGCCGCAGAAGTAGGTAGAGCCCGAGTTGCACAGGCAGGCGTCCCTCTCATCGTAACACAGGTAGACGCAGGTAAAACAGTATTCCGGGAGTTCGTCCCCGCAGCAAAAGGGCACGCTGTATAGTCCGGCGCGAAACTCTTCCAGGTTAATCATTTTTCCAACCTTTATCCTGTTTTCAGTCTATTAAAGATAAAGAGGCGATCATAATCTCATGACTTTTTGAATCCTGCTATTTGGAATGAAAAAACTATAGCCGAATCCCCTCAAAACCGCAATTTCTGGCCGCCCCCTCCCCCAGAATTTATTTTGTCAACCTTACCAATCTTGCCACGGATTTTATAATTCTTTGTTATGCTTAGTTTGGTGATAAAATAAATTGCGTCATCGCTTCCGGGCCTGGGAACCAATCCAAGCTGGGCAGTAGCGGACTTTGCGCCGGTTTTGGCTTTCAAAGGCACTGGCATCATGGAGCCGGTATGAATACTGACTCGAAAACCAAAGTATACCCCATACCCGTAAAACTTTACGGCTGGATTCTCATAGGAATATGGACCCTGGTAGCGGCGGCATCGCTGGGTTGGAACCTGTTCCATCATGAGCAGGAGGCCATGGAAATCGCCCGGCATATCGCCCTGACCAACTATGAGCGGGATGTGCTCTATCGCCGCTGGGCCGCGGCCCACGGAGGTGTTTATGTCCCGGTCACCCCTGATTCGCCTCCCACTCCCTATCTGGCCCACCTGCCGGAGAGAGATCTGACCACTCCTTCGGGCCGTCGGCTGACTCTGCTCAACCCGGCTTATATGACCCGCCAGGTTTATGCCCTGGCCCAAGAATCAGGCCTGCCCCGGGGCCATCTCACCAGTTTGAAGCCCCTGCGCCCAGAAAACGCCCCCGACCCCTGGGAGAAGAAGGCCCTGGAAGACTTTGAACAGGGGAAAGAGGAGGTCAGCCAGATAGTATCCATAAACGGCAAGCCTCATATGCGCTTGATGCGCTCTTTCCGGGTCGATGCCAGCTGTCTGCAATGTCATGCGAAACAAGGTTACAAGGTGGGCGACATCCGGGGCGGCATCAGTGTGGCGGTCCCCATGGGTCCCATTGTGGCAGAGACTTGGCATAGCTGGTCCATAATATTAAGTCATCTGGCCTTGTGGATGTTGGGGGTGGCGGGGATCGTCCTGGGGGTGCGGCAACTGGGCGCCAGCACCGCCACAGCCTTACACGCCCAGGAAGCCGCGGCGGCGGCCACCATGGCCGTCCAAACCGTCGAAGGCATGCTGGACGGGGTGATCATCACCGACCTCAGGGGGCGCATCACCCATATCAATAAAGCCCTGACACAGTACTTCGGGTGGGGCCAGGAAGTGGTGGGAGGACTGGCCACCACGCTGGTGGCTGACCAGGATACCGCCACAATCCTGTCCGGCCTCAACGTCTGTCTGGAGCACGGCTATAAAAGGGACCTGGAATGCGTCCTTTTAACCAAAGACCGCCGGGAAGTCCCGGTATTGATTAATGCTTCCCTCATCACTGACCCCCAGGGCCGGCCTATGGGGGTCATCGGGGTGATCCGGGACGTTACGGCCTTGCGCCGTGCGGAGGCGGCCGTGGAGACGGAACGCAGGCGCCTCCTGTCCCTCCTGGAAGAGCTGCCCGCCTACGTCTATCTGAAGGCCCCGGATTTCTCCATCAAGTTTGCCAACCGCTTTTTCCGGGAGCGGTTCGGCGATCCCGAAGATCGCCCCTGTTTTGAGGTCATGCATGGATTTCAAGACCAGTGTGAGAACTGCCGGCCCTTTGAAGTCCTTACCACCGGAGAACCACAGGAGCGGGAGTGGACCCACCACCGGGGAGGCCGGAGTTACCGCACCTATGTTTATCCTTTTGCCGACAGCGACGGCTCTCCCCTGGTCCTGGAATTGGGCATCGATATTACTGAACGGAAACAGGCCGAAGAAATCCTCAAGGAACAAACCCGCATTCTGGAAGCCTTTTTTGCCCACACCATTACCCCCCTGGTCTTCCTGGACCGGGACTTCAACTTCATCCGGGTGAATGCGGCTTATGCGCAGGGTTGTCACCGCGACGTTTCCGAGTTTCCGGGCCGCAACCATTTCGATTTCTACCCCCACGAAGAGAACCGGGCCATCTTCACCCAGGTAGTTCAAACCAAGACGCCGTATCAGGCCGTGGCCAAAGCCTTTGTCTTTCCCGATCACCCGGAGTGGGGAGTGACCTACTGGGATTGGACCCTGGTGCCCATCCTGGATGAAGCGGGGGAGGTGGACTTCCTGGTCTTTGTCCTCAATGACGTCACAGACCGGAAAAAGGCCGAAGAAGAGATCATCAAACTCAATGAAGAACTGGAACAGCGGGTGCGGCTCCGGACGGCCCAATTGGAAGCGGCCAACCGGGAACTGGAAAGTTTTTCCTACTCCGTCTCCCATGACCTGCGCGCCCCGCTCCGGGCCATCGACGGCTTCTCCCGGCTTCTCCTGAAAGACCAGGTCCAGCACCTGGATGCGGAAGGGCAGCGGTTGCTGAATATTATCAGGGACAATACCCAAAAGATGGGTCAACTCATTGATGATCTCCTGGCATTTTCCCGGTTGGGACGCTTGGAAATGAGGGTGGCCGACCTGGACATGGAAAAACAGGTTGCAGACATAGTGAGGGAACTTAATGAAACCCTGGAGGGCCGTACGGTTCACTGGGACCTGAAGCCGTTGGCCGAGACCTGGGCCGACCGGGCCTTGATGCACCAGGTCTGGATCAATCTCCTGGGAAATGCCCTGAAATTCACCCGTCCCCGGGATGCTGCGGTTATTGAAGTGGGCTGCCAAAGCACCGCAGAGGAAGATATCTATTACGTCAAAGACAATGGAGTGGGGTTCGACATGCAATATGCCCACAAGCTCTTTGGAGTGTTTCAACGTTTGCACCCCTATGAGAAATTTGAAGGGACCGGGGTGGGGCTGGCCTTGGTGCAGCGCATCATCCAGCGTCATGGCGGCCGCATCTGGGCCGAAAGCCAAGTCGATGGCGGGGCTACCTTTTATTTTTCTCTGCCCCGGCGTCCGGATAGCCAAGATGAGAGGGAATAGGGCACGGCTGACCTTGCCAATTCGAAGGTTAGACCCCATTATGTAAAGGAATATACTCGTTGCCAAAAGTTTCTTCCTTATAAGGCACATGGTCCAAGGACCAAATCCCCCCTATCCCCACTTTTCCAAAGGGGGGAACTTAGCGGATTTCCTTTAAAAGTCCCCCTTTGACAAAGGGGGATTTAAGGGGGATTTAAAAACCAGCAATCGGAAGGAAATTTTGGCAAACGCTATAATCGCCTGGATCGCTGGCTCATCTACTCGGAAGGCAGGACTCTATGGATAAAGAATCGGATGCTCTGGATTATCGTAGGCGCTTTCGGGGTTTAATCGGCGTCAAAAGCAAGATGCCCATCCGGGATGTGTCAGTGTTAAGCCGGGTTTACACCCCGGGGGTGGGCGCGGTGTGCAAAGAGATCGAAAAAAACCCGGCCTCGTCATACCAGTATACCTGCCGGGGCAACTCCATCGCCTTGATCTCCGACGGCAGCCGGGTCTTTGAGTTCGGCAACATCGGAGCCGCCGCGGTTTTGCCTAAATTGGAAGCCAAATCGGTAATCTATAAGACCTTTGCCAACGTCGATGCCGTCCCCATAGCCTTAAGGACCCAAGATCCTTACGAAATTATTGAAACGGTGCGGGTTCTGGCTCCATCCTTCGGGGGTTTTTGCCTGGAGTCCATCGCCGCCCCCAAATGCTTCACCATTGAAAATTGCATCCGGCATGCAGTTCGGGTTTCAGTGTTGCACCACGAAAACCATGCGTCCGGGATCATCGTTCTGGCCGCCCTGTATAACGCCCTCAAAGTAGTGGGCAAGTCCTTGAGCGAAGTGCGCATCGTCATTAACGGGGCCGGGGCCGCCGGTATCGGTGTGGCCAAGGGGCTGTTGGTGGCCGGCAATAATAATATTGTGATTTGCGACCGGCATGGCGCGTTGCGCGTTTACCGCACGGTGGGCATGGATTGGTCCAAATCCGAGATCGCCCGCCTGGTAGGTCCCCAGGATGTCAAAGGCAGCCTGGAAGAGGTTATCAAGGGAGCGGATGTCTTTATCGGACTTTCCGCCGGTGGCTTAGTCACCCGGGAAATGATCGCGTCCATGGCCAAAGACCCCATCGTCTTTGCCCTGGCTCTGCCGATACCGGAAATCAGCGAAGCCGAGGCCAAAGCCGGAGGCGGGGCGGTGGTGGCCACCGGCCAGGCCGACAGCGAAAACCAAATCCGTTCCTCGCTGGTGACTCCGGGCTTTTTCCGGGGCTGTCTGGATGTGGGGGCCCACAAAGTCAATATCGAAATGTATCTGGCCGCGGCGAAGGCCCTGGCGGATATGATCCCGGAAAATAAATTATCCCCCAGCCATATTATCCCCCGGCAGATGGACTGGCATATTTCCCCGGTCATTGCCGAGGCGGTGGCCAGGGCGGCCCAGGAAACCGGGGCGGCCCAGCTTACCCGGGAGAGCATCACTCCGGAGCGGATTCACGAGCGCACCGAAAGCTATATCTATGAAGGGGAGCTGGCCTGGCTGCCCTCGGAAGGCCAGGATTACGGCAAGCTCAGCCACAACGAGGAGGCGTTGGAGCTTCACCGCCGTTACCAGGGATGCATCCAGGTCAACGCCAAGGTTCCCATTAAAGATGAAGTTATTTACAGGCGGCTCTATGCCCCCCAGGCAGTGGCCGAGGTTTGTAACCAGATCATTCTGGACCCCATGAGCGCCTACGACTATACCTGTAAAAACAACTTGGTGGCCATCGTGACGGATGGCAGCGCGGTCTTGGGGTTGGGGAATATCGGCCCCAGGGCAGCCCTGCCGGTGATGGAAGGCAAAGCCATCCTGTTCAAAACCTTCGGCGGCGTGGAGGCCTTCCCCATCTGCCTCAGCACCCAGGAAACCGACCGCATCGTGGAGGTGGTGGAGAATATTTCTCCGGTGTTTGCCGGGATAAACCTGGAGGACATCTCTTCCCCCAGGTGCTTCGACATCGAACAGAGATTATGCGAGCGCCTGGAAATCCCGGTCTTTCACGACGACCAGCACGGCACCGCGGTGGTGGCCCTGGCGGGGTTGATGAACGCCTTGAAGATCGTGGACCGGAAATTGGCCGAGGTTAAGATTGTCTTCAACGGGGCGGGAGCCTCGGCTATCGCGGTGGCCAAGATTCTCATCCAGGCCGGGGCCCGCCACATCGTGGTTTGCGACACTACCGGGGTCATTTACAAAGGCCGGGATAAAGGCATGAACTTTATCAAGAATGAATTGGCCGAAATTACCAACCCGGACCGTTTGCAAGGTTCCTTAACCGACGCCATAAAAGGGGCGGAAATCTTTATCGGGCTGTCCGGCCCCAACGTCCTCACTCCGGAAATGGTGCGGTCCATGGCGCCGGACCCGGTGGTCTTTGCCCTGGCCAATCCTGATCCGGAAATTCACCCCGAAGCCGCCAAACTGGCGGGCGCGGCGGTGGTGGCCACGGGCCGTTCCGATTTTGCCAACCAGGTGAACAACTGCCTGGCCTTTCCCGGCATCTTCCGGGGGGCCTTGGACATCAGAGCCCGGGCCATCAATGATGAGATGAATATTGCTGCGGCCCACGCCATTGCCGGACTGGTGGGGGAGAAATTGCATCCCGAATATATCCTGCCCGGGGCCATGGACTTCCGGGTGCCTCCGGTGGTGGCCGAGGCCGTGGCCCGGGCCGCCATGGCCACAGGAACCGCCCGCATCCATCTGGAACCGGAACGGGTGGCCAGGCATACCCGGGAATACATCTACGACGAGCGTTTGTCGATTCTTTGAGCTGGCTGACCAGCAGGCTTAATCGATAGGACAATGTAAACACAAATATTTTGCCCTATCTCCATCTTCAACAAATTCTCCTTTCATCTTCCCTTCCCTTGGTGGGAGGGGGTGGGGGGAGGGGAGATAAGAAAGGTCTCAATGAATCTTATCACCCCCACCCTAGCCCTCCCCCATCAAGGGGGAGGGAATGAGGATTGTCATGTCGTCTGATCGCGAAATAAACTCACTTACGGACCACCATAACCAAACCGCCTGTTTCGGCTATCGCCGGGTGAGTGCGGCGGATAAGGGCCGGCTGGTGCACCAGCACTTCGACACGGTGGCCCGGAAATACGACTTGCTGAACAGCCTTCTGAGTTTCGGTATGCACCACCTGTGGAAGCGCGCCGCGGTGCGGATGATGCACCTCAAACCAGGAGACCGGGTCATCGACGTGTGCGGCGGCACCGCCGACCTGGCTATCCGGGCTGCTAGGGTTATCGGCGGCACCGGCCGGGTGTTCGTGTATGACATCAATTGGGCCATGATGGCGGCGGGGTGGCCCAAAGTGGTTAATTCTCCGCGGGCCCGCTGCATCGGCTATATCCAGGGGGATGCGGAGCACCTTGCCTGTCCGGATGCCTGCTTTGACGCGGCCATGGTGGGTTTCGGCATCCGCAACCTGACTCACCCGGAAAAGGGGTTTCAAGAGATGTTCCGGGTCTTGAAGCCCGGTGGGACCTTAATGTGCCTGGAGTTCTCCAAACCCAAGACCGCCTGGTTCCGCTGGCTCTACGACCTCTACTCCTTTTACGTCATGCCCGCGGTGGGCAAGATCATGGTGGGCTCCTGGGAGGCCTACACCTATCTCCCTGAATCCATTCGGATGTTTGCCCAACCCGATGAATTGAGCGCGACCCTGGAGGCCATCGGGTTTACCAAGGTGCGATACCGCCGCCTGACCAACGGCATCGCGGTGATCTATCTGGGGGTGAAGCCCTGAAGGTTAATTGGGCCGAGCGCCTGATGGTCAACAACCCCGTCCGGGTCCTGATCCAGCGCCTGATTATCAGGTGGATCAAAAGGGTAACCCGGATTCCACCGGGAGCCCGGATCCTGGAGATGGGCTGCGGCCGGGGGGTGGGGGCCTGTTTTATTCAGGAGGAGTTCAACCCCGCGCGGCTTCATGCCTTCGACCTGGACCACCAAATGATTCTTATGGCCGGCAAATATATTGGGTCCCGACACCAGGAAAAAATTTCCCTCTACGTGGGGGATGCCCTCAGCCTCCCTTACCGCGACAGCGTCCTGGACGCAGTTTTCGGCTTCGGGGTGCTGCACCATCTGCCGGATTGGGAGGGCGGCCTTAGGGAAGTGGCCCGGGTGCTGAAACCAGGCGGCATTTACTTCCTGGAGGAGTTTTATCCTCCCCTCTACCTGAATTTTTTGACCCGGCGCCTCTTCCGGCACCCGGAACACAACCGCTTCCACAGCCATGACCTGCATCTAGCCCTGACTGAGGCGGGTTTTGCGCTCCAAGCCCGCCGGGAGCACAAAATGCTGGGCATCCTGGCAGTGGCGGTTAAGCAGTGAGCAACAGTTGCAGTTAGCGGAACACAAATTACACATTTTCATAGACTACAGATTCAATCTGGTCATTCTGAGCCGCAAAAGGCGGCGAGGAATCTCAAACATAAAACTGAGACCCTTCGCCTCCGGCTCAGGGTGACAAAATTTTCGTTACTGTTTTACTGAACCGGAGTATTATTATTTGTAAAAGTATTACTTTCTGTTGAAAGCTGACCGCAAGCTGAAGGCTATCTTTGGGGAAGGCGATGAAAGCGATTCGCGTCCATGAATTTGGTGCACCGGAAGTCATGCTTCTTACCGACGTTGCCGAGCCCCAGCCGGGGCCTGGCCAGGTCTTGGTGCGGGTCTACGCCATCGGAGTTAACCCGGTGGAAACCTACATCCGGGCCGGCATCTACCCCCAGGGGCCGGTCTTGCCCTACACGCCGGGGACCGACGCGGCCGGCATAGTGGAGGCCGTGGGTCCCGGGGTCAGCCGGGTGGAGTTGGGCGACCGGGTCTATACCTCTTTTAGCCTCAGCGGCACCTATGCCGAAAAGACCCTGTGCCAGGAGTCCCAGGTCCATCCGTTGCCGGAAGGGGTCTCTTTTGAACAGGGGGCCGGGATCAACGTGCCTTATTCCGCGGCCTACCGCGCCCTGTTTCAGCGGGCGAAGGCCGCGGCGGGCGAGGTAGTGCTGGTCCACGGGGCCAGCGGCGGCGTGGGTGTGGCTGCGGTGCAACTGGCCGCGGCCTTCGGCCTCACCGTCATCGGCACCGCGGGCACGGAGGAAGGCCGCACCCTCACCACGGTCCAGGGCGCCCAGCACGTCCTGAACCACCACGATCCCGACCATTATCAGCAAGTATTGGACCTCACCGAACAGCGCGGGGTGGATATTATCCTGGAATTGCTGGCCAACCAAAACCTGGGAGATGATCTGAAGATCCTGGCCAACGGCGGGCGGGTGGTGGTTATTGGCAGTCGGGGCGTGGTGAACGTCGACCCCCGGGACACCATCGCCAAGGAGACCAGCATCCTGGGCATGTATATCTGGAACGCCAGTGACAAGGAGACCTTGAGTATTCACGCCGCCCTGGGTGCGGGCCTGGCCAACGGCACCTTAAGACCCATCATCGGCAAGAAAATGTCCTTGAGCGAGGCCCCCCGGGCTCAACACGAAATCATGGAAGCCAAGGCCTACGGCAAGATCGTGCTGATTCCTTAAGAATAGAATGCAAGCTTGGACATCAAGCAATCAGGTTTCTGGCTTTGAGCAGCGGCCGCGGGTCCACCAGGTGCCGGGTGAACCAGCCCTCGTAATCCTGGGCGCCCAGGGCCAGGGCCAGGATTTCGGAAAAGTGGAAGATGGGCAGGCGAGGCTCCCAGGTGCAGCGGATTTCCAGGTTGAGCTGGCACATGGCGCATGAGGTGACAATACATTCGGCCCCCGCTAACACCGCGCTTTCGATAATCTCGTTCACCAGGGGGGTGACCACGTCGGCCCGGGCCGCAGTGAGAAAACTGCCGCAGCAGCGGTGGGTGAGGCATCTGGTGATAGCGACGCCGCCCAGCGTGGTCAGGACATTTCCCAATTCTCCCTGGTAATAGGTGCCCTTACGCAATGCCGGAGGTCGAAAGACGGTGCAGCCGTAATAGGGCATAAATTTCAGACCGCCCAGATTCCGCATCACTCCCTGTTTCAGGCGCTCCGGCCCCAGGCGCACCAGTACCTCCAGAAAGTGGATAATTTCCAGGTCCAGGGAAATGGTCCGGCCCCAGCGGCGTTCCTGGGACCGGAGGGTTTCGGGCTCTTGCCGCAAGCGCTGATGGGCCTCCCGGAGCTGATATAAGCAGCGGGGACACATGGCCATGAGGGGGCGGTGGGGCGAAGCCAGAGCAAGGTTCCGCACCGCTAAAGAGAAGGCGATCTCCTTATCCAGGATATTGACTGAGGAGGAGCCGCAGCAATTCCAGTCCTCCACTTCGATGAGGTTGAGGCCCAGAATCTTGGCGGCTTCCATTAGGGAGATGTTGCTCTCCCGGGCCGAACTCTCCATGGAACAACCGGGAAAATAAGAGATGTCCGTGAGCCGATTGCCTTTGCCGCCCATGGCTATCTCTTCCAATGGGGGATGAACAGCCGGGTGATTTCGCCGATGGCCTGAACCCGGGAGGCCCGAAGGTCCATCTTACGTTTGGCCAGCAATCTCAAGCCCACATCCATATCGGCGAACCACTGGCGCACCCTGGTCTTGTAGCGCAACATAATCCCCAACTTATGCGCCCGGCCATAGCGTTTGATGGAATGGAGGACTTCCCGGTGGAAATCCAGGATGTTGGACTCGGGGATCATCACCCCCTCTTCCAACGCCAGACGCCGCAACGTGGCCATAATGGCGGCAATATCGATGCCCATGGGACACTGGACGGAACAGGTGTGGCAGCCTACGCAGATCCAGATGGTGGAGCATTCCAGGGCTTGCTGGCGCAATCCGAACTGGAGCAAACGAATGACGGCGTTGGGCGGATAGTCCATGGCCCGGACGAACGGGCAGCCGTTGCCGCAGGTGCGGCAGTGGTAGCAGCGGCTCAGGTTGCTCTGGCTGAGCCGCTCGATATCCCGGGCCAGGAAGCGATCCTGCGCATCAAAAACGATGCTTTTGGGGTCTTTTCCCGGCTCAGCGGCAGTCACCGGTGGAGTCATTATTGGTCGAGCCTCTTTCTGATAATTTTAACCTAATATCTGAAGCATAGGCATTGTTCGATATAAATCAAGAAGCCGTACTTATCGGCGATTTTCGGTAAACCAAGTCGGTGCTTATTCCCACTTCAAAGTCTGCAGATCACTCAGACTGGAGTAATCGGTGAGGTCGTGATGGATGGGAGTTACGGTAATATAGCCTTGGGACAAGGCCCCGTAGTCCGTGTCCAAATCCGGCTCCTGGCGTTCGTGGATTTCCGCCAGCCAATAATAGACGTGCTTCCGGGGGTCCACCCGGCGTTCAAAATGCTCCACCAGGGGGCCGGTATCCTGACGGGTGACCTTAATACCTTTGACTTGGTCCATTGGCAGGGCCGGCAGATTGACGTTGAGACAGACGCCGTTGGTCCAGCGGGACCATCCCTTGACCTGCGTCAGCAGGTCCCGGGCCAGGCGGGCGGCGGTGGCAAAGTCGGAGTTTTTGTCGTAGGAGTTCAAGGAAAAGGCGACCCCGCGCACCCCCAGGATAGAGGCTTCGGTAGCTGCGGACACGGTCCCGGAATAAAGCACATTGATGCCCACGTTGGGGCCTAAATTAATGCCTGACACCACCAGTTCCGGGTAGGCGGGGAGCAGCTCCGCCAGGGCGATCTTGACGCAATCGGCGGGGGTGCCGCTCACCGCCCAACCTTCGACCCCGCCGTTGATGGACACCTCCTTCACCCGCAACGGTGTAATCAGGCTGATGGAGTGCCCCACCGCGCTCTGTTCGCCCTCCGGGGCCACCACCGTCACTTCCCCCAGGCGCTGAAGTTCCCGGTAGAGGGCGGCCAGCCCCGGGGCGTAAATACCGTCGTCGTTGGTCAGTAGTATGTTCACCGGTTGCTCTCCTTATCCAGGACACATTATTTATGCCTGGGTGTTTAACGGTCCCAGGGTCTGAAGTATCACGGCCTCGCTGGCGGAGTAGGGATCGGTCTGTTTCGTGAGCATGTCATTAAGAATATGGTCCAGGCGGCCGTCCGCCTCCAGTTGTTTGACCAGGTGCCGGTAAATCCCCTCTTTCAGGAGTTCCAGAAACTCCTGGCGGGCCCGGGAGGCATGGGCCTCCTGCAGCGCAGCGCCGCCGTCTTGGACCAAGTATTCCTGGTGATCCTCTAGGGCCGCCATCAACTCCTCGATACCTTCCTCATCCTTGGCCTGGGTCAGGAGAACCGGCGGGCGCCAGGCCCGTTGCCGCCTAAAAGTCTGCAAATCCAGCATTTGCAGCAATTCCTGCTGGGTGCGGGAGGCCCCTTCACGATCCGCTTTGTTGATGACTAGAATGTCGGCCACCTCCAGGATGCCAGCTTTGATGGCCTGGATGTCGTCCCCCATTCCCGGCACTGTCACAACCACGGTGGTATAAGCAGTGGCAGCGATTTCCACTTCGTCCTGTCCCACCCCTACGGTTTCCACCAGGATATAGTCCTTGCCCATGGCGTCCAGCACGGTGATCACCGCCCGGGCCGAGGCGGTGAGGCCGCCGAAATGGCCCCGGGTGGCCAGGGAGCGGATAAAGACGCCCTCATCCAGGGCATGGCGCTGCATCCGGATCCGATCTCCAAGAATGGCGCCGCCGGAAAAGGGGCTGGTGGGGTCCACCGCAACTACACCCACGGTTTTCCCCTGACTGCGGAGACGCTGAATGAGGCGATCGGTGAGGGTGCTTTTACCCACCCCAGGAGAGCCGGTGATCCCGATGATATGGGCCCGGCCGCTATGGCGGTAGAGCTCTTTGAGTATTTCCCGGGCCTCGGGCCGGCCGTCATCCAGGTCTCGCATGAGGCGCGCTGCGGTGCGCACCTCTCCGGCCAAAATGCCGTCCACCACCTCCAGGGTATGGTTCATTATGCCTCCAGTCCGGGGGGAGTTTTCCAGGGGCCGAAAGATCTCCGACACCCCCCGACTCTCTGTTATCATAATTTCATAAGTTAGATAGGATATAAAGATGGCGGCCCTGAACGGCCGCCTAATATCATTTTACTTTATAATTCAGGGTCTGTGAATGGCAAAGAAAAAGCGCCAGACGCGCCCTTATCAGGAACCCCGATCATCGCAAAGTGGCCGGAGAATCGAAGATGCCGGCAGTTCATTTTTCCCTTAAATATCCCTTCCAGTTTGTTCCCGGACGACTTACAATGAGCCAAGAGGCGTGACCTTCATGCGCGGCGCAGTCCAACGGCTCTACCAATTGTTTAGCCATGAGGATCGGCTTTTGATCCTCATTGACCCCGATCCGGATTCCCTCGCCAGCGGTCTGGCCTTAAAACGCTTGCTCTGGCACCGTCTGAGCAACTGCGTCCTGGCGCCTATCCGCCCCATCACCCGCCCCCAGAATCAACGGATGGTGCAACTCTTGGGGATCCCTCTCACTCCTCTCCAGGACCTTAAAATCGACGACTACAACCGCAAAGCCCTGGTGGACGGCCAACCCTCCCACCATGAGCTCCTGGGAGGCCAACACTATGACGTGATCATCGATCATCACCCCCGGCTCCCGGAAACCAAGGGGAGGCTGGTGGATATCCGCCCGGAATACGGGGCCACGTCCACCATTTTGACCGAATATTTGCGGGAGGCCCGGATCAAACCATCCCTGAAGCTGGCCACGGCCTTGTATTACGGCATCAAGACCGATACCGCCAATTTTGAGCGGCCGGCTATCGAGGCGGATGTGCGGGCCTTCCACTACCTGTTCGGCTTTACCCGCAGGCCCCTGGTGCGGCGGCTGGAGTTTGCCGAATTCAATATTCCCATGCTGGGATACTTCCAGCAGGCCTTGAACCGGTTTCGCATCCGCCACAACCGCCTCTACGCTTTTCTGGGGCCGGTGAACACCCCGGATATTCTGGTAATCCTGGCGGATTTCTTCCTTAGGGCCGGGGAGATTTCCTGGACCATTGTGGGGGGGATTTACCAGGACAGGCTGGTCGTCATCTTCAGGAATGACGGCTTGAGAAAAAATGCGGGGCGTCTGGCGACCCGGGCTTTCGGCAAGCTGGGCTCCGCCGGAGGGCACGTGGCCAGCGCCCGGGCCGAGATCCCCTTGGAAAACACCCAAATAACCCCCATCGCTCGATGGCAGGAGTGGCAAGACTTCATCGTCCACCGGATCGAACGCCACGGCCGCCTACAACCGCCCAAAGGGGAAGTCCCGGGGAAAGCGGGCGTCTAAGGGCCAGTGCGAAGTTTACCGCATAAATCTCATAAATTAAGGACCTCTCCTTGAAGGAGGGGGGATAGACAAAGAAATCAGCCGGATGCCGGATATTTTACCCTAACCCTGACCCCCCTCCATCAAGGGGAAGGGAAAAAGATCAGAAATTGATGCGACAAATGTCTGAGAGGCTGGACTAGCCGCTGGCAGCCCGGGTGTTTTTAAGCATGGCAATGGGTTTGGCCATGTCTTGAATATGCTGATGGATCGTGGCCAGAGCGCTTCCTGGGGCACCCAGCATGAGGTGGCAGGCATCCACGGCGGACTTCAGGCGGCACCCCAGACCCAGGAAGGTGACGTTCGCCAGCCCCTGGAGCAAGGGCAGCGCGGTAATATCGGCGCAGCCTCCCAAGGCCCCGCCGGATTGGGGCAGCTCCATTCTGCCGCCCTTGTCATAGTTCACTGCATAAAGGAGCCACATGACCTGCTCGCTGTTGGCCGTGAACACCACGACCTGGGGTTGGTCTGCAAAGGCTGATAGAGGCGCAATGAAGGCCGCCTTGGTTTTGCCTTTCTCCAGGTAAGTGGAATGGAGGATGGTGGCGGCGGAGGCCTCTTCGGTGCCGTAAAGGCCCACCCCGAATTTCTCCAGAACGCCGTCGTCCAGATACGCTTCCATGTCGGCTTCGAATCCCAGCACCGAAGTGCCCAGTTTGCAGCCCATCTGGTCCTTGGTTAGGAGCAGGGTGCGGCCTTCCCCGGCCAGGGCCAGGGCCTGGCAATAGCTTTTCAGCTTATCGGGGGTAAAGGGCACGCCCGGGGGGAGGGGGTCGGCTTCCAGGTAGAGGGTGACGCCCACGGGTACATATTTAAGGTCCAGCGCTGCTACCAAATCCTGGGACATGGCCTTAAAATCGCTCATGAGACACTCCATAGCGTTTGGTTCATTCTGCCTTTTTGTAGCACACTTTGCTGATTCGGGCAAACAAACGACCTGATAAATGGCATTGTTCCGCTTTATGAAAAGTTGGTATAATTTTACATAATAATATGCCTTCATACAGATTCATTGTTGTTAAGCTCAAAAGTAAGAGGCAAAGGCAAGAAAAATTATCAGGAGGGGAACGATATGCGAAACAAGGGTGGCTTGGCATTTATGGTCGTGATGGTTGCAATCATGTTGGTTCCCCTCTGGGTTCAAAAAGCCCAGGGAGAAACAGTCACCGGGATGGTGTTGGGCAGGGCTGGAGAGATGAAAAGCATGGCCGGCATCTCAATGGAAGGCCCCAGCCGGTATATGTCGATGACGAACTCCGAAGGCGAATTCAGGATTAAAAACGTCAAACCCGGTAGATACACCCTGACCGTAACGCAAGGCAACTACGTGCAAAAATTCAATGTGAATATTGAGGGGAACCAGACTTTGAACCTCAAGGTCAGATGGTAGACCCTAAGGAACAACACGACATGCCAGCATCGGAAAACAGGTTTAAGATCTTTGATTCAATCGCCCAAGGGGTCAAATCTTTTATCGGGGTTTTTAAAATTCCCCAGAGCACAACTATGGACCCCGCGGAAAGAAAACTGAAAATCTATGAAGTGTTAGTCAAAGGAATTATCGGCGCCCTGGTGGTGGGGATAATCACTTTTATGGGCGCCTGGATGGAGACTAGCCGGAGAACCTTGGCCGACCAGGAAGCGGCCAGGCAGAAAAGGTTGGCCGACCAGGAAGAAGCCAACCGGCTCATGATAGCTGAAAACAATAAGACTATGGCAACCCTGAGCCAATTGTCTGCCAAGCAGAAGGAAATGGACGTGGAACTGGGGATGCAAATGTTCCAGACACTTATGGCTCATTATCTCCAGGCCAGCAGGGTTCAGGACGGCATTGCCAAAAGACAGCAGCAAATGTTGCTTCTGCGTCTGATTTCTTTAAATTTTCAAGATTCCCCCATCAACATCAAGCCTTTGTTCGAGGATTTGGACCATCAGTTGACCGATGCGGGAGAGAAACAGCAACTCCAGGATATAGCCATGGACGTGGCCCGGCACCAGACTTTCCGCCTGATCTCCCTGAGCGGGGATGCCATCGACCGCGAAGTGGTGGAAGGAACTGAAATTCTCCTGGCAATACCCGCTACCATCAAAATCGAAGAAGTAGGCCTTGATAAAATTAAGGCGTCACTTACCTCTAAGATAATCCCAGAGAAACCCAAGACTCTGGGGCCTTTTACCGTGAACTATTTCGATACGCCCCTCAATGATAATACCAAACTGGGTCCTTGGCGGGTCGCTTTGCTCCTGATAAACAGCGATGGGAAAAAGGCCACGGTAAGGGCTGTCTCTTTTGATAGTTACCTGGCGCCGGATCGTTTTGATATCAAGGAATTGACCCAGGACTTTAGGGCCGGGGCTTTAACCCCGCCAGAAAAAACCAAATAAGTGGGCAAAGGGAGTTCCAAATATGAAGCTGCCGACCACCATGCTGGCCATGGTGCTGGAAAAACCGGGTGAACCCCTGAAGTGGTTGAAAATGCCGGTGCCGCGGCCGGGGCCTGAACAGGTGCTCATCCGGGTGCATACCTGCGGGGTCTGCCGCACCGACCTGCACGTGGTGGATGGGGAACTGCCCCACCCCAAATTGCCCCTGATCCTGGGACACGAAATCGTGGGCACGGTAGTGGAGACCGGCAGCGCGGTTAAGCAGTTTAAAGTGGGGGAGCGCATCGGCGTGCCTTGGCTGGGCTTCACCTGCGGCGTCTGCCGCTATTGCCTGAAGGGTATGGAGAACCTGTGCGATAATCCCAAGTTTACCGGCTACACCCTGGATGGGGGCTACGCTGAGTACACCGTGGCGGACCAGCGCTACAGTTTCCCCCTGCCGCCGTCTTACGGCGACGCTGAGGCCGCGCCGCTGTTGTGCGCCGGGCTCATCGGCTACCGGTCCTACCGCATGGCCACCGACGCCGGGGAACGCCTGGGAATTTACGGGTTCGGGGCCGCGGCCCACATCACCGTCCAGGTGGCCGTGCACCAGGGCAAAAAGGTCTATGCCTTCACCCGGCCGGGAGATGCCGAGACCCAGGAGTTCGCCCGGCGCCTGGGGGCGGTTTGGGCCGGCTCTTCTGAAGAACTGCCCCCGGAAGAATTGGACGCGGCCATCATCTTTGCGCCGGTGGGGCCGCTGATTCCCGCGGCCTTGCGGGCCTCGGCCAAGGGCGGGGTGGTGGTCAGCGGCGGCATCCACATGAGCGATATCCCGTCGTTCCCCTACGACCTCCTGTGGGGGGAACGGGTGGTGCGGTCAGTGGCCAACCTCACCCGGGCCGACGGCGAGGAATTCTTTAAGATCGCCCCTACGGTGCCGGTTAAAACCGAAGTCCAGACCTTTCCCCTGGAGCAGGCCAACGAGGCCCTGGACCGTCTGCGCCGGGGCCAGATCCAGGGGGCGGCGGTGCTGGTGGTGGAGTAAGTAATAAGGGAGCCCGCAGTCAGTCATGAGTTGCCACTTAGCCCATAGATGATGAAATCTGACAGGGCAGCCACAGACGAAGGCGCCGTCTGCAAAAATTGCAGACCCAGCCAAACCTAATAGTATGCCGAAGCCGAAGGTACTTTTTATCTGCCTGGGGAACTCCTGCCGGAGCATTATGGCAGAGGCCCTGACCCGGCACCTGTGCGGGCCGCGTTGGGAGGCGGCATCTGCGGGCCTCGACCCCCTGGGCTGGGTGGCCCGGGAGACCAAGGCGGTGCTGGCGGAGATGGGGGTGGCCACGGAGGGATTGCGCTCCAAGGGTCTGGAAGAGTTCGATCTCCAGGACTACTGTCTCCTGGTCAACCTTACTAAACATGCTGTGGAGCGGTTCATCCCTCCGGAGTTAAGCAACAGATTGCTGCACCGACCCGTGCCTGACCCCTTCGGCGGCACCCTGGAGGAGTACCGCCAGAGCCTGGACGCCATCAAAGAGATGATACTCCGAGAGCTCTGCTCTGGAGAGGCCACCCCGTGGAGGCAAATTCCTAAACCTTAAAAGTGATAAGCCACCCCCATCTGGCCACTCAAGAGATGGTAGGTGGGGGTCAAGGTTATGCCCGTGGCGATGGGGACGGCGGCCCGGGCATCTTCAACATAGGGATCTATGAACGAGTAATCATAAGTGGGTTGGGCATAGCGATACTTGAAGGAGATGTCGATGGAGACATTTTTCAAGGCCATGTAGCGGATGCCGGTTTCCACCGCCAGGGCGATATCGACGGAAGAATCAGACCCAGGTTTGACGGCGTATGCAAGGGCGGGAGTGCCGACCCGGGGCCTGGCACGCATGAGAGCCAGGTTAACCTCCTGGCTGGAAAATAGAATGGCCGGACCCACGGCTATATAAGGCTGCAGCCGTCCGAAGGGGACCTCACTATCAGGCAGGAAGCCATACCTGGCCGACAACATAAAAGCCAGGGTGGCAGCTTTGCCGATACTCTCAAAAGAGGTGAGCGAGGTGTTCCCGTTTATGGGAGTCTGGACCCCGGGACGAAAAAAGCTGACGAGCCTGGAAAATTCCTGGGTGCGGAAATCCAGCCGATGATAAGAGAAATCCAGGTTAAAGCCGAAATACTTCATCCATTCCGGATAGTTGAAACCCAGGAAGCCCTCCCTGACGAACCAGGTCCCCACTTTCAGACCGCCCATAACCGCAGGGGCTAAAATCCCTGGCACGCTAAACACTTCCCCGGCATTGCCCGGCGACAGTCTGGGGGCACCTGCGAAAGCGGGATGAATCACCGCGGAACCCATACCGGCGTTGGCCCCCTGCACCCCACCCAGGTAAGCTTCCACATACATGGCACCTTGAACCTGACCCGGCAAAAAAACCAGGGCTAGTGCCAGGGAACAGCCACACAGCCAGATACCCAGTTTTTTCTCCATCATTACCCCCCTATGCCGCCCGCTTTGGCTGCAGTAAAAAAAAATTTCTGTTTAAATACCCCCCCTTAACGCCGCCTTGCCTCTGAACAAAATATGTTCCAGGGAATAGTAGCACGAACTGAGGTGAAGTGGAAAAAAATATTTCAGGAATCCGGGACCAAACAGCCACGGGATTCTCTCTGGACCTGGAAGCTAAAGACCCCGGGCAAACCTATCTCAATTAAAGGTCAAAAGCAGGGACGAGGGGATATGCCCAGAGATCATCACCGGGCATATTTTGGATATATTATGCAAGAGATATTTGATTCGAGAGGGGGGCAAAACCCCAGTTTAATGAATGAAGGAAACTTTGAAAGGAAAATATCTTTCCGTTGGGGAAAATTTTCGGATTAATACCATGGGGGCAACGGCATCCGAAAGCTCAGTTGCCCCCAAAAGGCGATCTAACTGCCCAGCTTGCCCCTCACGGTTAGGGGTGATGCGGCCAGGGTTCTCCAGCCTTTTCCTCAACCAGGTAGCAGAACTGGAGCCACTCCACTTCCCGGTGGGAAATGGGACACCGGAGCTTGATCCTTTCTGCATCCACCCGGATCACTTCCCAATCGCCTCGCCGGGGCCCACCGGAGATAAAGATTTTCTGCCCCGCCCTAAAGGGGTAGGGCCGGAAAATTGCTACCGTGGAGCCGGTTTCCTGGGTGTCTGACTCCTGGGACAATGTGCAGTGGGTCATGGCACTTAAGCTTTCCAGACTCCGTGCAGATTACAATATTCCCGGGCGGTGACTTTATCGGCCTTAATCTCGAAAGCGGCCTCGGGAGCCTGGCCCGGTTGGAGAAACTGGCGGTAGGCCTTGCCGTCGGCAATGATTTCGATCCACTCGATGTAGTGGGCCGGCTCCATGGGATGGGCCACGCTTCCCACCTTCACCCGGAAACCACCGGTGATTTTTTCGACCACCGGTACGTGTTTTTCTTTGGCTGCGTCCACGGTGTTTTCAGCGTAATATTTCATGGGCGCGCCGCAGCACACCAGTTCCCCTGCTCCGGCATGCAGCATTTCCACAATATTTCCACACACTTCACACTTATAAATTTGTAATTTTTCGGTCATGTTGTTTCTCCTCCAATCTTGCCGTCCCAGTTAGGTTGGTTTTGAGATCAGTAACTTAAGCCACCTTTGAAAAGGCTGAGGCCTTGGCGCCGCACACCGGGCAGGTGTCCGGCGGTTCTTTTTCACAGGTATAGCCGCATACGGAGCAGACATAATAATCCACTTCCTCCAGTTTATCCATATTCTTCAAGGCTTTTTCGTAGAGCCCGGCGTGAATCTTTTCCACTTCGTTGGCGTAGGTAAAACTCCTCTCCGCTGCCTTGTTACCTTCCTCTTTGGCCGCGGCGATCATGCCGGGATACATGTTTTTAAACTCGTGGGTTTCCCCGGAAATGGCGCTTTTCAGGTTTTCTGCCGTACTGTGGATACCTCCCAGAGCCCGCAAGTGCGCGTGGGCATGCACGGTCTCGGCTTGGGCGGCGGCCCGAAACAGCTTGGCAATCTGGGGATAGCCTTCTTTTTCCGCCTGTTGGGCAAAAGCCAGGTATTTGCGATTGGCCTGAGATTCTCCCGCAAAAGCTTCCATCAGGTTTTCTTCGGTTTTAGACATGGTCTCTCCTCTTAAAAATTCATGGTTATAGATAATAATTGCAGGGTTTTTCTTCAAAACCCTAGTTCACACTGGCTTAAAAGCCTCTTTGAACGCCCCGCAGATTGGGCAGAACCAATCTTCGGGCAGGTTTTCAAAGGCCGTGTTGGGGGGTATATCACTCCCCGGACCTCCTTGGCAGGGATCATAGATATAGCCACAGTAGCCACATTCATATTGCTGCATCTTTCCATTCCTTCCTCTATGGGGTCCAAGCTTTTTTCTGGATGTGGGCTTCCCGCTCCGCTTCGGCCAGCCTTTTAATCCGGTAAGCCGCATCCCGCAGCACCCCATAAAGCACGCCGCACCCCACATCTTGCCGCACCGCGTCCCCTGCCTCGGCCAGCCTCAGCATCTGCTCGGTCAATTCCAGGGTTCTTCTGATGCATTCGTTGGATGGAGTTTTCAAATTTGCTTTCCTCCCCGGTTTATAAATCACGATTCGTGCCAGGTGGCGGAATAAAGTGATTAATTAGAAATAACTAAGAATATCGGGAATTTATTAAATCTGTTTGGTTGTGGTTCTGATTCTGGGAGGGCCGGAAGAATTAGGAATCTTGAGACACTTTGTTGTGTTAGAAAATGAAATTAATCAAGATTAATAAGATGATAGAGTGTCTTAAATGTCTCAGATTGATTCTTAAGACAGAGGTGTATCTTGAGACGCCAGAAAACGGTAGAGGGTGGCCCGTCCTACTCCCAGCAGCCGGGCGGCCTTGACCTTATTGCCGCCGCACTGTTCCAGGGCAGTTTTGATCATCGCCCAATTTAGTTTGGGTGCGGGGCCCCGGGAGGTTGAGATGCCTTTCCCGCCTTGAACTTCAGGGGGCAAATCCTCAGGACCGACCTCGTCTCCAGAGCATCGAGCCAGAGCAAAATGGATGGCGTTTTGCAGCTCCCGGACGTTTCCAGGCCAGGGATATTGGCGCAGCCGGGAGATAGTCTCGGGAGCAAAGCGGGCGGTTTTTTGGCCCTGCTTCCGGGCCTGCTCCAGGAAGTGATTCAGCAGAAGGGGAAGGTCGTCTTTGCGATTTCTCAGGGGCGGGAGGTGGATAGGCACAACGTTGATTCTGTAATAGAGGTCTTCCCGGAAGTTCTTTTTGGTTATTTCCTTTTTTAAGTCTCGGTTGGTGGCGCAAATGACCCGCACGTTCACGGCAATAGTGCTTTCGCCGCCCACCCGTTCAAAAGTTCCCTGCTCCAGAACCCGAAGCAGTTTTACCTGGATGTCCTTTGATAACTCCCCCACTTCATCCAAAAAAATGGTGCCACCATGGGCCAGCTCAAAACGCCCCTTTTTATCCCGGAAGGCCCCGGAAAAGGCGCCTCTCACATGTCCAAAGAGCTCGCTCTCCACTATCCCACCAGGGAGGGCGCCGCAGTTGACGGGGACAAAGGGATAGGTACGCCTGCGGCTTTCGCTGTGAATAGCTGCGGCCACCAACTCTTTGCCGGTGCCGGTCTCACCCGTTACCAGTACGGGATAATCGGTTTCGGCGATCCGTTGAATCTCCCTAAAAATCTGAACCATTTGGGGAGTCCGCCCGATGATGCCAGCAAACCCGGTGGTCTTTTCCGCCCAGAGCTTCAAGCCCGCTAAACTGGTGACGTCCCGAAAGGTGGCCAGGACCCCCGCCAGGCTTCCGGCACCATCGGTCATACCTACCACCGACATTTCAATCTGGCAGGGTTTGCCATTTTTAGTAATGATGTTAATGGGGTAAGATACCGGAGTCCACGTCCCCGGAGCTTGACCGCAAAAAGAGCACTGGCCGCCGCAAAGGGGACTGCCAAAGGCCTGATGACAATCACGCCCCAAGACCTCATTTCGGGAATACCCGGTGATCTCTTCGGCCACCCGGTTGAAGTAAAGGATTATCCGATTGCGGTCGTGGGCGATAATCCCATCTCGGAGATGGTCCAGGACTTGTTCCAGGTTCTTTTTGTCCGACAGCAGGTTTTCCAGGGTTAAATCTGGCATAAGTTCCATTGTAACTGGGTTAAATAAAAAGAAAATATAAAATTACCTTAACTCAATTTATTTTTAAAATTAACAGTTATTAAGAGAACCAGCGAAATTAATTGAGATAACTTGCTTAATTAATTAAATAATTATGGCAAGCGCTTTTTTCCAAATTGGCATTGATATTGCTTGGACTTATTAATGTTTACTTTTTACAGCTTACAGGCATATCCTAAGGATGCTAATTACATAACCTGGTGCAGCGAAGGCAGGGGAGAATATATCAATGAAACTCCTATTTATCATTACTAAGGGCCTGGAAAAAGCCAGCAGTGCGATTCGGGCTTTCCAAATCGCCGCTCTGACTGCAGAGCAAGGAAGTCACGTGGAAGTCTTCCTCATCGACGAGGCGGTCCAGTGGGCTCGAGGCATCAAAGGGGCCTATGGGGAATCCCTGGGTGACTATATGGAGATGCTCAAAAGCCGCGAGCATCCGGTCATGGTTTGCAAGTCCTGCGCCGAAAAACGCCTCATCACCCAGGATGACCTGATTGAGGGCACGGTCATTGCCCCGATGCCGGTGCTGGTGCAGAAGGTGGCCAGTCCCGACTATAAGGTACTTACCTTTTAGAGCTCACACAAATATAAGGAGATTAATTTTTCCCCCTCCCCTGGTGGGAGGGGGTAGGGTGAGAGGGAAGTTTCAACGCCTTTCCACCCCCACCCTGACCCTCCCCCATCAAGGGGGAGGGAACTCTAAGGCCATCTAATGGGGATACGGACCACTAGGTGCTAACCAGCTTATGCACATCGATGCCGTATTTTTTCATGCGGTGCCAGATGGTGACGCGGCTTACCCCCAACAGGACTGCGGCTTGGGACTGGTTTCCACCGGTCTGTCGCAAGGCTTTGACCAGGGCGGTTTTTTCGTCGGAAACTGGGGCGCCTCCGGCCTCCGGCGAAGTCTTCGGGGAGACTGGCCCAGAAGTCAACTTGGGGGGTAACTGGGAAGGGGCGATGAGCCCGCTTTCGGCCACCACAAAGGCATATTCCAGGACACTTTTAAGTTCCCGGACATTGCCGGGCCAGGGGTGATCAAGGAGAATCCCCATGGCGTCCCGGTCGAGGCCGGATATGGCCTTGCCGCTGCGGCGGCGGAGCCGGGCAAGAAAATGCTCCACCAGTAAAGGGAGGTCCTCCAGACGTTGCCGCAAGGGCGGCAGATGGATGGGAATGACATTGATACGAAAGAACAGGTCTTCCCGAAATTTGCCCGCGGCAACCAACGCTTCCAGGTCGCGATGGGTGGCCGTAATGATGCGGACATCGGTGGTGATGGGCCGGTGGTCCCCCACCCGCTCAAACTGCTTAGTCTCCAGGACGCGCAAAAGTTTTACCTGGATCGCGGGAGGGATGTCGCCCACTTCATCCAGAAAGATGTCTCCCCGGTGGGCGGCCTCAAAGCGGCCCTGGCGATGGGTGTACGCCCCGGTAAAGGCCCCCTTGACATGGCCGAAAAGCTCGCTCTCCAACAGGGCCTCGTTGAGCGCGGCACAATTGCAGGTGATGAAGGGACCCTCCCGTCTCCGGCCCAAGGTATGAATGGCGTGCGCCACCAGCTCCTTACCGGTGCCGCTCTCGCCGAAGATTATCACGGGAGCCTCGCTTTGGGCGGCCTTTTGGGTCAGTTCAAATATTTGTTGCATGATGCGGGATTTCCCCACCAAACCCTGGAAGTCGCCGGCGGCATCCATAAGCTTGGAGAGATGGTGGATTTTCTCATCCCGCTTGTCAATTTCCGAGATATCAGTAAGGGTTTCCACCGCGCCCAGGACTTTTCCGTCTTCATCCCTCAGGATAGCGGCGTTTTTCAGGGTATGAAGATAAGCACCGTCTTTGCGCATCAGCAGGCAGGGTTTCCGGGTGGCCTCCCCTTGCTCAAAGAGGTCACACCACCGGCCTTTGCCTTCGGAGCGGGCCACGGCACAGGTGTCGCAGCTCAATTTCGCACAAGAGTAGCCAATGAGCTCCTCCCGGCTGTACCCCGTCATCCTTTCGAAGGCCTGATTAACCATGAGGATGGTGCCGTCAGGGCTGACCACCATAAGGCCGTCACTCATGGTGTTGATAATTTCTTTCCAATAGCGGTTGATATTTTGTTCCTGCATGTGATGGCCTCGGAATTTTTTAACACTTGTTTTAACAATGATAACAAAAAGCCTGCCGGGGCACAACCGTGATGTTATACCGCCCAAATAAGAGGCACCTGCAAATCCGCGCCTGCAGAAAATATTCCCTGGTTTGGCGTGAATTCGGGGAATATCGGCAAAAGGGAAGCACGAACCGAGGCAGCGAACCGTTACTCTTATGAAATATGATCTAAGACTAGATATTTCCGGGGTGGTGATTCCCTTCAGCCTGGCCCTGTGTAAATCCACTCTGGCCCAGATGGAAGCCGGGGCGGTTCTGGAAATTTGCCTGAAGGACCAGGATACCCTAAAGGATTTGTTGATTATTGTGGAGCGGTCCAGTGATGATATCCTGGCCTGGGAAAAACAGGATGACTGGTTTTATTTATGGGTGCGGAAAAACCCAGAGGGGCACTGATACATTCAAAGGTCAAGCAAATCGACATGACGGAATCCAGGTCCCCAGGCTGGTCGTACCGCTTGTCTTCCCGCCTGGTACTTTGCACTCATTGCCCACCAACTTCATCCGAAAGCAAGATAAAGGTCGTAGTGGTGCGCCGTGGCGAGGCCTTTCCGCCAGGCCATCCCACCACCAGCCTCTGTCTGGATTTGCTGCGGGAGACCATGGCCGCGAAAGTGCCGGGCAGCCTGCTGGATGTGGGGTGCGGCGCCGGAGTGGTAAGCCTGGCGGCTGCAGCTTTGGGGGTGCCCCTGGTGGTGGGAGTGGATATTTCCTGGGGAGCAGCCCAAACCACTCGAGATAACACCCGTGATAATGGCTTGGCCGGGTCTGTCAGGGTGGCTCAGGGCTCTACCGAGTGCATTAAGCGACGCTTCGAGGTCGTGGCGGCCAACCTGCCCTGGGAAGTGCAGCGGGAGAAAGTGGCGGAGCTGGACCGCCTGACGGCTCCCCAGGGCGCCTTGATTCTATCAGGGTTTCGCGATAATCAAGAGAATCATTTGATGGAGAGCTATCAGAAGCTGGGATGGCGGCTTAACCACCGACTATCCCGGGAATTCTGCCATCCCGAGCTCCCACCGGATATAAGCTTTACCTGGGTGGCGTGGTTATTGAAAAGGTTTTAGGTTTTGGATTTTGGGTTTTATAGCGTTTGTCGAAAGTTGTTGCTGGTTATCCGGTTGGATTTGTCATTCTGGGCGCAGCGAAGCATCTCGTTTTTTGAGATTCGGTCGCTCAGCTCCCTCAGATCTGAATGACAAAGGAAAAGAAGTAATGCGACTTTCCCAGGGCGCTTTGCCCGGATTTGCCCCTTCCCAGCGCCAGATTCATCTCCGCCCCCAAAAACCTGAAGCTTGTCCAGAAAGCGGAGCGGATTCTTCCGTTTCTTTCTGGACAACCTCAGTCTGGTCATAACACTCAATTAAGAGGTTCTGGGCGATTTCATTAAAGTCCAAAGCTGCCGGGCTATTCTGCTGGTTCAAGGGAAAAGGGACCATTTGGTTGACAGCTTTTTCAATCGCAGGATCAAAGGAGAGGTGTCCCAGGATCTGGGGCACCACGCTGAGAAAAGATCCACAGACTTTTTCAATTATCTTGGCCGCCTGGAGGTCCGGGCCATCCTTCACCATATTGACTACGAGAAAGAGTTTAAAGTTTTTCAGGAGGTTCAGAAACCGGTTCAAACGGTCTTCACCCCCTGCCGGAAGTTGGAGAAGCAGGTCCTCAACGGAGTCGATCTTGCTATCGGAGGGGGTTGCATCGCTTTGGAATACCAAACGCAGCATCTCATGATCTTTGGCAAACTCCCGGGTGATTTGGCGATATAGGGCGCTTTTGATGAAGCCGTAGACATTTTGCAGAGAAGTGGCCTGATTGGTCATTACACAAATCCGGCCATGGGAGTAATTGAAGAAATCCAGGATATTATAGGAGGTCCCGGCTCCCAGGTCCAGGAACACCAGATCAGCCGGCAGGTTTTCAATCTGCCTTAAAATGCGGACTTTCTGATTGTAAGTGGGGTTGGCCGCCCCCAGGATATCGTCTGCCCCACAGATCAAGCCGATCCCCTCCACCTGGGTCTCAATGACGATATCTTCCAGACGGCCTACCCGGTTTAAAAGGAAATCCTCCAGGGTACATGGGGGAAATCTTACCCCCATCAGAGTGTGCAGATTGGCCCCACCCAAATCCGCATCCACCAGGATAATCTTTTTCCCCATGCGAGCCAGGGAGATTCCTAAACCCAGGGTGAAGACACTTTTACCGATGCCGCCTTTGCCACCACCGATGCTCCAAAGTTTTTTGCTCAACTTTATTGACATTTCCTTGTCCTCCCGCCCGTTAGGTGGAAATTTAAGACAGGCGATCAAGGGCTTCCTGCCCTCGTGGTTCAGCATTCTTTGGGAATATTACGTTTGCGCCACCAAGTCCACAGGCATTTGCCGGCAATCATGTAGATTCCGAAAAATGTCATGATGGTGGCCAGGGCGCCGTAGGAATCGGGCAGGGTAGCTTGGAGCACTATCCCCCCTAAAAACGCCATTGCACCTATATAAAAAATGATCCTGCTATCATCGGAGGCTGGCTTGGTCTGGACCTGATCCCAATACGTCCAAAGGTCTGAGATATCCTTGGGACGGGCTATAAGATTTTCCAGGAAACGGCGGGACCGAAAGTCAGCTCCTTCCAGATCCAGCCCCAACAGGTAATGAGACGGCCCAGTTTCCCCCCGGCGACACCAAACCAGTTTACTGCGCAACTGAGTCTCCCTGGCAAATCCATCCGAGGCCATATGCAATATGCTTTCCTGGTTCAATAAAGTCTCGGCCTGCAATCCAGGGGGAAGATCGACTACTTCCAGGATGACCCCTTCGGCTGCCAGATCTTTCACTTTAACGGGGAACCGGATGGAATTCCCTTGCCCTTGGGGGTCGAGTTCCAAGGAGAAGAAGGGAACGAGTTCGGGCGTATTCATGTCAAGAGTTGGAAAAGTGGCTTTCTTGATTGTAGCTTTCATAAGAGCAGCTCTGCCTCCCATCCTTCCCCAACCGACAGGCTAGGAATTTTTCTTGAGCAATTGGCGCAGATAATCTACTTCTTGGGCCAAATGGGCCGTTAATTTGAGGTTTAGTCTCTTGTTTTCCCGGCGCTCCTGTTGGCAAATTTCTTGCCAGACTCGAAGTTTTCCCAGTTCATAAATCATGGCTTCATAGCGACGTCGCTCGACAATGAGGTTTTCCTGGGTAACTCTGAAAAATTCCTGCCAGCTCTCCCCAAACTCCTCGTTGCCAGGTTGCGGGCCGCCGGGTTTTTGGCTTTGGGAAGGTTTCTCCTCACTGAGCCAATCGGATGGAATCGCAGTACTCCCGGAAGTGACCCGGCTGAAACAATCTCCGGCCACCGGCTGGGAACTTTGACGGGAATCGACGGAGCGCGCCGGTTCCGGAGATTGACCAGCCATATGATCGGGGCGCGATTCTACGTTAAGCTCTCCGGTCAAAAACCCTTGACTGATTATATCTTGTAGATATTTTTGCCCCTGCGGCCGCTCCCGGGCATCCCCCCAGGGAGCATGCCACAACAGTCCCAGCAACAACTGAGGCTCGTGGAGGCCCCGGGCCCATGCTGCTTCCAGCAGGTGTTGATAATAACTTTCCGGAGAAGCAGCCGGATACATCAAAGCCTGTAATACACTGGGGTGGGAGGCGATGGCAGGGTATATTTTTTCCCAAGGGGGGATTGCCGAAGCTGGCAGGCAGAAGCCCGGCGCGGCACCTTTCATGATTTTCTTGAGGATGGGAGGAGGTTGGCTGAGTGCAATCTCCCATGGAGGCTTGAGCCAACGCCAGTTGCTCTGAGTTCGAGGTTCTACAGATGGCGGCACCAGCGCCAGATCTCCTTCCCCAAATACTTTGACCTCAAAGGGTTCCAGGAAAAAGGTCTGGGGGATCTGCCAATCTCCAGGAAGCTCGTAGTAATGCTGCTCAAATAAGACTCCCGCTTCGGCGACGCAATCGGAAGACCAATCATCGCGTCTAAAAGGCAAAGTCCGCCCTCTTTTGTTTACCTCTAAGATCAACAATCCGGAAGCGGAGCCGGTGCGGACTCCGACATTGACATCGACTCCATCCAGGCTGAGCTCGATTAATTTGTCTGACCAAATCTCCTTAGGCTCCTGGAAATTAATAAATTGATGAACGCGGTTTTGAGAATTAACCGCTACCAGCTGCCAACCCAAGGTCAGATATTGGCTCATATGTTTGATTAAGATATCGCTAAATTGCAGGCTTTTTCTCAGGTCCAATATCCGGCAGAATTCCTCCTCCTGGACTTTTCCGCAGGAAATACTGAGACAGGTGTCCCGGTCTTCACTATCTAGCTTCTTATACATGGACAAAGCCTTGGCTGGCCTGGAGAAAAAGAAAAATTCCTGTTATGACCCCATCCTTGGGTTTCGGCTTTAAGCACGTTAATCTTGAGGAAGCAACGCCCTTCAAACTGAAGAACGGTTCAGCAAGCTTCGGCGCATTCTGGTAGATCGGGAAAGGTCCTGGTAAATTATCGGCATTTTTTTTAGATACCTTAAATTTCCAGATTAAAATTTATGATCCTGGATCCCCACTCCCGCGTTCCAGGCAGCGGTTACCATAACCAGGCTTATGGCTAAATATTTTGGTGACTTCCTTCTCAGAAACCGAATTAGATCAGAATTTTCATCTCAAGGGCAGGAGCTGTAAAGGCCTAGGCCGCCATAGTCTGCGACTCTGAAAACCTTTCCGCAATCAAGACATGGCGTGCCGGCGCATACGGGGCATAGTTGGAGTGGCGTTAATGACGGGCGTGCTCTTCAAAAAGGTTCCAGTTGGCTTGAAAAGCTGCGTCGAAGGAGCGTTCCTCCATGTATCGACGCGCCTTTAAACCCATATCTTTGAGCCGTTCCGGCTGGGCCAAAAGGCTTTGAATGGCTCCCAGCAGACTTTCTTCACTATCTCTGCGAATGATCAGTCCGGTTTTTCCAGGAATCAGATTTTCTTGGGGACCGCCGGAATCAGTTACTATCACAGGAATCCCTGAAGCCTGGGCTTCCAACACCACATTGCCAAAGGTATCGGTAGTGCTGGGGAACAGGAACAGGTCACAGGAAGCATACACTGCTGCCAGGTCCTCCCCTTGTAAATATCCCGTAAAGATGCAGGGGGTTCCCTTTAGCGCCTGCTGCATTTCTTTCAGGTAAGGACCATCACCCACGACAATCAGATGGATGCCGGTTTGGTTTTTAATTAGATTTTTGAAAACTCTTACCAGAATTTCCAAGTTCTTTTCTTTGGATACTCTCCCCACGTAAAGGAGTTTGACCCCTTCTCTTACCTGAAAGCGACTTTCCAAAAAGCCGTTCCGTTTGGCGGGGTGGAACAATTGCAGGTCCACTCCCCGGGGGAAGATCCGCATCTTATCTCTTTTGACCCCTTTTTCTGAAAGCTCCTCGGCTGTGCTCCGGGACGGCACGAAGATGAGGTCCATCTGGTTGTAAAACCAGATTATATATTTCCACATGAACTGGACGATGGTTTGGTCTTCCGTAAGATATTGGGCATATTGGGGCAGGGCTGTATGATAAGTTCCCCACAGCGGCAGATCTAAAAGGCGGGCGACAGCCAGGGCGGTGAGCCCCAGGGGCCCGGGAGTAGCCGCCAGGATATGGGTGAAGTTCCGCAGATAGCAATAATCAATGATCTCTAAAAAGGGCGGATGAAACAGTTTTTGCTCCCGATATTCCGGCAGGTTAAACACTCCGATGGGAGAAAAATTTTTTATTCCCGGTTGAACCGGCCGCTTTTTGGCGTCACAGGTAATGATCGTGTAGTCTTTTCCGGTCTGACGGGCCGATTCCATCTGACGTTTGAGGGAAAGGGCGACGCCGTTGATTTCATAAAAGGTATCGGTGAAATGGGCCATGTTAAACTGCGGCGCCCCCCACTGTTGGGAGTGGGAAAGGGGCAGAAATCTCTTCATGAGGTTCAAACCGAAATTTCGGTCCGCCGCAAAGGAAGAAAAAGCCGCGGTGTAGGGAGCCATGGCTAAATACACCAGCCCGCTGGAAGTGGCGGAATTAAGCAGGTCGATGAAATTTGCTCCCAAAAGAGCTCGACGCAATTTCCGGTGAAACTGGGTGAGCATGTTTTTGGAAAGCTGGTTAACCATATAAAACCACTCATGTTCATCAGCGGGGAGGGGGGCCTGGGTGAAAAAATGCGAGGTTTCTTTCTTGATTAAATTAATGAAACTTTCGTCCCGACTGACTGACCGGAGAGAATTTCTAATTTTATTATAATAAAGTTGATATTTTGGATAATATTTCTTTGATTTAACTTCGGTTTGTAAAATCTTATCCAAAAAGCCGCCAAAGGTGTTGCTGCCGGCTGATGCAGACATGTTATATTTCTTTTTGTAGAATTGGTAGGCAATGCTGTAAATATTGTAGCCCAAGGTCAAAGGAGTGGAAGCCTGACCTCCCACTAAGGCTGCCCCCTGATTAATTTTTTCCAGAAAATCCTCAAATCCGAGGGCATCATCCACCTGGGTATATTTCCGAGCGATATGCAACGAGCTGTGATCATCGGAGCCGCCGGTGAAATTCTTCACCCACGGGGAGACAAAAGTCGGAATGATCTGATGTTTCTCGGTTAATTCATCCAGTTTGCCCGGAGTCAGTTCTTCACAGATTGTCTGCAGCCACTGGTTGAGCAATTCATCCCTGGCGCCATTGAGTTCAAAATTTTTAAAAAGCAGGAGCAGCTGCTCAAAGCGTTCCACCGTCAAGCGGTTATTGATGGACCAGAGGGGGTGGGCCACAGCATGTACAATGCCTTCGTCCTTCAGATAAGCTACCAAATCAAAGATATTTTGCCTGACCTTTTGAATCTGCCGGTGCTGTTCTTCGTCAATGTTGTAGGCCAAGACATGGATCTTGCATCCGTCCGGGAAGTAAGTGGTGATCTCTTCGCTGATAAAGGTATCGGGCAGATTAGCGATTTCCAGGCAGCCGGCAATGGTATTGTGGTCGGTGATGGTCACATGGGACATCCCCCTCTCTTTGGCAATGCGGTAGAGAACCGCCGGTTCGGTGTAACATTCATGGCAGCCCAACTTTTGCAGCACCCACTGGGAGGGGCGTGTGGAATGTTTGGAGTGCACATGGAGATCAATTTTCATAGTTTTTTCCCTCATCACCTCAGGCGATAAGCTTGGTTTCGCCAGCCCGCACCTTGTCTCCCGGCGCCACCATCACATTCATATCCGGATGAAAGGGTATGACCAAGTCCACCTGGGAGCCGATGCGAATCATGCCAAAAGTTTTCCCTTTGCTCACTTCTTCCCCTACTTCGACATAACTGTCGATGCCAGCCACGCTCCAGCCGGCTATCTGGACGATATAGTAGGCGATCTGCTGACCTTTGAAGCTGCTCTCGATGCGGGTAACCATCCGTTCGTTCTGGATAATATGATGGGAGTCCCGATAAAACGGGGGCCGGCGCAGCAGGGTGCGCCAGTGCATGGCGAACATGGAAGAGTTCTGGGGAATGGCTGGATAATGCTTGACCGATGCCACCCGGCCCGCCAAGGGTATGCGGTTGTAGTGCACATTGAAGGGACTCATGAAGATGCCAATGGAGAGTTTGGGTTGATTCAATTCTTCCCTGACAATGTCCGTAAGGCGAACGCTTACCCCTTGCTTGATGGTGACCACTTCCTGATGCGGCTTTACTTGGCTCACGTAGACCACGGTGCCGTCTGCGGGGCTGAGGATGTTCTCTCCGGGAGGCGGGTTTCGGGGTGGGTTGCGGAAAAACCAGATATAACGCCAATAAAAGAAACCTAACGCCAGAGTCAGTGGCGGAGCTAAAAACCAAGGGTTCAATGCCACTCCTTTCCGATGGAGGGATCGATCACCCGCACCATGGCCACCCCTGAAGAGAAGGGAAAATTCACCACTTCAAAAAACTCCTTATGTTTCTTGATGGATTTCATCCACTTCTTCACGCCTGCGTGGTTTAGCAACTCCCGGATATAGATATTGGTGTCGTGGAGCAGGACATAGGTGTTCTTCCGGGAATGGGCCAGCACATTGGTAAAATCGTATTTGACGTCCTCATAGGCGTGGCTGCCATCGATGAAGGCCAGGTCCAGAGGCGGCAGGTTAAAGCTGTCATACGCCGGGAAGAATTCATCGTTCCGCATTTTGTAGTGCTTGACCAGGTCCTGCACCCCGAACCGCTGAAAATGCGCCCGCACTGAATTTTCCTCCGACCACATCCCCCGTCCGCCGATGGTGGCCAGGGGGCCATTCTTGAGCAGGCAATAGGATGGGTCCACAAACGACAGAAAGCCCATGCCGTTATCTTTAATGCCCAAGGCGAAGCAGACCACACTGAATCCGTATCCTGAACCGATTACCAGAGTGTGCTTGGGGCGCAGAGCTCTCACCATGGCATAGTAGAGAAACCCGAAGCCCAGATTAAGATTCCTGGCATCTTCCCTATGTCCGAAGGGTTTGGCAAAGTGCAGAATGTCTTTCAAAAGGGTGTCACTCAGGCTAAAGTTTTCCATATGGTTCCCTTCTGCTTGATGAAATGAAAACCGCTATATTTTAATAATGATGTTACAAATTAAACCGCAACTGAATAGATGTTACTTAACTTGTTATTCATTACCTTTACCCTTCATTTATTTGAGCCGTATTTATCTTCAGTTATTTTTTTGTTTTTTAGTCTTATTCCCAGTCTCCTGAAACGACTTTATACTTTTAGAGATTTTATTCTGTTTAAAGAGAAATCCTGTATGTGATAATAATTTCCATATTGCACGGGAAATAGGGATAAATCACCCGAAGGGTCAGATAATTCCACCTCAAGTATTTCAATGTAAAAAGGCTGTTATCTGAACACATTGGTCAATACTATGAACAAATTGTTAAAATCAATTTAATTTAAAGTTAATTTTTTATAAAAATTAAGCTCAGGCGTCCACTTTGGCGTTCCAAGTGCTGAAGAAATCAAGGTTGAGATGGAGGTCGGCAGGGAGACCGTTTACCTGGACGACAAAGATATTGCGGTAATCGGACAGACCAGGGCTGTCCCAGGATGTGCGGAAATTAGCGGGACTCAGGCAGCCAGCGGCCGCTTACAGGGGCGGATTTGACTGCGGTTGATGATTTGGCACTGGGAGGCGGGACTGCCCTGGGTGAGGGGGAGGTTTCCGCCGACTGGGCGGGGAGGTAGTATCTCCGGGCTTCGGGCAGGAAGGCCTGGATCTCCCGGAGTCGATTGGCATCACTGGGGTGAGTGGACATGAATTGCGGAGGCTTGGCTCCCTTGTCTTTGGCACTCATCCGTTTCCAGAACTCCAGGGCCTGGGCCGGGTCGTACCCCGCCTTGGCCATCAGGATAAGGCCAATGCGGTCCGCCTCGTATTCCTGGGTCCGGCTGTAAGGCAGCAGGATGCCGAACTGGGTCCCCAGGCTGTAACCCGTCATGATGGCCTGGCCGGCGGTGGAACCCACCCCGCCCAGGGCTGCGCTAAGACCGATGCCTCCCATCTGGGCCAACATGCCCTGGCTCATGCGCTCCCCGGCATGGCGGGCCAGGGCATGGGCCACTTCATGGGAGATGACCGTGGCCAAACCGGCTTCGTCTTTGGTGTACTTGAGGATGCCGGTGAAAATGCCGACCTTGCCGCCGGGAAGACAAAAGGCGTTGGCCTCCTTTTCGTCGAAGACCACAAACTCCCAGCGGAAATCGGGGCGTTTGGCCGCCGCGGCGATCCGTTCCCCCACCTTTTTGACTTCGGCGTTAATGGCCGGGTCTTGGGAAACTTTATACTTCTGCTTGATCTGATGGAAGGCCTGATAGCCCATGTTGGTTTCACTGCCTTCGGAGGTCATCAAAAGTTGGCGGCGCCCGGTATAGGGCGCAGTGGCGCAGGCCCCCATCAGTACGGTAAGGGCCAGGAGCAAAGAGAGGATGGCGTTTCGGGATGTCGGGAGCATGCCTGCCCCTTGATCAGGTTCTGGGTTCTGGTTCCGGAGTAAGTTGCCCCTGAACCGGAAATTTAAACCCAAAATCTTTAAACTCCGGAGAGGAGAATAATTTAGGCAATTTCTATAAATTCTTAAGTGAATTGTATTATATTGGGCCATATTTGCCAAATGTTTATGACGGGGCCAGCACAGACCGGAACTTGGGCTGGAAAATCATGGGGTGAGAAAGGGAACAAGTGGTGCAACCGGTTTATATCGCGGTGATTGGCGGAGGCGAGATCAGCGCCGAGACTGCTTTGCTGGCCCGGCAGGTGGGGCGGGAGGTGGCCCGCCGGGGGGCGGTGCTGCTGTGCGGGGGGCTGGGCGGAGTCATGGCCGCGGCGGCCCAGGGAGCCAGGGAAGCCGGGGGCGTCAGCCTGGGCATCCTCCCGGATGGGGACCGGAGGCGGGCCAATCCCTACCTCACCTATACCATCGCCACCAACCTGGGACACGCCCGGAACGTTCTTATTGCCCACAGCGCCGACGCGGTCATTGCGGTGGACGGCAGCTACGGCACCATATCCGAGGCGGCCATCGCCTTGAAATTGGGCAAACCGGTGATCGTCTTGCAGGTGAGTTGGGACCTGCCGGGCCTGCAAAGGGCGGGCAGCGCCGAGGAAGCTGTGGCCCTGGCCTGGGAGGCGGTTGGGAGATAGGGGCCTGGGGGTAGTACAGGCCTTCCAGCCTGTGCAACCGGCATAAATCATTACGATAAGAAGGTGAAAGCGCCGTCGAGGCCAACGGCGCCACATGAACAATAGGGGGCGGATGTCCCAATTTGGATTTTCACAGAATTCTCAAACCGTTATCAAAACATCGCAGCGGGGAAAGATGTCATACTGAGCCCAGAGAAGCATATTGGGTTTATAAAAATCAATTTTTCTAACCTCTGGCCCCTGATCCCTGCCTTTCCTCTATCTTCTGAGGAACCGGGCCAGTTGCCGGCCATAGTATTCTTTGGCATCTTCGTCCGCGGGGCGGCTGAAGGTGGTGGCGCCCTTGCCTTCCGGGGCCTTTTTCAGGACGATGCCCTTTTCTCCGAAAATCTTCAAGGCGTTTTGGAAGGTGGCTTCGGACAAGGCTTCGCTCCGCTCCACTTCCCCCATCTTATGAAGTTTCTGGCCGATGGACTGGATGCGTTTTAAAAATTCCTTCTCACTCCGGGGCTTTTTCTGGAGAAATTTGATAGAGCGGAGCACGATCCAGTAAGATTCCAGATAGTTGAACAGGAGGTTGGCGAAGTAGGCCAATTCTTTGAGGCCGGAAGCCGACAGGGTATAGGAAGCGTTCTGGGGGTCGAGATTGATCACCACTCCCCGGGATTCAAAATAGTCCAGGGTTTCCTTGACCTGGGTCTCAGGGTCGGCATCGCTGAAAATGAATTCGTTGCGGAAGAAATCCTGGAGGAAGCAATAGTCCTCGAGAATTTGGCTCCGGTTGAATTCAAAGCCCTGGCGGGCCAGGATGCCCAGGGAGACCATGGCCGCAGGCAGGAAGAAGTGCAAGATATTGTTTTTATAGTATTCCAGCAGGGGGCGTTTGGATTCATCGATGCTGTAGCCGCCCAAACCCAATTCATCGGTAAGTCCTTCTTCCTTTTCGATGGGGGTGACGAGCTTCCGGGACTCGCACAAGACCAGGGTATCTTCCACCGCCTGGTTGAGGTCTTCCAGGGAATCGGCTTCAGGCACCTGCTGGGCCTTTAGGTAAGAGTATAGGACCTGGATGATTTGCAAAAGTTCCCGGCGGTACACCCCTTTCCTGGGATAGGTAAGGAGGGCCGCGCAGACCAGGGAGAAAGGAGTGACCACGGAAATCTGGTTAATGGACTGGATAATGCGGTAAGCCAGTTCCTGGCCGTGGAGGCGGGCCTGTACTTCTCCCGGCTCCATTTGATGCAATCCAGCCAGGTAGTCTTTCAAGGAAATGGGTTCGCTGAACTGGATATAAGCCCTACCGTAACGTTTTTGTAAGAATTTTCTGGCGTTAACCAATTGGCCCACCGATTCCGCTTCTTTTTTGCCGCCCTCCAATTCCTTGAGGTAAGCCTTTTCCTCCAACACCTGGTCGTAGCCAATGAAAGTGGGGACAAAGAGAATATCGGGAGCCGCCCCTTCGTCGTAGGTCCGGAGAATCATATTGAGGAGTCCCAGCTTGGGGAGCACCAATTTACCGGTGCGGCTGCGCCCTCCTTCAATAAAGAATTCCAGGTTAAAGCCGGTCTTGATCAGGGTCTTGATGTAGGTATAGAGGACCTCGGCATAGAGTTTGCCGCCCAGGAACCGGCGCCGGATGAAAAACGCGCCGGAGCCCCGGAAAATGGGGCCCAGGGGCCAGAACGAGAGGTTCTTGCCTGCGGCGATGCGGGGTGACTGCAAATGGTGCTGGAAAATGAGGTTGTTGAGAATAAGGTAATCCAGGTGGCTTTTGTGGCAGGGGACGAAAATCAGGTTGCCCCGCTGATTGGCCTCCCGCACCTTTTCGAACCCCTGGGTATCAAAGGCGATGCCATCGAACAGATGTTGGGACAGCCAATTCACCAACCGGTGCATGGCACTGGTGTAAAAGACGTTGGGATCGGCGGAAATCTCCCAAAAGTAATCCTGGGCAGTTTTTTTGATCTTGGCCAGTTTCTTTTTTTCGGTTTCCGCCAGGTGCTCCATGGAGTGGGTCAGGGCCGGATCTGTGAGGGTGAGTTCCATGACTTCTTCCCGGGACTTGACCACCGGGCCGATAATCACCCGCCGCTGCAAGTCGAGGCGCTTGATCATCTCTCGCCGGATTTCCTGGGCCAGGTCCCGGAGGCGGACGTCAGGAGACGCAGCCGCCAGGGCCTCTTGAAGATTTACCGGCTCCACCACTTCCACCACGGCGCCTTTGGCTTTAAGGATGCACAGGCTCAGCTTTCGCAACCTGCCAGGGTTTTCCCGGTCGCCGAAAAAAAGCTGCCACAATGCCGTGTTTTCCCGAAAGGCGATCTTTTCATACACGACCATCTGGGGAACCAGAAAAATGGGAAAATCCACCTGTTCCTGGATCTCCAGGAGATGGCGGATGGGGTCTTCCCGGGGCCTAAGGAAGCGTTGCCGGAACCCCACTTGGTCCACCAGAAAGAGGAGGGAGCCGCGTTTTTCCTGGATGGTCTTCAGGAAATAGCCATCCTGGAAGGGGTTGGGCCAGGAGCGCCGACGGGTAAAATAATTGATTGCCGCGGAAACGATCTGAATGAGATGGGACAAAGGCTGCCACATCCACAGATTCAGGTCGAAGGCTACTTCCGGAGCCACCACTCCCAGCTTTTGATAGCGCCGGTTAAAAAAGAGAAAGTCCAAATGGCTGCGGTATTTTAGGGTATAGACCACCGCTCCCTTAGTGGCCAGTTCCTGGAGTCGCTCCAGATAGCGTTCCTTTACCGTAACCCGTTTGAAGAAGGGGTCCAGGGTATACCGCAACAAGAATCCCGGGCGAGAAGGCAGGTACCCGGAGTAATGATAATCATATCCCCCCAGCCAACCGGCCAGGCCGCCCAGAATCCGGCCCAGCCAGCTGCGAGGCTTTTCGGCGCCGGGGGCCTCAGGCCCGCCGGGAACCGGTTTTTCCATGTCTGTGTTCATCATGAGCCTTTTATCGTCATTATCCAGTGAATATATAGGTCAGTCCCTAAAGATGTCAATGCAATACAGGTCTTGGGTTAAGATAGTCAAATTGCCAATAATTTTAAGATAATGGGCATCTCGCCAAGATACAGGGGATTAGGATGCAGAAGGCGGCCCCAGACCCGGTTCGCCGGGCATGGCGGCCGATTCCAAATCCTCGCCCCGGCTGTAAGGCCCGCCGAAGACCCGGACCGTCAGGATGGAGAGCTCATACATGCCATAGAGGGGTATGGCGATGGCCGCCATGGTGAGGACATCGGCATGAAAAGCAGCCACCACAGCGCTGAGGAGGATAGCCAATCGACGCTGCCGGCGCAGGAAATCCACCCGGACAATTCCCACCCGGGCCAGGATCAACAGGATCAGGGGCAGTTCAAAGATTAAGCCGAAAAGCAGGAGCAGACGCAGGCAGAAATCCACAAACTGGGTCAGGTTGAGCATGGAGAACAGAAACTCGCTTTCATAGCGCAGCGAAAAGGAAATTATCAGTGGCCACACCAGCTTGAGAAAAAAGATATCCCCCAGGATAAAGGCGACGGTGCCGATGGGAAGAAAATAATAAATAATTTTCTTTTCCTGGGGGTAAAGGGCCGGGGCAAAAAACAGCCACATCTGATAGAGAATGAGGGGAAAGGCCAAGGCCAGCCCGGTGATCAAGGCAATCTTCATCTGGACGAAAAAAGGCTCCAGCGGGGCCATATAGTTTAAACGATGAGGAGTTACCTCGGGAGGCTTCGGTTGACCGCCCAAGATTTGGCCTATCTGGGGAAATTTCTGGATGAGCCAGGATTCCGCCAGGTACGACCATTTTTGGGTTACCGAGGGTTCTTGCAAGGGCTTGGTGATATAAGTCTGTACCGTGGGGACCAGGGGCCAGGCAATCGCCATACAGATGAGGATCGCCGCCACACAGACAATAAGACGCTGGCGCAATTCCTCCAGATGCTCCAAGAATGACATGGTGGTCATGACGGGTACCCCTTCCGGGCACCTCCAAACAAGAGGCGCAGTCCACTTGCCCGCAACCAATACGCCAACCATAACCCCCGATAACTACACCCGAACTCCATAGGCCATTTTATCCCATGATCCCGCCATTGGCAATGAAAGGAGATTCGTCTAATTCTTCTCAGGGGTCAGGGCCTCTTGGCCTTTGGCAGGGCGGATGGCCGGATTTTTTTTGAAAGGGCAATACAACGGGTCACCGATAAGGACTTGCATCCAAGAAATCTGGGGGATAGTTAAGAAATAGACCTCCAACAATGTGCCCTTGCCGGTCATAAGCAAGGGAAAAAACTGGTCCGGGAGAGGAAAGGTGTGCAGGTAGGGTTCGTTCACCGGGCCCAGGGTTGCGGCCACCCCCTCCTCCAGCATGCGTTTGCACCAGACGTTTCTGCCCGGCTGCCTCAAAGTGCCGGCTTCATGACTGGCCACATGATAACCCACGGCCCCCTTGGTCCACTTGAAAGCGGGGACATAGTTCCCCACGGAATACCAGCCGCAATAGAGGGCCGCATCAGGACAGGAATCCGGCGCAAAAACCTCGGGCTTTTTATCCAGGACCACCTTCATATCGGAGTATTTCTTTATCAGGTCATAGAGGCGGACCAGATGCTGGTCGAACCAGGTGTAATTGCCTAGGGTCACCTGGCCGGTGAGCCCCCGGGCGTCGAGGTAAAAGGTGCCATTTAAACCGATCTTTTCGACTTCCAGGGCATCGTCCACCAGACGCCGGGCGATGGCCGGGGTGGGGCCGTCCAGTCGGCTCACCATCAAAGTTCTGGCTTTTACCCGGTCAATAACCGACCAGCGATTATACCCGAGGTTAAAGGGGTTGGGCAGCCAACCCGCGGTTTGGTAGGGCCCGCCCATAATCAGGGTCATTTCGCTGTCCACCGCGGCTGCGGTCTCCCGTTTTTCGTACAGGCTCCGGGCAGAATCCCAAAATTTCAGTTCGCCGATGAGGCCATAGGAAAAACGAATGGCTGAGGCAACATCCAGGGCGCTCTTGGGCAAGATCCCGCGAAACATTTCCTCTTGCACGTTGCTGCTCATGACGGCATCCCAGCCCAGGAGTTCCTGTTGTTGCAGGGCTTGGCGCTCCTTGCCCTGGCTCCGGGCTATTCTTTCCATCAAGGCCCGGGCTTCGGGTGAAGTCCCCCCCAGCTTGATCAAAAGCGACATAACTTTCTTCCGGGTTGGAGCATCTCCGGCAGGCTGCTTTTGGAGATATGCCATTCCCCGAAGGAAAGACTTGTGAGCCATGGCCAGGATTTCCCGGGGGGAATAAGGCTTTTTTCCCGGGTCATGCCAATCGGGTTTGCCGGGTAAGCCAGGCAAAGGCGGTGTCAACCGATCCAACCTCACAACCAGTTGCAAAACCAGTCTTTGATATTCGTTGACCTTTTGGACGGTTAGTTCTTTAAAGGCCTGGTCTGCCTTGGTAGTCGAAGTCGGCCCCACCCGCAGAGGGATGCCGTAAACCAGAAGAATAGCCGGGGTTCTGGCCTGGGCTTTGAGCCTGTTTACCAAGGCTCGTACGGGAGGAGCCAATTTCTCGTCAAATTCCTGCCGGGACATGTCTTCGGAAGTGGAGACCTCCACGCCCACCAGGTTTTCGACGGGCACGTTACGTTTTTCGGCATAATAAGCGGCTACGGCCTGGCTTTCGACCACGTTGCGGTTGTAAACCACAATCAGATCCCGGGCCGATAAGGCCAGGGCCCCGGAAGGGACCACGGCCAAAGCAAGCCAAGCCAGAAGCAAAATCAGGCAGGATTGCCGGCAACGCCGATGACTAGGAATCATGGAAGAGCCTTGGCATCATCAGGCAGGTCAGGCACCCTCCCGCAGCCGCCGGGCCTCGCCCACCCGGACCGTGGTGCGGGTGGTGTCAAAGTATTCCAGGAGCGGGATGGTGAATTTACGGCTGGTCTGAGTCAGGTCTTTGAACTGGACCACGGTGATCTCTCGGTTTTTCTTGAGAAAATCGATGAGTGCGGCCTTCAGTTCACTGATGGCGGCCTGGTGGAAATAGAGGTCTTCTTTCACTTTGATGAGCCGCCCCTGATTAACCAAAACCTGGAGAAGCTGCTTCACCTTATCAGGAGGAATCTTCAGGGCCTCGGTGGCCTCCTTGAAGGTGGGCGGCGACAAGTGGCCCCGGCGGTACGAGTCTTCCAGGCGGCGGGAAAGGTCCTCTTGGTCTTGGGCCAGGGTAATTTTGTGGGTGCTCAGGCGCACCAGGTCTTTTTCCGCCACCACCCGTTTCTTTTGTGCCAGATCGCCCAACAGATAATTGAACAGGCGCACCTCCATGGCCGGCGGCAGTTGCCGCCGCAGTTCCTCCTTGGACAAACCGGGCTTGAGTGGGAATTTGCGGTGGTAATCAGCTAATAGCTGTTGAATCTGCTGCTGCAGCTCCTGGGCGGTGGCGGTCAGAAGATAGCGCTGATTTTCCTGGTCGTAATTAAGCACCTGGCTTTGACCCACGAGTTTATTTAGCAGGTTGGCCAGATTTCCGGGGTCCCACGGCAACAGCGCCGTGAGCTCGGGCCGGGAGCGCCCCGCGGCTCCGGCTTCGGCCAGGTAGAGGCGCAAAATGTCCTCCGGGGCGCCCTGCTCCAGAGTTTTGAAGTGCTCCAACACCTCGGGGTTGCGCCGTTTGTGCCGGGGGGGATTGACGTGCAGGACAATGCCGCCGCCCCAGGTAAAGGCCGGGGAGAAACTGCGGATCACCAGGCGGTCGCCGGGTTTCAAGGCCAGGGGTTCCCGGAGGAAAAATTGGACGAAGCCCGAGGCCCCAGGCGGCAGTTCATCGGCGTCCAGGATCAGGGGCATGGCCACCCGCTCGCTGGTGCCGGTGTGGAAGCGCACTGCCTGGCGGTGCTTCAGAGGCCGGGGGGCACTGGGGAGGACTTCGAGATAAGCGTCCAGGCGGCGGCTGGAGATCAAGGACCCAGGAGGGGCCACCACCATGCCCCGCTCCACTTCTTCTTTTTCCAGGCCCTGGAGGTTGATGGCGGTGCGGTTGCCCGCCAGGGCCTCCTCCACCGTCTGGCCGTGCACCTGGAGCCCCCTTACTTTCGCCTTGAAGGCCGGTGGGTAGATGTTCACTGCCTCGCCCACCTTCAAGCGGCCGGAAATGGCGGTGCCGGTGACCACGGTGCCGAAGCCCTTGATGGTGAAGACCCGGTCGATGGGCAGGCGGAAGATGCCGGTGGCAGGCTTGGGGGGCACCTGGGCGGCCAAATCCGCCAGGGTGGCCAGGAGGTGCTCCTTGCCGAAGCCGGTTATTGCGGAAAAACGCTCAATGGGCGCCCCTTCCAGGAAGGTGCCCTGGAGGGCCTCCTTCACTTCTTCCTCCACCAAGTCCAGCCAGTCTTCCTCCACCAGGTCCACCTTGGTGAGCACCACCAGGCCCTGCTTGACCTTGAGGAGCTGGCAAATCTCCAGGTGCTCCCGGGTCTGGGGCATGACGCCTTCGTCTGCGGCGATGACCAGGGCCACCAGGTCCATACCGGTGGCGCCGGCCACCATGTGGCGCACGAAACGCTCATGCCCCGGGACGTCCACAATGCCCAGGTGCTGGCCCGAGGGCAGCTCCAGCTCGGCAAAGCCCAGCTCAATGGTGATGCCCCGGAGTTTTTCCTCCTTGAGACGGTCCGGGTCGGTGCCGGTGAGGGCCTTGATCAGGGCGCTTTTGCCGTGGTCAATGTGCCCGGCGGTGCCTAGAATGATGGGGGCGGTGGTCATGGTTTAGTCATCAGCTGTCATGAGGATCGTTCAAGTTCTGTTCCGGACCATGAATCTTTTCCTGGTAAACCGGGAAGCGCACGAAAAAACAGCAGCCCTGCCCAGGTGTGCTCTCGCACCAGATTTGGCCACCCAGTTGCTCCACTAAGGTTTTGGCCACTGCCAGGCCATAGCCTGCCGAGGGTTCCCCTCCGGTGGGCTTGGGGCTGAGCCGAATTCCGGACTGGAACAGTTGAGTCTGTTCCTCCTGGCTGAGGCCCGGTCCTTCGTCACATACGCTGCAGACGACGCTGTCCTGTTCTCTGTGTGCTTCTATAGTAATATTTTTGCCGACTGGTGAATACTTAATCGCGTTGGAAAACAGGTTGTCCATAACCGCGCCCGCGGCAACCCGATCCGTCCAAACTGGGGGCAGGTCAACGAAGGGGCCACAAATAATTCGGATTTGTTTCTGGTCAGCCTTGGATTGGTAATAGTCATAGAGCCTTTGAAGCCCAAGGGACACATCAACTTTTTCAAATCGTAGCTTTATTTCAGTAGTGACCGCGGAGTTCATCAACTGACTCACAGTTCGAGTCATCAAGCCGGTGGCATGCTTCAAGTTGCGAAGCCAAAGGGCGATGTCGGGGTCGGGATGGTCTGCCAAAGACAAGATGAGAATTTCGATGGTTGCTTCCGCAACGGTCAGGTAATTATTGAGGGCGTGCGCCACAAAAGCAACTGCTTCTGGTTCAACCAAGGAGACCTTTTCCAAGTCCGAGAGCGCCTGCTCTAAGTCAGTTCTTGCCCTCAAGATCGACGTGGCAATTTGTTCCTTGGCATCCTTCAAGGAGGTCTCCTTAGGTGCAGGCTTAACTGCAAACAGCGGTAATAAAGATACTTGCACATACTATCTAACACTGACCACTTACGCCTGGCAACTGATAACTGCCTGCCCCCTGACCCTACCCCGGCAATTCGTGACTGATGACAAAATGGTCCCGGGCGAATTGGGGCTGGGGGCTCAAGTCCACCTGCACCTGGTGTTCTTTGGTGAGGCGGTCCAGGAAGGGGCCGGAATCTTCCTGCAAAATTTGGGTGACCTGGGGGTGGGCTTTGATAAGGAGGTGGCAGCCGGGAAACTCCCGGGCTTCGGCGGCCAGCTGGCGCACGATGTCGCAGACCAAGGTCCGGGGGGTCAACACCTGGCCCCTGCCGTTGCAGGCGTCACAGATTTCCATGATGGTCTGAGCCAGGCTGTCCCGAAGACGCTGCCGGGTCATTTCCACCAGTCCCAGGGAGGAGATGGGCAGCACTGTGGTTTTGGCCCGGTCCCGGGAAAGGGCCTGCAAAAAGGTCTGATAGACCAGCTCCCGGTTGGCCGCCTTTTCCTGGTCGATGAAGTCAATGACGATGAGGCCGCCGATGTTGCGAAGGCGGAGCTGCCGGGCGATCTCCTTGGCGGCTTCCAGGTTGGTTTTGAGGATGGTCTCCTCCAGGTGATTGCGGCCCACGAATTTACCGGTATTGACGTCGATGGCGGTGAGGGCTTCGGTGGCCTCGATGAGCAAATAACCGCCGCTCTTGAGCCAGACCTTGGGCGCCAGGAGCTTGTGCCAGTCCAGGTCCAGGCCAAAATGGCTGAAGATAGGCTCGGGACCCTCATATAGTTCCACCCGGTATTTATCCCAGGGGTTGAGGGATTCCAGGTAATCGGCAATGCTCTCGAACGCGTTGGGATCGTCCACCAGAATGCGGTCGACCTCCGGGGAATAGAGCTCCCGCACCACCCGGCGCCCGGCTTCCAGTTCCTGGTGGAGCAGGGAAGGAGAAGGAGCCGGGCCTCGTTTCCGTTGGATGCGCTGCCACACCCCCAGGAGCACGTCCCGTTCCCGGGCCATTTTTTCCAGGGTTTGTCCCCGGCTGGCGGTGCGGGCGATGAGGCCCCCTTCGGGGGGTTTTAATTCTTCCAGGATAGCTTTAATTCTCTGGCGCTCGGCTTCGTCGGTGATGCGGCGGGAAATCCCCAGTTGCACCAAAGTAGGCATATAGACCAGGTAATGGCCGGCCAGGCTGATGTGGGTGGTCAGGCGGGCCCCTTTGTTGGCTGCGGGGCCCCGCAAAACCTGAACCAGCAGGTCCTGGCCCTCGTGGAGCAGGTCGCTGATGCTGGGGGCCGGAAGCCGGCGTCCGGATGGGGTCTCGTTTACCTCTTCCTTGAGCCAAAGCTGGAAAAATTCATCTTCCTGGGTGGTGACATCTTCGGCAAAGAGATAGGCGGGCCGATCCACCCCCACATCCACGAAGGCCGCAGACATGCCGGGCAGGAGCCGGACTACCCGGCCCTTGTAGATGTTGCCCACGGGGCCGTATTGGGTCCGGCCCTCCACATAGAATTCGGCCAGGCGGCCGTCTTCGACGAAAGCCACCCTAGTGTCGCATTCGGTGACGCTGATGAGGAGCAAATTGGCCATATCTGTTAGCAGTGAGCAGTGAGCCGCAAATGCTCACTACAATTAAATCGGTTCTCATTAGTGGCGGGCAGTGCCGCCTACAATTACTGAGGGGCATGCAGCCGCAAGCTTTAGTTTAAGCGCAGGCTAAGGCCTGCGGCTACCAAGAAAATCCCCGCCTTAAATGCCTCTAATCTTTACTATCCGTAAATCCCGGGTCTGGTCGTCGCTTAAGGTGAAGATGGCGGCCAGAGCGTCAGTGACCTTGACATTGCCTTTTTCCTGGCGGCGCAGGTTTAGGTGCAGGTGCAGAGGGTCCAAGACCGTCAAATCGACCACCAGGCGCCGCAGATCCAGTTGCTGTTCCTCCTGGGGGCGGCGCCGGGTCACCGGGAATTCCGCCTTGGCCAGGAAGCGGGCCGCGGTCTGGGCCTCAAAGACCGGCGCCCGGCTGGCCACCTCATAGATTGCGCCTCGGCCACCCGGCGGTTCCTGGCGGCGGTTTAGGCGGTGGGCTGCCAGGACCTTCACCCCAAGGGGCAGCACCCGATTCAGGGCAGCCACCAGCGTTTCAACGGGAACAGGCTCCCTCAGTTCCAAGTCCATGGTCTCCGCCAGGCTCTCCACCCCCACAGGCAGAGCACCGTGGAAGGAGACCCGGGGCAGGGGATGGAAGCCGGCGGAAAAGGACAGGGGCAGGCCGGAGCGGCGCAGGCTGCGATACAGGGCCCCCACCAGCTCCAGGTGGCCCAGCCAGCGGCCCTCTTCCAACTTGGCATAGGTCAGCCGGTAGCGGCAGGGCACCGGCGGTCTCCGGACCTCCGCCTTCGGCGGCAATGCAGGAAGGGCCACCGGGTCTTGGAGCTTAAGATCGATACGGTCGTGGTCGCAGACCCCGCAGTCCTGGCAGCCGGCCCTTCGGCAGTCCGGGGTCTCCAGGCCTTGCTGGGCCCGGGCCCGCTCTTCCAGGAGAAACTCCCGGCTGACCCCGCAATCCAGGTGGTCCCAGGGCAACACTTCTTCAGAGTGACGTTCCCGCAGGTAAAAGTCCGGGGCCACGCCGGCCTGGCGAAAGGCCTCCAGCCACGGGTCCATTCGCAGGTGTTCGCTCCAGGCATCCAGGCGGCAGCCCAGGCGATGGGCCTCCAGCAGTACCTGCGCCAGGCGGCGGTCGCCCCGGGAAAAGACGCCTTCCAGCCAGGTCTGGGCCACAGAGTTCCATTTGCTCTGGATATTTTTTTGTCGCAGCCGGTCCTTGACTTCATGGAGGCGGTCGCGGCACTCCTCCAGATTTTCCTGGCGCTCCCACTGGAACGGGGTGTGGGGTTTGGGGATGAAGCTGGAGAGGCTAACGTTGAGCCGGGGGCGGGCGCCTTTGGGCGCGGCCGCGAGAATCTGCCGGGCCAAAGCCGCGATGCCCTCCCGGTCTTCTTGAGTCTCCCGGGGCAGGCCGATCATAAAGTAGAGTTTGAGAAGCTGCCAGCCCGCGCCAAAGGCCCGGCGGGCCGATTCCATGATGGCCTCTTCGGTGAGGTTCTTGTTGATCACCTGGCGCAACCGCTGGCTGCCCGCTTCCGGAGCCAGGGTCAGGCCGGTGCGCCGAACCCGCTTGATCTGGGCCATCATGTCCGGGGTAAGGGTGTCGGCCCGCATGGAGGGCAGCGACACGGCCACCCGGGCCGGGGTCAATTGGTCCATCAGCGCTTTAAGTAGGCCTGCCAAGGGCCCGTAGTCGCCGATGCTGAGACTCAATAATGAGACCTCTTCAAAACCCGTGGAGGCCAGGGCTTGCTCAATCCAGGGGAGAACTGCCGCAGGGTTCCGCTCCCGCACCGGCCGGTAAATCATGCCGGCCTGGCAGTAGCGACAGCCCCGGGTACAACCCCGGGAAATCTCCACGTTAAGGCGGTCGTGGATAATCTGGCAGGAGGGCACCAGGGGCACAGGCGGGATCGCTATACAGTTAAGATCGTTAAGGACCCGCTTGGCCACTTGGTTCCGGCTTCCCAGGGGGATAATGGCTCGAAGCAGGCCAGCGCCGTCGAAATCCATCCGGAAAAAAGCCGGGACATAGACGCCATCGAGCGTGTCCAGAGCATGCCACAACTCCCGGCGGGTGCCCCGGCTTGCCTTCCAGGCTGCCACCAACGCGGCCACTTCCAGGACTACCTCTTCACCATCGCCCAGCACCAAAGCGTCGAAGAACGGCGCTACCGGCTCAGGGTTGAAGGCGGCGGGGCCGCCGCCGATTACTGCGGGGTGAGAGGCGTCGCGGTCTGCGGCCAACAGGGGCACGCCGCCCAGGTCCAGCATATTTAACAGGTTGGTATAGCCCAACTCGTATTGGAGACTGACGCCCAAAAGGTCAAAGGCGCTCAAGGGAGTGCCGGACTCCAGGCTGGTGAGGGGCTGACGCCGGGACCTGAGGTCAACCTCCAGGTCCGGAGCCGGGGCATAGGCCCGTTCGGCCCAGATATGTTCTTCCCGGTTCAAGATGCCATAAAGCAGACTCAGCCCCAGGTGGGACATGCCCACTTCGTAGAGATCAGGGAAGAGCAAAGCCACCCTCAGGCTCACCTCCCGGGGGTCTTTGAAGACGGCATTGATCTCCTTCCCCAGGTAACGGCTGGGGCGCTGGACGCGGGGGAGAAAGTTGTGATTGTCGGAAAAGGTCATTGTCAGCAATTAGCAGTTTGCAGTCAGCGATTAGCAGTAAAAAGGACTAGCCACTGACCACAAATTATTGTCTCATTTGCCTTGGGCCAGGCAGATAGCTTCCTTTAAGTCCAGGCTGCCGTCGTAAAGGGCCCGGCCGGTGATGACCCCGACTACCCCCAGTGGTTCCAGGGGCAGCAAGGCCCGGATGTCGTCCAGTGAACTCACCCCGCCGGAGGCGATGACCGGGACGTCCACGGCTTCGGCCAAGGTCTTGGTGGCTGCAACATTAACACCCGTTTTCACCCCATCCCGGGCTATGTCGGTATAAATGAAGGCCGCAGGTTTCAGTTTTGCCAGGTCCCGGGCCACTTCCAGAACGGTCTTCCGGCTGGTTTCGGTCCAGCCTTTCACGGCCAGGAAGCCGTCCCTGGCGTCCAGCCCGAAGGCGATGCGGCCGGGGTGGTCGGCGCAGGCGTGAGCCGCCAATTTCGGGTCCTCCAGGGCCGCGGTACCCAGAATCAGGCGGTCGATGCCAAGATTTATATAATGATCAACCGCTTTAAGAGTGCGGAGGCCGCCCCCCAACTGGATGGGGATGGACAGAGCTTGGCGAAGGGCTTGAACAGACCTCAGATTTTTGGGTTCGGAGCCAAAGGCCCCGTCCAGGTCCACCACGTGGAGCAATTGGGCTCCCGCTTTCTGCCACACGAGGCCGGTAGCTGCGGGGTCATCGCTGAAGACAGTGACATCTTCGGCCCGCCCCTGGCGTAAACGCACGCATTTGCCGTCTTTCAAGTCAATGGCCGGAATAATCAACATAATTTTTTATTTTAACCTGAATTAAATCTGGCTGACAATAGGATGGGATAATTCCTCCGGAACCCTCAATCCACTTGAAAAATTTCCTGTGACTCCTAATAATAACTTTAAAGAGGCAGTGAGGGTACAGCTTCACCACAATATTGTCATTGGAATGCCATACCAACTTTAAAGAAGATAGTGAAAAGCTAATGTCTGACCTTGGCCGGTTTTTAATTGTCGTAGGTGTGATTCTGGCGATCGTGGGGGCAGTCTTCCTGCTTGCTCCCAAGATCCCCTGGCTGGGGCGGCTGCCGGGGGATATAACCTATAAAAGGGGGAACTTCAGCTTTTACTTCCCGTTGGGGACCTGCATCCTCATCAGTATCCTTCTGACTCTGATTATGTACCTGCTACGGAAGTAGCGGACGCGCGGTCAACGGGCCGGAGGGCTAGTTTTTACGGGGGGCAGGGTTCGGCTCGGGTTATTCCATGTCCGCCAAATCCCTTGCAAAATATCCCCAGGGCAGTATACTGAGGAACATCCGTCATCCACTGGCGGCACCAAGCGAGCACCGCGCCCGGGTGGCGACGGGGTTAGAAATGGAGACCGATGCCTGAGCTACGCAAAGACCCCATCATTGGCCGGTGGGTAATCATATCTACGGAACGGGGCAAGCGCCCCCATGATTTTGTGGTGGAGCCGGAGGTCACCAAGGGCGGTTTCTGTCCCTTCGATCCGGGAAACGAACATACCACACCTCCAGAAGTTTTGGCCTATCGGGACCCGGGAACCGAACCCAATACCCCGGGCTGGCAACTGCGGGTAGTGAACAACAAGTTCCCGGCCCTGGCCAAGGAAGGGGAACTGGACCGCCAGGGCGAAGGCATGTTCGACAAGATGAACGGGGTGGGGGCGCATGAAGTCATTATTGAAAGCCCGGACCACCTGCTCACTCTGGCCACCATTCCCCTGGAAGGGTTCTACCGGGTGCTTTTGGCCTACCGGGACCGGATTGTCACCCTAAGTGAAGACCCCCGGTTCCGTTACGTCCTGATTTTTAAAAATCAGGGCCGGGCGGCGGGAGCGTCTCTGGAGCACAGCCACAGTCAGCTTATCGGGCTGCCCATCGTGCCGGAGCTGGTCCAGGAAGAATTAAGCGGCGGCAAATTTTATTATAACTACAAGGAGCGTTGCGTCTTTTGCGATATGATCCGCCAGGAACTCCAGCAACAGAGCCGGGTGGTCCTGCAGAACCAGGAATTCCTGGCGGTCTGTCCCTTTGCGCCCCGTTCTCCCTTTGAAATCTGGATCCTGCCCAAACAACACTTTTCATCTTACGTGGATTTAAGGGAGGAGTCTTTCAGGCTGTTGGCCGAGCTCTTCTCGGAAACCCTGAAGCGTCTGGAGAAGGCTTTGGGCAAGGTCCCGTACAACTTCATCCTGCACACCGCGCCCATCCGGGAATCTCAACTTAACTATTATCACTGGCATTTTGAGATCGTGCCCAAGCTCACCCTGATTGCCGGATTCGAGTGGGGTTCGGGCTTTTACATCAATCCTACGCCTCCGGAAGATGCGGCCAAGTATCTTCGGGAGTTGATGCTGTAACCCGCGAGGGCAGACAGATGCGAATCCTGATGGTAACCCCGGAAGCAAACCCCTTTGCCCGCAGCGGCGGGCTGGCGGAGGTGATCTATGCCCTGGCCTGGGCCCTGGTGAAGCTGGGTCATCAGGTAATGGTGGTGTTGCCTCTCTACCGCCAGGTGCGAGACTCGGGCCGCCCCTTCACCTCCACCGGGCAAACGCTTAGTATTCCCCTCTCATTCAAGACCCTACAGGGGGAGATCTTCACCTCCCAGATCGACCCCAATTTGAACTTTTACTTTATCGGGCAAGACAGCCTGTTTAACCGGGAAGGTCTCTATGGCACCTCCTACGGCGACTTCGACGATAATGCCGAACGGTTCATTTTCTTTTCCCGGGCCGTGGTGGAAATGATCGAAGCTCTGCAGCTGGAGTTGGACGTGTGCCACGCGCACGAGTGGCAGACCGGGCTGGTGCCGGTCTATCTCAGGACCATTTACAATGATCGTCCCGGCCTGCAGCGTCTGCCGGTGGTGTACACGGTGCACAATGTGGGCTATCAGGGGCTCTTCTCTTCCTTTGATCTGCCCCTCACCGGCCTGGGATGGGAGCTGCTCTCTCCCAAGGCCCTGGAATTTTACGGCAAGCTTAACTTTATGAAAGGGGGCCTGGTTTATGCGGACTTGATTACCACCGTGTCCGCCAAATACCGGGAAGAGATTCTAACCCCGGAATTCGGCTTCGGGTTGGAAGGCTTGTTCCGGGAGAGGTCCCATGAGCTTTACGGGGTTCTGGAAGGGGTGGATTATGTGCGTTGGAATCCTGAGAAAGATGAATTTTTAGCTGCAACCTATGACCGGAATAATCTGGCCGGGAAAAAAGCTTGCAAAAAAGCCCTGTTGGAGCGCTTCGCATTAAAGGTATCTCCGGACCGGCCGCTCCTGGGTATGACCACCCGGTTCTTCGAGCGCAAAGGGATTGACCTGGTGGAAAATATTCTGGATGACCTGATGAACCTGGACCTGGGTTTTGTCATCCAGGGCACCGGAGAAGAGCGCCATCATTATATCCTTCAGGAAATGAGCCTCAAGTATCACGAGCGCATGGGCCTTTTGATCGGCTATACTGAAGAACTAGCGCACCAGATCATTGCGGGGTCTGACATCTTTCTCATGCCCTCCCGCTATGAACCCTGCGGCCTGGACCAACTTTACTGTCTGCGCTACGGTACCATTCCCGTGGTCCGGGCCACCGGCGGGTTGGATGAGACCGTGCAGGAATTCGATCCGGCCCTGGGCACGGGCACCGGCTTCAAGTTCAGCGGCTATACTCCGGCCGAGCTTCTATCCGCTATAAAGCGGGCCCTGGAGGTTTATCAGCAGCCCCAGGTCTGGGAAGCCCTGATGAAGAACAATATGGCCCTGGATTATTCCTGGGGCAAAACCGCGGCCCCCAAATATGAGGAACTTTACCGGCTGGCCGGGGAAAAACGCCGGCGCCTGGTAGGCGGGTAAGGATTCATGGCATCTGAGCGCACCGCGTTCCTGACCCAAATGGTGGAGGTGCTCACCTCCACGGTGAGTTTTGGGGAACGGCTCAACAATATGGTTCACCTTCTGGGACGCAACCTGAAGATGGACTTGGCCCTTTACTTCGGGCTGGATAAAGCCAGAGAGACTTTGTTGCTCAATGTGAGCAGCCAGGGGCCGGTCCCCCCTCACATGCGTTTGGAATTTCCCATGGGTCAGGGGCTCGTGGGGGAGGTGGCCAACATCCGCAAGTTCGCCATTGTCCATCGCGAGGATCCGGGAGTGTTGGCCGCCAATGCTCCTCTGGAAAAATTGCTGCCCGCCTATCAGACCCTGGCCGCCTTTCCGGTGGCGGATGACAATTTTCTTTATGGGGTCTTGATCCTGATGGACCGGCATGAACGGTCCTTTACCCCTTCGGAGCGCCAGGGGGTTCAGTTAACCTGCCTGATGCTGGCGGCCGCCTTGCGCCAGGCCATTGTCCAGGAAGAGGCCAAGAAACGGATCGCAGAGTTGTCGGTGCTCTTCGAAGTTGGTAAGGCGTTGAGCTCCACCGTGGAGCTGGATGAATTATTGGAGCGCATCGTCAGTACCACTGCCAAGGTAATCACCGCCCGGGGTGCAGCCCTCCAAATTCTAGATGCCGCCACTGGTGAACCCCGGGTCTCGTCCCGCTATGGGCAAATCCCGGCAGAGTGCCCGGCCCTCCCCCGGATGATGCCAGCTGCCGGCGTGGGGGAGCCGCCCTATTTTGAGGGGGAATCCAAGGATGCGGCTGGGCATGCCCATTACTGCCTGGCAGTCCCTCTCACCTTCAAGGGACAACTGACAGGTACCTTAGGGGTTTACGACAAGTTCAATCCCGACGGCGATTACCTGCCTTTCGACCCGGAAAACCGGCAGCTTCTCTTCACCATGGCCGGCGTCATCGTCAATGCCATTGAAAATGCCCTCACTTATCAGCAGGTGGAGGACCTGGCAGAAAAGAACGAGCGCATGGTCCGCAATCTCACCGCGCTCCAGGAGATTTCCCAGGTTTTGCTGACCTCGGTGCAAGAGGACCGGTTACTGGAGATTATCCTCCAAGGCCTCACTTTGGAACACGGCCTGGGGTTCGATCGGGTGGTTGTGATGATGGTGGATGAAACCACCCAGATGTTGCGAGGCGCCAGGGGTGCCCGTCGCAGTCCTCTTGCCCAAGAGATGCCTAACTTCAAGGCCCTGATGCTGCAGCCGCCGGAGCCGATTCAAGTGGATGATTGGGAGATACCCCTCCGGGTGGACCAGGGCCCCCTGGCCCTGGCAGTGCTACGGAAGGTTCCCTATCACCATCATGAGGCTGTGGAGGGTCCGGGATTGCCCCCCGCCTTGGAAGGCAAATATTCGGCCCAGGAATTCTTCGTGGTGCCCCTGGTGGTGAAAGACTTGGCCACCGGAGTGATCTTGGTGGACAACCAGGCTTCCGGGCGCCCCCTGGAGTCGGAGCCCCTCCACGTGCTCCAGATGTTTGCCACCCAGGCTGCGCTGGTGTTGGAAAACGCCCATCTCTATTCCACCATCGAAGCCAACAACCGGGAATTGCTCCTCATCCGGGAACGGATGCTGGAGAGTGACCGTTTAGCGGCCCTGAGCAGCCTGGCTTCGGGCATGGCCCACGAAATACGCAACCCCCTGGTTTCTATTGGCGGTTTCGCACGGCGCATCGCCAAATTGGTGGAACCCAATTCGCCCCTCCGGGGCTATGTGGAAGTGATCCAAGAAGAGGTGACCCGACTGGAAAAACTCTTGCGGGAAATCCTGGATTTCACCGGGGAGAATCTGTCCTATTACGGCGACCACGAACTGGCCAAGCTTATCGAAGATACCCTGATATTGGTGCAGCGGGATTTGGATGCCAGTAAGATCAAGGTCGTCAAGGAATTTGCCCTGTTGCCCCGGCTCCACTGCGATGACCGCCAAATGAAGCAGGTCTTTTATAATCTCTTTCAGAACGCCATCCAGGCCATGGCCCATGGCGGCACCTTGACTATTCGCACCTTCCCGGTGGAAAAGCCTGATGGCCTTTACGCCGCGGCGTCCATCTCCGACACTGGAGGCGGCATTCCCATGGAAGTGCTTCATAATATTTTCAACCCCTTTTTTTCCACCAAGGATTACGGCACCGGGTTGGGGCTGGCCATTGCCCAGCGGATCGTTTCCCGCCATTACGGCCAGATCGAAGTCAATAACGAAATGGGCAAAGGCGTGACCTTTATCGTCACCCTGCCGGTGGCTAAATATTGTCTGGTGAAAGATGTCGGCCAGGGCGCGGTTCCCGCCAGCGTGCTCAAGGTCCCCAAAGGAGGACGGTAATGAAAAAGATTCTGGTGGCGGACGACGAAATGAGCATTCGCCTCTTATATAGTGAAGAACTCAAGGAGGAGGGCTACGAAGTCTATCAGGCCGCCAACGGTCGGGAAGCCCTGGACGTCGTGGACAAGATTCCCTTGGATCTGGTCATCCTGGACATTAAGATGCCGGAGATGGATGGCATCGAGGCCTTGCGGCAGATCAAGGAAAAGCGGCCGGATTTGCCGGTGGTTCTGAGCACGGCCTACGGCGAATACAAGCAGGATTTTGCCACCTGGGCCTCAGATGAATACCTGGTCAAGTCCTCGGACCTGGAAGACCTCAAGGCGGTGGTGAAACGGTACCTGAAAGACTGATAATACAGCCGGGACAGCCCGCCTGCCCCTGCGCTTCAAACTGATCAACAGGTAACGAGTTAAAGAGAGACCCCCATGACCAAGCTCAAACTGGTATTCCTGATTATACTGGGCATTGTATTGGTTGACTTTGCTGTGGAAAATGCGCAGCCGGTACCGGAGCTCAAGCTTTTCAAATTGCCATTGGCGGTAATTCCCACGTATCTATTGGCTTACATCAGCTTGGCGTTGGGATTGGTGATCGGTTGGACCGCCTATGCCTTGAGAATCCGGCGGAAACGGCGAGAAGCCCAGGCGGCTCAGGCCGTTTCAGGCCAGCAGCGCCAGGAATCCCAGGCCAGACAGGCAGACAATCAGACCCAGCAAAAAGATAATTCCCAGCAAGGCCTGGAACGCTAAGTAGACCCCCAAGGAGCCCAGAGAGCCTAACGCAGATAACTCTAAGACCTTTCGGGCGCCGATATACAGCAAGGCCAGGAACCAGAGGCCGGCCACCAACATACCCAGGATGGGAATGACCCCCAGGACCATGGCGCCGTGAGCATAGCAGAAAATCCGCCAAGCCGGCGTGAAATCCCGGTCGGCCCCTGATACCGCCACACTCCCCCACCAACAGAGGCAGCCCACCCCCAGGTCCACCAGCACCAGGATAGGTGTGGCCACCATCAGACCCAAAAGCGCCGCAGGTCCCAGGCCCAGGGAATAGACCGCCCCGCCGGTGTCCCCGCCCCCCGCCAGAATCAGGAGATGCCAGAAGAAGGTGAATAACAGCCCCACGGTGGACGCGATGAGAGCAAAAGCCAAGGGCTCGGCCCACCCGGCCCGGCCCAGGGTTTCAAAGAATTCGCCCGGGGAAAATAGCAAGTCCCGCAGAGTACGATAGAACCCCACCCAGCGGGACAACTGCGGGTCTTCCCAGGGCACCGGCCGCCGGTCTGGTTCGGGAATAACCGTTGCCGTCCCCCACCCCTCTTCCAGGGCCATCATGGCCGCTTCCCTTCGATCAGATCCTTGGTTTCTTTGGGGTTAAGCAAGCCGAACCAAAACATCTCGGGGCCTCCGGACTTATCAATGAAGGCGAGATTGCCTACCTGGAGCATGGTCTGGGTCAGGCCCCGTAACACCAAGATTTCGCCCAAGTGTTCCCAGGGGATTTCCTGGCGGCGGGGAGACGGCCAGCGCCAGACGCGGGCCACCCCCGTGGAAGTGACGTGGTATGCCGTGCCGTACTTCTGGTAAATCACCGCAGCCACGACGATGAACCCCAAAAGGGTTCCCAACCAGACCGGGAGGCCCACCTCGGGGTTGATCCGGGGCCCCAGAAACACCAGGGCCATGGCCACGTAATAAACAAAAAAGGCCCGGGCGCAGGGTTTAAAGACCAGGTCGCCGGGAGTGGAAATATCATTTTCAGGCATGGTTAATCCCCTATTTAAGGAGTCCTCAAAATATCATGTGTCCCCAACCGTCTGAGAATGCAGACCTCGCCCTCCATTTGGAAGGTAAAGCGGTATCCCTTGGTAATTCTTCCTTCCCAAATGTCCCGGGGGTCTTTCATTTTCATGATTTTGAGTGACGGTTGGCGTTGGCTGCTGAGAAAGAGTTTAAGCTTCCCGTCCACGGTTTTCTGGAGATGATCAGGGAGCGCCTGGTAATCTCTCACGAAATTTGCCGTGAAAACGAGCTTCATAATTTGGTGTTTTTTAAGGCTCCTAACGCGTCCTCGATGTTCTCAAAAGGACCCAGCACCTTACCTTCGACGATATCTCGGTCTGCTTCCGCCTCCTTTCCCTGCCACTCTTTGGTGAAAAAATACTCCTGGTCCGGGTGTACTACTTTGACTGGCCTGATCACCAAAGTCTCGTCCTTAATATCCACTTCCACATAATCTCCCACCGCAAGCCTGAATATTTTCCTCAAGCTCCGGGGTATGGTAATCTGGTAATTTCTTTTCACTTTTACCAGCTCCATTTCTGACTCCTATCCTGTTCCCTGATGAGTCCGTGCCTCATAAATTTAGAAAATACAATTTTATAAATTTATAAAATCAAGATAACATGAACCGGAAATTGTTGTCAAATATCTGAAGCCGCTGACGGCTCGAATTAAGGACTTTTGGTTTGATCGGTTGGCGCGGCTAAATCAAAGTTTTCCCCTCAATATACCACCCGAAAATCCGTCATATCCCCCAGGGGCGGCTGCCACTCCACTTCCACGTGGTCCACATAGGCATAAGGCGGGCCTTTGTGGCACCAGCGGAGCATGTCTTCCACCACCCGTTTGTCGCCCTCGAACAGGGCCGCCACCCGGCCGTCCGGGAGGTTCCGCACCCAGCCGGTGAGCCCCCGGGCCCGGGCCTCGTCCCGGGTGGAGGCCCGGAAGAACACCCCTTGGACCCGACCCTCAATCAGCACGCGGACTCGCGCCTTTTCTGCCATCAAGTGCTCCTTTTAAGAAGTTCCTCAAAGGCCCCTTCATCCAGGACAGTCACCCCCAGTTCCCGGGCTTTGGCCAACTTGCTGCCGGGGTCGGCCCCTGCCACCACGTAATCGGTCTTGGCGGAAACCGAAGAGCTCACCTTGCCGCCCCGGGCTGCGACCAACGCTTTGGCGGCCTCCCGGGAGAGGTGCGGCAGACCCCCGGTAAAGACAAAGGTCTTGCCGGCCAGGGGTGATGCCGCTGGGACCTTCGGGGGAATCGCCCTGACTCCGGCCTCCCGGAGTTTTTGGATGAGGGCCTGATTGCGGTCGTTGTGGAAAAATTCCCGGATACTGCCGGCCACCTGGTCCCCCACCCCTTCCACGTGCAGCAGGTCTTCTATGCTTGCCTTCATTAAGTCGTCCAAATTGCCGAAGTGCTGTGCTAAAAGCTGGGCGGTGGCTTCGCCCACATAGCGGATGCCCAGCGCGTTGATCAGACGCCACAAGGGCGGCTGTTTGCTGGACTGAATAGCATTGATAATATTTTGGGCCGATTTTTCGGCAAAGCGCTCCAAGGGAATGAGGTCGTCTTCCGTCAATCGGTATAGGTCGCCGACATCCTTGACCAAGCCGGACTCAACCAATTGCTGCACAATCTTTTCCCCCAGGCCGTCAATATCCATGCCGCCCTTGCCGGCAAAGTGCTGAATCCCCCGGGTCCGGGAGGCAAAACAGTCGGAGTTGGGACAGCGGGTGACCTTTTCGCCTGCGGGCCGCACCAGTTCAGTGCCGCATACCGGGCAGGCGGCGGGCATTTTAAAAGGTTGGACACCGGGCGGGCGTTCTTCGATGATGACCTTCACCACTTCCGGGATGACATCACCGGCCCGCTGTACCAGGACCGTATCCCCCACCCGCACGTCCTTGCGGGCCACTTCATCTTCGTTATGCAAGGTGGCCCGGGACACGGTGACTCCGCCTACCTCTACCGGCTCCATCACCGCCATGGGAGTGACCGCGCCAGTACGGCCCACATTCACCACAATGTCCAGAACCTTGGTGGTGGCCTGAGTGGCCGCGAATTTATAGGCCAGGGCCCAACGGGGGCTGCGGGTTTTGGTGCCCAGACGCTCCTGCAAAGTTAAAGAGTCCACCTTGATCACCATGCCGTCGATTTCATAGGGCAGGCCGTGGCGCTGGTGCTCCAATTTCTGATGATAGGCGAGGGCTGCCTCAGCCCCCCGGCCACGCTCGATAAGGGGATTGACCCGGAGGCCCCACTTTTTCAGGGTCTGAAGGACTTGCCACTGGGTGTCAAAATTCCGTCCCCGCACCTCTCCTACGCCATAGCAGTAGATTTTCAAGGGGCGGCCGGCGGTGATCTTGGGATCCAACTGGCGCAGGGAGCCGGCCGCGGCGTTGCGGGGATTAGCAAACGCGGGCTCCCCTTTGGCCAGGCGCTCTTCATTGAGTTTTTTGAATTCCGGCAGGTCCATGTAAACTTCGCCCCGGACCTCCAGCAATTCCGGGGCCGGTTCCGACTCTATCAATAGCCCCAGCGGGATGGTGTGGATGGTTTTAAGATTCTGGGTGACGTTTTCCCCCCGGTAGCCGTCGCCCCGGGTGGAGCCGACGGTAAACCGGCCGTTTTGGTAGACCAACTCCACCGCACAACCATCCATCTTGGGTTCCAGGACATAATCGAATTCTTCCGTGGTCTTGAGGAACCTCTTTAAGCGTTCGTCAAACTCCAAGACCTCGGTTTCGCTAAAGGCGTTTTCCAATGACAGCATGGGCTGCCGGTGGTTGACGGTCTCAAACTTGTCCAGGGGTTGAGCCCCCACCCGCTGGGTGGGGGAATCGGGGGTGGCCAGATTGTAGTCTTCCTCCAGCCGGATGAGTTCGGACATGAGGCGGTCGAACTCAGCGTCCGAGATCACCGGATCATCCAACACGTAATAGCGGTAATTGTGGTAATTGATCTGGTCCCGAAGCTCATTCACCCGGGAGATTACCTCAGGGGGAGCGTCCTTTTGTGCCATGGCCTGCACACCGATTAGGGTATGGGGGCGGGCGGCGGGCCTGCCCCGGATTATTTAGGGTCAGGAAGCAGGGCACCGCCGGTTTTAGCCGAACCCTGTTACCTGCCCCTTGGTCATCATGATAGGGGCTTTTGGCGGTGATGGCAAGGCGGAAAGGGGGTAAATGCGGAAAGACGCAAAGCAAGGATGGGAACCGATGATAAGAGAAAAGCGGCCCCCGAGGCCAAAGCTCAGACCGACGGATATTTGACAGGTTTCCGCCTGACTTTGTCCGAAACCGGTCAGATGGCGCGGTTAAAGGAAATCAGAGGCCTGGAGGTGCCGCTTTAAGACTTTATGAGAGCGGGGACTGAGGCGGTTTCAAAGTTTTCCTTTCGCGGTCGGCGGCCTCCCGGGTAATCTGACGAATTTCTCCGATGATGGTCATGACTTTTTCCAACTGCTCGCTGATCAGGCGGACTTCCTTAAATAGCCTGTCCCGCTCATCCAATTCCAAGAGCAAGAGATCGACCAAGCCGGTTACCGTAGCCAGGGGCTGAGCTAAGTCATGCAAAAACAGGCGGAGGTTATCATAATAATAAGGAGATGGTCGTTTCTCGCTTCTGAGCATGGCGGCTTCCTGCCTTCCATTCGATACTTGCTTGATTGTAAGCAAGAAGCGGGCCATTGCCGCAACAAATTGGAGAGGATAATTTTATCTATCTTTCGCCGGAACAGCCGTTAATCCCGGGGCACGGCCAGCATGCGCTCCACTGCTCGTAAGGCCCGCTGCCGGGTCTCCTCCGGCACGGTGACCTGATAGCGATTTTCTTTCAGGGCGGTGATAACGTCATCAAGGGTGATGCGCTTCATATCTGGGCATATCAGGTGGGAGGAAGGGGAATAAAACAGCTTAGCAGGGTTTTCCTTCCGCAAGGTATGTAATATGCCCATTTCCGTGCCGATGATGAATTCCCGGGCCGGAGACTGGCGCGCGAACTGGAGCATGCCGCTGGTGCTGCGGATCTCCTGGGCCAGGTCCAGGACTTCGGGACGGCACTCAGGATGGGCAATAAATACGGCGTTGGGGTGGGCGGCCTGGCTGGCCCGGACTTCCGCGGCGGTAAGCCGGTCATGCACGTTGCAGCAGCCTTCCCAATAAAGGATTTCTTTGGTGGTGCGCCGGGCGGTGTAGAGAGCTAAATTGCGGTCCGGGACCATCAGGACCCGGGGTGGTGTCAAAGAATTGACAACCGGCACTACATTGGCGGAAGTGCAGCAGATGTCGCTCTCAGCCTTGACCGCGGCGGTGGAATTAACATAGGTGACCACCGGCACTCCGGGAAGTTCGGCTTTCCGGGCCTTAAGCTGTTCCGGGGTGATGGTGGCGGCCATATAGCAACCCACGTCTTCCCGGGGCAGAAGGACGGTCTTGTCCGGACATAGAATGGCGGCGGTTTCCGCCATGAAATGAACCCCGCAAAACACAATGACTTCGGCCTGGGTTTTGGCCGCAGTCATGGATAAGGCCAGGGAATCTCCCAAAAAATCGGCCACATCCTGAATTTCTCCCGGCTGGTAGTTGTGGGCCAGGAGAATCCCCCGGCGTCGGTCCAGCCAACGCCGCACCTCTTGTTGCTGTTCGGTTAATACCATAGGTTTTATTTTTGAAGTCTAGGCTTCAAACAGAGTTATTTTTCCTTTACCTGCTGCCGGCCTCTATCAGGAACCCGGCGTTTCCCGGATTACTTGGACCCCAGGGGGCGGAGTGAAAGAAAAAAAGGCGGGGCCCAGAGGCGACACCCCCAGCTTCACCTGGGTGAAGGTAAAGCGGCTCTCTTCCCCCAAGGCATTGCTGAAATCCAGCTTTTCCACCAGATAAGTGTTAGGGTTGATAGTTAGGGTGAGGCGCTTGAGCTCCGGTTGATCCTTTTTGGGGAACAGGTCGACGACGTAGTTGGCGCCCTCCCGAGGCGGGCGCTGCCAGGAAATATTAAAATCCTTCTGGACCAACGCGATCCCGGAAAAAAACCGCAGGACCAGGTCGGAACGCAGCACTTTGTCCAATTTATAGACCATGACCACACCGTCCGCGGGCATATACATCCACACCAAACGGCCGTCGGAAATGATCTCCTTCTTTTGTTCCGGCGGGGTCTCATACTGCCAGCGCATGCGGACAGGCTTCATAAAGTACATCCACCCCGCAGCGGAATCCGAGGTGCCGGATGCCTTGAGGCGGGACTCCTGGCGAAAACGGGCCTGAAAACCCCCGGCTTTGTCGTAAAGGCCCTGGACCTGGCTTATCACGGTTTCCGGGGTTACTTCGGCGGCGGTAGTTAAAGGCCAGAGACAGGCCAACAAGGCCATGAAGGTAAAGAGGATTTTGCGGGTCACTCTGGGTGTCGGTCCTTGCGCGAAAAAATCACTGGGTTAAACTTATCAGATGAAAATCACTGCGTCAATTGCACCTCGCGAATGTGGCCTGGATAAGGTCTGGATGTGGCGAGGGCGCCCTCGGCGGCGCCATGAAGTCGCAGGCTTTAATGCGAAAATCTTCAAATCCCCCTAAATCCCCCTTTTGCTAAAGGGGGACTTTAAAACCTCCCTTTGGAAAAGGGGGGCAGGGGGGATTTTTCACCCCCCGGAGGTGAAACATTTGGGTTCATGACCGGTTAGCCTGCACCGGCAGAGGCTGGTAAGACCCAGCCACTAGTGTGGAAGGAACCATGGTGCGGAAGAGGCACCTGACGCTAAATTCCCTCCCCCTTGATGGGGGCGGGTTAAGGTGGGGGTGAAATAACTTACATCTTTGACCAGTTATCTTCCCCCTCCCCTTAATCCCCTCCCACCAGGGGAGGGGAAAAAATTTTTGCAAGTTCAGCATTATTGCGATATCTAAATGCCCTTGATTCAAGATTACGATTACCTTCTGCCGCCGGAATTGGTGGCCCAATATCCTTTGGAGAAGCGGGATTCCTCCCGCCTGTTGGTGCTCAGGCGGGATGGAGGTGAAATAATCCACACCCGCTTTTGGGACCTTCCACAATGGCTGGACAGTGACGACGTCCTGGTGGTCAACGACACCCGGGTCTTTCCGGCTCGTCTTAACGGCCATAAAGACAGCGGCGGCAAAGTGGAGCTGCTGCTCCACCACCTTCCGGAGGCCGAAGGCAACGGCGCCGGCGCGGACGCGGCCCTGGTTCAAGCCACCCACCGGGGAAGCCTTCGGGTCGGTCAATGCCTGCACTTGGGGGCGGACCTGACTGCCAAGGTCCTGGCCCTGCCGGAACCGGGCGTGGTGGAGGTGCGTTTCACCTCCCCCAGCGGCGACACAGTCCAGGCGGTGCTGGAGGCAGGAGAGGTGCCCCTGCCGCCTTATATCCAGCGGGCCGCAGGGGCGGCGGACCGGGACGCCTACCAGACGGTCTTTGCGGCCCAGGCCGGAGCCGTGGCCTGCCCTACTGCGGGGCTCCATTTCACCGATACGGTCTTGCACGAGCTGGCAGAGCGGGGCATCGAGACCGTGCGCCTCACCCTGCACGTGGGACCGGGGACTTTTATGCCGGTGCGCCATCAGGACTATACCAGGCACCGGATGCTGCCGGAATACTTCGAGTTTTCGGAGGCAGCAGCCAGTCGTCTCAACGACGCCAGGACTCAGGGAAAGCGGATTGTGGCGGTGGGCAGCACCAGTGTCCGGGTCCTGGAGCATTGCGCCACATCCGGGGGCTTTCAGGCGCAGCAGGGCTGGTGCGATCTCTATATTTACCCTGGGTATCGCTTTCAAGCCGTAAACCGGATGCTTACCAACTTCCACCTGCCCAAGTCCACCCTGCTGCTGCTGGTGAGCGCCTTCGCAGGCCGGGACCTGATTTTGCAGGCCTATACAGAAGCCATTAAAGAAGGCTACAGATTTTATAGTTATGGGGATTGCATGTTGATTTTATAATCTTAAATTGGCAGGTATTCTGCAGGGGCGGGTTTTAAACCCGCCCCTACGATGTCTCTTGAGATTTTTGCAAAAAACCGTATCGTCATCCTGAGCGAAGCGAAGGATCTCGTATTATCACCTCCTTATGAGATTCTTCGGTTGCCTTGCTCCCTCAGAATGACAAATACAATCATATTTGCAAGGTAGTCTCATTGTTAAATTCATTTTGTTGAATGCCATGAATCAAGGCCTAACATTCAATCTCATCAAATCTGCCGGCCCGGCCGGACCCCGGTTAGGGGAGATCATCACTTCCCGGGGCAAGATAGATACTCCCGTGTTCATGCCCGTGGGCACTTATGCCACGGTGAAGACCATGACCCCCGAGGACCTGAGGGAAATCGGGGCGGCCATCATCCTGAGCAACACTTACCACCTTTACCTGAGGCCCGGGGTAAAGACCATTGCCGCCCTGGGAGGGCTGCACCGGTTTATGAACTGGCACGGCCCTATCCTCACCGACTCCGGCGGCTACCAGATTTTCAGCCTGGCGCCCTTTCGCACCATGAGCGAGGAAGGGGTGACCTTCCGGTCTCACCTGGACGGCTCCAGCCATTTCCTGACCCCGGAGACTGTGGTGGGCCTCCAGGAGGCGCTGGGGGTGGACATCATGATCTGCCTGGACGAGTGCCCCGGGTATCCGGCGCCTGAGGCTGAGGTGCGGGCTGCCGCGGACCTGACCCTGAAGTGGGCGGCCCGTTGCCAAAACGCCCGGACCCGGCCTGACGCGGCCCTGTTTCCCGTGGTCCAAGGGGGCATGATGCCGGCGTTGCGCCGGGAGCAGGCCCAGGCCATGGCGGCCATGGGCTTTGACGGCTATGCCGTCGGCGGCCTGAGCGTGGGGGAACCCAAGGAACTCATGTACGCCATGGTGGAGGCCACCACTCCGGAGCTTCCGGAAGACAAACCCAGATATCTCATGGGGGTGGGGACCCCGGAAGACCTGGTGGAGGCCGTGGCCTTAGGGATAGATATGTTCGACTGCGTGCTCCCCACCCGCAACGCCCGGAACGGCATGGCCTTTACCGCCACAGGCAAGGTGGTGATTAAAAACGCGGTGCACGGCAACGACTCCGGGCCACTGGACCCGGCCTGCGACTGCTACACCTGCCGCCACTACTCCCGGGCCTATCTGCGGCATCTCTACGTGGCGAGAGAAATTCTGGCTTATCGCCTTTTAACTTGGCATAATTTGTATTACTATTTAAATTTAATGCTTAACATGCGGCAGGCCATTGCCGAAGGCCGGTTTGCCGAGTTCCGGCAAGATTTCCATCAAAATCGACAAGAGGGAGGTAATACGCGTGATTAATTGGGCCTATGCGGCAGCCCAAGGGGCGGGAGGCGCCCCCGAAGCCAGCCCGATGTGGAGTTTTGTGGTGCCCATGATCTTTATGGTCGTGATCTTTTATTTTCTTTTGATCCGGCCGCAACAGAAAAAGGCCAAAGAACATAAGGCGCTCTTGGATAACCTGAAAAAGGGCGATCGCGTTATCACCAACGGCGGCATTATCGGGACTATCGTCAATATCGACGACCAGATCGTCAACCTGGAAATCGCCGATAAGGTCCGCATCGAAATGGGCCGTCCTTATATTGCCGGTTTTGCTCCCAAGAAGGGTGGCAGTTGAGCCGCTGCAGTTCAACTTCGCTTAATTATTGCTAAAATTTCTTTTTTTGACCATGATCCGATAAATCCCTCCTCCCCCCTTTCATAAAGGGGGGAACTTAGTGGAATTCCTTTGAAAGTTCCCCTTTGAAAAGGGGGATTTAGGGGATTTAGGGGATTTAGAAAACCATCCTTACAGAAAGAATTTTTAGCAAGCTCCAGACGCAATTTAGGAAGCCAGACATGGCGGTTTCTCAAACTCTTCAGGCCTTCATGGAGGAGGTCGGTCGTTTGGAGGAGATGGCCCGGGAGTGGGTCAGCCTCTTCCCCCAGGCTGCGGCCCAGGGGCAGCACTGGCAAAAAGTGTTGTCCCAGGTGCAGGCCCATGCCGCGGAGGACACCTGCCGCCTGGCGGTGGTGGGGGCAGTTAAGTCCGGCAAGAGCACCATGATCAACGCCTTGCTGGGGCAAGACCTTCTGCGTCGGGGCGCCGGCATCCTCACCGCCATGATCACCCGGGTGCAACCCGGGCCGGAACCCCGGGCCGTACTCCATTTCAAGGGCTGGGAAGAAATTAACGCTGAAATCCGCCGGTCCTTGGGCCTGTTGCCTAATCCCCGCTTGTTGGACCGGACTGAACCCCTGGATCTGAAGGAGGCCGAGGATAGGGAACTCCTGGCCCAGGTCCTGGCCGAAGCCCAGGAGGCCGATCTCTGGACCGGGGGCAGCCTAGACCAGAACTACCTGCTGTTGAAATCCTATCTGGAGGGCTACGACCTCCTTAAGGACCTGTTGCCCGCCACCGGGGTGCTGTCCCTGGCGGGAGCGGATTTGGCCCGTCATCGGGAGTTGGTCACCCGGGAGGCCACTGCGGTATATCTCAAGGACGTGCTCCTCACCATCCCCTTCCCCTGGCCGGCCCAGGGGGTGGAGTTGGGCGATTGCCAGGGGAGCGACTCGCCCTTTCCTCAACACCTGGCCCAGGTCCTGGCCTATCTCATCAAGAGCGACCTGGTGCTTTACGTCATCAGCTCCCGGGTGGGGTTGCGCCAAGCGGATTTCCAATTCCTGGCGGAGCTTAAAAGGATGGGGCTGATCCCCCATATCCTTGGCCTGCTCAACCTGGACCTGGGGGAACATACCTCTTATGAAGAAATATTGAAGATCAGGGATCGGGTTTCCCAGGAATTGTCGGACTGGCAGCCGGACCCCCGGGTTTATGCCTTTTCGGCCTTAAAATTGCTTTTGGACCGCCGGGAAGCCCGGGGCGAGGCGCTGGACCCCCGGGAGGCCGCGGTCCTGAAAGTTTGGGCCACGGACCCGGACTCCACGGCGTTCTCGGATGAGGAAGCGGCCCGGTTCGGCCAGGACCTGAAGGCGGCGCTGGAGGATTTGCGGACCCGCCGGTTGGCCGGAGGCAGCCTGGCCCAGGTGCAGATGGTGGCTCGGGGTTTAAGGGAGCAGTTGGAGCTTACCCAGGACCTTCTAACCCGGGGACTGGATGCCATCAAGGATTTGGAAACCCGCCTGGAGGCCCGGCGTCAGCCCCTTGAGGCCACCATGGCCACTTTGAGCCAAACCATGGAGGGCGCGGCCAATCGTCTAAAAAAGGCCTTGCGCTCCCGGGTGGACAGCCTGCTGGACCGGCATTCCGGCCTGGTGGGAAAAGACCTGGACGAATTCATCCGGAATTTTGCCCCCGATTGGGATCAACTGGCGTCACCCTCAAGTGCGCCGGCCTTTCGCACTGTCCTCTATCAGCTCTTTCAAGATTTCTCCAAAGCCTTAGCCCACCATGTGACTGCTGAGGTCAACATCACCCTGCTGGAATTTATCCGGGAGCAGGAGGATTGGCTGCGCCAGGAATTGGGCCACGTATGGCAGCCCCTATTTCTGTCCCTCCAGGAAGCCCTCACCCTGTATTATCGTGAGATTGCCGAGATCGGCTTGCCAACCGCGCCTCCCACCCTGGAAGCAGTGGCCATTCCCCGGCCCCAGGGTTTGGAAGTGCCCCTTCTACACCTGGAAGTAGCCCCCGACTGGCGGTTTGCCCGGGAAGTGTGGGTGCGCTCCGGCATGGGGTTTTTGGGCCGGACCTGGGATAACCTCAAGCGCCGCCTGGGTTTAAAGGGAGAAACCGACCCGCGCCGGCAACTTCTCCGAGATTTGAAGCGGGGTTTGGCCGCCCTTAAGGACTGGCTGGCCGAAGAGGTGGGGGTGCAGCTCCTGGATTACCGGGAGAACCTGAAATTCCAGTACTTTTTGCCTTTGGTGGATCAGTGGCTACGGCTGCAGGAAGCCAGTCTGGACGACACTTTGGGATCGCTGTTGGGAAGCCTTGAGGGCGCTGCGGAGACCATACACTTGGTGGAGGAGGAGCGGACCGCCCGCCGCAAGCGCCTGGCGGATCTCATCCCCCTGGCCCACCGCATCGAGGGGCGCCTGGCAGCCGGTTTGCCTAGGCCCTAACGTCAATTTGGCCCGACTAGCAAAAACCGCTTGCACCTTCCTTTGCGTTCAGCTATAAAAATGGAAAGCAAAGGGGAGTAGCTACCCGGGTAAAGTCAACATCCTGGTCAAACGGCCTGGCTTTACCGGTCTGAAAAGGCTTAGCGAGACTTTTGCACCTGACGGTGCAAAAGTCTTTTTTTTTTGGTTCCTGCTCCCCTATATAACTTGATATTGAGGATGAGATTTTTCGGATGCACTCTATTAAAGGCCAGGTTATATCAACAGGCGTTGCCTGGTTTAGGGCTTTAGGGGGAGAGAACTGTGGATTGGCTCAGTGACCCTCAGAACTGGATAGCTCTTATCACCTTGACGACCCTGGAAATAATCCTGGGGATCGATAACATTTTGGTCATCTCCATTTTATCGGGCCGGCTGCCGCTTCACCAACAACGCCAGGCCCGAACTTTGGGTCTAAGCCTGGCTTTGATCACCAGAATCCTGCTCCTCCTAAGTCTTTCCTGGCTGATCGGCCTGACCAAGCCTTTATTCACTTTGTGGCGTACCAGCATCTCCATCCGGGATCTGATCCTCATGGGCGGAGGTTTGTTCCTTCTGGCCAAAGGCACCCGGGAAATCCATCATTCTATGGAGTTGCACGACCAGACAGGGGAATTTATTGCAAAATCCACACTTGCCTCGGTCATTATCCAAATACTCCTGCTTGACCTGGTCTTTTCTCTGGATTCCGTGATTACCGCCATCGGCATGGCCCAGAAAATCGAAATCATGGTGGTGGCGATTCTCATAGCCATAATCATCATGTTATTAGGGGCCGGAATCATCAGCACTTTTATCCACCGGCATCCCTCCATTAAAATATTGGCTTTGAGCTTTTTATTGATGATCGGCGTCACCCTTATTGCCGAGGGCTTGGCGTTGCATATTCCCAAGGGCTATTTGTATTTCGCCATGGGTTTTTCCGGCTTGGTGGAGACCCTCAATCTGGTGGCCGGCCATCGAAAAGCACCCGCTCCCCCATCACCTTAATTGCGGATGTCGAGGCACATCCGACAAACCATAACCATATTTGGAGGTTAATCATGATTTGTCCCAGATGTCAGAATGAATTGTTGGAGACGTCAAAACAGGGAGTGGTCCTTGACCACTGTCCCGATTGTGGAGGCATTTGGCTGGACCGGGGTGAGCTCGGCAAGATTATCGCCCATATGAAACAGGTTGAATCATCTCTGGAGGCGGAATTCCGGCCATCTTACGAACCAAGGGAGTCGTACGAACGGCGGGAATCTTATGGCCGTCATCCTGATGAGCGGCGTCCTGAAGACCGGCATTACGACAGACGCTATGACAAAAACTATGATAAGGCCCATTATCATAAGAAGAAATCCCCCTTTGAAAAACTCTTCGACATCTTTGATTAGATGCCTTAAGCTGGTTTCGCGGCACTAACCTGAGATGAGGGGCTGGGTGGTTCGAAAAGAGCGTCTTTCCAAGGCACGAGAATTCGTCCAGCCCCTTGAGGTTATGCCGAAGCTCACCGGCATTATCTCATATCGTGTCATTCCAGAGTTTATAGTGGGATTTTTCGGAGCAGGCAGAGAGCACCCATGAGCGATAAACTTCCTTGGCTGGGGCTAAGGAGCATTCCCGGGGTGGGGCTGGTGCTGGCGCAGCGTCTGATCCAGCGCTTCGGCGGCCCGGCTGCGGTATTTCAGGCCTCGTTTGCGGATTTGGTGGCTCTCAGGGGCATAACTGCTGTCATAGCCAAGGCCATCTTGTCGTTCAGGGATTGGGATAAATTGGAGGAACAACTGGGGCGCTTGAAGTCCTCCGGGGTGGAGATGGTCACCCAGGACGACCCCCGCTTTCCCATCCGGCTCAAGGAGATCCCCTATCCGCCGGTTTATCTATTTGTCAAGGGAACCCTGGCTCCCGAAGATAGCCTGGCGGTTGCCATGGTGGGGACCAGGGGCGCTTCTTATTACGGCCTTAAGGCCTGCCGCCGCCTGGCCGGAGGGCTGGCGGCCCGCGGAGTTACGGTAGTGAGCGGCCTGGCCCGGGGCATCGACACCGCAGCTCATCAGGGAGCTTTGGAAATGAGCGGCCGCACTCTGGCGGTGCTGGGCTGCGGCCTGGATGTAGTTTATCCTCCGGAGAACCGCAAGCTCTACCAGGAAATCCCGGGGCACGGAGCCCTGGTAAGCGAGTTTCCCCTGGGCACGCCGCCCGAGGCCCGGAATTTCCCCATCCGCAACCGCATCATCAGCGGCCTGGCCCAGGGGGTGGTGGTGATCGAGGCCGGAGTGAGCAGCGGCACCGCCATCACGGTGCGCTACGCCCTGGACCAGGGCCGGGAAGTCTTTGCCGTCCCCGGTCCCATTGACTCCCCCACCAGCCTGGGGCCCCACCGCCTCATCCAGGAAGGGGCCAAACTGGTCCAGGATGTAGAGGATATTATTCAGGAACTGCCCGACCTGAAGAAGGCCCCCGGCCCCTTGTTCAGCCCCAAAGCCGCCCCCAGCGGGGTGGCAGAGGCTGCCGGGCCCGCCCGCCCCCTCCCGGAGGACCCCCTGCTGTCGCTTTTGGGTTCGGACCCCATGCAGTTGGAGGAACTGGTTAAGGCCTCCCACCTTCCCGTCAAGGACATCCTGACCCGGCTCACCCTTTTGGAACTCCAGGGGCTGGTCAAGGAACTGCCGGGGAAATGCTATGTGTTGGGAACATAATCAGCTTTCCCCTGAACCATGACTTTAACATAAGGAGGAATCAGCTCTTCAATTAAGAGCTTGGAGCTTTGTCATGTCTGTTCCAGGTAAAATCTCGGCCGCGGAATCCGGCGCCTTTGTTCAACTCCTCAAGCTCGAACCCACCGGCTCCGGACCCTTGGACGGCCTGCGTTTCGGGGTTAAGGACCTCATAGATATAGGCGGTTACGTCACCGCCTGTGGCAATCCCGACTGGGCCCGGACTCACTCACCCGCTGCGGTTAACGCAGTATGCGTGGATCAGCTTTTGGCCGCAGGCGCCACCGGCATCGGCAAAACTATCAGTGATGAGCTGGCCTTCAGCCTGGACGGGGAGAATTTTTTCTACGGCACGCCCCTGAATCCTCGGGCCCCGGACCGGGTACCGGGGGGGTCCTCCAGCGGCTCGGCCTCGGCAGTAGCTTGCGGCCTGGCGGACTTCGCGTTAGGCACCGACACCGGCGGCTCGGTGCGGGTGCCAGCCAGTAATTGCGGCCTCTTCGGCCTGCGGCCCTCCCACGGTTTAATCTCCGTAGCCGGTGTCCTACCCTTTGCCCCCACCTTCGACACAGTGGGAATTTTGGCAGGTAGTGTCACAAACTTGACGCGAGGGGCGGCATTATTACTCTCATGCCGGATACCGACTTCAACTCAGTTGGGAACCATACATGTGCTCCAAGAAGCTCTGGACCTTTGTGATCTCGAAGTGCGGCAGGCGCTTGCCGAACCTTTCTGGATATTGCGGGAGTTATTTAAAGATATGGTGAAAGAAACTTCCATTCGGGAAATCGACGGCGAGCCCAGGGAAGCTGGACTAACTACCTGGTTTGAGACCTTTTGCACCTTGCAGTGGGCCGAGATCTGGAGTTCTTTAGGGTCCTGGATCGAAGCCGTGCAGCCTGCTTTCGGGCCCCGCACGAAAAACAACTTTGAGCTGGCCCGAAACCTGGACCGGCGAAAGATCGGTCCTGCCAACCGCCGCCGGGAGGGTTATTGCCGCCGCCTGAATGACTTCCTGGGGCCCTATGACCTCTTGTGCCTGCCCACCACCCCGGCCCTGGCCCCCGAAAAAGGGACTCTGGGAGATGATGCCCGGGGTCCTCAGTCTCAAGTTGCCTATTATCCACGCACTCTTTCCCTGACGGCCATCGCCGGCATCGGGCGTCTGCCCCAGGTGACCCTGCCTTTGGGAAATGCCGGAGGCGTACCCCTCGGCCTGTCGCTTCTGGCCGGCCACGGGCGGGACGCCTTCCTGCTGGCGGTGGCGACCCAGGTGGCCGCAGCCGCAGCATGATACCAGGTCAGGCTCCCGCGGGAAGATTTCGGGACAGGGGATCAGGCGTCTTGAAGTAATTTTTCCGTTTTTTGGTGGCTAATGTGCCACGAATAATTATGTTTAACCTAATTTGTGCGTCTTGAGGAATTAAAGCTGGGCGGCAAGATGGCCGAACTTACCGGCAGGGCTTTGATCATCACCGGGGCCTCCATGGGGATCGGGCGGGCTCTGGCCCTGAAATTGGCTGGGATCGGGGTCAACCTGGTCTTGAACGCCCGGCACACTCCTGAGCTGGAGACCACGGCGGCGGATTGCGCGGGATTGGGCAGCAAAGTTCGGTTGGTGGCGGGTAATGCCGCCCTGCCCAAGATTGCCGTGGCGCTGGTGGATGAGGCCCAGGCCTTGGGGAGTTTTTACGGCTTTATCCATGTCGCCGGACTCCTCCACCCGGGCCCGCTGTTGTGGGAAATGAGGCCCCTTGCTTTTAAGGAGGTCATGGACTCCCATGTCGCCGCGGCCTTCCAACTCATCCGGGCTGCGGTCCCTTCATTGCTGCGCCAGGGGGAGGGGCTGGCGGTCTTTTTCGGCTCCGGCGCTGCAGAGTCCTTCATTTCCGGCATCGGGGCTTATTGTGTGGCCAAGGCTGCTGAGGAGCACCTGGCCCGGCAACTGGCCGTGGAAGCGCCTGCCATCACCAGCTTCGTCTTCCGGCCGGATGCCACGGAAACCCGGATGCAGCGCCAGGCCAGGACCTCAACCGGCGGGGGCGCCGAAAACTTGCGGAGAATTTTCGGGGATTATAAAGAGCGGAGTCGGTTGGCTACGCCGGAGACGGCGGCCCAAGCCCTGGTGGAAATTCTGACAAACAATCCCCGGCGTTTTCACGGAAAAATTGCCTACTGAAAAAGTTCAGGTGGATTGACCCAGAATAACCAAATCGTATATAACGTTAGCCTATGCCTAAATCATTGCTTATAGTGGAATCGCCCACCAAGGCCAAGACCCTGCAAAAATACCTGGGCTCCGAGATCCAGGTGGTCTCCAGCAAAGGGCATATCAAGGACCTGCCCAAAAATGAGCTGGGAGTGGACCTGGAGCACGACTTTCAGCCAAAATATGTCACCATTCTGGGGAAGGCCAAGGTTATTCAGGAGTTAAGGCATGTGGCCGCGGACATCCCGGAAATCTACCTGGGGCCGGACCCGGACCGGGAAGGGGAGGCCATAGCCTGGCACATCGCCGAGGTCCTGGGCGAGAAAAACCACCGCTTCCACCGGGTTCTGCTCCTGGAGCTGACCCCCAAGGCCATCAAGGCGGCCCTGGCCTCCCCGGTAAAGCTGAACCGGCCCCGCTACGATTCCCAACAGGCCCGGCGCGTCCTGGACCGCCTGGTGGGCTATCAAATCAGTCCGATATTGTGGCAGAAGGTGAAAACCGGTCTGAGCGCCGGCCGGGTGCAATCCGTGGCCCTGCGGCTGGTGTGCGACCGGGAGCGGGCCATCATGGCTTTTGTGCCCGAGGAATACTGGAGCCTGGACGTCTGCCTGGAGGCCGGTGCCCCCCCGCCGTTTGTGGCTCATCTCCTGAAGCATAAAAACAAAAATATCAAACCCGGAAACGTGGCGGCGGTGGAAAAGATTCTGGAAGCCTTGGACACCGCGGAGTTTCGGGTCGCCAAGATCGAGACCAAGCCGCAGCGGCGCAACCCGGCGCCGCCCTTCATCACCAGCAGCCTGCAGATGGAGGCCAACCGCAAGCTCAGGTTCGCCCCCAAAAAGACCATGAGTCTGGCCCAGAAGCTCTATGAAGGTAAAGAATTGGGGGACGAAGGTCCCGTGGGCCTGATCACCTATATGCGGACCGACTCCACCCGGGTCTCGGCCGAGGCCCTGGATGCGGTGAGAACGTTTATCGGCGCCGCCTATGGCGACGCCTACCTGCCCCAGGTCCCCAACAAGTTCAGAAGCCCCAAAGGGGCCCAGGAGGCCCATGAGGCCATCCGGCCCACCGGTGTGACCCGGCGGCCCCAGGACGTGAAGCAGTTCCTTAGTAAAGACGAACTGGCCCTGTATGACCTGATCTGGCGACGGTTCGTGGCCTCCCAGATGACTCCCGCAGTCTTCGACCTGACCACGGTGGATATCAGCGCCGGAGATTATCTGTTCCGGGCGACCGCGTCGGTGCTGAAATTTCCGGGATTTACCAAAGTTTATCAGGAATCCGTGGAAGTTGATGAAGAGGGGCAACCTGCCAAGCTGCCGCCGCTGGCCCAGGGCGATCTCTTGAAGTTGCGGGATTTTGACCCCCAGCAACACTTCACCAAGCCGCCGGCCCGCTACACCGAGGCCTCACTCATCAAGGAACTGGAAATCCAGGGCATCGGCCGGCCCAGCACCTATGCCACCATCCTCACCAACCTCCAGGACCGCCGATATGTGGTGAAGGAGAAAACCGCGCTCAAGCCCACGGAAATGGGGCTGGTGGTGAGCGATCTGTTGGTGGAGAATTTTCCCGATATCATGGACCCCAAGTTCACCGCCGGCATGGAAAACCAGCTGGACCGGGTGGCCGAAGGCAAGGTCCCCTGGCAGCAAATCATGCGGGATTTTTACGAGGCTTTCGTCCAGGAGCTAAATGCGGCCAAGAAGGGTATGCGCCGGGTGAAAAGCGTACCCACCGGCCTTAAATGTCCCGATTGCGGGGCCGAGCTGGTGGTGCGTTGGGGGAAAAACGGCGAATTTATCGGGTGCTCTGCTTTCCCCGAATGCGGCTTTACCGGAGACTTCGTCCGGGATGCCCGGGGACGGATAACCCTCCAAGGCCTGGAACCTGCTGCCCCTGGGGTCCAAGCAGAACAGCCGGGCCAAACCCCGGCGGTTCGGGGCAAACCGGCCTCTACCGGGCTCAATTGCCCGAAATGCGGCAAAGAGTTGCTGCTCCGCCGGGGCAGGCTGGGAGAATTTTTAGGCTGTTCCGGCTATCCCAAATGCAGGTTTACCCAGAATTTCAGCCGGGGCCCCGAAGGCGAGATCATTCCCCAGTCCCCGGAAGATGAGGCCGCCCATTCCTGCCCCCGGGAAGGCTGCGGCGGCCGCCTGTTGAAGCGGCGCTCCCGCCGGGGGATTTTTTATGGATGCAGCAACTACCCCAAATGCGACTTCACCCTCAACCAGCCGCCACTGGACCAGCCCTGCCCCCAATGCCAGTTCCCCTGGCTTATGAAAAAAGGCAAGAAAATCCTCTGCCCCCGGGACGAATGCGGCCACCAGGAGGCCGCCGCGGCAGTTAATGAGTAGGGTTCTGGGTTCTGGGTTTTAGGTTCTGGGAAAAAACCGTCTTCTACGAAAAATGTGCGCACTGCGCACCCTGATTTCCGCTCCTCCCCTGAATAGCCGGTAAGGGCGCAGGTAGTGCTAATCCTCAAAATGTCCATTCAAATCCCAGAACCCAGAACCCAAAACCCAGAACCCCTCACTATCATCGGCGGCGGGTTGGCGGGGAGTGAGGCGGCTTGGCAGGCCTCCCGCCGGGGGGTTCGGGTGCGTCTCCATGAGATGAAGCCTCTGAAATTTTCCCCGGCGCACCATTCACCCTTTCTGGGGGAATTGGTGTGCAGCAATTCGCTTCGGGCCGAGGGCCGGGAGTCCGCGGTGGGGCTCCTCAAAGAGGAGATGCGGCGGCTCGGTTCGCTCATCATGGCCGCGGCCCTGGCCACCCGGGTCCCTGCGGGCAAGGCCCTGGCGGTGGACCGGGGGGCGTTTGCGGCTTACATTACCCAAGCCCTGGAATCTGAGCCGTTGGTGGAGATAGTGCGGGAAGAAGTTGAGGATTTAGCCCTGGATCGAACCACCGTCATCGCCACCGGGCCGCTGACCTCCGAACCCCTGGCCGCGGCTTTAGGGAGGCTCACGGGGCAGGAGCATCTCCATTTCTATGATGCCATTGCGCCCATCGTTTCGGCTGACTCCATTGATATGGATAAGGTCTTTCGGGCCTCCCGCTATGGGGCCGGGGAAGATTACCTCAACTGTCCCTTCAGCGAGGCGGAGTACGCCACGTTTTACCAGGCTTTGATGGAGGCGGAGCAGGTGCCGCTGCGCGAGTTTGAAAAGCCCCGTTACTTCGAGGGCTGCCTGCCCGTGGAAATCATGGCGGCCCGAGGGTATCAAACTTTGTTGTACGGCCCCTTGAAGCCCGTAGGTCTCATAGACCCCAAAACCGGCCGCCAGCCCTTTGCGGTGGCGCAACTGAGGGCGGAAAACCGGGAAGGCACCCTATATAACCTGGTGGGCTTTCAGACCAAGCTGAAATACGGGGAGCAGGAAAGAGTTTTCCGCCTCATTCCGGGGCTGGAACAGGCCGAATTCGTGCGCCTGGGGTCCATCCACCGCAACACCTTTATCCGGTCGCCGGGGCTGCTGTCGGCCTACCTCAATTTCATTGAACATCCGCAGCTTTTCCTGGCCGGCCAAATCTCCGGCGTGGAGGGCTACGTAGAGTCCGCCGCCATGGGGCTGTTGGCCGGGATCAACGCGGCGCGCCAGGTTTTGGGACAACCGCTCCTCACACCGCCCCGGGAGACCGCGCTGGGGGCGCTCATCTACCACCTCACCAACACCGCCACCAAAGATTTCCAGCCCATGAACGTCAACTTCGGCCTGTTCCCGCCGATAGAAGGCCGCATCCCCAAGAAACTCCGGGGCGCGGCCTATGCGGAGAGGGCGCTGGAGGCATTAGAGCAATTCAAGAGCAGCGAGCAAGACCAGCTTCCAATGCCATAAGCTTTTTATCGCCCAAGGCCCTGCCTGGTAAAGAAATAAATCGGGGAAGACCCAGCGGGTCGCCTCTACTTCTGCGGACGGGAGGACGATTGAAGGGAGGGCAGGGACCAATTTCCTGGCCCTCCCCCCAAAAATTTTCTCCTTCCTAAAACAACCGGCTCACCAGTTTGCCCCGGCGGTAAAGGGAGATGTAGCTGTCTTGGGAGACGCAGATTCCCAGGACGCCCGGGGCGAAGGCGGTGAACTCCCGGGTCACCTGGTGGCGCATGCCGATGCCTAGGTCGTCCTGGTCCGGGATCAGGCAGATGTTGGCGGGTTTCAGACGGGCCCGGAACTGGCAGACTTCCAGGCGGTCGTTGAGAATGACGGCGCCGTCGGATTTGGCCAGGCCCACCAGGTGTTGAAGCCAGGGTTCGGCCAAGGGCGCCGGGGTCGCCAGGCGCACCTGGTTTTCGATGGGGGTGTGGGGGTCGGCGAATTGAGACCGGGTCAGACCCAGGAGAAAGATGGCGCCATGGCCGCTCCTGCGCACCAGTTCCAGCAGGGATTTAAGACGGGGCAAGGCTCCGGTCAGAGTGCAATTGGGGCACACCTCCTGTAATTGACGCTCCAGCTCCTGCCAGAAAAAGTCTTGGAACAATGGGATATGGAGATGGCCCTGCCGGTATTCCAGAACGGACAGGCGGATGCGGGGGTTTTTCCGGCCCTTTAAAGTCACCCAGAAGCTGATGCGGCCCCGGCTGGAGATGCTGGCCAAAGGCATCACCGCGCGCCAGGCGGCGGCGGTGGCAAGCTGCCGCTGGGTGCCCTGAGTGTGCTTGAGGAGCCCCACAATCTTGCTGTTGTGCACGGCCAGAAAGGTGGAGCGGCCGTCGGCATTGAGGAGGAACTGCCGGAGGCCCTGGACTCCCAGGTCCAGGGAGGTGAAGTTGTCTTCGTGAAACCAGAGGAGGGAGGGCCAGTGCTGCCGGTAGTATTCCAGGGGGCGGTAGTTGGTCAATATGGCGAACCCGGTAAAGAGGCGCTCGCCTTCCACGGAATAATAGAGGAGACGCTTGAAGAGGCGCCAAGCCCGAAGGATGGCGGCTTCCCGGCCCTTGTCCAACATCCCGCAGCGGCGCAGGTCGGCGGCAGTGTAGAGCATGGAGCCGATGTAAGGGTTGTCCTGGGCGTCCAGCTTAATGGTGGCGCAAGGGGCCTGGGTCAGGCTCTGGAGATAATCGGCCACCACCTGTTCTTCCAGGGAGTAAGGGGTAAAAGGATATAAGCTTTCCTCATTCCGGGCCGACAGCGACAGGTGCATAATAACCAGCCTCCCGAAGAGCATGCTGAGGAAGCGGCAATGGAAAGGGGAAAGCATAAAGGCGGTCTGGCTGGTGCGCAACCGAAAGAAAAACTGGTTATCGGCTAATTCCAATCGGATCACATGGTAGATGACTTGGTCGTTTTCCGTCAGGTTGGGGTAGATGACGCCCCGGACTTCCATGAGATGGCGCTGGAGATACGTGGTAAAACAAGGAAAAAGTTCCCGGCCGCCGAGGGCCTCCAGGGCTTCCAGGTCAGGGGCTTCCAGCCACTCGATGGTGCAAGCGGTGATGTCGTACACCAAGCGCAAGACTTCAGGCGTGGTGATAAGGAAATGGAGTCGGGAAGCAAGGAGTTCCCGGGTCTGAAAGCGAGCTTTGGCCATGGGGCGCCGGTTTTCCTTAAGAGATCTACTTGTTAGCAAGTAGATATTACTGCTTTCCCCCCCTTTTTCCTGCTCCAAAAATCTCCTTATGGGAAAACATGAAAAAGGGAAGGGTCATTTGACAATTGTTTTTTAGAATATAATCATATTTTGGCTGAAAGGCCAGAGCGTTGCCTGGATTAGGACCGGAGGCGGCGGCAGAAAGCGAGCAGGTCTTGGCTGAAAATTCCTGCCTGTTCGGCCAGGGTGGGCCAATCCAGGGTGGTGAATTGCCGGTCATAGAGCAGCCAGCGACCGCCCACCATGACATGGCCCACGTCTGCGGCCCGGACAGCATAGACTAAGTGGGAGAAAGGGTCGTAGAGGGGGGTGAGGTGGGGTGAATTTAAGGGCAGCACGATGAGGTCGGCGGCTTTGCCGGGGGTCAGGGTCCCGGTGGTTCTATCTAGTCCTAATACCTTGGCGCCTTCCCGGGTAGCCAGGGCTAAAACCTGGTGGGCGGGCATAAGGGTAGGGTCATGGCCCCAGACCTTGTGGAGCCGGGCCGCCAGGCTCATTTCGCCCCAGAGGTCCAGGTTGTTGTTGGATGCGGCTCCATCCGTCCCCAGACCCACCGCCACTCCAAGTTGGAGAAACTCAGGGATGGGCGCCACGCCCGCGGCCAGCTTGAGGTTGCTTTCGGGACAGTGACTGACCTTTACTTCCTGGCAAGCCAGGAGTTCCCGGTCGGAAGATTCAAGCCAGACGGCATGAACCACTACGGTTGTCTCATCCAGCAGGCCCAAGCGGTCCAGGTAGGCGGCAGGGGAAAGACCCGTGCGGCGGGTCAGGTCGGCGACCTCCTCCCGGGTTTCCGCCAAGTGAATGAAGAAGGGCAGCCCTCGACCCCGGGTCAAGTCCTTGGCCTTTTGGAGGGTCTCAGGCCCGCAGGTGTAAGGCGAATGGCAGAAAACGGCGGAGACGAGCCGGTCGCGGTAAACCCCTCCGGTTTCCAGAAACTCGGCGGCCACCTCCAGGTTGCGGGCGGGGTCCGGGACTCCGGGAGCAGGAAAGTCCACCACCCCCTGGGCCACCACCCCCCGCAGGCCGGCTTCGGCCAGGGCCCGGCGCACCTGGGCCTCAAAAAAGTAGCCGTCAGCCACGGTAGTGATGCCGCCCCGGATCATTTCAGCCGCAGCTAGAAGCGTCCCCCAGTAGGCTTTGTCGGCATCGAGCCAGCCCCCTTCGGCGGGAAAGATGAATTCCGTAAGCCACTTTTGCAAAGGAAGATCATCGGCCAGCCCCCGGAACCAAACCATGGGAGCATGGCAATGGGTGTTGACCAGTCCGGGGAGCACCAGGGCTCCCTGAAGGTCGAGGCATTGCCGGGTGGCGGAAAGCTCCTGGGGCCTAAGTGTTTGACCTACTGCGGCGATTTTTTCGCCCTCAATGGCGATATAGCCTGGGGAGATGGGGGCCGCCCCGGGTTCCATGGTAAGGATCAGGGCGTTATGAAGCAAATAATCCCACGTCATTGCATCAAGGATGGCTATCTGGAGAACGTCGCCGGCTGGTCAACACGGCAGATTTTGGGAAAGAGATAGGCCGTCATCCTGGTATTTTTCTCTGATGGCGACAATCACATCATAAATGGCAAAGAAGGCCTCTACCACGGTGGGATCAAAATGTTTGCCTGCCTGGTCTTTAATATAGTCTATGGTCATATCGTCGGACCAAGGGCTCTTGTAAACTCTTTGGGAGGTCAGAGCATCATAGACGTCGACCAGGGCTACGATACGGCCGGCAATGGGAATCTCCTCTCCTTTTTTTCCGCTGTCCATGGAAAAATTGTCTTGGTAGACATCTTCGATTTTACCTGGATATCCCGTGCCGTCCCACTTTTCATGATGGTTCAGGGCGATTTCAGCGGAGAGGGTATCCAGTTCGGATTCCCGATTTAGGAACAAGCGGGCTCCTTGAATGGTATGTGACTTCATGACTTGGTATTCATCATGAGTCAGTCTGTCGGGTTTTTTTAGAATAAGATCGGAAATAGCCACCTTTCCCAAATCGTGCAACATGGCGGCAATCCTGATCAAATCTTTCGTACGCTTGATTTCGTCGAGGGCAACACCTTGGCAGAGGGCCCACTGATGATAAACCTCCGCAGCATAAGCGCCCACGCGGTTGGCATGAAGGCCCGTTTCGTGGGGGTCCCGCAATTCGCACATTTTGATCATTCTCAAGATAATTTCCCGGGTCATCATAGCGCGCTCAATGGCGGCAGCGGCGTTTTTGGCAAAATAACTGAGCACCAGTTGGTCCCTCGGTGTAAAGCTGGCAGGGTTCCGGTTTTCATCCAAGGGATTGATAATCTGCATCACCCCCACGGTCTTATCTTTGCTGTCTTTAATGGGGAGCGCCAGGATTGATTTTGTCCGGTAACCCGATTGCTCATCAAAAGCATCATTGAATCTGAAAGGCATGCCGTCCTGGATATGATAAACGTCGTCAATAATGAGAGGGTCACCGGTCAAAGCCACGTATCCGGCCAAAGAATGGTTGTCAATCTTCAGGGTTTGACCTGAATAAATATATTTATTGCTGCTGGAGTCTCTGAACAAGGAGTCATTGTGGATGTAACTGAAATTGAGGAGGTTGTCTTGGATGAGATAAATGGAACCGGCATCGGCACATGTCAACTGTCGGGCCTGGAGGAGCACTGCATCCAGCAAGGCGTGGATATCTTTGATATGATTAAGCTTTTCAACAATCTCCAAAATTCTGCTGCATATATTCAAATCGTCATGAATTTTCATCAGATTATGCCAAATTTAGATAGTAGCCACTGCCATTATATCGTCGACTCTCAAAATTCCAACCATGGGGGCGGATTATTCCGGTGGCGGCTGAAACCTTCCCCATAGACTGGCGAGGTATATGATTTATCGGCTAATATCCCTGGGAGCTCCAGTTTTTTCTTCCATGGCCTGGAGAAAGCGGGGCCAGTCGATGCGGCCGGCCAGGTTCTGGTCTTGGACCTTTTTTATGCCGTATTGCAGCATATCCGGGATCCGGAAATAAATATCTTCATGCACTTCCACATAGATGCGCCCTTGTAGAAAGCCGAATTTCACGGGCTCGTAGATCAGCTCCACGGAAGTGCCCACCGGCGTCATGTCGAAGAGCTTCTCGATGTCCTCGGGATAGTGGCGGATGCAGCCGTGGCTCACCAGGCGGCCCACCCCCATGGGGGCATGGGTGCCGTGGAGGCCGTAGTGGGACAGGCCCATCCAGCGGCTGCCCACGGGGTTGTCGTCCCCCGGGGGCATGTAGGACATGCCGTACTTGGCCTGAAGCCCCTTGGGGATGCGCCAGCCGGGATTGACGGACTTGCTTTGGACCCGGAAACGCTGGCCGATGGGTGTCTTGTACTCAAAGACCCCGATGCCGATGGGGAAGGTCCAGACTTCATGCCTGTCGGGGAAAAACCGGTAACCCCGGAGCTCCGCCACGTTGATCAGATAACCGGGGGGATTGGCGACTTGGGGAATAATCCATTGGGTGGGAATGACGATGTCGGTTTCCCAGGGAAGGTAGAAATGATCCAGGGCACGCTGAAACAGGGCCAGTTCCCAGAAACCCAGGTCATATTGCCGGGCAATCTGGTAAAGATTCTCATAACGCACGATGTGGTGAGTCTGGGGCTGGCCTACCACGGTGATGGCGTTAGGGTCCACCCCCGGCCCTTGGGGTAACCGGTAGGTAAAAGGCCCTGCGCCCCAAGCCGGGCAAGCTGTGAAACCAAGCCAGCCCAAAAACAACAAGCCCAAAACTTTTAGAAATATTGACATCGTGCTAATTCTATCGGAAAAGGGCGTTACGAACAAAAGGAAAATAATCATTATTAGGAGCGATTCAATGCTAAAAGAAAAACCAGGCAGCTTTTTCCGAGAGTTATGTTTAAAGAAATGTCTTGCGAATTAAGGCGCTTAGAGACATAGTAAAGAAATGATTCTGGATGGTCATACCCATGTCTTTCCCGAGGAAGTCTGCCGCCGGCGGGAAGATTACTTTGCCGACGAGCCCGCCTTTCGCCTGCTCTACGATTCGCCCAAGTCCAAGCTGGTGGGCCCCGAGGAGATGGTGGCCGCCCTGGCTGAGGCCGGGGCTGACGCCGCAGTGGTCATGGGGTTTCCCTGGCGGGCCGAGCGCCTCTGGCGCCGCCAACACGAAGTGATCCTGGAAGCCATGCGCCGTTTTCCCCGGGCCCTCATCGGCTTTTGCGCGGTGCACGTGTTAGAGCCCGGCGCCCCCCGGGAGGTGGAGCGCTGCCTGGCTGCGGGTTTCCGGGGCGTGGGGGAGCTGGCCTGGTATGAAGCCGACCTGGGGGAGGACCTGGTTTCGGTTTTGGCCCCCATCGCCGAACTCTGCCAGCATTATCGCGTGCCGCTCCTCCTGCACACCAACGACCCGGTGGGGCCTCGTTATCCGGGGAAAGCCGCCTTGTCCCTGCCGGCCCTTTACGAGGCCATTAAAGCATTTCCCGAAGTGGACTGGATTCTGGCCCACTGGGGCGGCGGCCTGCCCTTTTACGGCCTGATGAAAAAAGAAGGCCCCGAGGTCCTGCGCCGGGTCTATTTCGACACCGCGGCCTCCCCCTACCTCTACCGGCCGGAGATTTACCGCCTGGCCGCAGAAATGGTGGGGCCGGAGAAGGTCATCTTCGGCAGCGACTATCCCCTGCTGCCCGTCAGCCGCTATCTGAAAGAGATAGAGGAAGCTGATTTGCCGGAGGAGTGGCGGGAGATGATTTTGGGGAGGAATTTGGCGGGGTTGCTGGGGTTTTAGCTGTGAGCTTTCAGCGTAATCTTTCAGCTGAAGACTTTTAGGGTCAAAGCATTAGATAGATTACCTTAGGATGTTGCCGCAAGCTTTAGCTTGCGCAGGCTGAAGCCTGCGACTACATTGAATTACCCAAGTTGAAAGTGGAAATGAGGAACGCCTCATGAAATGCAGTGTATGTGGTTCGAAGTTAAGGTCTTTGATTGCAGATTTGCCTTTCAAGGTGAGTGATAAGGGCATTGTGATCTTGAAGGACTTGCCGGTATTGCAATGCGATAACTGCCGGGAATACTTGCTGGAAGATTTGGTGATGAGCCGCGTGGAAGAGATCCTGCAAAGGGCAGACGCCGCTGCGGAATTGGAGATCATCCGCTACGCGGCATGAGGAGAAGAGGAATATATATAACGCCAAGGAATTCATATGCCTATTATAAAATTTCTACCGGATGATCAGGAAGTTGAGGTGAATGAAGGTGAGACTATTCTCCTGGCCGGGCTGCGAGCCAACATATCCCATGCTCACCTGTGCGGGGGCAGCGCCCGGTGCTCCACCTGCCGGGTGATTATTCTGGAAGGGCTGGAGAATTGCGCGCCGCGCAATGCCGAAGAGCAAGCCATTGCTGACATGTTGCGGTTTGACCCGAAGGTTCGTCTTGCTTGTCAGACCGTGGTCACGGGGAATGTCAAAGTTCGCCGGGTGGTCACCGATGTTCTGGAAGATGTGGATTTAACCAGCCTCTACGTTAAAGGGGCCGAGCCTTGTTCAGTCGGGGAGGAGAAGTATATCCTGATCCTGTTTTCCGATATTCAAGGCTTCACTCCCTTTGCCGAGAGCCTGCTGCCTTATGATGTTATTCATGCCCTGAACCTGTATTTCCAGAAAGTGGGGGATGTGATTGGCAGCCATGGCGGGGTCATTAACAACTACATGGGTGATGGTTTTATGGCGCTCTTTGAAGCTGATGATCCGGCTGAAGGGGCGTTACGGGCTGTCAAAGCGGGACTGGAAATGTTTGATGCCGTCGGCAAGCTCAAGCCATATTTCGAGGAAATCTATAATAACAGCTTTCAGATTCGCATTGGTTTGCATTTTGGCCAGGTGGTGGCCGGGAAACTGGGGTCTCCGGGAAATAAAAAAATGACGGTCATCGGGGATTCGGTGAACCTAGCCAGCCGCATCGAAGCCGCCAACAAGCAAGCCGGCACCCAATTTCTGATCTCCGAAGATATCTATGCTCTGGTAAAAGCGCAGCTTCGGGTAGGTCGACGCGTCCGCCTGACCCTCCCCGGCAAAAGCGGTAAATACAACCTTTACGAAGTCGTTGGCTTAATTAACAAGAATTCCTAAGCTGAAAGTTGATAGCTCATAAACAAACAAAGGACCGAACTTGGAACACACCTCTGACATTCTGGTAATTGGCTCAGGTCTTGCAGGTTTGGGTTATGCCCTGAAGGTGGCGGATTTCGCCCGGGTCAACCTGATCACCAAAAAAGGGCTGACGGAAACCTCCACCAAGATGGCCCAGGGCGGCATCGCCGCGGTGTTGGGACCGGATGACCGGTTTGAATATCACATTCAGGATACCCTCACCGTGGGCGAGGGCCTGTCGCACCCGGACATCGTGGAGTTGGTGGTGCGCCAGGGGCCGGAGCGGGTCCGGGAGCTCATCGCTCTGGGAGCCCATTTCGACGCCGGCAAGGACAACGGCTATGATTTGGGCCGGGAAGGCGGCCATTCCCACCGCCGGGTGATTCACGCCCAGGACATGACCGGGGCCGAAGTGGAACGCATCCTGTCGGAGCGCGTCCTGGCCCATCCCAATATACGGGTCTTTGAACACCACATGGGGGTGGACCTCATCACCCGGCAGCGCCTGGTGCGCCGGGGGGCGGTGGTGGCCGACGCCGAGGAATCCTGTCTGGGGGCCTATGTTCTGAACACCGTGACCGGAGAAGTTGACACTTTCTTGGCCGCCATCACCCTGCTGGCCACCGGCGGGGTGGGCAAGGTCTATCTCTACACCAGCAACCCGGACATCGCCACCGGTGACGGCATCTCCATGGCTTATCGGGCCGGGGCCTGGATCGGCAACATGGAATTTGTGCAGTTTCATCCCACCTGCCTCTATCACCCTGCGGCCAAGAATTTCCTCATCTCCGAGGCCCTCCGGGGGGAAGGGGCCATCCTCATGGACCATGCCGGCAAAGCGTTCATGGAGAAGTACCACCCCTTGAAAGACCTGGCGCCCCGGGACACGGTGGCCCGGGCCATCGACCTGGAGATGAAAAAGAGCGGCGCCGACTGCGTCTATCTGGACATCAGCCACAAACCGGCGGACTTCGTCGTCAGCCGCTTCCCCAACATCTACCAGGAATGTTTGAAGTTCGGCATCGACATCACTAAAGAGCCCATTCCGGTGGTGCCCGCGGCCCACTATATGTGCGGCGGGGTGGTGACGGACGCCTGGGGCCGCACCACCATTTCCAACCTCTTTGCGGTGGGGGAAGTTTCCATGACCGGCCTCCACGGGGCCAACCGCCTGGCCAGCAATTCCCTTTTGGAGGCTTTGGTCTTTTCGCACCAGGCGGCCCAAGTGGCCAAAGAGACGCTGCCCAGTCTTCTGGCCAAACCTGCGGCGTCGGCCCCGGAATGGAACCCCTACGGGGCCACCGACAGCGAAGAGGCCGTGGTGGTGTCCCACAACTGGGATGAAATCCGGCGTTTTATGTGGAATTACGTGGGCATCGTGCGCACCGACCGGCGGCTGCTCCGGGCCCAACACCGCATCGACCTGATCCAACAGGAGATTGACGAGTATTACTGGAACTTTATTATTACCAGCGACCTGTTGGAGTTGCGCAATATCGCCACGGTGGCCGACTTGATCATCCGCATGGCCCTGCGGCGCAAAGAGAGCCGGGGGCTGCATTACAACCTGGACTATCCCCAGATAGACGATGAAAATTTTCATAAGGATACGGTGATTTCCTCTGAAGGCTGGCACTGATGCGGAGGACAAAATCCTCCTGGTGGATGATGATCCGCAATTATTGAGCACCCTTGCCGAGGGCCTCGACGGACTCGGGTATGCCCTGACCGCGGCGGCGGACGGGCATCAGGCCATAACCTTTCTGAAGGAACAAGAGTTCTCCCTGGCCCTCCTGGATTTGATGCTTCCCGGGGCCTCCGGCCTGGACCTGCTCTCCCAAATCAAGGCCCACACTCCTGACACGGAAGTTATCCTGATTACCGGCCACGCCGGGCTGGACAGCGCAGTTCAAGCCTTGCGACTGGGGGCTTACGACTACTTGATCAAATCGGACCTGCGCCTGGCCGAACTCCAGGCCCTGGTGAGCCGGGCCCTGGAGCGGCGCCGTCTGGCCCGGGAAAACCGGGAACTGGTGGCCCGCCTCTCCCGGGCCCGGGAAGAACTGGCCGACAGAAGGGCCCGGGAGTTGGCCCAGGTGCGGCAAATCGGCGAAACCCTGGTGGGGCCGCTCACCTGGGACCAGCTCACCCAGGGTCTGGTTAATCTCATTTGGGACAGCTTTCCGGTCCAGCTACTGGGTCTGGCTATTTACGGTCCCCTGCCGGAATTGCCCCTGGAAGCCTTTCGGCGCCGGCCGGATATTTTGGACGCCGGGTATCAAACTTTTCAGGACCTGCTAAAAAGGCAACTTACGGCTGACCCCGCGGCCGCGGCGGGGTCGCCCCTCCCGGAAATGCTCTGGCAACGAGTAGAAGTGGAGAATGTCACCCTGGTGGCGGGGGCCGGACGACAGGAGCCATTTACTCCCGAGGAGGCTGAACTGTTCCGGATTTTCATCCTCCAAGGAGAGGCCGGCATCAAGAACCTGGCGCTTTTCGAGCAGGTGAAAAGCCTGGCCATCCGGGATGCCCTCACCGGCCTGCACAATTACCGGTATTTCAGGGAGACCCTCCACTATGAAGTGGAAAGGAGCCGCCGTTATAATGCCCCCCTCTCCCTGCTGTTCCTGGACATCGATGATTTCAAGCAGATCAACGACACCCTGGGCCATCTGCAGGGGGACGCCGTCATTAGGGAAGTAGGTGCGATCCTGAAAGGCGGGATTCGCTTGGCGGACCTGCTCTGCCGCTATGGCGGGGACGAATTTGTCCTGCTCATGAGCCAGACGCCTCTATTGCAAGCGGTGTTATTGGCGGAGAGATTACGGCGCCTCATTGCCCAGTCTCCCCTGAACCAAGCCGGTCCAGGTCAGAGAGTGACTTTGAGTATAGGCGCAGCAGAGCTTCAACCGGGGATGAGTACGGAGGACCTGATTAAGTCTGCGGACAACGCACTGTACCGGGCCAAAGAGGCCGGGAAAAACCGGATTTGTGGTTCGGAGCTTCTCTAAAATCAAGAATAATTAGTGACACCTTCTGAAAACTACATCACTAGACCTGATACCCGCTAGACTATTTAAACCCCCGCCTCTGGCCTCAGGGAATAGCTTCCAGGACTACATAACCCTGTTGCTTTAAAGTATCCACGATGGGTTCGAGGTTGGCCTTTTCCAAGCGAAAATAATAGGGGCGCTTATCTTTCTGGGGGGGACCCAGAGCCACGTTGATGACCTTGCCTCCTGCTTCCTTGATGAGGCGGGTGGCGGCGTCCAGAGCCGCGGGTTGGTTCGGGAGGAGAAGGTCCAGGCGGGAAGAGCTCTTTAGCAGGCCCAGCATGGCTATGAAGGCGCCAATCAAATCCTGCATGGTGATAACCCCCATGAGCCGGTCTCCTTCCACCACGGGCATACCGCCGATTTTATGTTCGTGGATCAGGCGGGCCGCTTCCTCCACTTCGGTATCGGGGGTGACGCTCAAGGGGGCCTGGACCATGACATCTCCCACCTTGATTTCTTCCAGCATGGAGGCCAAGAGGACCTCCCTCAGGTCCCGGGAGGTGATCCAGCCCACCATGCGGTTTTTTTCCACTACCGGCAAGTGGCGGATTTTATGTTTTTGCATTAACTTCAAGGCCTGGCCCACCAATTTGTTGGGAGAGATGGTGACAATCTTGTGGCTCATGATCTGACCGACCAGCATGGCGAACCTCCCTTGCAGGGTTGTCAGACCACCTTAAAACAAAGGGCCGGGAATTTCAACAGGTTTCAGTTTTCAGGGGACAGGATTCAGGGCGAGCAAACCGCGACCTGGTATGCTTTGAATTTGAGTCCTCTGCCAAAGTCTCGCTGCCCCAAAAGCAAATCAAAAAGTAGCGTAGGCTCCCCCTCCGGCGCATAAATAAGGGAAGGACAGCCGAGGGGCGGCTGTCCTACACGAGACTTTTTCAGAAAAAAATCATTTCCCTCCCTTGATGGGAGGGGATTAAGGGGAGGGAGAAATATAACTGGTCGAAATTACAAATTGACCAAACCCTGAAATATCCTAATTGGTGGCCAGTTGTTGCTGCAAAGTGGAGATGACATGCTCGGCTTCGCCGATATAGGTGGACATATTGGCCCGGTGATTGGCGAGGATGCCGTCTTTGGCGCCGTTGGTCACGATCCAGGGATGCAGATGGGAGGCTTCGTGCAGGGCATGGATGGCGTCTTCCAGCAGCTTGTGGGAGTTTTTCTTCTGGAGCTCCTGGTGAAACTCCTTGGTGACTGCCTCCAGCATCTCCGCCATGGCCAGGGCAATTCCCTGGGAGTGATAGAAGTAGTCGTCCACCATGAACCAGGAGACGGGCTTGCCGTCGGCTTCCGTGTCTTTTAAAAGGTTATGAAAACTGCTGCCCAACAGGTCTTTGTAGTTACTCAGCAAGGCAATTAAGTAATCCACCCGGGAATAGAACCGGGCCCGTCCCGCCTTTAAGTCTTTGATATATAGTTCCAGGTCTTGCATGGCTTCCTTGTACTTGCCGGAAGCGGAGGGGAACCAATATTTATCGGGGCTGACCATGAAAAAGTTCATGGCTTCGTTGACCCGGGGGTTATAGGCCTCGGTGGTGGCGAAGCGGGTCATGTGCTCGTTGAGCACCACCACGGTGCGCCGGGCCACTTCCAGGACCCCCAGTTGGATGTTGTTGACATTGTCCGTCAGGCCAAACTTGCCGAAGGGGATGCTGTTGGGCCGCCATCCAAACCAGGTCTGGGTTGTTTGGTCGTCCATGATCTTGATCAAGGCCAGGGTGAAGATCTCACCCTTGACCGGTTCCCGAGGCGGCGGCGCCAAGGCAGGGGAGGCCGGCGGAATGAGGCTGGGAGTTTCCTTGTGAGGAATAGCGGTGACCGCGGGGGCATGGGCGTCTTTCGGGGGGGTCGGGACCAGGGGCTTCATCTCGGTGGCTTTAGGGGCCGCCGGAGATGTTTCGCCTTGGGGGGCCGCAGCCAGTTGGGGTTGTGCCGACTCCGGCGGCGCTGAACCGCCGCGCCAAGTTCCCCAGGCAAACAGCGCCCCTAAAAACAGGATAACCACCAGCGAGACAACGAGGAAGCGGTGGTTAAGGATCAGATACAACAACCCCCCGGGGGGCGGAGGCGCCGGTGCAGGATACTGTTCTGGTTCGGGAGCATCAGTTGGCGTCATGCAGATTTAGGCTCCTAAGATCGACTTTCAGCCGGTCCGTCCAGGGTATGATCGGCAAAGACCGAGGCGCTGAAAACAAAAATCTGGGTTTGGGGATCTTTCCAGGCCTCCGGGGGTAAGCCCGCTTTACAGCACGTCTGCTCCAAAAAAGTCAGGCGGTCCCAGCGGCATTGGGTTGCCACCTGGGGCAGGAGCAAGCCTCGGTTAAGGCCCCTGACGATATAAAGACCGTGCTTGCCGATTTCAATTTCATCGGTGCTCTTGATGAGCCGCAGGGGACTGAGCACTGAGATCTCGATTTCCAGGTCGGCCAGTTCATCGGCCTGTAAAGGGCGGAAGCGAGGATCATGAAAGGCTGCGGCCGCAGCCATTTCCCGGACCGTCTGGAGGAGAGGTTTGACTGCTTCCAGATAACCGATACAGCCCCGGAGTTGTCCCTGGCGGTGCAGAGACACAAAGGCGCCTCGGGCTTCGCACAGCACGGGGGACTCGGTTTTCACCGGGGTGGCGGCCTTTCCCTTGAGGTGGGCTTCAATGCTGTCCCGGGCCACATGGAGCAAGAGCTGTTTATCAGCAGTGGTCAGGTTCATGGCAATTTCCCCCCAACTCGGTGGCGCCCCAACCCCAGAAAGAGCCCCAGCCCCAAAGATCAGCCAGGTAGCACATAAATGAACAAGTCTCATGTGTCTGGGTGCAAGCCCGGGATTCCCCTTGGGCTTGCCATCCTTCTGACTCAGTATCTAACCAAGATTTTGTATTCCTGTCAATGACAAAGGTCCGGGCAGGGGATTTGCCTCTGGCGCTCCCGGCATTCCCCTTGCATCCCGGCGGCAGGCTTGGTACAGTGTAAAAATCCAGATAAATGGCAGGCTTGACTCTCTATCAGCCTCCCGGAAAAAAACGCTCCCTTTACCCATGAAAACCTACCCGATATTTGCCGTCATTGAAAACAAGCCCTGCCTGGTGGTGGGTGGGGGCGCCGTGGGGGAACGCAAAGTACAAGACCTTCTAGCCTCCGGGGCCAAAGTGACCGTGGTCAGCCGCACCTTGACCTCTGAGTTGGCGGACTTGGCCTCCCGGGGAGAGATCGTTTATCTTTCCGAAGATTTTACCGATACACAGGTGGAGGGCATGGCATTAGTTATGGCGGCCACCGACGACCCTGAAGTCAACGCCCGGGTTAGCGCCGCAGCCCAGACCCGGGGCATCTGGGTTAACGTCGCGGACGACCCGGAGCATTGCACCTTCATTGTTCCGGCCCAGGTGCGCCGGGGCGATTTAACCCTGGCCATCAGCACCGGGGGGGCCTCCCCGGCCCTGGCCCGCCGGGTGCGGGAGGAGCTGCAGCAGCATTTCGGGCCGGAATACGGCCCTTACCTGGACCTGCTCAAGAGGCTCCGGACCCGGGTTCTGGCCGAGCGACGGTCCCATCCCGGTAATGCCGATCTCTTTCACCGCCTGGTGAACAGCCCCCTTAAGGAGGCGGTGGCCCTGGGAGACCGGCCCCGGATAGTGAAAGTGCTCCACGAAGTGTTGGGCTCGGTGTTGAGCTCCGCGGTCTTGGGAGAAATAGTCTCCCAGGCTTTTAAGGAAACCGAAGGGTAAAGACCCCAAACCCATCGGTATCGCAAAGTTCAGGGAAGAACTGACGTGCTGGTCCTGTTCACACTGGCCATATTCATCAGCGCCATGCTGTTATTCGTAGTGGAACCCATGTTCGGCAAGATGGTTCTACCTTTGCTGGGCGGCTCCCCGGCAGTGTGGAATACCTGCCTGGTGTTTTTTCAGGGAGCGCTGCTGGCCGGATATCTCTATGCGCATCTGGCCCCCAAATGGCTGGGGGTGCGCCGGCAAGCCGCCTTCCATGTGGGATTGCTGCTGCTGGTGCTGTTCACCCTGCCCATCGGGATCTTTCGCGGCTGGACTCCTCCGGCCACCGCGAACCCCGTGACCTGGCTGCTGCTGTTGTTGATGCTGTCCGTGGGTTTGCCGTTTTTCGTGGTCTCCACCACGGCCCCCCTGCTCCAGAAGTGGTTTGCCCATACGGACCATGCCTCCGCTCAAGACCCCTATTTCCTCTACGGTGCTTCCAATCTGGGCAGCCTCCTGGCCCTGGTGGCCTATCCCGTGCTCATAGAGCCTTACTTGCGCCTGGGTCATCAGTCCTGGGCTTGGGCCGGCGGTTACGTGCTGTTGGTGGCCTTGATTTTCCTTTGCGGGCTGACATTATGGCGGGCCAGCGCTCCCGCGATTTCCCCGGACCAGGACGTCACCGGCTCCCCCGCCCACGCCGGAGACGCACCCCCTGCTGCCAGTCGGCTAACCCTCAGCCAGCGAGCCTGGTGGGTGCTGCTGGCCTTTGCCCCTTCCAGCCTGCTTTTGGGAGTGACCACCTATCTGGCCACGGACATCGCCTCGGTGCCGCTTTTGTGGATCGTCCCCTTGCTCATCTACCTGCTTACTTTTGTCTTGGTATTCGCCCGCAAACCCCTTTTCCCCCGGCATCTCATGGTATTCCTGGAACCATTTTTCATAGTGCCGGTAGCCGCTATCTTCTTCATCCGGTTCCAGGCCATGGCCTGGCCAACCATCCCCCTCCATCTGCTGGCCTTCTTCTGCATTGCCATGGTGTGTCATGGGGAGCTGATGCATTCACGTCCTGGGGCCGACCACCTTACGGAATTTTATCTTTGGATCTCGGCAGGTGGGGTTTTAGGGGGTATCTTCAACGCCCTCCTGGCCCCAGTCCTCTTTAATTCGGTGATTGAGTATCCGTTGATTATTGTGGTGGCGTGCCTGCTCCGCCCCAACTTCGGCCCCACCCAGGAGAAATCCCGCCCTTTTTTGTATGATTTACTCCTGCCTCTGGCCCTGGGTTTGTTCTTGGCGCTTTTGAGCCGGGCCTTTCAGACGGTGCCGGATCACTTTAAAGCCCTGGCCGTGATCATTATTGCCTGCCTGGGCGCGGTTGTCTGCTACAGTTTTCGCTTCCGGCCTTTGCGTCTGGCCCTGGGGGTGGGAGTCCTGATTATCGCCGGGGCCTGGTTCACCGGCCAGTCCGACCGGATATTACTTCGAGAACGGAATTTCTTCGGAATCTCGAAAGTTACTGAGGACCGCGCCGGTCGGTACCACACCCTTTCTCACGGCTCTACAATACATGGGGCTCAGAATCTGGACCTGGCCCAAAGGCGGGAGCCCCTGACTTATTACCACCGCAGCGGCCCCTTAGGCCAGATTTTTTCAGCGTTTTCACAGGCTCCAGTGAATAAAAAGGTGGCAATAATCGGTTTAGGGACCGGCACCATCGCCTGCTATGCCCAAACCGGGCAGCAGTTTACTTTTTATGAAATTGATCCCACGGTGGTCCGCATTGCCCGTGAACCCCGGTATTTTAGCTACCTGAAGGATTGCCCGGCTCAGGTTCAGATAATCTTGGGTGATGCGCGCCTGTCACTCCGAGGCGCACCGGAAGCAAATTATGATATGATATTAGTGGATGCTTTTAATTCCGATGCTATTCCCATTCACCTGGTAACTCGGGAAGCTTTGGGCCTTTATCTCTCAAAACTCAGAAAAGGCGGCATTCTGGTCTTCCACATCAGCAACCGGTACCTCAACCTGGAACCGGTGCTGGGCAGCCTGGCCCGGGAAGCTGGGCTGGTGGCCCTGGTGCGAAACGACTTAAAAATTGACATGGAAGAACTGAACCAAAGGAAAAGGCCCTCTACTTGGGTGGTGCTGGCCCGAAGCCCGGAAAACTTCGGGACCCTGGTCCAGGATCAGCGGTGGCAGCCATTGCCGGTGCGGCCCGGAGAAGCGCTGTGGACCGACGACTTCTCCAATATTTTGTCGGTGTTCAAATGGAAATCATTTAAGTTGGATGACTGGGCAAATTCAGTCGCTATCGCCAAATGAGAGGGTCCAGCTGACTTTTTCGGGGGACTTTATTCCCCCCTTATTAAAGGGGAACTGGAGCAATCTTTAAAGATTTTTTTTCAGCATTGATAGTTTTTCAGCATCCCGTTAGGGACCGTTTAACATGCACAACCTGTTTCTCTATCTGATTCTGGTGGCCTACTTCGGGGCTACGGGCCTCTGGCTGGCCTATTTCCTGGTCCAGCGGGAGAGCTATTTCCACGCCGGGGTCTGGGTCATGGCCGGGGGCCTGGGGGTCCACACCCTGGCCCTTATCCAACAGGCCTGGAGTTTGGGCCACCTGCCCGCAGCCACTGTGGGGGAAGCCCTTCTGCTGTTCGACTGGATTTTGGTGGCGGCCTTTCTGCTGCTCATCTGGCGCTATCCCATTAAGGTCCTGGGGGCCCTGGTGGCGCCCCTGGCGGCCCTGATGATTTCCGGAACTTTGCTGCTGCCTGCTCGGCATGGGGACATCACACCCCTGCTGAAGAGTTTCTGGCTGACTATCCACATCTGCCTGACCCTCATGGGCTATGCCGCCCTGGCCCTGGCCTGCCTGGGGGGAATCCTCTATCTGATCCAGGAACGCCAGATCAAGGGTAAGCGCTTCGGTTTTTTTTATCGCCGGCTGCCGTCGCTGTCGCAGTTGGACACCCTTAATTATTGGTGCCTGACCATCGGCTTTCCCTTGCTCACCGTGGGCATCATTTTCGGCTCTCTCTATGCCCAACACGCCCTGGGGCGCTTCTGGAATTGGGACCCCAAAGAGATTCTGACCATCCTCGCCTGGCTGATTTACGCGGTGCTGCTGCACGAGCGCCTGGCGGCGGGCTGGCGGGGCCGCCGGGCAGCGCTCCTGGCCATCTGCGGTTTTCTGGTCTTGATCTTTACCTTTGTGGGCGCCAACCTGTGGCTCACGGGTTACCACAATTTCGCCAGGTTTATTCAACAGCCATGAATCTCCTGCTTTGCGGCGTCAACCACAAGACCGCGCCGGTGGCCCTCAGGGAGAAGCTGGCGTGCCTGATTCCGGACGTGGGGGCGGCCTATGACCGCCTCAAGGCCTGGCCGGAAATCTCTGAGAGCCTGCTCTATAATACCTGCAACCGGGTGGAGTTAATGTGCGTCACCGAGGCGCCGGAGGCCGCCGCGGATCTGGTCCGGGAGTTTTTTGCCGGTCATCCGGAGATTGCTCCTGCGGACCTGGCTGAATCCTTTTATGTCCACCGGGACCAGGAGGCGGTGCAGCATTTCTTCCGGGTGGCGGCCAGCCTGGATTCCATGGTAGTGGGGGAACCCCAGATCCTGGGACAGGTGAAAGCAGCCTATCGGCAGGCCACGGAGTTTAGGGCCACCGGGCCTATCCTGAACCGCCTGGTCCACAAGGCCTTTTCCGTGGCCAAACGGGTGCGCTGCGAAACCGGCATCGGCGACCACGCCGTGAGCGTCAGCTATGCTGCGGTTAGCCTGGCCAGGAAGATTTTCGGGGACCTGGCCGGAAAAAACGTCCTCTTATTGGGAGCCGGGGAGATGGCGGAACTGGCCCTGGAGCACCTGAAGGGCCAGGGGGTGGCCAAGATTACTGTGGCCAACCGCACCCTAGAACGGGGAGTGCAACTGGCCCGGAGGTTCCACGGCGAGGCGGTCTCACTGGAAGAGCTCCAGGATCAGCTCCTGACTGCCGACATCCTCATCAGCTCCACCGGTGCCGGTGACTTCCTCATCACCCGGGACCAGGTCAAGGGAGTGATGCGGCGGCGCAAACAGCGGCCCCTGTTCCTCATCGACATCGCGGTGCCCCGGGACCTGGACCCGGCTATCAACGACCTGGACAATGTTTACCTTTACAACATCGACGATCTCAAGGAGGTGGTGGAGCTCAACTGGGAGCGCCGCCGCGTCGAAGCCGGCAAGGCCGAGCGCCTGGTGGCCGCGGAGACCCTGAAATTCCTTCACTGGCTGGAGACCCTGGAGGTTTATCCCACCATTATCGCGCTCAAGGATAAGGCCGAGGCCATCTGCCAGGCGGAATTGAAAAAGACCCTGGCGCAGTTAGGCCCCCTTACGGACGACCAGCGCCAAGCCCTGGAGGTTTTGACCGCTTCCGTCACCCAAAAACTGCTGCATGATCCCATCATCTTCCTGAAGCGCAACCGCCGTCCCAAGAATCCCCACCAGGAACTGGACCTGGTGCGGCGGCTGTTTAACCTGGACCCGGACCGGGGCGGGGACTATTCCGAAGAAAAATAAGGACTTCCCCCTCTCTTGACCCATCCTGCCCCGCTTGATATCTTTATATGGGGGAAAAGGCGATATCGGTAAGATAGCCAACCCAGAGGTCAGTGATGTCCAAAATTATTGATATAGAAGACCGCATCAAGCTGGAGCAGAAGAAGAAGGCCAAGGTGGACCGGGCCAAGAAGATGGAGGCGGTGCGCAAGGTCGTGCAGTGCACCCGCTGCCTGGCCCGCTGCGCCAAGTGCGGCGTTCAGTTCGAGACCCAGGAAATGTACAAGCGCCCAAAGGGGGTTTTCCGCTTTTGCCAATTTTGTCAGGATGAGTACGAGGACTTTTGCCGGATTAAAGACGAAGGTGCGGAAAGTCCCTATTACTGGCACAACAAAGAGTGGGTGACGGTATGGCAGACCTGGCTGGATTTCCAGCAGGCCATGAAAGCCTACGGGGAATCCGAAGAATTCATCGACTTGGTGCGGGAGGTGGAGTGGGACCGGTGAGCCAGCGCCCCCGGCCCCAGCAGGCAGGTTGAATCAGCCCTCTTCGCCGACGCGATAGGCTTGCTGGAGAATCTCCATGGCGAAATTGAAGGCTTGTTCCCGGTCCAGGGTTACTTCGGAATGACAGGTCTTGTCGGCGCCGCTGCAGGTGTAGAATAGAAGCTTCACCGTACCTTCGGGGCGCTGCACCACCGCGATCTCCCCTTCGGGCTCCAGGGTCTTATAGGTGCGATGCTTTATCTTACTGGGGTCTGCGCCATGCACGGGATGAACCATGATTTCCTCCTCAGCTCTCAGTATTGCTTGAAAGTTTAGAATAATCATCTCGCGTCGTTAATTCAAGCCTGAACTTCTTCACATGGCTTTTATAAAAGATAGTGTAATCCTCTCGCAAAGACGCTGAGGGGCAAAGCAGCACGGTTTGTATGTGCCTCTGGCGGCTTGGCGAGAGACATTCATTTCCAATATTTTGAAACCCGTTCATGGCTATTTATCCCAAAGAATATGACCTCATAGTGATCGGAGCCGGGCACGCGGGCTGCGAAGGCGCACTGGCTGCGGCCCGGATGGGGCTGAAGGTGCTGCTCTTCAACCTCAACCTGGACACCATGGCCCAGATGGCGTGCAACCCCGCGGTGGGGGGGCTGGCCAAGGGCCATGTGGTGAAGGAAATCGACGCCCTGGGCGGAGTAATGGGCTTTCTGGCGGATTCCACCGGCATCCAGTTCCGCACCCTCAACCTTTCCAAGGGGCCGGCAGTGCGGGGCACCCGCATTCAGTGCGACAAACAGGCCTACCGCCTGGCCATGAAATCCCTATTGGAAAAGCAGCCCCGCCTCGACCTGCGGGAAGCCATGATTGACCGCCTCCTGGTGGAGGACGGCCGGGTGGTGGGTGTGGTGGAAACCCTGGGCCTGACCTATAAGGCGAAGGCGGTGCTCATCACCACCGGCACCTTTTTGAACGGCCTCATTCATATCGGGGACTGCCGCATCCCCGCCGGCCGGGCCGGGGAGTTCGCGTCCGTGGGCCTGGCCGCCTGCCTGAAGGATTTGGGATTCCGCCTGGGGCGCATGAAGACCGGCACGCCTCCGCGCCTCGCGGCGGGTTCCATTGATTTCGCCGGCATGGAGCGCTTGTGGGGCGACCCGAGGCCTCGCCCCTTTTCCTGGCGGACTGCGAAGGTGTCCGGCGAGCAGGTGGCCTGTTTCGTTACCCACACCACCGCGGCCACCCACCGGCTCATCCGGGACCACATCCACCTCTCCCCTCTTTACAGCGGGGTGATCAAGGGGGTGAGCGCCCGGTACTGCCCTTCCTTGGAAGATAAAGTGATGCGGTTTTTGGATAAGCCCAGCCACCAGGTGACCCTGGAACCGGAGGGCCGGGACACCGCCGAAATCTATGCCAAGGGTCTGGGAAATTGTCTGCCGGCGGAGCTCCAGTTGGCCCTGTTCCGCAGCGTCCCGGGGCTGGAGGAGGCCGAGGTGATGCGCCCGGCCTATGCCATCGAGTACGACTACGTTGACCCCCTGGAACTGCAGCCGACCTTGGAGACCAAGCGGATCAAAGGCTTGTTTCTGGCGGGCCAGATCAACGGCACCTCGGGCTACGAGGAGGCCGCGGGCCAGGGGTTATGGGCCGGGATCAACGCCGCCTGCCAGATAATGGGGCGGCCTCCCTTCCTGCCGGACCGCTCCCAGGCCTACATGGCGGTGCTGGTGGACGACCTGGTAACCAAAGGCACCCGGGAGCCTTACCGCCTTTTCACTTCCCGGGCTGAATACCGCCTGCTTCTTAGAGAAGACAATGCCGACGCCCGTCTTTTGGAATGGGGTTTTGAACTGGGATTGGTGGAAAAGGAGGCGATGGAACGCTTCCGGGAAAAGCAGCGTCTGATACGGGAGGAAGAGGCGCGACTGGCGGGCCGCCGTATCTTTCCCACGCCGGAGGTCAACCGGGAACTGGAGGCCCGGGGCACCGCGCCTCTGAAGGCCCCTACCCCCATCTTGAGCTTGGTGAAGCGGCCCCAGTTGGACCTGGCTACCTTATACCGCCTGAGCGGAGAAGTGTCTCAGGCGTCCCCAGCGGTGGTGGAGCAACTGGAAATCAAACACAAATACGAGGGCTACATCCAACGCCAGGAAGAGGCGGCCAAAAAATTCGCCCAGGGGGAAGGAAAGAGCATCCCGGCGGACTTTGACTACGACGGGGTGCCGGGGTTGTCCCTGGAAATCCGGGAAAAGTTGAAACAGGTGCGCCCTCGGTCCCTGGGACAGGCGGGCCGCATCTCCGGGGTCACCCCCGCGGCCTTGGCCATTTTAATGGTGTATCTGAAAAAGAGAGGTTCAATCAAAAGCCGGAGTCTTAGCGGAGAATGAGGCCAAAAGAGGAGGAAAGGGGCCGGTGAGTCGAAAGTAATTTGGGACAGCCGCCCCCGGCTGTTTTAGGACAGGCAAGGGCGCCTGTCCCACACTTTCTTCGTCATCCCTGCTTTATCTATCGCGATTGCCAAAAGTTTTTTCCTTTATGTCACGGTCCTATAATCTAAATCTCCCTGCCCCCCCTTTTCCAAAGGGGGGAACTTGGCGGAATTCCTCTATAAGTCCCCCTTTGAAAAAGGCGGATTTATGGGGATTTAAAAAACGGGCAACCGGAAGAATTTTTTGACAAAGGCTATATGCATATAATTCAATGTTATACAGTTAGCGTTTCCTTAAAGCTAATAGCTGCCCGGTCCCATGGCTCTAAAGGCGCTGTCGGCAAAATAATTGTCTTGGATGGCGGCGCCGCACGTCGCGCACATGTTGGCCCGGTCGATTATCGAATTACTGGTGCTGAACGGGGAACTGTTCGGGTCGGCGCAGGCCCCTAAAATGAGGCCCAGCAACACTGGTAGAATCAATCCTTTAAAGTTCATGTCATATTCCTTCCTGGAAGGTCCGGGGCGGTGAAATCCCAAGCAGCTATATAAGACGGACTATTGACGGCCACTATACTTTTCGTACTGGTCGTAAAGGTAGCCCCCCACCAGGCCCACTCCGCCGCCGATAGCCGCGCCGGCTGCGGGAGAACCTGCGGCCCAGCCGATTAGGGCGCCACTACCGGCGCCAATGCTGCCGCCCGCCAATGTCCGGGTCGCGGTGGTGCTGTTCATACTGGAGCATCCCCCCAAAATCATGGATGCCGCCACCAACAGGATGACCGCCTTCTTCATATGATCCACTCCTGGGTTGTTTGGGTGCTCAAGAGCAGGATACCATCAGATGCCATCGGGAGTCAATGATAGTGAGATAAAGACTCCGGGTCCCTTGCGGGACCCGGAGATGGAATGGAGGAAAATGAAAAATTGATCCAAAAGCTGGCTTATTACATTTGCTGTGAGGTCCTGGAGAGGCTGGGTTCAGCGCCCCCGAGATTTTTCATATTGGTCATAAGCATAGCCCCCCAGAGCTCCGGCTGCCGCGCCGACGGCCGCGCCGGCTGCGGGAGAACCTGCGGCCCACCCTATCAGGGCGCCGCCACCGGCGCCGATGGCGCTCCCACCCACCGTCCGGTACGCGGTGCTTTTATCCGCCCCCACACACCCTCCTACCAAAAGTGCCACAACCATAATCAAGACAGCCGCGTGTTTCATTTTTTTATCCCCCCCTTTGGAGTCTCCGGCGGACACACCTTGGTACACCGCCGTAAAACCACTTCGATTACGGGGGTGTCCAACTTGCCGGGGTTTTCCTGGTAAAACTTATCCACTTCCTGGACGATCTGGTTAACGGTCCTAAATCTCAATTCATCCACGAAGGCCCGGGAGATGCAAGGCTTATTTTTACCAGCCGCCGAAGTTTCGAAATCCGCCAGATTGCCGATACCGAAGATATACCCGGCTTTGCCTTCGCCGGAAACCTGCTGCCAATGTCCCCCATTCCACAAAAAGGCTTTTCCAGTTTCCACTGCCGGGGTCGATGCCGCCCAGCCAACAAACATGAGCCCTAAAGGGCCAAAAAAGTCCAGATTCTCATCATTTTTTCGCCGCGGCCGGAGCCGCACAGAGCTTGGTGCAACGCTCCAGAATCACCGCGATCACCGGCATGTCCAGCTTACCGGGATTTTCTTTATAGTATTTATCCACATCAGCAATCACTTGGGCAATAGTCTTGGTCTTAAGTTCATCTACAAAGCCTTTGGAGATACAAGGGGCCGGATTTTTCCCCGCCGCCGCGGTTTCAAAATCCGCCATATTCCCGATACCTTTAACGTAAGCCACCTTGATATCGTTGTTCATTTCTTTCCATTGGGTGCCATTCCACAAGTAACCTTTATCTGCCGCAGCCAGGGCTGTCGTGGCCAGCGCACAGAGAATCACCAGCACTGCAAAGTACAATACACTTTTAGTTTTCATGGGCTTGCCCTCCTTGACCTAGAAAGGGTTGACTAAACTCAGCCTACGACCGGACCACCTCTCCCCTTGGCGCCGGTTTCCGGACGTTTCTTTTTTGGGTTTTTTTGATTTTTCTTCTTGAGGTCTTTTGAGGCTTTTTTGGGACTCGCTTTTTTCACCCCCGTCTGTTTCGACTCCTTTTTGCTGGTCGTGGTCTTAGCTTTGGCCTTGGCCTTGGGTTTGGCTTTCGCCTCTTCTGGTTGCTTGGAGGCGACCGGCTCTCGAGTCTCCGGTTGAGCCAGCGGTTTCTGGCCCTCCAGCATAGGGGGCACTGCCGGCGGCTCCACCTGTCGCTGAGCCCCAGCAGGCTGCAGACTCAGGAGGAATAATGCCACAGTGGCCAGAGTCAAGGTTTTTTTCATGGCGATAATAGGAACCCTCCCCCGGGCGGTTTGCTAAGTGCCCGGTTTCGGGGTTTGAACCTCCGCGGTTCAAACCCCGATCGGTGAGCAAAGCTGTGTTTTTAAGCGTCAGTGGTGGCTTTTTTGGTTTTTTTACTCTTTTTGGCCTTTTTGCTCTTTTTTGCCTTCTTAGACTTCTTCGCCTTCTTGGTGCCTTTTACTTCCTGGTCAGGGGCCGCAGGAGTTTCTACTTTTGGGGCCATAGGAGCTTCCCCGGCGGGCGGGGCCACCGGGACGGGCGCTGGGGCTTTTTCCTGAGCCGGGGTAAGTCCCTGGAGACTCAACAGAAAGATCCCCATGCTGGCCAAAGTAACTAATTTTTTCATCTCCCCCTCCTTAATAGAACACTTAAAATAATTGGTGGTGGCGGTGCAGGGACTTGAACCCCGGACACTGCGGATATGAGCCGCATGCTCTAACCGACTGAGCTACACCGCCATAACTTTTCAAAATATATTCAGACAGGGAAGTTATGTCAAACAAAATTGCGGGGGTCAACTCCCCTGGTTATTCTGATAGTTCATCCAGAAAGACTGTCCCGAACGGGGTCTATTATGGAGTTATATAAGCATGAGAATACTACGAACTTATCTGTTTTGTCATTCTGAGGGAGCCAAAGGCCATCGAAGAATCGTTATAATGTAACAGATAGCCGGTTGCCAACCCAGTTAAGTTTGATTTACACCGTCCGACGCCTGTGATAAGGATGAGCAAGGCAGCAGCGCGCATCTAGAGTCAGAGAGGCAGCAATGCGGACTTTTCAGGAAATCAAAGACAATTACCGGTTCACCGAACTGGAAATGGAGACCTTAAAAACCCTGTTTCCCTTGGTGGAGCCCCATGCCGATCGCATCGTCACGGATTTTTACAACCTCTTCCTGCAAATCCCTGACACCGCCAAATATCTGAAAGGCGAAACCCAGATCGCCCGGCTCCAACCCCTGCACCGGGCCTGGCTGCTGGCCATGTTTCAAGGCCCTTACGATGACCGCTACTTCCAGCGCCTCCAGCGCGTGGGCCATGCCCACGTCCGGATCGGCCTGTCGGCTCACTTCGTCTATGTGGGCATGAACCTGGTCCGCCGGCACCTCCACCAGATTATTGAAACGGAAGTGGACGCCCGCCAGAGGCAAGCTGCATTTGTGGCGCTGGAAAAGATCCTGGACCTGAACCTGGATATCATAGCCCGGACATACCACGAGGAAGAGATCCGCCGGGTCTTCCTCTCTCAGAAGCTGGACTCCGCGCTGATCCGCTTCTCCCAGCGCTTTACCTTCGGCCTCAACATCATCCTGGTGATTGGCCTCCTGGGTCTGTCCATGGGAGCAGTGGGCCTCATAGTCCAAGACGTGCTCCACATGATCCGGGGGAATCTCACCCACGGCCTGGTGGCCGCCATGGGTTCCGTCCTGATCTTGTGGGTGGTCATCGAATTGCTGGATATGGAGATCGACCGCCTCCGGGGCGGCGCCTTCAAGCTGCAGCTCTTTGTGGGGCTGGCCCTGGTGGCCTTTATCCGCAAGGTTTTGGTTGCTTCTTTGGCCACCCATGACTTATGGGTGGAAAGCCTCTACCTGGCGGGCATTCTGGTGTGCGGCGTGATCTTCTGGTTGGTCTCCCGGGCGGAAGGCACCAGAAAATAATACTCCCCTGCCACGGAGCTCCTCCTGACACCTGGTTTCAATCTTGGCTACCGTTAGGTCGCGGGCCGACTGACCAGGAATTGCATTGAAGTTCTTGCCTCAACCTGCCGATAAGATAAGGCAGCAAACTGATCAAGCAAAAGCACTGCATTTAAAATTTCCCCCATAAGGATTAAATATTATGGCTGCCAATTTCCGTGAACTCATTAAGAGAGCCATAGACATCGAGGCCAAAATGGCTGAATTTTATGGAAGCATGACCACGAAGGCGACCACTCCGGAAACCCGGGAGATTTTCAAAATCTTGGCCGGCGAAGAAGAAGAACACCGGGCCATGTTGGAAACCTATCTGGAAAAAGGGGTATTTCCAAAAATTCCTAAAATTACTGAAGCCGATCTTGAACCGACGTCAAAAATTGTCTCTTCAATTACCCCGGATATGACTGCCACAGATGCCCTGGCTTTCGCAGTACGATCGGAAGAGTATCAACATCGGTTCTATAAAAAGCTGGCACTGGAATATCCTCCCGGCTGGACCCAAAAATTTCTGGAGAGAATGGCAGATATGGAACTTGTCCACAAAGAGCGGGTTGAAAAGCTTCAGAGGTGGTTTTCTCAATTGCAGGGGGGTTGATCAAAAACTGCTAATAAGATTCTTGCAAACCCGTTATTTCTATTATCCTAAGTGCAGCGAAGGCTCTCGCATTTTGAAGATTCTGCGTTCGCTTTGCTCCCTCAAAATGACAATTCTTGGCGAAAATTGTGGGCAAGAGGCTAGCTTGACCCGGTTCCTTGACTTTCCGGGGCACCCGGGGTCTCGGGCGGGGCTGAAGGCGGAAACTCTTCAGCCACTTCCGGCCGGTCGGTGAAGCGGTGCGGCAGTCTGATGGTCACGGTAGTGCCCCGGCCCACCTTACTTTCCAAGGTTATAATTCCCCGGTGTTCGTCCACGATCTGGCGCACGAACACCATCCCCAAGCCGGTGCCGCCGATCTTGGTGGTATAGAAAGGAACAAAGACCTTTTCCACCACGTCCTTAGACATCCCCCGGCCGGTATCCTGTATGACCAACACCGCAAATCTATCCTCCTCGGCAGTACGCACCAGGAGGGTGCCTCCGGGCCGGGTGGCCTCCACTGCGTTGCGGATCAGATGAGCCAGGGCCACCTTTAGCAGATGCTTGTTGAAACGCCCCACCAGGGGGGTCGGGCAGATTTCCGCCACCAAGGCAATGTTTTTAGCCTTAATTTCCGGCCGTAAGAGGTCCAACGTATTGCGGATGATAACGTTTAAGTCCTCTTGCGCAAAGAAAGACGTCTTTCTCTGGGCCAGAGTCTCGAAGCGCTCTACCATTTGTTCGATACGCTTGGCTTCCTCCGCAATTGCTGAAGCCCAGGCGCGACTGGGGTCATCTTCATCTGTCTTCCTTAAGAGGCGGTGGCTGAATCCGCCGATTACGTGCAAGGGATTACGGATACCATGAGCCATACCCAAGGCCATCTCCGACATGGTGCGCTCCATCACCAGGGCCTCCATCTCCCGGTTGAGGGCCAGGATCTCGTGGCTGGTCTGTTCCAGGTGATGATGATCAGCCTCCATGCGGCGGTATAGCCGCTGAATGTGGTGGAAAAACAAGGTAATGGAAGCGATGAAGACATACATCACGGTATCGAAACCGCCGAACACCCGTTGGATCGGGGCCAGGTTGGGCAGATTCCAATACGTGATGAGATCATTCATGGTGTGAGAAGTGAAATGGGACAGGGAAAAAATCAAGAAAGCGAAGGCGAGCCAGTTGAGGAACAGCCACAAGGCATTTTCCGAGTCCTGAACTACCAGTCGGTGGCTTAGCCGCAGGGAGAGGATGCTTAGAATTATTGCGGTCAAAGAACACAGGAATTCTGTAATCCAGAGGGGAGCGAGAGGCAGGGCAATCATTTATTCTTCTCCCGACTTGCGGGTCAGAGCCCTGAGACCCAGATAAAACATGAGGAAGGCCGGCACTAATAAAACAAAGTGATTGATCTTGAAAATATAAACCATCCAGGTTTGGAAGCTGTCCATGAGAAGCCTGCGGTCCCAGCCCTGGCCCAGGATCACGGGATTTTCCAGGGTCCAGTCAGCCCAGTGGCCCACAAAGGCGTCGAGATTCCACAGGACTAAAAGGGCCCAGGCCCACACCAGAAGCCTGAAACCGCGAAACTTTTGCAAATTGGCATGGAAAATTTCATAGATAAAAAAAAGCATGGAAAGGGCAAAGATAAGGTGGGCGATTTGGTGGACATAGGATCCCTGGGTGCCAAATCTATACCAGGTAACCCAATGGGCCTGAGCATAACTCGGCACAGGAAGAAGGAGGACGAAAACCGCAAAGCCCAACCGGACCAATCGTCGCCTCATGTATGCAGGCCTCTCTTGTTGCTATTGTGAGCATATTCGCGGCAATTGTCAATCAGTGTCCAAGCCATATTTGCGGTCGAACAGGGTTCAAGAGGTTACCCCTGGTACCCCAACAGGCGTAGGGCCTTGGGGTCCTTACGCCAGTTTTTCCACACTTTGACCCAAAGTTCCAGGAATACTTTGGCGCCCAGGAGCGGCTCGATTTCGCTCCGGGCTTCTGCGCCTATGGTTTTGAGCATACGCCCCTGCTTGCCGATGAGGATACCTTTTTGGGACTCTCGCTCCACATAGATCAGCGCCCTGATCTTGACCAGTTGGGGGCGGAGGCTTTCATCAAAGTCCTCCACCTGGACCGCCACCGCATGGGGAATCTCCTCCTTGGTATGATGGAGCACCCGTTCCCGGATGAGTTCCGCCACCAGGACGCGTTCGCTGGAGTCGGTTTCCTGATCTGGAGGATAAAGCGGCGGCGAAACCGGCAGGAGTTTAAGAATCTCGGCGGTCAGCTCTGTTATGCCTTCCCCCAACAAGGCGCTTATTGGGATGATGGGCGAGTCGGGAAAAAGCTCATGGTAAGCGCTGATCAATGGCAGGAGCCTGGGCTTGGGAACAATGTCAACTTTATTAATGGCCACAATCAGGGGCCGGTGGACCTGCTTCAAGTGGGGGAGCAATATCTGGTCGTCCCGGGAAGGCAGCCGGGCCTCCACTATCCAGACTACCACGTCGGCTTCGGAAAGGGCGGTAAGGGCCGCCTGGACCAGGGTGGCATTGAGCGCCCCTTTGGGGTCCAGGACCCCCGGGGTGTCCAGAAACAGAACCTGGGCCGCCGGCAGGTTGACAATGCCCAGGAGGCGGTGCCGGGTGGTCTGAGGCTTGGGGGAGGTGATGGCAAGTTTGTCCCCCACCAGCCGGTTCAGGAGGGTGGACTTGCCCACATTGGGTACGCCGATGAGGGCCACATAGCCGCATTTGAAGTCTTCAGGCATACTTCATTATAAGCCAAACCTCCCGATCTTTCAGTAATATTGTCATTAGGCGGGGACTCTCTTCCTGCCCTCCGGCACCCCTCACTGCTTTGCCGCCAAAGCTGACTGCGCCTTGCCCGCCACTTTGGCGTTGAATTTTGCCGCGTCGATGACGAAGCGTTCGTGGTATCCTTGGGAAATCAGGTCCACCCCGTCGTCGGCCTCGATGAAAAAGGTCAGCTTGCGGCCTTCCACCTTCTCCAGCAGGACCCGGACCGTGACCACCAGGCCCGGCGGGGTGGCGGCCACGTGAGTTAAGTTCACCCCGATACCCACGGTCTGCTCCTGGGGCCAATCCAGGTGGGGGTTAAGGGCCTGGATACAGGCCCATTCAAAGAGACCCACCATGTAGCCGGTGGCCAATACCCGGGGCATCTGCTGGAACTCTGGGGACTCGGGGTAGAGGTGGGGCACCGTCTTGGTGTCCGGGATTTCAAACTGAAATTCGAACTTCAACCCAGGCTGTAAGGAGTCTTTCATGGCATGCCTCCGAGGGAATTTTCTTTGGCTTAAGTGGAAATTTATGCTAAGAATTAAAATAAGTAAAATTAATAATTATTATATAAATAATTAGCTATCTTTATGGAATGGCAGCAACTCCTGGGCTTTTACCAGGTGGCCAAGTTGGGGAGCTTTACCAAGGCGGCAGAGGCCACCTTCCGGACCCAGTCGGCCTTGAGCCAGCAAGTTAAGGCCCTGGAAGAAGAGCTGGGCAGCCAGCTTATCGAACGCCTGGCCAAACGCCGGTTAAAGCTCACCCCCGCGGGGGAAAAGCTCTTTGCCTTTGCCCAGGTGCTTTTAAATCAATGGGGCGGTCTCCAGGAAGAATTGCGGGCCCTCCAGGGCCGACCCCAGGGGCCGCTTTCCCTGGCCGCGCCCTTCACCACCCTGTATCACCTGCTGCCCGAGGCTCTGTTATCCTACCTCAAGCAGTATCCCCAGGTGGAGCTGACCCTGCTGGACCGGCCTCAGACCGGCGTTTTTGCCTTGGTGAGAAACGGCGACGTGGATTTCGGCCTGGGACTGGAGTCCCGGGTCCCCAAAGACCTGGAGCCCCGGCGTTGGCAGCCGGTGGACACGGTCCTCCTGACTCCTTTGGGCCACCCTTTGACCCGTCTACGCAGGGTTACCTGGCGGCAGATCGCCCGCTATCCCCTGATTGTACCACCCCGGGGTCCTGAATCCGGACGCCGGCGTTTTTTGGAAGAGCACTTCCAGAAGCTGGGCCTATCCTTTCGCATTATTCTGGAGTCATCTAATGTAGAGTTGAGCGCCCGCTATGTGGAAATGGGCCTGGGCCTGGCCTTTGCCACCCTGGCCCGGGGGCTGCCGCCGGACCGCCTTCGAAATTTAGCTATTATTCCGCTGGGTCACTACTTCAAGCCGGATCATCTGGCCCTGGTGCTGCGCCGGGACAAGGTCCTTACACCATATAAGTTGGCCTTTATTAATCTCCTGTTTGGGGATAAAATGCTTCCATCTAATCCCTCATAACTGTTAGCGGGGGAAGAGGAGCCTGAGCATTTATGGGAGGATGAATGGATCAGAGCCTGGAAGAATACAAGACCCTGCGCAGCGAGATTTTGCGTAACTTTGAAGCGTCGGAACGGAATCTGTTAGCTTGTATAACTGCGAATGGTGTAGCTCTGGCTTATGGCATAAAAGAATCACAACCTTTGGTGATCGTTTTGGCGATCTTGATCCCTATATATTTTTGGATTCAACAAACATTTTATCGCAAAAATATAGCTAAAATAGGTTCCTATATCGCAACTTTTTTAGAAGGACATGAGAAGAATCTTATGTGGGAGACCAGGATTCATTTAATGGATTCCAAGGAAAAAGGGGTAGGTTTCGCATATGTTTTGAGGGCTCTTTTCCACCCCTATCCTATTCTTCTGATCGTTTCAATTATTATATTAATCTGGACATTAAAGCTTCCTTACAGATTGTTAATCTCTTTCATTATTACCTTGCTTATTTGGTTAATAGCTTTAAAAACATATAGGCCTTATGCAAAAATTCGCGCCCCATGGATTGATGGTTGGGAAAATATTAAGTTGGAGGAACAGCCAAAATCTCATGCCGACCCAAATATTGACCGAACCCAGAAGCAGCCTTAATAAGGAACGCTTATGAAACGCCGCATCTATCTTAGCATGAAATCCTTGGAGGAGGCCCGGGAGGTCTGGTTCTCCCGGTTTGACCTGGAGGCCCTGGCCCGGGCCGAAGAAATTCCCGTGGCGGAGGCTCGGGGCCGGGTGACCGCGGGGCCGGTGATAGCCAAGCGCTCCTCGCCCGCGGCCCACCAGGCGGCCATGGACGGTTTTGCCGTGGCCGCAGCCGCAACCTTCGGCGCCACCCCTGATTATCCCAAGTGGCTATCCGTGGGCCAGCAGGCCTTTCCCATCAACACCGGCCATCTCATGCCGCCGGGAACCGATGCGGTGATCATGGTGGAGCAGGTCCCGGATCCCGAGGCCGACCCCATCACGGTGGAGGCCCCCACTTTTCCTTGGCAGCACGTGCGCCGGGTGGGCGAGGACCTGGTGGTGGGTGAAATGGTGTTGCCGGAAGGGGTGGAAATCGTGCCCTGGGCTCAGGGGGCCTTGCTGGCCGCAGGGGTCACCCGGATCGCGGTACGCCGCCGCCCAAAAGTTGCCATTATCCCCACGGGTACCGAATTGGTGCCGGTAACCGACCTGGACCGGGACCTGCCTATTGGAAGGCTTCCCGAGTTCAACTCCGTTATCCTTGCTGGGCTGGTGGCCGAGGCTGGCGGAATGGCGGAAGTTAGGCCCATAGTTTCCGACGATCCGGCGGCTCTGATCCTGGCACTCGAAGAGGCCCTGAAAGATGCTGATATCGTCCTGATCAATGCCGGATCCTCAGCAGGCACCGAGGATTACACTTACCAGGCCATTGCCGCCCTGGGAGAAGTGCTGGTCCACGGCGTTTCCATGATGCCGGGTAAACCCACAGTGCTTGGCATGGTGGCGGGCAAGCCGGTCATCGGCAACCCTGGCTATCCTGTGTCTGCGGTGTTATCCTTCGAGCAGTTCGCTGCGCCCCTCATTGCCGGGCTGGCGGGCCGGCACTTGACCAAGCGGCCCACCATGGAAGTCTACCCGGCGCAGAACCTGCCTTCCAAGCCGGGCCTCACCGAATTCATCCGGGTAACCCTGGGACGGGTAGGCGACAAGGTCATCGCCACCCCGCTGCCCCGGGGCGCCGGGACCATTACTTCGTTGGTCCGGGCCGATGGTATGCTTGTGGTGCCGGCTTTGAGTGAAGGTTTGGAAGAGGACCGGCCGGTGAACGCGGAGTTGCTGGTGAGGCCGGAAGACATCGAAGGCACTCTGGTGGTGCTGGGCAGTCATGACAACACCATCGACCTCCTGGCTAACCTCTTGCACCGTCGGGACCACCGCCTGCGCCTGTCCTCCGGGCACGTGGGCAGTTTAGGGGGGCTGATGGCCCTGCGCCAGGGACGGGCTCACCTGGGAGGCAGCCACATGTTGGACCCCGAAACCAACACCTACAACGTGCCCTTCATCAAGCGTTACTTGGCGGGGGTGCCCCTGAAACTCATCAACCTGGCCTGGCGGGAGCAAGGGCTGATGGTGGCCCCTGGTAATCCCAATAATATCAGGACGATCAAGGATCTGACCCGTCCTGCGGTGCGGTTCATCAACCGCCAGCGGGGGGCCGGCACCCGATTGTTGTTGGATTACCTCCTAAAAGAAAACGGACTTAATGCGGATCAGGTTCAGGGCTACGACCGGGAGGAATACACCCACATGGCCGTGGCGGTTAATGTCTTTTCCGGCACCGCCGACGTGGGCCTGGGGATTTTGGCCGCAGCCCGGGCCCTGGGGCTGGATTTTATCCCGCTGTTGCCCGAACGCTACGACTTGGTGGTGCCGGAGAGCACTTTTGCCGATCCTCGCTTTCAGACCCTGCTGGCGGTGGTCCGCTCCCGGGAATTCCAGGAGGCCGCGGCGGCCCTGGGAGGCTATGATTTGAAGGATTGCGGCACGGTTCTCTGGGAACAATAACGGCTGCGGAAAACCTTGCCCCCCAGTTAATATTGCAAGGTTTTTCATTTGCATGTTATCCATTGATGGCTATTAATATAACGATTCAGTGTCGGGCTCAAACTTTTTAAAAGGAGGAATGATCTATGGAGTTGAAGGGTTCCCAAACCGAAAAAAACCTGCTCATCGCCTTTGCCGGGGAGTCCCAAGCCCGGAACCGCTATAATTATTATGCCAGCGAAGCCAAGAAGGCGGGGTATGAGTATATAGCCGCGATTTTTCTGGAGACTGCGGAAAACGAGAAAGAGCACGCCAAGGTCTTCTTTAAGCATCTGGGGGAGGGCACGGCGGAGATCGTGGCGGGCTATCCCTTTCACCTGGGGGACACTCTGAGCAACTTGCTGGCCGCGGCCGAAGGTGAGAATTACGAATGGACCACCTTGTATCAGAATTTTGCGGAAGAGGCCGAGAAAGAGGGCTTCAAAGAGATCGCCAACTCTTTCCGGGAGATCGCCAAGGTGGAGAATTTCCACGAATCCCGGTATCGCGCCCTGGTGGAACATGTCAAAAACGGCACCATGTTTAAGCGCAATGAATCGGTCACCTGGCACTGCCGGAACTGCGGCTATCTCGTCAAGGGCAAGGAAGCCCCGGAGCTCTGCCCCTCCTGCAAGCACCCCCGGTCCTACTACGAGGAACTGGCTGAAAATTATCGCTAAAGAAGGTAATTGATGTATCAGCTTTTGGCGTTAATTGGTTTGGCTTATCTATTGGGGTCCATTCCCTCCGGCCTGTTGGTGGCAAGATTCCTGGGGGGTCCGGACCCCCGGGGCCAGGGCAGCGGCAATTTAGGGGCCGCCAATGTCTACCGCCTGCTTGGGCGCAAAGCCGGAGCCCTCACTCTGTTGGGAGACGTGGCCAAAGGGGCCCTGGCAGTAGTCCTGGCCCGGCTGACTCTGCCAGCAATGGGAGCCTGGCAGGATACGGCCATGTCCCTGGTGGCCGGTGCCGCGGTCTTGGGCCACGTCTTTCCCCTCTACCTGGGTTTCAAGGGCGGCAAGGCCGTGGCTACCACCTTCGGGGTCGTGGCGGTGCTGGTCCCCTGGGCCGGGCTCAACCTGGTATTGGTGTATATTCTGGCCCTGTCCCAGACCCGGATCTTTTCGGTGAGCGCTTTGATTTGCGCCTGGCTGCTGCCGGTGGCGGTGGGACTTTTCAGCGATTCCAAAACTTACCTGCTGCTGGCCGGGGCCCTTTCGGGCTTTATTCTGGTCTGTCACCGGGAAAACCTGGAAAGGTTCTTTAAGGGAGAAGAACCCCGCATTTAAACAGGAGTCCCTTAACTAAAAGTGACGCCCTGGCCCGACCCTAATTCACTTGATGGAGAATGACCATGCTGATCAAGGATTGGATGACCAAAGATCCCGTCACCATATCGGAAGACACCTCAATGATTAAAGCAATTCATATCATGAAGGAGCGTCATTTCCGGCGGTTGCCCGTGGTATCCGCAGGAAAGCTGGTGGGCATGGTGACCGACCGGGACCTGAAGGAGGCGGCGCCTTCCAAAGCCACCACCCTGGATGTCCACGAGCTCTATTACCTTTTGGCCGAACTCCAGGTCAAGGAGATCATGAGCCATAATCCCATCAGCGTCTCCCAGGGTGATACGGTGGAACATGCGGCCCAGATCATGCTGGAGCACACGATTTCAGGCCTGCCGGTATTGGATGACGGCGGCAAGGTGGTGGGGATCATCACCCAGTCCGATGTTTTCCGAGCCTTCATGCATATTACCGGCGTTCTCCAGGGCGGTGTGCAATTCGCCCTGCGCCTGCCCGACCGCCCCGGGCTTATCAAGGAAGTGGTGGACCTCCTGAGGTCCCGGGGCGCCCGGTTCGTTAGCTTGCTCTCTTCCTATGCCACCTCCCAAGAAGGTTTTCGGGATGTTTTCATCCGGGTCAAAAACCTATCCCCGGAGGAGGTGGATGCGGCCAAAAAGGAATTGGCCTCCCGCTTTGAGGTGCTGTACGTCGTCCAGGAAGGCTAGTCCAGCGCCGCCCCCTAATCTCAATCCGATGAACCTGCCGTTGCCCCACTTTCGTCCCGCCCCGGGGGAGCCTGTCTGCTTCGGCCCCATAACCTTTATCCCTGGACGCAAGGGAGGCCGCTACCCCTACTGCCATTCCCTGGTGGTGGAGCAGGGGGCTGAAACCTGGGTGATAGACCCTGCATCCGATAAAGCCTTTTTACAGGAGCTGGCGCGAACCCGGCAGGTGACCGGGGTTTTTCTCAGTCACTTTCACGAAGATCATCAGAAGTACAACCAATTTTTCCCCGCGGCCCGCTTCTATGGCCCGGTATTGGAAGCGGAAGCCTTCACTTCGATTTCAGCCATCTTCCGGTTCATGGGCATAGCCGACCTCAAATTCCAGGACTACTGGCGCCGCATCCTTATCCAGGATTTTCATTTCCGCCCTCCGGTTAATTTCACCCCTTATCTGCCCGGCCAACTGTTCCAATTGGGGGAGGTCATCCTGGAGATCATTCCGGCACCAGGACATACGCCGGGACACAGCTGCTTCCACTTTCCCAGGCAACAGCTCCTGTTCCTGGCGGATGTGGACCTGACACCCTTCGGTCCGTGGTACGGCGACGCCGCCTCCGACCTGGAGGCCTATGAATCTACCATGAGCGCCCTAAAGCACTTCAGGGCCCAAACCTATGTTACGGCTCATGAACAGGGTCTGTTCACCCCTGAGGAGTTTCAGGTGGGGCTGGCCGCATTTCGCCGCAAAGTGAGCGAGCGGGATGCCCGGCTGCTGGAAGCCCTCAGCAGCCCTCAATCTCTGGATCAACTGGTGGCCCGGCATCTGATTTATGGCAAGGCCAAAGAACCCCTGTTCGTTTATGACCATATCGAGGGCCAGATGCTGACCAAGCACCTGGACCGTTTGCTCCGGCAAGGCCTGGTCCGCCGCACACCCGCGGGGTTTCTACGGCTATAATAAAGCACTGGACTCAGGTGAAGGTTTGGTTCCGCTGGATTTGACTGGTTCGGCCAGCCTAATGACATGATAGGATGGCGTCGGCAAATGGCATTTATAACAAAAGCCAAAACGTTTTTTCCTATTCGGGAGCCTCAGGAGCCACCTATGATTGTCATCCTGAGGGGGCAAAGCGACTGAAGAATCTCGAAAAAGTGAGATTCTTCGCGGCGCTCAGAATGACAAATCTAACCGGATAACCAGCAGCATTTTTCGGCAATCGCTATATATAGTTAACCAAATAATTATTTCCCGCCGCTGATTTTTGGATAAATCCCCCTAAGTCCGTAAACGGGTTGTTCTGAAGAATCGGTGGGTAGCCCCCAGCCCTATCCTTTTGGCTTGATGAGCCTGCGAAGCATCTCTTTTTGATCTTTTTGAGAGATTTCTTCGAAGAGGGAAATTTTGCACTTATTTTCTTTTCAAGGTGATGAAACTTGTCAGTGGGGGGGAGGGCGATTATAATAGTTTGCAAATGTGGGTGGGGAGCCTTATGGGGCTGCGATCGCTTATCCTGTTGTTGGGTTTCATCGGCTGGGTAGGGTCTACCCTGGCCGCCGCCCCGCCCCTTACCCTGGGAGAGGCCATGCTCCTGGCCTTGCAGCACAACCCGGCGCTTAAGGCCGCGGGGCTGACCATGGAAACTGCGGAAGCGGACCTGGCCAAAGCCCGGGCCCGTTTCTTGCCCACGGTCAATTTCAGCGAGACCTACAATTTCTCTGACAACCCCACTCAGGTCTTCATGAGCAAATTGAACCAGCGGGTCTTTACTGAGCAGGACTTCCTTCTCAATAACCTTAACAATCCCAATGCTTACGGCAATTTTCGCACCGGCCTGGTGATGAACCAGCCTCTGTTCCAGGCGGGGCAGGCTGTCCTGGGCTATAGGCAGGCCCGTTTGAGCCGGGAGATGGCCGCAGCCTATATCCTGAGTGCACGGCAGCAGTTGTTGTTCCAGGTGACCCGGGCCTATTTCGGGTTGCAGTTGGCCCAGGCGAATCTGGCAGTGGTGCAGCAAGCGAAGCAGACCGCCGCATCCAATCTGCAAATCGCCCAAACCCGCTTTAAAGCCGGCACGGTGGTGCACTCCGATGTTCTGTCCGCTGAAGTTCACCTGGCCAAACTCACCCAGGAGGAAATGACCGCGGCCAGCCAGGTGAAGGTCGCCCGGAGCGCCCTGAGCACGGTGCTGGGCGTGCCGGAGTCGGGAGAGCGGCCCCTGGCTCCCGCTCCCACGGAGCCGGCCCCGTTGCCGGCCAAGCTGGATGATCTTAAGCAAACTGCCCAGGAAAAACGCCCTGACCTCAAACAGTTGGAACTGGCGGCCCGGGTGGCCCAGCAGGAGTATAGCAAGGCCCGTCTCAATTATCTGCCCCGGCTGCACGTGGTGGCGGAATACGACGTGGACCAGCGGCGTCTCTTCGGCGGTGGCGCCGACAGCTATACCGTCATGGCCCTGCTTAACTTCAATCTGTTCAACGGCCTGGCCGATTTGGCCAAGGTGAGGGAGACCCGGGCCAAAGAGTCCCAGGCCCGGGATCTGAAGCGGGACCTGGAAGACCGGGTACGGCACCAGGTGACCGAAGCTATTCAGAATTTGCAGACAGCCCATGAGCGCCTGAAGGTGGCCCGGACTGCGGTAACGCAGGCTAAAGAAGGGCTGCGCATGATCCGCCTGCGCTATCAGTCCGGCCTCACCATCCTGGTGGACCTGCTCAACGGCGAAGACGCGCTGAAAAACGCGGAATTGAGCCGGGTGGCGGCCCTGTTCGACACCTACCTGGCCCAGTCGGGGCTGGAACTGGCCCTGGGGACTATTTCCGGGCCCGTGGCAGAAGGTGGGAAGAGCGAGCATAAGTGATAAGGGGAAGACGGCAGTCATTGCCTTAGCGACTTCACATTTTCCCTTCCCCTTGATGGGGGAGGGTTAGGGCGGGGGTGAAAGGGGGAGCATTATGCCCCCTCCCCCTAACCCCCTCCCACCAGGGGAGGGGGATTTTAAGGTCTTGGATTTAATAAGTGTATTAACGGGAAGAAGCACTTTTCCCCTTTTCAAAGGGAAAAATGGCGAACAAGAAGAAAATCATCGGACTAAGCGCCTTGGTGGTGGTGGCCGTGGTGGTCATGGCCTGGTTGGCGGGGCTGCTCCACTTCGGTAAGATCGCGCCCGGTCTGGCGCCGCTTGCCGGCGCGCCAGCCCAGGGCCGGGTTCTGACCGTCCAGGAAACCGAAATCCCCCGGGAACTGGAGGTCTTAGGAGCCGTGATCTCCAAAAGCCTGGCCCAAGTGTCTTCCCAGGTGCCCGGCCGGGTGGCGAAAATCTGGGTGGAAGCCGGCTCCCGGGTTAAAGCGGGGGACCCCCTGGTGAGCCTGTCTGCTGCGGAGTTCCAGGCCCGGCTCAATCAGGCCCAGGCGCAACTGAATCAGGCTGCGGCCGACTATAAGCGCTTTCAGTTCCTGCTCAAGGAAGGGGCGGCCAGCCCCCAGGAGTTCGGGGCCGTGGAGGCCCGCTACAAGACGGCCCAGGCGATGGTTGCTGAGGCCGCCACGATGAAGGGATATACAGTGGTTAAAGCCCCGGAAACCGCAGTGGTGGCCGAGCGCCAGGTGGCGGTGGGGGACCTGGCCCAGCCCGGCCAGACCCTGGTGTCCCTCTATAACCCGGACTTGCTTCAGATCGAGGGCGAGGTCAACGATAACTACCGGGAACAGGTCAAGCGGGGGGAGGTGGCCCGGGTTTCCGTACCTGCCGCGAATTTTTCGGCTGACCTTCCGCTCGCCGAAATCTATCCCATCAGCGCCCCGGCCAGCCGCACCTTCAAGGTGCGCACTGCCATGATCCAAAACCCGGCCCTGGTGCCGGGAATGTTTGCCCGGCTGGCGCTGCCCCTGGGGGTGAGCCGGGGCATCCTCATCCCCAAAGCCGCGGTGCACACCGTGGGCCAGCTCACCATGGTCAAGGTGCTGGTGGACCGCACCGCCCAGATGCGGCAGGTGAAGCTGGGGTGGGAAGTTGGGGACGAGGTGGAAGTTTTGGCAGGGTTGCAGCCGGGGGATTTCTTGTCATTGCCATAAGTTCTTTTAATTGAGACATGGCTATCTTACCAAAGATCTTTTGGGAGGGGCATAAAATATGTCTGAAAGAACAGGCAGAGCGACTGGAAATAACTTTGATGAAAACATCGAACACGTATTACAAGCAATTGATAGGGAGTTGTCCTTTTACAGGAGGCGCGCCGGACAGGTTTTTTTCTTGGGCTTACTCCTAGAAGTCCTTATCCTAGCTGGTAAAGAGCAAATAGCAATCAAAATTCCCTGGGTTGGGATAAGACCTTTTGTATATTCGATCTTTTTTATTGCAGTTGCTTTTATAGGAATTGCATTGGGTTATGAATATCGTAATAGAATCCATATTCTCAAGGAGGCACGTAATAGAATAATAATAAGATATAAACTTGATGATATTGATATTTATCCAAAGACTGGTGGGATTATAATTAGTGAGATCGTAATGCTCTATGTGGTATTATCTTCATTATCAACTTGTGGTATAATAATTGTTTGGCTCAATGAATACTATACTTCAAAAGAATACCTTACTTCAAAAATATCTCAATGGTATCATATATTATTAATAATTTTTGTTTTTATTGCTATATCATCGATTATTTATGCCTGGAAAAAATATCTGGATTTAAAAGAAATGAAAAACAAAGTTTAATCCATTGGTTTTGAAAGCTTTTGCTAATAGGACGGCCCGTGGCCGCCATGAGCGGCGTGCACGGCACGCCTTATATCACTGGTTTCTGAATAACCATGGCCAATAAACCGGAAGACCTCCATCTCGGCGCCACTGCCCGCCTCGTCAAAGTCTTTCTGCTGTCCAAACTGCCCACCATCATTATCATCGTCAGCCTGCTGGCCGGGTTGGCGGCCCTCATTTACACTCCCCGGGAAGAAGACCCCCAGATCAAGGTTCCCATGGTGGACATCCTTATCCGCTTCCCCGGAGCCTCGCCGGAAGAAGTGGAAAACCTGGTCGTTATAAATCTGGAGAAAAAACTCTGGGAGATGGAAGGGTTGGAGGACCTCTATTCCCAGGCCCGGGACGGCTTTGCCATTGTCACCGCCAAGTTCAAGGTGGGGGAGAACCTGGAGACCAGTCTCTTTAAGGTCTACAATAAGGTCTTTTCCAACATCGACCAGGTGCCTTCGGGAGTGACGGGCTGGGTGGTCAAGCCCATGAACATCAACGATGTGCCCATCGTCACCCTGACCCTATATAGCAATGCGGCGGACGACTTTGAGCTGCGGCGAGTGGCGGACGAGCTGCTCCACCGCCTGCAAAGCATCCCTGACACGGGGCGCACCTATGTGGTGGCGGGGCGCAAGCGCCAGGTGCGGGTGGTGGCCGATCCAGCCCGGCTGGCCGGGCACCGGCTGGATTTTGCCGCGCTGGCCCAGGCCATCGAGACCAGCAACGTCAATCTCCCCGCAGGCCATTTCTCCCGCCAGGGACGGGAATACCAGGTGCAGGCCGGGCCGTTTTTACAGTCCGCCGAGGAGGTGGCCAACCTGCTGGTGGGGGTGAACCAGGGCAAACCGGTGTATTTGAAGGACGTGGCCCAGGTCATCGACGGCCCCGAAGAGCCGGTGGAAATCAGCACCATCGCGTTCGGGCCGGCAGAGGAGCTGCCGCCGGGCTACGAGCGGGGGCAGTTTTACCCCGCGGTGACCATGGCCCTGGCCAAACGCCTGGGGACCAACGCGGTGACGGTGGCCGAAGGCATTTTGCGGAAGCTGGACGAGTTGAAACAGGAGGTCATTCCGCCCAATATCCGGGTAAAAGTGACCCGGGACTACGGCGCCACCGCCAACGAGAAGGTCAATGAACTCATGCGGGAGCTGCTCATCGCGGTGCTGTCCATCACCGTGCTGCTGACGCTGTTTTTGGGGTGGCGGGAGGCCCTCATCGTGGCCCTGGCGGTGCCCCTGACCCTGGCCATCACCCTTACGGGCAACATGATGTTCGGCTACACCATCAACCGGGTGACGCTCTTTGCCTTGATCCTCTCTCTGGGCCTGTTGGTGGACGACCCCATCATCGACGTGGAAAATATCCACCGCCACTTCCAGTTGCGGGAGCATCCGCCCCTGGAGGCCACCCTGGTGGCGGTGGACGAGGTCCGGGCACCCACTATCCTGGCTACCTTCACGGTGATCATCAGCTTTATTCCCATGTATTTTGTCACGGGCATGATGGGGCCGTACATGCGCCCCATGCCCCTGAACGTGCCGCTGGCCATGCTCATGAGCCTGGCCATCGCTTTCACGGTGACGCCATGGGCCACCTACCATCTGCTGAAGAAGGAATACGGCAAAGAAGAAAAACCCTTTGTCCTGGAAGAGACCTGGGTTTACCGGATTTACACCCGCATCATGACCCCGCTCCTGGAAAGCCGCCGTTTGAGCCACCTGTTCCTGTGGGGGGTGGTGTTCCTGTTTGTGCTCTCGGTGCTGTTGCCGATCTTAGGCCTGGTTCCCTTGAAGATGCTCCCTTTTGACAATAAGAATGATTTCTTGGTCGTGGCGGACATGCCCAACGATACTCCCCTGGAATCCACCCAGCAGGCCCTGAAGGATTTCGGGCGCTATCTCACTTCGGTTTCGGAGGTGGATAACGTGGTGACCTTCGCGGGGGAGGGCGCGCCCATCGATTTCAATGGCCTGGTGCGCCATTACTATATTATGAAAGGCCCCTGGGTGGGGCAAATCCGGGTCAACCTGGCGGAAAAGGAACGGCGGTCGGCGGAGTCCCATGCCGTCACTCTATGGATCCGCCCGGCTATGGAGGAGATTGCCCGGAAGCACAAGGTGCGCCTTAAGATTGCCGAGGTGCCGCCGGGGCCGCCGGTTTTGCAGACCCTGGTGGGAGAGGTCTACGGGCCGCCGGGGGCCTCGTATGTTAGCATCATTGAAGAAGCGGACCGCATAAAAGAATTTTTTTTGAAGACCAAAGGCGTGGTTGACGTGGACACCACGGTGGAGACCCCAGAGCCCCGTTTCCGGTTTCTGGTGGACCGGCAAAAAGCTGCCTTGAGCGGCTTAAGCCAAATCCAGATCGCCCGGGGGCTGGCCATGGCCGAAGCCGGGGAGACGGTGGGCCGGGTCCACGAGGCCCAGGAGCGCCTGCCTCTGGACATCCTGCTGCGGGGGCCCCTGGCCTGGCGTTCATCCACGCTGAGCCTGGGACAGCTCTATTTCAAAAATCCCCAGGGCTCCATGGTGCCCTTGCAGGAACTGGGGCGCTTCGACCTGGATACGGCACCCAAATCCATTATGCGGAAAAACCTGGAGCGGGTGGTGTTTGTCACGGGAGATACGGCAGGTTTGAGCCCTGTGAACGCCATCCTGGATCTGATGCGCGACACGGACAAAAACCCGCCGCCTCCCGGTTACCGGGTCAACTATGCCGGGGAAGGGGAGTGGAAGATCACGGTGGAGGTGTTTCGAGATCTGGGGATCGCCTTTGCCGGCGCGCTGGTGGGGATTTATATTCTGCTGGTGCTCCAGACTTCATCTTTCACCATGCCCCTGGTGATCATGGTGGCCATCCCGCTGACCATGATCGGGGTCATGCCCGGTTTTGCAATGTTGAATTTTCTCTTTGCTGCGCCGGTAAAAGGCTTCGCCAACCCCATTTATTTCACGGCCACGGCCATGATCGGCATGATCGCCCTGGCAGGGATCGTGGTGCGCAACTCCATCATCCTCATCGACTTTATCCACCACCACCTGGACCGGGGGGTTCCGCTGGAAGAAGCAGTGCTGCGATCCGGGGCGGTAAGATTCAGGCCCATTTTGCTCACGGCCCTGGCGGCCATGTTCGGGTCCTGGGTCATTACTCTGGACCCCATTTTCTCAGGTCTGGCCTGGTCCTTCATCTTCGGCCTGTTCGCCTCCACCGCTTTCTCCCTGGTGGTAGTGCCGGTGATCTTCTACCTCCAGGCATCCCGGCCCCAGGGAAGAAAAATGTAGGGACGGGTTTGAAACCCGCCCCTACCGTCCTGCTGGTTACGATTTTCTTGGGTGCCGTTAACCCATCCCTACGACACCATCTCCTTAAACCGCTTGGCCCGGATGGCTTCGCCCTTGGTGGGAGCGGCCTCGCAGGCGATAGCTTTGACTTTGGCCAGGCGTTCGCTGGTGGGCGGATGGGTCTTGAAGATGCCGCCACTGGCGCCCTTGCCCTTGGCCTCCATGGTGGTCAGGACCGCCACCAGCGCGGTGGGGTCATAGCCGGCCCGGGTCAATTCCGTCACCGCTGCGGCATCCGCGGCCTCTTCGGCTGAGCGGCTGTAGCCGTTGACCACAATGGTCTTGAAGACGTCGTCGATGGAGCCTTCGAACAGGGTCACCAGGTTTCCGGCAACCCCACCATACTGTCTTGCCGCTTCGGTGCCCATGGCGGTAAAGACCTGGGTCCAGCGGGCCTGGCTGATGGAGTTGATGCCGTCCTTGTTGGCCACATGGGCCACCTCGTGGGCCAATACTGCGGCTAGCTGGTCTTCATTTTTGCAGGTCGTGATCAAGCCCCGGGTGACGAAGATGATCCCACCGGGACAGGCAAAGGCATTGATCTCCTCAGTATCCAGGACCGCGAAGTGATAGCCCCGAAAGGGATTGGGCCGGGTGGACTTGCGGGCCACGGTTTCCCCAACTTCATTGACGTACTCGGTAAGCTTGGCGTCTTGGCTCAGCTTATACTTGGTCAAAATGCGGGCAGCCACGGCCCGACCCACATAGTATTCTTCAGAATCAGTAATGGGGCGGGAGGCATCCGCAGCCTTGGTCGCGCCCTTGTAGGCAATGGCTGCTACCGGAGCCACAGCCATGGTGGCGCAGCCCCCCACTAACACATGGGCCACCAGCAGCAAAATTATGCAGGTCAGGCGTCTCATGGCTTCAGATCTCCTTCCTTGATAAAGGCTTGCAGTTTGGCCGGGGGCACCGTAAAAGCCTCGATTTTATCAACTTGGGCAAAATTCATCTCCGGGTGCTTGGAGCGATAAGAATTCTCCACCTCAGGGGTGAAGCCCTTGCCGGCCAGCGCCACTTCATCGCTGGAGGTCTGCTTTACCGGGGAGCCTAACAGGAGACCAGGCAGGTTTAATTTGGAAGCGGCCTGGGGCTGTCCAAAAGCCTGGCGGTTGAGCCAGCCGGTTTTCCCCTCGAATTCAACTTTATACCAATCGCCGACCTGCCGTTCCACGTTCACTTCCGTCCCTTGGGGGACTGAGGCGATGGGGGTGCTGGCGAAATCCGGGTCGGGATAGAGGGACTGGCTGGGCTGGGCCACTTTCAGCACCTCCCCCCAACCGGTCCCGGTCATCAGCAGGGTCAGCACAAACCCCAGAGCCAGGAGATATTTCATAGATTTCATGGCATGAGCTGGTTTTCTCACATGCACCTCCTTAAGTTGTTCCATTCTAACAGATTAATGGCAGCAGAGAACCCTTGATGGAGACAAGGGTCCGGGTCCAATCTTGCCAGTAGTCGAGTAGTAAGTCAATACGGCCCTTATCCAACCTTATCGGATGTTTTATAGCAATTGCCAAAAGTTTTTTTCCTTTTCGAAGCCCCATGAGCTACCTATGATTGTTATTCTGAGAGACCTAAACTGCCGAAGAATCTCATAAAAGTGAGATTCTTGCGCTCAAAATGACAAATCTAACCGGATAATCAGCAAAAACTTTCGGCAAACGCTATAGTTAAATTCATGAGGCGGACCCTATTATGGCTTCCAAAGAGAAAACGGAGTCAGGGAGAAGATGCGAGAACCACGGAAAGGAAGAGCTTTAGCGCCGCCTTCGGGCGAAGATGACGGCCAGGCCGCAAATGATGATGCAGACCCAGGCAAAAACATCGCCCATCCGGGTGTAGAGGCTGCCGCCGGGAAGCCAGGCCAGTTCCACCGCATGGGCGTCGGGGACGTAGAGTTGCGATTGCCATAAGATGCGGCCGGCTCCGTCGATGAAGGCGGAAATCCCGGTGTTGGCGGCTCTGGCCAGGCAGACGCGATTTTCCACGGCCCGGATGACCGCCATGGACAGGTGTTGGTAGGCCGCGGCGGTTTTGCCGAACCAGGCGTCGTTGGTGATGTTGACCAACAGGCGGGCGCTATTGGCCACCTGGGCCCGGGACAGATAGGGAAAGATGGACTCGTAACACACCAGGGGGCCGATGGCTCCGTCCGGCAGGGATACTGTGGCTCCCACCGGCCCTTCGGCAAAGTCTCCCACCATGGGCACCATTTTGCCGATAAAAGGGAAGAAGCGCCTGAGCGGCACGTATTCACCGTAGGGCACCAGGTGGGCTTTATCATAGGTGCCGATGGTCTCACCCTGGGGGTTCAAGAGAAAGGCCCGGTTAAAATAGCGTTCGCCTTCTGAGGTGAGTTCCATGGCCGGACTGCCGAACAACAGGTAGGCCCCGCTGTCTTTGGCGATGTCCCTTACCTTCGCATCGAGGTCAGGCGTGCGCATAAAGAAAAACGGCGCTGCGGTCTCGGGCCAGATGACGAGTTGGGCCCCTTTAACCTGCCGGGTCAGTTCGGCATAGCGGTCCAGAGTGGTCAGGACCATCTCTTTTTTCCATTTTTCGCCTTGCTTGAGGTTGCCCTGGCACACCGCCACCTTGATCTTGGGGCTGGCCGCGGCCAGGTCGTCCACCCGCCCCATGCGATAATAACCATAGGCCACCCAGGCGATGAGGATGAGAGCCACCACCGCGGCCTGCTTGACTGGCGCGGTTTTGCCCCGGACCGGGAAAGCCAGGCGGTAGAGAGTGGCGTTTACCAGGACGATCAAGAACGAGAGGCCGTAAACCCCGGTGATATCGGCAAGTTGGAGCAGCAACGGATGGAGGAATAGGCCGTTGCCCAGCAAGTCCCAGGGGAAACCGCTGATGATATAGGTTTGGCCCATCTCCAAGGTCACCCAGAGAGCCGGAGCCCACCAGATAAGACCGAGGCCCCGGGCCGCGCCCCAGGCAATACCCAACCCCCACATTGCCGTGTAGAGACTCAGGTATCCGGCCAATAGAAGAAGGATTCCCATGGCCACGACCAGAGGCAGCTTCCCGAAGACGTGGGTGACATAGACGATCCAGTAAAGCAGTGCCAGATAATGGGCCAGGCCCGACACCAGACCCAGCCAGAATCCCGCTTTCAAGGACTTGCCCCGCAGGGCCCAAAACAGGGGCACCAGGGCGAAGATCAAGAGATAAGTCTGATTTAACTTAGGAAAGGCCGCGGCCAACAGCAGGCCGGAGAGAATCGCGGCCATGAAGTGCGAAACGGTCGTGGTTTTCATACAGGGGGATTATAGCCGGATTAGGAGGACAGGGGAAGAAAATAGGGGATTACGCGCCAGGGTTCGCTTGGCCTCGAAGTTGGTTTTTTTGAACCTCTGCCAGGGTTTTCTAATAAACTTCTTTGGCGGCTTCTGGTTTGCCCACTCTGATAATAAACAGCCCGGGGGACGGCGTTACTTTAATCGGCACTTCAGTTGCGGTCTGAGTCGTCTTCCCTGGCTCCGATTCTGTAACCCGCAGACCGTAAGGGCCTAAAGAAAGGGCGGCGTTTTACGCCGCCCCCCTTTAATGTTTTGCCGAAAGTATTTGCTGATTAGCCGCTTAGGGTTGTCATGCTGAGTGCGGCGAAGAATCCCGCTTTTTCGTGATTCTCCGGCCGCTGAGCTCCCTCAGAATGACAATCATAGGTGCCTCATAAGACTCTCGTTCAAAACATCCGTCAGTTCGTGCCGGTTATCGTATTCTGATCATCCGATTTGCATTTCAGAATACGGCTCAGAAGCCCTCGGAGGCGTTTATGCTACGGTCGGGCGAGGTCGAAGCGGTCAAGGTTCATTACCTTGTTCCACACCGCCACAAAGTCGTGCAGGAACTTCTCCTGGGAGTCCTCACAGGCGTAGACTTCCGCCACGGCCCGAAGCTGGGCGTTCGAACCGAAGATGAGGTCGACCCGGGTGCCGGTCCACTTGAGTTCGCCCGTGGCGCGGTCCCGACCCTCGAACACGTTTTCGTCTTCTGTGGCCTTCCACTCCGTTTTCATGTCCAGCAGATTTACGAAGAAATCATTGGTGAGCGTCTCAGGCCGCTTAGTGAGGACGCCGTGCTGGGTCTGTCCGAAGTTGGTATTCAAAACGCGCATGCCGCCTATAAGAACGGTCATCTCAGGCGCGGTCAGCTTCAGCAGGTTCGCCCGATCAACCAACAGTTCCTCTGGCGTGACGGCGTATTTGGTTTTGAGGTAGTTACGGAACCCGTCCGCATACGGTTCGAGTACGGCGAATGACTCCACATCGGTCTGCTCCGGGGTCGCATCGGTGCGTCCCGGCGAGAAGGGTACGTTCAAGTCGTGACCCGCGTTCTTGGCGGCCTGCTCGACGCCGGCGCAACCGCCCAGCACGATCAGGTCAGCCAGGGACACCTTCTTCCCGCCGGACTGGGCGGCGTTGAACTCCTTTTGAATGCCCTCCAGGGCTTTAAGGACCTTCGCCAGTTGGGACGGCTGGTTGACTGGCCAATCCTTTTGCGGCGCCAGGCGGATACGCGCCCCGTTGGCACCGCCGCGCTTGTCGGAACCGCGGAACGTGGAGGCCGACGCCCAGGCGGTGGTGACCAGTTCCGAGACCGACAGGCCCGAGGCCAGAATCTTGGCCTTGAGGTTGGTGATATCCGATGCGTCGATCAGTTCATGATCGACAGCGGGCACCGGGTCTTGCCAGATCAGTTCCTCGGCCGGCACCTCCGGGCCGAGATAGCGCGAGCGCGGGCCCATGTCGCGGTGGATCAGCTTAAACCAGGCCCGGGCGAAGGCGTCTGCCAACTGGTCCGGGTTCTCGTAGAAGCGCCTGGAGATCTTTTCGTAGATAGGGTCGACCTTCAAGGCAAGGTCCGTGGTCAGCATGCCTGGCGTGCGGCGCTTCGACGGATTGTGGGGATCCGGCGCCGTGCCGGCGAGGGCGCCACCCTTCGGTTGCCACTGATGCGCCCCGGCTGGGCTCTTGGTCAATTCCCATTCGTGTTCGAACAGGTTCTTGAAGAAGTTGTTGCTCCACTTCGTGGGCGTTTGGGTCCAAATAATCTCGATGCCGCTGGTGATGGTATCATTGCCTTTGCCGGTGCCGAAGGTGCACTTCCAGCCGAGGCCCTGTTCCTCGATGGGGGCGGCTTCGGGCTCAGGCCCCACGTGGGACGCCGGGCCGGCGCCGTGGGTTTTGCCGAAGGCGTGACCGCCGGCAATGAGCGCCACCGTTTCTTCGTCGTTCATCGCCATGCGCGCGAAGATCTCACGGATATCCTGGGCCGCCAAGAGGGGATCCGGGTTGCCGTCCGGCCCTTCCGGGTTGACGTAGATCAGGCCCATCTGTACGGCCGCCAGGGGGTTTTCCAGAGCCCGGTCGCCGGTGTAACGGCTATCGGGCTTGTCGCTCGTAGCCAGCCATTCATGTTCGGCCCCCCAGTAGGTGACGTCATCCGGTTCCCAGACATCCTCGCGCCCGAAGCCGAAGCCGAAGGTCTTGAAGCCCATGGACTCCAGGGCGCAATTGCCGGCCAGGATAATGAGGTCGGCCCAGGAAATCTTGCTTCCGTATTTCTGCTTGATGGGCCAGAGCAGCCGGCGCGCCTTGTCGAGACTCACGTTATCGGGCCAGCTGTTGAGGGGCGCAAAGCGTTGGGCTCCGGCTCCCCCGCCCCCGCGGCCGTCGCCGATGCGGTAGGTGCCGGCGCTGTGCCACGCCATCCGGATGAAAAGGGGCCCGTAGTGACCGAAATCGGCCGGCCACCAGTCCTGGGAGTCGGTCATCAGCGCATAGAGGTCCTTCTTCAGGGCCTCCACGTCTAGTTTCTTAAATTCCTCAGCGTAGTTAAAATCCTTACCCATAGGGTTGCTCATGGGACAGTTCTGGTTAAGAATCTTCAGGTTCAACTGGTTCGGCCACCAGTCCCGGTTCATCGTGCCTCTCAGGGTAACGAGTTTCCTATCTTCATTCATAAAGTTGCCTCCTTTAGTTGTCTGATCTTATGCATCTTGCAATAAGAGCGGACCGCGCTCTCCGGCGGTCATGCTGTTCTGGTCATCCGCCACCGGGATCCCAAAAGCTGTGGTTAAAGTTTTGTTTTATTGGCTCAGGATTTTTCCTCCTTTGCTTTGTGCCAAATCATGGCCTGTCTAATTTGGTGGCCTTTTCAATAAGTTCTTTCTATTAATAATTATTATTCTTAAATGAAGAAAAATTTTTTCGAATATTACTCTTTCGCCTGGCACTCCGGACAGAGGCCGAAGAAGTCCAGGCGATGGCTGAAAATTCGGAAACCGGTTTCCTTACCGGCCGCCTCGATCAAATGCTGTAAGCTGCCCAGTTCCGGGTCTATGATTTTCTTGCACTTCAGGCAGATGACATGGGGATGGGGGTAAGGTTTGTTGCCGTCATAGCGGTTAACGCCATCGGGGAAACCCAATTCGAGAACCTCGTCTAACCCCTTCAAAAGAGTCATGGTCTTGTACACGGTAGCGGGGCTCATGGTGGGGAAATCTGCCTTCATCCGGTCATAAATCTCCTCAGTGCTCGGGTGTCCTTCGCTTTCAGCTACTATGCGAAGTATGGCAAGCCTCTGGGGGGTAATGCGCAGATCCAGAGCCTTAAGCTTGGCCACCATTTGATCCAAACGGTTTTGCATCATTAATAATAATTATCATAGGAAAACAATTTTCCTAAAATTTAGACATTTTTTTTTGCCTGACAAGGGGTTTCTTTCCCTCGATCTCAATGCACTGTAAGAATTTAGGGGAAACTATTGTTCTTCGCCTTTCTAAAATTATAGCGATTGCCAAAAGAGCCTCTTGCAAAATGTAACCGCAGGCTTTACCGTGCGTTTGCCTAAGCTGGAAAGCCTGTGCCACTGGGCCTTTGAATTGACAATCAAGAAAAATAGTCGTTCTTTGGATGAATTGTGCAAGAGGCTCAAAAGTTTCTTCCGATGGAGCCTTAGAAAAATTTACGCGACTTTTTAAGAAAAATATGCTTCCTTGATTCGTGCCCAGACGACTTGCGCCCAACCTGGAGAATTGTTTCCTAGCAGAACTGGAAGTGGCCGCCAAAGCCGCTCCTTCCCAGCGGAGCCATAATCGTCTGATGGCCATAAGGGCCTTGACCTTGAACATTCCTCCAGAGCAGGTGGCCGCTTTACACAGCATCTCCCTGCGCAGTTTGAACAACTGGATCAACCGCTTCAATCAACAAGGCATCGACGGCCTGATTGAAGGAGAGCGCACCGGGCGGCCAGCCAAGATCACCCCGGAGCAAAGCGCCACTTACCGCCAACTCATCGAACAGCCAGAATTAGCCGAGCAACTCCATTGGACGGCGGTAAAATTCCATGGTTATCTCCGGCAGAAAGGGGCCAAGATTCGCGTGCCCTATTACGGGGTGCATGAACGTTACCGGCCTGGTTAGTCCCCGGACCGGCCTGTTTTATGCCCTGGAATTCACCCATAGCGACAGCAAAGTCTTTCAAGTGTTTTTGGACCATGCCAACCAGGATATAAAACTCGAAAGGCCAAGGAATATCATTATTTGCGACAACGCCACCTGGCATAAAAAGAAGTCTTTGCAATGGGGCGCCTTCGAACCGGTGTTTTTGCCGCCCTATTCTCCGGACTTAAACCCCATTGAACGCTTATGGTTGCTGATCAAAGCCGAATGGTTCAGCGATTTCTTCGCCAAAACCCGGCAACAATTGCTGGAGCGCATCGACCCAGCGCTTTTATGGGTCCTGAATCGGCCAGGTGGCCATAAAACAACCTGTCCCCTGGAACGATTCACGTGATGCCCACTTACCCTCATTGAGGAAAGAATTTTCGGCAAACGCTATAAGCGACCGAAGAATCTCGAAAAAACGTAATTCTTCGCGGCGCTCAGAATGACAAATCCAACCGGATAACCAGCAACAACTTTCGGCAAACGCTATAAGTTGAGATTACTTACTTCTGGTTTTTCTCCGAGATTTTTTCCTGGAAACAGATTTTTTCGGTTGCCGCTTAGCCGGTGGGGATTTTTCTTTGAGATTTTTTGCGCTCCTTGGGGGCTGCTTTAATGGTTTAACCGGAGCAGCAGTCTCCTCTGCCGATTCCTTGGTCAACCCCAGGAAGACATCGAGACCAAGGGGCGCGGCCTTGAGATAGAATGGCTCCAGACCTTCCAAAAATGGGGCCTTACCCCGCCAGAAGGGGAACTTGCCCAATCTCTTGGGCAAGGCTGCGGCAACCTCCGGGAGGTGGACCTCGCCCAACAGGTCCCCGGGCAATTCCTCCCCGCCCCAAAAAGCTGCGGACTCCGCTAGCGGCTCTTCCGGGACCGACTCCGCAACTCCACTCCGGTCCGGCTCTGGAAGCGCTGGCGCAGCGGCGGAACTGTAACCCAGCAGTTCGAATAGTTCTTCCCGGGCAAGCCCCCGCAGTTTAAAGAGGAGGAAGAGGTCCCGGTCGAATTCCTCCGCCAGGAGGTAAAAAACCGCGGCCGTGTGCTTGCACGGGTTGGACCAATCGGGGCAGGAACAAGCCGTTTCCAGGTCCCGCAATTGGTGGGGGAACAGAGACAATTTGGCGCTTTCGAAAATATTTTCAATATCTTCCGGCATCTCCCCGGCCAGCAGCCGGGCCAGGGATATGAAGCGCCCCTCCAAGATTTTCGTCACTTGATACCACTGGGCCCGGGACAATGGCCGGAACCGCACCTCCACCTCGTAAGGATGAGAACGGGACCCCTGCACCATGGCGCGCACCGCACCTTTCTCAATCTCGATGTCCATGACCTGGCCTTTGCGGGCATAGGTGCGGCCCCGGTTCAGACGCTCGCCGATATCAAAGCCTTCCAGTACCTTGAGCCAGCGTTGCCCCCACCAACTGGCGGCGAAGGCGCCGCGCCGGGATTGGGCCTTGATGCCCCCCTTAACTTCCCGGGCGGGTTTCGGGGTATAGTAACGCCACCAACCCATCTCAGTCTCCCAGGGCCTCCCGGCGCAGGGCCATCAGGTCTTTCAATTCCGCGGTGGAAAGTTCGGTCAGCCAGCCCTCCCCGGCGCCCACCACCTGCTCGGCCACTTCTTTCTTCCTTTCGATCATTTCGTCGATCTTTTCCTCCAGGGTGCCCACGCAAAGGAATTTGTGCACCTGGACATTTTTGGTCTGGCCGATGCGAAAGGCCCGGTCGGTGGCCTGGTTTTCCACTGCGGGATTCCACCAACGGTCAAAATGAAAAACATGGTTGGCCCCGGTGAGGTTCAAGCCGGTGCCCCCGGCCTTCAGGGACAGAATGAACAGGGGCAGGCGGCTGCCATTGGCCTGGAAGCGCTCCACCATATTATCCCGCTGCTTCTTGGAGGTCCCGCCGTGGAGGAAAAGCACCTCCCGGCCAAAAGTCTCCTGAAGGTGGCGCTGGAGAATCTTGCCCATCTCGGCAAATTGGGTGAAGATCAGGGCCCGGTCTTGCACCTGGAGCAATTCCTCCACCATCTCGGTCAGGCGGGTCAGCTTCCCGGAGCGGCCCGGGACGGGGGAGTTGTCGGCCAATAACTGGGCGGGATGATTGCAGACCTGCTTGAGCTTGGAGAGGAGGCCCAAGATCACCCCCTTGCGCTGGATACCGTCGGCTCCATCCAGGGCCCGGGCCCCTTCTTCCACTACTGCGGCATACAAAGAGGCCTGCTCTTTGGTGAGATTGCAGAAGACCTTCATTTCGTTTTTTTCCGGCAGATCGGCGATGACCTTGGGGTCCGTCTTGAGTCGCCGCAGAATAAACGGGCCGGTGAGGTGTTGCAGGCGTTGGGTCGCCTCAGGGTCCCGGTTGGCCTGAATGGGGATAAAAAAGGAACGCTTGAACGCGGTCTGGGAGCCCAGAAAGCCGGGGTTGAGAAATTCCATGATGGACCACAGGTCGCCCACGTTGTTTTCCACTGGCGTGCCGGTGAGAGCCAGGCGAAAGCCCCCGGACAAGGCCCGGGCCGCCCTGGCCTGTTTGGTCTCGGGGTTCTTGATATTTTGGGCCTCATCCAGGATCACCCCGGACCAGGGAATTTCTTTCAGCACCTCGAAATCCCGGTGCAGCAGAGCGTAGCTGGAGATGACCATGGCGTATTTCTTCACCTGTTTGGCCAGGGCCTTACCCCTGGAGCGGGTGAGGCCATGGTGCACCAACACCGGCAAACCGGGAGTGAAGCGGGCCGCTTCCTTCTGCCAGTTGCCCACCACGGAGGTAGGACAAACCAGCAGGGCTGGCTCCTGGTGGTTGGCTTGCCGCTCCCAGGCGATCAGGGCCAGGGTCTGCACCGTTTTGCCCAGGCCCATGTCGTCGGCCAGACAGGCCCCCAGGCCCCACTGTTTCAAAAACGCCAGCCAGGAATAGCCCCGCACCTGGTAGGGACGCAGAATCCCCTGAAAGCCTTCGGGGACTGGCAATTCGGCAAAAGCGTCCCCGCCTTGCAGCTTGGCCAGCAGATCGCCGATCCAGCCCTCGGCCGCGAGTCCGGCAAAGGGAAGAATGGCCGGGGTTTCCACTCCGCCCAGGGCCATCTGCAGGGCTTCCCGGGCGGTGATGCCGGCCTCGGCTTTTTTCCGCCAGAAGTCCAGGGCCGCCTGGATCTCATCGGCATTTAACTGCATCCATTGGCCCCGCACCTTCACCAGAGGCGATTTCCGCTGCGCCAGTTCCTGGAGTTCGGCCAGAGAAAGCTCCTCGTCACCCAGGGCCAACTGCCAGTCGAAGCGCACGATCTGGTCCAGGTTGATCCCGGAGCCCCCGGCCATCCTGGGGGACTTGACCTGGGCCCGGGCCGACAGGCGCATTTTGGCGCCCCGGCCGCTCCACCAGGCGGGGAGCATCACTCCGAAGCCGGCCTGCTCCAGCAACAAAGCCTTTTCCGTGAGAAAGTCAAAAGCGCCCGGGGTATCCAGCAGGTGGCCGTCCGGCAGGGCGGTCTGGAGGCCGGTCGCGAGGCCGGGGCACAGGCGGGCGCTTTGGCCCAGGGACACCAGCAGGTACTCCTTGGCGCGGAATTCGCCGGGACAGAGCAGGGCGGCGGTGCGCTCGGGGGGATTCCAGGCCTCCCGGACGGGGATGAGGAGGCTGGGGTCAGCCGCGGCCTGGAGCAGATAGCGGACAAACCATTGTTCCTGCCCGGACGCAGACGGGGCTTCCTCCTCCGGTTCCTCCAGGCGGAAGCAGAGCCGGAACGGGGTGGCCGCAGTGATGGCGATGGGTCGCCGCCACTTTTGAATTTGCTCCTGCAACTGGGCCAGATCGCCGGGGGCCCCCACCATCATCCCATCCGGCGTTTCCAGGGCGTGCAGCCATTGGTCATGGAGGCTGTCGAATCCTGAAGACTTCCTGGCGAGGCGGCCGCGCCGGACCGGGGACGGCTCCGGGATAGTTAAGGCGGCCGCCCGGACCAGTTGATCCACCATACGGCCCAGGTAGTCCTCCAGCACCTTGGCAGCGGAGCGCGCCGGGGGAGAGGCAGCGTCGGGGGTCAGGGCCCGGCAAACTCTAGGCATGAGCGCAGCCAGCCGCGCGGCTACGCCGCTGTCGTTACCGGATAAAACCGGTTCCCAGCGGGCCCGGTAAGTTCCCTCACTTTCCTTAAGGCCCGGAAGAAACCGTTGCCTGGCCGCCAGGGACCCGGCAAAACGCAAGGCCTGGGCCCAAAAGGCCAGGTCTTTGCCGATGATGAGGCCGGGCGCCAGGACCTCTTTATTCACGCAAGCACAGAGTAGCTCGATTTCTCCCGCCGGCGGCAGAGCCAGCGCAGTCACCTGCCAGGGGGAAAGGTCAACCGCTGCCCTGGAGACTGAGGACTCCGCAATCAACGGACTGGAGGCCAGGGGCCGATCTTTGTGGGTGGGGAGCCAGGCAAGCGCGGTCTGCCCGGCAAGGTCCCTCAGCAAATGGCCTAAGGCGGCTTCCTTTAGGGCCTCGGATAATTTTTCCTTGCCGGCGTCGTAAGGGAAAGGCGAAGGTTTAACGGCCTTTAGCTTCCCTTTACCCTCCCGGTGAAGGTGCAGGTCCCCGGGGGCAGGGATTTCGCCCCAGACGAACAGGCGGTTCTCACAAGACGCAGCGTGCAGGATAAGCATGGGCAGGCCAGGGGGTTTACTTCAGGAATATACTAATGCCAATGGCCGAAAAAAACAATGAGAGCGTCCAAAACGCCAGAAATTGTGCACTCCCGGCCAAGTGCTGCGGGCAGGCAAGCTCTTCTATGCATCGCCTATTCCTCGAAGGCACCCCTAAATAAAGCGGTTTCGGAAAGATCTGGCGCCCTGCCAGGCAAGATAAAGAACCGACAATCTAATTGTTGCACTGGGGGGCGGGCAGGTCGGATGTATGGAGCTGTGCCTGTTTATAAGCCCGGATGACCTCCCGCTCATAAGCTGCAGTGCTGGTTGAATTATAAACTCGCAAAACCCTTTTGATATTACCGTCGAATTTCTTCATCAGATTGGCCAGCACCGCAGCCCCCCCCATAATATTCTCCCTGGGGTTACGCGGGTCAACGCCATACTTTTTGGCGGTGTCCTTATGCAGTTGCATCAACCCGAAGCATCTTCCGGATTTTGCTTCAGGGTCGTATCTCGACTCGATGGCACAGACCGCCTGGATGAGGTAGGGGGAAATCTGGTATCGCTGTGCGGCTTCCTTGATATAGTCCCAATATTCCTGCTTCATTTTCAGACTCCCTATTTTGGGAGGTTTCTGAGGCCAAGGTTGGGCATAAGCCGGGACGCATAAGAGTAAGAATACGGCGACAGTTTTCAAACCGGTTCCTCCTGTGGGCGATATTATGGTGATAGCTGTCGGGCGCGTGCTGACAAAAATGAGTTGGCGGCGCTCAGGGAAAGGTCGGCAGGTTTGCCCGATTGAGAGCTGACAATAGGCAGCTAATGTGGAATTTCAGATTTATCTTATAGCATTAAAATTGTTGAAGCGCAAGAGTTATTGACATAAGTGCGATAATCTGAGGGGTCGCTCCCGCCAGAACCGCAATGTTAGTTAAAGAGAGCCCAGGGATAAGGCTCTCCATTCTTGACAGACCGGTGTTCTATCCTTATGGCGATGGGTGGAAAAAAATAGCCTTTTTTCTGCCAATGCGTCTTTTCTTCAATCGATTTTCTCGGTAAACTCATTTCGAAATTAATCCTTGACTGCTTATGTAACAAGCAATTGCTTGATAATCTGGAGGTATCTATTGTTTATTCGGATATTTGCCCTTATAACGGCGATGGCCCTGGCTATGATTCTCGCCCTGGCAGGCTGTACCAACGACAGGCGTGGGGACCTGGAGGCGGCCGCCACCCCTGCGATGAAAACCACCGCTCCGGCCAAACCGGTAGTGCCTGCAACCGCAACTGCCCCGGCTGGTCCTCCTGGTCCGGCGGCCCCGGAGACAGCAACTCCAGCCGCTCCGTCGGCTGCACTATCGGAGTTACCTCCAGCTTCCGGAACTTCGCCTCCTGCGGCTCCGCCAACCCCGACGCCGGCTCCCTCCGCATCCACAACCCCCGCCACCAGTAACATCAGTCCGCCAACCCCGCCCCTGACCGAAAAGAAAAAGGCACCACCCGCCGAAAAAACGGCTGCCAAGGTCAAGTATCAAGCCGGCGAGGACCCCGAGTTTGCCAAGCGATGTGGCTGGCCGGTTAATGGTCCGGCCCCGCTGCCGGGTTCGATCCTGCCCCATAAGCGCATCGTCGCCTACTACGGCAACCCCCTTTCCAAGCGCATGGGAGCCCTGGGTGAGTACCCGAAAGATGAAATGCTGCGGCGGCTAAAGGGTGAAGCGGCTAAATGGGAGAAGGCGGATCCCTCGTTGCCGGTCCAACCCGCCCTGCACCTCATTGCGGTGGTGGCTCAGGGGGCGCCGGGAAAGGCCGGCAAGTACCGGATGGTCATGCCGGACAAAGTCGTCAACGAGGTTTACGGGTGGGCCAAAGAGGCCAACGCCCTCCTTTTCATCGACATCCAGACCGGCCATGATAACATCCGCACCATCCTGCCCCGCTTCGAGTGGCTGCTGAAGAACCCGGACGTGCACCTGGGAATCGACCCGGAGTTCAACCTGATCAAGAGCGGCAAAATCCCGGGGACCAAGATCGGCACCTATGACGCTGCGGACATCAATTATGCCTCCGGTTTTTTGCAGGAACTGGTGAAAAAGTACAATCTGCCGCCCAAGGTCTTCGTGGTGCACCGCTTCACCCGCAACATGGTCACCAACTCCAAAAACATCGTGCTCCGCCCGGAGGTGCAGATCGTCATGCACATGGATGGCTGGGGCGCCCCTTGGCTGAAGCGGGATTCGTACCGGGATTACATCGTGGCCGAACCGGTGCAGTATACCGGCTTTAAGCTCTTCTACCACAATGACACCAAAAAGGGCGACCCGCTGATGACTCCCCAGGATCTGCTGGCACTGAACCCGAAGCCCATCTATATCCAGCACCAGTAAAACCTGTCAAATAAAAGCGCCAAGATTAAGAAGAGGGAGGCTGCCTTATCCAGGCAGTCTCCCCCGGTTTTCCGGAGCTGGGCGATTTATGGCGATTGCCCTAAACTTATAGCCTTTGCCGAAAGTTGTTGCTGATTATCCGGTTAGATTTGTCATTCTAAGCCCAGCGAATAATCTCGCTTTTTTGAGATTCTTCAGTCGCCTTGCTCCCTCAGAATGACAATCATGGGTAGCTCATAAGGCTCTCGAATAGGAAAAAACTTTTAGCAATGTAGGTTGATCGATGATCCTCTTCCGGCTCTATACAGCCCCCGCCGGGTATTATTTTTCTTGTTTCTAATTATGGATATATATCTTCCCGGCGTCCTCAAAGCTGCGGACACCGCTTTGAAACCGGCGAGGCCCGGAACTGGAAAGCCTCACGGTTCCATGAGTCCCGAATTCGGCCTGGGGAATCCGCCAGCGGGCAATTTTCCCATCCCCTAAGTCGGTGACCCCTTTGCCGTTGCACAATTGGACCAGCAGCCCGTAAGGATTCACCTTTTGATTTTTTTCGAAGTTGTGGTCGGCATGAACCTGCAGATGCAGGTGCGCCGATTCCCGCTTGATGCCGGTGCGGCCCACATAGGCGATCAATTCCCCGGCTTGGACGCCTTTACCCTCCACGAGGCCCGGGGCGTATCCCTGCAAGTGCATATAGCCGTAACCCTTGCCGTCATGGCCCCGCAAGAACAGGGTTATGCCGGCTCCGGGCCAAACGACTAATTTATGGATGATCCCTGCGGTTATGGCGTACACCGGGGTTCCTTCACCGGCAAAAATATCGACGGCATGATGATATCTGCCGCCGCCCCGGCGGTCTCCCCAGGTGTCTCGGAAGGTATAGGGCGGGGCCACCGGGAAACAATAGCCCTGTTGGTACGGCCCGGCTGCAAACCCAGGACTTAATTGCATCTGCCCCAAGGGGGCAGGCCGTTCCTGGGCGTAATTGAGGAAATTGTGGCAAGCCTCCTGGATTAAGGCCTGGGCCTCCCGGACAGGAGGAAGCGGCCGAGGGCGGTCTCTTCGTCGTGCCCCCGGTTTCAGCCCGTTTGCCGCCAGAGGTGCAGGATACCCGAATTTTGCCAGGAACTTGCTCAAATACCCTGGACCAGCCCCAAGGTTTTGGGGACCAACGAAATTGATCACCTGGCAATCATTAGCTTTTCCCATCCCCATTCGTCTTAGATTCAAGACCTCTGTGTGTGGCTTGACGTTGGCCTGGCCGTTTAATTCCATCCGGTTTACCGCTTTGATTATGGCAGGACCCAGATTCTGGGATTGGTCCAAATCCAAAAGAGAGGCCCGGGGGTAGGCGGGACCCCGCCCCATTGCGGATGGAAGCTGGGATTGTTCCCGGCTGGAAAAATAGTAATAGACCACCCCTTTTTTCGAAACCCGAAGATACGATTCAGCCTGCGCAGAAATATGACCCAGCAGCAGAACTCCGGCAGTTATAAACCAGAACACTCTGAAAACGTGCGACTTGCGGCGGTGAGAATTCTGCAAACAGGACCTTCCTTGAAGATAAGAAAATTGGGCCGGGTATGTCGCGCGTAACAGATTTATCCCTTTGAGGCAAGTTAAAATTGATGTTAAGATTAGGCCGGGGGTCTTAACTTACGAATAAGATTGCCTATTCCTGCTTGGCTACCAAGGCTCTGATGACCTAAGGGATTTACTTCAATATGAAGGCTCTAGGAATAGCATTGATTCTGTCATGATTAGGAATCGCAGTCTAAAAGATTTGCTTTGCTCAGCCTGACAAACCACCTAGCCGCCAAGAATCCTCAGCTTATTATTTCCCTTGCACACTGCTTACCCGGGAGGCCGCCTGGGGGATGGGTTTTTTGCGGCGCTCACCGAGACGCTGGGTAATCACGTAAAATACCGGCACAAAAGGAATGGCCAGGAGGGTGGAAGAGAGCATGCCGCCGAAGACCACGGTGCCGATGGCCTGCTGGCTGGCGGCCCCGGCCCCGCCGGCCTTCATGAGCGGCACCACCCCGAGGATGAAAGCGAAGGAGGTCATGACGATGGGCCGGAAGCGGCGGCGGGTGGCTTCCACTGCCGCATCCGTGACGGACATGCCCTCTGCCTGCAATTCCCGGGCGAACTCTACCACCAGGATGGCGTTTTTACTGGCCAGGGCGATCATCAGTACCAGGCCCACCTGGGTATAAAGATTGTTGTCCAAACCCCGGATAATCAGCGCCAGGATCACACCCACCAGGGCGATGGGCACTACCAGGATAACCGCAGCGGGGCTGCTCCAGGACTCATAGAGGCCGGCCAGGACCAGGAAGACCAGGGTAATAGCCAAGGCATAAATGAAATAGGCCTGGCTGCCCACCTGCTTTTCCTGGTAGGCCGTGGCCGTCCAGTCGTAGGAAGCGCCCAGGGGCAGGTTGTTTTTGGCCACCTGTTCCATGAGGTTGAGGGCCTCGCCGGAACTGAAGCCCGGGGCGGGACCGCCAATAAGGGGCACGGCAGGATACAGGTTGTAGCGGGTGAGGAGTTCCGAACCCAACTGACGTTTGACGGTCATGAGGGTGCCCAGGGGCACCATTTCCTGCTTTTTGTTGCGGACGTAGAGCGCCGCGATGTCCTCAGGAGTGAGACGGAAGGGGGCGGCGGCCTGCACGTAGACCTGGTATGACTGGTTGAATTTATTGAACAGGTTTACATAGGCCGAGCCCAAGTAGGCCTGGAGGGTCTTAAAGACATTGTCCATGGGGATTTCCAGGGACTCCACCTTGGTCCGGTCGATGTCCAGAAAAATCTGGGGGCTTTGGGCGCTAAAGGTCGTGCCGACGTGGCCTAAACCGGATTGGCTGCGGGCAGCCAGGAGTACTTCCATGGAGGCCTCGGCCAGTCCGGTAAGTCCCAGGTTGCTCCGGTCCTCGACCATCATCTGAAAGCCCCCGGCCTGGCCCAGGCCGCTGATGGGCGGCGGAACCAGCACTGCGAATTCAGCCTGTTCAATGCCAGCAAGCTGCCCCCTGACGTTGCCGAGAATCTTGTCCTGGGTCAGGGCCGTGCCGCGTTTTTCAAAGCTGTCGTAGATAACAAAAGTGGTAAACATGGTGGAGACATTGGCCATATCCAAGATGGAAAAGCCGCCAATGGTAACCCATTGGGCCACGCCGGGAATTTTCTTCAGGACCTGGTCAACCTGGTCCGACACCTCTCTGGCCCGGGGCTGGGAAGCCCCTTCGGGCAAGATGGCGACGACGATGCCATACCCCTGGTCTTCATCCGGGAGAAAGCCGGTGGGGTGTTGGACAAACAGGAAGGTGCCGATACCGATAATGAGAAAAAACACCAGGGCCATGAGCCCGGTGCGATGCACCATCCAGGCCACCAAGTCGACATATGCCTTTTCCACCACTCCATAAACTTTGTTAAAGCCCCGATAGAAGGCGTTAACCTGTTTGTTGGGATCGGGAGGGCGCAAGTAAAGGGCACATTGGGCCGGTTTCAGGGTCAAGGCGTTCAAGGCGCTGATTACCGCAGTGGCGGCGATCACCAGGGCAAACTGGCGAAAGAGCTGGCCGGTGATGCCCGGCATAAAAGCCGCGGGGAGGAAGACCGCCACGAGCACCAGGGTGATGCCCATAATCGGCCCCGTCAATTCGCTCATGGCTTTGACGGCCGCGTCATGGGGGGTGAGTCCCTGTTCAACATAGTGCGAGGCGTTTTCCACGATGACGATAGCGTCGTCCACCACGATGCCGATGGCCAGGATCAGGGCAAACAGGGTCATGAGATTGACGGTGAAGCCGAGGGCCGCAATGGCCGCAAAGGCTCCGATGATGGTGACCGGGACGGTGGTGGCCGGCACCAGGGTGGCTCGGAGGTTTTGGAGAAAGACCAGGATGACGATGAGTACCAGCACCCCGGCTTCATACAAGGTGTGGTACACCGCGTTGATGGCCTGGCTTATGAACTCGGTGGTGTCGTAATAGATGCCGTATTTCAAGCCGGCCGGAAAATCTTTACTCATCTTGTCCATGGCCTGGCGCACTGCCTTACCAACATTAATGGCATTGGCTTCCGGCAAGGCGTAAATAATCAGGTGGCCGGAAGGGTGCCCGCTAGTTACGGAAAAGTTGGTATAGGTCTGTTGGCTAAGCTCCACCCGGCCCAAGTCTTTTACCCGAACAATTTGGGCGGTCTCGCCGCGGTGGATTTTTACGATGATATCTTCAAATTGGGAAACATCAGAGAGTCGTCCCAGGGCGTTGATGGTGAACTGAAAGGCCTGGTTCGACGGCACCGGCGGCCCCCCCAAGTCTCCGGCCACCACCTGGACGTTTTGCTGCTTCACGGCATCCACCACATCCATGGTGGTCAAGCCGTAGTATTGGAGCTTGTTGGGGTCCAGCCACACCCGCATGGCATACTGGCCGGCGCCGACCGGTTTGACTTGGGCGACCCCGGGCAGGCGGGCCAAAGGATACTGCAGGTTGATCATGCCGTAATTGGACAGAAAGGTTTCATCGTAGCGGTCATCGTCGGAGTACAGACTGACCACTTGCAGAATGTTGGTGGAGACCTGCTTTACGGTAATGCCCTGGGCCTGAACCGTTTCAGGCAGTTGGGCCAAGGCCGTATTGACGTAATTCTGGACCAGGGCCAGGGACGTATCGAGGTCGGTGCCTACATCGAAGGTGACGGTCAGGATATAACTGCCGTCACTGCCGCTGGTGGAAGACATGTAGATGGAGCCTTTGACTCCGTTGACCGCCTGCTCGATGGGGATGCCCACGGTGTTGGCGATGATCTCGGCGCTGGCGCCCGGGTACATGGTGGTTACCTGGATCGTGGGCGGGACAATATTGGGATACTGGGCTACGGGGAGCCTAAGCAGACAGACCAATCCCAGGATGATGAAGACGACCGCAATGACGTTGGCCAGGATGGGCCGGTCGATGAAAAATTTTGACATCATGGGGCGGTCTTCCGGGATTGAGGATTGGCAGGTTGAGGACCCTTGGGAACGGGTTGCGCAGAGGTTTTTTCCGGGGTTACCGGCCGGCCGGGGATGGCCCGCAAGATGCCTCCAACCACTATCAAGTCATTTTCATGGACACCTTCCAAGATGACCCGGTTGGCATCCTCCTGGACGCCGAGTTTAACCCCCCGTCGTTCCACTATGTTCTTTTCGCCGATTACCCGAAGGAAAGGGCCCAGTTGGTCATAGCTCAGGGCCGCTTCCGGGACCAACAGGGCCTCTTTCTTTTCACCTACCGGAGCTCGCACCCGGACGAACATTCCCGGCAAAATCAATTCTTTTGGATTAGGAAAGATGCCCCGAAGCATCAGACTGCCGGTGGTGGGATTGAGGGAAATGGCGGCGAAATCCAAATAGCCTGTATGAGGATAGCCAGTCTCGTCCGCAAGCCCTACAAAAACCGGGTGTTGCTGTTCATCAACTTCCCCACGGGGTTCCGGGTTTTTTCCCCGGACCCGGAGCAAGTCCTGCTCGTTGATGGGGAAATAGACGTAGATGGGGGCAATCTGGTTAATTTCGGCCAGAACGGTTTTGGTGCCGGCGCCTACCAATTCGCCCACGTCCTTGAGGTGGCGTCCCATACGCCCGTCAAAGGGCGCGGTGACCCGGGTGTAGCTCAGGTTAAGTTTCGCCAGTTCGACCTGGGCTTCGGCGGCCATAACCGCGGCCTTGCGGGAGTCCCGCTCATAGTGCCAGCGGTCCACATCTGTTTGGGCCGCGGCTTGCTGCTTGCGAAGTTTGGCGTAACGGACATATTCGGTTTGAGCGTGCTCCAGTTGGGCTTTTTCGGCCAGGACCGAGGCCTTGGCCTTCTGGAGATCGGCTTTATATTGATCCTGTTGGATGAGGAACAATAGTCTGCCCTTTTTTACTGACTCCCCATCCTGGAACAAGATCTTTTCCAGGTAGCCCTCCACCCGGGCCACCAGTTGCACGGTGTTCAAGGCCACGGCATTACCGGTGAATTCCAGGTAATCGGTCACGGGCCTTTTTACCGGGTGACTCACCGTTACCTTGGGAGGCGGCGGCGGCACGTAAGTATTTCTTTCACCACAGGCCAGGGCCATGACCAGAAGCGTTACTGCCAGCGCCATTCCGGGCGCCCGACCGTGATTGCGGAACGCGTTGCTGTTTCCTTCAACCATTTTCTCGAATCCCTTTTTATCCTTCCCTGACAGGCCGTTATCGCCTCTTTGTCGCTTGAGGCTCCAAAAAGTCAGGCGCCGCCGAGAGCCCCTAACAATGTGATGGTGTCTCTGAAGCCATGACTACCATACAGGCAAGCGGATATCAGGTTTGCGATCCTCCGGCTTGGGCGGGACAAAAGCTGTCGGTGTAATCAACTTCCCCCAGTTGGTGCGCTTCGCCATGGTCTCTTTAATGGATTCCGGCAGAAAATCCTGCCCTTCCCGAATTTGCCAACCGCCGCCCATGGCTTTGTAAACCGCCACCAGGTTGCCGGAGATGTCTCCCAAAGTACTGGCGAGGCTGTCCTGGTAGGCTAAGAGGTTTTGTTCTGCGGTTAAAACGGTGGTGAAATCGGTGATGCCCTCAGAATATTGGAGCATGGCCAGGTCCATAGACTTCTTGGCGGCGGCGGTGGCCTCTGCCAGCTTCTCTGCCCGCTGTTGGGATTTCAAGAAAGCGATCAGGGCGTCCTCGACTTCCCTCTGGGCCTGGAGCACCGTGTTCTGATAGGCAATGAGCAGTTCTTGAAACCGGGCATCCTGAAACCGCACCTGGTTGGTGATCTGGCCATAATTAAAGAGATTCCATTGGAAGGAGGGTCCTATGACACCGGCGCGGCTACGCCAGTCGACCATATTGGCCAGTTCAAACGGGGGCACGGTGCTGGCCTGGAAACCAAAGGCGCCGGTCAAAGAGAAGGCCGGGAAGAGTTCGGCTTTGGTGACGCCGATTTGGGCACATTGGGCCGCGGCCCGCATTTCGGCGCTCTGGATATCCGGCCGCCGCCGCATCAGGTCCGCCGGAATGCCCACCGCCACCTGGGGCGGCGGTGCGGGGATATCGGATTTGGATCCCAACAAAGGCCCTAAGTCCCTGGGCGGCATGCCCATGAGAATGCAGAGGGCGTTTTGGGTTTGCTGGGCCCGGGACTCCAGGGTGGGGATATTGGCCTCAGTGCCGTTCAACACTGTCAAGGCCTGCTCCACATCCCGCAGCGACGTGGTCCCCCCCTGCCACCGGGCCGTGGCAATCTCCAAGGCTTTCTTCTGGACCTCTACGTTCTGGCGGGTAATGCTCAACCGCTTTTCCAGGGTCCGGTAGAGGATATAGGCGGTGGCCACATCGCTGGTGAGGCTGACCAGAACGTTGTCATAGTCGGCCACCGTGGCCACCAGGCTGGCATCCGCGGACTCCACGGCCCGGCGAAACTTGCCCCAAAAGTCGATTTCCCAACCGGCGGAAAGCCCGATTTGGGACAGCCAGAAATTTGTGGGGGCGCCCGTGCCTCCGGTGGGGCTGGTTTGACTGATGCGGTTTTTCATTACCTCACCGACAGCTTTCTGAGATTGGGGATAGAGTTCCCCAATGGCCACCCCCAGTTGGGCCCGGGCCCCCAGAACGCGCACCCCGGCAACGCGCAAGGGTAAGTTCTGCTGGTAGGCATTTTGGATCAGCTTATTCAAGACTGGGTCATTGAATGTCCGCCACCAATCGTGATAATCCTCGGTCTTGGATGTTAGCTGCTTATAGCTCCCGGTCTCCAACCAGTTCGGCATCACCGTGGCGTCAGGTTTCGCGAAGTCCGGCCCCACCTTGACGCACCCGGAGGCCAGCATGGCCACAACCACCACGACCATCAAGGAGCGCCTAATTCGTCTAGCGCTGATTTCACCGCCCATTATATCCCGCCAGCATAACCTGCTTTCTTGTACCACAACTCTTGTTACTTCAGGATAATAAAATCTTTCAATTACCGAAGGGGAAAACCTTGGGTTTCCATTGCCCGCTCTCATTCTATGGTGTATTAGCCAAAAACTCCAAATAAAAATTTCAGGAAACCATAATATTGGCGATGCCGGCGAACCGTCAGACTCAGGAATAAAAACCTCCCTCCACCTCTTGACAACTATAATAACAGTTCTTAATTGATAATTCTTATTAAAAAATTTTAAAAGACCATTTAACCGGCTGTTCACAAAAATTAAACTTAGAATTAAGGAGATAAGCGATGGAAGACACTTTGACCCTACACGTAAAAGAGTTGACGCAGTTGCCCCGGCTCGGCGAGCCCGCCCCCACCTTTGAGGCCGAAACCACCATGGGCATGATCCGTCTGGAAGATTTTCAGGGGAACTGGCTGATTCTTTTTTCTCATCCTGCGGATTTCACCCCGGTGTGCACCACCGAATTCGTGGCCTTTGCCCAGATGGCCGAAGAGTTCCGAAAAATTAATGTGGAGTTGATGGGTCTGAGTATTGACAGCGTCTTCTCCCATATCGCCTGGATGCGGAACATTGAGGCCAATTTCAGCGTTAAGATCACCTTTCCGGTCATTGCTGACCTGGACCGCAAAGTCGCCACCCTCTATGGCATGGTGATGCCCGGGGAGAGCAAGACCGAAACTTCCCGCTGCGTGTTTATCATTGACCCCAAGGGTATCCTCCGGGCCATGGTTTACTATCCCCTGTCCACCGGCCGCAATATGGGGGAATTCCTGCGGCTCATTCAGGCTCTGCAAGCCACCGATGCCCACGGTGTGGCCACCCCGGCCAACTGGCAACCGGGTGAACCCGTAATCGTCCCGCCGCCCCGGACCCAGGAGTTGGCCGAAGCGCGCCTTAAAGAGGGTTATGACTGCAAAGACTGGTATTTCTGCAAGAAGCAGATCTAGGGAACAAGGCCATGTGTGTCAAGCCCGATGGGACTCTGTCTCCCAGCGCCATAATGATCCTTCAGGTGTGTGGAAATCCCGCCACCATTGACGAAATGGCTCAGGAAACCCGATTGCGTCCATTCCAGATCAAGACCGCCATCCGGGAGCTGATTGGGGCCGGACTTCTTATGCAGCAGGAGGACCGATTTGTACTTACCGCAATTGGAAGGGCTTTGCTCCAGGGCCCAGCCAGCTGAGAACATAATCAGGTCTTTTCTTGGAAAAGTTAAAAGGAGCCCGTACGTGGACTTAAAAAACTATTTTGATACTACCAAAGGCCATGGTTTTATCGCCACAGCCGACGCCTCCGGGAGGGTTAATGTGGCGGTTTTTTCCCGGCCCCACGTCATGGACGATGGTACCGTAGCCTTCATCATGCCCCACCGCCTGACCCACAACAATCTCCAATCCAACCCCCAGGCGGCCTATCTCTTTTTGGAAACCGGTCCTGGCTACAAAGGCAAAAGGCTTTATCTCTCTAAAATCCGGGAAGAGCAGGATACCGATCTCCTATATGCCTTGCGGCGACGGACTTATCCGGGGGAACAGGAAAAGAAGGAGGGTCCTCGCTTCCTGGTCTTCTTTAATGTGGAAAAGATTTTGCCGGTGATCGGTGCAGGCAACGACGACGAAAAAATTTAGAATCCAGGAGCTTGTTTTGACTCTCCGCCGTGATTACCTGAACAATAGGTGGCCGGACTTCCTGTCGAGACAGGGTCATTTTGGTTACGAAATGGCCCTGTCTCTTTCACCTGGGGCTCATGCCAGATGTCCGTTAGGATTAACCGTAGCCTCCGGTCCATTTGCGGAAATTAGCTACTCAAAGGATTATGCATGACCGCATATTTGATCCTCGGTAATGGTGTGGCCGGCAATGCCGCGGCGGAAAATATTAGAAAATACGACCGGGAGGGGAAAATCGCCATCTTTTCCCGGGAGGACCGGCCCTTCTACTATGTGCCTGCCCTGCCGGAGTACCTGGCGGGGGAAAAACAGGCGGACCAGATCATCATTCACCCCCAGAGTTGGTATGACCAGCATCGGATCGATCTGCATCTGGCCACCCCGGTTTCCAAGATCGACGCCTTCCAAAAGGTGGTAGAGACCGACAAGGGGAGCTTTTTCTTCGACAAGCTCCTGTTGGCCACCGGGGGCAAAGCCTTTATCCCGCCCATCAAGGGAGCGGACTCACCGGGGGTGTTCACCTTGAAAACCCTGGCGGACGCCGATCGCATCAAAGAGGCTGCGGCTAAGGCTAAAACCGCGGTGCTCATCGGCGGCGGCCTCCTGGGGCTGGAGGCCGGCAACGGCCTGCGCAAACTGGGGCTTGCGGTCATCGTGGTGGAGTTTTTCCCCCGGCTCCTGCCCCGGCAGATGGATGTACCCGGCGCTGCCCTCCTCCAGCAGCAGATGGAAGAAATGGGCTTCACCTTCCATCTGGGAGCCACCACTGAAGAGATCGTTCTCATGGCGGATGGCCTTCAGGTCTGTCTGAAAGGGGGCGAGAAAATCACGGGCGATTTGGTGCTCATTTCCGCCGGCGTGCGCCCGGACCTCACTTTGGCCCAAGCCCTGGGACTGGAAGTGGACAAAGGGGTTAAAGTGGATGACACCATGAAAACCTCCCGGGATGGCATTTATGCTGCGGGCGATCTCATCGAGCACCGGGGGCGGATGTATGGGATCTGGCCCGCCGCCCAGGAGCAGGGCCAGGTGGCCGGCGCCGCCATGGCAGGGCAGGCAGCGAAATACGAAGGCACCTTGCCGTCCAATGTCCTCAAGGTGGTGGGCATTGACCTGGTGGCCGCCGGCGACATCGATGCCGACGGCAAGCTGGAAGCCATTATCCACCAGGATACGGCTAAAAAGACCTATCGCAAGTTGGTGATTCAGGATAATTGTCTGGCGGGGGCCATTCTTCTGGGCGACATCCGGGGCAGCGCCGAAATCCAGGCCGCCATCAAAGCAAAGAAAGATATCGGCGCCCTGAAAAACGACCTGGCCCAGGCAGATTTCGACTTTAAACGACTTTAGCACCGTTTTCGGTTTGCAGTTTGCGGTTTTCGGTTTAAAAAATAATGGGTTTGTTGTTTTTGAAACCGAACTTAGCATAAATGGTGCGGTAGCAAACCGCAAAAAAACTTAAGGTCGGATCGGATTTTAGGTGCTTAAAGCCCCCCTTTGAAAAAGGGGGGTTTGGGGGGATTTAAAAACAGCAAGGGGGAGGTATTTGCGGCGCTAGGCTTTAAAGCAGCATACCAATCACCCAGAAAGGAGCCCAGCATGGAACTGCCAGTATATGTTACCGTGGAGGAAGTGCAGCGAGTCTGCAAGGCCCTCAACATTCGGGATTGGACCAAGGTTACGGATGGCAAGGTATTGCCTGAAGAAGCCGGGATAATTCTTAAAGAGGTCAACACCGAAGGCATGAACATCCCCCTGGAGGACTTCGTCACCGGCCTGGAAGTGGAGCTGGAGCATGGCACCCGCTTTGCCGACGCCAATGTCACCAACAACCATCCCCTCTTGACGGGCAAGATCGTCCTGGCCCACCTTAAGGAGACCATGGACTATTACCAGCGCCTGGACGTGGCCGAACTGGAGGGCGATCTCCTCAAAGCCATGGTGGCCAAAGATTTGACCAAGGCCGCGGATAAGTACCGCAAATTGCTCCAGGCCAAGCTGGCCCTGGCTCAGGCCGAAACCAAGGAAATGCCCTAAAAGTTAACCACCGAGACACAAAGAGCACATAGGCCTCCATCGAAATCCCAAATAGGGGTGTTGCTCCGCTACTGAGATTTCTAGGCCTTATGTGATCTTGGTGTCTTGGTGTTTGGATTTTGCGTCAGAAAAACCTGAAGGTCGCTATCGCAAAATCGGCTGCAGGTAAGGGGCAAGCCCGGCAAAGCCCCTAACCATCCAGGGTCCGGTCCTCGTCCTGCTCCAACTGGGCGATGCGTTTCTGGACCATGGCCAGTTCCCTGGTCAACAATTGGGCCCTACACCTCAAATCCGCCAGTTCTTCTTCCTCGGTGGCATACGACCTGGCAGCCGGAATGTCCCACCACATGGCCGGACCGTATCCAGGGAATCCATAATCGCCCTCCCGGCGGCAGTCGCCCCATCCTCTGCCACTGCGGAGACCACGCTGCCACGGTTTCGCACCCTTGAAACCCGGCATACCCTTCCTCCCGGAGTATGGAGTAATTGACGCCCCTGGGGCTGGATTCCATTGCCCCAGAGTAATCTTCACCAATGCCAATAACTTTTTTTTCTTTATTTGTCAACTGCATCCGGGGTCTCACCATCCAGACACGCTTTATTTTTAAGACTTCCTGCCAAATCAGAATGTTAGATTATTCCACGTATGAGATTGAATTTTCTAAGGATGCTCTTGTCAGGCCGCTTGTAAAAATGTATAAGTAAACAAAGATAAAAGAAAAAATTGAGAAAATTATGAAAACTGTCCGTTTGATTAAGGAATTCAAGTTGAGCGCCCAACTCGGGTTGGCCCTGGTGGTTGCGGCCATACTTTTATGCGGCTGCCAGACCAAACAAGCCCCCCTGAGTCCCGGAGCCGCCACCTTTAAGAAAGAAATCCAGGATTGTCTGTCCAAGCTCTCCACGCCCCTTATGGAACCAGTGGCCCGAAAAGACATCCCGGCTATTACCGCGACCCTGGAAAAAGTTGAATCCCCGGCCGTTAAGTTGTGTAGCTTGTGTCCTTTTAGAATCGGTGTCCTGGACGCACAAGGCGAGGCCCTGGCGGCATACCCTTCCAAGTCCGGCAATAACCGAAGAAATTTCTCAAGTTATGACCTGATAACCAAGACCGTCAACAGCAAAAAGATTCAGCAGCAGCGATTCTATTTGCAGGACGGCTCTCAACTATATATTATCTCCGCCCCACTTGTCCGGGAGGCTAATGTAATCGGGCTGGTGGTCATCGCCATCAATTCCGAAGATGCGAAAAAAAGATGGGACCTCACGGACAAAGATTTCCTTGCCATGGATTTGAACACCTGATGTCGTCCATAATTATATGAAGGTTGCCAGATTGCTCATCACCGCCCTGCCTCAGGTCACTACCTGTCGCCCGCAAGAGGGAACACTTTAGCGTGGCGACGCCGGGCTATGCCGTCGAAGTGCAGGGCGAGAAGGGCCGACAAGTCACCTTTGCGGTTTCCGGCCGCATTGCCCTGGATAACCTTAAGGCTTTCACCACCCAGGTCCAGGGCCTTATCCAAAAACTAATCCCTGCGGCCCTGACAGTTGACCTGGCGGGCGTCGACTTTCTGGATAGCGCCGGGGCTTTGGCCCTAATTGAACTGGAGCAGGAAGTCCGGGCCCGGTCCATAACCTGCGAACTCGTCAATCTAAGCGATAAGGCCCGGGGAATAATGGGCCTCATCGACCCCAAAGCCCTTGCCGTCCCGCCGCTGATCACCGACCGCAAAACCGGTAATTTCCTGGAACAGGTGGGTGATTCAACCCTGGCGATGCTCAATGACTTCAAACAGGTGTTGATCTTTTTGGGGGAACTCTTAGGGGCTTTGACCCACGCCCTGTTCCGCCCCTGGGCGGTGCGCTGGAATGACGTGCTCTTTTACATGAAGCGGGCCGGTGTGGAAGGCCTGCCCATCGTGGGTCTAATCAGCCTCCTGTTGGGCCTCATCCTGGCCTTCATGTCGTCGCTCCAACTCAAACAGTTCGGGGCCAATATTTACGTGGCCTCCCTGTTGGCCATCGCCATCGTCAAGGAACTGGGACCCATCATGACCGCCATCCTGGTGGCCGGGCGGTCGGGATCGGCGTTTGCCGCGGAAATCGGCACCATGATGGTCAACGAGGAAGTGGACGCCCTCATCACCATGGGGTTCAACCCCGTCCGCTTCCTGGCCGTCCCTAAAGTTCTGGCGGCCATGATCGTGGTGCCGCTGCTCACCATTTACGCCGACCTCTTCGGCATCCTGGGCGGCGTCATCGTGGGGGTCCTGGGGCTCGATTTGACCGTCTACACCTATTTGAAGGAAACCCAGAGGAGCCTCAGCCTCATGGATATCATCACCAGCCTGATCAAGTCCGGGGTCTTTGCCGTGCTCATAGCCGGGATTGGCTGCCAGCGCGGCTTTCAGGTTAGGGGCGGGGCCGAGGCCGTGGGCTCCGCCACCACCTCCGCAGTAGTCGCGGCGATTTTTCTGATTATTGTTACGGATTCGGCTTTCGCCCTGGTGTTTCAGTATCTTCACATCTGAGGCCAAGCCGGAGACGGAGAGTATAAGACTTTGATCTCTTAAGGATTTCCATTCATTATGTGGTCGCAGGCTTTAATCTGCGCAAGCTCAAGCTTGCCAATGCCAGACAGCTTTGTGGTATCAGGCCGATAGTAAAATTATGGGAAATTCATCATCTACCCCGGTCATCGTCATCGACCAGTTAACCGCCCGCTTCGGCGATAATACCATCTTCGACCGGGTGAGCTTCCAGGTTAATCAGGGAGAAATCCTGGTGATCCTGGGAGGCAGCGGTTGTGGCAAATCCACCATGCTGAAGCACATGATCGGCCTTTATAAACCCGCCGCCGGTAAAGTCCTGCTCAATGGCGTCAACATTAATACGGATGACGACCGTATCTTACGCCGGGTGCGCATGAACCTGGGGGTCCTCTTTCAGTCCGGGGCGCTCTTCGGCTCCATGACCCTGGCGGAAAACGTCTCCTTGCCTCTCTTTGAATACACCGACCTGGACCCGGACACCATCGATCTCATCGTCAAGATGAAGCTGGGTCTGGTCAACCTGGAAGGCTACGAAAACCACCTGCCCTCGGAAATCTCGGGAGGCATGAAAAAGCGGGCGGGGCTGGCCAGGGCCATGGCCCTGGACCCCACGGTCCTGTTCTTTGATGAGCCCTCCGCCGGGCTGGACCCCATCTCCTCGGTGGAACTGGACAACCTGATCAAAAGTCTCAATGCCGGGATGGGAACCACCATGGTCATCGTCACCCATGAACTGGAATCCATTTTCAACATCGCCCACCGGGTGATCATGCTGGATAAAGGCGCCAAGGGCATCATTGCCGAAGGCGACCCCCTGGAGCTCAAGGACCACTCCACCGACCCCCGGGTGGTGAACTTCTTCAATCGCCGGCCAGCCTCCGGACCCGGGTCCCAAGGAACCTGACATGGCCAGACAAAAGACCAATCTGATTATCGGAATCTTTGTGATCCTGGGCGTCGTCCTGGGCGTCGTTTCCATCATCTGGGTGGGCGCCACCAGCTATTTCCAGAAGGGCCGCACCTACGAAGCTTTTTTCGATGAGTCGGTGCAGGGCCTCCAGGTGGATTCCAGCGTGAAGTTCCGGGGCGTCGAAGTGGGCCGGGTGGAAACCATCCGGGTCGCCCCCGACAACCGTCTCATCGGCGTGGTCATGAAGATCAACATGAGGGATGACCTGCAAAAAAATGCCGTGGCCCAGCTCAAGGCCGCGGGCATCACCGGCATCATGTTCGTGGAGCTGAACCTCAAGCAACCCGGAGAGCCGGACCTCGCCCCCAAGATCGATTTTCCCTCGGAATATCCCATTATTGCCACCCGTCCCTCAGAAATCCAGCGGCTGGTGTCCGGCATCAACGAGATCGTCAAGAAGTTCAATGAGATTGACACCCAGGGGATCTCCAGCCAGTTGATCGCCACCGCCAAGTCCATGGAAGAATTTCTCAAAGGCAAGGAGATGAAAAGCATTATGGCCCGGCTGGATTCCTCAGCGGGCAACCTGGACCGCCTCACCGCCCGGGCTGACAAAATGTTGGCCAGCGTCAACCTGGATCAAATCCTGTCCGAAACCCGGGAGACCCTCAAGGGGGCCCGGACCTTGCTAACCACGGTCAACGACCAGGTTCTGGCCATGAAACTCCCGGCCACCGTGGGAAGCGCCCGGGAGCTCCTCCAACAGTTGCAAGTCACCGAAAACAGGCTCCAGCAGAGTTCCGAAACCCTGGAGATGCTCGTCCAGAGAATTTATGAACGCCCCTCGGACCTCTTGTTCGGCAAGCCCCCCAAGAAAAGGTGGAATGAATGAAGGCCATGACTGCCCCCATGCCCGCGACTTGTCGCTTTAGGCAACCCCGTCTTTCCCGGTTGACGATACGGCCCCGGATTCTCCTTTTATTAGTGGCCGCGCTGATCCTGTTGCCATTAGGTTGCGGCAAGCCCCCCATGCTGGTCAACCAGTATATGCTGGATTATCCGGCCCCGGTGGTGGCCGCCAAGACCAAGAACCCCGAGACCATCAAGGTGGGTTTATTCTCCGTGGCCCAGGCCTTCAACACCAATGCCATGGTCTATCAGCCCCAGCCTTATAAGAGCGCCACTTATAATTACAGCCGCTGGCGGGCCAATCCCGGCTACCTGGTCACCGACTATCTCCTCCGGGACTTCCGGGACTCCCGCCTGTTCAGCGCGGTGTTCGGCCCCAACAGCACCGGCAAATACCGCTTTTTTCTGGAGGGGGGGGTGGAGGAATTTCAGGAGCTGGATGAGCCCGACGGCTGGAAGGCAGCCCTGGCCGTCAATGTCACCCTCTTGGATGTGAGCGCCGAAGAGCTGCCCCAGCGGGTGGTCTTCCAGAAAAACTACCGGGCCGTGGAACCCATGCCCGAAAAGACCCCCCAGGGCCTGGCCCAGGGGATGAGCCGCGCCATGGAACGCCTCTCGGCCAGCATCATCACTGACACTTACGAAGCCGCCCGCCGGAGAGCCGCCCGGAAATAGTCCGAATTGCTCACCACGGTGAGGGGCCCAGCGGCAGAAGCGACTCCGCCTGCGGTTCTATTAAAGGACCTCGAAAATCTCATGTAGGACGGCCGCCCTCGGCTGTCCGCACTTCATGTCGCATCACGAATCCCTGTCCTGTAAACCCAAAAGCTGGAAAAATTTAAAGCAAATGGTGGGCAGTGCCCACCCCACTTGTCTTTTCTAAAACCTATAGCAATTGCCAAAAGAGCCTCAGGCAAAATGTAGCCGCAGGCTTTAGCCTGCGTTTGCATAGGCTGGAAACCCTGTGCCACCGGTGCTTTTACTTAAGTACCCAAGAAAAATATCTGGTCTTGGGTGACTTTTGCAAGAGGCTCAAAAGTTTTTTGCTATTCGAGAGCCAGAGCCTCATGAGCCACCTGTGATTTTCATTCTGACTGAGAGAGCTGAGGGCGACCGAAAAATCTCAAAAGACGAGATGCTTCGCTGCGCTCAATAAGGCACCAATTCCTGTCATATGCAAAGCACAGGCGGGACGCTGTATCACCGCCTATGTACCAATTTATGGGATTGGGGGAGGGGACGTGGGGGAGGGGCTAAGG
>JBMORG010000026.1:0-35577 GCA_049322355.1 Thermodesulfobacteriota bacterium | reverse complement strand
TACCCCTCTGAAACCGGGAGCGGCACCCGACCCGCTGAGCAGTAGCGCGTAGTGGTAAAGCTTTGTTCACAAGACATAACCTATTGATAATCAAAAACTATTTTTTTGCAACTGTCGAAGATGAGTCAGAATGACAATCATAGCTGGCTCATGAGGCTCTCGAATAGGAAAAGACTTATTATGGCAATTACTATAGCAATCTTCTGCCGCCTCTGATGGTGTTTGAGGGGTCAAGCCCCCACCAACGCCTCCAGTGGCAACAAACGCTGGGTCAGCCCCTAGCCCCTCTCCGGTAGCTTAATCAAAGCATGTATCTCAGACAGCTATTCAATTACTGGACTCTGCAGGTCTTCGCACCGGGCAAACTCCTGCGGTTGAAGTATGAGGCCTTTAAGGAGCTTTTGCGCCACGACAAAAAGAGCCTGGAACTCATCACTGATCTGGATGAGATCCTGCACGGGGGAGTGCAGGTTGATTGGGCCCGGATCGATAGTCTGGTTAGAGCCCTGCGCTGGTCCGTGGGGTCAATGATTCGATCTTTGTTGGCCATGCATCCGCCAGCCTACCAGGGTCTGGAAGACCGGTTCCACCATCTGGAATCATCAATAATGGAGACAGGCTTGCCCGAGGGAGATACCCTCCCGCCCTACACCCTCACTCTGTCAGCAGCCGCAGATGCCCCGGAGCTGGCGGGGGGCAAGGCCTGCACCCTTGGCTGGTTGTTTCGGGAGACAGGTCTTCCCGGTCCCCGGGGATTTGTGGTCACAACCCGGAGTTTTCATCGTTTTTTACAGTATAACCATCTGCGTCACCGCCTGGACGAACTTCTGGCCCAAGTGCGGCTGGATGACTGGGAGCGGCTGTCAGGGCTCTCCCAAGAAATGGAGTCGATGATCCGGGAGGGCGAGCTACCACCCGAGGTAACCGGAGAAATCGCCAATAGATTGGATGACTGCCGGAGGCAAGGCTTACTGGGCCCCTGGGTATTGCGCAGCAGCGCTTTGTGCGAAGATGGGGAGGCGTCCTTTGCTGGCCAGTATTCCAGCATCCTGAGAGTTCCATCAGAAGAGGTCTTTGCTGCCTATAAAGAGGTGTTGGCCAGCAAATATTCCCCCCGGGCGGTGGCTTATCGCATCCGCAGCGGATTGGCCGACCAGGAAACTCCCATGGCAGTCCTGATCCTGGAGTTGATCGACCCGGCAGTAAGCGGGGTGGTATACACCCGGGAACCCAGGTCCACGGAAACCGGAGAAAACTGTCTGGTAATTTACGCCATCCCCGGCTTGGGCGGCCGTTTGATGGACGGCAGCGCCATTTCCGAAGTGCATTATTTGAGCAGGCAGGCCCCCCCCAGACTTATTGAAACTGTGGCTAGTCCCTATTGCGTTATGCAGGCTGGCCACGGTTGTCTGTCACCAGAAGCCGCCTTAACTTTGGCCAAATGGGGCATGGCTTTGGAAAAGACGGCCGGTGGCCCCCAGGATCTGGAATGGTGCCAGGATAAAGAGGGGAGGCTGTTTCTCCTGCAATCCAGGCCTCTAAACTTATCCCGGGATTACTCCGAAGAGTTTCAGGAACCGGTGGAGGTTATCGATAATAGTCACCCCGTTCTTCTGCAGGGAGGAGTTACTGCCAGTCCCGGCCTGGGGATGGGTCAGGTATGCCTGGTAAACCATGAGAAGGAATTGGGGGGAGTGCCCCCGGGAGCGGTGTTAGTGGCCCCCACTTTAACCCCGGCATTCGCCGTCATCATTGACCGGCTGCAGGCCGCAGTGGCCGATGGCGGCAGCCGGGCCAGTCACTTTGCCGCGGTGGCTAGGGAATGTGGTCTGCCGGTCATGGTGGGAACCTTAGAGGCTACCCGGCGCCTGACTCCAGGCCAGATGGTAACGGTGGACGCCAGTCATTGCCGGATATATCTGGGACAGGTGGACAGCCTTAAAAAATATGCAACCGGCGTCGCGGTCCCCTTAGACACCCCATTTTCCAGGCGCTTGCGGAAGATGATGGCATTCATTTCACCCTTGCATCTCACTGATCCGGCGTCGGCTGACTTCAGCCCTCAAGGGTGCCGGAGTCTGCACGATGTAGTGCGGTTTGCCCACGAAAAAGGCATGACTGAAATGTTTTCTTTGGTTGGCCGCAGCGGCCGGGGATTGGCCCAGGCCCGGCGGCTGGCTACTGATTTGCCCCTGGTTATGTATATCCTGGATCTGGAAGGAGGCCTCTCCCCGAGGGCCAAAGAGGGCAAGACCATAGACCCTCAGCTCATTGCCTGTGAGCCCATGCGGGCTTGGTGGGAGGGCTTAAGCCATCCCGATGTCGTCTGGCATAAAGGTCTGGTTCACCTCGACTGGGAGGAGCTTGACCGCCTAAGCGCCGGACTGATCAATATTCGAGGTAAGACGCTGGCCAGCTATGCGATCATTTCCAAGAATTACCTGCACCTGACGCTGCGTTTCGGCTATCATTTCGCCGTGCTGGACACCCTGTGCAGCCAGGAAGCAGAAGCCAATTATATCACCTTTCGCTTCAAAGGGGGCGGAGGGGATTTTGAAAAACGGCTGTGGCGGATTCGGTTAATCAAGATGGTCTTGGAGTGGGCCGGCTTTGTCGTCCGAACCCGAGGCGACTTGCTGGATGCTCGCTTGGAACGGCAAGACGCCCGCCAATTGCTTCCTCGCCTTTCTCTTCTGGGTCTCCTCCATGGGAAAATCTCCCTCCTGGACATTGCTCTTGCCAATGAAGATCAGGCATTTAGCCTGGCACAGGATTTTCAGCAACGCTATGGCAGGTATGTTAACAACATTTGATGACATTGGGTTAAAGCCAAAACCAGACCAAGCACGGAGATGACCAACCTCAACGTAATGAAAGAGCGCTATAGACTGAATTGGCTGACGGACAGCCTGGCGGTAGGCCAGGCGCCCATGTCATACGAAGACCTGGATTCATTACGGCGCCAAGGAATCCAGGCAGTCATGAATCTTTGCGGCGAGTTTTGTGATTTACACTGGATAGAAGCCGACGCCGGTTTTGAAGTGTATTTTTTCCCCATCCCGGATGAGGAGGCTCCGGATCTGCGGGAATTGGAAAAGGCTCTGGATTGGCTGGATGAATGTCTTTTCCTGGGGAAGAAAGTGCTGGTGCATTGCCGTCATGGCATTGGCCGGACCGGCACGGTGGTCACTGCCTATCTCCTGCGTAAAGGTCTGGGTCATAAACTCGCTGGCAAGAGACTCAAAGGACTTAGGTCGCAGCCGGCCAATTTTGATCAATGGTGGTTTCTGCGGAAATACGGCAAAAAGGAACGGCCCCTAACTATCCGGGAGCCCTCCTTGGAGACCAAACATCTGGTGGATCTATTTCCCTTTTTCAGGGATTATCTGGCGTTACGGGGAGAGGTTGACGAGGACCTCGCTCATCATGGAAAACCCGCTCTCTGCGGACAGGGGCATATGGATTGCTGCCGTGAGCTGGTAAGCATGACCTTTATTGAGTCGGCTTTTATAAGTCATATTATGAACACTACCTTGGGACGGAGGACGCGCCAAACTGTCATTCAGCGAGCCCTGGGAGCGGGAGGGGCCCAAAAAGCCCTGCAAAACAATCACAAAGGGGATTATTCAAGCAACCAGTTCGCTCAGATTTACAGGCAGGCACAGATCTTATGTCCCCTTAGCGAATTTGGCGAATGTCTTATCTTTCCTGACCGACCGTTGGCCTGCCGCCTATTTGACTTACCCGGGCAGGAGTCCCACAGGGTTATCAAGGGCTTAGAGCCAGGGTTAACGAAGCTCTCCCAGGAACTGTTCTTTGCTTTCACTTCCGAGTTCCCAGACGAATCTCCTTTGCGTTTCTCCTTATGGGAAGTAGTTTCTGGCAAATTTGTTCAGGTCTTTTTCAAACATCTAGTTAAAAACAATAATAAATAAAAGCATGAGCATGGTCCCAGGGGGTGAGTTGCAAGAATCCTCAGCGCGGCTGATTCAAGACTTGGCCCGAATCAGTAATTAATTTTTGGTAAAATCGTGGCAGCGTTATCTGGTGTTACCGGATCCATCCCGGCAGGAACGCCGGTTCAGGATAGGGAAAGACCAGTTGGGTCAGGGTGTCTTCGGTGTCCTGGCCCAGGAGAAAGCGCAGCAAGGAAAAGCCTTCTTTTTCGGGGTAAACGGCCTCCACCTTGCCCTTGATGCCCCCCAAGCGGCCAGCCTTATCGATGGCATCCGGAAGGTTGCCGAAGTCATCCACGAGGCCGATCTGTTTGGCTTCCTCGCCGGTGTAAACTTTGCCTTCCGCCAAGGTGCGCAGTTTTACCAAGGGAATCTTGCGGTTGCGGGCTACGTCGCTTAAAAACTGCTCGTAGATGTTATCGATAACCCCCTGGAGATAGGCCTTGTCTTCCGGGCTCATGGGGCGGAAAGGCGTCCCCGCGTCTTTGTAGCGCCCGGCCTTCAAGTTGAATAAGTCCAGCCCGAGCTTTTTGGTCAGGCCCTCCACGTTGGCAAACTGCATGATCACGCCGATGCTGCCGGTAGCGGTGCCCCGATTGGCCATGATAATATCGGCCCCGGAAGCAATGTAGTAGCCCCCCGAGGCGGCCACGGTCCCCAGGGAGGCTACGATCTTTTTCTTTTCCCGAACTTTCTCCACTTCCCGGAGGATTTCCTGGGCGGGCCCCACGGCGCCGCCCGGGGAGTTGATGCGCAACACAATAGCCTTGATGCTGCTGTCTTCCCGATAACGGTCCAGTTGCTTTATAATGGTGCGGGAGTCGGTCAGGACTCCTTTGATCTCCACTACTCCGACCCGTTCCCGGGAGGCAAAGAACCCGCCCTTCCCCAGGAGTGCCAGAACCAATCCGGAAAATCCCACAAAAAAGAGGACCACCAGAAAGGTGACCAGGCAGCCGGTCAGCCAAGGATGACGTTTAGAAGCTTTGAGTGGAGCAGTTTCATTATCCATGGGTCCGCCGCGATCCCCATCCAGGGCCAAATGGCACGTGGGAAAAAAGCGAAGAGGTGAAAAGCACCCTAGTTTTCACCTCCCCTGCCAGTATTCGAAGTTATCCGTTATTTTTGCCCTGCTTTTCTTCCAGGGTTTCCCGGATCAAGTCACCAATGTTCGTGGTGGCTTCGGTGCGGGAGTGGAGATAATCTCGGTAGTGGGACTGTTCCTCATCGGCTTCCATTTTCCGGATGCTCAGCCCGATGCGTCGTTCCTCGGAGGAGCTATGAATAACTTTGGCCCGGATAACGTCCCCCACCTTGAGGGCCGCCATCTTCTGTTTATCCCGACTCTGTTCAGAAATGTGGATAAGGCCCTCGATGCCTTCTTCCACTTCCACAAAGAGGCCGAAATCAGTGATGTTGGTGATGGGGCCGGAAATCACGGAGCCTATGGGGAAGCGCTGATCAATGGTCTGCCACGGGTTGGGGGTCAGGTCCTTGATGCTCAAGGAGAACCGCTCGTTGTCCTTGTCGATATAGAGAACCTTGGCCTGGATTACCTGGCCCTTTTTGAATAACTCTGAAGGATGTTTGAAGCGCTTGGTCCAGGAGATGTCGGAGATGTGAACCAGGCCGTCGATGCCTTCATCAATGCCGATGAAGATGCCGAAGTCGGTGATGTTCTTAATTTTACCTTCGATCACCGAACCCACCGGATATTTTTCCCCGATGACCTCCCAAGGATTGGGTTCCACCTGCTTCAAGCTTAAAGATATCCGTTTTCGCTGGGGCTCTACCTCCAGGACGGTGGCTTCCACCACATCCCCCACGCTCAACACCTGGGACGGATGTCGCACTTTCCGGGTCCAGGACATCTCGGAGATGTGAATGAGCCCCTCCACTCCCGGCTCCAGCTCCACAAAGGCCCCGTAATCGGTAAGGCTGACCACCTTGCCGGTGACGCGGCTGGCCAGGGGGTATTTTTCGTCCACCACAGTCCAGGGGTCAGGCGTGAGTTGTTTCAGACCCAGGGAGATGCGTTCTTTTTCCGGATCGAAGCTCAAGACCTTTACCGTGATGGGGTCTCCGACTTTGAAAAGGTCGGCGGGATGGCGCACCCGGCCATAGGAAAGATCGGTGATGTGAAGCAGTCCGTCCAAACCGCCCAAGTCCACGAAAATCCCGTAATCAGTGATATTCTTAACTGCGCCTTCGACGATTTTGCCCTCTTCCAGGGAGGCCAGCAGAGCGGTTTTGGCCTCGTTTTTGACCTTCTCCATCAGGATTCGCCGGGACAGGACCACATTGCGCCGTTTGCGGTTGAATTTTAAAACCTTGAAGGTAAAGCGCTGGCCAATGAGATGATCGGTATGGCGCATGGGGGCCAAATCAACCTGGGAGCCGGGGAGGAAGGCGATGATACCTCCCAGGTCCACGGAAAGGCCTCCCTTGACCTTGGCCACGATGGTGCCCTCTACTTCGCCATCGTTGTGGTAGGCGGAACTGACCTCTTCCCACACCTTGATCTTTGAGGCTTTGTTTTTGGAGAGCATCAGCGCCCCTTCTTCATCTTCCCGGCTCTCCATCAGGGCCTCCACGTCTTCTCCCACCCGGGCGGTAATTTCACCCTCCGGAGTGGTGAATTCGTGGATTGGAATCTGCCCTTCGGACTTGTAGCCGATGTCCACCATGACATAATCTTTAGTGATGGACACGATGCGGCCCTTGACAACTTCTCCTTCCTGGACGCGCCTCAAGCTTTCTTCGTAGAGTTCGCTCATGGATTCCATATCCGGCATCTCGGTGGAAGGTTCCGGTACAGGCGACGGAGCCGATGACGCGACCTCTTCGGGTTGGGGCCGGTTTAAATCAGTTTCCTCCGGCCTGGTGTGGTTAGTCAGTTCATTTTTTTCCATACCGTCCATGTTAGCCCCCTTAAACAAGTTTACTGGGTTTAGGTTCCAACCTGCCGGATCAAGACCTTTGATCCGTGCCAGGCACTGCTGCACTACTTCTTCAATACTCAAATCGGTGGTGTCGATAACGCAGGCGTCCTCAGGGACGCGCAGCGGCGAGTCTTCCCGGGTTTCATCCCGCAGGTCCCGGGCGGCGATCTCCGCCATGATATCCGCCAGAGAGGGCGGGTCGCCATCCCCCTGCCATTCCCGGCGCCGGCGCTCCGCCCGGGTAGTCAGGGCCGCAAAGAGATAAAATTTATGCGAGGCCTCCGGGAAGACCACGGTGCCCATGTCCCGGCCTTCGGTAACCACCCCACCATTTTGGGCCAAATGACGCAACCGTTTTTTGACCCACCGGCGCACCGAGGGCAAAACGGCTACCCTGGATGACCCCCGGGTCACCGCCGGGGTCCTGAGGGCCTCCCTCACTTCGGTGGCGTCAATCAGCAGGTGAAATCCCCTGGAATCGGCGATCACCTCCGGACTGAAACCCTCAAGCAGGGCCGTCAGGGTCTCGGGGCGGTCCAAATCCAGACCAAGTCGCAGGGCCTGCCAGGCCACCGCCCGGTACAGGGCGCCGCTGTCCAAGTAAAGGTACCCCAAGGATTGGGCCAGAAGCCGGGCCACCGTGCTCTTGCCGGCGCCAGCCGGGCCGTCAATGGTGATGATTCCCCGGGGAGCCACTCAGTTCGACGACCCCAGTACCTTTTGTAATGCCTCCAGGAACCGCCGGTTTTCCTGCGGCAGCCCCATGTTGACTCGGATATAGTCAGGGAAACCGTATGCGTCCATGGCCCGGATAATGACCCCTTCCCGCAACATTGCCTGATAAACTTCTTGCCCCGGCCGGGGAACCCGGATGAGCACAAAGTTGGCCTGGCTGGGCACAAATGTCAGACCCAGGCGCTTAAGCTCCCGGCAGATGAGCTCTTTCCCGGCCAAGACCACCTCCCGGGTTTGGGCCAGGAAGGCGGAGTCCTGCAACGCGGCCCGGGCAGCCACCTGGGCCAGGCGATTGACGTTGAACGGCATCCGCAGGCGGTTTAAGTAATCCATAAGTTCGCTGGGGCCGAAGCCATATCCGATACGCAGGCCCGCCAGGCCATAGGCCTTGGAAAAGGTCCGGAGTCCCACCAGGGGGCGGTCCTCAGACAGATAATCCAAACAGGATGGCACGCCGGGGTCATCGGCAAAGTCGATGTAAGCCTCATCCAGGACCACTGTGGCCGTGGAGGGTATCGCCGCCAGAAAGTTTTCCCACTCCTGGCGCCTAAAGGCGGTGCCGGTGGGATTGTTGGGATTGTTCAGGATGATCAGCCGGGTTTGGGGGCTAACCGCCTGGGCCACGTCCGCCAGGTCCACCCGCAGGTTTTTTAAGGGCACTGGACGGAAAAAGCCGCCCACCGCCTGGGTGATGAGGCCGTACATGAGAAAAGTGTGGGTGGTGCTAACCACCTCACCCCCAGGGGGTACCAGGGCCCGGACCAGCAGATCCAGGACTTCGTCGGAGCCGTTTCCCAGGATTAACTGTTGGGATGATAATCCAAGATGGCGGGCCAAATCTTCCTTGAGATAATAGGCGTGGCTGTCGGGGTAGCGGTGTAGGGAACCCAGGGCGTCCCGGATGGCGGCCAGGGAAAGGGGGGAAGGACCCAGGGGATTCTCATTGGATGCCAGTTTGATGGCATCGGTGAGCCCCATTTCTCTTTCCAGTTCTTCCAGAGGTTTGCCGGCCTGATAAGGTGTCAGTTGAGTCAGGTGAGGTAAAATAAGGGTGGTAAATGGGGTGCAGGCTGCCATATAAAGTGATTACCAAGGGTTTCCGGACCCACGGATGGATGGGGGGGTAAAGGTTAAGAGGTTGTAAAGACTGTTGTAAAGGGTGATTGTTAAATGAAAAATCAGACCAGGCATTCTCGCCGACCGCGCGGGTACGGATGGGAGGAGCCTCCTTTACCCTAATTTTACCTTTAATTCAAACCGGTTACTCTTGGACCCGACTCCTTTGAAAGCTGATCTTTTCTGGTTTATGAATTAACATAATTTATTTACCTCAAGTTACTAAAAAAATCAAGCAATTTCGGCGCAGACGGCAAAGTTTCAAGATCACAGAGTCAAGCGACCCTCTGATGCAAAATTCTAGGAATAGACTACGGTACAATTAAAGGATAAGGAACAAAATAGAGTCTGGGGTTAATAAATCTATTCGGTGCCCGCAGATTTAATTACACCTCGGGATATCTTTATCACCACTTACAAAACCGCCTGGGAAATTTGCCTGTGCCCATAAGCCATTGACCTGCGCCACCTTTCTTGTTAGGTTAGATTAAGGCCAACCGAGGCGGGAGATACCATGCTGACAGCCAATCTCTATGTGGACCGGATCGACATTGCCCCCTACCTGACCCCGGAGGAATGCCAGACTCTGGGTGGCCCCGATTGCATCCGAGTAGCGGCCCGGCTTAAAGAGGGGAGTCTCAAGCCCGAAGACTGCCCGGCCCTCAGCCCCGCCCGGCGCCAGGCCCTGGCTTTGGCCGTACGGGCCCAGGAGATCCTGCCGGAGGTGCAGTCCCTGGAGTTGCCCCGGCCGGTGCCGCCGGAACTGTTTGAAATCAACGAACCGGGACCCGACGCTCCCCTCCTGGTAACTGGCAACAGTGAATTTACCCTGGCGGTGGTAACGGGACTGCTGGCCCTCACTGTCAGCCCCTTTTATCTGCTGTTGGTGGACACCCGGGGGGACACAGTAGATATGTCCATGATCTACCGCAGCTTCACCCCCCAACGCCTGGACCAGGGGTTGGAAACCCATCACCTGGCAAAGAAGCTTAGGCACCGGCAGCTCATTATCCCTGGAGTCGTGGCGCCTCTGAAAGAAGAATTGGCCAGTTACACGGGATGGGATATCCGGGTGGGACCCATCTGTGTGGCGGAATTGCCTCTGTTTTTGGGAGAGGCTTACTGGCAGCCCCCAGAGGGTACTTGAGTTGGCGCGGGAATTTTTCTCTCCCTCGGTTGCTCTCACTTTCGAGAAGACTTAACTTTTAAAAAAATTCCGCGTATAGAAAGGCGTTTCATGAAAACTATTCTGGTGGTGGATGACGATGAAAATATCCGTACCCTTCTGCAGGAGGAGTTGCAAGAGGAGGGATATATTGTAATTACCGCCACCAATGCCCGGGATGCCCTGAAAATCGTTGAAGCCGAACCCTTGGATCTGGTCATTTTAGACATTCGCATGCCCGGCATGGACGGCCTTGAGGCCCTGCCCCGCATCCTGGGACTCAAGGAGGGTCTGCCGGTGATCCTGAATACCGCCTATGACCAATACCAGGAAAGCTTCATGAGTTGGGCCGCGGATGCTTACCTGGTAAAGTCTTCAGACCTCACGGAATTGAAAGAAAAAGTCAAAGAATTGGTGGCTAAATGACGGATCCGCTGAAGAAACTCACCACCATCATTATGGCCGGCGGCAAGGGTGAACGCCTCTTTCCCCTGACCCGGGACAAGGCCAAGCCGGCCATCACCTTCGGGAGCCTTTACCGGATCATCGACTTTACCTTGTCCAACTGCCTTAATTCCGACATCCGCCGTATTTACGTTCTCACCCAGTACGGCAGTTTTTCCCTGGACCAGCATCTTCGCCAAGCCTGGGACATCATGCACCCAGACCTGGATGAGTTCATTTACTCCATGCCGCCCCAGCAAATCATGGTAAGTCGCTGGTACCGGGGCACCGCTGACTCCATCTTTCAGAATCTTACTATTCTTGAAGCCGAGCGGCCCCGGCACGTGTTGATCTTGTCCGGCGATCACGTCTACAAAATGAATTACCGGGAGATGCTGGACTTTCACCTGCGCCAGGGGGCGGACCTCACCGTAGCCGCAGTCATGGTGCCCCGCATTGAAGGCAGTTCCTTCGGTATTCTCAAGGTCAACGAAGCCAGCGAAGTGGAAAATTTCCTCGAAAAACCCAAAGACCCGCCGGGATTGCCCGACAACCCCGACTTCTCCCTGGTCTCAATGGGGGTCTACATCTTTAATGCCGAAACCCTGGTGGAAGAAGTCATCAAGGACGCCAAAAACAAGGCCAGCAAGCACGACTTCGGCGCCGACATCATTCCCCAAATGGTGGGACGCAAAAAAGTTTGCGCCTATAACTTTCAGGAGCCGGCCACCGGGACCCCTCGCTACTGGCGGGATATCGGACTCTTGGACGCATACTATAAGGCCCATTGGGATCTCTTGGGGGCTAATCCCACTTTCGATTTGTTTGACCCGGAGTGGCCCATGCGCAGCCGCCCGCAACTCCTTCCCCCCAGCAAATATGTTACAGGCGGGGCACCGGTTACGGTGGAGGATTCCCTCATCGCATCAGGGTGTATCATTGAAGGGTCCGTGTCCCGGTCAATCCTTTCTCCAGGGGTGAAAGTTGGGCAGCAAGCCATGGTGCAGGATGCGATCCTGTGGGATGGGGTGGTTATCGGTCCTCGGGCCAAGGTTAGACATGCGATTATCGAAGATAGAGTGCGGGTGCCTTCAGGATTTTCCATCGGTTATGACCGTCAATGGGATGCCGCCCGCTTTCATATCACTGAAGACGGCGTAGTGGTAGTCCCCAATAACGTGAGGCTGGAATAGACCTATGCGCCTCCAAGCCCAACGTATTAAAGGCTCACTGATCCCCACCCGCCTTTATTTGGTGCGCCACGGCCAGGTGGCTGACGGCCATACCGACCGGTATCACGGCCACAACGACATCGGCCTGAGCGCCGAAGGCGTCCAACAATTCGAGAAGTTGGCCGGGCAATTGGCACCCGTTCCCCTGGCCGGGATTTATGCCTCGGACCTGATCCGGGCCTTGACGGGTGCGGAAATTATCAGCCGGGGCCGGGACGTGACGCCCCAGGTCATCCCGGAATTCCGGGAAGTCAACTTCGGAGTGTGGGAAGGGCTGAACTTTACGGAGATTGCCGAGCGCTACCCTGAAGAGCTCGAGGCCCGTTTCCGGGACCTCAGCAGCTTTCGGATTCCCGGCGGCGAAAGCCTCATGGACGTGCGTATCCGGGCCCTGCCCCGCTTGGCCGGACTCATCCAAAAACACCGGCAAGAGGCCTTCATCGTTGTGGCCCATGCCGGCATCAACCGCGTCATCCTCAGCGAGGCCCTGGGACTGCCCCTGGAGTTCCTATTCCGCCTGGACCAGAATTACGGCTGCCTCAACGTTATTGACTATTTTCCCGATATGGCCGTAGTGCGTCTGATTAACGGCGGCATTAACGGCATGAGTGCCAAGATATAACTTGAGCCGATAACCTTAAAGTGCGGGCCTTGGTGGTATCCCAGCTTATTTTGCTCAACATATTTCTGCCCCAGGCCAGACCCAAAAGGGACGGCAAGTTAAACTGCCGCCCCTTTTTGTCTCTTTGAAATCTTAAAAATTGCTATTTTACCAACCTGGGAATGGTGGCCAAGGACCCTACACCGCCAGTAGCACCGGGATTGATGTCCTGGTTAGAGGGGCCCCCGGAAAGGCTGCCTGCTGGAGATAACGTGCTGGCATCCGTTACATTTTTAATGGTGACGGTATTTTGGTTCCAAGTACTGGAGGAATAGTTGGTCAAGCAGTCCTTTTTGTTGGCATACGTTACGCCATTGATTGTTTTAGGGAAAGTATAGTTGCAATCGTCACAACTGGTGGTGTACGTGACGCCGGTGATATCCGCGTTGACAAAGCCGTTAACGTAGATTTTGGGAGGGGGCATGGTATAACAGGCGTAGGCCTCCGATGGTAAAAATGGAGCCAGCAGCCGCGTCAGAGATATGAATTGAGATTTTTGGAACCTGGAAGCCATGGGGTTAGTCGTGGTGCCGTAGACCGGCAGGGTGACTCGCCAGGCGGTGCCGGCTGGCGGAGCAGTATCGGCATTTCCGGTGGTCTTGTAATTGTAGGCCTTCTTCAACCTCTGGAAAATGGGTCCGATATAGCTTTTACCGTACTTGAACTCGCTCCGGGCATAGATGCGCTGCCCCAGCTTGAGCTCGGGCACCACCACCGGATTGCTTGAGGTGTAAGTGGGATCATAAACCTTGGTCAGAATATCCCAGATGGTGCCGGGCACTGCATCACTGGACCCCGGGGTGAAAAGATAAGCGTGACTTGGGTCCAGGGGATCGGCTGAGGTTACCGAAGTATTAACATAACCGCCACCGGTATCCCGGAAAACATAGGTCTTTGTGGTGGTGGCCACGGCTTCGTTGGGTCCGAAAATCCGGGCAAACCAGCCGGAGCTGCCAGTGGACGCAGTTAAAATGGTGCTTGGCAAAGCCAAGGGAACCTTGACAGTCCCGGTTCCAACCCCACTGGAGTAACCCAAATAGGCGGTGGCAGTGGCGGAAACCTGGGAGGTATTGACCCCGAAGATGCTTGCAAAAATGTTCGTGACCGGGCCATAGGCCAATCCGGCGGCCCGGCGCAGGTCGACCTTGACGGCATTGGCATTTGAATCACTGGCGCAGGTGGAACCGATCTCGGTCCAAGCCGTTTGAGGGTCGCCCGTAGTGATATTCCATACACCGAAGGTAAGGCCAAAGTCATTGCGATCAGCGGCTTCCACAGCCGTTAAGCCAGCAAGTTCACTCTGACGCTGGGCTACAGTCATGGCGGCCTGCATTGCAGCATCGGCGTCCCGCACCGCCACGCCTCCGACATCCTTGATCAAATTTCCTGCCGCGGCCAAAGCGGAGGCATCGGCGGCATTTTGTAGCTGATTGCGGACATAGTACAGTTGTCCCATGTCGATGGCCAGACTGGCCATCCCCAGAAACGCCAGCAGGCCGAAGGCAGCCATAATTGCTATGCCACCACTTGAATCTCTCCTCAGACCCGCTATTCTGCCCCTCCACGTATCCATGGCTCACTCCTTTGATAGGCAATTAATCCATAATTTCTATTTTCAGGGTTCAGCGCTACCAAATTAGCCGTTTGAACCCCGGCCCGCACAAATTGTATCCGCTAAGGCGGATTATGACTTCATTCGCAGAGCATTACCGTGGAAGCCGTAAGGGTTTTTTGGCTGCCAAGCCCAGGGACGAAACTTGAAACAATGAACCAGGTTTTCTGGGCTGTGATAGTGACTTCCAGTTGCGAACCGCGGGTTCCAGTGCCCAGACCATCTCCATTCAGGGCGATATTCAGGCAGGCGTCAGCTGGCAGAGTGTTTTGCAGATCGTAATTGATGAGCAGGTAGTCGCTGATTGAGGGAGTCAGGGCAGACGGTGCAATCCGATTCCCGGAGGTATCGGTTTTATAGGTTATGCCATAGCGGGCTCCTTCCCGGCTGGCATTGGTTATGACCTGCTTCATATACCAGGCATGTCCGAAGTCCATAATTCCTGCAACAAGCAAGAGGAATATGCTGATAATTAAGGCAAACTCAACGGTGGCCGCCCCCCCCGTGCGTTTCCAGAGACGTCGGAGGGGGCAGTACTTGGCTCTGATGCCAACCGGTTTCACCAGTGAATCAAGGGCACCTGGTACTACATTTGCGGCCTTGGATCGGTTGGCGACTTTTGGCATCCACCTCTGACCCATAATTTCGGCCCCCATCTAAGGTGCGCCTGCTCATTTGAGATTTGAGCCTGCGGACCGGAAATAGTTCGGATGGTTAGAAATTAAAAGAGTTCAAATTTATTTTCGCCATAGAGCTGGGAACACGCGTCCACTACCTGGGGATCGTACAGCACCCCTTTGTTTCGGGAGAGCTCCTCCATAGCCGTGGCCAGCCCGAGGGCCGGTCTGTAGGGCCGATCCGAAGCCATGGCCTCCACGACATCGGCTACCCCGATTATCCGCGCTTCCAGGAGGATGTCAGTTCCCGCCAGTCCATAAGGATATCCCGAACCATTCCAGCGCTCGTGGTGCTGGATCACAATCTGGGAGGTTGCATGCGGCAATTCCAGGGGTTTCAGGATCTCATACCCCACCATGGGATGGTTTTTGATAATGGAAAATTCAAGTTCGGTTAATCTGCCCGGCTTAACCAGAATTTCGGTGGGCACTCCTACTTTCCCAAGGTCGTGCAGATTTCCGGCGATCCGCAGCCTTTCGGATGTTTCAGCCGGAAGATGCAATTTTTCAGCAATAGACAGGGCAATCTGGGTCACCCGTCTTTGGTGTTTCACCGTGTATGGGTCTCTGGCGGCCATGGTGGCTTCGATAACCTGGGTAATGGCTTGCATGGTTGCCCTCTGGTTGATTATTTTTGTCAGCATTAATATCTTCTAATCCTTCCAAGAACAATCAGGCTTCCCCTGATTTTGGCCTTCTTAAAGCCTATTTGTTGGTGGCCATTTTCCCCAGAGGCAACCATCTTCTTTGGGCGCAATTTTTCGGGCCACGAACCTCAATTAAGATTATGCGTGCTGTGGATCAAAATAGCTGAGGGCTACTGCAAACGAGGAGGGAAATGCCGGGGGCGTAATATCTTTACCACTTCGGCAATCCCGCTACCTTGGCCCTCAGGCTGTAGGCCGGAGACTTTGCGTCCTCCCCTTTCGGGAGAGTTTGCCCTTTTCGGTCGTATAATACTTCTTATCGGCATCCTTGCCGGAACCTAAAATTTTTTTGGGGGATGGCCATCCCTAAAGTTCCCAAACCTTCGGGGTGGCGGACCTATTCAAATGGTGGTTACCAAGGCAACCGGCCTGAAAGAGAGTTATAGTACGCGCTAAGCGAGGTGCCAAAGGTACCTACCCCCGCAATGATAACCACTGCAATCAGGCCCAGAAGCAGGGCATATTCAACACTTGAGCCGCCTTCCTCATCCTGGGGGAACGACATGGCCGGGTTTATAAACTTTTTCATAACTGGTTGCCCTCCTATGGGGGGGGTGCGACTCCCGATTTTGCCGGTCAGGGATAACCTGGGTTATGACATGCTTGCCGGTCCCCTGGGATTATATTATCGGCTCTTGGTCCAAAAAAACAATTAGACTTCCCCTGATTTTGGCCTTCTTAAAACCTAATTTCCAGGTGCCTTTTCCCTGGTGTGTCTTACCGAGTTCTTGCAAAAAGCTTTTGGAGATACGCCTGTACACCAATCACGCCAAGAGTCAATCTATCAATTATTAGCAAGCCCCTGATTATAAGCCATTCTTATGACTTGTCCTCAAGGTGAACTCGATTAATGAAGACTGTGAGGCAAACTCTTGCTGGGGCGATGCCTGCCGAAAGTGGCTGAGGGAGAGGACTCCCCGGCCACCGCAGGGGAGAAGCCTGGGGAAAGACTATTACCGCTTCGGCAGTCCCGCTACCATGGCTCTGAGGCTTTAGGCCGGAGACTTTGCGCCCTTCCCTTTCAGTGAAGTTTGCCCTTTTCGCTTATGGTAATTAGCTTATCGGTATCTTTGCCGAAAACTTTAAATTTTTTTTAATTGATCTCCAGGGGAACTAAAAACCATTTACTGGACCAGAGCCGAGCCTTGCCCGCCGCCGCCGCTGGTGAAAGCCCCCCATCCCATCGGGACTTTATCAGTCGTCACGCTATTGTTGTTTAGCGTGATATTCCTGCCGCTGACCAGCACCCCCCCATGTATGGAGGCATTGTTGCTGAGGGTGATAGCGCTGTTGGGGCTCAAGATGCTGCCATACAGAATGGCATTGTTGCTGAGCGAGGCCGTGCTGCCGCTCCTGGTGAAGACGAAGGTGACGCCGTCACTGGTAATGCCCCCACTCAAAACTACCCTGGCGTTGTTGTTGATGGTGAAAGCGGAAGAAACCCGAATGACAAACGAGGCTCCGGCCGGGGCGCTCAAGGTGATGACGGCATTGTTGCTCGGCCGGAAATTGGTAACGTTCAAGACATTTTGTCCAGCAGTGCCGGTAATGGTCCTGGTAGAGTTGACCGTGGTTATTGAACCCATGGTCGGGCTAAGAGCAACAAAGTTGTTGTAGGCGGTAGTGGCAACCTGACGCGCTTGCTGAACGGTAGCAGCCGAAGCCGCGTCTTTCTGGACACCGCCTTGAACCACACCATTGTTTCCGATGCTGGTTTGGGGGCTGTTGCTATTAAGATATATCGTCCCCTGCACCACGGCATTATTGTTTACCGTTGATGCCCCGGTGCCATAAATTCCCACATCGCCCCCGACATTGGCATTATTTTTTATGGTCACCGTGCCGTTGCCGGTCTGGAAAATAGACCATAAGCCCCCTGAGGCCTTGATCATCGCCACGGCGGCGCCACTTACGTTAGCAGTACTTAGCCCGAAAATGGAGGCAAAAGACAACTGGAGAGGGCCCCCGTTGTTTCCGGCGCTCCTGGCCACCATCACTCGTATCGCCGGGACTTCGCTGGAAGTAGGCGTTTTGGCCGCATTGGGGTCAAAAGTTTGAGTACTCCTGTTCCAATAGCCGGGGGTTACTTGGGAGTCGGCCAACATTTGTCCCCCCCCCTCATTTTGCACCACTATCGCATTTGCCGCAGTCTGGGCCGCGGACCAATTGGGACTGCTGGGCGATCCCAAGGCATTGGCCCCTGCCAGGGCCCCGGCTTCCGCGGCCTTTTTCAATTCACCTTGCACCGAACTCAAATAGCCGAAGTCGATGCTCAGGGCGGCTAGCCCTAATAATACCACCATAACCAGAGCCATGACCAAGACAACAGCCCCGGACTCGTCGCCAACGAAGCCTTGGCCATATCGGTTCGAACTTGGCCGGCTCAGCGGCCTATGGGTCCTACTCACTCGCATGTCATCACCGTAGTGGATTGCAATGTCTGGGGGTTGGTAAGCCCTGGTATCAAAGAGCCAACAAAATTCCAATACTTATCCGCTGTAACCCGGACGCTGACCTGAGCTCCGGCAGTGCCCGTTGAATAGCCGGCGCCCCCCGGAATGACCGAGGGGTTGGCGTCACTGGGCAGTATATTGATCAGTCCGAACCCGAGGTTACCGCTATTTTGCCCTGGATCATTAAGCACATAGTTGGCCACCGAAGGGTTAAAATTTATGGGAGCCACCCGAGTTCCGCTGGGGGCGTAATACCGGGTGGCATAGCGGGCACCTTCCCGGCTGGCGGTGGCCAGCATCGATTGCATATACCATAGTTGGCCGAAATCCAGAATGCCGCCTATTATGAGCAGCAAGGGGATGAGACAGATTGCGAACTCCACCGCTGAAGAGCCTTCCTCCCGGCGGCCGAACCCAAAAAAAATCCGGTGCTTTGTGAAAAACTTTCTCATGATTTTCTTCAACCATGGTCCAAGTAGAATATTAACGACTTATTTCTTGATTTATCGGCACAATCTGAAAATCCATAAGTGATAGATTCATAAAATTAAAAAATTCGCCACTTTTTGCCCTTGACCATTTATCTTTAACTTCCTTTAATCCCCTCGGTGCTCGTGCACTAACCGGGCCGGTCAAGATAGGCACCACTTGTAAAAGAAGGATGGAGAGTGTTATCATGGCGCCATGCAAGAGGGCTTTACCCCCAAGGAAAAGCTGGTCGGGGCGTTTCTGCTGGTGTTGGTGACCTTCACCATGGTGACCTTGCTGGTCATCGCTCAGGGCAAGGGGTGGTTCGTGGCCCAAACCACTTACCTGGTCAAATTTAAGCAGGGCTATAACCTGCACCAGGGTTCCCTGGTCAAGATGTTCAACGCCGAGATCGGCAAGGTCGCTGACATGCGCATCGCCACTACGGGCGGGCAACCCCAGGTGGAGGTTTCCATCAAGGTTTACAAGGATTACGACCATCTCATCCGCCAGGATTCGGTGGCAGAAGTGGTGAGCCCTACCATCATTGGAAGCGAATATCTGGAGATCAGTCCAGGGTCTTCCGGTTACCCCAAAATTGAACCCTATGGCACTATCCCCTCCCGGGAACGCCAGTCGTTAACAGAACAACTGGCGGAATTGGTTAATCGCGAAACCATTGATAAAGTCAAGTTTACCATTGACAATATCGCCCAGTTGAGTGAACAGCTGAAAAACGACGAGAAGGCCCTTCTGGCAGTCGCTAATCACGCCAACCAGGTACTGGTGAGCCTCACCGAGGCCCGGGGGACCCTGGGGCTGTTGCTCATGCAAAAGGATCTCTACGCCAAGATGGTCCAAAGTCTGGTCCACTTGGATCAGTTTCTGGTGGAGGCCAGGAGCATTACGGGGGATTTTCGGCCGTTCGCCAAGGACCTGCAAGTGTTCACCAAATCAATAGTCCTTGAAATCGAGCCCTTGAAAGCCATTGTGGCCAACATCAAGGCCGGCAGTGAGGAACTGCCCGATCTGATGGAGGCGGCCACCGAGACAGCCCGGAGCAGCAAGGAAGTCATGGACGCCATCAAGGCCAACCCCCTGATCCGCCTTACCGCCCCCCAGGGGGCCAGAAGTCGATCCATCCATGTGGAACCGCGTAACCTTCCTTAGCCGCTGGATATGGCTGGGTCTGGCGGCCTTGGTGCTGAACGGTTGCGCCGCCAAGCAAGACCCCTTCGGTCAGCAAGTCCAGCGTATCAATGACGTTTCCATCCAAGGGGAACAGTGGTTTTCCCGGGGGAATCTCGAAAAAGCCTCCCGGGATTTCTCCCGGGCCTTGACCATGAGCCGGTCCGCGGACTACCCCCAGGGAACGGCCCAGCAGCTCAACAACTTGGGGGCGGTGGCCCTTGAGGAGGGAGATTTGGAAAAGGCCCAGGACTTCTTCTCCCAGGCCTATCACCTGAATTGCGAGCATAAGCAATGGGTTGCTGCCAGCATCAACCAGGCTAATCTGGCCACTGTGGCGCAGAGGATTGCCGACCCGGGAAAAGCTCCCCAACACCTCCAGGCGGCCCAGGACGCGGCCTGGCTGGCCCAGTCACTTCCGGCCCTGGCCCGGGTGTATCTCCAATGGGCCGGTTTCTATCTGGATCAGAATGACTGGGCTTCGGCCGAGAACTCTCTGAGTCGGGCCCACCCCCTGGCCACTACACCGGAACTCAAGGGAACCCTGGCTCACCACCTGGGCCGCCTCGCCCTGGCCCGGGGTGATACCGGCCAGGCCCTGGAGAGGTTCGCCCAGGCCCTGAACCTCGACCGGTCCATCCTGGATCGGCCCGCCATGGCCGGAGATTTGTTTTTCCTGGGAGAGGTACATCAAACCCGGGGGGAGCTATCCCAAGCCTGGGATTACTACGTCAGGGCCTTCGATGTTTATGCCGGCCTGGGAAGAAAGTCTCAAATGCTCAAGTGCTTCAAACGTCTCCAGGAAGTCAACCACAAGGGCCAGTTGGGCAACTCCCTGGAACGCTTCGAAAAGCTCACCAAACCAAGCCCTTCATGATGTTGATCGTTTTTGGTTTTTCGTTAAACAAATAAGTTCGAAGGCCAATGCCCCGAAATATTGCTTTCTTGAATTTGGCCGAAAGCTGACCGCTGAAAGCGCCACTTACACTAACGGTAGGTAGGCGGTTTGAGGCCGGGCCCGGTATTCCAGGATCGGTTTTTTGAAAAGTTTTCCTGATTTCAGGTGCAGGAGCCGGTGCCCCAAAGGATAATATGGTTCCAGCGACTCGCCCAGCAGGATACCCGCGGCTCCGTTTTTGGGCAGGTATTCCCGGAGAACTGCAAGCAGCATTTGGGCCCCGGAGGGTGTAGCCATCTCACCAAATATGACCGCCAGGATCAATTCCGGCCCTTTCACCAGCTCCCGGGCCCACAGCGCCCTGGCATAGGCTTTGGCGGATACCTGGGCCGGGAATTGATTCAGGTGCGCCTGCAAATTCAGGTGCGCCAGCAGGTTGGCGTGCAACTCTAGAGCCTCCGCTTCCGATAATCCCAGGTGATAACATGGGGCTAATGCGATGTTTTCGCCCAGGCTGAGGCCGTGCAAGAGCACCTGCCGGGGAGAGATATAAGCCATCCGGCTCCGAAGATGGTAAAGCTCCTCCCGGGACAAATCTTCTGCGCTCTGCCCCCAATGCCGGACTTTGCCCATTGACGGCAAGGCAAAGGTAGCGGCCACCTCCAGCAAAGGCTGGGCCGTGGCCGGGTCGGCCCCCTCAATGAGCAGGACTTCGCTAAGGCCAACAGCCAGCGACAGGGGCGCGGGCCAGGCCGCAGGAGTTCCCGGGAGGGTGACCAATTCCAAGCTCAGGGCATGGTGCAACATGGTTAAGGTTTTGTGGTTCCCAAACTGTTATCGGTAAGCCATTAATATCAGCCAGCTTAGCCTGGCATCGCTTGTGGTTTATAAGTATATAGCGATTGCCAAAAGTTCCTTCCGGTAGTTGGTGCTTAAATTATTGCCACTTTGTTTTAAAACGCTACCATCTGAACCTGCCCTCACAGATAATAGGCCGCGGTCAGGCAGATGTCCATGGCCCCCAAAAGCACCAGGCTCCAGACTGCGGTGTAAGAGGTATTCTGGACCACCTCGCCCATGTCGTTTTCGGCGCTGAACCCGAAATAAATGGACACCGTGGCAATGAGCATGGCAAAAATCGTGGTCTTGGCAAAGCCTATGCTCAGGTCGATCCACTGTAAGGCATTGATGAATGAAAGCCAAAACTTGGCCCAGAAGATCTCTGCAAAGGCCTGGGCAAAAAGGTAGCCGCCGATAATGGCCGCAAACACGCATAATATATAGAGGGATAAGAGACTGAGGGTGAGCCCCCAGAAACGCGGAACCCCCAAATAGCGATGGGGGTCGATGCCCATCATCTTCAAGGCCTGGATTTCCCGGTTCACGGACATAGTGCCGATCTCCACGGTAATGGCGGCACCGGAATGGAGCAGGACGAATAGGGCGGCCCACAACGGTCCCACCTCCCGTACCACAATGGTCACCAGCAGCCAGCCCACGAACTCCTCGCCTTGGACCTTGACCAATTGCTGGGTGGCATGGACGATCACTAACACGCCAAGCATTAAAGACGAAAAGACCAGGATGTAAGAGCCCCGGATGGCGGTGTAATAAATTTGGCGGCTCAGTTCCCGGAAGAACAACCAGAGGCAGACAGGCCCGGTGAAGGCCCCCAGAAGAAGGCGATAGAATAGCGCGCAGATGCCCAACAACTGGGAAACCAGGAACCCGAGGCGGCGCCGCCCCCGCCCTACCCCCCTGTCCAGAACCCCTGCCAGCTTAATTATGAAGCTCATGAGAATCCTGGGAAATCAACTGGGGTGGTAATTCCAGAAAAAACACCACCCCTCCTTCAGGCCGGGGCTCAAGTGTCAGACTACCGCCATGCTGGGCAGCGATGGCCGCGGCCAAGGCCGGCCCCAGGCTGCCCTGGATGCCACCCGGAGCGCCGAAGGGATTCATCCACTCCTGGCACTGCGCGACTGTCCGCAGTTCCCCGGACACCCAAACCGACAGACAGACACCGCCGGCCGGTGCGGGCGAGGCGCTGAGACCCAGATCACCGGCGGTTGGCAGCAAATCTATGACAAAATCCAGAAGATAGAGTGTAGCCAGACTCAAGTCCCGGGCCGACCCCCAGACCAGCGGCAGGGGCGTAAGGTCCAGGTGTCGCCGGACTTGGGACGGCAGACCCAAGGTCGCCAAACGCCAGGCCCTTTGTATCCCCGGACTGAAGTCTATCTGAGCCCATTGATTTGGCTGATCTGACCTGTAGTGGGCGAGATCATCGAAGACCGTCTCCATTCCGGCCCGAATCTCCGCAATTTGCTGTTGGGCGGACAGGGTTGATTCGGCTTCTTTTGAGGCTACCTGCTGTTCCAGAGTCTGAAGATGGGTCTGCCAGGCTTTGAGGACCGGAAGTCCCCGGGCTATCACCCGGCCGAGGCATCCCCAGGCCTCATCCTCGATCAGACGTTGCCCCAATTTGGGCACGGCTGTGCCCAGGCGCTGGAGGACCTGTTGGATGACCACCACTTCGGCCTGTCCTTGTGGGTCCACCCTTTTCAGGTTTTCCAGCCAAATCTCAAATTCCTCGGGTTTAGCGGTTTGCAGATCGCCGGCCACGATGCTAAGGTTTTTCAAGGGCTCCGTAATATAACGCACCCAGAAATAAATAAGGCTCATGGCCAGAACCCCGGAAACGGTCAGACTCAAGATAATCTCCACCCAGATATCCGAGCGGAGACGATCCTGTTCTTCACTCTGAAGGAATAGCAGTTGTCGCCTGCGGCTGGTGTCGATTCCGATTTTGGCCACCCCCCAATAGACCGCTCCCTCATCGGCCAGCAGTACATAGAGAGGCATATAGCGCAGCAGCATTTCTCCTTCTTGTTTGGGACCCCGGTTGACAGATTCCTGAAGGCGGTTGTCTACCCGCTGCTGGGAGTTGATGCTGTTGATGAGGTCCAGTTCCAGCCCCTCAAAAGATTTCATCAGTTTCTGGGGACCGGGCATGGGCTTCAGTTCGGGAGCCTCCCGGCGATAAAACATATAAGTCAGATGCCGTCCCTGGCCGTCTGCTTGGGCCTGAATCAGCTCGATCCCTTCGATGATTTCATTGAAAGTTACTTTCTCCCACAACAGATTTTTGAGCCATTGATCCATCGGCAGGTTCGAGGTTGGAGTCACCTGCATCAACCCCTCCAGTCCCGAAAATTCCAAGACCAAAAGTCGGGCGATGGTGGTGGCTTCCGCTTCCGTGCCCTCTTGCATGAACTGGAAGGTGCGGTCCTGGAGGCCGGTTAGGGTGAGATTGAGCAATGGAAAAAACAGCAAAATGACCACCACGCACAAAAGGAAGGTAGCTCCGGCCAGGACAAATAGCCGGTTCCGCAGAGAGTAGCGGATGAAAGTCGTGGGGGTTGTCATCTAAAGCGATTCTTGCTCTCTTTTGAGTTCCTGTATCGCTCCGGTCAGGGCTGCCTCCGGAGTCGTCCGGCCGTATAGGGCTTCCTGCAGGTATTTTTCCAAGACATTGTTGATCAGGCGGTTGTGGGGTCGGGGGAGAATGACCACGTCCTTCTGGGCAAAAGTGTCGTTGTAAACCTGCAAAACTTCCTGGTTGGTGACTTTTTTCATCGCCGAAATCAAAGCCGGCACCTGTCCCATGGTTTCGGCGGCCAGAAGCTGAAATTGCTCGTCTGCTACCAGTTGGATAAATTGTCTGGATTGTTCAATAATCTCCGGAGCGGTGACCGAAAACCGGTTGACGGCCCATCCGAAGGAGCCGATGTTGGAGTAACGGTGGGGATGGCCGACCTGGGCCGGAATGGGGCTCACTCCCACCTGCCCGATGTGGGCGAGGCTTCCCGGAGGCTGGCCCTGTCCTTGGGCAATCAAGTCATGCAAGTCTTTCATGCGGGTGTTCCAGTTGATCATGAACAGGGCCTGGCCCTTATAGAATGCCTGGCGCAGGCTCCCGGCGGTCTCAAATTTTTTCAACTCCGGGGGCCCTGGAATGATGGTCCCCTGCATGCTGATAAGTTCTTGGAGGGCCGCCACAAAGGCGGTGCGATTGGGCCTTTCGGGCAGGATATACTTGGCTTGGTCCGAATCAATGACCCGGCCGCCGAACCCCCAAAAAATTGGATAGAAATCATTGAGGGCATTGGTGGAGTGGATGAGCAGGCCATATTTCAGCGACTTTTCCTGGGGCAGGACCTTGCGGCAGATAGCCCTTAATTCGTCCCAGGTGCGCGGCGGCGCTAAATTATAACGATTCAGGATATCCCGGCGATAGAAGAGGATGTTGCCCTTGATGTAAGTGGGCACGGCAACCAATTCCTTGCCTTTCCGGCCAGTTATCTTTGTTAGGGACACAGAAAAGGCCTGAGCCACCGCGGGAACCAACTCTTCCTTGTCAAACACTTGGGTGTGCTCCATTTCGTAGAGCCAACCCGCCATCCCATAGCGCTGCACCCAAGGAGCATCCAGGAGGAGAACTGTGGGGATTTTGCTCTCGGTGGACAGCCCCAGTACAAAAGGTTCGTAAGGCAGCAGGCTTTCCGGCACCAGTAGCCCCTTAAAGTTCCGGTCGAAATTTTTATAGATGGGGCTTTTGGATTTTTGGGATAGGAGACCGATCAAGTCCCGGGTGGGTTTATCGAAGGTGTAAGTGATGGTCCAGGACGGTGGACCTTCCGGCGCAGGCCCGCACCCCAGGAATTGAAGTAACAGCAGGGTCCAGAGGAGTTTTTTTATCCCGGTGCCACGATACATAATAATAAGTTACCCGATATAAACTGTGCTCAAATGTAACGAACGAGGTTTCAAGACCCCACTTTTAATATGATTTTCCAATGTAATTTCATCCAGTTATATTAAAATTAACCCTCTCTTGAAAAGGGAAAAATTTGCCAACTGTGCCATAGCATTGCATCAGACATCCTAATACGGGTTTGCCTTGTCATCGGCCACCAGCACCGCCAACGTGGGCCGGTATTTCTTCAGACTCAAAGGCGCCAAAAATAGGAGACAGGCCAAAAGGCCCACCCCTTCCAGCAGAAAAACCCAACCGTAAGCCCCGGCATTGCTACCTGAGAAATAAAAGAACCCTTCCTTGAGAAATCCCCCCGTCATCTCCCCTGCGGCCAGGGCCAGTCCACTGGCCAGATTCCACAAGCCCATGAAAATCCCGCTGAAAGCCGGGTGCGCCATGCTCATGGTCAGGTGAGACAGCCCGACGTTGTAAAACCCCCGGGCCAGACCCAGGAAACATAGGGCATAGATACCCCAGGCCGCATCCTGCCGAAACGAAGTCAGGCTCAACAGCCCAAAGGCCGCGGCCCCCAGGACCAGACTGATTACCAGGACGATTTTGCCATTCCAGCGCAGGAAGCTGACCAAAAGATGGACCCCCACCATGCCGGTCAGGATGCCGTAAGTTGTATAAATTCCGAAGTGGTTGGTTTGGGCCACCGGCAGGGCCAACACTTCTCCTCCGTATGGCGTCAGCAGGAAGGTTTGAATGGACAGAAAAAAAATTGAAGTTCCCAGAAAGGCAAAAAAGGCCAGTGCCTGCAGGTTGCATGCCAAAAATTTCAAGGTGGGCCACAGACGCATCTGACCGCTGGGGTGGGCCAGGCGGGGTTCGCAGGGCGGCTCAATGCCCCAGGCTCCCCAGAGAGTGATCGCCACCACCACCAGTGTGATTAGGCTAAAAAGCTTATGGATGGCTTGGGGATCAAAACTAGGGAACAGCTCCCCGGTCAAGGCCGAACCCACGATAAAACCCAAGAGAGTCAGAATCCAGACCATGGTCAGGGCGCTGCCCCGATCCGGTTCCGGAATTCGATCCACCAATAGGGCGTTGATGGCAGTGGCTGATACGGTGGTGCCGATGCCAAAGAGCGAGAACAGGAGGACTCCTTTGTACAGAAGGGCCCGGCTCTGGGGCTGGGCTCCCAGGTCCAGGGCCCAGGTGGGGAAGAACGGCATAACCACCAGGCTGAGTATCATGCCTCCCCAGATATAAGGGGCCCGGTGGCGGCCTCCGATGTGATAGGTATCGGATAAATACCCGGTTACCAGCCCTGCGGGGGTCATCACATGTTGAAAGGCAAAGCTGAAGGTAATTACGGCTGCGGGCACCGCCAGGTCCACGATCAAAACCCGGTTCAAGACGTTGGCCAGCAATACCACCAGGAGCGAGGTGGCGAACCTTATAAGCCCCAATTTCAGCACCAGCCGGGAGATAAACATAGGCCTTTGTGGAGCATAAACCGGGTTGGACGCGAAGTAAAGCCTGGAAGTTATAGTCTTTTATCGGGGGGAGAAATGTGGCGCCGGCGCCCTCGCCGGCGCAGGTAACATCCAGCGGCAATATTAATGCCGGAGCGCATTGCAACCCTACTTCTTTGATCCTTGACTCTGAAATGGCCTTATTTTCGCCTTTCCTGGCAAACCCCTTCGTACAATTCCAGGTATGCCTTCACCATACGGTCCCGGGAAAAGTTCAGCGCCACGTGCTCCCGGCAGCGGTGGGGGTTAAGGGCGGTCAGAGCCGGAAGGCTGTGCCGCAACTCCTCATAACTTTTAACAACAAAGCCGGTTTCACCGTGGACCACCACTTCAGGCACCGCGCCCCGGCCGTATGCCAAAACCGGAGTGCCGCAGGCCATGGCTTCGATCATGGCCAGCCCGAAGGTCTCATCCACCTCCAGGGGCAGCACCAAGCCCCTCGCCCTCTGCATCAGGTCCACCTTGCGGGCATGGTTTGCCGGCCCCAGATAAACGATCCGGTCGCCGTCTATCCGGTTCCGAATTTCTTGCTCAAAATAAGGCCGGTCCGGCTCAAAGACCGGCCCTGCAATGAGCAGCCGCGTTCCGGTCTCCCGGGCGAGATGGATGGCTGTATGCAGGCCTTTGTCGGGGTAGATGCGGCCTAAAAACAGAAGAAAATCCTCCTTGGCGGCCTGGAAGGGGTAGTCCGCCAGATTCAGGCCGTGGGGGATGAGATGGAGATAAGGATGCCCCGTCAATTGGCTTTGCTGAAAGGCGCTCACCGTCACCAAGTGGACATGGGGGAAGCTGAGGAGATATTCCCGCTTCATGGGAAACAGGGGGGTGTGAATGGTAATCACCAGGGGCGCGGCCGGGGCCAAAGCCCAAAACCCCGCGGCGTTCTCCAGGTGGGAGTGAATCACCAACGGCGGGCGTTCCCGGAGACGAAAGAAGGCGTGGGAAAGATGGAGATTTTCGGAGAACTTGTCCGGGGGCCAGAAAGATTTTATGAAATGCCCGTACTGGGGCACGGGCAGGGTGGAGTCTCCGGCGCTGAACAGCCAGACCTCCACTCCCCGCTCTTGTAAGCCTGTAATAAGATTGGCCACCATCAATTCGGTCCCCCCGTAGGTTACCGGCGGCACCGGAATCCAGGGAGGCGCGATCTGGGCCACCTGCATCAGACGCTTCCCGAGCCAAGACGCGCCTGGACTTCGGGACAAGACGCTAATGGCGGCAATGCGACATCCCCCAGCGGCGCTTCCATCCAGGCCAGAGGCCCCCCATTAGGGCCGTTAGGAACCGGAATGACCAACCTGGGTTCCACTGGCGGCGCCATCTGCCAACGCACCAGGTCAGCGGCTATCAGGGTCTCCAGCAGGGTGTGGAACACGGTGCCGGCCATTTGGTCCAGTCCAGGCTTTCGGGGAGTGGAGGTCAGAGGAGCGTGGCGGTGGTCCATCTGGCCCACGTAAACCTGGACCAGGTGCTCCAGGTCCGGGGTGCCGGGGGCCAGCCCCAGGTGATCCAGGGCAAAGGACAACAGGGTCAGGATTTCCACGCCGTACCCGGTCTTGAAAGGGACCCGGGTCCAGAACTTCAGAGTGCCCGCCATTTCCCCGGACAACAGGTAGGCCAGCTTCTGGAGGGCCTGGACCCCTGGATGGGGGCACAGGGCCAAGAGGGACCGGAGCATGGTATTCAGCCGGCCGCCGCGGGGACGCTGGTAAACGGTCTTAGCCGCTTCTGTCTGGTGGAACCAGAGAATGGCCCCCACCGGGTCCACCACCCACCGTGGATGAAAATAAGGAGCGCGAATATCTGCGTCAATGAATGCCACCACGGTCCGGGGATGGGTCACCCCTTCGGTCATCACCAGGTGATAGAGGAAAGCCCTCATGGTGGCCCCTTTACCCAGGGGAGCCTGCTGCTGGTCCGGCGGCAGGCGCCTGGCCGCAGGAAAAACCCTGACCTGGGGGAAGTCCTCGGTCAGGCGGCCCAGGGCTTCCGGGCGCTGCCCCCCAAACGCGATCCAGACCTGATCAATGAGGCTGGGAGAAAGAGGCTGCAACATCCGAAAAAGGGGGTGCAAGTTAACAGCTTCCCGGGCGGTCCCCAAGGGAAAGACCAGATGCATCGGCGCCGCTCCCGCCTGTTTTAAGCTGATAACCGTCTCTAAATCAAAGCTATTGGCAGGGATTAACCCCAGGGCGGGAAGGCGGGTGCTGCGATCCCAATTTAGGGGACGGATCACCTCCGGGGGGACACTCACGCCTCGCCCCACAGGGCTTGGCGAACCTGAGCCGCAATGTCCGGCCTCGCCAGCCAATCCTGAAGAGCCTGCCAATGACTGGCGGTATCCAGGTAAGTCTGATAAACCGGGGCGCCGTCGTGTTCCATAAGATCCATCAGGGCCAGGTTCTCCATGGTCCGGCGGGCGGCCTCAGAGTCGCCCCGGGCCAGATAATCCCGGGCCAGAAGGTTGTGGCTCAGGAAAGCCCGCATAGCCAGTTCGTCATCCAGAAAATTTCCAGGATAAGGCTTGAGTTCCTCGTGACTCACCAGGACCCGCCCGGGCCCAGGTTCCTGCTGGCGCAATTTCAAGCGGGTGTAACAAAAACGCAACAGGTCCTGCCGCAGCCTGAGCCAGGTGGGATGCGGTTTTTCCGGCGGCAAATGGATGATGCACAGGCTGTTGTCCAGATAAAAAGGAATCCGGAACAGGCGGGCGTTCAGCAGATAGTCCGTGTCCTCCCCCCTGGTAATGGCTGGGTCAAAGGGCAGGCGGCGCCCCAGAGCCGCAGGCACCACCAGGTTGCCACCAAAACCCAGGTGCGTGGGTTTAAGAGGGGGGCCGGTCAGCACCAGCTCCTTTAAGGCCGCGTTCAGCCAGCGCATCTTAGGCCAGGCCTCGGCCCAGGGATCGGCTGGCTCAGGGAGCAGGACACCCCCGTCGGCGTCTTTATAAACCCCGGCTAAACCAAAGACTGGGTGCTTCTTTCCCAAAAGCTCCAGGTCCTCCCGGATTTTTCCCAGGAAATCGGGGTCGGCGATCACCTCGTCATCGTCCAGGCTGAGCATGGCGCCGGCGCCACAAATGTTGGCGAGAATCAGGGTAAGATTGCGAATCTGGGAATATCCGGCCAGAGAGAGCAGCCGCAGCCACTCCGTACGCCCCTGTGCCCGGCAAAATTCCCGGAGGATGGACAGATGCGAGGCCGCAAACAAGCGCACCGGGAAGGGTAAGGGCGGGAAGGCGATCACTTCCCGAACCCGGCGCTCCACCTCGGCCTCCAGGGCAGAGGCCGCGGCCGCGGCCACCACGCCTACCTCCACCCCTTCCTGGGTGGCCAGGGGGATGAGGCTCTCCAAGGTCCGCCGCAGCGTGCCCGGAGAATCCAGGGGAGTGGGATGATCGAAGGTCAGTTCCTCGGGTCCTTCCCCCCCCGGATAGGTCCAATAGGTGGGAATCGCTACCCAGAAATCGGTCATGGGCTCAGGCTACCCACTCTGAGCAATTCAGTCAAGAAGATTATCTTGTCTTGGAAGGATTGAGGCGGGGGAGAGACGGAAATTGAGGTGAGACAGAGAGCCCGATTAGTGTTGATTAACCTTTTGGGGGAAGGTTAATGAATTAGTAAATATCGTGGGACCCTAAGGTTTGCTAGTGGTAAGGTCTCAGCACATTCTTCTTTCCTCCTCTTTCTCCATCAATATCGAATAGTGCGGACTGGAATTACTGAAATAGTAATCAATGCCGCCCTTATTATCATTAAAAATTAATTTACTTTTTAACTATTTTGTGATTTTGTGATTTTTACAAGATAATACGGGCCTCTGATTGGGGTAATTTCAGGAGAATTGTTTTGAAAGATCAATTTAGGCAGGGGGCTTACTTATCCCATAATTGCTAATAAATAATCTATATCAAGGATAAAAACAATGGGCAAACTCAGAGAAAGTAGTTTTAGTGAAAATTGTAAGAATTGGGTGACGGTTTTCGGGATTATTCTTGCTACTCTTTGGGGAATTTACGCTTTTTATGTTAAAGAGATTAGCATTCCAAAATCTGCGCCAGTAAATATCACTGTAGATCTATCTTTACGAAAAACCGACCCCAAGGGAATTAAAATTAGTGGTAATAATGACCAACTCCTAACAATAGAAGCGAATGTTTCTGCGAAAAATCCTAGTTCTCGAACAATTTACTTACTCCCAAGTTTATTTGTTGTCACAGGCTCTAAGATTAAAAAAGAAGATGAAAAGTCTGATCTTATTAAGCGGAAAAATGAGATAAAGAATATTAGAGAATATCCTTGTGGAATTATAACAAAACATTATTGTATTACCGATTCTATTGTGGTTACTGTTGGGGAGCTTTTGACAGATGCCTATCTTAACCCGGTGAAGAGGTGAGCAAAGATTTGATATTTTATGTGCCTCGAGGACAATATGACATAGTCCAAGTTAATGCATATATTCCGACTTTGGCAAATGACCTAGAAGGGAGTTGGGCCAAATGGAAATTCAACATAGAGGGATTTAAATGGGATGAAGCCGATAATAAAAAGAAATTCATATCTTTTTTCATTATCAAAGGTGATCAACGCTATCCAATTTATACTATCGATGATGATGGAAAATTAATAAAGGAGAAATATCCTCCCGAAATAAAGAAAGCTTTTGACTATCTTGAATATCAAGGCTTTAGAACTAGTGGAATGATTTCCATTTTTTAAGAACTTAACATTTTATGCTGCCTTTAACCTCATAGATTTCGAGAAATTGGTGCAGGGCCAGCTTCTGTGATTGGCTCAACCGGCGGTTTTCCGACAGGGTGCGGACCCGGTCCACTAGCCTGGCCGGTTCCAGATAGGACTCCAGGCTCCGATGGTTCAGACGGCAGAGGGGACCGCCTTCAACCTTAAGCATGCTGTGGCTGGATTCCCTTTCCAGAAAATTCTCCAAAAGATCTAACAGGTTGTGGTCATCCACCATAAGTTTATTGACCCAGTTTTTGGGTTCGGCATCCCCGCCCAACCCTTTCCACATGGTTAAAAGTTCGGGCAGCTTGGGGGATTTGAGCAAAGAGCCGTCCCGGGCTGCACCCCGGATTTTGGCAAGGGCCAATTCCTCCAATTTGACCTGGTCGCTATGACGGATCAACGGCATGACTTTCGAACGGTCATCGTCGGCATATTTTTCTGCGATTTTGCCCAATTCCGTGATGTTTCTGACACAGGTAAATACGGCCCGCCCGTGGGTGATGGCTTCCCGCAAAGCGTGGAAGCGGCTTTCCCACGGCAGACGCCGCAGAAGTTGCAGGATTATTTGGGTAAGACGGTGTTCGTTGCCAATGGGCAGATTGCCGAAGCTTTCATCTTCGGGCCGGATAAACTGATCTCCCACATCGAACAGGCTGAAAAAAATCGTGGGTATGGACTCCAGGGAAATTTCTGTGTCGGCGTAATCCAACAGCCGGTCCAGAAACGCCCGGAGGCGGGTACAACCATCGGGACGAACTTGGGACGCCAACCCCAGGAGGCGGGCAGAAAAAGCCTGGGAATTGTCCACCTGGGATAAAATCGCCCTGATTTCGCCGTGAGAGATAGTTCCGGGGGGCAGTGCCAACTGGAAATAAATGGGAAAGATTTCCGGGCTGCAAATGCGCAGCTGCTTGCGCCAGAGGGCCTCCAGGGGACGGTCAAATCCCAGGTTTTCCCAGACGTTTTCCAGCTTGGGAAAGAGCCGGGAAAGCAGGGCCTTGACTGCCTCCCGATCCTCCTCCGCTACCTGGGTGATCCAGGATTCGTGAAACGCGCGCAATTGGTCGATCTTACTGCTCATCAATTCTCGCCCGGTGAATTTTTCCGGATAGGTGCGGATCATCTGAAACGCTTCGGGAGAAAAGATCCGCAGGGTCTCAATCCCGATAAAATCCACAGGATTTACCTCCCCCCGGACAGCCGCATAGGTGACACTAAGGGTATTGGTCAGCAGATTGATCTTGCGGGGAGTGCTGATGAAAGGCTCAATACCCTTCATAAAAACACCGCTCCAATAGCTTGGATCAAAAAGTCCTTCCGGGGTCCCCGCCATGATGATTTCCAACTTGTCCAGGAGGAGGCGGTACAAAGAAGACTGATCAGGTTGAGGCAGCTCAAAGGGGGACTGGACAATTTTTTCCAGATAGTTTTCTCCCGAAATTCCCTGGGACTCTCTCAAGGCTTCGATAACCACCCGCTTGTCGAAGGTGAGGAGATAAACGATGTTGGGAAAATCGGCAATGGATTTGATCAAGCCGAAAAGCTGCCGGATCTCCTGGGGATTCAAGCGATCGATGTCGTCCACGGTTACGAAAATCCGCCGGGGTTGTTTCCGAAGCTCCTCGGCGATTCCAATTTTCAGTTTGACGACGTTTTTAACTGCAGGCTTCATTGGGGTGAACTCCACCGCAATTTTGCCGATGGAAATATAAGGAATATGAATACTTGGAGGCAACTCCGACACCATGGAGGCAAACTCGGAGATTTTTTCCACTAAACTGCCTTTGACAATATCGCTGGCAAGTAGGGAGGCCTGGAGTTGGTCAAAGAAATGTTTGGTCAATTGTTCGTGGCCGGAAAACCACCAGGGGTTGAAGGGCACGATGATGGGTTGTTCATCCGGTGAAGCCTGTTGAAAATAGTGGAAAATGAAATTCAGCAGCGTAGTCTTACCCGACCCCCAAGGGCCATAGATGGCCACGACAAACCCATCAGCCGGCATCATTCTGGCTAAAGACAGGGCCAAATGCCTGGCGAAAGGAGCATATCCCAGTTGGTCGTCCCTAGGGTCGGTCAGGGGTTTATCGGGAGAAAGGATGCAGCTCGGCTCCAAAGCTGGTGTCCCCGCGGATATTGGAAAGTTGTGAACCAGCCGCACCGCTGGAGAAGACTGACCGTGGTCTTCCCCCCCCTCGGGTCGCGTGTAGCCCGTGATTTTACGGCTCCAGCGTTCCTTATTCACTTATACACCTCATCCTTGAGAACAAAACCGCTACCGCTAATCTTGACTATAATATTAAATTAACTAATGATTGCTATTAGTTAAAACATTTTTTAAGCTGCTGGCAGAGCTCAGAGATCCAAAGGTTTAAGATAGCCGCTAAAATTCTTAATCGGCATTTTACATTTTTTTCTTGAATACAATTCTCTTCCGGCCTTAAACCGGACCCTAACAGGCTTTTAAGCCGCAATTATAATTATATAGAAGCCCAAATTTCTCTTGCAGATAGCGGACCAGGTAATGTGGCTGGAGATCTTCCCCCGTAATTTCCCGAACCAGGGACCGGGCCCATAAGCGCTGACCCTGAGAATGAATCCGGTTACGCAGCCACAAAAGCAGAGGGGCAAAAGTGCCCTCAGCAAATTTGTCCTCCAGGGGGCCCAGGTCCTTCTGGGCCTGGGCAAAGAACTGGGCGGCATAGAGGTTCCCCAAAGTGTAAGTGGGAAAATAGCCGAAGTGCCCGGCGGACCAGTGGATGTCTTGCATAACCCCCTGACTGAAATCCGGGGGTGCAAGCCCCAGGAAGGTCTGCATCTTGTCATTCCAGGCCCCTGGTAAATCTTCCACCTGAAGGTCGCCATTCATCAGAGCCCGCTCCAGTTCAAAACGCAGGAGAATGTGCAGATTATAAGTCACTTCGTCAGCTTCGGTGCGGATTAGGGACGGCTTGACTTCGTTGACCGCAAAGTGAAAGACCTCCAGGTCCACGCCCTGCAAGACGGAAAAGGCTTCCTGCACCCGGGGATAGAAATAGCGCCAAAACCCCAGGGAGCGCCCTACCAGATTTTCCCACATCCGGGACTGGGATTCGTGGATGCCCAAGGACACGGGGTTTCCCCGGGGGGTGCCCCAATGCTCCGCCGGCAGACCCTGGTCGTAAAGGGCGTGGCCGGCTTCGTGTAAGGTGCCGAAAAAGGCCTGGCTGAACGCGTTTTCGTCATAGCGGGTAGTGATGCGGACGTCCCCAGGACCAATGTCCGTGGAAAAGGGATGGGCGGTAGGGTCCAGACGGCCCCCGGCAAAATCATAACCGATGCTTTGGGCCGCCAGCCGGGCCAGGCGCTCCTGGGCCTCCTTGGGAAAATGCCGACGCACCACCTCGCTCTGGGGACTCCGACTGCTCCCCTGGATGGCCGAAAGGATGCCGATGAGGTCTTCCCGAAGCTGCGCCAGGAGGGGCGCCAGGGCCGCCGCGGTTTCCCCCGGCTCATAGTTGTCCAAATGGGCGTCATAAGGCTCCTGGGCATAACCCAAAGCCTGGGCCTCTTCCCGCTTCAAAGCCACAATCTTATGCAGGAAGGGTTTGAAGGTATCCCAATCATTATTGGGCCGGGTTTGCTCCCAGGCGGTTTCCCCTTCCGCCGTAGCCTTGGCCAGGGCTACTGCCAGGTCTTGGGGAATCTTGGTGGCCCGGTCATAATCCCGCCGCCACTCCCGGACATTGACTGCGGCAACTGTGCTCGGGTCGCTGACCAACAAGGAGCTCTCCACCTTGGCGAGATGCTCCCCTACCCGGGGGTCGGTGGCCCGGGCATGAATCCATTTGGCCAGCATAGCCAATTGATTATGCCGATGGGCATGGCCGTTGGGCGGGATATGAGTGCGCTGGTCCCAACCCAGGAGATGGCCCATGGATATGTAGTAGGCGGTCTCCCGGCTGTGCTGCTCCAGCCATTGATAGGCTTCTTCGGGGGTCATGATTGTTCTCCGGTCACTTTAGCTGCAATGGTCAGAACTTGATTATACAACCGCTCCAAAAAGTTTAATATGTTCTGACATACTTTAATCTTAACACCCCCACAAAAACCACATTTCGCTGTGCAGATCATTTATTCAGTTTTTGCTGGATAGGTGATAAGGGAAAGGTTTGGCAAGCTGTACGTAATAAAGTCTGTTTTTTCTATTGATTGTGGTGGGTTAGGTGCTCCTTTTTCTCGCATCATTCCATTTCTGTCAAGCGATTTTTAATAGAGCCCTCCTTTCCGGGGGAGTCG
>JBMORG010000025.1:0-155600 GCA_049322355.1 Thermodesulfobacteriota bacterium | reverse complement strand
TCGACTCCCCCGGAAAGGAGGGCTCTATTAAAAATCGCTTGACAGAAATGGAATGATGCGAGAAAAAGGAGCACCTAACCCACCACAATCAATAGAAAAAACAGACTTTATTACGTACAGCTTGCCATTATCTAAAACTGCAAAGGGTGGGACCCTTATGGAATATGGTCCACGCTCCTCCCCTCAACTTTCTTAGAACACCATCGCCCCGAAGCCTCTGGTCAACAATCCCAAAATCAAGGCCAGGATGAGGGACAAGCCCGCGGCCGTGGCGGCGCCTTTCCAGCCCAACTCCCGGCTCATGGCCGCGATGGTGGAGGCGCAGGGCACGTAGAACAGCACAAAAATGGTGAAAGTGAGGAGTTGGGTCAGGGTCATGGCCGTGGTGATCTGGGGGGTGCCCAGGGCCTCGGCGAGCATCACCAGGGCCAGTTCCTTGCGCATGATCCCGAAGATCAACGTGGTCCCCACCTCGTCCGGCAAACCCAAAATATAGGTAAAAGGCCAGCAGAGAGCGTTGACATAGACCTCCAGGTGCCAGAACTGCAAAAGGCTCAGGATGAGGCTGCCCACAATCAGGATGGGCCAGGCCACCACGATGAATTCTTTGAGGGTGTGCCACGATTTGCGGGCCACATTCTTGAAGGTGGGGAACCGGTACTCCGGAATCTCCATCAGCAGCCCCGGAGAAACCTCGGGCAGAATCCAGGTGGACACTTTTCCCAGGAGGGCAATGATCACCAGGTTAAGGAAGTAAACCCCCAAGGCCCAGTAAGGCCCCAGGGCGTAGGCCACCAGCGCGAAGATGATCACCGAGCGGGCCGAACAGGGGACCAGCACCGCCAGCATGGAGACCACCAGGCGGTCCCGGGGGCTTTCCAGGATGCGGGTGGCCATCACCGCGGGCACGCTGCAGCCGTAGCCCAGGATGAAGGGAATGATGGACTTGCCGTGGAGCCCCAGGAAGTGCATGAGATTGTCCATCAGGAACGCGACCCGGGGCAAATAGCCGCTGTCCTCCAAAAGGGCCAGGCCGATGAGGAACGGCAAGAGGTACGGCAGCACAATGGCCACCCCGCCGAAGATGCCCATGAGCAGGCCTTCCACGACACTATAGGTGAGGGTTTGAACTCCCAGCCGCGCCTTGGCCAGATCCTGGGCCGCGGTTAGATAACTTATGAAAAATTCTTCAACGTACTGCCCCACTTTGAAGACGACCAGGAAGAACCCCGCCAGGACCGCCACCAGGACCACATAGCCCCAAAACCTGTGAGTGGCGATCCGATCCAGGCGCTCTCGCCAGTCGGGTTTTTCCGCGGGCTTAACCTTGGCCACCTGCTCGAACAGATTGACGCTCAAGGCGTGGCGCTCAGAAGAGATTACGGTTTCCGGGGGCCGGCCGTGAGATTGGGCCAAAATCTTCTGGCTGTTTTTCACCCAGTGGACGGCCTCCTGATTCCGGCGCCCCATCTCTTCGATGACGTAGGGGTCGTCCTCCAGGGCCTTCACCAGCATAAAGCGCCAGGGCAGCCCCATTTCCTGGGAAAACCTGAAATCCAACTGGTCCGCCAGGGAGTCGATCTCCTCTTCCACGTCGCGACTGAACTGGATCTGGGCAGGAAGCACCCCGGCCCGCCCGGCGCTCACCGCAGCCCGCAACAGACCGGTGAGACCCCGGCCCGCCGCGGCCACGGTGGTCACCACCGGCACCCCCAACTGCTCGGAAAGTTTGGCTGCGTCGATCACAATGCCTTTGCGGGCGGCCTCATCCATCATGTTCAAAGCCACCACCAGGGGACGCTCCAGGCTCATCAACTCCAGGGTGAGTTCCAGGCTGCGACCCAGGAGAGAGGCGTCGATGACATTGATGATGACGTCGGATTTTCCCGCCAGGAGGTAGTTTCGGGATTCCCGTTCCGCCGGGTCGATGGAGGTGAGGGAATAGACCCCGGGCAGATCCACGCAGGTGAGTTCCTCGGCTTCGAACACCACCTGGCTCACTGTATATTTCACCGTGGTGCCGGGAAAATTGGAGACTGCGGCCTTGTAGCCGCTGAAGTAATTGAAAATGGTGCTCTTGCCGCAGTTGGGTTGGCCGATGAGAGAAATAATCATAGGTAATCGCCGGACGCGACTCTCCTTAAACAAAAATCGTGAAACTCGTAAGCCTTTCTAGTTAACATTATTGAGACTCAATAGCAATAAATTCTTTCTTTCCATAAGCGGGACGGGAATGCCTTAACCACCCGCAGTGAAACCAAGATGGCGCTGAAGGCGCAGTTCCCTTAATTCTTGACACTTGGCCAGATTTATATATATTAATTTATTTTGGATTTGATGCTAAGAACTATGAACGCCCTGAAAGCCAAAACCCTGCAGATTGCCATTAAGGCTATCCCCGACGCCGGCAAAGAGGTTGCCATCGACCTGGGCCCGGAGTGGTTCACCCAGTGGCGCACCGAGGACCCGGGGTTGGAATTTGCCGATGCCCGTATTACCGGCTCGGTGAACTTGGCAAAACATGGCCACGACATCCTGGTGCGGGGCCACCTGGAGGGCCACCTCGACCTGGCTTGCAGCCGGTGCCTGGAGTCCTTTACCCAGCCGGTGGCCGCTGAATTTGACCTCCTCCTGGCGCCCGGACCCGGAACCGCAGCCCCTGAGGAAGAGGAATTGAGCCCCACCGACCTGGATCTGGACTATTATACCGGGGAAGTGGTTGACCTGGAAAGCATTCTGAGGGAGCAGATCATTCTCATGATCCCCGTTAAGCCTTTGTGTGACGAAATTTGCAAGGGCCTCTGCCCCCAGTGCGGCGCCAACCTTAATCGTGAAACCTGCAACTGCCGGCCTGAAGCCGTTGATTCCCCCTTTGCCCATCTGGCAAAGTTGAAAATTTAAGGAGACCGTCCGTGCCTTTACCCAAGAGAAAAAAATCCATCTCCAAGAAGAATATGCGTCGCTCCCACGATCACCTGACGCCGCCGCAGTTGTCCACCTGCCCCAAGTGCAATGAACATCGGCTGCCCCACCACGCCTGCCCCCATTGCGGCTTTTACAAGGGCCGGCTGGTGATCCCGGAAGCCGCGGAGTAGGAAGCCATGGATTACCTGCTCACCGAAGAGCAGCAGATGCTCCAGGATTTGGCCCGCCAGATCGCCCACGAGCGTATCAAGCCCATCCGGGCGCAACTGGACGAAGAAGAAATTTTTCCCTGGGACATTTTGTCTGACCTGGCCCAGGCCGACCTCTGTGGCACCGTCATTCCCGAAGCCTACGGCGGCCTGGGGCTGGGCTGCCTGGAGAACGTCCTGGTCCTGGAAGCCCTGGCCGAGGGCTGCGTGGGCGTGGCCACCACCTATGCCGCCAGCTTCCTGGGGGCCTATCCCCTCCTGCTCTTCGGCAGCGAGGCCCAGAAGGGCCGCTATCTGCCGCCCCTGGCCCGGGGCGAGGCTCTGGCCGCGTTCGCCCTGACTGAACCCCAGGCGGGCAGCGACGCCGGAGCGATCCAAGCCACCGCGGTCAAAGACGGCGACTTTTACGTCCTGAACGGCACCAAGCAGTGGATCACCAACGCCGGGGAGGCCGAATTCAACACCATCATCGCCCTCACCGACCGCTCCAAGGGCGCCCGGGGGGCCTCGGCCTTTGTGGTGGAAAAAAACGACCCCGGCATCTCTTTCGGCAAAAAAGAGAAGAAAATGGGCATCCGGGCCTCAGTCACCCGGGAGATCATCCTGGAAGACTGCCGCATCCCCAAAGACCGCCTCATCAGCAAAGAAGGCATGGGTTTTATCGTCACCATGAAGACCCTGGACAATGCCCGGCCCGGCGCCGGCGCCCTGGCCGTGGGCCTGGCCCAAAGCGCCTTGGATGAAGCCGCCGGCTTTGCCAAAGAGCGGCACCAGTTCGGCGCCCCCATCTTTTCCTTCCAGGCGGTACAGCACCTTCTGGCAAACATGGCCACCCAGATCGAGGCGGCCCGGGCCCTGACCTACGCGGTGGCCCGGCACATCGACTCCAATCCCAAGGACTACTCCAAAGAAGGTGCCATGGCCAAACTCTTCGCCACGGATATGGCCATGCAGGCCACCGTGGACGCGGTCCAGGTCATGGGGGGCCACGGCTACATGCGGGAATACCCGGTGGAAAAAATGATGCGGGACGCCAAGATTTTGCAAATCTATGAGGGCACCAACCAGATTATGCGCAACGTCATTGGGTTGGCACTGAATAAGGAATACTCCAAGAAGAAGTAGGGATCAGGGATCAGGGGCCAGGGGTCAGAAACCCATAAGATGGTGGCACAGGCGTCTCGCCTGTGCAAATGTGCCCCATGGCACCAATGTAGGGCGGGCACTGCCCGCCATCTCCTATATTTTTGCTCTACCCTGAAAATGTCTCTGGTGGCACAGGCGTCTCGCCTGTGCTAACTCATGCTGATAGCTGTGGGGAGTTGATACTTTCATGGTTTTGAGTGTTCCCTTGGACCCAGATTGGCTCGTTCCCAAGCTCAGTTTGGGAACAAGGTTTGAAATCTATATAGAATTCGAAGAATGATGCGAATAATTGTCTGCATCAAACAAGTCCCCGACACCCAGGAAGTCCGCTTGGACCCGGTGACCCATACCCTGAAGCGGGAGGGCGTCGCGGCCATCGTCAACCCCTTTGACCTCTATGCTTTGGAAGAAGGGTTGCGGGTCAAAGATGCCCAAGGCGGCACGGTGACGGTCATCACCATGGGCCCGCCCCAGGCCGAGGCCGCGCTCAGGGAGGCCCTGGGCTTCGGGGCTGACGCCGCGGTGCTCTTGAGCGACAGGGCCTTTGCCGGGGCCGACACCTGGGCCACCGCGCTGACCTTGGCCAAAGCTATCGGCAAGCTGGGCGGCGCTGACCTGATCTTCTGCGGCAAACAGGCCATTGACGGCGACACCGCCCAGGTTGGTCCCATGCTGGCCACCATCCTGAATATTCCCTATGTGGCCTGGGCCCGCAAGCTGACCTTCACAGACGGCAATCTCACGGTGGAGCGCCTCCTGGACCACGGCTATGATGCGGTGGAAACGCCCCTGCCGGCCTTGATCACCGTGGTGAAAGAAATCAACGAGCCCCGGGTGCCGTCCTTCAAGGCCAAACTTAAGGCCAAAAAGGAGGTCATTCCAGTCTGGGGCATTGAAGATCTAGGACTGGATTCCGCTGCTGTGGGCCTGAGCGGTTCCTTCACCCAGGTGGTGAAAGTCTTTCCACCCCCCGCCCGGGGCAAGGCGGAAATCTGGACCGGCGCGCCCGAGGAACTGGCGGGCCGCCTGTGGCAGCGGTTGAAGGCCCTTAAGGGTGGGGAATCTCCGCCCCTATAGTAAAGCTGGTGCTCTTATTCCCCCCTTTTCTAAAGGGGGGCAGGGGGGATTATACCAGCGCCTGGTAATCCCCTCAAATCCCCCTTTACCAAAGGGGGACTCTTAAACCCCTGACGGTTAGGATAATTTGAAGACCAAAGGCGGAATGCGCTGCGCTTTCCCGCCCCACCTGCTGCGTGCTTTATGCTGAAAGCTGACTGCTGATAGCTATTATCCATGACCCTACAGGAACAACTTGAAAAAACCGGCGAATACTTCTTCAGGTGGAGAAGCTATCTACCGTTGATCATGGCGGTTTTCTTTATCCCGGCCCTGGTTGCTTACCGTACCCCGTTTAAGAATCATAATTTAAACCTGGCCTGGGATTTTTTTTGTTTAACGGTCTCCCTTTTAGGTGAGGGCATCCGGTTTTTTACGGTGGGCTTTGTCCCCCGGGGCACCTCCGGCCGCAATACCCTGGGCCAGGTGGCCGAAACCCTGAACACCACGGGCATGTATGCGGTGGTGCGGAATCCCCTTTATTTGGGTAATTTTATCATCTGGCTCGGGTTGTCCCTGTTCATGAAGTTATGGTGGTTCACCACGTTGATCGCTTTATTTTTCCTGGTTTTTTACGAACGCATCATCTTTACCGAAGAACGCTTTTTGCGGGACAAATTTGGCGATGAATTTTTGCAGTGGGCCGAAAAGACCCCTGTTTTTATTCCGAACTTCAAGAACTGGCAGCCGCCGGCTCTGCCCTTTTCCTGGAAATCGGCCCTTGTCCGGGAATACGGGTCTTTCTATGCGATAATCGTCACCTTCACGGTGTTAGAACTGCTGGGGGGATTATGCACATCCGGCAGACTTCTTCCAGATGTTATCTGGATAAAGATCTTCATGGGCGGTACGATTTTTTATCTGACTGTCAGATATTTGAAGAAAAAGACGAAAGTATTGGCTACGGATAACCGATAAAAATTGGCGGGCAGTAATTATGGCGGGCAGTGCCCGCCCTACATGCTACTGATAAAGGGAAAAGAAATGGTGTGCAGGGCGCACCCTACAACTTAACCGAAAACCGAAAACTGAAAACCGAAACCTTTTTTTAAATGAGCCTGATTCTCTACACCGAAAAATGTATCGCCTGCGGCGCCTGTGTGGATGCCTGTCCCTTCGGGGTTCTGCGGCTGGAGGGCGACACCCTCGTCATCGGCGAAGGCTGTACCCTGTGCGGCGCCTGTGTCGAGGTCTGCGAGGTGGAGGCGTTGGCCCTGCCTGAGACCGAAGGGCCTTCGCCCCGCCCCGCGGTGCCTCCTGACGGCGTCTGGGTCTTTGCGGAACAGCGCCATGGTACCCTGGCTCCCGTGACCGGGGAACTTCTGGGAGAGGCCCGGCGGCTGGCCGAGCCCTTGGGAGTTAAGGTGGCCGCGGTCCTCTTGGGAGACCAAGTTGCCGATCTGAGCGAGGTTTTGCTCACCGCCGGCGCAGATAAAGTCTATGTGGCGGAGCACCCGCGTCTCCACGATTTTCTGGAAGAAACCTATGCCGCGGCCTTGATCGAGCTGGCCCGGAAATACCAACCCGAGATTATCCTGGCGGGCGCCACCTATTTGGGGCGGGCCTTTATCCCCCAGGTGGCCGCGGCGCTGAAAACCGGCCTTACTGCGGACTGCACCGCCTTTGCCATCGACCCGGAACAGCGCCTCTTGCTTCAAACCCGTCCGGCCTTCGGCGGCAATATCATGGCCACCATCATTACCCCCAGGACGTTTCCCCAAATGGCCACGGCCCGGCCCGGGGTTTTCAAGCCCCTGGCGGCTGCGGCTAACCCCGGCGGGGAGGTGATCCGGGTTGATTTGGCCAGCCTGGGGGACCAGCCTCGCAGCCGGTTTGTGAGCACGGTGGCGGAAATCAAGGAGCGCATCCCCCTTAATGTTGCTGAGGTCATCGTGGCCGGTGGCCGGGGCTTGAAAGACGGGAAAAATTTCAAGCTTCTGGAGGAATTGGCCGATCTTCTGGGAGGCGCGGTGGGGGCCACCCGGGGCGCAGTGGACGCCGGCTGGATTCCTTACGCCCACCAGATCGGCCAGACCGGCAAGACCGTATCCCCCAAGCTTTATATCGCTGTGGGCCTCAGCGGCGCCAGCCAGCACGTGGTGGGGATGCATTCCTCTGACGTCATTGTGGCCATCAACAAAGACCCCCAGGCCCCCATTTTTCAAGTGGCTGATGTGGGGCTGGTGGGCGACCTCTTTGAGATCGTTCCGGCCCTGATCCAAGAGATCAAGAAAGACCGGGGGTGAAAAAGCTATAAGTGAAAAAAAGTATAAGAAACCTCTTTCAATTTGGGCAAATTCGATTTATGTAATTAACGCAGCAGACTCACGAGTCGAAAGCTGAGGGATTGTTGTGCGTCAAAGCTCTGAGCCGGCAAGCCCAGGCACCCTGACACATAAAACTATGAATGATAACAACCGTATAGTCTTGATAACCGGCGCCGCCCGGGGCATCGGCCGGGCCATTGCCCTGGCCTTGGCGCAACCCGGCCTGACGATTTATCTTAATGACGTGGTCCTGGGGGAGGAAGCCGCCAGGACCCAGCAAGAGGTGGAAGCCAAAGGCGCCGCGGCCCGGTTGGTGGAATTTAATGTGGCCGAGGCCGATTCAGTAAACCAAGGTATTGATCATATCCTGAAAGAAAGCGGGCGCCTCGATATCCTGGTGAATAACGCCGGCATCACCCGGGATAACCTCATCATGCGCATGAAGGAGGCCGAATGGGATGCGGTCCTGGGGGTCAACCTCAAGGGCGCCTTCAATTGCATCCGGGCCGTGAGCAAGCCCATGATCAAACAGCGGAGTGGGCGCATCATCAACATCAGTTCGGTAGTGGGCGTCATGGGCAACCCCGGCCAGGCCAATTACGTGGCCTCCAAGGCCGGCCTTATCGGGCTTACCAAGACGGTGGCCCGGGAGCTGGCCTCCCGGAACATTACCGTCAACGCAGTGGCTCCGGGTTTTATCCAGACAGAAATGACCGAGGCCTTGCCCGAGGCCACCAAACAGCTGATGCTGGCTCAAATCCCCTTGGGCCGCTTCGGCACCGCGGCAGAAGTGGCCCAGGCCGTGGCTTTCCTGGCTTCCGAGGCCGCAGCTTATATCACCGGTCAGGTGATTCATGTCAACGGCGGAATGCTGATGGTTTAAGAAAAGAGGAGGTTTTTGCACAATGGGAGCAATTGACGAAAAGGTGATCGACATCATCGTGGACAAATTGGGGGTGGACCGGGCCGAGGTCACGCCTGAAGCCGTGTTTGTCGATGACCTGGGGGCCGATTCCCTGGACCTGGTGGAATTGATCATGGCCATGGAAGAAGAATTCGGCATGGAAATCGCGGATGAGGACGCGGAAAAACTAAGGACCGTTGCCGATGTCATCAACTTCGTCTCCGCCCGGGCTGCTTGAGCCGGAAATCATCGCCATCGGCTGCGATCACGCCGGCCATGGCCTGAAGCGGGAGATCATTCGCTTATTGAAAGAAATCGACGTGCCCTTTGAGGATCTGGGCTGCGCCAGCCCTGATGAATCCGTGCATTATCCCCTGTATGGCAAAAAAGTGGTGGAAACTTTGTTGGCGCGGCCACGGGCGCGGGGTATACTTATATGTGGCACCGGCATCGGCATGAGCATCATGGCCAACCGGTTCCCCGGGATTCGAGCCGCCCTTTGTCACGACATCTTCAGTGCCATCATGTGCCGCCGCCACAATGACGCCAACCTCCTGGTAATGGGAGGGCGCGTCATTGGGCCGGACCTGGGCAAGGAAATCGTACGGACCTGGCTCACCACCCCCTTTGATGGCGGCCGCCACCAGGAGCGTTTGGAACTTTTGGAACGGTTGGCCCAAGAGGCTTCATAACAGGCAGGAGTTGTTACCGGATGGACGAACTGGCCCGCATTGACCCCGAAATTTTTGCTGTCATCGAGCGCGAACGCCAGCGGCAACTGAACAAGTTGGAGATGATTGCCTCCGAAAACTTTGTCAGTAACGCGGTGCTCCAGGCCCAGGGGTCCATCCTGACTCATAAATACGCGGAAGGGTATCCGGGCCGGCGGTTTTACGGTGGCTGCGAATTTGTGGATACCGCGGAAAACCTGGCGTTGAGCCGGGTCAAGGAGCTCTTCGGGGCTGCCTATGCCAATGTGCAGCCCCACTCCGGCACCCAGGCCAATATGGCCGTTTATCTTTCCTTCCTCAAGCCCGGGGACACCATTCTGGGCATGGATTTGGCCCACGGCGGCCACTTGAGCCACGGCGCCCCGGTGAATTTTTCCGGCCGTCTGTTCAAGGCGGTCACCTACGGGGTAGATCGCCAAACTGAGGAAGTGGACTTTGCCAAGGTAGCTGAGTTAGCCCGGAAACACCGCCCCAAGATGATCATCGCCGGAGCCAGCGCCTATCCCCGCATTTTGGATTTTGCCCGTTTTGCCGAAATTGCCCGGGAAGTGGAAGCCTATCTCATGGTGGATATGGCCCATATTGCCGGGTTGATTGCCGTCGGCCTCCATCCCAGTCCCATGCCGGTGGCGGATTTTATTACCTCTACCACCCACAAGACCCTGCGGGGGCCCCGGGGCGGCCTCATCCTGGCCCAGCCCCAATTCGGCAAGGCCCTGGACAGCCAAATCTTTCCTGGGATTCAGGGCGGTCCCCTCATGCATATCATCGCCGCCAAGGCCGTGGCCTTCAAGGAAGCCCTGGCGCCTGCGTTCCGGCGCTACCAGGAGCAAATCGTGGCCAACGCCCGCACCCTGGCCCAGGAATTCGTCAAATACGGCTACCGCCTGGTGGCCGGCGGCACCGACACCCATGTCATCCTGCTGGATCTGACTCTGACCGGCCTCACAGGCCGCGAAGCGGAAGAAGCTCTGGATCTGGCCGGCATCACGGTCAACAAAAACTCCATCCCCTTCGACCAGCGGCCTCCTACTATTACCAGCGGCATCCGCCTGGGTACTCCGGCCTTGACCACCCGGGGAATGAAGGAACCCGAGATGAGAGTCATTGCGGGACTGATTCACCAGGCTCTGTCTGCGCCCAAGGATTCGGCCCGGCTCCAGAAGCTGGATGACCGGGTCAAAGAGATCTGCCAGAGTTTTCCCTGGCTCTTTGCCGAGGAATGGCTCCTGGACCAACCGGCCCGCACCTGCGCTGCCCGGGGTTGATTTTAAGACGACCTCGCCTAACAAACCTCGTTCCCAAGCTCCAGCTTGGGAACGCATTACCGGCCAAGCTGCGCTTGGCATCCATTAATGTTCCCAAGTGCAACCTGGGAACAAGTTGATACTCTCCTGCCTCCGCCCCAAATTTACTATTTACTGAACCCCATTTTTGTTAGAAGATAGGACATGCGCTGCCCCTATTGCCATAGCACCAACAATAAGGTCATAGATTCCCGGCCCAGCCGGGAGGCCAACGCCATCCGGCGGCGGCGGGAGTGCCTCCACTGCCAGCGGCGCTTCACCACCTATGAACAGGTGGAGGAGACCATGCCCCTGGTGGTCAAGAAAGACGGGCGCCGGGAACCATTTCAGCGTTCCAAAGTCTACGAAGGTATTACCAAGGCCTGCGAGAAACGCCCGGTTTCCATCGATGCCATTGAAAATTTCCTGGACAGCCTGGAGCGGGAGATGCTGGAGAGCGGCGAGCGGGAAATCGCCTCCACCTGGATCGGCGAACGGGTGATGGCCCAACTGCGCCAGTGGGACGAGGTGGCCTACGTGCGCTTTGCCTCGGTCTACCGGCACTTCACGGACGCCACCGATTTTATGGAAGAGATCCGCCACCTTTTGGCCAGCCGAAAAGAAAAGACCTAACAATAAAGTCTCAAATGTCAAAACCTTCAATTACTTTGAGGAGAAAGGCAAAAGGATGAAAAGTGAATCCTGTCCAATTCTTCCGCCTTTTTCCTGTTTCCCCTTTCCGCCCGATTTTTTGCCATGACAGAAATCAATGCTACATACATGAAGATGGCTTTAAAGCTTGCTATTCGGGGCGCAGGCTGGGTCTCCCCCAACCCCATGGTGGGCGCGGTGGTGGTCAAAGAAGGTCGGGTAGTCGGCAAAGGCTATCATCGCCGGGCGGGGCTGCCCCACGCCGAGGTGGAGGCTTTGCGGGATGCCGGCGAGGCCGCCCGGGGGGCTGACCTGTACGTCACCCTGGAGCCCTGCAACCATCAAGGGCGCACCCCGCCGTGTACCCAGGCCATCCTGGCCGCGGGGGTGCGCCGGGTCATCATTGCCAGCCGGGACCCCAACCCCCGGGTCACCGGCGGTGGTGCCGAGTTTTTGGCCGCCCAGGGCGTTGGTATAACCCTGGGGATGTTGGAGGTCGAGGCCCGGCGGTTAAATGAAGCCTGGTTCCACTGGGTGAATACCGGCCAGCCCTGGGTCATAGCTAAGGCAGCCTGCTCCCTGGACGGGAAAATCGCCACCGCCACTGGCGAGTCCCAATGGCTCACAGGGGAGGTTGCCCGGGCTTACGGGCATCGGCTGCGCCACCAAGTAGATGCCATCCTCGTGGGAATCGGCACCGTCCTGGCCGACAATCCCCAACTTACTGTCCGGCTGCCCCGGAGGCGCGGCCGCGATCCCATCCGGATTGTTCTGGACAGCCGTCTGCGCCTGCCCCTCAACGCCCGCCTCCTCCACCTTGACTCCCCGGCTCCCACCTGGGTAGCCACCACCGGCCAGGCGCCGCCGGATGCTATCAGAGCCTATCAAGACCAGGGGATTCGGGTCATGGTGCTCCCTGCCGATGCCGGGCGGGTCTCCCTGCCGGCGTTGCTTCAATCCTTGGGGGAGCGCCAGGTTCAGAGCCTGTTGGTGGAGGGGGGAGCCGAAACTTTGGGCGCTTTCTTTGACCAGAGATTGGTCCGCCAGTTTAACTTTTTTTATGCCCCCAAGATTCTCGGGGGCCGAAACGCACCGGGAACGGTGGGCGGTCAGGGGGTCGCGCACCTGGGAGAAGCCCATATCGCCAGGAACCTCAGCGTCCGCCGTCTGGGCGTGGATCTATTGGTTTCCGGTTACCTATAAAAATCCCTTATTTTTCTTTCTGACCATCCTGTCCTCTCCGTTCAGACGAAACTATTTAATTTATATAAACTATTTTTATAAACTTTAATCAACTTTGTCTTGCTTTTATCGTAATGCCATGATTATTTACTAATCATTATCTTATTTCTTTATTATTAGGGGCTCTTGCACTGCACAACCAGGTTTTAAGGAGGACGACCATGGATAAGAATGATCTGGTGCCAATTATTGACTACGCGGTGGAAAAGGCCATGCGAGAGTCGGGAAAACCGGACTCCGAAATCAAGGACTTGCAGAATAAGATAGGGAACAAGATACTAACAGATAGAGAAGTGGACGCCAAAATTGAGATACTGACACCGGACCGCGGCTCCCTTCCAGGCTTTCGCGCAGCTGTGCGGCCCATACTCACCCTGCTGTTGAGTTTCACGTTTATTTTCCTGATCATAATCCCATTCTTCAAGGAAATATCGAATTGGGGCGAAATCTTTTCCGCTTTTATGGGGGTATTCGGGACCATTGTCGGCTTCTGGTTCGGCGAAAGAACGGCATTGAAGCTGCCGGGAAAGCAAGAGTAACGATCTTCATACACAATATTTTAAAATGAAGGATACCTCGCGCCTAAAAGACCGCGGGGTTTCTTTTCAGAAGATGCCCGATCAGGCTTCCAGATTAGGCAAAAGCACTGCACCATCTGCATTACAGGGAAGCGGGTGGGAGAGACAATATTGGCGTTATACCAAGTTGCGTTCATACAAGTAATTTATCGCTGTAGGGGCGGACCCATGTGTACCCTGGATGAGGGCACACACGCAGGTGCGCCTCTATAAAAATTGTTCATTTTACCTCTATGGTGGCAAATTGGTATTAGAGATCCAGCCGGTAGGCGATGGGGCCCGGCTCCCTATCGAATTCCGGGGCTCGCTTAAAGCCCAGCTTTTCATAGAGGTGCCGGGCGGCTTCCATAAAGGTCCCGGTATAGAGAAAAATGGTGCCGATCCCGAGTTCCCGAGCTAGGTCGAGGCAGGCCTGGGTGAGCCGGACCCCATAACCCTGGCCCCGGCTGGCCGGCCGCACCGCCAGCATCCGTATGGCCCCTGACCCGGTGGGCCAATGTCCCTGGTGGGCCTGAGCGGCGTCAGGAAAGAACGTCACTGCCCCCTGGATTTGTCCTTCCCGTTCCCCTACCAGTACCAAGGCACCGGGAGCCCTCAGTGCTTCACTGATATTAGCCATCCATCCTGTCCAAACCGTTTCCGGCATGAATGGTTGGAACTCCTGGTAGGCGTCCTTCACCAGGGTTTCGATCTCTGCCAGTTCATCTTTACGGGCTTCCCGGATTTGGATAGCCTGAGCCATATTCATTTTAATGTCATTCTGAGGGAGCGAAGCGACCGAAGAATCTCATAATGCGAGATGCTTCACCACGCTCAGTATGACAAGAAACCCTCGTGATGGTTTATGAACCCATAGCGTTTACCATAAATTTTTACCGAATGCTGATTTTTAAATCCCCCCTAATACCAAGTTGCGTTCATAAAAGTAATTTATCGCTTGTAGGGGCGGACCCATGTGTCCGCCCTGGATGAGGGCACACACGCATATGCGCCTCTATAATAAAAATTGTTCATTTTACCTCTATGGTGGCAAATTGGTATAAATCAACCTTTTTCAAAGGGGGACTTTAAGTGCAATTCCATATAGTTCCCCCCCCTTGACAAAGGGGGGAGAGGGGGGATTTTGGTTTTTAGCTTATTCGCAATAACGGAAAAAACTTTTGGCATTCGCTCCATGACTCGAAAAAATGAAAAGTATTTGTAGCACAGGCTTCCAGCCTGTGCCGATGGGCCTTATCCACCCTTTTCTACTTTCCCCGCAAGGGCGCCTTGAGGGCTGCAATGAAATCGCCCACCTCTTTAATCAGTTCCGGCCCTTTCAGGCGGGCCACCCTCTGAACAATCGCGCTGCCCACCACAATCCCATCCACATAAGGGGCGAGAGCTGCCACCTGTTCCGGTGTAGAAATGCCGAAGCCCACAGCCAAAGGGCATTTCACTAAGGAGCGGACTTCCTTAAGAGATTCCGCCAAATCCGGGGGCAGCTCGCTGCGCGCCCCGGTGATTCCCGTTACCGAAACATAGTAGAGAAATCCCTTGGTAATGCGCCCCATCTGCTTAACCCGCTCCGGCCCGCTGGTGGGGGTTGCCAGGAAAACCGTGGCAATTTTGGCCTTCATTGCCGCTACCCGCCAGGGCCCCGCTTCTTCCTGGGGCAAATCCGGGATGATGAAGCCGTCTACCCCTCTGGCTGCGGCTGCGGCGGCGGTGCGCTCCAACCCATACTGTAAGATGGGGTTATAGTAACCCATGAGGATTAGGGGAATCTGAGTTTGGGCCCGCAGGTCCCCTGCCAGATTCAGAACATCTTCCAGATGCACCCCTCCCTGCATGGCCCGGAGGCTGGCGGCCTGGATGGTGGGGCCGTCGGCCAGGGGATCGGAAAAGGGCACACCCAGCTCCAGAATATCCGCGCCCCGGGCGGCCATCTCCAGCGCCAAAGCCCGGGTGGTAGCCAGATCCGGGTCCCCGGCTGTGAGGAAGGGAATCAAGGCCTTTTCCCCTTTGGTCTTGAGTTGCTTGAATACCCTGTCAATGCGGTTCACCGGACACCTCCAGAGCCTCGGCCACCGCGTCCACGTCTTTGTCGCCCCGGCCGGAAAGATTGACGATTATAAGGTCTTCAGGAGAATATTCGGAGGCCAGCCGCGAGAGATACGCAATGGCGTGGGCGCTCTCCAGGGCGGGGAGAATGCCTTCGGTCCGGGAGAGCAATTTAAACCCCTCCAAAGCTTCGGTATCTGTCACCGCCACGTATTCTGCCCGACCGGTATCTTTGAAGTAAGAGTGCTCCGGACCCACCCCCGGATAATCCAGCCCCGGCGCCAGTGAATGGGCTTCCTGAATGTTGCCCCAGGGGTCTTGTAAGAGGTAGCTGAAGGCCCCGTGTAGGACTCCCACGGTTCCGGCTACCAGAGTGGCGGAATGATGATGGCTCTGGAGCCCATGGCCTGCCGCTTCCACCCCCACGAAGCGCACCGGGTCGTCCACGAAGGGATGGAACAACCCCATGGCATTGCTCCCCCCACCGACACAGGCCACCAGGCATTGGGGCAGCTTGCCGGTGCGCCGCCGCAACTGGGCCCTGGCCTCCCGGCCGATGACAGACTGAAAGTCCCGGACGATCATGGGATAAGGATGCGGCCCCCCCACGGACCCCAGGACATAGTGGGTGTGGCGCACGTTGGTGACCCAATCGCGGATGGCTTCGTTCATGGCATCCTTCAGGGTGCGGCTGCCCGACTCCACCGGCACCACCGTTGCACCTAACAATTGCATGCGTATAACATTGAGACGCTGGCGCCGGATGTCCTCGGTACCCATATAAATATCACATTCCAATCCCAACAGGGCCGCTACCGTGGCGGTGGCCACTCCGTGCTGGCCGGCTCCGGTTTCCGCAATGAGCCGGGTTTTGCCCATACGCCGGGCCAACAACCCTTGGCCCAGGGTATTATTAATCTTGTGCGCCCCGGTATGGGCCAGGTCTTCCCGCTTGATAAAAATCTGCGGGCCCCCCAGTTCGATGGTCAAATGCCGGGCAAAGTACAGGGGCGTAGGCCGGCCCACATAATCCTTGAGATACCAGGATAACTCCTGACGAAACTCCGTGGTGCGGCTGATCTTGCGGTATGCTTCTTCCAATTCCAACAGGGCCGGTATCAGGGTCTCTGGCACAAACCGACCCCCATATCGCCCAAATCTACCGTGTCTGTCTGGTAACAAATAAACCTCCTTTTGATAAAAGCGGTCAGCCTTCAGCTGTCATCGCAATTAGTAGTTTGTTTCGCAATTAGCTAGCCGGTTGGATAGTCATAATCCCCTCCCCCTTGATGGGGGAGGTTAGGGTGGGGGTGATTAAATTTCAATGATTTCACTATATTCCGCTTCTAGTTGTAGGTTTACTTCCCCCTCCCTTCAACCCCTTCCCACCAGGGGAGGGGGAATTATGGCCCAAATTCTGAGTCCATCTGGTCAGGAAACAGATCACTATCATTTTTTTATTTGGGGACCGCCGACAAAGTATTTATGACTTTACAGATGGCCCCCAGTATAGTGACGAGGGAAATCCCCAGGTATATCCCCAGATAGGTCCTCTTTGCTGAACTGGCTGCCTCGCGGATGTTTTTCTCCCTTTCCCCCAGCTTGACTTGTAATTTTCCCAGTCTTTCTTGCAACTGCTCCATTTTCTTTTGCAGCTCTACAGATGAGTCGTAGGCTTCCGTGCGGGGCGGGATATCGGCCTTGTCAGATGCAGGGAGCGCTTCTTCGATAGCTGCCAGGCCCAGTTCATAGTTGTACATCTGGTATACCCGTACCTGTTCCGACGCCTTCTGATTCTGGCCACTCAATTCATTGATGGCGTTAAACAAGGCATTGTTAGATTGATAGGTTTGGAAGACTGACCGGGCCGATAACAACCGCTGCAATTCTCCGGTACGACGCTCAATCTCGGTTTGTTGATAGAGCCACAGCCCCAAAAGCGCCACGGTCCCAACAATCGGCAGGATTTCTCCAAGGATCGTCCATATCCGCATGTCAAATTTTCCGAGCACTTAACCAGTTTGCTTTATTGCCTCAAAAAAATTCTTGAGTTTCTCATGGTCTTTCTTCCCCGGCGCGGCTTCGGTGCCGCTGGCGGTATCCACGGCCTGGGGTTGCGCCACGGCAATAGCCTGGGCCACGTTGGAGGGCGTCAGGCCCCCTGCCAGGATAACCTGGCCAAACCCCTTGGCCTCCCGGGCCACTTGCCAGTCAAAAGTCTCTCCCGTGCCCCCCATCTGCCCTTTTTTATAGGTGTCCAGCAGGAAGGCCTGGACTGCGTCACGGTAAGGTTCCAACTCGCTCAAAGAGCCTTCATCTTTTATGCGAAACCCCTTGATCACCCGCCGGCCCAGTCTCCGGCAATAATCCGGAGATTCCTGGCCGTGCAATTGGACCCAGTCAAGGCCCACCTTAGCTGCCAGTTCTTGTACTATCGCGGCCGCTTCATCCACGAAGACCCCAACGCTCACCACAAAGGGGGGCAGTTGGGCGATAATCTCCCGGGCCGCTTCAGGAGCCACATACCGGGGGCTTTTGACATAAAAAATAAACCCCAGGGCGTCGGCTCCCAAATCCGCCGCCAGCAACGCGTCTTCCGGATTAGTGATCCCGCAAATTTTTATCCTGACCATCGCTATTGTTGTCTTTGATTCTTTGCGCCTTTGCGTGAGCTACCATCCTATCCCTTGATAAACTCCTGCAGCGCCGCACCCGGGTCTATTTGGGTCACCAGGCTTTCCCCGATGAGAAAGACCCGGATGCCCGCAGCCAGATAGCGGTCCAGGTCGGCCCGGGACTTTATTCCCGAGGCGGCCACCAGGGTCACCCCCGCCGGGGCCAGGGGAGCCAGTTCCAGAGCCCGGTCCGGAAACATCTCAAAGGTATGCAGGTTCCGGGAATTGATGCCGATCAAACTGGCCCCGGCGGTCAGCGCAGTCTCCATTTCCGCCGCGGTGTGGACCTCGACCAACGCCTCCAGCCCCAGGGAGCGGCTCAGGAGCAGCAAGGCCCGGAGTTGCCCTAACTCCAGCAGGCTGACGATAAGTAGCAGCGCATCGGCCCCCAGCGCCGCAGTTTCGTAAACCTGAATAGGCTCTAATATAAAATCCTTGCGCAGGATGGGGAGTTGAATCACCGGGCGCATCATACGGATAAATTCTGGATCGCCTTTGAAATAGTGGACTTCCGTCAACACCGAGATGGCCGCAGCGCCGTTGGCCTGGTAGATTTGGGCCAACTCCACCGGATCCCAGCCCAATGCCAGATCCCCCTTACTGGGGGAGGCCCGTTTGATCTCCGCGATGATGGCCGGACCGGTGGTGGCATCCAGGGCGGCCTTGAGGCTCTTGGGCGCCGGACGCCGGCCGATGTCGGCTTTGAAGGCCTCAATCACTCCGGAGGCAAACAACCGCTCGGAGTCCGCCAGTTTATGGGCCACGATTTTTGTTAGAAAATTCATTAAACTGCTTCTTTCCTTGGAATCAAAGAGGTTGGCAGCGATGCGCCTGCCCTATATTTCACTGCTAAACGACTTGCTTTTCTCGATCAAAGCTTCTAGCTTGGCCATGGCCTTGCCCGAGTGAATGGTCTCCCGGGCCAGTTCGATTCCCGCGGGAAAGTCGGGAACCAGGCCTGCGGCGATAAAGGCCGCGGCTGCGTTCAAGGCCACCATGTCTTCCCGAGGCCCCCCCTCCCCTGCCAGGACTTTGCGCACAATACGGGCATTGTCAAAGACATCCCCGCCCTTGATGTCCGCCAAGATCGCTCGTTTTAGGCCATAGTCCTCTGGGGCAATGTCGTAGGTCCGCACGACACCATCCTTGAGTTGACTCACCCGGGTAGGCCCCACAATGCTGATTTCGTCAAACGAGCCCTCGCCAAAGACCACAAAGGCGCTTTTACCCCCCAGGTTGCCCAACACCTGGGCCAGGGGCTCGGTAAGCCGGGCGTCATAGACCCCCAGCACCTGAACATTGGCATTGGCCGGGTTGGTCAACGGCCCCAGAATATTGAAGATGGTGCGGATGCCGATCTCCCGCCGGGGGCCGATGGCGTAGCGCATGGCCCCGTGGAGTTGGGGGGCGAAGAGAAACCCGATGCCCACCTCCAGGATGCACCAGGCCACCTGGTCCGGGGTCAAGGCCAGGTTGATCCCCAGCGCCTCGATGACGTCCGCGGAGCCGCAGCGGCTTGATACTGCCCGGTTGCCGTGTTTGGCGACTTTGAGCCCCGCGCCGGCCACCACAAACGCGGTGGTGGTGGAGACGTTGAAAGTGCTGGTGGCGTCGCCGCCGGTGCCGCAGGTGTCCACCACCGTCTCCCAGTCCACATTGATCTCATCCCGGTCCAGATCGATGAGCCCGTCACTGATGGGGATGCGGGTGGCCTTGGCCCGCATGACTTTGGCCGCCGCAGTGATCTCGTCCACGGTCTCGCCCTTCATGCGCAGGGCCGTGATAAAGGCCCCGATCTGAGCTTCGGTAGCCTCCCCGCCCATGATAATCTCCATGGCCCGGACCATCTCGGCTTCAGTCAAATCCTGCCGGTTAACTACCTTATAAATGACTTCTTTTAACATGCGGAACTCCCTTACCCATTTGTTCGGCCCTTGGTTTAGTGCAATAACTTATTTAATTTTCAACCGAAAATGGCTTTATACAAAGTTGGGAAAAACGCGATTACAATGACAAACCCAATTAATTTCTGAAACTGGCAGAAAACCCAGAGCGCCCGCGTGGGTGGTTGCCAGGCTTGGGCGATCCCCAAATCCAGACCGGAAAATTTTATGATTTCGGCCAGCTTTTGGGGAACCTTTGGCAAAAATATATCGACACTTAATAAGAGTCTTAGCAGTGCTGGATTTTTAACATTTGCGAATGAATGCTCACTTTTCAGATACTTGGGATTAAAGATCACCGCTCCCAGTAGCATGATGCCCAGGCTAATATAAAGAACCCGAGTCTTCTTGGAGCCATAACCGGTTGGCCAACCATAAAAAAGCCAATAAATCCAGTTCAAGGGTTTCCAGTACCATTGTTCCGTTTGCTCCAATTCCCGGTCGTTCATTTTGATATAAACTTCAGTGGCCAGATCTTCCTGGCCCCGTTGTTTAAAGTATTCTTCCAACTGGCGGTAATTTTTAGGGTCAAATTGACTATCTTCTATCAATCTTATGAGGTCATTCCAGTAATAAGAAGGGATATCCCGATAAGTCAAACCACCAACTAACAATTTAACTTGCTTGGATGGCCAGGTGACGTTCTTGCTGATATTTATAGTTGCTAAATCCGCACTTGTTAAATCTAGCCGTTCCATGATTTCTACATCAGATAAGGTTGTTTGTCCCTTGGCCCGAAGTTCTGGCGCTTCCAATATGGTTATTTCAGCAAACTGGAGAGTCAATCGCCGCTCTACTACTGTTCCTACCAGTGACAGCTTTGGGATAATTAAAATATTTTGTTTAGTACCGCTCAGCGTAAGATTAGCAAAGTGAGCCCTGTTGAAAATAACTGGCCCCTGAAACATTTTTTCATTTCGATCCCAATCTTTTGTGATCTGGAAATTCCCCGAGACTATGTCAGCATCGGAAAAATCTGCTTCCCCCTGAAAAACTACATTCTCAAAATAGACTTCCCCCCTCACTTTCATGCCACTGAAGTCTATGCGCGGGCATTCAAACCGCGCTTTGGGTGCATAAAATTTTTCGCCAATGCTGGTCCCCTCAAAGTTAAGAGAATTTGTATTGAACATTGCACCGGCAAAATTCGCCACTGTTCCGACATTCATATTGCGAAGGAAGACTCCAGCGGTTTCGTCACCTGTTTTCTTGTTTAGAAACTTGGTTTCAACCGCAGAGAATATCAAGCCGATGTCTGCCCTCTCAAAATCAACCGGACCTTTGAATTGGGCTTGGTCAAATCCAGCGTGCCGCCCCACCTTTAACCCATAAAAGCTGGCAAAATCATTCTCATTTAAGAATTTCGCTCCATTTGCCATTAAGTTTCCCTTGATATTGGACGCCGCAAAATATACCCCTCCATGAAATTCCGAGTCTGAAAACTTAACATCGCCACCCATTTGAACATACTGGAATTCCATCGGCCCCTGAAAAAAAGCTCCTTCCCCATCAAAGTACCACCCAATATTCATGCCATTGAAATATGTGGTTTCCTTGCCTTCAAAGCGAGTTTTCTTCAGACTGAATTCCGTCCCGATCTTAGCCCGTTTAAAGTTTGCCGAACTTTTAAAGACAGTTTCATTAAAATAAGCCTTCTTAATTACTTCTAGGTCAAGAAACGAAGCCTGTTTGTCAAATTGTGACTTAAGAATTTGCAGATTATATTTAAAAAAGCAGTCTTGAAAATTAACATTTTCACGAAAGATACATTCTTCCAGTTTTACTTCAAATTGCATAGCGGCTGATCGCAAATCAAGGTCAGTTGTTATCACCGCATTTTTAATAACCACTCCCCGCCGATGGATTTTGAGTCCAGGAATGCCTTCTGCAGTGAACAATGCTTCTAAAAACGTTCCCCTAATCTTTCGATTCTTATCATCCTCGCCGAACCGTGCTCTCAGGTCAACGGCTTTTCCTGCGGCTACCTGCTTCAAGACCTCTTCTTCCGCCGGCCAGAGTGGTTTTAAATCCGGCGGAACCTGTTGCGCCCCGCAAGTAATAATGTTCCCCGGCAAGGCCCAGACAATCATGGCAACTAGCGCCAATATAAACCTTTTCATGGCTTATCCTCCCCAGAGAACAATGCAACTTAGGTTTTTCTGCGCCAAAATCTTGTATGACATCACACAATGATTGTAGTTCTTGCTCTATAATTTGGTACCTCCAACAACTTATTGCAATCTTTTTCTTTTTTTACAAGTAATTTTATAAGTATTTTGAGGCTGCTTCCACTCCCGCATCCAGGGCTTTCCTATTCAGCTCCTCCGTGCCCTTGGGCACCCGGGCCAGCACCGCAGTCGTCAGGCTGTCGAGGGACACCGCCCCGGTAAGCTGCGCCAGGGCCCCCAAGGCCACGATATTGGCCACCATGGTTTTCCCCAAATCCCGGGCGATCCGGGTAAACGGCACGGCCAGGGCCTGGCTTGAGGGCGCCTCCTTGACCAGGTCAGCATCCACCAGGAGCATGCCCCCAGGCTTCAGATCAAAGAGGTAGGTGTCCAGGGATTTTTGGTTCATGGCCAACAGCACATCGGGCCGGATGGCCTTGGGATAATCAATCTCTGCGTCACTGATGACCACTTCCGCCCTGGAGGCCCCGCCCCGGGCTTCGGGGCCGTAACTCTGGGTCTGGCAGACAAACTTGCCGTCATAGACCCCAGCGGCCTCGGCCAGGATGATCCCGGCCAGAATCAAACCTTGGCCCCCCGACCCGGCTAGACGCACTTCAAAGCGCATAATATCTCCCCAAAACTATCACTGCTCCCCGCCCATCGCAGCCTTGGCCGCTTCCCGGATGCGCCTGTATTCCTCGGTATAGATGGGCAAGTCCCGGTCCACCAGGGTGCCGATGGTGATCTTACCCTCCAGCTCTTCCGGGCTCATGGTTTGCGCCTTCTCCACCCGCACGGCCATCTCTTTTTGCCGGCGCATCATTTCCACCGGCCCTCCCAGCTTGTTTTTCAGGCCAAACTGAGTATGACAATGACTGATGACCTCCACCACCGCAAAACCCCGTTTGCGAATAGCCTGCTCCATGAGCCGGTCCAGGAGGGTGGCGTGATACACCGTGCCCCGCCCCACCCAGGCGGCCCCCGCGGTCACTGCCATCTCACTGATGGAAAAAGCGTGTTCGATGTTGCCGTATTGGGAAGTGGTGGCCAGGGCCCCATACGGGGTGGTGGGCGAATACTGGCCGCCGGTCATGCCATAAACATTGTTGTTGATGATAATGGCCGTAAGATTCAGGTTGCGCCGGGCTGCGTGGATAAAATGATTGCCGCCGATGGCGGTGGCGTCGCCGTCGCCCATGACCACAATGACCTGAAGCCGGGGGTTGGCCAGCTTCACCCCCGTGGCAAAAGTCAAAGCCCGCCCGTGGGTGGTATGAAGCGTGTTAAAATCCACGTACACGCTCATGCGCCCCGAGCAGCCGATGCCGCTCACCAGGACGATGTCGTCTTTCGCCAGTCCGATGCGGTCGATGGCGCGAATCAGCGCCCCCAGCACAATGCCGTTGCCGCACCCCGGACACCAGACATGGGGGAACTTCTTCTCGTGCCGCAGATATTTATGGATTAGTTTGGTGACTTCAGGCATTTGAGCTCTTAGCTTTCAGCGTTCAGCTATCAGCTTTTTATGTAGGGCGGGCACCGCCCGCCAATCAAAAAACACCATTTACCGTGGGCAATGCCACCCTGAATTTGCTCAAACCATATGGTGTCCAGGGTGTATCCTTCACTTCACATTTTCCCCAGCTTTTCCACAATCTCCCCGGGCGTAATTAAATCTCCATCAATGCGGTTCAAGGTTTCAATCCTGGTCATCCCTTGATTTATCCTTTTGACTTCCCGGGACATCTGTCCCATATTGAGTTCCGGCACTAAAACAGCCCGCACTTTTCTCAAGTGCGGTTCCAACAGACGCCGGGGAAAGGGCCACAACGTAACCAATTGCAGCAGCCCGGCCTTGAGGCCCTGGGTTCGGACTTCCCGGACGGCCCGCCGGGCGGACCGGGCCACCGAGCCGTAGGCCACTACCAGGATTTCGGCGTCCGCGGTCAGCTCTTCCTCCACCATCAGGATATCGCTGAAATGCTGAGTGATTTTGCGAAACAGGCGGTTCAGAAACGGCACGATCTCGTCCTTGCGCTCCGTCGGAAAGCCGTGGACGTCGTGGATCAGGCCGGTGACATGGTAGCGGTAGCCGTCGCCGAAGATGCCCATGGGCGGCACCCCCCGGGTATTGTCCTCATAGGGGATATACCATTCCGGCGGCGCCGTGGGGCGAATCCGGTTCACCACCTCCACCGCCGACAGTTTCGGCAACACCACCTTTTCCCGGGTGTGGGCCACTACTTCATCGGTCAACAAAATTACCGGAGTGCGGTATTTTTCCGACAGGTTGAAGGCCCTTACCGTGAGGTCGAAGCACTCCCGGGTAGTGGCCGCAGCTAGAACAATGATGGGGTGGTCACCATGGGTGCCCCAGCGGGCCTGCATGACGTCTCCCTGGCTTACATGGGTAGGCAGACCGGTACTGGGACCTCCCCGCATGACATTGACGATGACACAGGGGACCTCGGCCACGCAGGCAAACCCCAAATTTTCCTGCATCAGGGAAAACCCCGGGCCACTGGTGGCGGTCATGGCCTTGGCCCCTGCCAGCGACGCGCCGATCACTGCGCCCAACGAAGCGATCTCATCCTCCATCTGGATGAAGGTTCCCCCTACCGCTGGCAGCCGGTAGGACATGACCTCGCTGATTTCGGTGGCCGGGGTGATGGGGTAGCCGGCAAAAAACCGGCAGCCTGCGGCTAATGCGCCTTCCACCACGGCTTCGTTGCCTTGCAACAGTCGGGGTTGCTGGTGGTTCATGGTTTCAATCCAAGTCCTCAGGTTTCTGCTCTTTGGACACCACTTCCCGGACGCAAATGGCAAAATCGGGACAATGCAGCTCACACCAGCGGCACCCCGTGCAGCGCTCGGCATGGTCCACCACCGGGGCCCCTTCGGCGTCCAGACTGAGGCATTGCCGGGGGCAAAACGCCGCGCAGATGCCACAGGATTTGCACCAGGACCGGTAGATGTTGATCCGGTACTCCGGGCGAGCCTCTTCCGCTGATACATCCGGCTCAACTTCTTGCTGCGCTTCTTGTGGAAGGGTATCGTCACGATTCATGAATCAACCTGTCGAAGGGGCCGGCGCCCCAGCGGAGCCATATTATCCAGACAACTACGCCTCACCCCTTTTGACGCTTCAAAAAATTGCGCAGCAGGTTAAGACCCTCACTAGTGAGTATGGACTCGGGATGGAACTGAACCCCGAATACCCCCAATTCTTTATGACGCAAACCCATGATCTCTCCCACCGCGGTTTGGGCCGAGACCGCCAGGCAATCCGGCAGACTCTCCCGCTCCACGATAAGGGAATGATAGCGCGTCGCCTCGAAGGGCGAAGGAATTCCCTGGAACAGGTCTTTGCCGTCATGATAGATGAGGGAGGTTTTGCCGTGCATCAGGCGTGGAGCCCGAATTACCTTGCCGCCAAAGGCCGCGCCGATGGCCTGATGGCCCAGACACACTCCCAGGATGGGCACCCGCCCGGCAAAATGGCGGATTGTCGCCAGCGAAATGCCCGCCTCGTTGGGGGAGCAGGGGCCGGGTGAGATTACCAGGCGACTGGGTCGGGCCTGCTCCAGGCCTTTCAGGTCAATCTGGTCGTTGCGAAAGACTTTGACCTCCTCTCCCAACTGGCCGAAGTACTGGACCAGGTTATAAGTAAAAGAATCATAATTGTCTATCATGACTAACATATTTGCTCCTATGGAGCAGCCGTCAGCTTTCAGCGGTCAGCTTTCAGCATTTCCCGGTTGGTAGTTGAATCCTTTAATGCTATTGAATAAGCTTGAAAGAAGTCCAAGGTGAAAGTAACAAATTCGTCACCGTCTTTTGCTGATCGCTGAAAGCTGAAAGCTGACAGCTCCATTACATCAATCCCTCATCCGCCCGGTCCAGAGCCCGCATCAGGGCCATCCCCTTGTTCACGGTTTCCTGGAATTCCGTAGACGGGTCCGAGTCCGCTACGATGCCGGCCCCCACCTGGAGATAGACTCGCCCCTGGTGAATGGTAAAGCTGCGGATAGTGATGCAGAAGTCCAGGTTGCCGCCGAAACCCAGGTATCCCACCGCGCCGGCATAAGGCCCCCGGCGGGTGGGTTCCAACTCCTCGATGATCTCCATGGCCCGCACCTTGGGGGCCCCGGCCACGGTGCCCGCAGGGAAGGTGGACTTGAGCAGGTCCAGGCCGTCGTGTTCCGGGGCCAGTTCCCCTTCCACCTGGGAAACAATGTGCATTACATGGGAGTAGCGCTCGATGGTGAACAGCTCCGGCACCCGGACGCTGCCGATGGTGGCCACCCGGCCCACGTCGTTGCGGCCCAGGTCCACCAGCATCAGGTGCTCGGCCCGCTCCTTGGGATCGGCCAGCAGCTCGGCCTCCAGGGCCAGATCCTCGGCCTCGGTGGCGCCCCGGGGCCGGGTGCCGGCAATGGGCCGGTAGCTGATTTGGCCATCCTCCAGGCGCACCAGAATTTCCGGGGAAGCCCCCACCACTTTCATATCCCCCTGGTCCAGATAGAACATGTAGGGGGACGGATTGATGGAGCGTAAGGCCCGGTACAGGTCAAAGGGGTCGTGGCGCAGCGGCGTGGAAAAGCATTGCGACAACACCACCTGAATGATGTCACCCGCCGCGATGTATTCCTTGGCGGTGCGCACCATGTCTTCAAACCGCTCTTGGGAAAGATTGGAAACCAGGGGGGCTGGAGCCGGCGCAGGCGTTGCACTCAAGGGTACCGGCTGGCGCAGGCTGCCGATGAGCGCGTCGATGGATTCCTGCGCCCGCTCGTATTGGGCCTTCAAAGGGACCACAGGGTCCAGGTGGACCAGGGCCAGGATCTTGATAGTCTGGCGCAGGTTGTCGAAGATCAGCAAATTATCCGCCAACATCAACCGGGCTTCGGGCATGTCGAGGGCCGGCGTCAGGTTGGGCAGCCGCTCGATGTAGCGCACCATGTCATATCCCAGGTAGCCCACCAGACCGCCCCAGAACCGGGGCAGTCCCGGCGCGGCCACCGGCGTGAACCCCGCTATTAGCTGCCGCAGGTGTTCAAAGGGGTCGGAGGCGGAGTCCAGGACTTCGGTGCGCCCCTGGCGTCTAACAGTGGTTTGTCCTCCCTTAACCTGAAACAGGAGCGAGGGATTGAGGCCCAGAAAACTGAAACGGCCCCACTTCTCGCCGCCCTCCACACTCTCCAGCAGGAAAGAACAACCGTCGCTGCGCAACTTTTTATAGGCCGACACCGGGGTCTCCAAATCTCCCAGGATCTCGCGATAGACCGGAATCAGGTTGCCCTGGCGGGCCATCGTGCTAAACGTCTCAAAATCGGGATAAACCATGCCTGCTCCGTTCGTTAATATAATTATTTATTACCGCAGATTTACGCCGATAAACACCGTTAAACCCGAATTTTTTCTGCGTGCCTTGGCGGTTAGATCAATTGCCAAACATTCCTTCCTTATAATCCCCTCCCCTGGTGGGAGGGGATTAAGGGGAGGGGGAAGATAACTGATCGAAGATGCGAACTATTTCACCCCCACCCTATCCTTCCCACGTTAAGGGGAGGGAATTTTTTGGCTGTTTTCGCAACCAACCATCGGCGGTTCATAAAAAAAGCCGTGCACCCTGTGGGCCACGGCTTTTTCCCCCTGAAAAAACCAAAGCCCCTCTCGTGAGGGGCCCTAAAATATCAAACCAGTTGCCGGACGCACCTCACGAACCCGCCATCTCGCGCCACCAGCACCAGTTGTTGACTCGAATAATCATCTTAATTGGTTATCTATCCTATCGAGCCGTCGCTGTCAAATATTTTTTATAAACTGCGGTCAACCGTTCCACAGCTCTAAACGCCCTCCTACCCTCGTTCCCAAGCTCCAGCTTGGGAACGAGGCTTTACGGCGAAGCTCTGCTTCGCCACCTTCTTCCCTCCCTCCAAGGTACACGTAACCATGAACCTCAAGATTACTTCCGGGACTGAGGCTTTTTCTCGGCATGCTTTCTCTTAATCGCCCGGGCCCGGGCTTCCAGGGGTTCTGCTTCCGCTTTCCGGCCCATTTTCCTCAATAACTCAGAATAGTTTTGCAGACAGATAGCCACTTGGGGGTGGCCTGGCCCCCCTATCTTTTCGAAGATCGCCAAGGCTCGCTTATACAACGACTCCGCCTCTCCGTGCCTGTTCTGGGCCTGGCAAAGTCCTGCCAGGTTGTTGAGGCTGGTGCCCACGTCCGGGTGTTCCAGTCCCAGCATCTTTTCTCTAATGGCCAGGGAACGCTGATGCAGCAGCTCCGCCTCCTTATATCTGCCCTGGGCTCCGTAAAGTTCTGCCAGGTTGTTGAGAAGGTTAGCCACATGCGGGTGCTCCGGACCCAGGACCTGTTCAAAGATGGCCAGGGAACGCTGATAAAACGGCTCTGCCTCCCTGTATCTGCCCTGGGCCCCGTAAAGTCCTGCCAGATTGTTGAGGCTTTTAGCCACGTCTGGGTGCCACGGTCCCAGAACTCTTTCTCGAACGGCCAGGGCCTGCTGATGAAGCGGCTCCGCCTCCCTAAACTTCCCTTGGGACCAGTAAAGCTCCGCCAGATTGTTGAGGCCGGTAGCCACATCCGGATGCTCCGGTCCTAAAGCCTTTTCGCTGATGGCCAGGGCTCGCCGATACAACGGCTCCGCCGCATCGTACCTCCCCTGGTACACGTAAAGTGATGCCAGGCTGTTGAGGCTGTTGGCCACGTCCGGATGCTCCGGTCCCAAAGTCTTTTCACTGATGGCCAGGGCCCGCCGGTACATCGGCTCGGCCTCCAGGTACTTCCCCTGGGACCAGTAAAGTTCTGCCAGGTTGTTAAGGCCGGCGGCTACATCCGGATGCTCCGGTCCCAGGGCCTTTTCCAGGATGGTCAATGCCTGCTTATGCAGCAGCTCGGCCTCTCCGTACTTCCCCTGGGCATCATAGAGCGCCGCCAGGTTGTTGAGGCTGACGGCCACATCCGGGTGTTCCGGATTGAGGGACTTCTCCCTGATCTCCAGGGCCCGTTTGAGCATCTTCTCGCTTTCCTGATGGTGTCCTAACGTATGGCTCAGATTGCCCGCCCTATTCAGATACCACGGGTTGTCCGGCTGTAGCTGCACCGCCTGACGGAAGTAGCGTTCCGCCTGCCCGTAGTCGATGCGGCTCTCCGCCAGCACCCCCAACTGGTAGGCGGCGGCCGCCGCCTCGGCGGTGCGCTTTTCGGCCTCTACCGTGCTCTTCTCCAATGCCTGATGAAAGAGCTTTTCCGCCGCCCCGGTCTCACCTTGCGCCAGGGCCTTTTGGGCCTGCTCTATCTGCCCTGACGGGACTTCCTGTTTGAATTGATCTAAGGCCTGATAGGCCTCGGCCAATTTAACTTTCTGCTCCTCGTAAGCTTTTTGTAAGTTGTCATGCTTGGCCTTAATGGCGGCCAGTTCTCTCTCCAACAAGGCCCGTTGCTGTGGATCGGCCTGGGAGAGTTGAGCCACGATTTCTTTCAAACGCTTTTGGAGGAAAGCGTCGAACTGCTCCGGGGTGGTCTGGATGTTCTGGATGACCACGTCCCGGCCGGCGGTGACGCTGCCGCGGATCTGGACCCCGGTAATGGCTGTTTTGATATCTGAAGGAGCTTTATAGAAGTGGAGATAGAGAGCCCAGGCTGCTCCGATTATGGTAACCGCAGCACCGCCCAGCAGGGCTATGGTACCCCGGTTGTCGGGGTTGGAAAGCCAGGCCCACCAGGTGCGCATCCTGCTCATTATCGGGCCTCCCAGAAGCAGAAAGCCTGGGATTGTTACTTTTCCTTGTAAATTTATTAATCCATAGATATATCCCCATGTCAATACGTTTGGAAAATTCTATTAATCCGGCAATGCCAGGCATTCAAGGAGTTCATTATGCAGCATCCCGTTGCTGGCCAGGATATTGGGAGAGTAGATGTCATATTCTTTGCCATCGAAGGTACTGATCTTCCCTCCCGCTTCTGTTACGATAATCACCCCTGCGGCGGTGTCCCAGGGTTTCAGGTTCTCCTCATAGAAGCCCTCCAGGCGGCCGCAGGCCACGTAACCCAAGTCCAGGGCCGCGGACCCCACCCGGCGCACCCCCTGGGACGCGGCCAGCATCCGGCCCATGCGGGACGTGGTCTCGGGTATCCGCTCCCGGATGTCATAGGGAAAACCCGTGGCAATGAGGGCCCGCTCCATCCGGGCGGTTTCGGAAACCCGGATGGGCCGGGCGTTAAGAAAGGCCCCCTTCACTCTGGTTGCTTCGAAAAGCTCATCCCTCAAGGGGTCGTAAATCACGCCGTATTCGGTCACGCCATCGGCTTCAAACGCGATGGACACGCAAAACCCCGGAAATCCGTGGGCGAAGTTGACGGTGCCGTCCAAAGGGTCGATGATCCAGCGGCAGGATGGCGCCGGGTCAGCTTCCCAGGCCAGACCGGGGTGAGGGCTTTCCTGGGCGGCCGAGGGCGGTGGCTGCCCAACGCTTTCCTCCGCCAAAAAGCCATGGTCCGGGAAGGCCTGGCGGATCATGCCGATAATAATTTCCTGGCATTGGTAGTCGGTCTCGGTAACCGGGTCAATGGCCCCCTTCATCGTGATCTCATGGGGTTTCTGATAGTTCAAGCGCATCACCGCGCCCGCAGCCAGCGCGGCTTGGCGCCCGATTTGGGCGATTTTGTCTAGCATATGGGGCACTCCGAACCAAAATTACTTGAACATTTTAACGACCTGAGGGCATAATCTCCGCCTCCCCTGGTGGGCATGGGCGCTAACTTAGGACCGGGCATGAGAAGTTACGAGATTTTTGTCATTCTGAGCGAACCGAAGAATCTCTATTATTTCAGAAAGATAACGAGATTCTTCACTCCGCTTCACGCCATTCAGAATGGTAATAAAATGTAATTCTTTACAAGTTATTAGCTGCATAGTCTTAAGTTAGCGCTTATACCCCTGGTGGAAGGGGGGAGGGGGAATGATTTCTCTATTCAATTCAATGGAATGTCAGATAATTCTAACACCCCCACTCCAACCCTCCCCCATCACGGGGGAAGGAGACGACCCCGCCTGTACAAAGCTATCTCAAAAAAACCACATAGGAAAGAGACCTTCAATTTCCAACCGTCAGCAACTGAAAACCGGTCTCCGGGTCTTTCCGGCGCCGGGCTGTGGGTCCGACGATTTCCAAAAGCACCACCTCCCCCACCAGCCAGACGTCCACTCCGGCCCGGGTGCAGCCCACAGTGGCCCGGCCTTCCCGGCCCGAGGCCGCGTGCATGTGGAGCACCGGCGCCCCCGTCTCATCGGGGATGAGCGTTCCCACCGCCAGGACCTCCTGGGAGCCGGTGAGCGTGTGTATGAGCGGCACCACGGCATCGGTGCGGGCGGCATCTGGCCCCACCACCACCTTGCTGCCTGTGGCCGAGCCCCCCAGGTAAAAGGCCAGGGCGTGGCTCAGATTCTGCTCCCTGGCAAAGGCCTCCAGGGTATCATTAAGACGCTCTCCATCTTCCAATCTCAAAACAAAGACCCGTCCCATCCTGCCTTCGGTATAGCGCATGCTCCCTCCCAAGATAACCGCCAATTCGAACCCTGATGGCGTGGTTTGCTCTTAACCCTGGTCATTTTCCGGCCCGGCAGCCTGTTTCAGCCGCACGCAATGGACGCAGCCCACAAATGTCCCGGATTTGCGGATGGGCGCCAGCGTTACGATAATAACTTGGCTGTAGGGGTTCGCCTCATAATGAAACGGTTCCGTCCGCCCTTTCGAGAACTCTTGCAGCATGAAATCCAATTTCTGATTCGTATCAGGTTTCTTATGATGGAGGTGGATATCCGCGCCGATATATTCAGGCTTCCGGTCGAGTACCTTGGCGGCGTAGTTATTATAATACAGCAGAATACCTTGCGGGTCGAATATGGTCACCCCCACGTCCAGGCAATCCATGGCCAGAGTAACCAGTTCATCCAAGGCATCCTTAGCCTGTCTTCCTTCCACGCGCCTCCCTCCTCATTTCCTCTTACCCTTGCCAGCCGCCTTCTTCTTGGGCGCGGCCTTGGCAGGGGCCGGGGCCGCTGCCGGGCTTACCGGCGTGAACAGGTTGACTGTAAGCAGGCCCATAAAAAAGCCACCCAGGTGGGCCATCCAGGCCACCGTGCCGCCATTGCGCAGACCATAGAATTGCAGCGCCAGCCACAGTCCCAGCCAAACAAAAGCGGGAATATAAACGGTCTCCGGGCGTAAACGCCAGAAAACTATGGTGCAGATGGGCGACTTGGGAAGCCGGATAAGGTACCCCCCCAAAACCCCGGCAATGGCACCGCTGGCGCCGATAAGGGGCGCTGCCAGGCTGGAGGCGGCCAACACGTGAAAGATGCAGGCGAAGAAGCCGCAGAACATGAAGAAACCCAGAAACCGCCCGTGCCCCAGGTCGTCCTCCAGAGCTTCTCCGAAGACCCAGAGAAACCACATGTTGCCGATGAGGTGGAACCAGCCGGCGTGTAAAAAGAGAGAACTGAACATGGTAGGCAATAGACCCACGGACTGCTTGAAGCTCAAGACCTTGAGCCGGCTCAGCTTGGAGGCCACTGCCCCTTTCTGGTAAAACAGATCTGTGGCCGCCTGGGGGCCGATGTGCAGTTGATAGAGAAAAATTGCCAGATTAACTGCGATGAGCCCCAGAGTGACCCAGGGCCACCGATGTTGGGCCGGTGCCCCCCGCACAGGAATCACGGTGCGTCTCCGGGTTGATATTTGTGCCACCCCTGACTTCCAGAGGTCAATCGGCAGGGATGCCGGCGTGGAGCGGGGTTATCGGTGGACACCATGGATCTTCGGTTAACACCTCGCTGATGGCGACAAGGAGGGAACCCAGTGACCTCGTGCCAGAGGCATTGTACCCTAACACCCATAACCTGTCCAGAGCCGGAGGTGTGGGAGTTGACAAGGGGGGGAGTTTCTAATAAATAGAATACATGGTCAGGGCGCAAAGGAAACTATATATCCGGACGTTTGGCTGCCAGATGAACGTGGCCGACTCTGAGTTAATGGCCCAGGTTTTGGGCCAGGAGTATGCCCTGACGCCCCATGCCGAGGAGGCTGATCTCTACCTCATAAACACTTGCGCCATTCGCCGCAAATCCGAAGAGAAGGTCCGGTCCCTTCTGGGAAGCTTAAAGGTCTTGAAGCGCCGGCGGCCCCAACTCATCCTGGGCGTGGGAGGTTGCGTGGCCCAGCAGGAAGGCGAGCGGCTCCTGGCCTTCGCCCCCCACCTCAATCTGGTGTTCGGCACCCAGGGTATCTACCGGCTGCCGGAATTGGTACGCCGGGCTTCCCAGGGTGAACGGGTGGTGGATGTGGCCCTGGAGCGGGAAATCTCCGAGTTGCCCCAACGGGACTGGTCTCCGGAAAAAGTCCAGACTATGGTGACCATCATGCGGGGCTGCGATAACTTCTGCACTTTTTGTGTGGTCCCTTACGTGCGAGGCCGGGAAAGCAGCCGGGAGCCCCAGGCCATTATAGACGAAGTCACCGCTTTTATCGCCGCTGGCGGCAAGGAAGTGACCCTCCTGGGCCAGAACGTTAATTCCTATGGCCGGGGCTTATCTGAGCCCGTCACCTTTCCCCAGTTATTACGGCGTCTTGATGAGCTGCCGGGACTGAACCGCCTGCGTTTCGCCACCTCCCATCCCCGGGACCTGTCCCCGGAGTTGATTAGCGCCTTCGGTCAGTTGCCGTCTCTGTGCGAGCACTTACACCTGCCGGTACAATCCGGGGCTAACCGGATTCTTAAGAAGATGAACCGGGGTTACACCCGGGAGCAATATCTGGAAAAAATTATGGCGTTGCGCCAAGCCTGTCCGGATATTGCCATCACCACCGATCTCATCGTGGGGTTTCCGGGGGAGACCGAGGCAGACTTCGACCAGACCCTGGACCTGATGAGGGCAGCCGGCTTCGACCAGGCCTTTTCATTCAAGTATTCCCCGCGCCCCCAAACTCGGGCCGCATCTTTTTCCGACCAGGTGCCGGAGGATGTCAAAACCGAACGCCTGGCGCGCCTGCAAACTTTGCAAGATGAGCTCACCCGCCAATCTCATGCCCGCCTGCTGGGGCAGAAGCGGGAAGTGCTGGTGGAAGGCCAAAGCAAGCGCTCCCCCCAGGAGTTGTGCGGGCGGCTCCGGACCAATCAGGTTGTCAACTTTGTCGGACCCCGGGAATTAATGGGATGTCTCGTTGCGGTCACTATAACCGAGGCGCATCCCCATTCTTTAAAAGGCCGATTGTGTAGTCTGCGTTCACTTCGTCAACGTAGGAAGGAGGATCTGAGGGCATTCCCCAGGGAGGTACCATGTTAAGAGAAATGACGGTTTCCGGCTTGACCATTGACCCTTTCACCAATAGCCCCATCATGATCCTGAAAGATGTGGATTCGGACAAGGCCGTGCCCATCTGGATCGGGTTGTTGGAGGCCACCGCTATTGCCAGCGAGTTGGAGAACATCAAGTTCTCCCGCCCCATGACCCATGATTTGTTGAAAAACATCATGGAACTCATGGAAACTTCGGTAACCAAGGTGGAGGTCTGCGACCTGCGGGACAATACCTACTTTGCCCTCATCTATCTCCTCCGGGACGGCCGGGAGGTCAGCATCGATGCCCGTCCCAGCGACGCCATCGCCATCGCCCTGCGCACCAAGGCTCCCATCTTCGTGGCGGAAGTGGTGATTCAAAAGGCCCGCCGGGTGGATCTCTCCGCCAAAGAGGCTATCACCACCGAAGACGCCAAGAAGTGGACCGAGGTGCTGGAAGGCCTGGACCCGGAAGATTTTGGCAAGTATAAGATGTAAGAAAATCGTTTGTCGCTTTTCGTTTTTGGTTTTTCGTAAAATGGAAAGAGACATGACCATCATATGGTCCTGCCTCATTTCCAGACCAGCCGCCAAGGTGGCGGGCTAATTCAATCCTTCCCTCTGGCTATCCCTTCTGGAACATGGTATAAAACACTATTCTTTTTTCTTTTACCAAAAACCCAAAACGTAAAACCAAAAACGGTTCTTATGATCGATCTCCATACCCATACCCTTTTCAGTGACGGGGAACTGCTACCGACGGAGTTATGGCGCCGGGCCCAAGTCAAAGGCTACCGTTATCTGGGAATTACCGACCACGTGGATGCCTCCAACTTCGAAGTGGTCTTCACCCGCCTCAAAAGCGCGGCCTTGAGCCTCAACCGGGGCGGCTACCCGGTACTTATCCCCGGCCTGGAATTCACCCACCTGCCCCTGGCCCTCATTGCCCCGCTCACCGCCCAGGCCCGGGCATTGGGGGTGCCCCTCATCATCGTCCACGGCGAAACCCTGGCGGAGCCGGTGGCCCCCGGCACCAATCGGGCTGCCATCGAAGCCGACATCGACATCCTGTCCCATCCCGGCCTCATCACCCTGGAGGAAGCCGCCCTGGCCCGGGAGCGGGGCATTTTCCTGGAACTCTCCGCCCGCAAAGGCCACTGCCTGGCCAACGGCCACGTGGCCCGGGTGGCCTTGGAAGTGGGGGCCTCCTTGCTGGTCAACACCGACTCCCACAGCCCCTCGGACCTCATCACCCGGCAGCAGGCCGAACGCATCGCCAAGGGCGCCGGCCTCCGGGACGCCGCGGTCCAGACCCTTTTCGCCGACGCTGAAGCCTTGGCCCGCCGCCTGGCGGAGCTGTAATACCAAGTTGCGCTCATACAGGTAATTTAACTCTGTAGGGGCGGACCCATGTGTCCGCCCTTAATTGAGGGCGCACACGCGGGTGCACCCCTACTAATTACTTCTTTGAGCGCAACTTGGTATAAGGGAAGAATTCTTGGTAGCCGCAGGCTTTAGCCGGCGCCCTGTAGGGCGGGCACTGCCCGCCATAAGCTAACCCTGGTGGCACAGGCGTCCCGCCTGTGCAGCAAAGGCTGAATCCTGCAACTACCCAAAATCGCCCTTAGAACGCCACTCGGGCGGTATTATCCAGATAACCGCTACTTATTGAATACCCCCTCTCACCCTTTCGCAAAATTCCTTTTTCATTTCAACTTGTGCTATTATGCCTCCCACGAGACAAGTTGGCTCCCAAAAAGAGGAAACCTTTCGGGGGGAAAACTCAAGAAGAGAAGCCTACAAAACCATTTTTTGATTGCCGTGGCCAAGGTTACCGCATAACTCGGTTGCAAAGGAAAAGGCGTTTGCCTGTCGTCAGGTGTGGACGTGGTGGCCCAGTCCGGTTGATGGGCGTGAGACAATCAAGGAGACAATGATATCTCAAGAATTATGGGGATCGGAATACACGATGCATTGGCGTCTTATACGGACAGGAAACCTAATCCCCGTATCTTACGCGGATTGATCTAATTATTGTGGAGTGGGGCACTCAAAGAGAGCCTACTTTGTCAATCAAATCATTGGCACAGTATGAACAAAAGTAGACGACGCCAGCAGAAAGTCGGCTTTATCGACAAAATTGCGGACCACATCATTTCTATGGTGCTCTCCTTTCTTTTCACCATAGGTCTGATCGGGGGCAGCGGTTATATTCTTTTCCAATCCCCCGCTGAGGAAAACGCCGTTGACCGCCAAACGCAAGAATTAGCCAATCAAGCCACATCCATTCGGCAGTTCAATGATATGCTTAATGTCTTCGCATCTGGGTGGTTTGCAGACCAAACCAACTTTCAGCCAGAAGGGGTATTTATCCAAGAGCTTTCTCGTAACACTACAGCACAGGCACTTGACCCCACTCTCAAGCAAGAAGTCCTTAATTGGACCAGCGAAAGCCTTATGCGGCTCACATCAGAAAAAGGCCATATCGAGGGATTCGTGTTCAGTAATGATTTCGAACGGGCTTTTCAACAGCACTACCTCAAGATATATTCGATCCGCATCAGCATGACAGAGCAACTAGACGAATTGGCCTTAAATTGGGAGCAAAAGCGACCGCAATCCCGAGAAGAGCGTCTGGAATTGATACAGGCCTTAAGGTTGGACCAAATAGGAAATCTTCAGGGTATTTTTTCGAAAATCAGTCAGCTACAGGACCGAACTAGGATTGAGTTGCAACAGGCCGAACAAACAAAAAAAGATCTTACCAGCCAGATAAGGATTATCTGGCTCAAGAATCTTCTGGCGATAATCGGTATCGTTATTGGAGTCTCACTAGTGATGCTTGTTGGCCGAGCGGTGATTATGAAAAACGCACAAAAATAGCAGGGGTCAGCCCAATAAGGCACTACCCCTGACCGTTTCCAGTCTCCGTTTGTACCTCGCTCCAGCTTCCGGGGGCAGTTGAAGTTTTGGTTTTCACCCTCTCCCTTACGTTCGTTCCACCGCCACGGATGCCCTTCGAAGTAATCCCCCTATAAAATATCTGCTATTTATGTGCAATGCCGACTAATCTAAGCCATTTTCGCTATGGTCTTCTTATCCTCACTTTATTGGACCATCGACCGGCAATCTCCTGCCTTTAATCCATCTCTGTCAGGCGTCCCGTCTGTGTTGGCCCCTGGCTCGCTGCCTTGCTAATCTGGCCTCGGAACATCACTATCCCGACCCCAGGGGCGTTTTTGGATAACCGTCGTTTCCTCCACCTCCCATCCGGCCGCCGGCAACCTCTTGCCTCTCCCCCGAAAGTATTTTTCTTTGCCCGCGATCCGCATCCCAAGTGGTTCTTATCCGAAATTATGCGGATATTCAGCGAGTTATATCCGAGGTCGCTCCGCTTCTCTGCGGCGCGCCTCCGGGACGGATCCGGCACGCTAGCGGCGCGTCCCGGACTATCCGAAACACCCCTCTGCCGAAAAAGGCAGATAGAACACCTTAAAAAGCTCAAAAAAGGCACTTTTTGGCTAAAAACATCGCCAAAAAAATTTGGGCCCGGCTTTTCAACCCGCCCCCAAACTTGGGAAAGGTTAAGTTTTTGCGGCCTTTGAAAAAACTCTTGGCCGCTGGTATAACTCGTTGACAATTGTTTCAAATCAATTAACACTAATTTTAATGAATCTTGCCCAAACCTCGCCGAAGGGAAGGCTCAGGCACTCCGCCTTGTCCCTCCTGGAATTCTTCCTGCCCCGGTTGTGTCTTTTCTGCGGGGCGGCAGTGGGCGAGGCCGCGACAGTTGCGGCCTGCCCGGCGTGCGAGGCGCAGGTCGAGTGGGTGGCCAGCCCCTTGTGCACCTGCTGCGGGGTGGTGTTTCCCTTCCGGGACGGCCCCGACCGCGTTTGCGGAGAATGTCATAAGGACCCGCCTCCCTTTACCCGGGCCCGGGCTGCGGCTATTTATGACGGTCCCGCCGCCCAGGTCATCAAAGCCTTCAAGTTCAATCGCCAGATGGCTTATCTCCCGGTGATGCTGCATTGGCTCAAGCGCCCCCTGTGCCTGGAATTGGTGACGGACGCGGATCTGGTGGTCCCGGTACCGCTCCACTCCAGACGCCTGAAACAGCGCGGCTTCAACCAGGCCATACTCCTGGCCCAGGCCATTCCCGGGGTTCCATTGGGCCGGGAGGCACTGGTGCGGGTGCGCCACACCCTACCCCAGGTGGAGCTTAAGCCCAATGAACGCCGGGAGAACGTCAAGGGGGCCTTTGCGGTGCCCGAACCGGCCCTTATCAAAGGCAAGAATATCCTCCTCCTCGATGACGTTTATACCACCGGGGCCACGGTCAGAGAATGCGCCAAAGTCTTGCTCCGGGCCGGGGCCCGGCAGGTGGAGGTCCTAACCGTGGCCCGGGTAAAGCATGATTGATCAATCTTGGGCGAGACGCTGCCCACTGGTGCGATGGGAAATGATCCTTCATGACCTGCTGCCGTACCGCCGATAAAGTCGTGGACCGGGACGCCGCGGCCCGCTGGGTCCAAAACCTCCAGGACCGGGGGCAAAAAGTGGTGTTTACCAACGGCTGCTTTGATCTCCTCCACGCGGGCCACGTGGCCTACCTGGAAGAGGCCCGCTCCCTGGGGGACGCCCTGGTGGTGGGGGTCAATACCGACGACTCCGCGGCCCGCCTGGACAAAGGCCCCGGCCGCCCCGTCACTCCGGAAGCCGACCGGGCCCGGGTCCTGGCCGCCTTGGCCTGCGTGGACCGAGTTATATTGTTTAACGAGGACACCCCCCTGGCGCTCATCACCCTCCTGCAACCCGATATCCTGGTGAAGGGCGGCGACTACCAGCTTCACCAAATCGTGGGGCGGGAAGTGGTGGAAGCTCGGGGCGGCAAGGTTTTGGCCCTGCCCTTCGCGGCCGGCTACTCCACAACCGCTCTGATTGAGCGCATCCGGTCCTATCGTTAATACCTCCAAGCTTCCAATGGTAGCACAGGCTTCTCGCTTGGAGAACGCAGGCTAAAGATTCCTGGTCATTTCGCGGCCACCCCGGAGATAAAGATCTTTTGTAGGGGCGGACCCGCGTGTCCGCCCCTGAGGGCGCACACATGGGTGCGCCCCTACAGTCATGGTAAAGCCTGCGGCTGACCAAATAGCATGTGCAAGGCTGAAACGCCTTGACTTAAGGTGAGCCTGGGGAGATATTAGAATTCACTACCGCGAGTCCTTTAGGAGATAGAAGATGAAACAACTGGTGCTCCTCAGACACGGCGAAAGTGTTTGGAATAAGGAAAACCGCTTCACGGGGTGGATAGATGTGGGCCTTAGCGACAAGGGCGTCCAGGAGGCCCAGGAAGCCGGGCGCTTGCTCCAGGAAGAAGGCTTTGTTTTTGATATCGCTTACACGTCCGTACTCAAGCGGGCCATCAAGACCCTGTGGATCACGCTGGAGGGGATGGACCTCATGTGGATTCCGGTCCACCACAGTTGGCGCTTAAATGAACGTCATTATGGCGCGCTCCAGGGACTCAACAAAGCTGAGACAGTGGAAAAATTCGGCATGGACCAGGTGCAAATCTGGCGCCGCAGCTATGACACGCCGCCCCCCGCCTTAACCAAGGATGACCCCCGCTATCCCGGCAGCGACCCGCGCTATGCCAATCTTTCGCCTGAGGAACTCCCCCTGACCGAATGTCTCAAAGACGTAGTATCCCGTTTTCTGCCTTATTGGCAGGAAGTTATCGCTCCGGCCGTAAGAAGCGGTCAACGGGTGCTCATTGCGGCTCATGGCAACAGCTTGCGGGCCTTGGTGAAATATCTGGACAAGGTTTCCGACCAGGACATTGTGTCCCTCAACATCCCCACCGGCATCCCTTTAGTTTATGAACTGAACGATGACCTGACGCCCATCAAAAGCCGCTATCTGGGCGATCCGGAGGCCGCGAAGCGGGCGGCTCAAGCCGTGGCGGATCAATTAAAGCGCGGGAAATAGCAGGTTATCAAACTGAAACCTGATGAATCGTAAAAAGGCCTTTTCCCCTCCCCTGGCGGGAGGGGATTGAGGGGAGGGGAAGTTGCCCGGTTTCACCCCACCCTAACCCTCCCCCATCAAGGGGGAGGGAATTTTGGACTTTATACGAAAACTGGAAAAAACCTATTACTCCCGCAGACCCACATAGGCCAAGGGCAACAGGGCCAGGCTGATACAGCCGGAAATGATTAAAGGCGCCTGATAGCCGTAAGCCGCGCCCAAAGGCCCGAAGATCAGGGACCCGGCAAAGACTCCCATGGTGGTGGTCAGGGAGATAAGACTGGCGTTGCCGCCGATGCGGTCCACATGAAAGAGGCGGGTGATGGTGGTATAGGTTTCCATGAGGATGAGGCCGTCCCCGAAACCATGCACCGCCCGCCACGCGAAGGACCAGGGCAGGACCGGATAGGTCATGCAGATGTGGCCGATGCCGGAAAACACCAAGGCCATGGCCAGAAAAGTAAGGGGTTTCAGGCGTCCGGCCCAGAAACGCCCGTAGAGAAAAGCGGTTAGGCCCACCACCCCGAATTCCCCGGCCATGTAGGCGCCCACCCCCAGGGGGGACAGACCCAGGTTGCGCTCCAGGAATAGCGACAGGCTGGTAGCCTCGGCTCCCCAGTGCAGGGTAAAGAGGAACAGCCAGGCAATGAAAAAGAGCACCGGGGCCGCCAGAAAATCCCGGCCATAGTCAAATATACCTGTGCGTACCCCCCGGGTTAACGGCAGGCGCACTGTGGGACCCAGAAGGAGCAGCACCCCCACGCTGAACAGCTTCAAGGTTACAGAGAAATTCAGCCAATAATAAGTGGCACCCCCCAAAAGCATCCCCACCATCATCCCACCCATGCGCATGGCATTATATTGTCCCAGACGCCGGGGAGCATTCTCATGGTTTTCCTTGAACAGTAGAGTATCCAAGGAGATTCGGAAGAGCTGGCTGCTCAGGCCGAAGGCCCAAAAAACCGCCAGGAAGGGCCAGAACTCCCTCACCAAAGTCAGCCCCCAGAGGCTGGCGGCAGTGGCCGCCAGGCCTATCCGGGTGAGAATCCTGGCGGGATAACGGTCGCCGATGATGCCCACAGGGAAGGATACCAGGACGGCGTTCAGGCTGAGGACTGCGTAGAGGAGACCGATCTGCCCCCCGGAAAAGTGGAGATTACCCTTTAAATGGAGGGGAAGCAGAAAATAAATGCAGGAGCCAACGGCAGAGTAGACACTTATGTAAAAAGGAAGCAAAATATGGGCCGGATTATGCCATGTTCGTTTTAAAATGCAACACACTCAATCTGTTGCTTATCGGATATTTTCTTTTTCTCAACATAAACCCAGAACCTGAAACCTGGCTCACAGGGCGCTGCGGTCCAGCCGGACCTCCATGGCCCGGGCCGGGCAGACCGGGCAGCACAGCTCGCAGGCGCTGCATTTTTCGGGATCGAAGAGGACTTCCATCTCCGGCCGTTTGACGTGCAGGGCCCCGGTGGGACAGACCGCGGTGCAGGCGCCGCACTGGTAGCAACTCTCTTCATTGCGCCGTACCTCCCGGGCCACCCGCTGGACCTTAACCCCTGAGTCCCTCAGGTACTTGAGTCCCCGGCGAAAATTCTTCGGGTGACCCCTGAGCTCCATAACTATCACCCCTTCTTTCCGGGGATAGATGGTGGCCTTCAGGAGATTAAATTCCAGGTCGTAATCCTTGACCAGGCGGTAAATGATGGGCTGATCCACCACTGCCTGGGAAAATCGCAGCACCAACATTTCTGCGTGCATATCCTGCCCCTCGACATAACAATATGATTCACTGGCTTTTTATAGGGGCGGACCTATATAGCCGCCCTCAATGGGGGCGCACATGTGGATGCGCCCCTAAAAAAATTATAACAGAAAGGAGGGATTCCTCAAACCAGGCTGCCGAAACGACGCTCCCAGGTGGCCTTGAGGGTCTCAAGGGAAGCCGAAAGCAAGGGCCGGCCATGGCGGCTGATTTTAAAGTTTTGGTCTGATCGCACCTGGCCGATTAACGTCAGGGGCTGGCCGCCAAAAAGCTCTTCCAAGCGGCGCTGGTGGCCCGGATCAACGCTCACCAGGAAGCGCCCCGCCGATTCCGAATAGAGGCTCACATAATTCGGAGACTCCGGAGCCACCCGGCTCAAGTCCACCTCCACGCCCATTCCCGCAGCCAGGCTGGACAAAGCCAGGTGTACCCCCAGGCCGCCACGATAAAGGCCGTGAGCCGAGGCCAATAATTCTACGCGACCGGCTTCTTCCAAGAGGCGGTAATAAGCCAGGAATTCCTCGGGGCGCACTTTGGGTACGCTCAGTCCCACATAGCCCAGCATCTCATAAAACTCCGAACCGCCCAATTCCGGCCGAGTCTCCCCCACCAGGTAAATCAAATCCCCGGGATTCTTCCACTCCAGGCTCAGGGCCCGGCGCAAATCCGGCAGGACGCTCACCGCAGTGAAAAACAGGGTGGGCAGCCCGCTTACCCGGTGCATTTCGCCGAAGGCCCCGGGCAACAGGCCATCCACGTACATGCTGTCCTTGCCCGACAACAACGGGATGCCGTAAGCCAGGCACAGGTCCTTAAGCGCCAGGCAGGAGCGCACCAGTTGCGCCGCCTTATAGCGCCCGTCAGGGTTCAATTGAGGATCGTACTCGACACTGGGCCAACAGAAGTTGTCCACACCGCCGATGTGGCCCAGAGTCCCGCCCACCGCCAACAGCCGCCGCACCGCCTCATCAATGGTCACCGCGGTCATGTGATAGGTGTCGATCTGAGAGTAGGCAGGACACACGGCCAGGCTCAAGGCCAGCCCCCGGTGGGACTCCGGCCGGGGGCGTAAAATAGCGGCATCCCCTGGCACCGGCGCAAACTCGCCCATGAGAGGCTTAAGTGCGCTGGCCCCCTGGACCTCGTGATCGTACTGGCGGGTTATCCACTCCCGGGAGCAGACATTGGGACGGTCAAGCAGGGCCAGCAAAAGTCCCAGGTGATCCCCGGGGTCACCCAGAACCGGCTCGGTGAAGCGGCTCTCCGGCGGCAGCCACTGGGCCTCGAACTCCCAGGGAGGAAAATCCTCCTCCAAAAACGACAGGTCCATATAAGCGCAGGTGCGCCCCTGATATTTCACCTCCAGGACACCGGAGTCGGTATAGCGGCCGATGACGGTGGCCTCCACCGAGTGCTTCCGGGCCAGGGACCTGAAGGCGGCTTCATGCTCCGGTTTAACGGCCGCAACCATGCGCTCCTGGGATTCGGACACCCAAATCTCCCAGGGGTCCAGCCCCTGGTATTTGAGGGGCACTGCTGCAAGCTCGACCTCGCCGCCGCCGGCCATCCGGGCCGACTCCCCCACCGCCGATGACAGCCCGCCGCCGCCGCAGTCGGTGATGAAGGTGATGAGACCCTGATCCCGGGCCTCCAGGAGGAAATCGTGCAGGTTTTTCTGGGTGTACGGGTCTCCGATCTGGACGTGGCCCGCCGGGGTACCCGGGGACGAAACTTCGGACGAAGCGGTCACTCCGTGAATCCCATCTTTGCCCACCCGGCCGCCGCAGGTGATAATCAGATCTCCGGGATGGGCCTTTTTGTCGGCTCCGGGCTTGCCTTTGATCTCCCGGGGCAGCAGCCCCACCGCGCCCACAAACACCAGGCACTTGCCCAAATAAGATGGATCAAAATAAAGGGCACCATTGACTGTAGGGACTCCGCTCTTGTTGCCGCCATCTTTGACCCCTTCGATGACGCCGTCCAGGAGGCGCCGGGGGTGCAGCCGGGGTTTGAGCGGCCCGTCATAGTTCCGGGGACCCACACAGAAGCCGTACATGCCTCCGATGAGGCGGGCCCCTTTGCCGGTGCCCATCGGGTCCCGGTAAACTCCCACGATGCCGGTGAGGGAGCCGCCGTAGGCCTCCAGGTTGGAAGGGGAATTGTGGGTCTCTCCCTTGATAACGTAATGAAATTCGTCGTCCAACTTACCCACGCCGGCGTTGTCCCAGAGGACCGAGACCACCCAGGGTTTATGTCGGGCAATCTCCCGGGTGGGCTCGGAGATGCAGGCCTTGAAAGGATTATCCAGGATGAGGCTTTCCCCTGTCCCCGCATCCCGGTAATGGAACCGCCCCCGAAAGGTGTTGTGGTTGCAGTGGTCGCTCCGGGCCTGGGCCAGGTATTCCAGTTCCACGTCGGTGGGGGCCGCAAGCCCCACCACATTTCTTCGGGCCAGAACTTCCGGACGTTGGAAATAATCCAGGATAATCGGCAGATCAGCATCCCGGAGGGCCAGATGGCGCTGACGGCTCAGTTCCTTGAGGGCCATAGGTGAAGTTAGGTCGAAGGCCTCCACCGTGGGGGTGTGGGCTAATACTACCCGGGGGAGGATAATCCCCACGCCATCATCGGGGTCCCAGGTTTCCCGGGAAAAAATCCGAAATTCCTGGATCATATCGTTGGCCAGGAGTTCCCGGGCGATCTGGGCCGCGTGTTTTTCCGTGAGATCATCGCCGGTTAGCAGGAAAAGCTTGGAGGTATATACCGCGGACCCATCCGGGAGGGGTTCTCCCAGGTAAGATGCGATGGCTTCCAGAGCAACGGCCCCGCCGGTATCCCGCACTCCGGGCTTAAAGCCTACCCAGATAGCCCAGTGGAAATCCCGGGCCAGGGTTTTGAAGCTGGATATCTGGGTGGTGGGATGGGTGAAAACCTCCTTGCGGATTTCCTCCAGACTTGCCGGGGGAAGATCCACATCCAGCATGAGGACCCGCAAAACCCGCACTGTCGCAAGATCAAGCCCGAAATATTCCCGGGCCTGCCGGCGTAACCCCTCTCCTTCCGCGTCCGTAAGCTCCGGACGCCAACCTATTTCCAACCGGACGGCCATGGCTCTCCCCAGGATCCTATGGATTATTGTGAAAAATATACCTCAAGGAGAGCCGGATAGGAAGGTTAAGTTTCCTTGGGGTATTGGCTAAACTTCTAAACCTCTCGGAATCAAGCGATGCGATTTGCCGTGGATCTGAAAGCTCAGCCGGTGGGTTTTGCCGTGTTCACAGGTATAGGTGTGATAGCTGCCGTCTTGAGGAAGGTTTGCTACTACCCCCATGATCACTAAAGTCGTTAAACCCTGGAGGTTGAATTGCAGCAAATCATGTTTTTGGCATCCGGAGTCAATAAACTTGAGCATTCTCGGTTCCTCCTTGAACTGAGACATTTTTGCTCTGAGGGTGCTGCGCATCCGTGCGAGCCTCTGTTGTGATTCCCTATTATGCATAAATAAAAAGGATTATCTATAGGCAGAAATACCCATAAACTTATAGGTAAAATTACCTAAAAATGAAATGTCTATTTTTGTAATTTTTGCATGTTAAGAATAAGAAGCATAGGAAAGATGGCAACTCGCCGAACCATGCTTTAATATCAACTTGCGCTCCTAAAGAGTTTATCTTCGCTAGAGTCGGACCTAACTTACCGCCCATAAGGGGGACACACCCGCATCTGCCTATCCATACAAATTACTTCTACTGGTACGATTTGTTTAAACCCCATAATTCTCATTTTTTACCTAATTTACTACCTGCATTGCTTTAGGCCTTGGCCAATACTGCGGCAAAGAAGGCGTCCAGGTCATGGTCCTCCGGTGAGGTCCGGAAGAAGCCGGGAGGCTGCACCAGGTTCCGGGCCTGGGGCGGTAGAAGCCCGGAGTCGGTGGCCAGGCGAAATTCCGGGTGTCTGAAAAGGAAGTTGTCTATCTGCGCCTCATTTTCCTCGGGTTCGGTGGTGCAAGTGATATAAAGGAGGTGCCCCTCCGATTTTATGATCCGGGCGGCCTCCTCCAGCATGGCGGCCTGCCGGGGTGGGAAGGTGGCCAGGTCCTCCTCTCTGAGCCGGCCTTTGATCTCCGGATGGCGCCGCAGGATGCCCAGGGAAGAGCAGGGAACGTCCAGAATCACTGCATCCATGCTGCTACTTATCAGGGGGAGGGCCCCGGCCGCGTCAGCCCGGATGGGACGGACCATCTCCACTCCCCAGCGCCGCGTGTTCAGCTTTAGCTCCTGCAAGCGCCCCCAATGGCGGTCCACCGCCGCCAACAGGCCGGAGTTGGCCATGGTCTCGGCCAGGTGGGTGGTTTTACCTCCCCGCCCGGCCCCGATTTCCGCAACCCGCAGCCCCGCCTCCAGGGGAAGCAGGTACGGAATCAGCTGCGCCCCTTCATCCTGGAAGAGCCAGAGCCCCTCCCGATAAGAGGCTAAATCCGTAGGCGAAGCTTTTATGTCTTCGACAATGAGGCCCTCCGGGGAAAACCGGGCCGGCCGAGCTTTCATCCCTTCTTGGGCCAACCTGGCCATGAGGCTGGCGGGATCGGTCTTAAGAGTATTGACTCGGATACTCAAAGGCGGGATCAGATTATTGGCAGCCAGGCGGCCAGCGGCAGCTTCAGGGCCGTACCGCGCCAACCAGCGCCTCACCACCCAGGTGGGGTGCGAGTGGATCACACTCAAGGCCTCCACCGGGTCCGATCGAGGGTCGGGCAGTGGCACATCCTCCCCTGAGGCCAACCGCCGCAGCACCGCATTGATAAAGCCCACGTGGCTCCGGGGCAGACCTCGTGCCTTGGCCAGGTTCCCGGCCTCGTGGAGCGCGGCCCGGGCCGGCACCCGATCCAGCATAAGAATCTGATAAGTTCCCAAACGCAGGATTTGCAGAACCAGGGGGTGTAGTTTTTTCAGGGGCATATCAGAAAGCTGGGACAATACATAGTCCAATCTCGCCTCCCAGCGCTTTACCCCTTGGACCAGTTCCAACAGCAAACCCCGCTCCGCCCGCGGCAGATCCGGGTGGCGCTTGAGGCTGGCGGCGAGCAATTCCTCCACCGACCGCCCTCGCCGGGCAGCCAGGGAAAGGATGTCCAGGGCCAAGGCCCGGGCACCGCTGGAATATCCTGAAGTCTGAGGTTTGCTCATGGATTCAAGCCGTTATCTGGTCGAGCATAATTTCTTTGTTCCGCCAACATGATACGATAGTCGATAATCCTGAACATCATGTTAACAAAAATAGTCAGGGTCTTCATTCCATTCCTTCCAAACTCTTACTACTGATCTCCACAAAATTTGAGTATGTCAATTGCAGAGCCATCTCCTGTTATGGGCACATTAATTGCACACCACCTTAATGCCGACTTTAACACTCAAAATAATGGGGTTGCCTGGCATCCTCACTATAGAAAGGAGAAAGCCATACAATTCAGCATCTATTATAATTCCAGGGAAAACGGCGATTATCTCCGCCAAGTGGTTGATTCGTCCGGGATTGGCCAGGTAAAGAATTTTCAGAGCCTTGAGGGTTTGAATGGAGATCACACAGTCGATGTGGTGCTCTTAGAATACCGAGACAACAATCCTGCACTGGATTGCTGGATTGCCCAGACCACGGCTCAGCCGGAGTGCCCTGAAATTTTCCTCTTTGTGGAAGACGTATCGCCCACCTTCATCTGGAAGACCCTGAAGATGGGGGCTCGCGAGCTCTTTGCCGGCGCCATCCATCCAAAGGAATTTCAAGAAGCAATATTAAGGGTAGGGGTGCGCAAGGTCAGACCTGCCAGGCAATAGCACCACTGCCTTTATTGCCTGCTGCCATCTGGTGGCCAAGCTTAAAGGCCGCAACAGTAATGAATCGCCCCCGTTCAGGCCGGCTGGGTCTGGGGCTTCTCAGTGTCTGCGGCAGGCTGTGGCAGCAGGAAGGTGGTAAGGGCTTCCTCCACCTTCGCCAGGTTGACCTGGGTATCATAGCAGGGGCCGTGGGGCCGGTGATTGATAATGCCGAAGACGGGCAGTGGATAGCTGTCCTGGATACCGCTGCTTAGATCCCGCTCGCAGGCCACCGCAATAATCAGGCGGGGTTTGCGTTCCACCACGATGCGCCGGGCCAGGGTGCCTCCGGTGGCCACTGCCAGCCCCACACCGTATTTTTCCGACAGGTCCACCAGGCCGGTGATGGGACATTTGCCGCACTTTTTGCAGTGCACCGTACTTCCGGTGATCCGAAACTGGCATTCGTGAAATTGCAGGCAGTGAGGCATGAGCAGGAGCAGTTTGTCCGCGGTGGTGCGGGGGTGCTGAGCCAGGACCAGTTGATTGTTGATTTCGATGAACGAACGCCGCACTTTATCCTCAGATACCCCAGCCAATTTCCCCACCCCGCTCATCAAGGGGAGCAGCAGTTTGATCACCAGGCCCCGGAGTTTGCGGGAAAAAAACAGGTCCCTGCCCAAGACTACGGTGAGGGCCAGCATGACCAGGATGGCCAGCACCAGCAAGAGCAGGACACTGAAGACGATCCCCAGTACCAGGGGCAGATCGGGATGGATGGTGGTCAGGCCCACGTAGGGCACATACCAGAGGATACCCAGAAGAAGGGTGAACAAAAAGCAGGTGAGAACCAGCAAGCCCAGAAAGATGCGCTTCTGGGGCCGCAGGGAATTGCCGCCATTTAATATTTTGGCCGGCTCATCCATAACCAGTCCTAATCCAGCCTCTGTCCCAGTAAAGGTTGGCCCCGTAAAAAATCGGCGGCGGCCAAGCGCTTGTGCCCGGCCAGTTGCAACTCCTTAACCGTGATACTTCCTTGGCCGCAGGCAATTTCCAAACCTTGAGTCGTCAGGCGCAGAACCGTTCCCGGGGGTGCCAAACTTCCTTCGCTCTTTTTTACCCGGGCTTCGAACACCTTGAGAATCCGGCCTTGCCATAGAGTAGAGGCGCCAGGGACCGGATCCAGACCCCGTATCCAGCCTGCTACTTCCGGTGCTGGGAGTTCCCAACGAAGACGGCGCATCTCCCGGGCGAGGGGTGGGGCCAGAGTGACCTCGGCCTCGCTTTGAGGGAGCTTGACGGCTTCTCCCCGCCGCAGCATCTCCAGGGATTGTACCAACAAAGCTGCGCCCACTTCGGCCAGCCGGGCGTACAACGTCCCAAAATTATCTTCTGCCATAATGGGGACCTGTTCCTGAAGAAAAATCGGTCCCGAATCCAATTCATACCGGAGCCACTGGATAGTCACTCCGGTTACCTTATCTCCCCTGATCAAGGCCCAATTGATGGGTGCCGCTCCCCGGTACCGAGGCAAAAGCGAAGCGTGGACATTTAATGACCCCACGGATGGCAAAGCCAGGATCTCCCGGGGAAGAATCCGGCCGTAGGCCACGACGATTATGAGTTCCGCCTCCAGTGCCGTAAGGTCCCGGATCAACTCCGGGTCTTTGAGACGGTGCGGCTGCAGCACCGGAAGATTCCACTCCAGGGCCAGTTCCTTCACCGGTGAGAAAGTGACCACTTGGCCACGGCCCCGGGGGCGGTCCGGCTGGGTCACTACGGCTGCCACCTCTTCTCCGGCCGCCAGGATGGCCTCCAGAGACGGTAAGGCAAACTGGGGGGTGCCCATGAAAATCAGGCGCCATGGTCCTGATTTCACCTGGCTGCCGCCTGTTTTTTCAATCGTCTTAAGTAGAGTCCCCGCTTGAGGCGGCTGATATGGTCGATGAACAAGATGCCGTTCAGATGATCGATTTCGTGCTGCAGAACCACGGCTAGCAATCCTTCCCCGGTGATCTCGATGGGCCTGCCTTCCCGGTCCAGGCCCTTCACCAGCACTTTGGCATGGCGCCGCACCTCGGCGGAGAAATCTAACACCGACAGGCAGCCCTCCTCGTGGGTGATCTCTCCTTCCGCGGCAACTATGCAGGGATTGAGCACTACCTGGAGATTACGGGGCTTGCCTTCTTTGTGGGAGACATCGAACACGATGAGCCGTTGGAGCTCACCCACCTGGTTGGCTGCCAGGCCTAGACCAGGCGCGGCGTACATGGTTTCCGCCATGTCGTCGATGAGGCGCTGCACCTTCCCGTTGATTTCAGTGACTTCTGCGGCTTCTCGCCGGAGCACCGCATCGGGTAATTTGCAAATAGGTAATACTGCCATAATCCTGATAATTCTCGTGATGTGAATTTGTCCTTTTTAACTTTACGGCAGAATTGCAAAATTTTCAAGAACTGACCAGTAACACCAGGAGAAATCTATTGTGTCTGGCGTGGTCGGACGCTAACCGCCGGCAGAAAAAACAATGAGGGGCAGCTATTGCCGCCCCTCACTGCCAGGAGGTGGGTTAGATGAATCAGGGAAATCGTTTATTTGCCAGGAGGAGGCGGGGGGGGGCCACCAACCATCGGACAGAAGCCGTGCCCCATGCCGCCACCGAAACCACCCATGCCACGACCTCTGCCAGGACCGAAACCATATCCCAGTTCCGGCGCGATCTTACGGGCCTCCAAGTGGAAGGACACGCTTTTTTCCTGCATCTGGCCCCGGAGAGCGTTCAACTCCTTCTGCTTGGCGATAATGGCCTTTTCATCGGGCTTTTCGGCTTTCCACAGCGCCGCCAACTCCGCGCGCTTGACCATCTTTTGTTTACGGATTTCTGCGGTATCATTCATGAACTTCTGCTTGAGGTCAAAAAGCTTTCCTGCTTGGTCAGGGGTCAGGTTCATAGCTCCCATCATGCCGCAACCCATGCCGCAACCCATGCCGTCACCCATGCCCATGCCACCGCCCCAGGGGCGGGCCCAGGAGGACGCCGCCAGCCCCAGGCTCAACGCCAGGGCCAGCAGAACCACCAGGGACATTTTTCTTGCTTTCATGTCTTGTATCTCCTCGGTAACTTTTCAGGTTTTGGTGACCGGTAATCCGGCCTTTAGTATCTTAAACCCAATTCCATGCCCAACCCGGCGCGAGGGCGTAATTTTTTTTATGGAATCTTAAAAGCTGAAGAAAACTTGCTAAAGGAGCATTTGATTTGCGCCCTTAAACAAGGCGGACAAAAAAGCAAAAACGGACCTATGCGCAGAAATCAATGTCGTTGGGTATACTCTATATCCGTTTGTTGCTCTAATTAGCACCGGCTTCAGATTGGCAAATGACAAACAATGTGGGGGCGGACCTGCGTGTCCGCTCAAAGATAGGGCCGACAATTAGGACAGCCCCTCCAATTTGTTTCATTCCAATAGGAAAACGGCATCAGAGGAGGAGGAACCGACTCCTACCATTCGCATTCAAACGCTGGCACAGGCGTCTCGCCTGTGCACCCAGACTGAAGCCTGAGCTGCTGATAATGCCTTTTGAATGCAACCCGGTATCAGGGATAAATCCGATCCAGCAGGCGGGGAAAAGGAGTAGTTTCCCGGACATGATGCAAGCCGCAGAGCCAGGCCACCAGGCGCTCGATGCCCATGCCGAAGCCGCCGTGAGGCACGCTGCCGTAGCGGCGCAGGTCCAGGTACCACTCCAGGGGATCCTGGGGCAGGTGGTGCTCCCGAATGCGGGCCAGCAGGGTGTCCAGATCATGGATCCGCTGGGAGCCTCCCACGATCTCGCCATAGCCCTCCGGGGCCAGCATGTCCACGCACAATGCCAGCCGGGGATCATCCGGGTCCGGTTCCATATAAAAGGCCTTGGCCTCCTTGGGGTAGCGGTGCACCAGCACCGGACGGGAAAAGCTTTGGGAGAGCACGGTCTCTTCATCCCCGCCCAGGTCTTCCCCCCAGGCCAAGTCCTTGCCCTGCTGCTTCAAGCGTTCCAGGGCCTCGGTGTAACTGATACGGGGAAACGGCCCGGCCACTTCCTGCAACGGCGCGAGATCCCGTTCCAACAGGTGCAGTTGGGACTCCTGGTGCTCCAACACCCGCAAAACCACGGTACGCACCAGGGACTCGGCCAGTTCCATGACGTCATCCAGGGTATAAAAGGCCGCCTCGGCCTCCACCATCCAGAACTCAGTCAAATGCCGCCGGGTCTTGGATTTTTCCGCCCGGAAGGTAGGCCCGAAACAGTACGCCCGGCCCAGGGCCATGGCCGCGGCCTCCAGATAAAGCTGGCCGCTCTGGGATAGATAGGCTTTGCCCCGGTCCAGATAATCCGTCTCAAACAGGCTGGTGGTGCCTTCGCAGGCGGTGGGGGTGAGGATAGGTGTGTCCACCAGGACGAAGCCCCGATCGTAAAAAAAATCCCGGCAGGCCCGGCAGACTTCGTCCCTTATTCTCAGGATGGCCTGTTGCCGGGGAGACCTGAGCCACAGGTGCCGCCGGTCCATGAGAAAGGCCACCCCGTGTTCCTTGGGGGAAATAGGATATTCCGGGGCAATGTGGACCGGGGCAATATGGGTGACTTCCAGCTCATACCCCCCGGGGGCCCGGGGTTCGGCCTTGACGCTTCCTTTCAGCATCAGGGAGGACTCCAGGGTAAGACGGTCGAATTGTTGAAAATCCTCTTCCGGAAGGTTCCCCTTGACCAACACCCCCTGGGCCAAGCCGGTGCCGTCCCGGATCACCAGGAAGCGGACTTTCCCGCTGGAACGCAGATGGTGAACCCAACCCCGCAGGGTCACCACCTGGCCGATGTGCTTGGCAAGTTCGGAGATATTCGAAAATATGGGTTTTTCCATCTTCACTCTTGTCCCGGCCAGCTATTGTCGTACGCCTGACGCCTGCTCCTACAGCATGATTTTTATATGGGCCTTTTCCCGGAGGGTCTTGATCCATTCGGTGAAAGCCTTTTCCATGTCCCGCTGGGTCAACATCCGCCGAATTTCCGGGGCGACTTCTTCAAAAGGGCGGGCTTCACCGCTGCGGCGCCCCACAATTTGGATCAATTGAAACCCCTCCGGAGTTGCCACAGGAGCCACTTCTTTGTCTTTCAGTTTGCTCAAATATTCCGCCAGTCGAGGGTCCAGGTCGCTTTGAGATACGAAGCCCACATCAGTGGGACTCAGAGAGAACTTGCTGGCCGCCTCGGTGAAGGGCACACCCCGTTTGACCTCAGATAAAATGTTTTCAGCCTTATTTTTGGTTTCCTCTTTTTGGCTATCTGTAGCCCCGGGTGGAAAGGGCATCCTGACGGTTAGCAGATGCACCTGGGCGCCACCAGTCTTAAAGCGCTCGTCATAAATCCGGCGAACTTCGGCGTCGTTGACCGTGATCTTCGGCCCTACCGCCACCGCCAGCAGCCGGTCTTGGACTATTTGGTCGGCAATCTGCTGTTTGAATTCTTTTAAAGAGAGCCCCTGGTTGGATAATGCCTTGGCCAGGGTTTCATCATCGGGAATATTATTGCGTTGCTTAAAGCGGGTCAAGGCATCGTCCACCTCTTTGGGACTCACCTTAATCCCCCGGCGCTTGGCTTCCTCCTTGGCCAGCTTACGGTCAATCAGCGCTTCCAGCATCTCCCGCTGCACTCTCTTATCCGTTGTTCCCGTGGGCTTAACCCCGGACTGCGCCTGGATGGTTTTAGCCAGGTATTCCAACTCCGACATAGTAATAATATCGTCGTTGACTTGGGCTACAATCCGGTCCACCACTTCGGCCACCCCCGTGTTCGCCAGCCCCAACTGGACCAGAACCACTGCGAGGGCGACCATCAAACTTCTCTTAATTTTGGTCATCGATTTATACCATCTGTCCTTTCGAACCAATAAACCTAATTATAACTAATTGATAATTTTACCTATCTTAACATAAAATCGAAACTAAAAACCGCTTCAGTCCTTTATTTCAGCCTTAACAAAAGTCTGGGCTTCTTTCAAGCAGTTTTGCAGGCGCTCAATGAGCGTGCCGCTTTCCGGGAGATGAATCCGCAAGGTTTGGTCCGGCGAAACGCGAAAGTTGGCCGGCCGGCGCTTGAGCACTTCCAGCAACCGGGGCAGGTCCAGACGCTCCGGATAGGCAAACTGCAACACCGCAAAACTGTCCTGTATATCCAGGCGCTTGACCCCCAACTGCCGCAACTGGTGTTTAGCCCGGACCACCTCCAGGAGATTGCGTCCCTCCGGCGGCAGGGGACCGAAGCGGTCCAGGAACTCCTCTTCAAGTTCCTTAACCATCGCTGGCGTCAGGCGGCCCGAAAGACGCCGATAAAGGGCCAACCGCTGCTGCACATCCGGGACATAATCTTCGGGGAGATACGCGGCCAGGGGGAGATGAATCTCCGGATCCGGCATTTCCTCCTCCGGCGCCTCTCCTTTGAATTCCCGGATGGCCGACTCCAACAGTTGCAGATAGAGTTCGTACCCCACTTCCGCCACCTGGCCCGATTGGGCCTGTCCCAGCAGGTTGCCGGCCCCCCTGATCTGGAGGTCATGCATGGCAATCTTGAACCCGGAACCCAACTCCGTGAACTCCATTAGCGCCTTAAGGCGCTTTTGAGCCTCACTGGTCAGGGCGGCCTCATCCGGTACCAACAGGTAGGCATAGGCCTGGGCCTGGCTACGCCCCACCCGCCCCCGCAACTGGTAAAGCTGGGCCAATCCCAGAGTATGGGCCCGATTGATAATAATGGTGTTGGCTGCGGGGATATCCAGCCCCGCTTCGATGATGGCCGTACACACCAGGACATCCACTTCCCGGCGCCAAAAGCGCACCATCACCCGCTCCAGTTCCTTTTCCGGCATCTGCCCATGGGCCATGGCTACCCGGGCCTCCGGCACCATTTCCTGGACGTGCCGGGTCCAGATCCCCAGGCTGCGCACCCGGTTGTGGACGAAAAAGACCTGGCCGCCCCTAACCAGCTCCCGGCGGATGGCAGACTGGATTACCGCAGCTTCCGGCCTGCAAACATAAGTGCGGATAGCCCGGCGGTTCTCCGGCGGGGTGTTAATCAGACTCAGATCCCTGAGACCTGTCAGGGATAACTGCAAGGTCCGGGGGATGGGGGTGGCGGTCAGCGTCAGGACATCCACGGTTCGCCGCCATTCCTTCAGCCGTTCTTTCTGACGCACCCCGAACCGCTGCTCTTCATCGATGATGGCCAGCCCCAGGTCCCGGAAGGCCACGTCCCTGGACAACAGCCTATGGGTGCCGATGAGAATGTCCACCTTGCCTTGGGCCACGTCGGCCAAGATGCGTTTCTGTTCCGCCGGGGTTTTAAACCGGCTGAGCACCCGCACCTCCAAGGGGGAATGGTCCAGCCGGTGCCGGAAGGTGTCATAGTGCTGCTCCGCCAGCACCGTGGTGGGCACCAGGACCGCCACCTGTTTACCGTCCATGGCGGCTTTGAACGCGGCCCGCACCGCCACTTCGGTTTTGCCGTAGCCCACGTCACCGCAGATGAGGCGGTCCATGGGCTTTTCTGAGGTCATATCTCCCAGCGTGTCGGCGATGGCCTGCAACTGGTCGGGGGTCTCCTCGTATTCGAAGGTGGCTTCGAACTCCCGGTAAGCCGGATCCGGCGGCGTAAAGTGGTGGCCCGGTAACACCCGGCGCAGGGCATAAAGTTCCACCAGCTCCCGGGCGATTTTTTCCACCGCCTTCTTCACCCGGTTCTTGGAGCGCTCCCAGGATTTGCCCCCCAGCCGCTCCACCCTGGGGTCCACCCCTTCTACCCCTAAATATTTCTGCACCAGGTTGAGGCGGTCAACCGGAAGATACAGCCGGTCCCCGCCCTGATATTCCAGTTCCAAAAAATCGTTGACTTCGCGGCCCACTGTCAGTTTGACCAATCCCCGGTAGATACCGATGCCGTGGTCCAAGTGGACCACAAAGTCACCTTCCGTCAGGTCGGCCAGGGAGGCGAGTTCTTGGGGGGGAGGTGCGGCCTTGCGCCGCCGGCCTTCCGGCCGCAGCCCCAAGGCTTCGTCTTCCGTAAGGACAATCAGCCCTTCTGACAGCAGCCGGAATCCCCCGGTCAGTTCCCCCACGGTAATGTCCACCCGGGGTCCGGGCTCCCAGGTGGGGGCGGGGAGGAACTCCACCTCCAAGCCTTCTTCCCCCAAAAGACGCGCCAAGCGTTCGGCCCGGTGCCTGCTTAGGGACACCAGGACCACATGGAACCCGGAATTGCGCCATTCCCCCAGGCGCTGTGCCAACGCCGGTATCAGGCGGCCGGCTTCCTCCCCGGCCTGGGCCAGTTCCTCGGCCAAGTGGTCATTTTTTTCCACCCGGAAAGTGATATCCCGCTCCTGGTCCGGATGGCCCCAGGGCAAGACCGGGCAGAAGATATTCGCGAAATGCCGGCGCCGTTCCTCCCAAGGCGTCTCATCCAACCAGCCCAATGGTTCCTTGCCCGCCTCATCCTCTTGCTGCTGCAGTTCCTGACTAAGGATTACGGGATCCCATTCCACCACCAAAGTTTCTTCCGGCAAGAAATCCCACAGGGTTTGGGGACGCTCATAAAACTCCTGAAGATACCGTTCGATCCGGGGAAAATGCCGGCCTTCATGGACATGATCCCAGAACTCCGGGTCCTGACGGCGACTGCGGCCTGCCAGCGCCCTCCTTTTGGCGGCCTCATCCAGTACCACTTCATTGGCCGGGAGCACAATCAAATCATCCAGGCTTCCCTGTGAGCGCTGACTGGCTGGATCGAAGAGCCGGATGGACTCTACCTCATCCCCCCAGAACTCCAAGCGCACCGGCAAAGTATATAGAGGCGGAAACAGGTCTATGACCCCGCCCCGGACGCTGAACTCCCCCCGCTCTTCCACCACGGGGCGGCGTTCATAGCCGCCTTCCAGAAGGTGTCGCAGAAAATCCGGCCGCTCCAGGCTTTCTCCCGCCACCACATAGGCCAGCAGGTCTCGAAGACGTTTCTCCGGTGGGAGTTTCTGGCGCAAAGCCTGGGCCGGGGCCACCATAAAAAATGGCTGCTGGCATGTCAAGGTGACGTACGCAGCTGCCAGACGGGCGCAGCTCACGTCCGCGTCGAAACTAAGTTCCCGAAAGGGCAAAACCTCGTGGGCCGGGAACATGAGCACCCTAGACTCGGGACCGGCGGCTTGAACCACCTCTTCTTCCAGGAAAAAGGTCAAGTCCTTAAAAAAATGTTCATGAAAATTGACATTAGGCGTGATCAGGAGAATCGGACGCTGGATTTGCTGAAAAAGGCGGGCCAGAATGTAAGCCCCTGCTCCTGGGGTCAGCCCCTGGAGATAGGCCTGCCGAGGTTCCCGGGAGAGAGCCGCAAACAGCTGCGACGCTCCTGCGCTGGGGGATGTTGTTACTGCCACTTTATGAGAATATCCCGAAGGGGAAGAATTTTCAAGCATCCTCTATCCCGCCTTTACAGACGCCTGCCCCTTTAATTTCGCTGAGGTTGGAAGTCTTCATTTAAGGAAAAACCAACATACTGCTCCGCATGCGACAATAGGATAAAAATTTACGCGGTGTGAACACACTCCCTGGGAAAGCATGATTAAATTTTGGAACAATCGACTTTCAATGAATGCATCCCGAATAAATGTCCGCACCTTTTTGGCAAAATTTTTTTACTAACTAAGGAAAAGAGACTTTTTTAATATACTGCTCGCCAGACAGAAACTTCGCCGCTTCCCACCCATCTCATATTGGACAACTAACTGGAATTACTTATTGTTTGTTTTGACCCGCATCGCCTTTGAACTTTGCCTCATTAAATAATTTTCCAAAAAGCGCGACTGGCAACAAACTTGCAGGATACATACTTGGATTACTGAAAATACCCAAGATCGGTAGTCACAGACTATGCTTGGCAGTAATCTTCACTTTGTCATCCGGGGGAGCAGAGCACAGGCACGTACCAGCTCCGGAATTAATGCCACCGGAGAAAACTGCCGATAAAGTTTTCAACAACCTGAAAATGATAGGATTACCACGTGCTGATACTTACTCGCAAAATTGGGGAAAGTCTTATTATCGGCGACAATATCCGGGTAGTGGTGCTGGAAGTCCGCGGACGGCAGATTCGTTTAGGTATTGAGGCTCCTTCGGAAATCGTGGTTCTGAGGGAAGAGATCGCCCAACGCCTCGTCAATGATAATCTGTTGGCAGCCAGCATAAATTACCAGGACGCTCGGCAGGCGGTCAGCGCTTTTGCCAAAAAAGCTGGGAAAGGCCAGACTTTAACGCCCTCACCCAAACCCAGAGCCCCGGTCATCACCATCGACTCCAAAGCCTTTGGCCGGGTTAACGTCCAAGAAGATCAAATCATCACCTTCCCTTCAGGTCTGCCGGGATTTCCCGATTCTCATCGGTATGTCCTGCTTGACGACCCATTGAAGTCACCGGTTTTTTGCCTGCAATGTCTGGACAATCCTGCACTGGCTTTTGCAGTGACTGATCCTGCTATTCTAGTGCCTAATTATCGTCCCAAAAATGGTGGAAACTACTTGCGAGAATTGCAGGCCTCCAGTCCCGACGATCTAAAAATATTGGTAACCCTGACCATTCCCAACGATCGCCCCCATGAGATGACAGCAAATTTAATGAGTCCTCTGTTGATCAACCCGGTCCAGGGTCTGGGCAAACAGGTGGTCCTGGATAAACCCCAGTATTCCCATCAGCATCCGGTTATCCCGGCCGGTGCCGTCAGTCTATTCACATGGGATGTTAAGGATAACGTAGTAAATGATTAGCCTTTCAAGTTTACTCCCCCTAAACTAACCCCATTCCACCTCCCTCAAAAAGCACAAGGCGGGCTCCTTGGCCCACCTTGTGGTTTATTCCTCCGTAGTACAATTACCGGATCACATAGGCTTGGTTTCCATGGTGGACTCGTCTCCCAAAAATTTCCAAGGCGAGAGTCCGGCTTCCGGGGAACCGGTATCGTAGTCGAACAATTCTTTCACCAAGGCGTTGCCCTTCTTATAGAGCACCCGCAAAGGGATGTCCGCCGGGCAGTTTTCTTCGCACAGGCCGCAATCGATGCAGCGTCCAGCCATGTGGATGGCCCGGACCAGTTGAAAGATGCTGTCCGGTGGTACCTTACCCGTGCTCATCAAGTCGGGGTGCTCCAGGGAACATTCCTTGCAAAAGCACATGGGGCAAACATCCCGGCAGCCGTAACACTTGATGCAACGGTTGAACGCGGTCAGCCACTCCTGGAAAGCTGCTTCTCCGGCCAGGGAATCTATCCGGTCCACCCGCTTGCTCCGGAGCACCGGCTCGCACTTTTCCCCATAATCGACAACCGAAGCCCAGGGGCCCGGGCATTCGCAGTAGTCGGCCTGAGCCTGGGTACAGGCAATGCCCACCAGGACCACCTTTTCCGGGTCCAACTGCCCCCATTTGTAAAGTTCGTTTAATCCCCTTTCGTCGCAGCCCCTAACCTGAATGGCAAAGGTGTCATCCGGATAGCGGGTAGCCACCTGCTGCAACAGCTTGTCCAGAGGGTAGCGGGCATCGTCCGGAGCGACGATGGCCTCGTCCACTTCTTCCAGGCGGTCCTTGGTAAAAAAGTGGGGCAGCGGATGGCTGTCCTTCATTTTGTATCCCAAATACCCGGCCACCTTGCCTTCTTTAAGCAGGTTGCGGACTTTTTCCCTTAGCCTATCCATACGCTTTTATCCTTATCTTTCATTTATGCGGTTAAGCCGCCTGGGGGGCCTGCTTCAGGCGCGAGGGGCCCATCTTCCTGATTTTTTCCGTAAAATCCCGGACGGTCTGGGCCAACTTGGGACCTTCCGCTGCGGAGATCCATTCCAGGTGTAGCCGGCCGTCTTCGTAGCCGGTGAATTTTAAGAGATCCTGGAGGAACCGCATACGTTTGATGGTCATATAATTGCCCCTGAGGTAATGGCAGTCGCCGATGTGGCAGCCGCCAATGAGCACCCCGTCCGCCCCCTTTTGAAAGGCCCGCAGCACGTGGTGCGGGGACACCGTCCCGGAGCACATGACCCGGATCACCCGAATGTTGGGAGGATATTGCAGACGACTCACGCCGGCCAGGTCGGCCCCGGCATAGGTGCACCAGTTACAGAAAAATCCAATGATTTTCGGTTCGAAAGTGGCTTCGCTCATTCCCTTATCCTTATAAATCCTCCCCCTCTCCAGGTGGGAGGGGGTTGGGGGGAGGGGGAAAATCCTCTTTACACCCCCACCCTAACCCTCCCCCATCATGGGGGAGGGAAAAGTGGTTTTGAGACAGCTACGGCCCAATCAACCCGCAGCCTCTTCCATCTCGGCTTCCAGGTCCTTCAGCGCCTCATCCACCATGGCATAAATCTGCTTGTGGCTGAACCCGAAGAGGGTGATGCACTCGGAAGGGCAGTTGGCTGCGCAGGTGCCGCAGCCTTTGCACAACGCCTGGTTCACTTCGCATACGTCTTCCCGCTCTTTGTAGCTGATAGCGCCGAAGGGGCAGACCCCCACACAGGCCTGGCAGCCGGAACAGGCCGCAGCATCAATCTGGGCTACCACGCCGCCGGCCCGGATGGCATCCTGGGCCAGGACCACGGCGGCCCGGGCCGCGGCGGCCTTGGCTTGGGCGATGGCCTCATCCAGGGGTTTGGGATAGTGCGCCAGTCCGGCCATGAAAACCCCATCGGTGGCAAAATCTACGGGACGGAGCTTCATGTGGGCCTCCAGGAAGAAGCCGTCGTTGCTCAAAGGCACCTTGAACATCTGGGCCAACTTCTCCTGGTCCTTGACGATAATGGCGCTGGCCAGGGTCAGGACATCCGGGGTGATAATCACCGGGATGCCCAGAATATGGTCTCTAACCGTGACTTTGAGACCGCCGTCGGCACCTTGTTCCACTTTAGGTTTGTTTTCCAGGTCGAAGCGGATAAAGATAACCCCTTTTTCCCGGGCTTCCTTATACAGATTCTCCCGCAACCCATAGGTGCGCAAATCCCGGTAGAGGATGTAGATCTCCATATCGGGATTGATCTCTTTGAGGCGCAGGGCGTTTTCCACCGAGTGGGTACAGCACACCCGGCTGCAATAAGGCCGCTCAGGTTCCCGGGAACCCACGCACTGGATGAACGCCGCGCACTTGGCCCCGGTGACCATGGGGTCTTTCTCCCGCAAGGCCTGGTCCATTTCCAGAGAAAGCAGAACCCGGGGGTTTTCTTTATAAAGATATTCTTGGGGCTTATAGGAATGGCCGCCCATGGCGATAATCGCGGCGCCGTGTTCTATCTGGGTATCCCGGCCTTCCGTGCTGATAGTGGACGTAAAGTTCCCCACGAAGCCCTGGACATCCACGACTTCGGAGTTAAGGTGTACCCCGATCAGGGGATGCTTGATCACCCGCTGCACCAAGTCGGCCACATAAGGCTGCACGGCTTCGCCGTTCCAGGTATGGTTGAGCTTCAGGGCGTGGCCGCCTAAAAAGCCTTTCTTCTCCACCAGGTCTACTCTATAGCCCTGACCGGCCAGACCCAGCGCGGCCTCCATACCGGCTACCCCGCCGCCCACAATGAGACCGGCCTTGGTGACGGGAAGATCAAATTCCTGCAAAGGCGGCTGCAAGGCTACATCGGCCACCGCCATGCGCACCTGATCTTTGGCCCGCCTGGTCGCAGCTTCCGGCACATTCTGGTGGACCCAGGAACCTTGATCACGGATGTTGGCCATCTGAAACAGGTACTTATTCAGGCCCGCTTCCTTGATGGTCTCCTGGAAGGTGGGCTCATGGGTGCGCGGGGTGCAGGAAGCCACCACCACCCGGTTCAGGTTATGCTCCCTGATCCGCTCCTTAATGAGTTCCTGGGTATCCTGGGAACAGGCGAACAGGCTGTTCTCCACAAACTCCACGTAAGGCAGCGTCTTGGCGTAGTCCCGTACCGCCTCCACATCCACCACGCTGGCGATATTGATGCCGCAGTGGCAGACAAAGACTCCGATGCGGGGTACTTCCTGGGCAACGTCCCGCTCCTCGAACACCGGCTTTTTCCTGGCCAGGGAGAACCGGGCGGCGCTCAGCAGTTCGCTGGCCGCCGACGCCGCAGCCGAAGCCTCCATGACCGATTGGGGGATGTCTTTGGGACCTTGGAAGGCGCCGCACACAAAAACTCCTGGCTTGCTGGTGGACACGGGCGTAAACGAGGAGGTGTCGGCGAACTGGCTGGAGTTGAGTTCCACCCCCAATGCTTTCCCTAATTCCATGACTTCCGGGGCCACTTCCATGCCGGTGGATAATACCAGCATATCAAAGGTCTCGTCCTTCAAAACTCCATTTTCATCCAAGTACCGGATAGCCACGTCATCGGTGCCTGGCACCGAGTCAATGGTGTGAACCCGGGAACGGATAAAGCGGATCCCGAATTCATCCTGGGCGCGCCAGTAATATTTTTCAAACTCTTTCCCGTGGGTCCGCATATCCATGAAGAAAATGGCGGCATCCAGGGGATCATGGCTATGCTCCTTGGCGATGATGGCCTCCTTGACTGCATACATGCAACATACCGCGGAGCAATAACTATGGTCGCAGTGATTTATATCTCGGGAACCCACGCATTGCAGCCAGGCGATCCGGGTGGGCTCTTTGTGATCCGAAGGCCGGACCAAGTGGCCCGAGAAAGGACCGGCCGCGGCCAAAATCCGCTCGAATTCCAGGCCGGTGACCACGTTGGGGAAATTGGCGTAGTGATAGGCCCCGTACCGGGTGGGATCATAAGATTGAAAGCCGGTCGCCAGAATCACGGCGCCGACATTGATATCCTTATCCTCGTCTACCTGTGAGAAATCCACCGCCCCGGTAGGACAGAACTTTTCGCAGGCCTTACACTTCCCGCCCTTCTTAAAGAAAAGACAGACGTCCTTATCAATGGCATACTTGGGCGGTATTGCCTGGGCATACGCCATGTATGCGGCCTTGCGTTTAGCCAGACCCTCATTATACTCATCGGGCACTTTCTTCGGGCATTTTTCGGCGCACAGACCGCAGGCAATACACTTGGCCATATCAATGTAGCGCGCCCTCTGGCGCACCTTGACCGAAAAATTGCCTGGCTCGCCGCTAATGCCTATAACCTGCGCCGGAGCCAAGACCTCGATGTTAATGTGCCGGCCGACCTCGACCAGCTTGGGCGAGATAATTCACATGGCACAGTCATTGGTGGGAAAGGTCTTGTCAAGCTGCGACATGACCCCACCAATGGCTGGCTTCTCCTCCACCATGTGGACAAAGTATCCGGCGTTGGCCAGATCCAGGGCGGCCTGCATACCGGCAATTCCACCGCCGACCACCATCACTGCGCCAACCGGCTTATTCCCCTGCTCGTTTGCGCTCATAAGGAATCACCTTTAATTCAGTCGTTATCCAACCTGTCTATAATTTAGTATAGCCAAAAAAAGAACAAAGAGAAACCTTTCCCCTCTTTATCTAATGTGATTTATAGTACAAGCCCATTCTCCACGTCAAGCAAATTTAGTTCTAAAATTGATACCTCAGTTCTGACTGCCCGTACCAGTCTTTATTTTAGAAAACCAGAAACTGCAGACTCGAAAAGGATTTTCGGGTTGGTGTGCCAGTTTTCCTTGACATTGGCAATAAGTTATTTAAACTAGTCTTAGACTAGTTTAAAGGAATGAATATGCTGCAAGTAGGAGCTTATGAGGCTAAAACCCGTCTTTCCCAATTGATTGATCAGGTATCGAAAGGGGAAGAGATTATCATCACCAAACATGGTGTCCCGATGGCCGCCTTAGTTCCTATCTCCGGTCCCCGCCAACAGGACCCGAAAGCTGCTATTGCCGCCATTAAAGAGTTTCGTCGAGGTCGACGGTTAGCTGGACTGTCACTACGACAGATGATTGAGGAAGGGCGCTTATAATGTCAGCCCCTTTCCTGGTGTTGGATGCCTCGGTAACTCTCGCTTGGGCCTTTGAAGATGAAGAAAATTCATATACCGACCTGGTTCTGGAGACCCTGAGTGCTGCCGAAGCTCATGTGCCCACCGTCTGGCCTCTGGAAGTGGGTAACGGCCTCCTGGTCGCCGAAAGGCGCGGCCGCCTCAATCAAGCAGCCTCCGTTCAATTCCTATCCCTGCTCTGGCAGCTACCCATTGTAGTGGAGGCGGAGAGACCGGAACGGGTGTTAGGAGAAATCTTGGCATTGGCGCGAGAGCAACAGCTTTCCACCTATGATGCTACTTATCTTCACCTGGCCATGCGTCGAGGTTTTCCTTTGGCCACCACTGATGAACTCCTGCGGCAGGCCGCCACCCGGGCAGGCGTATCATTGTTTGGGATTTCACCTTAAAATGCATGGGATATATGTCACCGCCACTGGTGAATGGGCCTTGTGCTTTTTTGTTTACTGAAGTTGTGATATAATTCCTTATAAATTGACCAACCGGAAACCATGAGGTTTCATGGAGGTCCTCCTTCCCCGGGAGTGGTATAAGGAATAATACGCCGTAGCGAGATTTTTTTTCAGGCCATATCAATTATATTGACTTTTTCCTTGGTGCGCATATATTATGGCCTGGAAAGGAGTTTTTGGCGGCTTTTTCTCAATTTACTCCACTGGGGGGGGAGAAGCCGGGTATCAACTTTAGCAAAAAGGAGGAAGGTGTATGCGGTCTAAAGTGGTGGTCGGGTTGCTGGTGGTAGTGGTAGCCGTGTTTTTCGTGTCTTCTCTCGCCACAGCGCAGAAACTGGGAAGCGCCAAATTGCTTTGCGTTTCCAAGACCCAGCTGAAGGGGGAGGAAACGGTAGCTTCTTGCCTGGCCAAAGGTGAACGGTTTGCAGTAGTTGACCCCTATGGCATGGTGCGGATTTTATCCCCGGAAGAAGTTGAATTGACCAAGGCTTTCAATCCCAAAGCCTTCGAGACCCGGGCTTTCGGAATGAATTACATTCAATTGGCGCCGCCTCTACCGGCCCTGCCCTCTCTTACCAAGGAAGCTCCGTAATTCTGTCAGGCTGACTTAACTTAGTCCAGACGGCCCCCAAAGTCCGCTTTGGGGGCTTTCTCGTTGCAGCGAGGTTTTTATGCTGGAGATCACCGACCTCTGGGTAAACATTGATGAAAAAGAAGTGCTCAAAGGGGTCAACTTGCAGGTCCCCGTGGGAGAAACCCATATCCTCTTCGGCAAAAACGGCTCCGGCAAGTCCAGTCTTCTCATGAGCATCATGGGTTTTGAACGCTACCAGGTGAAGCAGGGCCGGATCAGTTTCCTGGGGCAGGATATCACCCACCTGCCCACTTTTGAACGCGCCCGTCTGGGCCTGGGCCTCGCCTTCCAGCGCCCCCCCACCATCCGGGGCGTCAAGACTGCAGACGTCCTGCGGGTCTGCTCCCGGGGCGTCATCGCCCCCGAAGTCCTGGCCGCGTTATACGATTTCACCCCGTTTCTGGAGCGGGAGGTTAATTACGGCTTTTCGGGGGGCGAGCTCAAGCGCTCCGAGCTCCTGCAACTCCTGGCTCAGGACCCCAAGATGGTATTGCTGGACGAACCGGAATCCGGAGTGGACCTGGAAAATCTCCAGGTGGTGGGCGAGATCATCGCCAAGCTGCTCCAGAAGGAACGCCGCCGCCAGCACCGGGAGAAATCCGGACTGATCATCACCCACACCGGGTTCATCATGGATTACGTCAATGCGGACCGGGCTTATATCCTGGGTGACGGCCGTTTATGCTGTCAGGGCAACCCCCGGGAACTGTTGCATGACATCAAAAATTATGGCTATGAGGAATGCGCCAAATGTCGGAGATAAAAGCGCGGGCCGAGCAGAGTCGGCATAAAAAGGCGGCCTTTGGGACCGATCTTAACTTGGAGGAGTTCTCCCGTCAGGGGGGCGCCTGGGATTACGACCCTGACTATCGTCATTTTTCCCCGGAAGAGCGCAGCCGCCTTCTCACCGCGGGCATTGAACTCACCGACGAGGACCACGCCGGCACCTTTCTCCAGGCCGATAAGGCCATCGTCCACTGCCAGACCCGGCAGCCCGGCGTGGAAGTCCTGCCCATCACTGAAGCTCTGGGCCGCCATGACTGGGTCAAGAACCTCCTTTGGGGCCTGGTGGCGGTGGACGCCGACAAATACACGGCCAGCGCCGAACTGGAGTTGGACAACGGCTATTTCATCAGAGCGCTCCAGGGCGCCCAAATTGCCCAGCCGGTGGAATCCTGCCTCTACCTGCGCACCGACCGCTTCGCCCAACATGTGCACAACCTGGTGGTAGTGGAAGAAGGGGCCTCCCTCCACATCATCACCGGCTGCGCCACCCACCCCGGGGTGCGCTCCGGTCTCCATATCGGGGTTTCGGAATTTTATGTCAAGGCCGGCGGGCAGCTCACCTTCACCATGGTCCATAACTGGGGCGAGGACGTCCATGTCCGGCCCCGCACCGCGGTTATGGTGGAGGCCGGCGGCAGTTATATCTCCAACTATATTTTGCTGCGGCCGGTGAAAACCGTGCAGATGTACCCCACCGTCACCTTAAACGGCGAGGGCGCCAGGGCCCGTCTCCAATCCATCCTCATTGCCCATCCCGGCTGCGAGTTGGACGTGGGCGGCCGGGTCATCCTCAAGGCCCCCCATACCCGGGCCGAAGTCATCGCCCGGACCCTGGCCATCGGTGGTTACAGCATGGCTCGGGGGCACCTGGTGGGCATGGTTCCGGACATCAAAGCCCATCTGGAATGCCGGGGCCTCATTTTAGGAGAAGGAGTGGTTTACGCCATCCCCGAACTGGAAGGCCGGGTGGCCGGGGTGGACATGTCACACGAAGCTGCGGTGGGCAAGATCGCGGCCGAGGAAGTGGAATACCTCATGGCCCGGGGTCTGGACGAAGAAGAAGCCGTTTCCACCATCGTCCGGGGTTTCCTCAACGTCAAGATTGAAGGCCTGCCGAAGGCATTGGAAGATGAAATGGAGCAGGCCATCCAGCAAACCAACAAGGGCCTGTAAGGCCGGTTTTAGTAATTATCTTAAACTGAAAACCAAAAACCTTATTATTTGGACGCTCCGGGAGCTCTTTCTTTAACCGGGATTATCAGGTTATCCCAACCCTGCCGGCGGCTCAGCCCCGAGCTGTGGGTCACCAGGCTGGTGAGAAACCACTGTTGCTGACCCCCGGGCAGAGTAAGAAGCTGGAACCGGGCCACAAAGACAGCGGGTTTTTGACCCTTATCGCTGGGATTACCGATGAGCACATAGGCCAGCTCGCTGCCGGCGTTTTCCGCTGATTTATAGAATCCGTAGAATTCCACCACCTTGCAAAAGCTGGGGTTCCAACTATCCAGAGTGTTTTGGGCCGCCGCCACCGTCAACTGGGAAGTTTGGGACGATGAGGGCACCGTACAGCCCAGGAAACCCAGGAAGAGCATTATCGCCGCCAAGCGGCGCCAGCCCGACAACGTCATGCCCTACTCCTCCTCAACTATGAGGTGGGGTCGTTCAGCTCCTGGCCTTTGAGCCTTACACCCCGGATATGCAGAATACGTTCGATAGATGATCTTATCAATATCAGGGGAAAGATGATACCGAAAACCGCCTTTTACTCGTAAACCGTTAACCGCGGCCGACCCTACCAATAACACCATAGTTTTTACATAGTGCTTGAAATTTCCCTTGTCAATCATTTTCCCGGGGAACTTCCCGTCGGCTCCGTATTCAAGATCAGCGGCAGACCGTCACGGCCCCCCACAATAATGATTTTGCTGTTTTGGGACTCGGCCAGGGCCCGGGTAGTTTCGATACCTTTCCAACGGAGCAGCTGTTCGGAAAGTCCTTGGGAAATGATCCTCTGGAAGTCCTGAATCCCCTGGGCTTCGATGCGCTTGCGCTCCGCCTCCTGGCGCTCTTTCTCCAGGACGAAGCGCATCTGTTGGGCCTGCTGGTCCGCGGCCAGCTTGGAGTTGATGGCTTCCTCCACCATCTTGGGCAACTGGATGCGCCGCAGCAGGATCTGTTCCACTTCAATGCCCCGGGGTTTCAAGTCTGTTTCCAATTCCGTGAAGATTTCTTTGGTAATCACTTCCCGGCCGGAAGTATAAAGATCTTTGGACTCGTGTTTCACAGTGTTGTTCCGGATTGCGGCCCTGAACTGGGGTTTGATTAAGACCTGCTCGAAATTCGGTCCGATGGTGCGATAAACCTGGTCGGCCATATTGGGCATGAGATGATAGAGACAGGAGACTTCCAAAACTACATTCAACCCTTCTTGGGATGGCGCCTCGGCGTGTTCGAAAACCTCTTTGGTGCGGACATTCATCAGTTCCATGGAAGCCAGCGGGTTGACCAGATGCACCCCCTCGCCAATGGTGCCGTAAACTTTCCCCAGAAGTACCAGGACCCCGACGTTTCCCGGGGGCACAATCTTGGCCGTGGAAATCGCCACCGTCGCCACAATAACCAAGATGGCCAAAATCCACCGGATTTGGGGAAACTGCTGGAGTTGCGGCACATTGCGCCCCAGCACGATCAAAGCCAGGGCAATCAGAATACCTAACAGGACCAAACTCATACTTCCCTCCACTCCATAAAATGTAGCGTAGACGCCCTCGCCTGCGCCTAAATGAAGCGTGGACAGCCGAGGGCGGCTGTCCTACACGAGATTTTCGCATGATTCTCAAACTGATATAAGCGGCACAGCCTCCGGTCTGTGACATTTTCGGATAACCCCGTCCGTCTATCCTATTTCTTCAAGAGCCGGCTCCGGGAACGGCCCACGTTCTGAAACACCGCCTGAAAGTCCCGATACAATCCTTTATTTCGCCGGACCCGGTGACACTTTTTCAGGTAGCGCTGCGGATCGGGGTTCTCGGCCAAAAGATCCAAACCCTCCCAGCCGCCCGGCCGGGGAAAGGCGTAATATGGATATTCTTTGGGAATGCCACGGACATAAGTCACCTGGGGGATCACCCACTCCATCCGGGCCAGATAAAGCCTATGCATGCCGTCGTTGATGATCAAAGCCACCGTGCCGTCCGCTTCAAAGGACTCCTCCACGATGGGAGGGTAGAGATCAAAGACTGCCTCGTCCCCGTTTGCCTGCCGTACCGTGTACGTGACATATCCATCAAGGCGGAACAGGTCCACCCCCCAGGCTGCCAGACTCCAACGCAATTCTTGGGTTTTGCGCAATTCCTGAAGCCAGATATAATTCTGCGGCGGATGGAGGTATTTGGTGTGAATCTGTTCCAGGCTAATCAAAGCCTGCGAATAAATCAGGACATCTGTCTTTTCCAGGAGGGGAACCCGCCTGAGGCGGTCGATTAGGGCTTCCTGAGGATGACGTTCCAGGGCGATAATGTCCATTTTTCTGAACAAATCTTCCTTAATAGTTCAAAATTATGAATCGGGATAGAGTGGGTAGTCCGTTGATATTAACATCATCGGACCGGATATGGGAATAAATTGTGCGGTGGCGGCAGGAATTGCCGGGGCGGGCGGTTGCTAGTCCTGATTATCGGATTGAGTTTTGGGGTTCTGGGCTTTAGAGAGTTGCCTCAATTTTTGTCCCAAAACCCAGAACCCGGAAGCTGGGCGGGAATAGCTTCCGCTCTTATATCAAGCCGCAGGCTAGCATTGCCCCTTAGCGAAGTAAGTCGGCGGACTTAACAGGAAAGGCCCAAACCAGTCTCTCACGATAAAGCCGAAGTTGGGCTCTTGCAGGCGGGAGCTTTCCTCACCTTCTGCTTCGGCGTTTAATAGCTCAAAAAAACTTTCAGCCATGATCTCTTCCGGGAGAGATTCGGGCAACCAGATAGGAAAATGTTCTTCTTTGCTTACATTTGCCATAATATTTCTTCCTTGCCCCGATAATAATGCAACTCGCGTACCAAAAAAAACGGGCAAGTTTTATTCCTCCGGCCAGCCCTGCACCGGGCAGGAATCACACCGGGGCCGGGGACGGCACCATAACTTTCCCAGCCGCACCAATAAAGCGTGATATTCCTGGAACAGGGCCACCTCTAACGGCAGGTGCTCCATGAACAACTGGCGCAAGTCTTCATAAGCATAGGTCTCGGGAATGAGGCCATGGCGACTCAAAATGCGAAAAGTATAGGCATCAACTACAAACGTAGGTTTCGCCAAGCCGTAGAGAAGTATGCTATCCGCGGTTTCCGGTCCGATCCCCTTGACGGCCAGAAGCGCCGGGCGCAAGCTCTCCAGATCTTCGGCCGCCATTACCTCCATGGAATTTCCATAGTGATTTCCCAAGAAATCCAGGAAATTCTTGAGCCGCCGAGCCTTGATGTTATAGTATCCCGCCGGGCGGATGAGCTGGGCCAGCTCCGGCACCGGCAGATCATGCAAGGCCTGCGGTTCCAGTAACCCCTGTTCTTTGAGCGCCTTAATGGCCATGGCCACGTTTTTCCAATTGGTGTTCTGGGTCAAGATTGCCCCTACCACCACCTCAAAAGGCGTATCTCCCGGCCACCAGCCTTGGGGCCCCCAGGCTTCCCACAATCGTTGATAGAGCTCCTGCAGCAAGGCGCCCACGGCCGATGCGGCCATAACTTTCCTCCATATCTTGATGCACGGTGTGAACAGCAAATTGTTCTTCGGCATCCAACAGCTGTACCCTACCGTTTTTAACCTGGTCCAACCTATATATTAACATTTTTTTTGCCGTCTCCCTGTGATAGAATACTTGGAATTATCGGGGCCCCCGGGGTCAACTCACTTTACACCTCACAGGGTCGAATGAGCAAACGCGTCACGTTCAAGCCATACGAGATTACGGTTGAGGTCCCGGACGGGGAGAACCTGTTGCGGGCTGCTTTGGCTGCCGGCGTCCACATCAACGCCTCCTGCGGTGGCGAAGGCGTCTGTGGGAAGTGCCGGGTTCTGCTGGAGTCCGGGGAGTTGGAGAGCACCCGCTCCGGACTGCTCAGCGATGAAGACTGGGACCTGGGCTACCGGCAGGCTTGTCAAAGCTGGGTTTATGCCGATGTGGTGATTCGCATCCCGCCGGAATCCTTGTTGGACCGGCGCACCCTGACCCGCCGTCGCACCGGCATCGGCTTGCGCCCCAGCCCCATCGACCTTGCGGCCATGAAGTCCGAGGGACTATATAACCCCGCTTTCCAAAAGAAATTCGTCGAGTTGCCCCCTCCATCCCTAGCAGATAATATCTGCGATTTGAGCCGCCTGGAGCAAGGCCTGGCTCGCCGGCACGGCCTAGACAACGTAGTCCACGATTTCTTCATGTTGCGCAAGCTGGCCAAGGTGATGCGGACGGACAACTTCCGGGTCACTGCTACTCTGGATTTTGCCCAGCGGCGTTCCCGCAAGCCCCGGATTGTTGACCTTGAAGCGGGGGATACCACCCAGCGGCATTACGCCATCGCCATTGATATCGGCACCACCACCGTTTGGGTCCAACTCCTGGACCTGGCCGCGGGCGCCATTGTGGGCCATGCCGCGGATTACAACTCCCAGATGAGCTACGGCGACGACGTCATCAGCCGCATGGTCTTCAGTCAGAAAGAGCAGGGGTTACAAAAGCTGCAGCGTTCTGTGGCCGCCACCATTAACCAGGTGATGCACCGGCTTCTCAAAATGCATAAGCTGCCGGTGAATGAGATTTCCCACATTACCGTGGCCGCCAATACCACCATGACTCATCTGTTCTATGGCATCGACCCCAAGTACATCCGTCTGTCCCCTTATACTCCGGCGGCCTGTCACCTCCCGCCGGTCCGGGCCCGGGACCTGGGCCTGGAAGTGCCGGACCACGTTTTTATTTACTCCGTGAGTTCAGTATCCAGTTACGTAGGAGGCGATATTGTGGCCGGGGTCCTGGCTTCGGGTATTTACAAAGACCCCAAGCTGACTCTGTTTATCGACATCGGCACCAACGGTGAGATCGTCATCGGCAACCAGCAATGGCTGGCCTGCGCCGCCTGCTCCGCCGGACCGGCCTTTGAAGGCGGCGGTATCAAATTCGGCATGCGGGCTACCGCCGGCGCCATAGAAGAAGTGAGCATCAATCCCGAAACCTATGAGCCCATGCTCCTGACCATCGATATGGTAAAACCCAAGGGCATCTGCGGCTCCGGTTTAATCAACATCCTGGCAGCCATGATGGAGGCCGAGATTATCTCGCCCAACGGTAAATTCCGGGAAGAACTGAATACCTCCCGGATACGCATGGGGGATGAGGGCCGGGAATATGTTCTGGCTATGGCCCCCGACACCCAGAGCGGTCAGGATATCGCCCTGAGCGAGGCCGATATCGACAATCTGATGCGGGCTAAAGGGGCCATGTTTGCGGGCTACGTCACCCTGCTGGAAAACGTCGGACTCAGGCTCCAGGACTTGGAGCAGGTTATCCTGGCCGGAGCTTTCGGTAATTTCATCAACATCGACAATGCCATTACCATCGGCCTGTTGCCCGATCTGCCTCGGGAAAATTACCAGTTCGTGGGCAACGCCTCCCTCCAAGGCGCATCGCTTTTAGCCTTCTCCCGAGAGCTGCTGGAAGAGGAGCACCGGGTTGCGGACATGATGACCAATTTCGAGCTTTCTGAAACCCCGGGTTACATGGACCAGTACATTGCCGCTCTCTTCCTGCCCCACACCAAAATGGATTACTTCCCTAGCGTTTCTGAGCGCCTGAAGGCAGGCAAGTACTAATACGGTTTTCGGTTTTCGATTTTCGATTAAAAAATAAGGGATATCAATAGGATAAATAATGGATTCGTTGCATTTGAAAATGATCCCGTTATAAGCTCCATGTTTATAGCCTTTGCCAAAAATTCTTTCCCACTGCCATCTTTTAAATCCCCCTAAATCCCCCTTTTTCAAAGGGGGACTTTCAGAGGAATTCCGCTAAGTTCCCCCTTTTTAGATTATGGGATCATTTGCCACAAAGAAAAAAACTCTTGGCATTTGCTAGCCCAGGATTGCAACCTGCGGGAAATCAGGCGCTTTTCATCATTCCAGAGGTCCCAACCAGACTCAGGCGTCGGGTCTGGCTCATTCCGCTGAATCTCCGAATAACAACCGTTGGGGCAGATTCACCAGGCTGGCCTGGCCCTTTTTATAAGTTATGACCCAGACCCGATCAAACGCGTTCTCAGGCCAGGGCGGCGGCTCCGGGAAAATCCCCAGGGCCGCGGCCAGCCGAGGTATATACTCGCGGACCCAACAGATCAGCACCGTCCGCTTCTCATATTTCAAGTTGGTCAAGATTTCCTGGGCCAGGTTGGCATAATCCCATTTGGCATAGCTGGCATTAGTGAGGACCCGCAAACGCTGGGACAAGGGATCGATGGTCTCAAGAGTAAAATGGCTGAGGTCTCCCGGAATAATTTTGGTGGCAAACAGGGCTACGGGCAGGCCCCGATAAGTCAGCTCCGGAGTTTGGGTAAGAAAAGGCACCAAGGCCATGGCTCGCTCCTGGCCTTTGAGGGACAGATTAACCGCGCCCTCCTGAAAAGGCCTTTCGGCGTGCCGGATGATGAGAACCTGAGCCGGTTGGGCCAGGACCCCGGATTCGGCCAGGCCCAAAACTACCAGTGCCCAAAGAACCTTCAGGGTTAGGTGCTTCAAAGACCCTGCGCCATGGGAATAGTAACAACGGAACCTCTCCATTTCCTGCTTCCGGTAATTCTCCTAAGCCAACTTTTTAAGCAGCCACGCCATATTTTCGGCTAAGTCTGTCACGGTTTTGAGACCCTCTGCATCTGCGGCCGCATCTCCGGGCTTCAAACCATAAGCTATGGGCCAGTAGCTGGCTCCTGGCGTAAACATCCCCATAATGCAAAAGAAGAACTGGAGTTGGGCATAGGTGAAGTTGACTCCGGCCCGCCGGGCCACAACAATGGGAGTCCCCACCTTGCGGATAAAAGGGTTGTCCCCCTGGCGGGCCACATAACCGGCCCGGTCCAAAAGCGCCATGAGATTTGGGGTAGCCGAGCCGAAATAAACCGGGGAGCCCACGATGAGTCCATCGGCCGCAGCCATGGTTTCAAAGATAGGCATAAAATCATCTTCTTGGGCGCACCGGTTTTTTTCCTTGGCGCATTGCATACAGGCCCGACAGGGGAGGATCTGCTTGTCATGCAGCGACAGGTACTCGGTGGCGATGCTATGCCCTTCCAGCACCTTAAGAGCCTCCTTGAGCAGCAGTTGGGTGTTCCCTTGGGGCCGGGGCGACCCGGATATGGCCACAACTTTCATCGGATAACTCCTTCCCAGCGGTAAAATTTTCGGAGGTGGCTTTTGAGTATACTTTGAACGGCCCTACAGTGGCAAGGTGGAAGTCGGGTTTTCGGCTCTAAGCCTGGTAGATATGGTTTCCTGGCAGGCCCCGAAAGGCGTTGCGGGTATCCACGATTATTCGGGCCTGGGAGGCTATCCACGGGTAATCGTAAGCGGAGTGGTCCGTCACCAGCAATACCAGGTCGGAGCCTTGCAAGACTTCCTCATTGAGTGGCGCCGATTTCAGGTCAAAGTGGGGATAATGGCGCATTCCCTTGCATTTAGGAATATGAGGGTCATGATACTTGACTTCAGCGCCTTCCTGCATGAGCAGGTCCATGATCTTAAGGGTCGGCGATTCCCGGAGATCATCCACGTCTTTTTTGTAGGCCAGCCCCAAGACCAATATCCTGGCGCCCTTCAGCGGCTTGTTATGATCGCTTAAGGCTTTAATCACCCGCTGCACCACGAAATAAGGCATGGAAGTGTTCACTTCACCGGCAAGTTCGATAAACCGGGTGGAAAAATCATATTCCCGGGCCTTCCAGGTCAGATAAAAGGGGTCGATGGGGATGCAGTGGCCCCCCAGGCCCGGCCCGGGATAAAAGGCCTGAAACCCGAAGGGCTTGGTTTTCGCGGCCTCGATGACTTCGAAAATGTCCACCCCCATTCTCAGGCAGAGCATTTTGAGCTCATTGACCAAGGCAATGTTGACCGCCCGGTAAATGTTCTCCAACAGCTTGCTCATTTCCGCCGCCTGGGTGGAGGACACAGGGACCACCCGCTCGATCACCTGGGAGTAGAGCGCCACGCCGTGCTCCAGGCATGCGGGGGTCACACCTCCCACCACCTTGGGAATAGTGCTCACATGAAAGGTGGGGTTGCCCGGGTCTTCCCGTTCGGGAGAGAAAACCAGAAAAAAATCTTCCCCCACTTTGTGATTGCGGCCTAAAATGGGCAAGACCAACTCAGCAGTGGTCCCCGGGTAGGTGGTGGATTCCAGGGAAACCAGTTGACCAGGCCGCAGGCAGGCGGCAATATGCCGGGTGGTGCTCTCCACGTATTTGAGATCCGGCTCCCGCTTGGCGGTCAGGGGGGTGGGGACACAGATAATCAAGACGTCTGGTTCGCCCAAACGCCCCTGGTCATGAGTGGCGGAAAACTGTCCCTGGCCCTCCCGGGGCTCGAACAAGGCTGCCAGCCTGGGGCCGGGAATATGCTTGATATAGGACTCGCCCCGGTTCAGAAGCTTCACTTTATGAGAATCCGTATCAAAACCCAGGACCGGAAACCCCACCTCGCAGAAACGCAAAACCAGGGGCAGGCCCACATAGCCCATTCCGATGATTCCGATTAAGGCCTGCTTGTTCTTAATTTTTTCCAACAGATCCATAGGTCGATCCATTTCCCCTTAGCGCAATTATCGGTATTTAGCGGCGCGGCAGATGATGATAATCCAGATACCACTGGATAAAGCGCGGAATTCCGGCCTCAATGGCAGTAGTTGGCTCAAAACCCAGCTTGGTCCGGGCCCGGCTAATATCCGCGTAAGTGGCCGGAACATCCCCAGGTTGGATGGGCAGAAGTTCCTGCTTCGCCGTGACTTTAAGCTCCGTCTCCAAGATGCTGATCACTTTGGTAAGTGGCTCGGCCCGGTGATTCCCCAAATTGATGATCTCATAGCAATCCAGGCCGGGAGTCATCAATGCGGCCGCAACCCCCTGGACGATGTCGTCAATATAGGTAAAATCCCGCTGCATTTTGCCGTAATTAAAGACCTTAATGGGTTTTCCCTGGAGCATGGCCTTAGTGAAAAGCCACATGGCCATATCCGGCCGCCCCCAGGGACCGTATACCGTAAAGAATCTCAATCCCACAGTGTGGAGGCTGAACAGGTGAGAGTAGGCATGGGCCATGAGCTCGTTGGCCTTCTTGGTGGCGGCGTAAAGACTGATGGGCGTGTCCACCCGCTGGGTCTCGGCAAAGGGCATCTCGGTCAAACCGGCATAGACACTGGAACTGGAGGCATAGACCAGGCGCTCCACTTGAAACCGCTTGGCCAGTTCCAGAAGATTGAGGAAGCCTTCCAGATTGGATTTTTGATAGGCAAAGGGGTTGACCAGGGAGTAGCGCACCCCCGCTTGCGCGGCCAAATGGCAAATTTTGCTGGGCCGGTGTTCCTGGAACAAGGCTTCTACGGCCGGCAAATCCGCCAGGTCCGCCGCCACGGAGATAAAATTGGGGTGGCGGCGCAGCTCTTGGTCCCGGTCATGTTTGAGGGCCACAGAGTAATAATCGTTGAAGTTGTCCAGGCCCACCACCCTGGCCCCCTGGGCCAGCAGAGCCTGGACCACGTGAAAACCGATGAACCCGGCGCTGCCGGTGACCAAAAAGGTATGATGTTTAATTTCCCCGGTCCAATTGCCCATGGTCAAAATTTTTATATTCTTGATATTTCCTGAAATAAACCCACTTAAAACAAGGCAACAGCCGTGAAGTTCACCTTGCGGCCAATTTATCGGAACAATCTATCATCTTAAAAAGAAAAAAGTTGCAAAATTTTTGTAGCCTTCCCTCAATATCTTACTTTCCGGCTGAAAGCCGGCGCCAACCCCGGAGCCGCAGACGGGCGGGCAGCAGGGGCAATTCCCGTACGGTCCGATACCAGAGATAGACGGCCACCCAGACGAACAGGAAATTCGAAAGCCAGGGGGCCAGGGCCGGATTGATCCGGGCGTTGACTGCCAGGCGCCAGGAGGCCGTAAAGATCACGTAATATACCAGGAACACCACCAGACCCAGGACTAGGCCCCAGGTGCGGCCGTGGCGCACCGGACTCAAGCCCAACGGCATGGCCATAAAGCAAAGCAGCACTGCGCCCACGGGCAACGCAAAGCGCTGGTTCAGTTCCACCAGGGCCCGGTTCGAGGGGTCCGAGCCCCGGGGTTCCTTGGCAATGATGCCCCACAATTCCCCCAAAGACATCTCCGTCTCGGACTTGGCCCCCTTCAGGGTAAAACTGAACAGATCCAAAGGCAGTTGATAAGTTTTAAACTCCAAGGTCTGCCAACGGTTCGACTCCTGGCCCCAGCGGATCACCCGGCCGTCATAGAGCTGCATGAGCATGGTTTCCTTCTCCCGGTTGTAGCTCAGGTCCCCATTCTCAGCGTAAATAGTCAAGGGATTTTCCGAATCCCGGAAGTCATATACGAAAATGCCTTCCAGGTGACCTCCCTTGGGCGCCACCTGATTCACAAACAGCATCATGCCGTTGAAGTCAGTATTAAAGGTCTGTTCCTTTATGCCCAGGTCGGCCCGGCGCTTGACCACGTCCTTGAGCAAATCTTTGGTGGCCGCTTGTCCCCAAGGGCTGGCCAGCATGGTGAGCCCCAGAGTCAGCATCCCCACCGCCAGAGAAAACCCCATAACCGGTGGTAACAGTTGACTGTAACTCAACCCCGCAGTCTTCATGGCGGTCATTTCCTGGTCCACGGACAAGCGGGTCATGGCCAGCAAGATACCCACCGTGGCCGCCATGGGCAGGGTGAACACCAGGAGATAGGGCAGCAAAAAGACGCAGGTCTTCAGGACGTCGATGAGCCCCACCCCTTTGACCACGATCATCTGGGTAACCTTCATCATCCGCCCCAGAAACACGATGGCGGTAAATCCCAGCAGGCTTACTCCAAAGGGCGGCAGGATTTCCAGGACTAAATAACGGTATAGGATTTGGGGCATGGATTTTAAAGCGGGTTCAGGGTTTTCGGTTAATTCATCTAAATATCATTAAGTTACAGTTTAGTTAGTTGGATTTGAACAAAAAAAGCAAGGATTCCGGTTTTCCCAGAACCCAGAACCCAGACCCGTGGTTTATTTTCCTTCATAGGCTGCCAAAATACAATCCTTATGCGAGGCCAGCCGCCGGAATTTGCCCGGCAAACCTTCGGCCAGCCAGGACAGGTCATCCTTCTTCAGGAAAAAAAAGGTCACTGGGCGCGTTGCGGTGAAGGCCGGCAAAGACGCCTTGTCAGCCAGGCATAAGCCTTTTTCCGGGGCCAGTCGCTCCCCGAAATCCAGTTCCGTCCGGCAGCCCATGAGATGAAAGATATGGCCGCTGTAAAAGCTCAGCCCCTGGGAATAAAGCTGCACCCCCACCAGCGCCGCGTCTGGCCGCCATTCGCGCTTGAGGACCAGGCCCAGGTCTCTAAACGAGCGCCCCCGGCTCACCTGGTCTATGCCCAGGGGCACCAGAGCGCTGAGCAAAAGCGCGCCCAGCAGCAGCGCCCCCAGGTGGCGCCAGAGGAGAGCGGCCAGGGGGGTTAAGGTCCATATCAGGCAGACTATGAGGAGATAGGGGGAGGCCAGGCCCGCCCTGGACAGGGCCCGAGTCAACGGCTCTGGGGGCCAGAAATTAAGGGCCACCAGCGCCACCCCGGTGATTGCCCAGATTGTGAGGCAGGTCTTGAGCACCCGGCTGTTGAAGGACAGACGCCCGGGGCCGGCTAGCTCGACGAGACTATTACCGACAACGAGCGCCAGGGGTAGGAGCGCCGGCAAAATATAGGGGACGAGCTTGCCCCGGGACAGAGAAAAGAAGACCACAATCACTGCGGCCCAGATGAGCAGGAAACGCTCGTCCGGGTCCTGCCAGGGGTTTTTGCGCCCTAAGGTCCAGGGCAAAAGCCAGGTCCAGGGCAGCAGCAGCCCCAGGAGAATGGGAACATAGTAGTACACCGGCTCGGGATGGATGGCCGGGGTCAGAAACCGCAGAAGGTGGTGCTCCAGAATGAAAAAGCGGAAAAATTCCGGATAGCGCCACTGCACCGCGATAAACCACGGCAGGGTAAGGAGCGCCAGGAGCAGCCAGCCCCGAATATTAATGAGCGAGCGCCAGGACCAATGGTTCACCGCAGTCCCGATGACCCAGATTAGCCCCGCCAGCACCAGCGCCACCGGTCCCTTGGTGAGGACCGCCAGGGCCAGGGCCAGATAGGCCCAGGGCCACAGTCCGGGGCGCTCCCGGCTCAGGGCCAGGTATCCCAGGCCAATGGCCAGGTTGAGGAAGAGGGCGAAAGTCATATCCAGGGTAAGGATACGCCCCAGGACCACATAGCCGGCGCTGGTGGCCAGGACCAAGCCCCCCAGGACTCCCGCCACCGGCCCCCACAGGGCCCGGCCCAGGCCGTAGGCCAGGAACACCCCCGCCAGGGCGCTTAGCGCCACCGGCAGCCGGGCTGCCGCGGCGCTTTCCCCGAAGACCTTGAAGCTTGCAGCCGTTAGCCAATAGACCAGGGGCGGTTTTTCCAGGTAAGGCAGCAGGTTGAGGTGGGGAATGAGCCAATCTTTCAGGGCCAGCATTTCCCGGGCGATTTCGGCATAGCGGCCTTCGTCCGGGTCCATCAAGCCCGCTGTACCCAACTGGTAGAAAAACAGCACCAGCCCTACCAGGAGCAAACCCAGCAGGAGAGGCCAGTCTATCCTATCTTTCATTCTGGGTGTACTCAAAATTAATGATAGCCTCTCGCAAAGGCGCAAAGGCGCAAAGATACAAAGATAATTTAAGAGGGTGCGCCATGCGCACCCTCTTTTCTTGGCGGCTTGGCGTCTTTGCGAGAAATAAATTCACAGCAGCTCCCCCTGCCGCTCCTTATCATTAGGGCCTTTGCGGCGGCGGGCGGCCTTCTTGAAGGTTTCCGGGGGCGCCCACCGGGGATAATCCAGTTTTTTACCGGCAAAGAGGTCGGTGATGGTAAGAATCTGGACTTTGGGGAAGCGGTGGTCGGGGAAGTGCTCCGGCACGTAGAAACCCCCGGCCGCGGCCTCCTCTTTCATGGCCTTGGTGGGGGGCTTGAGGGTGAGAAGCGCGCCGATGGCAGCTTTCTCCCGTTCCAGCGCGCCTTTCAGGTCTCGCACCATTGGAGCATTGACGTGGCCGCTTTTCACCTGCACGATGATTTTCTTATATGCCCCCCCGGCCTCGTCCCGAAAATAAATGACCCCGTCCACCCCCTTGTCCGCGCCCTTTTTCTTGTCCTGGGCCGGGGCCGCGTCCACCAGCCCCAGGGCCCACCACTCGAACTGGTGGCGGTTGGTCTCGGCCAGGGCTTCGGCCCCCGTGACGTCCGCGGGTTCGCCGATGACCTCATAGGGGGCCAGTTCCTCTTTGAAAGTGTCGTGCAGGCGTTTCTTGATGAGGGTGATGGCCAGGTGGGTGATGTCGATGCCCAGCCAGCGGCGTTTCAGGCGCTCGGCCACGGTGACGGTGGTGCCGCAGCCGCAGAAGGGGTCCAGGACGATATCGCCTTCATTGCTGGAGGCCTTGATGATGCGCTCTAGCAAGGCCTCGGGTTTTTGGGTGGGGTAGCCGAGGCGTTCGGCAGCTTGAGCGGAAATCGGAGGAATATCTGTCCATATGTCTGGAATTGCAGCACCTTCAAGTTCATCCGCAAAGAATTTTAAACGAGGGGTGCCGCCTTCTTTCTGCGGCCAATAAATCCTACCCACTTCATCTAATCCGTCTAACTTTTCTTGAGTCGTTATTCCCTTTATTCCCAATTTATTAATGATATTAGAAGGCAAAGCCCAATGCCTACTAACAGCAGAAGGATCGATACCTCTCCATGGTTTTCCGCTATCGCCCTTCCTTACTCCAGCGCCAGTTAATGTTATTGGTTGAAATGCCCGACCACTCTCATGTTCTATAAGATTAAAATGATTTGATATATACTCATCAGAATGATTGATTTTAGGATTAGTCCAAGTAAACCTATCACTTTTTGAATAAAAGAAAATTATATCATGTAATGGCCCGAATCTATTTGATGAGCCATGGGCAAAAGTACGTTTCCATGAAATTTCGTTTCTAAAGTTCTTTTGTCCGAATACCGCGTCCATTACAAGTTTTAAATAATGACTCGCGGTGGGGTCACAATGCAGATACAAGCTCCCCGTTGGTTTCAGGACCCGGTGGAGTTCCACCAGGCGCACCGCCATCATGGTGAGGTAGGCCATCATGTCGTTTTGGCCCAGGAAGGCGCGGAGGGCCTGGAGCAGGTCGGCCAGACGGGGGACGGCCAGTTTCATGACGTCGTCGTAGGCGGCCATGGCCTCCTCCCCCCAGTGCCAGGTGTCTTCGAACGCGGTGATCTGGGCCGCGGACTTCTCGCCGCTTTTTTCGGCAAAGAGGATGTTGTAGGTGGCGTTGGAGTTGAAGGGCGGGTCCAGATAGATCAGGTCCACGCTGCCCACGGGAATGCGGCCGCTGCGCAGAATATCCAGGTTGTCCCCGAAAAATAGCTGGTTTTTCCAAACGTCCATTTTTCTCCTCACGCAAAGATGAAGAATTTCCTCTCGCAAAGGCGCAAAGGCACAAAGATACAAAGATAATTTAAGAGGGTGCGCCGTGCGCACCCTCTTTTCTTGGCGGCTTGGCGTCTTTGCGAGAGATAAAAGTTCACAATTTTGCCCGTTCCTCCTCGCTAATTACCTACCACCTTGGCGAGAGATTATTATTCCAGCCGGTTGACTATTCGGGTAATGCCATTCCTGATCAACGCTTCGTTAAAATTAATCAACAGTCCTAATCGCTTATCCGCCAGCTGCAAATAAGTGAGAAGCTGCTTCTTATGAACCGGCGCCACTTTCTCGATGGATTTCAATTCTACAATGACTTTCTTTTCTACGATCAAATCTGCCCGGAAACCTTCATCAAGCTTAATTTCCGAAAATACCACGGGGATAGGAACTTGCCGGTCTACTATTAATCCAAGTTTCTCCAATTCGTAAAACAGCACGGACTCATAAACCGACTCTAAAAGACCAGGACCTAAGGTGGTATGGATTTTATAGGAAGCATCCACAATCAGTCTGGCAATTTCATTTTCGTGCATTTTTCTCACGCAAAGATGCCGAGTTTCTTATGATTTACCATAAGCACCAGACATTATAAATTAATTTCTCACGCAAAGACGCAGAGGCGCAAAGAGAAGACGCCCCAAGAAAAAAGGCCGGTCCTCAAAAAGGACCGGCCTTGCCTGGCGCCTCAGCGCCTTGGTGTGAGGCTTATTTTACTTGGTCAGCAGCGGCACGATCAACAGGGCCACGATGTTGACGACCTTGATCATGGGGTTGATGGCGGGGCCGGCAGTGTCTTTGTAGGGGTCGCCTACGGTGTCGCCGGTGACCGCGGCTTTGTGAGCGTCAGAGCCTTTGCCGCCGTAGAGGCCGTCTTCGATGGCCTTCTTGGCGTTATCCCAGGCGCCGCCGCCGGAGGTCATGGCAATGGCCAGGAACAGACCGGTGACGATGGAGCCGATGAGCATGCCGCCCAGGGCAACGGGACCCAAGCCGGGGATGAAGCCCACGATGATGGGGGACAGAACCGGGATCAGGGCCGGAACCATCATCTGGCGCAGAGCGCTCTTGGTGACGATGTCCACGCAGGTGCCGTATTCGGGCTTGCCGGTGCCTTCCATGATGCCGGGGATTTCCCGGAACTGACGGCGCACTTCCTCGACCACGCCGCCGGCGGCCTTACCTACGGCTTCCATGCAGAGGGCGCCGAAGAAGTAGGGCAGCAGACCGCCGATGAACAGACCGGCGAGGACCCGGGGGTCGGAGAGGTCAAAGGTCATGGCGCCGGGGAAGGACCGGGAGTACTCGGCGAAGAGCACCAAGGCGGCCAGACCGGCGGAGCCGATGGCGTAACCCTTGGTGACGGCCTTGGTGGTGTTGCCCACCGCATCCAGAGGATCGGTGATGTTCCGGATGTCTTCGGGCAATTCGGCCATTTCAGCGATGCCGCCGGCGTTGTCGGTGATGGGCCCGTAGGAGTCAATGGCCACCACGATACCGGTCATGGAGAGCATGGCCACCGCGGTCAGCGCAATGGCGTAGAGGCCGGTGCCGGGGTTGGCCAGACCGCCGCCTAGATGGAAGGCCGCCAAGATAGCCGCCACGATAACGATAACCGGGGCGCCGGTGGATTTCATGGAGATAGCCAGACCCTGGATGACGTTGGTGCCGTGGCCGGTGGTGGAGGCCAGGGCAATGGACTTAACCGGGGTGAAGCTCTTGGAGGTGAAGTACTCGGTGATGGCCACGATGAGGCCGGTGAGGGCCACACCGATGACCGCCAGCAGGAAGATGTTAAAGGGCGGAATCACGTGACCGGCAGCGCCTTTCGCGGCTCCTTTAGCGGCCACGCCGGCCATAAACTTACCGGCCAGGGGATAGAAGGCGATGATAGCCAGGACCGCGGAGACAATGAGGCCCTTGTAAAGGGCGCCCATGACGTATTCGCCTTTACCCAGTTTGACGAAGTAGGTGCCGATGACCGAGGCGATGATGGAGACGCCGCCGATGACCATGGGGAATAAGATGGCATTGGAGCCAGCGCCGTAGATGGTGTAGGCCAACAGCATAGCGGCCACGACGGTCACGACATAGGTCTCGTAAAGGTCGGCGGCCATACCGGCGCAGTCGCCCACGTTGTCGCCGACGTTGTCCGCGATAACCGCGGGGTTGCGGGGATCGTCTTCGGGGATGCCGGCTTCGACCTTACCTACCAGGTCGGCGCCCACGTCCGCGGCCTTGGTGTAGATGCCGCCGCCCAACCGGGCAAACACGGACACCAGAGAGCAACCGAAACCGAGACCGATGAGGGCGTGCATGGCTTCCTTGGGGTCAACAGCCATCAAGAACTTGTAGTAGCCGGCCACGGAAAGCAGAGCCAGACCTACTACCAGCAAGCCGGTGACGGAACCGCCCCGGAAGGCCACCTTCAGGGCGTGAGCCATGCTGGTGAAAGCTGCTTGCGCGGTGCGCACGTTGCTCCGCACCGACACGTACATGCCGACGTAACCGGCCAGGGCCGAACCCGCAGCGCCGATGACAAAGCCGATGGCGGTGTATTTGCCCAAACCAAACAGCAGCACGAAGACCACCGCACCCACCATGGCGACAGTCTTATACTGCCGGTTCAAGAAGGCATTGGCGCCTTCCCGCACCGCCGCAGAGATTTCCTGCATCCGGGGGTTGCCGGCGTCCTGTTTCAGGACCCAGGTGGTGGTGAACAGGCCATAGGCCACGCCCACCGCGCCACAAATCAATGCAAAAGTCATAATATCCATACCGTCCGCTTCCCTCCTATAAAGTAATGATTTCCTTAAAGGTTTAAGGTCGTTACCAAAACTCCGAAGTTAACTGCGCATCACCTCCCCTAGCCTATCCCGAGTCTATTAAAAATCCATTAGCTGAATGTCAATTAATACCCTAGAATGGCACCGGCTGTAAAGGAAAAATTTCACAAGTCCGATTTATCGGGGCTGGGATCTTCAGAAAAATCTGGAGAAGTCAGGAGGGTTACGGCTGGCGCAGCTAATTTTTTTTTCTCCTCCAACTTTGCGGCCAACTCCGGATGGAGTTTTGGGTCCACCACCACCACCCCATGGCGCTCGGCCAAAGTAAGGAGGTATTGATATTCCATGGCCTTTTTCTGGAGGCGGTAGCGCAGCCAGAGGCGCAGCGGCAGATACAGGATGGCCAAGGCCATCAGGACAATGAGGACATAGGCCCCCCCCAGGCCGGTAAACTTGATGGCCCCGGCCACAAGCGACAGCGCCGCCCGGCCCCGCAGAACAAACACCAGGATGGCCGTGAAGGCCAGGAGTCCCAGAAGATAGCGTATCCGCCAGAAACGGGCGCCCCATTTCCCTGGGGAGGCGCCAGGGGTGGGCGAGGGGGCATCCCGGCATAAAAGGTCGAAGCCCTGAATAACGACGCCGAAAAGAAAGAGCAAAGCGATGGGCGAGACGAACGCGGCCAGCAGGTACGGCCCCCAGGGGAATGGGATGGTCTGGGGATGTTCGGTGAAGATGCCTTCATCCATCTGCCAGATGAGAGTGAAAACTAGAATGAGAACCTCCACCAGTCCCACCACCACCAGGAAGCTGTTGAAGACATAGCGTTTTTCCAGAGGATCGTAAAAATTAAAAAAATTAGCCATATAAAAGACGGGTTGCGGTTTTCGGAACCAAGCTCAGGGAGACAGGGTCCGCAGCCGCGTGCGCTCCCAACTATACAGTCCTGCGGCCCAGGTCAGCAGCAACAGGTCCTCCAAAATAGCCGCCAGGCCTACCTGGCGCTGGGAAAAAAGACCGCAGCCGCAGTCGATCTTCAGGCCCCGGGCCATGGTGATAAGGATGACCACCAGAAAGGCCACCAGCAGTCCGGAGAGGATGAGCAGGCAACTACGCCGCTTCAATCCTGCGGCCAGACAGAGTCCTGCGGCGATCTCCACCCAGGGGATTATGGCCACAACCACGCCCACCATGCTCTCGGGAAGCATTTGGTAGGCTATAACCGCTTCGGCAAATTCATAGGGATGCAATAGTTTTTGCAGGCCGGCATAGAAAAACAACCCGCCCAGGACCACTTCCAAAATCCGAAGCCAAAAAGTACCTCGCTTTTTCCGCAAATCACGCTCCCAAAAACGGGGGGGAAGCTAAAGGGGGAAAAAAGTATTTCTTCAACGGCATATCCGTTTTAAGGCCAAAAGCAAGGCCCGACCAGCGGAACTATTATCCCCTTTCGCCCTTTCCCCTTTTGCCCTTTTCCCCTATCGTGTCGTATCCGCAGGATAGCCGGCTTCGTCCCAGGCTCGAAATCCCCCCAAAAAGGCCATCACCCGTGAAAACCCTAAAGCTTGCAGTTTTTCCGCCACCTGTAAGGCCAAATCGCAATTGACCTGGCCGCAGTACACCACAATCTCCCGGTCTTTGGCAATGCCGGCCACTTTCTCGGCCCCGCCAGTCTCCAGCATCTCCGGGGTGAGGTTCAGGGCTTTGGAGACGTGCAACTCGGCGTACTCGTGGGGGGGCCGGGCGTCAACGAATAGGGCCTGGCCTTGCTGAAAGAGGGTGAAGGCCTGGGCCAGGTTGACGGTTGGCACTCCCTGAAACTGTTTTTGCCGGCTTTGTTCCCGGACCTGCTCCAACTTGGGAGCCAGCTTCCCCTGCCAGGACAGACGCACCAAGGGCCACTGCTGCATCAAACCCATAAGTGCCGCCACCCCCAGAATAAACGCGGCCCAAGCCAAATCCTGCCGCCAGGCGCGATTCATTGAGGCTGCTTCCCCTCTGGAGAAGGCACCACCGGGTTACCCGGAGCATCGGAAGGCGAGTCTATATCCGAAGCGGAATAATGCTTTTTACCTGCATAATAAAAGGGTATGGGGAGGAAGCCTTCATCTTCCCGGCTGAAGCCCTCTTCCTTGGTTTGGTGGAAATAACGCCAAGCCCGCCCGCTCTTCAGGTCCACCACAAAGACCTGTTTGCCGTCGGTCACCATTTGGAAACGAGAGCCCACGGCCTGGGAGGCCATTTTTTTCGGACTCACCGTTCCTTCTTTCATCTCTCCCGTCGGGGTCTGGGCTCGCAGGGCTTCTGCCCGCTCCTTGGCCAGCCGATCATAGCCATAAGGGCTGTACAACCAAAAAATCGTGGCAACCAAGGCTCCCACCAACAGACTGATAATAACCGTCCAGGTCCAACTCCTCGGGCGCGCCATCCGACACCTCCTGTGGGCGGATTTGGGCAAAATTCTGCAAAACGATTAATCCATCATTGATGAATATGCATTTTATTGTGAGATATAATATCTCCATGAAATATGAAATCCAAAAGAAGATCACTGCCATCACCTTTGACCTGGGTAACGTCCTGGTCAAGGTTGATCACCTGCGCTTCTGCCGCCGTCTGGCCGCCCTGGCAGGGTTGAGCCCCCAGGAAGTCTATGCCCAGGTGTTTGAATCCAGCCTGGAACCGGGCTACGACACCGGCCGCATCACTTCCCGGGAATTTTATGAGCGGGTCACGGCCCACTTTGGGGTGTCTATGGCCTACTCCCGGTTCCGGGACCTCTGGTGCGACATCTTTGACCCCATGGAGGCCATGGAAGCAATGGTGGCCCACCTGGCGCCCAGCTTTCCCCTGTTTTTGCTTTCCAATACCAACTCCCTGCACTTCGATTATATCAGGGAACGCTATGACGCCATTCTCCAGCCTTTCCAGGCTTTTATCCTATCCTATGAGGTGGGCAGCCGCAAGCCGGAGGCGGCCATTTACCAGGCCCTCATCCGGCGGGTGAGCCGCCCGCCTCAGGAAATTCTCTTCCTGGATGATAAAGCGCCCTTCGTAAAAGCGGCCCAGGATCAAGGCCTGACGGCCTGGCAGTTTCGGTCCCCCCAGGAGTTGCGGCAGGACTTGGAACGTTGCAGCCTCTGGTAGAAGCGGGGTCCGGGTTTTGGGTTCCGGGTTCTGGGATGAAAAACTGTCAAACGCTTTCTTGTTAATCTGAACGCATTTAAGAATATTGTGTTTTCAAATAATTGAGATCCTTCGTTACACTCAGGATGACAAGGGAATCGAGCTATCTCAACAGAATCCTGTAGGTCCATGGAAATCCCAAAACCTAAAACCCGGAACCAAGAACCCCTCCCCTAAAACGCCTTGCCGATGGCCTTGTCCAGTTGGGCTTCGTAAACCCGGTAATTATACAGGGCCTGGACGAAATTTAAGTCGGCCTGGGAAAACTGCACCTGGGCGTCGGTGAACTCGATAATGGTTCCCACACCCGCCTGGTAGCGCCCCCAGGCCAGACGCAGGTTTTCCCGGGCGGCTTCCAGGGCCTTTTTCGTGGCCCGGATGAGCTCCCAGCCGGTCTTGACGTTCAGGTAGGCCTGATTCACTTCCTTGGTGACGTTTTGTCGCAGCACTTCATAATTTTCAACGCTGGCCCGCAATTGGGCTTTGTTCTGGCTCAGGGAATAGGCCGTGGACAGGCCTTCGAATATGGGGACCGTCACCGCCGCCCCCACATACCAGTTGCTGGGCAGGGTGGCAAAAGGTTCGTCGAGGCTCTGCCAGCCGTAGGCTGCGGTGGAAGTCAGCACCGGGAAATAGCCGGCCCAGGCCACATTCACCGCGGCCCGGTTAAAATCCTGGACGTGACGGTTTTTCAAAATTTCCGGCCGCCGCTCAATGGCTTGGGCTTTCAACTCCTCCAGAGACCGGGGCTGGGTGGTCACTTCCAATACATCCTCCACCTGGGAATAGGGCCAGGTCTTCAAACCCAGCGCCGTCGTCAGGGTAACCTGGGCTAACTGCACATTATTCTTCGCCTGAATAAGATTGGCGTCCGCCTGGTACAGGTTGGCTTCGGCTTTGGTCACATCAATCTTGGCTTTAAGGCCCACCTTATAAAAACCCTGGGCCTGTTTCAGGAGGTCCTGGTTTTGCTTCACCGTTTCTTCCTGGACCTTTTGGGCTCTTTGGGCCGCCAGCAAACCGAAATAGGCGGTGCGCGCGTCCAGCACCACCTGTTGCCGGGTGCCGGCGTAGTCCTGTTGGGTCTGGCCAAAGGAAGCCCGGGACTCGGCAATCAGGTTGGGGGTCTTGCCGAAATCGAAAATGAGCTGATTGGCTTGAAACTGGTAAAAATAATAATGGGTGGTGGCGGCGCTGGAAACACTGCTAATAGTCCCGCCCGTGGCCGCGGTCAGGGGGCGCCGCGCGGTGGTGGAAAAGGCGTTGCCATAGTAATAATTGCCCACAAAATTAATCTGGGGCAGGTAGGCGGCCCGGGCCACCCCGATGTTATAACGGGCCGCAGCCACATTTTCCCGGGACTGCTTCAAAGAGGGGTGTTCTTTCAGAGCGATGTCAATGGCCCGGCTGAGGCTGAGGCTGCCGCCCTTGTCTGGCGGGTCCGCGGCCTGGGCTGGTCCCAAGCTCAATATGAAATAGACTATAAGCCACAGAAACGCCTGGGCTTTTCCCAATTTCTGCCTCATGCTTGCCTTCGCCTCAGCCATCAACCTAAAAAGGAGGCTTGCGCCGGTGAAAATCGGTGGCCTGCTCAAAAGCGTAGGCTACTTGAAGCAATTCGGCCTCGCCGAATACCGGCCCCAGAAGTTGCAGGCCGATGGGCAGGCCCCCAGAAGAAAAACCGCAAGGCACCGAAATTCCGGGGATGCCCCCCAGGTTGGCAGAAATAGTAAAAATATCGGACAGGTACATGGTTAAGGGATCATCCACTTTTTCCCCCAGGCGAAAAGCCGGAGTGGGAGACACCGGCGTGGCGATCACCTGGCAGTTCTCAAATGCGGCCTCGAAATCCCCGCGGATCAGGGCCCGCACCTGGGATGCCTTCTTATAATAGGCGTCATAATAGCCCGCAGATAAGGTATAAGTTCCCAGCATGATGCGCCGGCGCACTTCGGGGCCGAAGCCCTGAGCCCGGGTTTGGGCGTACATGTCCAAGAGATTCTTGCCGTCGGCCCGGAAGCCGTACTTGACGCCGTCGTAGCGGGCCAGGTTGGAGGAGGCTTCGGCCACCGCCAGAACATAATAGGTGGCCACTGCGTATTCGGTGTGGGGCAGGCTTACGTCAATGACCTCGGCGCCCAAGCCGGTGAGAGTACTTAGGGCTGCCTTGACTGCGGCCTCCACCTCGGGGTCGAGGCCAGGGCCGAAGAATTCCCGAGGAACTCCGATCTTCAGGCCCTTGATCTCCCGGCCCAAGCGCTCCTGGTAATCCGGCACCGGCGCCGCCACCGAAGTTGAGTCCTTGGGGTCGTGGCCGGCAATGGCCTGGAGCAGGATGGCCGCATCCCGCACCTCTTTAGTGACGGGTCCGATCTGGTCCAGGGAAGAGGCGTAGGCTACCAGCCCGTACCGGGAAACCCGGCCATAAGTGGGTTTCAGCCCCACCACCCCACACAACGAGGCAGGCTGCCGGATGGAGCCGCCGGTGTCGGACCCCAGCGACGCGATGCAAAGGTCCGCGGCCACCGCCGCCGCGGAGCCGCCGGAGGACCCTCCGGGAATGCAATCCCGGTTCCAGGGGTTGCGGGTGGGGCCGAAGGCCGAGTTTTCCGTGGATGAGCCCATGGCGAACTCGTCCATGTTGACCTTGCCCAGGAACACCGCGCCGGCCTGCCGCAACCGGGCGCAGACGAAGGCATCATATGGGGGGATGAAGTTTTCCAGGATGCGGGACCCGCAGGTGGTGCGCAGCCCCCGAGTGACCATGACATCCTTGAGGGCCAGGGGAATGCCGGTGAGCGGTGTGGCTTCGCCGCGCTTTATCCGAACCCCGGCCTCGTGCGCCATGGCCCGGGCCCCGGCCTTATCCACGGTAATGTAGGTGTTAAGCTCGGCGTCCCTTTCTTCGATGCGGGAGAGCAGGGCCTCGGTCACCTCCTCCGGGGACACTTCGCCTGCGGCCAAAAGCGGCGCCAGCCGGCTGATGCTCAGGCTATAGAGAGGTTCAGCCATGTTTATACCGTTTCTCTTTTTTCATTAAAAATCGGTGCGATAGGCTTTCCAGCCTGTGCAGACCCGTGCAGAAATTATGGCGGACAGTGCCCGCCCTACCTCTTGACTACATTTTGATCGGTTTTTAAATGCAGCGTCCCATTTATACCTTACAAAAAAGATAAGTTTCTGATCCTTTCCCTCCCCTTTGATGGGGGAGGGTTAGGGTGGGGGTGAAATAGCTTATTGATTCCGTTGCCTTCTTCCCCCTCCCCCCAACCCCCTCCCACCAGGGGAGGGGGAGTTATTAATCAGGGCATTAAAGCATTTCCTTCCTTTCACTCCCTGCCTCTTGATGGGGGAGGGCTGGGGTGGGGGTGCATGGGACTGCTTTTCCGCTCCGAATAATAAAAGGGCCTAGGTATGAAATGTATTTGTTGTGGGCCACCACACTAAAACCTAACACCCAGAACCTGCCTCAAATAACCCTCGGCACCAAAAAGGCCCCTTCTTCTTTGGCCGGAGCATTGTCCAGGGCGGCCTCCCGTTCAAGCCCTGCCGTAACCGCATCCTCCCGGAAGACGTTAAATACCGGGATCACATGGGCCAAGGGGCGGACGCCTCGGGTGTCCAATTCCTGCAATTTTTCGACATAGGCCAGAATGTCATTGAGTTGGCGGGTGAAAAGTTCGACCTCGCCGGGCTCCAGACTCAACCGAGCCAGAGTGGCCACGTGCAGCACTTCTTCACGGGTCAAGGCCATGGATTTCTCCTCAATGCTGTCAGGCAGCACCACGCCGGCAGCCGCCGCACCAAATTTTTGCCAATCTTTATTATACTGAAAGGAGGAGCCGGTAACCAAGAGAAATCCATCTTCCGAGAAAGACACATTCGGGTCTAGTGGTTGGTTCTTCCGCTTTGGGAGTGGACAGCAAGGCCCCAAGTATAAAAAATCCATCCGGGCCATAACAAAACTCTACCAAAATAATCTTAAATAGATGAACAGGTTAAACCCTTGGACAGGATTTTTTTGTATTATGGTGGAAAAACCTTTGTCGTTTGGATATAGTTAATCATAATATCAATATTTCGAGGGACCTATCCCGGGGGCTTTGCCGAACTGATTAGGAGATGAATATTATCCAGGACCTTAACCATCTTGAGGAGCTGGCGCGCCAGATCCGTCTTGACATCATCGAGATGCTCTACCGGGCCGGTTCCGGCCACCTGGGGGGGTCGCTGTCGGCCACCGATATCCTGGTGGCTCTCTTTTTTGGCGAAATGCACACCAAGGCCGATGACCCCTGCTGGATGGACCGGGACCGGTTTATCTTGTCCAAGGGGCACGGGGCTCCGGCCTATTACGCGATTTTGGCCCGGCTGGGATATTTCCCCCGGGAGGAGCTTTTCACTTTGCGCCAGTTCGGCAGCATCCTGCAAGGCCATCCCGATTCCGGCTGTACACCGGGAGTAGAAATCCCCACCGGCTCACTGGGACAGGGACTATCTATCGCCAACGGGTTGGCCCTGGCGGCCCGCCTGAACGGCCACGGCAGCCGAGTTTATGTACTTATGGGGGACGGCGAGGTCCAAGAGGGGCAGATTTGGGAAGCGGCCATGACCGCGGCCCACTATGGATTGGACAACCTGGTGGGCATTTTGGATCGCAATCGCCTGCAGATTGACGGCCACACCGCCGAGGTCATGAGCATCGAGCCCATTGCCGACAAGTGGCGGGCCTTTGGCTGGCACACCCTGGAGGTGGACGGCCACAACCTCGGTGAGATTCAAGAGGCCTTCCGCACTTGCAGGGAAATTAAAGGCCGGCCCGGAATGATCATCGCCCACACCGTCAAAGGCAAAGGGGTTTCTATTTTCGAGGGCCAGAAGAAATATCACGGTGTCGCCCCTACCCCGGAAGAGTATCAGCAGGCCTTGGAGGAGTTGGGGAGATAATACCTTGGCGCCTTGGCGTCCTGGCGAGATTTAAAAAAGTAGCTCTCGCAAAGACGCCAAGACGCCAAGACGCAAACTATCGTGAGGGAAAATTGTCCGCCAAAGAAAGCACCAGAGTCGAATACGGCAAAACCCTGGCCAAACTGGGAGAAGAAAACCCCCAGATCGTGGTCCTGGACGCGGACCTATCCGGCTCCACCCAGACTCATCATTTCGCCAAGGTCTTCAAGGACCGCTTTTTTAATGTAGGGATCGCCGAACAGGACCTCATGGGGACCGCCGCGGGCCTGGCCCTGGGAGGAAAAATCCCCTTTGCCAGCACCTTTGCCATGTTTGCCACCGGCCGGGCCTGGGAGCAGATTCGCCAGACCATCGCCTATGGCAACCTCAATGTCAAAATTGTGGCCTCCCACGGCGGGGTGACAGTGGGGGAGGACGGCGGCTCCCACCAAGCTCTGGAAGACCTGGCCTTGATGCGGATTTTGCCCAACCTGGTGGTGCTGGCGCCCGCGGACGGCCCGGAAACCAGGGCCATGACCCGCTGGGCCGCGACCTATCAGGGGCCGGTCTATATGCGCACCGGCCGCATGGCCGTACCCTTGATCTATGACGACAGCTATGTCTTCGAGTTGGGCCGGGGCAGCGTCTTGCGGGAGGGTCTGGACGTGACCCTCATGGGGATCGGGATTATGGTGCAGGCCTGTCTGGACGCCGCGGTGCTGCTGGCTGCAGACGGCATTGAAGCCCGGGTGGTCAATATGAGTTGTCTTAAACCCTTGGACTGGGAATTGGTGGTGGACTCGGCCAGGCGCACCGGGGCCGTGGTCACCGCCGAAGAACACATGGTCGCAGGCGGCCTGGGAAGCGCGGTGAGTGAAATTCTCGGGGAGCATTTTCCTGTGCCCATGAAACGCATCGGCCTGAAGGACACCTTTGGAATGTCGGGTAAACCCGCTGATCTCCTGAAACATTACGGTCTAACTCCGGAGGATATCAAAAAAGCAGCAGTGCAGGTCATTGCCCGGAAGTCCAACCATCTGGCCTCAACGATGATTGACCTGCAAGCCCCGGGCTTGGCAGGGAGGTAAGGTTCGCACCGTGAAGCCCCTTAACCCTTTGAAAACCCTTAGTCCCAAATGGGTCAGGTCACCTCTGCGGCTGGGAGTGATCCTGTTATTCCTGGCTCTGACATTGCATTTCTTGCTGCCGGTGTGGGCCGCCCCTAGTTCTCAATACGACGCCCTGCGCTTATACACCGAGGCCCTCTTCGAAATCACCCAGAAATATGTCTGGCCCAAGAAAGAAGAGGATTTGATTTACGGCTCCCTCCGGGGCATGATGAACTCCTTGGACCCCGATTCTTCCTTCTTTACGCCCAAAGAATATCAGAGCTATCTCAGCGGAGAAAAGGCTTCTCCGGCCGAGGCCGGTTTGGTGTTGATCGTCAAGGACAATCTTCTTACGGCGGTTAGCGTCATCGATGACAGCCCTGCCACCAGGGCCGGCCTGAAGCCCGGCGACCATATTATCAAGATTGACGGGCAGCAGGTGCGCAACCTGACCACCCAGGAGGCCGCCCGGCGTTTCCAGGGGGCGCCGAACAGTCAAATCAAACTGCAGGTGTTGCGTAACGGCGAAGTCAAACCCCTGGATCTTACTGTTACTCTGGAACCCCTGGGACTGAGCACCGTCACTTCCCGCTACCTGGAACATGACGTCGCTTATGTGCGTATCCGATACTTCAACAATGACACGGCGTCGGAGTTGGCCTCGGTGTTGAAAAACCTTAAACAGCACCAGCCGCCGATCAAAGGCATTATCCTGGACCTGCGCAACAATGCCCGGGGCGCCATGGAGGACGCGGTGCGCAGCACTTCCCTGCTTCTGGGGGACCAGCAGATACTAACGGCCAAGGGGCGTTCCCCCAAAAGCGAGGAATCCTACAAAGGCAAGGACCGGGACCTGATCTTCAAGAATTTACCCCCAGTAGTGGTGTTGGTGGACCAGGGGACCGCCCGGGCCGCGGAGATCATGGCCGGGGCTCTCCGGGATCAGTCCCGGAGCACTCTGCTGGGCGCCAAGACCCTGGGCCTGTGCGGTCTAACCAAGACATTTCCCCTGGAGGACGGCTCTGCCCTGATGATGACCGTGTCCCAGTGTTACACCCCCAAGGGTGATAAAATTCAGGGCAAAGGGCTGGAACCCGGAGTCCTGGGAGCCACGCCCAAAGATGAGAAGGCGGACAAGAAGGAACCCGTTAGAGAGATGAGGCCGGAGACGGACCCCTGGGTCCAGCAGGCGGTGGATCTGATAATCTCCGGTAAACCACAGACAGCGCCTAAGGAAAAGGCTTTATAGCAATCATATCTCGGGGGCGGGCCACAACCGGGTGATTAATCACTCGCCAGAGCCGGTCCTCTTATCAGGACGATTCAGCAAATGATTTTACGGAAATCATGGCTTTGGGGTGGCGTGGCTTTGGTTTTGGGACTGGTCCTGGGCTGGAGTTTCGCCGGACCTGTGGCGGTGTTTGGCCAGAACCAGGATGTTACGGGGACGGTCAAAAGTGGGCAGGTGCAGGGTTCGCCATCTCCCATCAGCGACGCCAAATTAAAGGTGTTTGCTCAGGCCCTGGACCTCATTGAAGAACAATATGCCGAGCCCAAGACCACCAAGGACCTGGTTTACGGTGCCATCCAAGGCGCAGTGGGGACCCTGGACCCCCATTCTTCTTTTATGGCCCCGGACGAGTTCCGGGAATTGCAGATCGAAACTAAGGGAAAGTTCAGCGGCATCGGCATCGAGATCACCATGAAAGACCGCATTCTGACAGTGGTCTCACCCATTGAAGGGACCCCGGCTTACCAGGCCGGTCTGAAGGCTGGAGACCAGATCGTTAAGATCAACGGAACCTCCACTAAAAATATTACTCTGATGGAAGCCGTAAAACAGATTCGCGGCCCCAAAGGAAGCAAGGTAAATCTTACTATTAACCGGGAAGGCTTTCAGCAGCCCAAGGATGTGGTGATCACCCGGGAAATTATTCCTATCCGTAGCGTCAAAGCCCGCATCCTGGACGACGGTATCGGGTACATCAGGCTGACGAATTTCCAGGATTCCACCGATAATGATCTGCAGGCCTACCTCAAAAAGATGAAACAGCGCCTGGTGCCTTTCAAAGGGCTGATCTTAGACCTGCGCAACGATCCAGGCGGGTTGCTGGAGCAGGCAGTACGCGTCTCTGACGAATTCTTGAAGGGCGGCCTTATCGTCTATACCGAAGGGCGCAGCCGCAACCAGAATATGCGGTTTTACGCCCGCCCCACCGCGGAAGGTAAGATGGCCGAGATTCCCATTGTGGTGCTTATCAATGAGGGCAGTGCTTCGGCCTCCGAGATCGTCGCCGGAGCCCTTAAAGACCAGAAGCGGGCCGTAATCGTGGGCACCAAGAGCTTTGGCAAGGGCTCGGTCCAGACCATAATTCCCCTGGATGACGGCTCCGCCTTGCGTCTTACGACTGCACTCTACTTTACCCCCAGCGGGGTCACCATTAATGAGAAGGGGATCAAACCCGATGTGGTGGTGGAAGAAAAACAGCTGAAGGAAGACTCCCTTAAGAAACGGCGGGATGAGCTTCTTACCCAACACATGCGTGGGGAAGGCCTCACTGATAAGCCCTGGAACCAGCCCATCACTCAGGAGGAATTGGATAAGGATATCCAATTGAAGAAGGCCGTGGAGTTGCTCCGCAACTGGTCCCCTAAGAATCTGGCTAAAAACCCTTAGAAGTGGATGTTAGGTTTTGGGTTCTGGAAAATAATTTCAACCTTCATACAGCTTGGCGTAGGGTACGCCCCACACACCTTCGTTGATTTCCCTTGTTCCAAGCTTTGCTTGAGACATTTAAAAGTTACGCACAACCTGCTAAAATTACACGATATCTTGCACCAAGCAGTGGCCCGGGAATTAGGATCTGATCTACCCCCACAAAGCCTGCGAAATCGGTAGAATCTCTTGCCTCTAAACGAAAAACAACCCGTGACCCGCGAACAGCCAACAAGATCAGAGGTCTTGCCTTTAGTCGCCCTCATCGGCCGGGCCAATGTGGGGAAGTCCACCCTTTTCAACCGTCTTACCCGCACTTCTCAAGCATTGGTTGCCAACCTGGCCGGGGTGACCCGGGACCGCCATTACGGTAACCTTACTTTTAATGACCACACTGTCTTGCTGGTTGATACCGGCGGCCTGGTGGGGGGGGAAGAAGACCTTTCCGGCCTGGTGCGGCGCCAAGCCGAAGCTGCGGTGGCCGAGGCCGATGCCATCCTGCTGGTGGTGGACGGCCGCCAAGGCCCCCAGGAAGGCGATGCCCAGGTAATGGACTATCTCCGGCGTGTCGGCAAGCCCATCTTCCTGGTGGTAAACAAAATCGACCACCCAGGTCTGGAGGCCCAGGTATTGGAGTTTTATCGCTTCGGGCTGGACCCCCTTTATCCCGTATCCGCCACCCACGGGCTGGGGGTGGACACCTTGCTTTCGGCCTTGGGAGAGGTCTTGCCGCCTCCCCGGGAAGTTTCTGCTCCACCCCCGGGCATCCGGGTAGCCATCGTCGGCCGGCCCAACGTGGGAAAGTCCTCCTTGATCAACCATTTTTTGGGGGAGGAGCGCCTTCTGGTTAGCTCCGAACCAGGCACCACCCGTGACGCCATCGATTCCCCCTTTACTTGGGATGGGGTGGAATATGTCCTGGTGGACACTGCAGGCCTGCGCCGCCCCAGCCACGTGGACCAGGGACTTGAGCGCCAGATGGTATTGAAGACTATCAAGGCCCTATCCCGGGCCGACGTGGCGGTGCTCATGCTGGATGCCGCCGAAGGCCTCACCGGCCAGGACTTGCGCATCATCGGGCTCATCGAGGACCAGGGCAAGGGCTGCCTGGTGCTGGTAAACAAATGGGACTTGGTGCGCCACGACCTTAAGGAGGCCAAAGCCCTTCTGGAGAAGGCCACCTCGGGGCTGGAGTTCATGGCCTACGCACCGGTTTTGCCTGTTTCGGTGATCACCGGCTACAACCTGAGGCGAATCTTTCCCATCATCCAGACGATTCATACCCAGAGTGGCACCCGGGTGGGCACCGGCGCCCTCAACCGGCTCCTGGCGGAGATCACCGGCCGGGTGCCCCCGCCACGTTACCGGGATCGGCCTGTCAAATTTTATTACCTCACCCAAGCCGAGGTGCAGCCCCCCACCTTCATCGCCTTCGTCAACCAGCCCCAGGGAGTGCCGGACCACTACCGCCGCTATGTGGTGAAGCAACTCCGGGAGAAGCTGGGCCTAACCTACGCCCCTCTGCGCCTCTTCCTGAAAGGACGCCAGCACAAGCCAAAATGATTGCGCCATTGCGGACCCTTAGGCCGGGCGTCGCTGGCATAATTTCGCCCCTGGGTCGGCTGCAGCACCCCGCTCTGGTCAAGTACCCCATTATTAAGGTATTGAAATCAGAAGATTAGCAAAGGCAACCGTATTAGTCCCGTCAGTGCCCGAGGCCGTCTTAAAGCCAATAAGACTGCCCCCCTGGGGAGGCTGCCCTTGGAAACTGACAACCTCTTTCCCATTTATAAAAACAGTGGCCTGGTTTCCTTTGGTCACTATTTTGAACTGGTTCTCAACCCCCTCCCCTGCCTTGATGGCATCGGACTCTCTCCAGGTCACCGGCAGCAAATAGCGATTGGCCACATGACGTTGGACCCCGAACCACCCCTGGGCATTGATTAGAAAGGCATAATATTCATCGTAATCCTTAGCCCAAAAGACCAGGCCGCTGCCCCAGGTGGGGGCTTGAGCTTGGATGAAGGTCATGGCGCAGACGGCTTCCATGTCATTGGGAAGCATGGCGGATTGGTTGATGATGGTCTGAGTGGTGTTCTTCGCGGGGGTGATCAAAAGCTTGCCATCTTTGACATTCATCACGGCGGCGGTGGCACCCCAGGCCGGGTCAAGCGTGGCAAACCTGTCTTCAAAGACCACCTTGGCAGCCAAACACACATTCAGGGCTATCAATAACATGGCTGTCGTCACTACCGAAATCGCCACTTTCGACTTCATCAGAAGACCTCCTTCTGGGTTTAAGGAATTAATTTTCACATAGATAATCAAAAGGGCGCCCTGTCGATTGTGCTTCCCTGATGTCAGGGTATCCCCTTATTTATATTTTACAACAAAAAGAAGTCTTAAGATTTTCTTTAACTTGCCGATAGAATCGAATAGATTTAGCAGCGATGGCCAGCACGGCTTTGGCTGAAAAGCCAACGCCTGCTTCATCAAAATCTTGGCAAGCTGAGTCCACCTTTGGAAAGATAGATCAGGGAGACTAACGGGTTTTTAATACCCCCCCTCTCAAGACAAAGGATTAGTTCCAAGTGGCCGACTTTTTCAAGTCTCAAATGGATTATATTATCTTTTTCTACGGTCTCAGCGTTGTTCTTTTGCTGCCCCTTTGTTACTTCCTGAACCGCAGATCCCGGCACTTTCTACCCTGGCTGTGGCTGGGCCTTTTTGGCCTCACCCATGGATTGCACGAGTGGCTGGACTTAGCGGCCCTGGATCTCTTACATAGTCCCATTCTCAGTTTGGCCTGTCTTGGCCTGCAGATGGTATCGTTTATTTTTTTAATGGAGTTTGGGCGGACCGGCACAATAATCTTTCAAGGCCGGGCCCCGGGACGCTGGATCATCGCGGTTTTGCTGGGTTTGGCCCTTTTGGGCGGTTTTGCCGGGCTCGACGCCCTGTGCGCGGCAAGCCGCTATTCCTTGGGTCTGGTGGGCGGCTTATGGACCGGCTGGGTTTTATATCTTGCCTTCAAAGACTCGGGGCCGGAGAAGCCGGCGTTGTTGGGAGTATCTCTGGGAATGGCCGCCTACGCCCTGACCACCGGGCTGGTGGTGGACCCGGCACCGTTTTTCCCCGCCTCTTGGCTTAACTCGGCCACTTTTTTCACTGCCACGGGCTTTCCCATCCAGATGGTTCAGGGTTTGATAATGCTCTGGGTGGCAGCCTGCCTCTGTCTCTTTGCCCAGGCATCTCTGAACGAAGAAGCCGAGAGCCGGGTCCGGGTCTGGGGAAGAACCCTGATGTCCGGGGCCATGGTGGCAGTGCTCGCCATGCTTTTGCTCGGGTGGGTCACCACCCAGTATTTCGGTGAGGAAGCCGCCAAGGAACTAAGGTCAAACCAAGAAAGCCATGCCAAAGTCTTCGTCCGCATGATGCAAGATAAAATGGAGGAAGCGGACCATCTGGCGAGCACCATGGCGGCCTCCCCTTGGATCGCCCCTGTTTTGGAGCATAAGGATGCCTTAACCCTCGAGGCGGCCAACTCAGTTTTGGATCGCTACAGCCAAACTCTGCCCGGGTCGGTCTGCTATCTGATGAATCTTGAAGGTCTGACCATCGCCTCCTCCAACCGGCACCGGGATGACAGCTTCGTGGACAAAAACTTTAAATTCCGCCCCTATTTTCAGCATGCCATGAAGGGAACCCCTGGACGGTATTGGGCTTTGGGGGTGACCTCCAAAGAGCTGGGATATTACGCCAGTCACCCGGTACGGAACCGCATCGGCCAGATTTTGGGGGTCGCGGTCTTGAAGCGCCCTGCGGGTGACGTGGAAACGTTTTTTCCCTCTCAAAGTTTGAGCGTGGTTTACGATCCCCATGGCATCGTGGTTATGGCCAACCAGCCGGAAATGGTTTTGAAAAGCCTGTGGCCCTTGCCAGAGGCGACCCGGGAAAAGCTGGTGGCTTCCCGCCAGTTTGGCCCAGGCCCCTTTGCCCCCATTTTGGCTCAGGAACCTATAGACGGAGGGAAATATCCGTTCCAGGGCAAGCGCCAGGTGGCTTTGCGCTGGCCGTTCCCGTGGGAGGACTGGTCCTTGCTTATCCTGGTCCCCCTGCGCCCCATCATCCTGGGCAGGCTGATGGGAATCGGCGTCACCCTTCTCTTTTGTTCGGGAGTGATAGGATTCCTGGCCATCATCGGTATGACCATTGATTCCACTGCCCGCATCCAGAGATCGGAAAAACGATATCGCATCCTATATGACCATCTGCGGGACGGCACCGCCACCATGAACCTGGAAGGAATCTTTGTTGAATTCAATCCCGCATTTCAGGAGATGTTGGGGTACTCTGCTGAAGAGCTTTACCGCCTGACCTACCGGGATATCACTCCGGAAAAGTGGCATCCCATAGAAGCCAAGATTATCCAAGAACAGGTTTTACCAAAGGCATATTCCGACCCCTACGAAAAGGAGTATCGCCGCCGGGACGGCTCGGTATTCCCGGTGGAATTGCGTACGTATCTCGCCTATGACGAGGGGGGAAAACCTGCAGGAATGACCGTTTTTGTTAAGGATATTACCAACCGCAAACAAGTGGAACAAGCCTTGCGGGAGAGCGAGCAAAAATACCGGGAGCTCGTGACCACTGTTCCGGCTACGGTTTTCAGGGGATATGCAGACTTTAGCGTGGACTTCTTTGACGATAAGATCGAAGAACTTACCGGCTACCCGGCTCAAGATTTTAATTCCCGGACCATGAAATGGTCGGAATTGATTTGGCCCGAGGATTTGGAAAAAGCCAAGGAGACCTTCAAGCAGGCCTTGAAAACAGACAAATCCTATATACGGGAATACCGCATCAAAGGGAAGTTGGGAACGGTTATTTGGATTCGGGAAAGAGGCCAGATAGTCTGTTATCCCGATGGCAAGATTAACTATATCAGTGGCGTTTTTTCCGACATAACCAGCGAACAAGAAACCGAGTTTGCCCTGAAAAAGAGCGAAAAGAAATACCGGCTGGTATTCGAAAACGCCCCCGCAGGGATTGTCCAATTTGATAAAAGGGGAATTGTCACAGATTGCAATCAAAAGTTTGCAGAGATCATCGGCGCACCCAGGGAAAAGATCGTCGGTTTTGATATACCCACGCAAGTGAGGGATGAGAAGTTTCGAGATGCAGTAATTTTGTCATTAAATGGCCAATGTGGCCATTATGAAGGGGACTATCTCTCGGTTCTCGGCAATAAGCTGACCCCGGTGCGGGCGATTTTCCAGGGAATACTATCTCTGGAAGACGACCTGATGGGTGGTGTGGGCATTTTTGAAGACATCACTGTGCGTCGCCGGGCCGAAGAAGAGTTGAACAAATCCCTATCATTGCTTCACGCCACCCTGGAATCCACCGCCGACGGCATTCTGGTGGTGGACATGGAAGGCAAAATCGTGAGCTTTAACCAGAAGTTCCTGGACCTGTGGCGTATTCCGGAATCCATTGTGGCTGCCGGAGATGACCAGCAGGCCCTGGTCTTTGTATTGGATCAGTTGAAGCATCCGGAGGCCTTTCTTAGAAAGGTGAAGGAATTATACGAACATCCCGAAACCGAGAGCTTTGACATCCTGGAATTCAAGGATGGGCGTTTCTTTGAGCGGACTTCAAGACCCCAGCGGCTCGGGGAAAAGATCGTGGGCCGGGTATGGAGCTTCGGAGACATCAGTGAACGCATCCGCGCCGAGACGGACTTGGAACGGCTGAGGTTGCAACACGAGATGATCCTGAACTCCGCGGGCGAAGGCGTATTTGGATTGGATCTCCGCGGAAATGTTACATTTATCAATCCCGCGGCATTAACCTTGAGCGGCTACGAGAAAGCCGAACTTTTTGGCAGGAATATTCATAAAATCCTGCATTACCAGAAAGCGGACGGCACTTCCTATCCTGAGGAGGAATGTCCCATTTACCGCACTCTCATTGACGGAACAGGCCGGCGCATCAGCAACGATGTCTTTTGGACCAAAGAAGGCAATCCTTTGCCGGTGGAATATGTCACCAGCCCCATCAAGGAGAACGGCTTGGTGGTGGGAGCCGTGGGAGTGTTCCGAGATATCACCGAGCGCAATAAATGGGAAGAGGACCTCCAAAAAGCCAATGCCCACCTGCAACTTTTGGTATCCCAGTCGGAAGAACGCAACCGTCACATGACTCTGCTCCACGAAATGAGCGATGTCCTCCAAGCCTGCCAGACCTCGGAAGAAGCCTATAGCACCACAGCTCACTTTGCCTCCAGATTTTTTTCCGGTTATGGGGGCGGATTGTATATGCTCAATAACTCAAAGAATCTTTTCGAAAGAGTAGCCGTCTGGGGAACATCGACGCCCCTGGAGCCAGTCTTTGTCCCGGATGAATGCTGGGCCTTGCGCCTCGGTCGGGAGCACCTGGTTGACGATCCCACTTCCGGGTTGCTCTGCCGCCACGTGCCCCAGCCGCTATCCGCCGGTTATCTGTGCATGCCTATGATGGCCCAGGGGGAGGCCATAGGTATCTTGCATCTGCAAAAGAATTCAGACGGGGGGGGGAATAATCTGGAAGCTACGGCTTTGCTGGCAGCCACCGTGGGGGAAGGCGTAGCCTTGGCCCTGGCCAATTTGAAGCTTCGGGAGACCTTGCGCAGCCAGGCTATCCGTGACGATCTCACCGGTTTGTTCAATCGTCGCTACATGGAAGAAACCCTGGAACGGGAGTTGCACCGGGTAACCCGGCAAGGCATTCCTCTGGGTCTGGCAATGTTGGACCTGGACCGCTTCAAGCAATACAACGACACCTTCGGCCATCATGCCGGAGACGAATTGCTGCGGGCTTTAGGCCGTTTAATCAAAAGTCAGATTCGAGAGGATGACATTGCCTGCCGTTATGGAGGGGAAGAGTTTTTGATCATTATGCCGGGGGCATCTTTGGAGGTTACTTTGGATCGCACCGAGCAACTGCGTCGGTGTGTAAAGCAGCTTCATGAGCTGCGCCCGGGGCAATTTTTACACCCCATAACTATTTCCATCGGCTTGGCCGTCTTTCCTGACCACGGATCCACGGGAAGCGCCCTGATCCAGGCCGCGGATGCCGCCCTCTACCGGGCCAAAAAAGAAGGGCGTGACCGGGTGATGGAGGCGGCATAGCTTTAGTGGCACTGGCCCCTTGCCTTGAGAAAATCTTTTAATGTTACAACAAATTTCTCACAGGCTGGAAACATCCGCTTACTCTAGAACAAACTGGCCGGGTCGATATCCAGGGCGATGGTTAGGCCAGCCCGGACCTTGGGGGTCCATGCCTGACGTACATGTTGGAGCAGGCGCAACATGGAGGGACGGCCGTAGCTTTTGATGAGGACTTGCCAGCGGAACCGGCCCTGGAGGCGGGTTAACCCCGCAGGAGCCGGACCTAAGATTCGCACTTTGGATCGCAGGTCTTGATCGCTGTGCCGGAAATTCTCCAATGCTGCAGCCAGGCGCCGGGCCTCCCCAGCCACAGACTCCTCCTGGGGGCCGCTCAGGCGCACCAACGCCAAGCGGGTGAAGGGTGGGTACCCCAATTGCCGCCGGGACTCCAGTTCCCGCTTAAAAAAGCTGTCATAATCCTGGGCTTGGACCGTCTGAAAAACGTAGTGCTCCGGCTGATAGGTCTGAATCAGCACGGTGCCCTTGATTTCCCCCCGGCCGGCACGCCCCGCCACCTGAGAGAGCAGTTGGAAAGTGCGCTCCCCGGCGTGATACTCTGGAAAAAAGAGACTAAGATCGGCAGCGATTACCCCCACGAGGGTGACTTGGGGAAAATGGTGACCCTTGGTAATCATCTGGGTGCCCACCAAAATATCCAGCTCTCCCGCGGCAAAGTCCTGCAAGACCTTGAGGGCCCGGCCGCTGTGGGGCGCGGTATCCCGGTCCAGACGGGCCACCCGGGCCCTGGCCAACTTTCGCCTGACCTCCGCTTCCACCTGTTCGGTGCCGACCCCGTAGCGTTTAATGGCAGTGGACTGGCACAGGGGGCAGCGTTCCGGCACCGCCTCGGCGAAACCGCAGTAATGGCAGACCAGACGGCCCTGGGCCTGATGGTGGGTCAGAGCCACACTGCAATTGCGGCATTGGAAGACCTGGCCGCAAAAAAGACAAAACATGGCCCGGGCATAACCCCGGCGATTCAGAAAGAGCAAGGCTTGTTCGCCCCGGCTAAGCACTTCCTCCAAAGCCGTGAACAACGGTCGGGAAATGATCTTGAGACTCTTGTCGCCTCGCTGGGTTCGTAAATCCACCAGTTGGATTTCCGGCAAGGCCTGGGGCGTAACCCGGCGGCCCAGATGGAGATACCGATATTTGCCTTGCCGGGCAGAGTAGCAGGTGGTCACCTGGGGGGTGGCCGAAACCAGGACTACTGCCGCTCTTGCCAGTTTGCCCCGGTAAAGAGCCACGTCCCGGGCCTGATAGAGGAAACCGCCCTCTTGTTTATAAGACGGATCGTGCTCTTCATCCACTACCACCAACCCCAGGCGGGGCAAAGGGGCAAAGACCGCAGACCGGGCTCCCACCACGATATCAAATTCTCCCAGCATGATGCCGCGCCATTGATCCATCCGGAAGGCCTGGGACAAACCGCTATGGAGGAGAGCGACCCGGGGCCCGAAACGTTGTTTAAAGGCCTGAGCCACGGGGTGGGTCAGGGCGATCTCAGGCAACAGCACAAGCACTTGTCGGCCCTGGGCCAGGGCATGGTTGGCCGCCCTCAGATAGACCTCAGTTTTGCCGCTGGCGGTGACCCCGTGCAGTAAAAAGGGGACAAAATTGCCTGCATTAATCCCCTGGATAATGGCCGCCAGTGCCTGTTCCTGTTCGGGTACCAGGGAGAGTCGCGACTCTTCTATATCCCGAGGCATCTTGTCATGTAGGGTATACCGGCAGGAGCGGTCCTCCATCACAATCAAATTACGGGCGGCCAGACGCCGCAGGCTGTCGTGACAGCCGGGAAACCTGACCCGGAGATCCTTTACCGCAGTGGCACCGGTTTCCCGGAGAAACCTAAGAAGGGCCTGGGACTTGGGCCCCAGGCGTTTCCCGGGAACTGGAGCAGCTTGAGGTTGATTCACGGGACAGGCCCAGAGTTCCCGCCGGGGCCTGGTGGCCGGGTGCCCTCCAGGAATAATGAAGTTCAAGGCTTCTCCCAGGGGATACTGATAATAATCAGCCACCCAGCGGAATAGCGGAACCAAATCCGGTCCGAATCGAGCCACGGGGTCCAGGATCTCCTGGATTTCCCGCAGGGTGCCGGGAGGGGCCTCATTAGCCGGCCCCAGGAGATATCCAGTTGCCCGGCGGCGGCCCACCGGTACCCGGACCATGGAGCCCACCTGGGCTGAGACCGCAAGGACCTTGGGCAGGCGATAGGTCAGGGGGTGAGTCAGAGGCAGCGCCACCGCTACCTCCCACAAGTCGGAGGCAGGGTTTGAAGTTTCAGTAACCGCCACGTACTGGACCTTCAGAAAGTTTTCAATTATGGGACCCCGCTGGCCTAACCAGGTAACTGAAGAGGTCGCTGCATACGGACCAAGAGTGGACCGTCATGGAGAGTGGATTTGGGGGAGAGCAGTGGGGTCTAATGGTCAAAGAACCTTGGCACCCTCCCCTGAAATCCTTAATCCAACTTGCTGCGACGCTCCTTGAATTGCCGCACCTGGTACATAAAGGCTTCCAGGCGAGTGCGGGAGTGGGTCTGCTCCTGGCCGTCGTAGGCCAGGTTCAGGAATGGGATATTATTATGTCGCTCCCTAAAGAGCTTGAACAGGGAGTTGACCACAGTGCCCGGCATGCAGGTGAAGGGCATGATATTCACCAGGCCGCAGGCGCCCTTGCGCACAAAGTCCCTGGATTTGCCCATGCTTAAGATGGCCTCTCCTTCGAAGGAGGGGTGTAAATAGCCTTTTGCCAGCTCCAGGGTCTCGGGAATGGAAGGTTCTTTCAGGTTCTTGATGCTGCCGTGGAAGATTTCTTCTAACCGGTGTTCGTCCTTCTTCTGGACCCGCTCTTCAATGCAGACCGTCAGGAGTTCCCGAAAGCTCCGGCTAGCCCAGGCGTTATGCTTCGAGCAGTGGGTAACGTAGAGGAGCCACTCCCCGATGGGCGGCATCCAAACCTCCCCTCCCAGGGCCTCGATCTCCCGCACCGCGTTTTCGTTGGAAAACTTGTTGGAGCGGACGTAAATTTCCCCCACCACCCCAACCACAGGTTTGCCGCCGTTAACACTCAGGGATATGTCGTCAAAAACCTGCCGGGCTTCCTGCAAGGCTCCGATGACGTTGCCCCGGCTCCGGAGGGCCTGAAAAACTTTCTGAAGGTAGTGCTTATAGACTTTGTCGGCCTCACCAGGGATGGATTCATAGGGCCGGATCTCCCGGAGCTTCTTTTCCAAAAGATCGATGGCCACCACGCCGTTCCAGGCGATCCGGGTGAAGTCGTCACCCACGAGGCCCACTTCCTTGAACATGTTTTCGTTCTGATCCGGGGAGTAAACCGGCACTTGGGGATACCCCAGATCATCCAGCACCAGGCGGTGGAAGCGATGGTACTGGCCGAACCGGCAGGGGCCGTCGGCTGCGGGCATGAAGAAGGCGCTCTGATCCGGGTTGAATTCCTGGCGCTGCACCAGCTTGGCCAAGTCGCCAGTTGTTAGAATCAAAGGATAGCATTCCTTGCCGCTGGTCAGGCGGCGGCCCAGTTCCAGGGTTTCTTCATCGGAGTCCGGCAGGGCCTCAGCCTCGCCACCACAGGCTTCAAACGCCGCCACCAGGGCCAAGGCCTGGTCGGTCATGGGAGGAAGATAAATCTTTCTTTTGATGCTGCCGGTAACCCGATAACGGAAAGGTGACAACCGGGGCGGCGCCGGCTCCACCTTGACGTTTTTCAGGCTGTCCAGGAAGGCTTCCAGCCGGGTGATGGCCCCGACATCGGAAGAGTGCTCGTCAATTTCGATTTCCAGATAGGGCTTGCCTCGCATCCGGTCCTTAAAAAAATGCTGGATAAAGGAGTCGGGACCGCAACCAAAATTGGTGATGTAGATGCCGTAGAGCCGGGGGTCCTGGCGAATGAGTTCGGCCACTCCCAAAATCTTCTGGCCGAAGCGCCAATACATGGGCTTTATTTCATCCAGATAGTCAACCTGGTCCACGGGCAGAAAGTCCATGGGCAGGGCCAGCACCCCTAACTGCCGCAGTTTGCGGTGGAGATTGAGGTTCATGCCGGGGTCCAGGGCGTTGTAGGGACGGCCGATGAGCACCATGAGGCGGCCGTCATCCGGCAAGGAATTCAAGATTTCCCGTCCCCGGGCGGTCAAACGGTCGTAATAATTCCGCTGGGCCTCCTGGCCCTTGAGCATGGCCCGGTTGACTCTAAAGGCGCTTACCCCCAACTGTTTCCCCAGATCACGCAGGCCCTGACGCAGCCGACGGTGGCCCCGGCCAAAGTAGAGCACCGGAGTGAGCAGCTTAGCGCTATACTCGTCGAAATCGATGGCAGTAGGCACAGTATAGGCCAGTGATTGGACCATAGGACAGACCACGCCGCTCCCGATTTCGGGGTGGGGATGGGGCAGATCAATGATGCTGGGGAGAAAGATGCGCTTGACCCCGGCTTTGAGCAAATCCAGGATATGGCCATGGGCCACCTTCACCGGATAGCAAGGCTCAGCAGCCAGGGCTTCCACCCCCTGATTGATTACCTTTTTATTGGTCTTGGGAGAAAAGACCACCGTGAAGCCCAGGTCTTCGAAGAAGGCCCGGAAAAAGGGCATGAGCTCCTGGAAAAACATGGTCCGGGGAATGCCGATGGGCCCCCTTTTGCCTTCTTTTGGGGGTTCTTCGCCGTAGAGCCAGTTTTCCCGTTCCAAAAGTAGATCAGCCAAATCGTGCTGCTTCTGGGCCTTCCCTACTTCGTATTTTTCGCAACGGCTGCCATAAAATAAGGGCTTCTCGCCTTCGATCTGCACCTGGCGGATTTCGCAGTTGTTGGGGCAACTTTTGCATTCAAAGGAGGAAATTTCATACTGGCGGTCAGCCAGATCGAAGCCCTTGAATTGGGACTTTGCCCAGTCCCGTTCCCGCATGGCTAAAAGCGCGGCACCGATGGCCCCGGTGACGTCGTGATGGGGCGGCACGGTGATCTTTTTACCGCAAACTTGCTGAAAGGCCGCCACAATGCCCCGGTTGGCCGCGGTGGCTCCCTGATAGAAGATGTTATTGCCGATGGGCCGGTCTTCCGCCACCTTGTTGAGGTAGTTCTGGACAATAGAGTAGGACAGGCCGGCTATCAGGTCTTCTTTGGCCGCACCCCGCTGCTGGTGATGCACCAGGTCTGATTCCATGAACACGGTACAGCGTTCGCCCATGCGGACCGGGTTTTTGGCGGCCAGGGCCAGGTCGCCGAACTCACCCTTAATGGAAATGCCCAGTTTTTCGGCTTGCTCTTCCAGGTAGGAGCCGGTGCCCGCGGCGCACACCTTGTTCATCATAAAATCCACGATGGCGCCTTGGCTTAAGCTGATAAATTTGGAGTCCTGGCCGCCGATCTCGAAGATGGTGTCCACAGTGGGGTCAATGGCAGCCGCGGCGGTGGCTTGGGCGGTGATTTCATTACGGACCACATCGGCACCGATGAAATCGCCGGTGAGGTAACGGCCTGACCCGGTGGTGGCCGCGCCCATGATCTTCACCCGGTCGCCGATTTTGGCGCCTACCCGCCGCAGCCCTTCAGTAATAGCCTCCAGGGGCCGGCCCGCAGTCATGAGGTACTCCCGGGCCAACACCCGCATCTCGGAGTCTATGACCACCACGTTGGTGCTGATGGAGCCCACGTCGATGCCCAGGTAACCTTCTACTATGGAGCCATCCTGGGGCAGGTCGATAACCTGATAGTGTTCCGGCCCCAATATCGGGGGCGGAGCCAGAGGCGGCAGACGCCGGGATTGATCCTCGTCTTTGAGGAGATGGTCCCGGAGGGGATTCAGGTCCAGGTGAAAATCGGCGGGCGGGTTTTCCCGGCCCACCAGTATGGCGCCTACGGCACCCAGGGAACAGAAATGAGGCGGGATAATGAGACCTTGATCATCAAGATTGAGAACCTGGCGGAAGGCCTGGCGCACGCCCAGGTTGTGAGCCACACCCCCCTGGAAGGCCACCGGCGGCGTGACAGTCTTGCCTTTGGCGAGGTTGCTCTTGAGATTGCGGGCCATGGCCTGGCAGAGGCCGGCAATGATCTCGTAATCCGGGGTGGCGCCCTGCTGGAGGTGGATCATGTCGGTCTTGGCAAAAACGCTGCAACGCCCGGCCACCCGGGGAGGGGTGGTGGACTTCAAGGCCAGTTCGCTGAATTCTTCGATGGAGTAACCCAAGCGGTTCGCCTGCTGGTCCAGGAAAGAGCCGGTGCCTGCGGCGCACATGCTATTCATGGCAAAATCTTCAATAACCAGGTGGCCGTCAGATTCATCCACCATGATCATTTTGGCGTCTTCGCCCCCCATATCAATAATGGTGCGGGCTTGCGGAGAAAAATGATAGGTGCCCCGTCCCTGGGCGATGACTTCATTGATGAACTGACATCCCAGGAGTTCGGCCAGGCGCTTGCCCCCCAAACCGGTGCAGGCCGCCAGGCGGCATTGCTCCGGAGGAAATTCCGGTCCTAAGGATTCCAGCAGCTTTAAAGCAGTACGGTATGGCTCCCCCAAATGGCGGCGGTATTCTTCCTTGACCACCTCTCCTTGAGCATTCATGATCACCAGGTTGACGCTGACGGAACCGATATCCAGTCCCACGTCGTATTTGCCGTGCATGTTCGTATCCCCCGAATTGCGGACAGCTGGTTTAAAAAAATCCATCAATGCCTTTTGGGCATAAAGTGTCGTTTAATTATCGTGGCGATAAAACTCCTGATCATGATAATGGTCATGGGAAATGCGGCCTGCATCTTGAAGGCATTTCAGGCGGGCCACCATTTGTACCAACGGCACCCCCAAGGCTTTGGCCATATCCGCCGCAGTCATGGGACGCCGGGAGAGCATTTCCACAATATCTTCATCCTGGCAGGGTAATTCGGCGATATCCACGCGGTTGAAAGAGGCAATGACCTCCACAGGCCCTCCCAGGAAAATCGCCGCCCCCGCCATTTCGGCCTGATTCAGAGGCCGGGCGGAGGCCTCCACCACCGGACGCACTGCGGTGTTGAGCTGAATCTTGTCCGGCTCGATTTTTGCCAAGGCCCGCTGCAGGAGGGTCAATTCCTCTTCCGTGTCGTTGAGACCGGCAAGCAGCATGACCTCCAGCCAGATCTGGCCTTTATAATCCCGGCGGAAGGCGTTCAAGCCTTCAAGCAAGGAGGCAAGAGGAAGCTCAGGCAAGGGCCGGTTGATGAATTGGTAGGTTTCTTCCCGGGCGGCGTCCAGGGAGGGCAGGACCATATCTGCGGCGGCCAACTCCTGGCGCACCTCGGGAAGATACAGCAGGGCTCCGTTGGTGAGCACGGCCACGGGAATTTCACTCATTTCCTTGATGGTGCGGATGATACGACCCAGCCCCAGATTTAGGGTGGGTTCCCCGCTTCCGGCCAGGGTGATGACATCGGGTGGCTGGGACAAATCCCCTAAGAGACTTTCCAACTCGCCAATAATCTTACCGGTTTGATAAGAAAAGCGTCTCGCAGTCTGATGGGTGGTAGGCCCCACCTCACAATAAATGCAGTTATAAGGGCAGGTCTTGGACGGGATGAGATCCACCCCTAAAGACCGCCCCAAACGGCGAGACGGAACCGGACCGAACAGGTGGGCCATTTTAAAAGCAACCCAGTTGACACTGGACGATTTTTATCTTGAGTTCATTGAGCAACTCTCCCAGCTCCTTCCGAGAGAGTCCCAGTTCTTCTGCCAGCTTAAAGGCCGCGGCGCAGGCAATCTTGCCTCCGGGGGCTGCGGCTCTGATCCTGGCTTTGATATCTTCTTGGGACATGCATACCTCTATAATAAATCAATTCTCTAAAAAATAGCCCAAGAAAAAGTAAAAATCAAGTTAGGCACACTGAATGATTACGGCCGGAAAGCTTTAGAGGGAGCGAAGCGACCGATGTCAAGCCATGTAGAAATGCTCGCTGGGTTCGGCAAGCCGAAGTATATTTCGCGGGTCTAATGGCGTTTATTTTTATTGCGAAATTACCGGCAGGAACTCTTTTAACCCCAAACTGAGATCTAAAACCGTATAACAGCGCAACCGTCAGATCATCAGAGCCAGGAGCTCCCCGGTCTTTTCCTTTAAAAGCGCCGGGTCTTGCCGGGTTTCTACATTGAGGCGCAGCACGGGCTCGGTATTGGATTTGCGCAGATTGAACCGCCAAGTGGGGAATTCCAGGCTGAGACCATCGGTGCGGTCACAAGTGCAGGCCGCACCTTGATAATGCTTTTCTACGTTCAGTATAACTTTATCAGGGTCGCCAACAGCGCGATTGATCTCCCCGCTGACTGGGTAGCGGCTCATCCGTTCACCCACCAAGGCGGACAAGGGTTGATGGGTCCGACACATGATCTGAAGCACCAGCAGCCAGGGAATCATGCCGCTGTCGCAATAGGCGAAATCCCGGAAATAGTGGTGGCCGGACATCTCCCCACCGTAAAGGGCGTTTTCCAAACGCATGCGCTCTTTGATAAAGGCATGCCCGGTTTTACACAGCACCGGGCGGCCGCCGGAGGCTTGCACCATCTCTATCGTATTCCAGGTGAGCCGGGGATCATGAATAATCGCGGCGCCCGGCTGCCGCACCAGTAGCGCCTGGGCAATCAAGCCTACCAGGTAATAGCCTTCGATAAACGTGCCCCGTTCATCAAAGAAGAAGCAACGGTCAAAGTCGCCGTCCCAGGCCAGGCCCACCGCAGCCCCCTGGTCGCGCACAGCCTGGGCCGTGACCTGACGATTTTCCGGCAACAAGGGGTTGGGGACTCCGTGCGGAAAAGTCGGGTCCGGTGTATGATGGATCTTAATGAATTGAAAAGGCAAGTGTTTTTCCAGGGCATCCAATACCGGCCCAGCACAGCCATTACCGGCGTTTACCACCACTTTGAGGGGTGATAGCACTCTAGCATCAATATAGCTCAATAAATGGCCGACATAATCAGATAGGGAGTCAATGGGCACCCGCCCGCCCCGGCGTGAGGTTGGAGGCAGTGGGTCCTGGCCAGCGGCCAAAATCTCGATCTCCCTGAGGCCGCAATCCCCGCTGAGGGGCCGGGCCCCTTCCCGCACGAACTTCATGCCGTTGTATTCTGGCGGGTTGTGGCTGGCGGTGACCATGATGCCACCGTCCAACTGCAGATGAGCGGTAAAGAAATAGATTTGCTCCGTCCCGCACAGTCCCAAATCCCAGACATCCACCCCGGCATCGTTGAGACCTGCCATCAGGGACTCACTTAAAGGCAGGCTGGAGGACCGCATATCCCGTCCCACCGCTACCCGGTTGGGGGAAATAAACTCGGCATAAGCCCGGCCAATCCGATAGGCCAGGTCTTCATTGAGTTCCCCCGGTACTCGACCGCGAACGTCATAGGCCTTGAAACAAGAAATTCTTTCCATGATCACAGATCGGAACCAAGTTCAAGATCGTTAAGGAATAGGATACCATACCCTTCCTGGGGAAGGGGGCAACAGAAGGGTAATTCAGGGAGAGTGCAGCAGATTATGGCTTATTTGACCAGCCGCAACGCCGGCCGGGATCCTGGAGTGAACTCCCGGCTGTTCATTTTGCCTTGCTTAAGTGCATTTTTGACCCGGACGCCGTTAATCAAAAAGTAAGCAATCACCGCCCGTTCCCAGGCGGGACTCGGTTCAAATTCTTCCATGCGTGTCTTAAAATGATTGAGGAGGGCGGTTAGGTCGGATTCTTCGTAAGCAAGTACTCGGTCGGCAATATGTTCGATAGTTTCCGCGATCATTTAAAAATAATCCTTTTCAATTCAATTACGCGACTCTGTGTCCTTGTATCTTTGTACATTGCCGAAATAATGTCAAGGAAAAAACTATCCTGCCTCCATTTCTTCTAACATATTGATAACCTTGAATAATCTTACAGCTTCGGCCTTTAGAATTGCCTCCCCTTGGGTTGCGCTGGCAGGGGCCGGATTCCCCCAGACTCCCCCCGGCCAGTAGCGGCGCTTATCGCGCACCAATATATATTTGGGAAAGCTGGGCCATTCCTCTGAAGCGGTGCCCTGGACCAAATGGGGATAGGCCGCCATCATGATAGCGGTTTCCACTTCCCCGGCATGGGAATCTCCCCGGGTTTGGACCAGGTCCGGTTGCTCGCCCAAGACCTCCCGGAGTAACTCCAGCAAATTGACCACTGCGACTCTAACGCCGGGCAGCTCCGCCAGCAAACGTTCACCGGCCTCGACCATGGCGCTGATATGGGTACCGCCGGCATGGCCGCTGATGAAGACCTGGTTGCGCCACCCCTGGCGAAAAAAATCCCGGCCCAAGTCCACCAGCAGGGACCGCAGAGTGTCCCCGGAGATGCTCACCGTGCCCGGATGCTCCCGGGTGGAGCGGCACAGACCATAAAAAACCGGCGGGGCCACTACTAATGGGGTAAGCTCGGCCACCCGCCGCGCCACCTCCATGGCATGAAAGGTATCTGTACCCAACGGCAGATGCGGCCCATGCTCCTCCAGCGACCCCACTGGCAGGATCACTGTTTGGGTTTGTTGCCGCAGAGCCTCAAATCCAGGCATGGTCAGGTCTTCCCAATTAGCCATCGGTAGTTAACACTCCTTTCGTTATCCAATAAAAACCCCGGGGTCGGCCGGGGTCGAACCTTTAACTTCTCTTAGGTGATTTTAACAGGTTTTTTTTGAAAACCCTGCCAAAATTCAGTTATGTTCAATTTTTCCCAAAGATTCGCCAGTTTTTCTGAGTCAGTGGTTAGGGGGATTGAAAAGAAATTTCCCCCGGGCGGAAAAAACTCCTTGACTATGATTTCCGGCCTAGGGTATAAAAAACGAGGTTGTACCAAAAAGCACAAGGAGTCGGGCGTTGGAAATTCCGCAGGCCTTGAGCGATTTCTCGTTTGTCCTCGTCTACCTGGTGGCGGCTGGTCTGTTCGCCATGGGTCCCCTGATCATTGCCAAACTTATAGCCCCCCGCAGTTTCGGCGCCGCCCGGGACGCCATTTATGAATGCGGCATGCCCACCATCGGGAGCGCCTGGATTCAGGTGGCAGTGATCTACTACCTCTTTGCCCTGCTCTTTCTGGCCTTCGACGTGGATGTGCTCTTTCTCCTCCCGGTGCTGTTGGCCTACGGGAAAGGGTATGTTTGGCGGGACTTCATCGAAATCACCATCTTTATCGGCATTCTGTCCCTGGTAATCATTTATGCCTGGTGCAGAGGAGTATTCAGTTGGAAACGAAAACAGGTGAACCCTTAATCCATCTGGGTGTCCTGGAAGAGGCCCTCAATCTGGCCCGGGCCAATTCGCTGTGGCCCATGACCTTCGGCCTGGCCTGCTGCGCCATTGAGATGATGGCCGCGGGCGCCGCCCGCTTCGATCTGGACCGCTTCGGGGCCGGGGTCTTCCGCCCCTCCCCCCGGCAGTGCGACCTGATGATCGTGGCCGGGACCATCTCCAAGAAAATGGCCCCGGCAGTGGTGCGGCTCTACGAACAGATGCCCGCCCCCAAGTGGGTCATCGCCATGGGCAACTGCGCCATCTCCGGCGGCCCCTTCTATTATCCGACCCAGTACGCCATCGTACCCGGCGCCGACCTCATCATACCCGTGGACGTCTACGTTCCCGGCTGCCCGCCCCGCCCGGAGGGGTTAATCGAAGGCATTCTCCTCCTGGAAGAAAAAATCACCAAACGGGGCCGCCTCAGGAAGTTCAGAGATGCTAAAGGATAATCTTGCAAAAGCGCTGGCCCCTTTAAATCTGGAGAAGGTGGCCGAGGGGGACTACGCCAAAACCGGATACCACCTGGAGGTGGTGGCCCAGCCCACTCAAATGGTGGAAGTGGCCCAGGCCATGCTGGACGCAGGTTGCTTCCTGGAATCCTTCACTGCGGTGGATTTTCCGGAGGCCTTTGATCTGGTGTACCACTTCGCCAGTTTCGATGAACTCTGCCGGACCGCAGTCCACGTCCCACTCGGCAAAAAGAAAGGCATGTATACCATCTCCCATATCTATCCCGGGGCTGACTGGTATGAGCGGGAGGTCTTTGACCTGTTCGGCATCCATTTTTTCAATCACCCCAACCTCAAGCGGCTCTTGCTGCCGGAGGATGCCGATTTCCATCCCTTACTGAAAGAATTCGGAGCGTCCCAGGGCAATGATTGAGCTATTAGGATTAGAAGAAAAGACCTACACCCTGAACCTGGGTCCCCAGCATCCCAGCACCCACGGTGTCCTGCGGGTGCTGCTGGAGATGGACGGTGAGTTCATCACCCAGGCGGAGCCGGTCATCGGCTACGGCCACCGGGGCCACGAGCACATGGCGGAAAACCGCAACTATGCGCAATTTCTGCCGAACCTGGGCCGGGTGGACTACCTCCACGCTTTGGCTTATAACCAGTGCTATTGCATGGCGGTGGAAAAACTCCTGGGTCTGGTGGTGCCGGAGCGGGCCGAATACATCCGGGTGATAACCAACGAACTCAACCGGATAACCTCACACCTGCTGTGGTTCGGCGCCTACCTCATGGACCTGGGGGCCTTCACTCCGTTCCTTTATTGCTTTGATGACCGGGAACAGATCCTGGACCTCCTGGACCGGATTACCGGCTCGCGCCTGACTTACTGCTTCTACCGCTTCGGCGGGGTGCCCGTGGACATCGACGACGACTTTGTGGCCGGGTGCCGGGCCTTCGTCAGCCGGCTGCGCAGCCGTTGGGCCGACTATGACAATTTGGTGACCAAAAACGTCATCTTCATCAACCGGGCCAGAGACGTCGGCATCCTCACCCGGGAGCAGTGTGTGAAATACGGGATCACCGGCCCCAACCTCCGGGGCAGCGGCATCCCTTATGATATCCGCAAAAGTGAGCCCTATTCCGCTTATCCCGAGTTCGATTTCGAGATTCCCATCGGGAGTAAGGGAGACATCTACGACCGTTACCTGGTGCGCTTGGCCGAAATGGAGCAGAGCCTGCGCATCATCGAGCAGGCCTGCAACAAGCTCCCCAGTGGTCCCATCATGGCGGAAAAGGTGCCCAAGCGCATAAAGCCCGCGGTGGGCGAGGTCTACCAGGCAGTGGAAACCGCCCGGGGCGAATTCGGTATGTACGTTGTCAGTCAGGGCGACGTTAAACCTCACCGCATCAAGCTCCGGACCCCGTCCTTTGCCAACATGAGCGTTTTTGCCGATATGGCCGTGGATACCTTGGTGGCCGACCTGGTGGCCATCTTGGGCTCCCTGGACGTGGTCATCCCGGAAATTGACCGGTAACACTGGGTTTTGGGTTCTGGGTTCTGGGACCGCAAACTGAAAACTGAAAACCGAAAACCGTTATTTTAGCCGAGCGCAAACTATGGAACTTGCAGCGCAATTTTTAGGTAGTGCAGGGGCCCGGATGGTAGTGGGCCTGATCGGGGTCATCGCCCTGGTCTCGGTGAACGCCTTATTCCTCATCTGGATGGAGCGCAAAGTTTCAGCCCACATGCAGCTCCGCCCCGGCCCCATGGAAGTGGGCTTCCACGGCGCCATTCAGACTGTGGCCGACGCCCTTAAGCTCATGGGCAAGGAGCTCATCACCCCGGAAGAAGTGGACAAGCCTATCTATTGGCTGGCGCCAATTGTCATCTTCCTGCCGGTCTTGCTCTCCTTCCTGGTCATTCCCTTTTCCCAAACCTGGATTATCCAGGACATGAACGTCGGCATCGTCTTGATCCTGGCCTTCAGTACTCTGGCGGTTCTGGCTATCCTCATGGCGGGTTGGGCTTCCAACAACAAGTATGCGGTCTTCGGTGCCATCCGCTCCGTGGCCCAGAACGTGGCCTACGAGATTCCGTTGCTGGTGACGGTCATGAGCATAATCCTCATGGTGGGCTCGTTCAAACTCTCAGACATCGTCGCAGCCCAAAGCCGCACCTGGTTCATCCTGGTCCAGCCCTTGGCGTTTATTCTTTATATTATCTGTGCCACTGCGGAGACCAACCGGGCGCCCTTTGACCTGCCGGAAGCCGAATCCGAGCTGGTGGCCGGTTTCCATACCGAATATACCGGCATGCGGTTTGCCCTCTTTTTCCTGGCGGAATACACCAACATGTTTATCGTTTCCGCGGTGGCCACGGTGCTTTTCCTGGGCGGCTGGCACGGCCCCTTTCTACCGGGGGTCATCTGGTTCCTCCTTAAGGTCTACGCCATAATCTTCCTGCTCATGTGGTTCCGTTGGACCTTTCCCCGGGTGCGGTTCGACCAGTTGGTCACCTTCTCCTGGAAGATTTTGATCCCCTTGTCCTTCGTTAATCTGCTCATAACGGCATTTGTATTAAAACTTAGATGAGGTGAGATTTCCTTCAATCCCTCGCTCCTTGGGAAAGAGGGTAAGGAAGAGGGATGATTAAGAAAAACTTTTGGCAACAAGTATAGCTGCCGGAATAAAGGTTACCGAGCGATGATGAGTTATTTCAGAGAGATTGCGGTGGGTTTCTGGAGTCTGCTGGCGGGCATGGCGGTTACCATCCGCTATTTTGTCAAACCCATCGTCACCGTCCAGTACCCTCGGGAAAAGATTCAGATGTCCCCGAACTACCGGGGTTATCCCCAGTTTATCATCGATCCCGAGACCCAGACGCACCGGTGTATCGCCTGCGAGATGTGCTCCCGGATCTGCCCTTCTCAACTAATTACGGTGGAAGGGACCAAATTTCCGGGGGAAAAGCAGAAGAGAGCTACCAAATACATCCACGAGCATCAGTATTGCAGCCTGTGCGGCCTGTGCGTAGAAGTTTGCCCCACGACAGCCCTGGAATTCTCCCAGGTGTACCGCCTGGCGGGTTATAGCCGGGAAGACTGCGTCATCGACCACCTGATCTTGTTGCAGACCCGGCAGAAGGCCGCCGGGTTGCCCATAACGCCGATTCCTACAGCCGCAGAAATTGAAGCGGCGGTCGCGGCCGAAGCCGCAGCCAAAGAAGCCAAAGAAAAGGAAGCCAAGGCCAAAGCCGAAGCTAAAGCAAAAGAGGCCTCCGCCAAAGCCGAAAAGGAGGTCAAAGAATGAGCTTTTTAAGTGCTTTGATCACTCCCCAGACCGCAGCCACCGGGGCCTTTGTGATGGTGGTGGGAATCACTATCCTGGGGGCCCTCATTGCGGTGGGAGCCAGGAACATTTTCCACAATGTTTTGGGCCTGTGTCTGTCACTGTTTGGTGTGTCCGGTATCTTCCTTTATCTCAACAGCCCCTTTGTCGCCCTGATGGAAATTCTCATTTACGTGGGAGCCATCTGCATCGCCATCTGCTTTGCCATCATGCTCTCCGAGCCCCTCTATCTGCCCCGGCCGCCCCGTGACAAAGTCAAAGTCCTGGGCGCGGCAGTGGGCGCGGGCGCAGTCTTCGCCTTCCTGGGCCTGTTGTTGAAGAAAACCGCCTGGACCCCGGCGGCGGAACGGAGCACCGATTGGTCGGTCACTACCATCGGTCACTACCTGCTCACCAATTACGCCTTGATCTTTGAATTAGTCTCCCTGCTGCTGCTGGTGGCCATGCTGGGCGCCATTGTCACGGCCCGGGGCGGCCGCAGTAAACCTTAACTCGAGGGTTTGAGATGCTGCTGTTTAACCAATTGCAGACTTACCTCTATCTGGCCCTGGTGCTCTTTGCCATCGGCCTCTACGGTGTTCTGGCCAGGCGTTCCCTAATCGCCATCCTCATCTCCGTAGAGCTGATCCTGAACGCCGCCAGCATCAACTTCATGGCCTTCAACCGCTTCCTGGCCCCCCACCCGGCCGTAGGACAGGTCATCACCCTGTTCATCATGGCCGTGGCTGCGGCCGAAGCCGCCATTGCCTTAAGCATTATCGTGGCCGTGTACCGGAAGCTGAAATCCATCAACGTCGAACAAGCCACCGAGCTTAGGGGTTGATTATGTGCTCGTGGGATCCGATTCTTCTGGGTTGTTTGTTGACGGTGTTTTTGCCGTTGTCCGCCTTTGGTCTGATCATGATCTTTACCAGGGATAATCCCAGACTGTCTCTGGCCATCTCTTTGATTGCCAGCACCATCCCCCTGATCATCGCCTGGACCTTCTTTTTCAAGCTAGGGGGGCAGAAACCCATCGTTTATAATTTCAACTGGCTGGTTTCCGACATCGTCAAGGTGCCCTTCGGGTTTCTCCTGGACCCCACCAGCCTGGTGATGCTGGTAATCGTGGCCACTATCAGTTGGCTGGTACAGGTTTACTCCATCGGCTACATGGCCGGCGACCCGGGCTTCGGACGCTACTATGCCGACCTCTCGCTGTTCGCCCTGGCCATGCTCACCCTGGTGATCTCCAGCGGGCTGTTGCAGTTATATATCGCCTGGGAATTGGTTGGATTGGCCTCCTATCTTCTCATCGGTTTCTGGTATGAAAAATTCTCCGCGTCGGAAGCCGGGAAAAAGGCCTTTGTGGTCACCCGGTTCGGGGATATCGGCTTTTTCATGGGCCTGGTCTTTCTTACCATATTCTTCGGCAGCCTGGATATTGCCACGGTGAACGCCGCCGCCGTGGCCCAAAAGATGCCCCCCTGGCTCATCACCACTTCGGCCCTGCTCATATTCTGCGGTGTCATGGGTAAGAGCGCCCAGTTCCCGTTGCACGTCTGGCTTCCCGACGCCATGGAAGGTCCCACCCCGGTTTCGGCTTTGCTGCACTCTGCCACCATGGTGGCCGCAGGCGTCTACCTGATGACCCGGATCTTCCCGTTCTTTGCGGCTTCAGCCACGGCCATGAGCTTAATCCTGGCCATTGCCACCCTTACCCTGATCCTGTCCTCCACCGTAGGCATGGTGGCCACGGACATCAAGCAGGTCTGGGCTTATTCCACCGTGAGCCAACTGGGCTTCATGGCCATGGGCCTGGCCGCCGCGGCCCTGGCCCACGGCACTCTGTTCGCCGGCTATTATCACCTGACGACACACGCAGCCTTTAAGGCCCTGTTGTTCTTATGTTCCGGCGTGTTCATCCATCACTTCGGCACCAATGACTTCTTCACCATGGCCACTAACGGCGGGCGCAAGCTGGCCATCCCCATGGCCTGCATTACCATCGCCGCCCTGGCCTTGGCCGGCATTTTCCCTCTGGCCGGCTTCTTCAGCAAGGAGTTGGTCCTGGGCGCCTTGGCCCACCTGGACAACAAGCTCTGGTTGGCTCTGGGCCTGTTTGGGGCCTTCCTCACGGCTTACTATTCTTTCCGGGTCATCTTCGTCATGCTTTTCCCCAAGTCTCCGGAGGCTTATAGTAAGGTCCCCGGCCATATCGTCCATGTGGAAGAAGAGGCTCACGGAGGCGGACATGGGCATGGTCACGGCCATGATGATCACGGGGTGCCCTGGGTCATGTCCTTCCCTCTCCTCGTTTTAGCGGGCTTTACTCTTATCCTGGGTTTCTGCCAGGGATATTTGGAAAAATTGCTGTTGGGGGAATCCCATCCCCATGCCATGGACTACTTCCTGCTGGTCTCCGCAGTGAGTTGCGCGGTGGGGGGCATCGCGGTGGCCTGGCTCGATTGGGGGGCCAAGAACGCCAAGTGCGTGGGGTTTATCAGCAAGGTTCCGGCTCTTCAAACCTTCTTCATCCAGAAGTGGTATATGGACCATTTCTGGCGCTGGTTCTTGAACACCTTCATTTACGGCATGTTTTCCAAGTGGTTCACCTACAATGACCGCCGGGTGGTGGATGGCGGCGTGGACGCGGTGGCCTTCTCCACCATCGGCAGCGGCCGCTTGTTGTCCTTCATTCAAACTGCGTTCTTACAATATAACCTGCTGTTTATGGTTCTGGTCCTGGCTGGCGTCGGGATTTATCTCATGATGGGTCGCTGATATGACCGAACATGTTGCTTCCTTTCCGTATCTGAGCTGTATGCTTCTGTCCCCCTTTGCGGGTCTGCTCATTCTCCTGTGCCTCAAGAATGAACAGAAGTTCCTCATCCGGGCAGTGAGCGTGGTGGCCTCCGGTATCACCCTGGCCTTGTCAATCTTCACCTTTGTATCCTATGACAAAGCCTTGGGGGGCCTCCAATTCGTGGAGAAGTATGAGTGGGTGAAAACCTTCGGCATCACCTACTTTGTGGGCGTTGAAGGCATGAATGCCCCCTTGCTTCTCCTCACCGGCATCGTCATCTTCACCGGTTGCCTCACTATGTGGGAACTGGAAGAGCGCACCAAAGAGTACTTCATCTGGATGATGGCTTTGGTGACTGGCGTCTTCGGCGTATTCATGTCTTACGACATGTTCTTCTTCTTCCTGTTTTATGAGATCGCCGTGGTGCCCATGTACATCCTCATTCTGGTCTGGGGTTCCACCCGCAAAGAATACGCGGCCATGAAGCTGACCCTCTACCTTATGGCCGGCAGCGGTCTCATCATCCCCGGCATCTTGCTGCTCTATGCCAGCTCCGGTCTCAACACCTTCAACATGGTCCTGCTCCATGGAGCTAAATTCACCCCCTGGGTCCAGAAGCTGGCCTTCGTCCTTCTTTTCTTCGGATTCGGTGTGCTTGCGGCTGTCTGGCCGTTCCACACCTGGTCACCCGTGGGCCATGTGGCGGCGCCTACCGCGGTGTCCATGCTCCATGCAGGCGTATTAATGAAGCTGGGCTCTTTTGCCGTCCTCCGGGTGGCCATGTATCTCTGCCCCGCGGGCTTCCAGTACTGGGCCAACCTTATGATGCTTTTGGCCACGGCCGGCATAGTTTACGGCGTTTTCGTGGGTCTGGCCCAAACCGACTTGAAATACGTCATTGGTTATTCTTCGGTCTCCCACATGGGGATCGTCTGCCTGGGGTTGGCCACCGGCACTGTGGACGGACTCAATGGTTCAGTTTTCCAGATGTTCGCCCATGGCATTATGACGGCCCTGTTCTTCTCGTCGGTGGGCTACATTTACGACCGCACCCACACCCGGGACATTCATGAGCTGGGAGGCTTCTCCAAGATCATGCCCGTGGCTTCGGCCTTCTTCATCACCGCGGCCCTTTGCGGCGCCGGTGTCCCAGGGATGGCGAGCTTCTGGGCCGAACTGCTGGTTTTTATCGCCACTGTCAAAGTCTACCCCATCGCAGGCTTGCTGGCCATCGCTGCCCTGGTGGTGGGCGCTCTGTTCGCCTTGCGGGTGGTCCAGAACACTTTCTTTAATGAACCTAATCCCAAGTTCGTGCACTTTGAGGATGTCAGTCCATTCCTGGGCCTGCCCCGGATGATCCTCATCGGCACTTTGCTCCTTTTCGGGTTCTTCCCGCAGCTGATGGTGAGTATGATTAAATCCTCGGTCGTACCGTTTCTCCAGGGAATGTAACCATGAACATGATGCTTTTCGGACCGGAACTTTATTATCTGGGCATGGCCCTGGTCTTCTTCTGCCTCACGCTGAGGCGCCAGGTTCAGGTTAAGCAGGACTACCAAATCGCCCTGGCCTTGTCGGCCATCGGTGTCCTGGTCACCGCTTACTGCCTGTTCCAACAGGGGGAGCTGTTCTTCAAGGCCTACCGGGTGGACCTTTTCAGCCAGATATTCAAGTTCGCCTTGGCGTTGGGACTCTTCTTGGCCTTGACCATCTCTCACAACCTGGCTCACATCGAGGAACGCTACCAGGCGGAATGCTACCTCTTCCTCACCACCACAACCATCGGTATGATGATGCTGGTTTCATCGGTGGAACTCCTTACCATTTACGTGGCCCTGGAGTTGTCCTCTTATTCCTTGTATATCTTGGTGCCCCTGCGCCGGGGTGACGGCATCGACGTGGAAGCTGGCATCAAGTACCTCTTCATCGGCGCAGTGTCATCGGGCTTCATGCTTTTCGGCTTGAGCTACATTTTCGGCGCCACCGGCACCACCTATCTCTCCGAGATTCTGCCCAAAATGGGCCAGTTGATGAACAGCCCCATTGGCATCATTGGCCTGCTCCTGGCTATGGCCGGCTTTTTGTTCAAGCTGTCTGTGTTCCCGTTCCACTTCTGGGCCCCGGACGTTTATCAGGGCGGTGCCAATCAAATCGTCACCTTCATCGCCACCGCCTCCAAGGCCGCAGCCGTAGCCCTGTTGTTGCGCTTTGCGGCTCTGGGCCAGGCCTTCGGCTATAACTATACCATCGCCCTGGTCGTCCTCTCCATCGTTTCCATGACCCTGGGCAACCTGGTGGCCATTATCCAGAAAGACTTCAAACGCATGCTGGCCTACTCCTCCATTGCCCATGCCGGGGTCTTTCTCATGGGTATCCTGACCATCACCGAGGCCGGCTACATCGGGGCCATTTATTATGCTTTGGCTTACCTGGTGATGAATTTCACCGTGTTCATGGTGCTCTCTGAGGTGGCCACCGACGGCCGGGACCTGAAGATCGCCGAACTGGCCGGGCTTTACCGCCGCAGCCCCTTGCTGTCAATGAGCCTCATCCTGGGGATCTTCGCCCTGGCCGGGGTACCGCCCTCCATCGGCTTTACCGGCAAGCTGTTGATTTTCACCTCGGCCATGAACGCGGGCTACTTCTGGCTGGTACTTATCGGGGCGATCAACGGCACTATCTGTCTCTATTACTATCTGAAAGTGATCTATGCCGCTTATTTCATCGACGATCCTGGCCTTCCGGCTATCCAGCTCAGCATGCCCATCCGCCTGCTGAATTACGCCCTGGCTGCCATTATCATCGGCTTCGGCTTCTTTCCGGATCGCATCGTGGAACTAGCTAAAGTTGCAGCAAAAATGATCCTTTGATATTGGATTTTTTTAAAGACGAAAACCGCCTTCCATTCGGAAAGGCGGTTTTTTTTGTCGGTTGCACCTGACGCCAAGATGGTTGTGCTATTTCCTGCTTCCAAGCAAGAACATAAGTTAACTAAACTTACAGTTTTTAACGAAATTGACTCACACTACCGCAGTCCCCCGGATATTCACCAGATCGATCTCATGGCTCTTGAGCCAGCGGTAGACGGTCTTGCTGCAGACCTGCAAGCGGCGGCTCACTGCGGAAATGTTGCCCCTTTCGGCCTCCAGGAGTTCCCTGAGGCGCCCCGGTGAAGGTCGGGAAGCCATAACCACCTCTGAAGCGGCCTGGTTTCCCATCGGCGCCAAAGTCAAGTGCGGTGTGGTAAAAGAAAGATCTTCAGCCCTGATAACGCCTTCGGCGCTGAATAATACTGCCCGGGTGACCACATTCTTGAGTTCGCGCACATTCCCGGGCCAAGGGTGATTCTGCAAACGACTCCTGGCGCCATTGCTGAACTTGAAGGAAACCTCACGGCCAAAACGCTGGCCCGTTTCCCGGGCGAAATGACCGGCCAACAAGTGAATGTCGTCGGGCCGCTCCCTTAAAGGTGGGAGGTGGATGGCCAGCACCGCCAGACGGTCATACAAATCTTGACGGAAGCGTCCCTGGGCAATAAGCCGGGGCAAGTCCTGGTTGGTTGCAGATATCAGGCGCACATCAACTTCCACCGGGCCGTCGCCGCCCACCGGCTCGATCTCCCCCTGTTCCACCGCCCGGAGTAACCGGGGTTGGATGGACATGGGCAGATCACCCACTTCATCCAAAAACAGGCTGCCGCCATGGGCCAGCCTGAATTTACCAGGGCGGGTATGGCGGGCGTCAGTAAAGGCCCCCCTAACGTGTCCAAAGAGCTCACTGCACGCCAAAGACTCCGTCAGAGCAGCGCAGTTGAGGCGCTGGCAAGTCTTGCGCCAGGGGGGTCCCAGGGCACAAAGAGCTTTGGCCACCAACTCTTTGCCAGTGCCCGGCTCCCCTGTGAGTAAAATAGGCAAATCCGAATTGGCAAAAGTGGGAAGTCTCTCCAGAATTTCTTTTAAATAAGGGTCTGCTGTGATGATGTGGGTTAATTCGGGGATCGGAAGTTTAGGCGGAAAATCTCCTATCTGAGCCACACGTTGATCAATCCTGATCATGGAAGCACCTCCTTGTGCCACCTTCAATGATCCTGATAATTAATAGATGATAACTTTTTATTAATTTAATTATTTATAACCTGACTTAATTAATATTAATTTAATTGTCAAGAAAATAATTAATTATAACAATAATTTTTCATTAAAGTCCCGTTAGAATCTCCTCAGCCACCCGCCTGATGTCCTGATGCTGGCTGGTTAAGGTCAAAATTTGCAGTCTGCCCTTAAAACCCTGCTTCTCCACCCGGCTGCGCTTTTCCAGCTGAGCTGCCATAGCCCTTAGCACTTCCACCACCACGGCAGGTTCAGGATAATCTAAAAACCTGGTCAAGGCACCCCACTCTTCCGGCAAGCCGTAATCCTCCAGAAACTTTTTTGCCATCCCGGGAAATTTTTTGCTGCCGTGGCTGGCCTCCAACTTCTTAAGATCGGTTTGATATTCCGGCCGACTGCGTTTGCCCTTGAACAAGGCCTCGGCTTGGGCAAGCGCCTGTTTCCGGATCATCTCCGCCTGTTTTTTTGGCACTCTGGTTTTTTCCGGAGCCCGGTGGCGGGAACCGTCCCGCCGTTGATCGATTTCCCGCCAGCTGGGCCGCTCCCGGTCGTCGTCATCCTGTCTGGGCGGCATGCTTCTTCCTCCTAATGAAAAAGCTGTCAGCAATCAGCTTTCAGCAAAGATACTGATGAACTCATAATAAGTCATTTTCCCCTCCCCTGGTGGGAGGGGATTAAGGGAAGGGCGAAGAGAAGATAACTGGTAAAAGATGCGAATTAGTTCACCCCCACCCTAACCCTCCCCCATCAAGGGGGAGGGAATTTTTAACTTTTTACTAAGCTATCAAAACTGAAAACCGAAAACTGTTTTAATCCCCTGCCTCAGACGCCCCCTCTCCATGGAAGCGATTCTGGGCTGCAGCCAACCCCTCTGTTATCAACGTCGCGACCGCCTGGGCTGCCCGCTCTATTAACACGGCGACGTTTTCCGCCTCCGCCGCCGGAAAGGGGGAGAGTACATATTTTTCCGTGGGCATCATGAGTGGCGGCCGGCCAATGCCCATCTTCACCCGGAGGAATTCGTCGGTGTGGAGCTTAGCGATGATGTCCAACACCCCCTTGTGGCCGCCGGGACCGCCCCGTTCCACCAGTTTCAGGCGCCACGGCGGCACATCCAGATCATCATGGATAACCACCAAATCTCCGGGGGTAAGCTTGAAATAGGCCAGGAGGCTGGAAATCGCCTGACCGCTGCGATTCATATAGGTGGTGGGTTGCGCCAGGATGACCGCATCCTGACCCATCCGGCCTCGACCCCAGAGAGCCGCATGGCTGTTGCGGTTGAGCGGTATACCCCACAGTTCCGACAGATAAGCCACTACCTGGAAACCCAAGTTGTGCTTGGTCCAGGCGTACTCCCGGCCGGGATTACCCAATCCCACAATTAACCGCATATCTGCCTTCAGTTAACCAGCGGACAGCTATCAGCCAACTGCTGTATAGCCCGAGAATTTATAATTTAAAAGATTATCAACTGGAACGGGGATGGACCCCAAGTCAATGATAAATTTTCTAATTACGAAAGTTTGAAAGCTGACCGCAGATAGCCCTCAAACAAAGAGAGAACTAACCGAATCCTGGTTATGGATCCGCTTGATGGCCTCCCCCAGGAGCGGAGCCACTGACAGGACCCGAATTTTCTCCAAGGCTGCGGCTTCAGGGGTAAGAGGAATGGTGTCCGTAACCGCCAAGGTCTGGATCATGGACCCCTGCAGGTTGCTCACCGCGTTGCGGGACATCACCGGATGGGTGACGCAGGCATGAACTGTGCGCACCCCGTGGCGCATGAGCAAGTCCGCCGCCATGGTCAGGGTGGCCCCGGTGGTGACCATGTCGTCCAGAATGATGGCTTCCTTGCCCCAGACATTGCCGATCAGGGTCATGGCTTTGATGGCGGTGGCGTCCCGGCGCTTATCAATAATAGCCAGGGAGGTATTCAGACGCTTGGCAAAGGCCCGGGCCCGCTCCACCCCGCCGGCATCAGGGGACACCACCACCACGTCCTCGGTGAAATTCTCCCGGATATATTCCAGGGTCACCGGAGCCGCATAGAGATGGTCCACGGGAATGTTGAAAAATCCTTGAATCTGCCCGGTGTGCAGGTCCATGGTGAGCATGCGGTTAGCCCCCGCGGTGGTGATGAGATCTGCCACCAGTTTGGCTGAAATGGGGGTACGGGGAGCCGTCTTGCGATCCTGGCGGGCATAGGCGTAATAAGTGACCACGGCAGTAATGCACCGGGCCGAGGCCCGTTTCAGGGCATCACACATGATGAGCAGTTCCAGCAAGTGTTCGTTGCAGGGCATGGAAGTGGGTTGCACGACGTAAACATCCTTGCCCCGAACATTCTCATGGAACTCCACCGAAATTTCCCCGTCGGAAAAGGTCCCCACCGCAGCATCTCCCAGCGGTATCCCGAGATGCTGGCAGATTTTATCCGCTAGGGGCCGATTGGCATTACCGGCAAAGATTTTCAGATCGTCCATACATCGTTCTCCCAGGTCGTCTCAGACTCAGAACCTGTTAGCCCCCGAGCCGCCACCAACCAACCTCGGAAAGTCCGGCGCAGCCTCAGGCCCGCTTGCCGGGCTTCCTCCCGCGTATGAAACAGGCCGAAAAGAGTAGGCCCGCTTCCCGAAATCCCCTGGGTCCAGGCCCCCGCGTCCCTAAGATCATCCAGGAGCGTTGCCAGTTCGGGAAAGCGCTTTAGGGCTACCGCCCCCAGATCGTTCCGCACCCACATCTCCGGGTGGTCCGGGTTCCAGGTTTCCATCGCAGGCGGACCCGGCAATCTGGCAACATCGAGATTTTCATAGACCCAACGAGTGGATAAGGGAACCCCCGGATTGAGCAGCAGATACCAGTAAGGCAGCAGAGTCACGGGGCTGAGTTGGGTACCGATGCCCCGTCCCACCGCCGGTTCCCGGCTTAGAAAAAACGGCACGTCAGCCCCCAAAAGGCCGGCCAGGTGATGGAGACGGGCTTTTGGAAGAGGCCGATCCGACAGCTGGTTCAGGGCTAACAAGGTTCCTGCGGCGTCGCTGCTTCCCCCTCCCAGACCCGCGGCTACGGGTATCCGCTTGTTCAAGCTAAGAAGCACCCCAGACTTCTCCCCGGTCTCCTCCTGAAACAGCCGGGCAGCGCGCCATACCAGATTCTCAGGCCCGGTGGGCAACTCCGGCGAATCGCATTCCAGGCGGATACCTTCTCCGCTCATTGTGACCGCCAGTTCATCGGCCAGGGTCAGGGGTTGCATCACGGTCACCAATTCGTGGTAACCGTCGGGGCGGCGCCCCACCACCCGCAGGTAGAGATTGACCTTAGCGGGACACCGCACCCGGACCCCGCCTTCCACCCTAATCAGCCGACCTCCCGGACATACGCCATCCGCAAATCATAGAGCAGGTGATCGAAGAGGTTTTCTTCTTCTTGGGTCAGATTGTTCCGGGTTTTTTCCCGTAGCAGGCCCAGCAGATCGATGGTCTGTTTGGCCAGGGGAAGATTTTTTTCCGTCTTGCCGGTTTCGGGGTCCGGAACCGCTCCCAGGCTGACGAAAGCGGTAGAGCTTAAGGAGAAGATAAAGGACGGGAAGGTGATTTCTGGCAGCAGTCGTTGCTCTTCGGTTTTACCGGCCGTGGACGCAGCTTTCTGAGAAGCCTCCTGAAAGGCTTCCTCAGCCGCCGCGTCCTTGGCCGCCTGTTCCCGGACTTTGGCCTTCTCTTCCTCGCTCAAGTGCAGGTAGCGCCGGTCTTCGACGGTATAACCCTTATCTTCTTCGGGCTCACCCATACTTGCCTCCGGTGAATGCAGAATTCAGGGCACTACAGCTCTAAGGGCCATGCCATGGCCACATGCTCCAAGGCCCGGACATCAGCCAGACATTCAGGGGTCACAGGGGTGTCGGTGGTGAGGAGGATGATGTTCTGCCCCCGCTCCTTCTCCTGGCCCACGGTCATCCGGGCGATATTGATGTTGTGCCGGCCGATGGTGCTGCCGATGGCGCCTATCACCCCGGGGCGGTCAGTATTGTAAATGAACAGCATATGCCCCTCGGGGATGACCTCCATGCGGAATTTATTGATCCGCACCAAGCGCGGCTCATATTTTCCGAAGATGGTGCCGGCCACCAAGTTTTCCTCATTGCCGGCCTTAACTGTCAGGCGGATCAGCGTTGAGAAGTCCTCCGTGGAATCGACCTTCTCTTCACTGATGTGGATTCCTCGGGAAGCCGCCATAGCCGGGGCATTGACGTAATTCACTTCATCGGCCACCACCGGATAGAGCAAACCCTTCAGAATGGAATGGGTCAGAGGTTTGGTATCCAGTTTGGCCACTTCACCCACATAGGCGATGGCCACCGCAGTGACGGGGCCTTCCACCAGTTGAGCCTGAAAGGAACCCAGAGCCTCTGCCAGCGTGAGATAGGGCTTGAGTTGGGCCATGGCTTCCTGGCTTACGGACGGGGCATTCACTGCGTTCTTGATGGTGCCGTAAATGAGCAGTTCCAGGATCTGCTCGCAAACCGCCACCGCCACGTTGGCCTGGGCTTCCTCAGTGGAGGCGCCCAGATGCGGAGTGCAGATCACATTAGGCATATCCCGCAGGGCCCAGTTGGCCGGCGGCGGTTCAGTCTCATAAACGTCCAGGGCGGCGCCGGCCACTTTGCCTTCTTTTAAGGCCTCCAGCAAGGCTTCCTCGTCGATGAGACCTCCCCGGGCGCAGTTGATCAGACGCACCCCGGGCTTCATTTTCATGATGGCTTCCTTGCTCAGAAGTTTGGCCGTATCCTTGGTTTTCGGGGTATGGATGGTGATGAAGTCGGAACGGGCCAAAAGCTCGTCCAGGGAAACCAGTTCCGCCCCGATTTTGGCCGCCAATTCCTTGGTGATGAAAGGATCATAACACAGAACCCGCATCCGCAGGCCCAGGGCCCTTTCCGCCACCACGGTGCCGATGCGCCCCATGCCGATGATTCCCAAGGTTTTATTGAACAGTTCGGTCCCCTGGAATTTCTTCTTCTCCCATTTGCCTTCCCGCATGGAATTCGCTGCCTGGGGAATGTTCCGGGCCAAGGCCATCATCAGGGACAGAGCATGCTCCGCAGTGGTGATGGTGTTGCCCCCCGGAGTGTTCATAACCACGATGCCCCGTTTGGAGGCTGCGGGGATGTCCACGTTATCCAAGCCGGTGCCGGCCCGGCCTACCACCTTCAACCGGGGGGCTGCGGCAATGAGGTCTGCAGTGACCTTGGTGGCGCTGCGGATGACCAGGGCATCCGCATCCTTAATTTCCGCCAACAACTCCTCAGGTTTCATGCCGGGGCGGTTCACCACGTCGATATTGGGATGGGTCTTGAGGATATCAATCCCGGCTTGGTGCAGGTTATCGCTGATCAGGACTTTCATACACCCGCCTCCTTGGTCAAAATCTCTTGCGCGGCCCGCATGCCCACACCCGGCGCCACCTTGTAACCCAAATCATTAAGCACCATTTCCAGTCCGCCCAAGGTGCCCAAGAGGTCCACGGTGTCGATAAAACCCATATGGGCAATGCGGAAAATCTTGCCCTTAGCCTGGGCCTGGCCTCCGGCGATCCAAATCCCCTGCTCCCTGAGCTTGCTCACCACTTTCTGGCCGTCCACCCCTGCCGGGGCCTCGACTGCAGTCAAGACGTCCGAAGGATTATCCTTGGAATAGAGGCTAAGGCCCATAGCGGCCATGGCCGCCTTGGTGGCCTTGGACAGCCGCCGGTTGTGGGCAAAAATCTTTTCCAGCCCATACTTGCGAATCCTGGCCAACACTTCCTGAAGCCCCAGAACCAAGGAGACCGGCGAAGTATAAGGAGTCTGGTTCTTGCCCTGGGATTTCAGTTGCTTGCTAAAATCAAAGTAATATTTGGGCAGGGTAGACTTTTTGACAAACTCCCAGGCTTTGGGACTCAGGGCGGCAAACGCCAACCCGGGAGGCAGCATCATGGCCTTTTGGGACCCGGCCACCAAGACGTCGATGCCCCATTCATCCATGGGCAGTGGATAACCACCCAGGGCCGAAATGGCGTCCACTACCAGGATGGTGCCCGGACGGTTCTTGGTCACCTGAGCCAGTTCTTGCACCGGGTGCTGCACGCCTGTGGAGGTCTCGTTGGCTTGAACGAAGACCGCTTTGATCTCCGGGTTGGCCTCCAACTCTTTGACCACAGCTTTGGGATCTACCGCCCGGCCCCATTCCACGGGAAGGCGAATCGATTTAACCCCGTAGACGTTGCACAATTCGGTCCAACGCTCGCCAAACTTACCGCCGTCTATCACCAAGGCGGTATCCCCGGCAGACAGAGTGTTTGCCACCGCCCCTTCCATGGCGCCGGTGCCGGTGGCGGTAAACATTAACACTTCCTGCTCCGTCTGGAACAGGTATTTCAGACCATCCCGCACCTCCGCCAGGATGTCCATAAATTGAGGCGAGCGGTGGTGGATGATGGGCTGAGCCATGGCCAGCTGGGTTTCCGGGGCGACGGGGGTCGGTCCCGGAGTCATGAGATACATTTTCATATTTTCTTCCTTACCTTACGACCTCGTTAAACCAGTGAGGGAATTTGAATGAAGCCTGTGGAATTAATAATTTTATTTAGATTTAGGCCCAGTGTCAAGCCTCCAACGTTAGGATTTGTGAAGAATGGCACAGACCCCCTGACCTGCCGTACGCCCTCGCCTGACCTATAATTTTTTTCTCATAAAAAGGTAGCGGTTAGCAGCAGTAGCTATTAGTTATTTGTATATCTTAAGCGTCTTCTCGGTTGACTTATTATATACAGATAATTATTTATTATTTTAAATAATATCAAAAGAGGATTAGATACGCTGGAAGAGCCGATCCTAAAAATCACGCGCACCCCCCTCTTTTTTAGTCCTACGGGGAATTTCGTGAATCTGGCGAGATTATTTTGGCTTTAGAGGCGTATATAAGGTTTGTCCAGCTTCGAGCTTAACCCATCTCGCCACCGGAACCTGAGATGGATGTAACAGATTATTAACATCATTCGAGAAAATGATTCATAAATTTAACTTAAGTGATGAAAATTATTTCTATAATTTATCGAATATATTGCATAATTTTTCTTGGCATATAAATTGAATGATTTTTTTTAAAAGTCTTTTCAGCCCTTGAAATTCATGGAGTCAGCTGAAGTTCAAACGCTAATAATGAGTTGCGCTTTTTAACGAATCCATCCATTCAAGGCTAGCTTATGACCAAAGTTCAACTCGGCCTCCTGATCGGGCTTTTTCTGGGAGCCCTGGCGATGTTTGTAACTCTGGGGATAATCCGGCTCTACCTGGAAGAAAGGCAGGAACGGACGCGGGGCAGGAACCGCAGTTCTCTTAAGCCAGAGGCTGGATCCTCAATATTTTCTGATCCTTTGGCCAAATCCTGCCTGGCCTCCGCACCCTATCCACCTATGGTTATAAAGGTGGCTGGAGAGAAAGAGGAGCGCCCAATCTTCTTGTTAGTTTTTATAGAATAGTTTTATGGCATAACCTTGCAATCCTTTTGAATGGTTGGTTTATGGGCACTTTGAGCGGATTTAACCGAAATTCCCAATGTTTCGGGAAGGCGATTTTTAAACCGGTATGGTTAATCCGTTTATTATGCATTTTTCTGTGGCTGATTGGGGGCACGTCTTACGGAGAAGCCATTTTAATGCCGCAAATCCCGCCAATGCCTAAACAGTACAAAAACTTTCAAATTGCGGACCCCAATCCTTCTCTGTCTTCTGAGTTCAACGCGTTTCTAGGGGAATGGCCCGAGGGAACATGGAAGGAGGGTGAGTCCTTCGACCTCTATTCCCCTAAAAGTGGAAACCATCGAGCCAAGCTCATTGTGCTAACTGTTTCGGCAGATTCTGCTGAAGTGATTTATGGGAGAGGCAATTCTTCCGATTCAGCCTTCCAGGGTGGGTGGACCAAGGCGACAGCCGAGATTGCGGACTGTGAGGGAAGAAAATGCTTATTGTTAATGCCCGATTCGGGTAACGCCATCCGTTTTTGGGTTGAACAGGGCAAAAAACTCAAGGGGCGGCAATTACAAAATCTTGAATTAGAAGTCTCCAGGGGAATGGGCGAACCGGGAAATAAGGTGACAGAAGAAACGGGCAGGTGCTTAGAAATGACCATCCTCAGGTTACTTCTTATTCGATCCAAATCTGGGTTCTGACAATTTAAATTATCTCAAGAATCCTAAAGGAATGCTGCTTTAGCTCTGATCGTATTCACAACCACTTACTCCATCCTCAAATTCCGCAAATTTTCCCTATAACAAAAGTACTGAAAATAGCGGTGTTTGACATCCAAGTCTAAACCGGGTACAATCCAGGCAACCCTGCCGAGGACCGTAACTTTGCCTGGAGCCTGGAAGTTTCTCATTCAGCGTCGGGAATCCCGCCCTCGCCGACTCATTCTCGAAGGCCATGCCCTTCCCCCTTATGAGCGGCCGTACCACGACCCACTTTTTTTTTACGCAGTGATGGGTCAAGATTATCTTTCTCTCGAAGTGAGCCGGGACTTCGATGGCGAACGTCTCTTGGAATACCTCTACACCCTCCTGGGTCCGCCATTAGAGCCTCCCCGGATTCAGGTGGGCGGGCGCCAGGACGAAGAGGAGGGAGCCCTTCTGTTGGTGGAGTGGCCCTTCCAAACTCCCCAACGCCATTCCATGATCCAACGCCTGGAAGCAATTTTAGGCCAATCCCTGACTGATTGAAGTCATGGCCTCATCGGTTGGCAGTGTTTTTGGCGCCATGAGGTCTTGACTTAAATGGAAAATTATCAGGAGAAACACCCTGCTTACACAAGGATAAAGTAGACAGTCATCAGAGGAGGAGCAATGATCTATCTGGGAGATTACGATCCCAAGCTGGAGGGTATCTGGTGGGTGGAAGAGGCCGGAATGAGCTGCAATGTCTACGTCCTGGATGAAGGCCGCACCCTCATTGACGCTGGCAACTTCTTTGGCATGCTTCACGAGTTAAGCCAGGAGTTTGATATCTCCCGCTTGGAACGACTATTCATTACTCACTGTCACTTCGATCACGTTGGAGGCATGGGTGAACTCTTCGACTGGGCCAACCCCAAGGTCTACGCTCACATGGACACCCTGCCGTATATCAATTTTCACGGCGTGCCCTTCATGAAAATCATGGAGAAGGCCGGGCGCATCGATCAGGTGGTGATGCTCCGGGGCGGCGAGCGCATCCAGGTGGGCCCTCATCTCCTGGAGGTCGTTCCCACTCCCGGTCATACCTCCGGCGATATTTGTATCTATGAGCACCACAATCGCATCCTCTTTTCTGGAGATACCTTGTTCCCCAGCAGCACCACTGAAAATATTTTGGCAGGAGCGGATGAAAAGCTGGGGAATATCCAACAACAGGTGGCTTCCCTGGCTCGCCTGGTGCCCTATGCGATAGATTTTCTTCTTCCCGGACACGGCGTGCCGGCCTTCTCCGACGGCAGCGACCACGTGCTCAATGCCTATATCGAAACCCGTAAGGGAGTCGAAGAAGACAGCCGGCAGCCATATCTGGACGCGGCCCGGATGCTGCTTGAGGCCGGCAGAGCCGAAAAGGCCCTGGAATGCTACAATGTGGCCTTGCTTCACGACCCCGCCAATATGGAAGCCCTGGTTTACAAAGGCACGACTCTCACCGAGCTTCAACACTATGACGAAGCCCTGGAGGTTTTTGATAGAATCCTGAAGGTGGCTCCGGAGTTGGAAGAAGCCGTGATGGGCAAAGGTTTTGCCCTGCTGGGCCTGGGGCGGACTGAAGAAGCCTTTCAGATACCAGGCTTTGCCACCCGCTTGAAAGAGTTGGTCTGATTCGCAGAAAAGTATATTGCCATGAGTGACTTTCCGCCCCCCTCTGAGAAACAGGATCTGGATGAGATCACTCGCCTGATTCATCTGGGTCTGACAATTTTCGGCATCCTGGCACTGATAACAGGTCTGTGGGCCGGAGACTATAAACGGGTCCACCACCTGGGATTCAGTATTCACAAGTGGCTGGGTCTGAGCCTGAGCTTTTTCATGGCCTGGCGTATCTGGAACGGTTTTTTCGGCACCAAAGAGAACCTGTTCAGCCAGTGGGTTCCCTTTAGCCCAGACCGGATCAAGATGGTTGTGGAAGATGCACTTAACCTCTTGAGACTTAAGCTCCCGGAGCGTCCAGCCCGTCAGGGGTTGGCTGGGCTAGTTCAGACCTTCGGTCTGGTAGTCTTTGCCTGGATGGCCGCCACCGGCACCTTGATGGCTCTTTTTCTTGCTCCCGGCCGTAAAGCCGGCGGATTAGTGCACATCATCAAAGAAATGCACGAACTCGGCCTGTGGCTCATCGTCGCTTTTCTCGCGATTCATGTCGGAGCAGTGATCTTACATGCCTTGGCCGGCGATCACCTCTGGCGAAAGATGTTCTTTCTGGAAAAATAGAGGCAAGGTTAAGACAGCAGCCTAAAATAGGTGATATGCTGATGGATTCCTGGCAGATAATCATCGACAACCAGGAGCGTCGCCGCAAAGTGGCTATGCTGGAGGGTCGCGCTCGCCGGAACGACGAGAGCGCCGGAGACGCTGAGGTGGAATTTTCCCTCACTTTTTACCGCGACCAAGCCTCCTTAAACGTCCCCGCCTCCACCCACGGCAGGGCCTTCATCGCCCGCCTCGCGGAAATCCTGGGCGCTCCGCGAATGGAACCCACCATCAAGTGCAGTTGCTCCTGGGGTGACGGCGTTATGGGCGCAATGTTTTTGGTACTGTGGGACCTCCCCCAAGACCAGGCCTCGCAAACCCTGCAAGATCTCTCCACCTTCCTGGGAATCCAAGCCGCCTTGCCGGATTAACTTTAAAACTTGAACTTTGAAAGCTTCGCAAAAAGACAAAAATACCCTCCCCCTTGATGGGGGAGGGCCAGGGTGGGGGTAAAATAATTTGTATCTTCGCCCAGTTATAGCGTTTGCCGAAAGTTGTTGCTCATTATCCGGTTAGATTTGTCATTCTGGGCGCAACTCTTCCTGCCAAGGATTTATAGTTGAGTCTCGGCTGGAGTGGCTGCAGGCTGGGGATGCACGATAACGATCCAGGGCAGGCACAGGGCCTGTTTCTCTGAAGCGAAAGGAAATCCCGAAGGCAGGTATGCCCCAAAAGGGCAGGTTCCGCAAAGTTGTCCCTCGGTGCCGCAGATGTCCCGAAGGTACTGGGGGTCGCCGATCAACCGGCGCAATTCTCTCTGCAAGGCCTGAATGTCCTCCAGTTGGGGCCGCTCAACTTCCTGAATCATTTGCTGCATCACCGCGGCCAATTCCAGCAGCAAAGGCGGCAGGTTTTGCTCCGCCTTCTGGAGCCGCACCAAGAAATCGTGGGTCTGCACTCCTGAGGTGCTCATAGATTATCCTTCTTTCCTCCCGACGAGCCCGGAAACCGGATATGGTCCAACATACCGGCCCCCAGATAGATCTTATACAAAGTGTTTAACCATTTATTGGGGTTAGGGACGAACTCCAACTCCGGCCGCCTGCCGGCGCTCCACTCCATCAGGAATTGGGTAAAAATTATCCATTGCATCAGCTCTTCCGGCTGGTCCAGGATGGAAGGATAATAACGAAATTCCACCGTCCCCCGATACCAATAGGAATGCAGGTTGAGACCGTGATAGCGAGTGGGATGTATTTTACGGTGTCTAGGTGTCTGGGCATCATCCCGGTTCTCAAGAGAATACCAGAGGTTTTTTACCAGTGGGACCTGGCGCTCCGAGCCATTCCGCCGAAACCACTTGTAGAGATCGATTTCCAAGGGGCGGCAGGTTTCGGCCCCGCGACGGTCCTCCGGGAGCAGGTGGTAAATGTAATTCTCAAAGATAGCCACAATCCGCATCAACTGGAAGAGTTCCTGATTGCCGAAGGTTTCCGGGTCCACCCCGTGGTGCACGTGGAAGCCACAGGTGTCATTTACCTGGATCTCCGGAAATTCCTGCAGGAGGTTTAGAACTTGATAGAGCCGAATCAACCCCTGAACCCCTGAAAGAATGGGGCTCACCAGTTCGCTCCCCCCCGCCCCCTTGATAGAGTCGTCAGTTACAAAAGACCAAGCTTCATAAGGGGGATCGCTGGGAGAAAACCCATTCAGGGTGATGCCCCTCTGCTGAAATAATTGGGGCAACAAAACCCCCTCCGGGGTTCGGTTCATGATTTTGTAAGGCGGGATGGCCTCCCGGTCGCCTGCGGAGATGCTGTACTTCAGCCCAAAAAATTCGATCTCAATTCCGAAAGGCCGTTCCGTGAAATAACGGAGCATGGGGTAGCGCTCTTTCAGACGCTGTTCCCCTTGGGCAAGTGAAGCGCTACCCTCCATATTCTCCTCGAATCCCATGATCCAGGGTGGCCAGTTGCGCCTCTCCCCCTTATTTTTTATATCCAAAATAAATTGAAAACTCAAGGAATTGCTCTCTTAGAATCGGCAAAAGTCCGGCTTTGAAAAAAACCGGGGCGGAGATTAAGAAAAAAATTGATAACTGGATTGATTGTGAGGGTGCTGCAATGGGTACGGCGCAGCCAGGCAGACGTCTAAGATGGGAGAATACCTGGGCTCACTGCGCCCCGGACAGAGCTTTTTTGGCCCAGGTGACCCAGTCTTTCCCTTTCCCGAACTAAGGAGAAGTTAGACCGGCCTGGGCCAATTTATTGAACCCATTGCATCTCAATATGGCGGGTTTCGACGGGAACTCCGTCCGAATTGTCTTTATTGTGGGTACTTCACTTCAAAAACCCGCTTGGCCACTACAAAGGTTCCCTCGTAGTAGGGCTGCCGCAAGTCGGTGACGGTCACGCCGTAACGGCGGTTAGAGGCATGAATCATCTTTCCTTCACCCAGGTAGATGCCCGCATGTCCCACGGCGCGACCACCCCGGCTGAAAAAGAGAAGATCTCCCGGAAGCAGCTTGGAAAAATCCATTTGGCGAGTTACGACCTTGCCCACCTGGGCCTGCTCGGCGCTGGAGCGGGGCAGGTTAATCTTAAACCCATGATAAATGAACTGAACAAATCCGGAGCAATCCGTAGCCGAACCGGTCTCCAGGGAAGCTCCCCGGGAGTAAGGCGCATGGCGATAGGCTTTAGCCTGGCAGAGGACCAGTTCCGAGAAATTCCAGGGTTCGAAGGTGTTATATCCTTGGGACGCCGAAGAACCTCTATCGTCTCTCTGCTCCGTTTGGGAGGGTTGAGAGAGCGGTGTGTTGATAGTCTTTTTGGGGGCGGTCAAAGGCTGCAACAAGAACTTGCCATCCCGTTGAGGAATGACCTTCATCAGGGGAGCCGTCTCCGATACTCCGCTCCTGGTGGAGTAACTGGGAACCATGGATGATTCTATTACTTCAGGCTCAGCGCGGCGCGAGGAGCGGGATCTACTGGTTTTTGAACTTTTGGTGGATTTACTTTTCTTAGCGACCTTCTCCGTCTTAGAAGTTCGCTTTTTTACGCTTTTGGTTGGGGTTGACAAAGCCAGGCCGGGGGAAAAGGTTAATGCTAGGGTAATCGCCGCACTCCATAAAAATCGATTCACCATCCAGAACCTCCTTTTCGATGGGACAATCCGGGAGGGAACTAAATTACTTTTTTAGCTCCGGTCAATTTGCCGGCTATACTCAAGGTATTAAGGCAATGAGCATTTCAGAGGTAGGTAATTTTGCCTATACCAAATTAGGTAAAAGTGCCTATTCAGTTTGGTGCAACTTAGTATAAGGTTTTTTTGATGTCAACCATTTTTTTCTGCGAATCTGCCCTCGCCATAATATACCTAATATAATTAATATGTTATAGAAGAAACTATTTTATCCGGACAGACATCTTCAAACTTGTTTTATTAGGCTAAAAAGGAGTTCGACAGGGATGAGGGCAGATGAAAAAACGTGCCGCCCCCAGGGGCTGGCCTGAGACAAGGAAAAGGGGACAGAAACCCCTATCAATCAGGGACTGTCCCCTTTAAATATTTACCATAAACTATAAAGAAGTCTTAACCTTCCGCGGCCTTCTTTTTCTTGGCTTTTGGCAGAGTTTCGGGCCGATCCACCAACTCCAGGATGGACATCGCGGCCCCATCACCCAGCCTGACCCCCAAGGGGATGATCCTGGTATAGCCCCCGGGGCGCTCCTGATAACGTTCTCGCAATTCCCCGAAAAGCTTGGCCACTACCTTCTTGGACCGCACCACCGCCAGGGTCAGACGCCGAGCATGCAAGTCGCCCCGCTTGGCCAGGGTAATGACCTTTTCGGCCCACATGCGGGCCTCCTTGGCCTTGGCTCGGGTAGTCTCCACCCGCTCTCTTTCCAACAACGCAGTCACCAAATTCCGAAGCATAGCCTGGCGATGCTCCGTGGTCCGGGACAGGCGCCTACCAGCCTTTAAGTGTCTCATGCGACCTCTTCCTTCCTTTCCGGCATCTGATCAGGGGGAGTAAAACTTTCCAGCTTCATGCCAAGGTGCAGCCCCATCTCGATGAGAATTTCTTTGATCTCATTGAGTGATTTTCGGCCAAAATTCTTGGTCTTTAGCATCTCCTGCTCGGTTTTCTGGACCAGTTCCCCGATATACCGGATATTGGCGTTCCTCAAACAGTTGGCGGCCCGCACCGACAACTCCAGTTCATTGACGCTACGATAAAGGTTCTCATTAAAAGCCGGCGGTTCTTCTAAAGATTTCTCTTCGGCTCCCAGGGGTTCCTCTTCGAAGTTGATGAACATGGACAGATGTTCTTTTAGAATCTTCGCAGCATAGGCAATGGCATTTTCCGGGGTAATGCTGCCATCGGTCCAGACCTCCAGGGTCAGCTTGTCATAGTCCGTCCGCTGCCCCACCCGGGCCTGGGTCACCACATAGTTTACCTTGCGGATAGGCGAGAAGCTGGCATCCAGAGGAATGTAACCGATGGCTTGATCGTCGTCCTTATTAGCCTCCGCGGGCACAAAGCCCTTGCCGGACTTGACCGTCATCTCCATTACCAGCTCGCCGTCCGCCGCCAGGGTGGCGATATGATGCTCGGGGTTAAGGATTTCCACCATGCCATCTGTCCGGATATCCCCGGCTTTGATCTCCCCTTGCCCGCGAGCCTCAATGTGCAACATCTTCAACCCTTCGGAAAGTATCTTTAAGCGCACCTGTTTCAAGTTGAGCAAAATCTCGGTGACGTCTTCCAAGACCCCGGGGATGGCCGAAAATTCGTGATAGACATCCTTGATGCGGACCGCAGTAATGGCCGATCCCCTTAGGGAGGAAAGCAAAACCCGCCGCAGGGCGTTCCCCAGGGTGGTGCCGAAGCCCCGCTCTAAGGGCTCGCAGGCGAACTTGCCGTAAAAGCGGTTATGAGTTTCACTATCGACTTCCAGCCGTTTGGGCTTAATAATATCGGTCCAGTTTTTATGAATCATGGCTCCTCAGAGAACTGCCAGGCTTTTATAGCGATTACCCACGGTCCCTAATTTTATCCCCTCCACCTGAGGAGAGGAGCTGGGGGAGGGAATACGCCATAGGTCCCCGGCTTCCGGCCGTCTTTCCTGGCAGGGCCGAAAGTCCGTTTCCCACCCGGACCATGCGTGGGATCCGGGAGAGAGTCTGGGAACGTAAAAGGTCATGGTACTATTTGGAATAAAGCTCCACGATGAGATGTTCTTGAATGGGTATAGTGATATCTTCTCGCGTCGGAAACATGATAACCCGCCCCTGGGCCTCATCCTTATTAAATTCCAGCCAAGAGGGGCATCCCCGCCGAGCCACCGCTTCCATGGCATCCCGGATCAACGGCAGGCTGCGGCCCTTCTCCGTTACCTGAATAACATCTCCCGTCTTGACCAGAAAAGAAGGCAGATTTACCTTGGCGCCGTTGACCATGACAAAGTTGTGGCGCACTAATTGCCGGGCCTGGGTCCGGGAATTGGCAAATCCCAACCGGTAAACGATGTTGTCCAAACGACGCTCCAGAAAAACCAACAGGTTGGTCCCCGTAACCCCCTTCTGCCGCTCAGCTTTTTCAAAGTAGCTGCTGAACTGTTTTTCCAACACGCCGTATATCCGTTTCACCTTCTGCTTCTCTCGGAGCTGCAAGCCGTAATCGGAAAGTTTGCTCCGGCGCTGGCCGTGTTGTCCCGGGGGGTAGTGACGCCGCTCGATGGCGCATTTATCCGTGTAACAGCGATCCCCTTTGAGATAGAGCTGCATCCCCTCCCGGCGGCAAAGCCGGCAAGCTGGTCCCACATATCTAGCCACTGTCTATTACCTCTCTTTAAACCCGACGACGTTTGGGGGGGCGGCAGCCATTGTGGGGAATGGGGCTGACATCCCTAATCATGTTGACGCTCAGGCCTGCGGCCTGTAGAGCCCTGAGCGCCGCTTCCCGACCCGCCCCCGGACCCTTGACAAACACATCCACATTCCGCATGCCGTGTTCCATAGCCTTCCGGGCTGCGTCCTGGGCCGCCAGTTGGGCCGCGAACGGAGTGCCTTTTCTGGAGCCTTTAAACCCCTGGACCCCTGCCGAGGACCAGGACACCACGTTGCCCGTGGGATCGGTTATGGTCACCAGGGTATTGTTGAAGGTGGCCTTAATGTGAGCCACTCCCACCGGGATATTCTTCTTTTCCTTCTTCTTCTTGGTGCGTGCCTGCGCTCTGGCCATCACCCCTCCTTAAGCCTTCTTCCGTTTGCCCACGACACTGCGCCGCGGGCCCTTCCTGGTGCGGGCGTTGGTATGGGTCCGCTGTCCCCTTACCGGCAGGCTCCGGCGGTGCCGCAGGCCCCGGTAGCACCCCAAATCCATCAGGCGTTTGATATTCATGGAGACTTCCCGCCGGAGGTCCCCTTCCACCTTGCAGGTCTGATCAATAACCTGACGGATGCTGGTAATTTCGCCATCGTTCAACTCGCTCGTCTTGGTGCCCGGGTCCACCCTGGCTTCCCGCAGCACCCGCGCCGCGGTGGTGCGTCCGATGCCGTAAATATACGTGAGGGCGATTTCGATTCTCTTGTTTCGGGGTAAGTCAATCCCGGCGATTCTGGCCAATTCCTTCCCTCCCTTTAGCCTTGGCGCTGCTTATGCTTGGGATTTTCACAGATTACCCGCACCACGCCTTTCCGGCGAATAATCTTGCACTTGGCGCACATGCGTTTTACTGAGGCCCTGACCTTCATGGCTTAGTCCTATCTTACCCGGTAGACTATTCGCCCCCGACTCAGATCGTAGGGCGACAACTCCAGAATGACTTTATCTCCCGGGAGAATTTTGATATAGTGCATCCGCATCTTCCCGGAAATGTGAGCCAGCACCTTATGTCCGTTGGGCAGTTCCACCCGAAACATGGCATTGGGAAGAGGCTCGACCACCGTCCCTTCGACTTCAATGGCGTCTTCTTTAGGCATCTACCGGTCTTTTGGGGTTTTTCGTTTTTCGTTTTTGGTTATTAGTTGAAATAGATCGAAATCTTCCTGGTGCTACAATAATTTTTGAATGGCAACAATATATTATAAATTAGAGCCGGCTCAAAATCAAGACACCGTTCTCCGTTAATGCTACACTGTGCTCAAAATGGGCTGCGTAGGACCCATCCTCCGTCACCGCGGTCCAGCCGTCCTTTAACACCCGCACCCGATAGGAACCCATGGAGGTCATAGGTTCAATTGCCAAGGTCATCCCCACTTGCAGGGGTGGCCCCAGACCCGGCGGGCCGTAATTGGGGATTTGGGGGTCCTCGTGAAGCGACCGGCCGATGCCGTGCCCCACAAACTCACGGATAACTCCGAAACCGGCTCCTTCCACCACCGCCTGCACCGCATGGGAGATGTCAGACAGACGGTTCCCCACCTTTACCATAGAGATGCCGGCGTACAGGGATTTCTCCGTGGCCTCCATGAGGGCCAGGGCCTTGGGGGCTACTTCCCCCACCGGCACCGTGATGGCGGCATCCCCATAGTAGCCGTCGTACTTCACCCCGAAATCCAGGCTCACCAGGTCCCCGCCCTTCAACACCCGCGACCCGGGAATCCCGTGCACCACCTCTTCGTTAACCGAGACGCAGATGGACCGGGGATAACCACGATAGCCCTTGAAGGCCGGCTTCACCTTATGCCTGCGGCACATTTCCTCCGCCGCCTCATCCAATTCCCGGGTCTCGATCCCCGGTCGGACTTTTTCTTTAAGCCCCTCCAGGATCTCGGCCACGATGCGGTTGGCCATCTCCATCTTGGCGATTTCCTGGAGGGATTTTAACAGAATCATTACGTCTTTTTGTGTTCGCGCCTATGCGTGAGGCTAATCCATCACAGCTCCCAAGGCTTTAGTGCTTATGGCCACAAGCGCAGCCGGACGCTCCCGCCACGATATTCACGATTTGTTTGAAGATATCGTCGATGCTCCCCACGCCCTTAATGGGACGCACCAAGGCCTTGGCGCTATAGTAGCCGATCAGGGGCGCCGTGGCCTGGTTATAGGTGGCCAGTCGGGAACGCACCGTGGTTTCGTTGTCGTCGTCCCGCTGATAGAGCTCGCTGCCGCACTTATCGCACACACCCTCTTTCTTGGGCGGGGTGAACTTAATGTGGAACATCTGACCGCAAGCCGCATTTTTACAGGTGCGCCGCCCGGTAAGGCGGGTCACCAAAGCTTCTTCGTCCACGTCGATGCTCACCACGTGGTCGATCTTGCTGCCCAGTCCTGCCAGAACCTTATCCAGGGCTTCGGCCTGAGGCACTGTCCGGGGAAAGCCGTCCAAAATAAAGCCCTTCTTGCAGTCGGGCTGGGCCAGGCGGTCTTTAATGATGCCGATTACCACTTCATCGGGCACCAGTTTCCCGGCATCCATGTATTCCTTGGCCTTCTTGCCCATTTCCGTCCCTTCCTTCACCGCCGCCCGGAGGATGTCGCCGGTGGAAATCTGGGGGATCTGGAACTTGTCGATGAGTTTCTTGGCTTGCGTGCCTTTGCCCGCGCCTGGGCCGCCCAACAGAATCAGATTCATAGGTTCCTCCTTCTTTAGGTCAACGTCAACGCCGTACCCGGCTCATGCGTTTTTTCATGAAACCCTCGTAGTGGCGGGTCAGCAGATGCGATTCGATCTGGCTCATGGTATCCATGGCCACCCCCACCACGATCAACAGGGCCGTACCACCGAAGTAAAAAGGCACATTAAATTTCCGGATCAGGATGGAAGGCAACACGCATACTGCTGACACATAAAGGGCGCCCCCCAGGGTAATGCGGGTCAAGATGCGGTCGATATATTCCGCGGTGGGCTTCCCCGGCCGCAGACCAGGAACGTAGCCCCCCCACTTCTTTAAATTTTCTGCCACATCCACCGGGTTGAAGGTCACCGCGGTGTAAAAATAACAGAAGAAGCAGATGAGACCTACATAAATGAAATCGTGCAACACCCCCCCGGGAGAGATCGCGTCCGCCGCCCACTTCACCCACTCATGGTGTACGAAACCCGCCACCGTGGCCGGGAACATCAATAGCGACGACGCGAAAATCGGCGGAATGACGCCCGAGGTATTCACCTTTAAGGGCAGGTGGGTGCTTTGGCCGCCGTACATGCGGCGTCCCACCACCCGCCGGGCGTATTGTACCTGGATGCGCCTCTGGCCCCGCTCCACGAAAACGATGAAACCCACCACCACCACCATGACCACCATGAGGAGGACCATGAGGATAGGCATGATTTCACCAGATTTTATCAGGCTGAACGTGTTGATCAGGGCCGAAGGCATCCGGGCCACAATCCCGGCAAAGATAATCAAGGAAATACCGTTGCCGATACCCCGCTCGGTGATTATTTCCCCCAGCCACATGATGAAGGCGGTTCCCGAAGTCAGGGTGAGCACTGTCATCAGGCGGAAAGGCCACCCGGGGTGCAGCACCACCGGCATGTTGCTGGAGCCGCCGGTCATGCTCTCCAGACCGATGGCGATCCCCATCCCCTGGATGGCTGCGATGATCACGGTGCCGTAGCGGGTGTATTGTTTGATCTTCTTTTGTCCAGCTTCGCCTTCTTTGTAGAGTTTTTCAATGGACGGAATAACCACCTTGAGCAATTCAATGATAATCGCCGCACTGATGTAAGGCATGATCCCCAGGGCAAAGACGCTCAGGCGCTCCAGGGCGCCGCCGGAGAACATGTCGAAAAGCCCAAAAATGGTGCCCCTTTGCGCCGCAAAAAAACGCATCAAGGCATCGGCGTCGATCCCCGGGGTGGGGATCTGGCAACCCAGCCGGTAAACCGCCAGCATCAACAAAGTGAAGATGATGCGGCGTTTCAACTCCGGGATCTTGGCGATGCTGGAAAACGCGGACACTTAGACGACCTCCACTCGACCTCCGGCAGCTTCAATCCGGCTTTTGGCCTGGGAGCTCACCGCCTGGATCTTGACCACCAAGGGCACCGTCACCTCGCCCTGGCCCAACAGCTTGATCCGCTTCACCTGATTTTTCACCAGGCCCGCGGACTTTAGTGCGGCTTCGTCCACCACCGTGTCAGCCGGGAACCGGTTCAGGTCCCGCAGGTTCACAATGGTCCAGGCTTGCCGGAACATGTTGTTGAAACCCCGCTTGGGGATGCGCCGGGTCAGGGGCATCTGGCCGCCTTCAAATCCCGGCTTGGTGCCGCCACCGGCCCGGGAGTTCTGACCTTTGAAGCCCCGGCCTGCAGTTTTGCCCCAACCGGAACCGGGGCCGCGGCCGACGCGTTTCTTTTTATGCTTGGAACCCGGACTGGGTTGTAATTCCGAAAGGCGCATCTGCTATTCTCCTTCGGGGACCTGCCGCACCTGGAGGAGATGCTCCACCTGGCGCACCATCCCCAAAATGGCAGGGGTTTCCCGGTGCCGCACCGTTTTCTGTAAACGGGTCAATCCCAAGGTCTTAAGGGTCAAACGGTGCTTCGGCGGCCGGCCGATGGGGCTTTTCTTTAAGGTTATTTCCAGAAACATAACTTAATCCTCTATCTTTGCGTCTTTGGGCCTTGGCGTGAAATATCTCTCGCCAAGCCGTCGAGGCGCTAAGAAGAAAGTTTTATCCCACCATTTCCGCCAGAGGCCGGTTGCGCCGGGTGGCCACTTCCTCCGGAGACGCCAGCATCCCCAAGGCCACCATGGTGGCCTTCACCGCGTTGTGGGGATTGTGGGAACCAAGACACTTGGTCAGGACGTTCTTAATGCCTGCCACTTCCACCACCGCCCGCACCGGACCGCCGGCGATGACCCCGGTGCCTTCAGAAGCCGGCTTCAAGAGAACCCGGCCCGCCCCGTACTCCCCCGTTACCTGGTAGGGAATGGTACTATTGAGTATGGGGACCGTGATCATGGACTTCTTGGCCTGCTCCACGGCCTTGCGGATGGCTTCGGGCACTTCATGGGCCTTACCCAGACCCGCGCCCACCTTGCCCTGGCCGTCGCCCACCACGACTATGGCGCTGAAGCGAAAGCGGCGTCCACCTTTGACCACCTTGGCGACGCGACTGATGCTTACTACCTTATCGGTAAATTCCGATGCCTCTGGCTCGAACAAGCTATCCTCCTAAAATTCCAGGCCGTGTTCCCGGCAACTGTCCGCTACCGCCTTTACGCGGCCGTGGTAGAGAAAACCGTTACGGTCGAAAACGACTTTGTCAATCCCCTGGGCCTTGGCCTTTGCCGCCAGGAGCTTACCCACTGCCTTAGCCGCATCCACCTTTTTCATACCGCCGAGTTGGTCTTTCAGTTCGCCGCTCAACGTCGAGGCCGCCGCCAAAGTTTGACCTTTGCCGTCATCGATGATCTGCACGTAGATATGTTTGGAGCTGCGGAAGACCGAAAGTCGCAACCGGTCTCCCCCGCCAAGTTTCTTCTTGATCCGCTGTTTACGCTTCTGGCGCGCCGCTTCTTTGGGGTTCATGCTCTCTCTCCTTTAACGGCCGCCGGCCTTGCCCACCTTGCGGCGAATCACTTCCCCGGCAAACTTGATACCCTTACCTTTATATGGGTCGGGTGGCCGCAGGCGCCGAATCACCGCCACTGTCTGGCCCAGCTCTTCTTTGTTGGCCCCGGTGAGCTCGATGCGGTTGGCCTTTTCCACTTTGGCCGAAATCCCCTTGGGCAGAGGAAATTCCACCGGATTGGAGTAACCCACATTGAATACCAGGACGTCGCCCTTGGCCTCCACTTTGTAGCCGGTACCCACCAACTCCAGTACTTTGGTAAACCCTTCGGTGGTCCCGGTGACCATGTTAGCCGCCAGGGTGCGGGCCAACCCCCAGTAAGAACGGGAGAGCCTGTTGTCATCCTGGGGTTCCACCTTGATATCTTTATCGCCAATAACGACGTTGACCCGGGGAGGCATCAGCTGGCTCAGGGTCCCTTTCGGACCGGTGACCACCAGCCTGCCCTCTTCCATCTTGGCCTTCACCCCTTTGGGCAAAGGGACCGGTAATTTTCCGATGCGACTCATATCTTTACCCTTACCAAATCTCGCACAAGACCTCGCCGCCCACGTTCAGCTTGCGTGCCTGCCGGTCGGTGATGACCCCCTGGGAGGTGGAAATGACTGCCACTCCCAGGCCGCCCTGTACTTTGGGCAGCTCGCCATGGCTCCGATACACCCGCCGTCCGGGTTTGCTGATCCGTTTCAGGCCCTGGATGAGCGGCAGCTGATGCTCACCGTATCTCAGATAGACCCGCAAGATGCCCTGGCGATTGTCTTTAATAACTTTGTAATTCTTAATAAACCCTTCTTCTTTGAGGATGCGCGCCAGGTTGATCTTCATGCGGGATGCAGGAATATCCACCTTGTCGAACCGCGCCCCCCCGGCGTTGCGAATCCGGGTCAGCATATCGGCGATGGGGTCGGTCATACTCATATAATGTGTCCTACCAGCTGGATTTCGTTACCCCGGGGATCTCTCCCTTCAGGGCCATGGTGCGGAAACAGATGCGGCAGATGCCGAACCGCCTCAGAAAGGCCCGGGGCCGGCCGCATATGGGACAGCGGTTGTATTTCTGCACCGGGTATTTGGGTTCGCGCTTTGCCTTGGCTATCAACGATTTCTTGGCCATTCTACTTGTCTCCGTAGGGGTAGGTTTTAAACCTGCCCTTACATCTATTTTCTAAAAGGCAACCCCAATAGATTTAAAAGAAACTTCCCTTCTTCATCCGTGGGAGCGCTGGTGACAATGGTGATGTTCATCCCTTTGACCTTGTCGATCTTGTCGTAGTCGATCTCCGGGAAGATAATCTGCTCTTTAATGCCCAGGGTGTAGTTGCCCCGGCCATCAAAAGCCTTTTCGCTCACACCCCGAAAGTCCCGCACCCGGGGCAGCACCACGTTCATCAGCTTATCCAGGAAGTAGTACATCCGCTCCCGGCGGAGCGTGACCATGCAGCCGATGGGCATGCCTTCCCTGAGCTTGAACGCCGCGATAGACTTCTTGGCCCGGGTCACCACCGCTTTCTGGCCGGTGATGGCCGCCAATTCTGCGGAAGCCGACTCCAACAGCTTGATGTTCTGGATGGCCTCCCCTAAGCCGATGTTCACCACAACCTTTTGCAGCCGAGGGACCTGCATGGGGCTCTTGTACTTGAACTCCTGCATCATCCGGGGAACGCACTCACTCCGGTAAAATTCCCACAGGCGCGGCTTGCCGGTGAAGGCCGCCGCCGGGGCCGCCGGTTTCGCCGCAGCTTTTTCCGCCGGCTTCTCGACGCCCTTGGCCGCCTTCTTCTCCTGTTTGCCTTGGCCTTTGGCCGCCGCCTTGGCCTTGTCCTTTTCTGATCCCTTATCAGCCATCAATCAATTCCTTGCATTTCAGACATACCCGGGCCTTCTTGCCTTCCCCGGTGGTGGTCATGCTAAACCGGCTGGCGGTGGTACACTTGGGGCAAATGAGCTTTACTTTGGAAACATACACCGGCGCTTCCTTTTCCACGATCCCCCCTTGCCCGGTGGTGGGGCTGGGCCGGGTATGCCGCTTGATCATGTTGACCTTCTCAATAAGCACCTGATTTTTGTCCCGGAACACCTTCAAGATCTTGCCGGTTTTTCCCTGCTCTTTGCCGGTGGTCACCTCCACCAGGTCGTTTTTCTTCAATCGAATCTTAACGGGCTCTGCCGCTTTGTTGACCTTGGCCATTAGAGCACCTCCGGGGCCAGGGAGATGATCTTCATAAACCGCTTAGCCCGCAGTTCCCGGGCCACCGGCCCGAAAATCCGGGTGCCGATGGGATCGCCCTGGGGGTTGATGAGCACCGCGGAGTTATCATCGAACTTGATGTAGGAGCCGTCGGGGCGCCGTGTCTCTTTCACGGTGCGCACCACCACAGCCCGCATCACGTCTCCCTTTTTCACTTTGGAGTGGGGCAGGGCCTCCTTCACCGCCACGATGACGATATCCCCCACCCGGGCATACCGCCTTCTGGTGCCCCCCAGCACCCGGATACAGGAAACCTTCTTGGCGCCGGAGTTGTCCGCCACTGTCATTTGTGTCTGAACCTGAATCATGATTCTATCCTCACGCCACTTACAAAACAGACAAAAAAAGGCTTATTGGGCCTTCTCCAGGATTTCCTTGACCCGCCAGTGTTTATCCCGGCTCAAGGGCCGGGTCTCTTCCAGCAGGACTTTATCGCCTACCTGGCAGCTGTTGCCGGCGTCATGGGCTTTAATTTTGACCCGGCGCCGAATGATCTTATGGTAGAGGGGGTGGGCCACCAGGCGCTTCACTTCCACCACCACGGTCTTGTCCATCTTGTCGCTGACCACCATGCCGATCCTGGTCTTGCGCACACCGCCTTGCTTTTCCATAACCTGTCTAACCCTCCCGGGTTATTCCCCGGCCTTCTGCCTCAATACCGTCTTCACCCGGGCCAGGTCTTTCCTTGCCTGCCCCAGCCGGGCGGTGTTGTCCAATTGCTGCCGGCTATGTTGAAAGTTCAGGTTGAACAACTCTTCCGAGACCTCTTTCATTTTGGCCTGCAGTTCCTCATTGGTCAGATCCCGTAAATCCGCGGCCTTCATATGCTGGCCTCCGCCGTCGTCTGCTCCTTCTCCACGAACTTGGTGGGGATAGGCAATTTATGGGAAGCCAGACGCATAGCTTCTTTGGCTACTTCCCGGTCTACCCCGGCCATCTCATAGAGGATGAGCCCGGGCCGCACCACTGCGACCCAACCTTCCGGACCGCCCTTCCCTTTCCCCATGCGGGTTTCCGCCGGCTTCTTGGTGAAGGGCTTATCCGGGAAGATCCGAATCCAGATTTTGCCGCCGCGTTTGACGTGGCGGGTGATGGCGATTCGGGCTGCCTCAATCTGTTGGGCCGTAATCCAACCACATTCTTCGGCCATCAGGCCATATTCCCCGAAGGCCACGTAATTGCCCCGGGAGGCCTGGCCCCGGCGCCGGCCCCGCATGACTTTCCGATGTTTAACCCGTTTTGGTGCTAGCATTGTCTTTTCCTTAACCTCCCCCCTTTTCTAAAGGGGGGTCGGGGGGATTTTCCACAACCTCGTTCCCAAGCTTAGCTTGGTATTCAATGTCGTTCCCAAGTGCAACTTGGGAATGAATGCATCTAATCCCCCTAAATCCCCCCTTACAAAAGGGGGACTTTCAATGTCGTTCTATCTCAGAACCCGGAACCTAAGACCCAGAACCTGCAGTTAAAATCCCATGCTCTCTTCTACGCCCAGGACTTCGCCGTGGAAGATCCAGGTTTTGACCCCGATGATCCCGTAGGTCGTCCGGGCTTCGGCAAACCCGTAATCAATGAAAGCCCTGAGGGTGTGCAGCGGGACCCGGCCTTCCCGGTACCATTCCTGCCGGGCGATTTCCGCCCCGGCCAAACGGCCCTTGCAGCGGATCTTGATGCCCTTGGCCCCGAACTTCAAGGCCTGGCCTACTGACTTTTTCATGGCCCGACGGAAGGAAACCCGGCGCTCCAGTTGCTGGGCAATGTTTTCTGCCACCAGTTGGGCGTTGATTTCGGGTTTGCGCACTTCGTGCACATCGATGACCAGGTCCCGGCCCACCACTTTTTCCAGGCGGCGGCGCAGGTCCTCGATTTTCTTGCCCTTCTGGCCGATAACCATCCCCGGCCGGGAGGTATGGATCTTAATGGTCAGCTTGTTGGCCGCCCGTTTGATGTCCAGTCCGGCGATCCCCGCCCCTTTGAGTTCCTTGTCGTCTTTGATGAACTCCCGAATCTTGCGATCCTCCAGCACCAGGGATGCAAAATCCTTCCGGGCGAACCAAACGGAGTCCCATTTGCGATAGCTCCCCAGACGGAATCCTATGGGATGAACTTTCTGGCCCAATCCATGCCTCCTTATAAAACGATCATTTCCCGGTCCCTTCCTTCAGGACCACGGTAATATGGCTGCTCCGCTTCAGGATGCGGTTGACCCGCCCCATGGCCCGCGCCTGAAAGCGCTTCAGGGAGGGGCCGCCGTCCACCTGGACGCCTTTGATTACCAGGGTATCCACGTCAATCTGGGGCCGCTGCTCGGCATTGGCCACCGCGGACATTACCACTTTGCGCACCAACCGCGCCCCCCGCTGGGGCATGAACTGGAGCATGGCCAGGGCGTCTTCCACCTTCTTGCCGGGAAGAGTCCGGGTCACCAACCGCAGTTTGAAGGGCGAAATGCGCAGATATTTGGCGCTTGCCTTGACTTCCATGGCTATTTTTTACCCACTTTGGTTTTGCGGTCGCCGGCGTGGCCCCCGAAATGCCGGGTGGGCGAAAACTCCCCTAACTTGTGCCCCACCATGTTTTCAGTGACGTAAACCGGGATAAATTTCTTGCCGTTATGGACCGCCAAAGTTAATCCGATAAATTCCGGAGTAATGGTGGACCGACGCGACCAGGTCTTGATCACTTTGCGGTCCTGAGTCTCCCGGGCCTTAAACACCTTGGCCTGGAGGCTGTCCTGCACATAAGGTCCCTTTTTCAGTGAACGGGCCACGATCTTCCCCTCTACTTCTTCGACCGGTGTTTCACGATGTACCGGTCACTGGCTTTGGGTTTTCTGGTCTTATATCCCTTGGTGGGCACGCCCCACGGCGTACACGGATGGCGGCCGCCCGAAGACTTGCCTTCACCGCCGCCCATGGGATGGTCCACCGGGTTCATGGCGACACCCCGGACATGGGGCCGCTTGCCGGACCAGCGGGTCCGCCCGGCCTTGCCCAGGGAGACGTTTTCCTGCTCCACGTTGCTTAGCTGGCCGATGGTGGCCCGGCAGTCCACCGGCACCATCCGCACTTCGCCCGACGGCAGTTTCAGGTGGGCCATCTTGCCTTCTTTGGCCATCAACTGGGCGTAAGAGCCCGCGGCCCGGGCCATCTGCCCGCCTTTTCCCGGCTTCAACTCCACGTTGTGCACCAGGGTGCCGGTGGGAATATTCTGCAACGGCAGGGAGTTGCCCGGCTTGATGTCCGCTTCGGCGGAAGAGACCACCATGTCTCCCACCCGCAGGTCCTGGGGTGCCAGGATATAGCGCTTCTCCCCGTCCATATAGTGAAGCAGCGCAATCCGGGTGGTGCGGTTAGGGTCGTATTCGATGCTGGCCACTTTAGCCGGAACTTCCAGCTTGTTGCGCTTGAAATCAATAAGACGGTAGCGCCGCTTGTGGCCCCCACCCCGATGGCGGGCGGTGACCCGGCCGTAATTATTCCGGCCCCCGGTCTTTTTCAGGGTGACGACCAGGCTCTTTTCCGGCTCGGACCGGGTAATCTCGGCAAAATCCGTGGCCGTCTGGAACCGCCGCCCCGCTGAAGTGGGCTTTCTGGAAATCAGTGCCATCTGCGTTTTCCTTAGTCTTTACTTTGCGCCTTTGCGTCTTGGCGTGATGCTACTCTTTTTAACGTGCGTTTTTGCGTGAAAATCTTTTCTCTCGCCAAGCCGCCAAGAACGCCAAGTTATAATCCTTCAAAACCGGAAATCTTTTCTCCCGGCGCCAAAGTGACCACCGCTTTCTTCCAGTCGGGCCGCTTGCCCTGGGTCCGCCCCAGGCGTTTCTGCTTCCCCCGGACATGGACCGTGTTCACTCCCAGGACCTTGACCTTGAAAATATCTTCAATAGCCTTCCGGATCTCGATCTTGTTGGCCTTCATATCCACCCGGAAGGTCAGCTTATTCCCTGCTTCCTTTTGGGAATGCGTCTTTTCCGTGATGATCGCCCCTTTGATCAAATGATGGTACGCCTTCATTTGGCCAACCTCGCTTCGATCTGGTCCACCGCCGGGGAAAACAACACCAGGTGCTCGTATTTGAGGATATCGTAAACGTTCAACCCTACGGAGGGCATTACCTGGATTCCCGGCACGTTCCGGGCGGAGAGTTCCAGGGCGGTGTTCTCTTCCGCAAAGATAAATAGGGCCTTGTTGATCTCAAAAGTTTTCAGGACTTGGACAAAGTCTTTGGTTTTAGGAGAGGTATGCGGATAAGCGTCCAACACCACCAAACGTCCGTCCGCCACTTTGCTGGAGAGCGCCATCTTCAGGGCCAGGCGCCGCACCTGCTTGGGCAACGCGTAAGCATAGCTCCGGGGCCGGGGACCGAAGGTGGTGCCGCCGCCTTTCCAGATGGGGGAGCGGCTGCTGCCGGACCGGGCCCGGCCGGTGCCCTTCTGGCGCCAGGGTTTGCGCCCGCCGCCCCGCACTTCGCCCCGGGTCTTGGTGGACGCGGTGCCGGACCTTCGGCAGGCCCGCTGCCAGGTCACCACTTCATGGAGCACGTGGCCCTTGACTTCCACCCCAAAGATTTCGTCTTTGAGGTCCAATTCCCCGACTTTTTCCTTGGCAATATTATAAATATCAATCGTCGGCATTTTCTTACCCGGCCTTCTGGATGAGCACCAGGCCCTGGCGCGGGCCGGGTATGGCCCCTTTCACCACCAGCAGGTTCTCTTCGGGGCGCACATCCACCACTTCCAGATTCTTTATAGTCACCCGGGCATTGCCCATATGGCCCGGCAGCTTCTTGCCTTTAACTACCCGGGAGGGATAGGCGCTGGCGCCGATGGAGCCCGGAGCCCGGTGGGACATGGAGCCGTGGCCCATGGGACCCCGATGAAAGTTCCATCGCTTGATGGTGCCGGCAAACCCTTTTCCCTTGCTGGTGCCGATTACGTCCACCCGGTCGCCGATCTCAAAAACCTCCACGGTGATTTCCTGCCCCTCTTCAAAATCAGAGCTTTCGTCCACCCGGAATTCCCGGAGATGCTTGAAACCGCTTTTGGCGCTGTGCTTTTCGAAGTGACCTTTTTCCGGTTTATTGCACTTGGTCAAGGCCTGCCGGTCAAACCCCATTTGCAGGGCCTCGTAGCCGTCTTTGGCCGCGGTCTTCTTCTGCACCACAAAACAAGGGCCGGCTTCGATAACCGTGACCGGCATTGCCATGCCGTCATTATCGAAGATTCGTGTCATGCCCAATTTCTTGCCGATTAAGCCCCCAGGCATTTTAAAACTCCTGTTTTCTGTTTTCTGTTTTCTGTTTTCTGCGGGGTTGCGCTTAAGCCCAGGGAAAACAGAAAGCCGAAAACCAATCTCTTATTTCCAAGGTTCTATTTCCGGTTTTGTTTTTTACAGAAAACCGAAAACCGAAAACAGAAAACTATACTTTAATTTCTACGTCCACCCCGGCCGCCAAATCCAGCTTGCTGATGGCGTCCATGGTTTGCTGGGTCGGCTCCAGAATATCCATCAGGCGCTTGTAAGTCCGGACTTCGAACTGCTCCCGGGATTTCTTGTCGATGTGCGGGGACCGCAGCACGGTATATTTGTTGATTTCCGTGGGCAGCGGAATGGGCCCCGCCACCCGGGCCCCGGTGCTCCGGGCCGTTTCCACGATCTCCAGGACCGATTTGTCCAGCAGCTTGTAGTCGTAAGATCGCAAGCGAATGCGAATCTTGGGCGTAATCATGAATGTACCCTTATTCCATTTTCACGGTAGCCACAGGCTTTCCAGCCTGTGCTCCATGAACCTATTCAATAATCTCGCTCACCACGCCGGCGCCCACGGTGCGGCCGCCTTCCCGGATGGCAAAGCGCAGCTCTTTCTCCAACGCCACCGG